>CAVQKH010000040.1:0-147637 GCA_963712995.1 uncultured Actinomycetota bacterium | reverse complement strand
GCTCTCGACGAGTTGGCCGTCGACTACGTCTTCATCGACTGCCCTCCCTCGCTGGGGCTGCTCACGGTGAACGCCCTGGTCGCGGCGCCCGAGGTGCTGATCCCCATCCAGTGCGAGTACTACGCACTGGAGGGGCTGGGGCAGTTGCTCCGCAATATCGAGCTGGTGCAGGCGCACCTCAACCCGGCACTGACGGTGTCGACCATCCTGCTGACCATGTATGACGGGCGCACCAAGCTGGCCGACCAGGTCACCGCCGAGGTCCGTAACCACTTCGGCGATCAGGTGCTGCGCACGGTGATCCCGCGCAGCGTGAAGGTCTCCGAGGCGCCGGGTTTCGGGCAGACCGTGCTGGTGTACGACCCCGGTTCCCGTGGCGCGCTGAGCTACGTGGACGCCGCCAAGGAGATCGCGCTCGACCAAATGTTTTCAGCGCGATCCGGACCGTGTCGGTCTCAACGGTGCCAGTGAGGTGTCTGGCTGATGTCGCCGAGCAGCGCGCTCTCTGAATCTGGCACACAGCGCAAAGGTGGGCTCGGCCGCGGCTTGGCGGCGTTGATCCCCACCGCGCCGATCGATGCCGTGGTGAACGAGGCCGTGGTGAGCGAGGCCGTGGTGAGCGAGGCGCAGTCCCGCTCCTCACCGACCTGCTCATCTGGACACTCCCCGGGTCCCCAGCTGGTCACGTTGTTGGCGCGGTCTACCAGGAAGTGCCGATCGGGGCCATCGTGCCCAACCCTCGGCAGCCGCGGCAGGTGTTCGACGACGAGGCTTTGGCCGAGCTCGCGCACTCGATCAGGGAATTCGGGCTCCTGCAGCCCATTGTGGTTCGTGCACTGCCGGCCGAGCCGGCGATCGGGCAACTGCCGGCCGAGCCGGCGGTCGGGCAACTGCCGGCCGAGCCGGCGGTCGGACAACTGCCGGCCGAGCACCCGAACATCCACCGCTACCAGCTGATCATGGGTGAGCGGCGGTGGCGGGCGGCACAGCTCGCCGGGCTGGACCATCCCGGCGATGGTGCGTGGTACTGCCGACGACGCGATGCTCCGCGATGCGTTGCTGGAGAACATTCACCGGGTCCAGCTCGATCCGTTGGAGGAACCGCCGCCTACCAACAGCTGCTGGAGGACTTCGGGGTGACCCACGGGCGGCTGGCGTCGCGGTAGGGCGTCACCGCCCGGTCATCACCAACACGATCAGGCTGCTCAAACTGCCGGTCGCGGTGCAGCGGCGGGTTGCGGTGGGCGTGCTCTCCGCCGGGCATGCCCGTGCGCTGCTCAGCCTGGACGAGCCGCTGGCCCAGGAGGACCTGGCGGCCCGGATCGTCGCTGAAGGGCTCTCGGTGCGCGCCACCGAGGAAGCCGTCACGCTCAGCCGTTCCGAGCCGGTCAAGACCCCTCCCCGGCGCCGGCTCCGCCCGATGCGGGCACCCGGTCTGCAACACCTCGCGGAGAACCTCTCCGACGCCTACGACACGAGAGTCAAGGTGGAACTGGGCCGCCGCAAAGGCCGCATCGTCATCGAGTTCGGCTCCGTCGACGACCTGGAACGCATCACCTCCCTTATGATCACCCGACATGGGGTGATATCGGGCCAAAAAGAGGGTCCATGACCCCGATATATCCATGTCGGGGTCAGCGGGCGCGGGAGATGGCCTGGTCTATGAGGGTGGTGTCGGCGGTTCCCAGATCGGCGCCGTCGGCGGCGATCGCCATCGGGAGCAGGGACGTCTCGGTGAGGCCGGGGGCGACGGTGACCTCAAGGAAGTGGGCTACGCCCGCCGGGGTGACGACCGCGTCGGTACGGGACACATCGCGCGGCCCGGTAATCGGTGCGCGCTCAGCGCGAGCTCGGCGACCGCCGCGGTCGCGGCGGGATCGAGCCGGGCCGGGGCATGGAAGGTGGCCAGGCCGGCGGTGTAGCGGGCGGCGTAGTAGTAGCGGCCGGAGGTGGCCTCGATCTCCACCGCCGGCGGCGCCCGGGGCCCCTCCGGCCCCTCGATCACGGTGACCGCGACCTCGACCCCCTTCACGAAACACTCGGCCAGCACGGTGTCCCCGTCGGCCAGACGCCCCACGACAGCGCCTGGGAGCTCGGTGACCTCGCGCACCACGTGCATGCCCAGCGCAGAGCCACTCTGGGGCGGTTTGAGGATGAGCGGCAGGCCGAGCCGGTCGATCAGGGCGTTGAGCACGTCCTGCGGCCCGAGGTCGCGGAAGGTGGCGTGCGAGAGCGCGATCCAGTCTGGAGTGCTCAGCCCGGCACGGGCCAGTTCGTCCTTGGCGGTGGGTTTATCCCACGCGCGGCGGCAGGCCCGCGGATCGGCGCCCACATAGGGAACCCGCAACATCTCCAGCACCGACTGCACGCCGCCGTCCTCCCCGGTGCCGCCGTGCAGCGCCACCACGACGGCGTCCGGTCTGGTGCTGGTGAGCTTGCTGATCAGGCCGGCGTCGGCGTCCCACTCCTCGACTTGCAACCCGGCCTCGCGCAGCGCGCTGGACAGGCGCCGACCGGAACGCAGCGACACGTCACGCTCATGGGAGAGCCCGCCGGCCAGCACGGCAACGATGCGATCGGTCACCGACGACTCCTTACGCGTCCTCGCCGGCGCGAACCGGCACCGAAACTCAGGCGGTGTCCGGGGACGGGGATTGCGGACCGAACACCGTACGGGGGCGCACGCTACCGAATGTGCGCTGCAATTCGAGCTCGCCCTCCAGCACGGCGGCCAGCCGGCGGACCCCTTCGGCGATGCGGGCCGGGGTCGGGTAGCAGAACGACAGCCGCATCTGGCGGCTGCCGAGCCGGTCGGCGTAGAACGCGGTGCCAGGCACGTAGGCCACCCGCTGGGTCACCGCCCGCGGCAGCATCGCCTTGGTGTCGAGTCCTTCTGGGACGGTGAGCCAGACGTAGAAACCGCCGGCCGGTCGGGTCCAGGTGCATCCCGCGGGCAGGTGCTGCGCGAGGCTGGCCAGCAGGGTGTCCCGGCGTTCCCGGTAGACTTCCCGGTAGATCTTGACCTGTCCCTTCCAGTCGTGCTGGGTCAGGTAGCGCGACACCACGAACTGGGTGAACGCCGGCGGGCACAAGGTCGCCGACTCCGCGGCCAGTACCAGTTTCTCCCGTACCGCGTGCGGCGCGAGCGCCCAGCCGACGCGCAGGCCAGGCGCGAAGGTCTTGGAGAATGAGCCCAGGTAGATCACGTTGTCCGGGTCGCTCGCCCGCATCGCCGGATAGATCTGATCGTCGAAGCCCAGCAGCCCGTACGGGTTGTCCTCGATGATCAGCACCCGGTGCTCGGCGCAGAGCTGCATGATCTCGGCGCGGCGCGCCACGGCCAGCGTCACACCGGCGGGGTTGTGGAAGTTCGGGATGGTGTAGAGGAACTTCGGAGGGCGACCTTGCGCGTGCAGCGACTGCAACGCGGCCTCCAGCTCAGCGGGCACCAACCCGTCGTCGTCCATCCCCACCTGCACGACCTGCGCCTGATAGGAGGCGAAAGTGGTCAGCGCGCCGACGTAGGACGGGGCTTCCGCGATCACCACGTCCCCCGGGTCGCAGAAGATCCGGGTCACCATGTCCAGGGCCATCTGGGAACCGACGGTCACCGTGACATCGTCAGCGTGTGCCCGGATGCCTTCCAGCGCCATGACCTCGCAGATCTGCTCGCGAAGCTCCACGGTGCCCTGCGCCGAGCCGTACTGCAGCGCCGCCATCCCCTCGGTGGTGACCATCTGGGCCAGCTCTTGCGCCAGGGTGCCCAGCGGTAACGCAGGCAGGTAGGGCATGCCGCCGGCCAGCGAGACCACCTCGGGGCGGCTGGCGACGGCGAACAACGAGCGGATCTCGGAAGCGGTCATGCCCGCGGTGCGCTGCGCGTAGCGTCGCAGGTGCGGGTCGAGATCACGCTGGGTGGGTGGTCGGTGGTCGGGCTGATCGAGAGTCACGGCGGCGCCTTCGCTGCGGTTTGAGGTCCCCTGGGAGTGTAGAGCCGCCCCGGATCGGGCCCTACCGCCTTCACTCCTGTCAGCCATCGGCATATGCTGCGCCAGGCGCTATAGCGCTGATGGATTGCCAGGGAGGTCCCCGTGTCACGTCGAGTGGTCGGCGTCACCTTGGACAATCTCGACCTGTTGCCCAAGGGATGCCGGCGTTGCGTCTTCTGGGAGCTCTCTCCGCATATCCGGGAACAGGCTGAGGATTTCGGGCAGACCGAGCTGGAGAAGGAGTCCTGGGTCTCGGGCGTGTTGCTGGAGTGGGGCTCCTGTGGACGGATCGTGATGTCCGGGGACGTGCCGGCCGGTTACGTGCTCTACGCTCCCCCGGCTGCGGTGCCGCGGGCCTCGGCGTTTCCCACCTCGCCGGTCAGTGCCGACGCGGTCCTGCTCACCGCGTTGAAGGTGCTGCCGGAGTTCGGTGGTGGTGGCCTGGGCCGGATGCTGGTGCAGGCGGTCGCGAAGGACCTCACCCGGCGCGGCGTGAAGGCCATTGAGGCCTTCGGGGACGCTTCTCCCAACCAGGACTCCAGCTGCGTGGTCCCCGCCGGGTTCCTGCAACAGGTCGGGTTCAAAACCGTGCACGCACACCCCCGCTGGCCCCGGCTGCGCCTGGAACTGCGCACCGCGCTGACCTGGAAAGAAGACGTCGAAGCCGCCCTGGAGCGGTTACTGGGCTCGGTGACCATCCACACCGTCGAACCCAGCCTGCGCCCCGCTTGACCCGAACACCTGCGGCCGCGTTGCCCAATCCCTCCGGCAGGGAGAGCATCTGGCCGGAGCCCTACACTCGCCCCGGTGCTCCGACAACTGCGGATCGTTGGCGCGGCAGTGGCCTGCGCGATCACCACCGCCTGTGCGGCGCTGCTACCGGTTCCTGCCGCCCCCGCTCCGACCGCCCCCGCCCCTGCCGTACCCGCCCCTGCCGCGCCGGCTCCCGCACCGCTGCCCACCGAGCAGCCCGCCGCTGCGCCGCCGGTGTCCTGCGCGCAGGCGACCCTGGACATGATGAGCCCACGAGCCCGGGTGGGTCAGCTGTTCCTGCTAGGGGTGCCGGCGACCGGAATCGACCCGCTCGCATCGACGATCGAGCGGCTCGCGCCTGGTGGGGTATTTCTGACCGGCCGCAGCGCCGCGGGTGTCGAGGCCACGGCTGGCACCATCGCGGCGGTCCAGCGACGTGCGGCAGGGGCGAACGGCGGGATCGGGATGTTCGTCGCGACCGACCAGGAAGGCGGCCAGGTCCAGGTGCTGTCCGGGCCCGGATTCTCGCGGATCCCCTCGGCCACCGTTCAGGGCGGCTGGAAACCCGAGGTTTTGCAGACCGCCGCGAACAGATGGGGACGTGAGCTGCGGGCCGCGGGTGTCAACGTCAATCTCGCACCGGTGGCAGACGTGCTCTCCCCCGCGCTGGGCGCCGAGAACGCGGCGATCGGCCGGCATGACCGGGCGTTCGGCACCGACCCGCAGGTGGTCTCTGACCACGTGTTGGCCTTCGCTCGGGGCATGCGTGAGGCAGGGGTGGTGAGCACGGTCAAGCATTTTCCCGGTCTGGGTCGGGTGCGGGGCAACACGGATTTCTCCGCGGGCGTGGTGGATCGGCACACGACGGCGACCGATCCGGACTTGTTGCCGTTCACCACCGCATCGGTTGCGGGAACGCCCTGGTTGATGATGTCCTCGGCGGTCTATTCGAAGATCGACGCGAGCCGTGCCGCCGCGTTCTCCCCGGCGGTTGTCACCAGCATGGTCCGGGAGCAGATCGGCTTCCGAGGGTTGATCGTGTCCGATGACCTGGGCCGCGCTGTGCAGGTCAGCGCCGTCGCGCCCGGACAACGAGCGGTGCGGTTCCTTGCTGCGGGCGGAGACGTCGTGCTGACCGCTGACCCGGCCACCCTTGGCCCGATGATCGATGCTGTGCTCTCTGCTGCCACCGACGACCCTGAGTTCGCCGCGCGCGTCACCGACTCGCAACGCCGGATCCTGGAGGCGAAAAGCGACGCCGGCCTCCTACCCTGCGAGCCCCGCTAACCGGCAGCTGACCGGCACCGTTGAGGTGCCCAGCAGGGGCAGCAGTTAGAATACGTCGACAATAGCTGATTCGTCATCATGTGTTCGCCAGTAGGCTCCCCAGTGGACGAACAGTGTCACGCCGGCAAGGTTGGGGATCTGGTCCTCATACAGCACCACCGATGTGGCATCGGATGCACAATGCTCAGCGAACAAAAGAAAGCGCTCATCCACGGTTCGAGACACGTAGACAGAGTCGAATTGTTGCAAGGCCGAGCGTAGACAATCGGCCTGGAATGTCATATCCTGGTCATAGTATTCATGATCCGCGACTGCATGGACCGCCAGGATTTGTGGTGAGTACATCGTGTCACCCAAAGCGTTCAGCCTGGCCGGTGCTGTCACTTCGCCATCAAAAAAGATCAGATGACGTCTGCACTGGATCTTTCGCAAACGATTCTCTTTTGGCTCGAACCTGTTTATTGTAGCGATGTCAGCGGCAGTCACCGCGCCAATCAAGGACTCTTTAGCTGACAGCGCTGCCCCGATCTGGATATACTGCAAACGCGACTTCAAAAATGGCTCAACGTTGAATCCGTACGGCGAGACGAAGTCGTGCCAATCGAACACCGAGGTTCCCGATAGGTGTTCTTTGAACCGACGCGCCGTCTCTTGCTCGACAAATGAATACCGTGCTCGCTCGAGGAGTCTCTTCTTCGACATGAAGATGTCCCGAGTATTGTGAAGACCATCAACCCCTAGATGCTCAGTGCTGATGTTGAGCAGAATCCCGACCGTGGGCTCGAGCAGGCTTGTTAATTCTGCGATGTGCCACTCGTGGAACATCGCATACTCCATGACGATGTATCGATGGTCCCGCTCCAGCTGGTTTATCACTATCTCGAACAAACTCAGCGGCGTGATTCTTTTCGCGTAAACTCGCAGAGTCCTTCCGTACCGCGAAAAGACATCTTCGAGAAGAGCGACACACGTTGTCTTGCCAACGGATCCAGTGACACCCAAGACAACGGGCGCCGCCATGCCAATTACATGGAAATGTAATCGCTTCAAAAATCTCACCACGTCTGGAACGAGGATACATCGGTTACCAGCTGACTCCGCGACCAGGGTACTCTCGGTGAGTACCACCCAATTTCGATGCTTCGAGCTTACCTCACCCACCTTCGCAGACCTGTCGAATTCGACACCATACCAAGACAGATCTTCCTCTGTCGTGGATTTCGTAACGCACCACAGAATCCTCGAATCCGAAGCGATACCAGGCTTGGTTGAAAAATCAACCACATCCACATAATCGAATTCTCGTTCTGTGCAGCGAATTTCAGCCGAAGGTTCTACCGATAGAATGTCACCGGCGGTAATTTTCACCGCTATACCTTCAGCGGATTCAGGAAATCGACGATATGCTTCACTATCTTTTCGGGATGGGTACCACCGATGTCGTGAGTACCGTCCGGGATGACGAGCGATAACGACCGTGCCGCAGGAGCGCGAGAAAATAAAATCTCCGGTGGTGTAGCTGTGTCGTCACCGCCAAATAGGCAAGTGATCGGAAAATCGGCCTCGATCAACGCAGCAAGTTCATCGGAAAGGTCTACTGAAACAATGTTAGAGTATGTTGCCTGCAAGAACGGCGTTCCATGTATCACGTGAGGATTCTTGGTCACGCGAGTCAAGTACAGTTTCCGCAGGAAGTAAATCAATCGGTTCATCCGGAGAATTTTCAACATGCCGGCGAGGGTGGTAAGAGCCTTGTTCGGCGGTTTTCCATAAGATCTGGCGATCGCGGGAGACAGAAGTGCCAGTGATACTGAAGAATTTCGATGAAGGTACTGCCAGTGCGTCGCCACGGCACACCCGAAGGAGTAGCCGATAACCGCAGAGTAGCGCCGGTCAACGATCTGTTCCTGTAGCCAGTCGGCGTAGTCGTCGAGAGTCCACGACCCTGTGCGATGGGCGTCTTCACAACCAAAGCCAGGTAAGCTGGGATGATGAATATCGTAACGCTCCCGTAGCTTCGCTATCAGCTCTTGCCGGTTTTGCCACTGATCTTCGGGTTTAAATACCGGATACTTCTCCCAGTCCCAGCCATGCAGCATGAGAACCCTTGTCATGATCGATACTTCTCCTAACATGTCACGTGAGCGTGTTGGACGACTTTCGACCTACCGTAGTGAACTGCTCACCGTTGACTCCACGCAGGCCCATAGACGATCACCGACGCTCCGGCACAGCGCAAGACACCTGCTTCCTGAATGGACAGGTCAGGCGAAGTTACTGATGCGGAGGTCGGTGGTGAAGGTGGCCCACGGGGGGCGGCTCGGCGTCACAGTGGCATGGGCCAGGAGTAGGGCCCGTCAGGGTCGTCGAGCCAGACGTATTGTCGGGTGATGTCGTCGAGGGCGGAGACTCCGAATCGGGAGATATGGGGATGGTGGAGGTGGTCCCATAACGCCACGGCTGTCTCGATGGTGTCCCAGATGCGGTGTGATCCCCGTTGAGTGACGGGCCATCTGCCGTTCTCGGGATGACAGCAGACGGTGGCGATGGCATCGGCGGTGTGAGCGATGATCCTCGTTACCCGGGTGGGATCTGCGGAGTCCGTGTCGTAACCCAGCTGCAAGCTGGGTATGTGGAGTTGGCAGAACAGGGCCAGGCCTGGGTCGGCTTTGTGAATCCGGCGAGGATCCGTTGTCGTGGTGCCGTCGTGGGCCATGCCGGACGCAGTGGAGCTGGCCGTGTCACCGGGACCGAGTGGGCTGTGCAGATTGTGGCGTAGTGGCATGAATCCCACGGCATTGTTGTCGAAGTGTCCGATCATCTCATCTGACGCTGTTTTGTCCAGAATGAGGAGGGGCTTGGCTGAGTTGCCGGCGATGGGCGCGACGATACGGCCGTCATCGGCGAGTTGTCGTATCCACTCGGGTGGGACGTGGGTGATCGCGCAGGTGGCCAGGATACGGTCGTACGGTGCGCCGTCGGCGAGCCCCTGGTAGCCATCGGCGGTGACTAGGGTGGGTCGGTAACCGAGACTGTCGAGCGCAATCCCAGCTCGGTCGACCAATGCGGGATCGATGTCGTTGGAGTAGACGTTCGCCGCGCCGAGCCGGTGGCACAGTAGTGCTGCGTTGTAGCCGGTTCCGGTGCCGATCTCCAGAACTCGGTGGTGATTCTGCACGGCGAGCCGTTCGAGCATGACAGCGACTGCGGCCGGTGCGCTGATTGAGGAGGTGGGGCGCTTGTTCCCCAGCTCATCAGCGGTTCGCCATTGGGTGATCAGCGAACTCGGGGAGTAGGCCTCGACCGGGCTGTGATCGGGAACGAATACGTGCCGCGGGGTTTCGGTGAACGCTCGTTGCCAGGCTGGGTCGGTTAGCTCTCCGGTACCCATGAGTTTGCCGGTCATAGCGGTGACCAGTGGCTTCCAATTGGTCACTGGCCGTCTCCGGTCAGTTCATCAGCGATCGCTTCGGCTATTGGGAGCCCACATTCCTCGGTAAGCCAGCCCCACTGCCCCGCCGCATTGCACTCCAAGAATACATGCTCCTCGGTATCGGCAGTGACGACGAAATCGAACGCCCCGTATACGAGACCTGCCGCA
The DNA here is from genome assembly GCA_963712995.1 of uncultured Actinomycetota bacterium. Lineage (GTDB taxonomy): Bacteria > Actinomycetota > Actinomycetes > Mycobacteriales > Pseudonocardiaceae. Next base: position 138,007 of record CAVQKH010000040.1, on the reverse strand, counting down.
GAAAGGAAGAGGCGAGCCTGTTCAGTGACGTCGCTGGGACAATCTATCACCTCGTAGGTCAATGTATCGTAGTCAGTGCGCCAGTCCACGCGTGTGATGGCGGAATGTGCGTGGATAGCAACGGCGAAGTGACGTTTTCCCACGACGGTCAAGCGGACCTCGTATGCCTTCGGAATCCACTTCTGGAACAAATGTGCAGTCACTTCGAGACCGGCCAAGTCGGTTAGCTCTGCCGTCATGACTCGTCTTGTCCAGATCGCCTTCTGTGAGCCGGCTTCAGCGATGATCGGCTCTGCCAGGGGCTTGATAATGATGTCGCCCTGTTCCGCCGCGAACCGACGCACCTCATCGGCAACGTTGGTGACCAAGGTGGCCGGTACCCGCAACCCGACCGTTCGGGCAAGGTGTAGTTGCCGCGGTTTATATTCGCAATCAGCTGATGCTGACGGGTGATTGATCCACGTCACCGGCATGCTGGCCAGTACTCCGCCCAACCCGACCCTTGCCTGCGCGCGGGCGAAACGCAGCTCCGGTCCGGACATTGTGCTGGGCATGTTGAAATCTCGCGGACGCCGGTAGAACACCGCGGCAATCTCTTCCCAGCAGAAGATCCCGTCTGGTGTCTCGACTTCGCCGTACCAGCCCTGATCGAGTCGTGCGGTGAGCCGTACCCGCCGAGGGAACTCCGCCGGATCGAGCCACGAGTATGCGCTACCCCGCGCTTGAAGATGGTGGGCGACCTGCCTGGCCGACCAGTCACGACCGCTGCTGACGATCAACACTCGCGACACCGGCCAGCAGTCCTCTCAGTCGTCCTGCTCGTACCAGGTGTCGGGCACCGTCGCCGACAGAGCGTCCTCGTCGTCCTGTCCTCCCGAACCGTCACTGGTCGTGGGATCGGTATGCGGTGTCCGGTGTGGTGTGGTCCGGTGCTTGCCAACGACTACCGGCTCAAGCTGCCGAGCCCCACGCAAGATAAACGGTCGCGAGTCGCTAGGCGGCTCATCGCTTCTCGCCGGCGGCCACGCGTCACGCGGAAACCGCCGAGCTGCCGGCATCAACGGATCGTCGGTCCATCGGCCACTCTCTTTCTCGGCACCGATTTCCGTGATGCGTTCAGCGTCGAGCCGGGGCGGGTTCACCGTCATGATCAGTCTCCATCATGTGCGCAAGGCGCATTCAGTGGGCTCAAGGGGTTATTCGGGTGCCGTTTGCCCCGCTGAGCCCGCTGAATGCGGGTCAGGTCAGAGGGTGCCGGTGCGCAGGGCGGTGGTGAAGGTGGTCCACTGGGTGGGGGTGATGAGCAGGGCGGGGCCGGTGGGGTTCTTGGAGTCCCGCACGGCGCGGTGTCCGCCGTGGAGGTCGGCGACCTCCACGCAGTTTGCTTGGCCGTTGCTGCGGGTGCTCTTGCGCCAGGTGGCGCTGGACGGGTCGGTGGTGCTCACGTTCCTAGCTCCCTTGTCATGTGAGTGATCAGTTCCTGGTCAGTCCCCATGATGACGCACCAGCGACCTGCCCGGTGAGTGCATTCAACGGGGTTATTCGGGTGCCGATTACCCCGCTGAGCCGGTGTCCTTGTAGCTTGATCGCTGTTTGTGTGCGAAAAACGACAAATTCTGTCGCTTTCGACACACAAACAGCGATCAAACTCGGCTGGGTCAGAGGTTGTCGGTGCGGACGGCGGTGGTGAAGCGGGCCCACTGGGTGGGGGTGACGAGCAGGGCGGGGCCGGTGGGGTTCTTGGAGTCCCGCACCGCGCGGTGCCCGCCGTCGAGGTCGGCGACCTCCACGCAGCTCTGCTTGGCCGTTGCTGCGGCTGCTCTTGCGCCAGGTGGCGCTGGACAGGTCGGTGGTGCTCACGTTCCTAGCTCCCTTGTCATGTGAGTGATCAGTTCCTGGGAGGCCCGCTCGTCCAGAGACGTCTCCCAGATGTTGGTGAATGTGGTGTCGTAGCGATCGAGCTCGCGGGGCTTGTCCAGGTACAGCGCTCCGGTCAAGCTCTCGGCGTACACGACGGGTGGCTCGGTTTCCTGGCCGTTGCTGTGCAGCGGGAACCGCAGGATCACGAACGGCCCGGACATGACGCCCCGGTGCAGTCCGGCGCCGTACGGCACCACCCGGAGCGACACGGTGGGCAGCCCGCCCGCTGCCGCGAGCCGCTCCAGTTGGCGGGCCATCACGTCGTAGCCCCCGATCGGGCGATGCAGGATGGCCTCGTTGAGCGCCACCTGCAGCACCGGCGGGTTGGTGACTCTGGTGAGCAGTGCTTGCCGGGCGATGCGGACGCGGACGCGCTGCTCGATCTGGGCGTCGTCCATGCCGGGGTAGTCGGCGCTGATCACGGCACGGGCGTAGTCCTCGGTCTGCAGCAGGCCGGGAACCAGCTCGGACTGGTACGAGCTGAAGTGTGGCTGCGGCTTCCTCCAATCCGATGTAGACGTCGAAGTACTCGGGGATGACGTCGCCGTAGGAGTGCCACCAGCCGCGGGCCTTGGTCTCCCTGGCCAGGCCCATGAGGCCGTCGGTGGTCTCCGGCGACGCGCCGTAGATCTTGCACATGGCCTCCACGTCGAGGCTGCGCAGGGGGGTCTGGCCGGTCTCGATGCGCCAGATCTTGGCCTCGGACCACTCCAGATGTGCCCCTGCCGCGCGCACGGTGAGCCGCGCTCGGTTGCGCAGGTCCCGCAGATATCGGCCGAGTTGCCGGCGAGGCACGGTCGAGCCCGTCGTCGGGCTGGCCTCGGTCATCGTCCACCTCTTTCACCGTGAGGGAATCTTACACCCCGGAATGAAAGAATTCCCGGGCTTATTACAGAATGAGTTAACCAGATCGAGTAGTCGATGGATACGTATTGGCGTGACAACTTGCATTGTGGCGTGTCGTGGTGTTTGACTCCACCCAGCCCGCAAGCCGCATTCACCACCGCGTGCGAAGGGCTATGGCCGGACCGGCGACGTCCCAGTACAAAGTCGCCGGTCGGGCCATTCCATGGCGAGCGAAAAGGGGACCCGTAATGAAATGCACCGCAGTCGGGCCTCGATCACGCCATGGAGTAGCGCCGGCCGGAGTATTCACCATGAGCTCCGGCCCGGCGCGCACCAACGGCGAGGGCCCCCGCTCGGCTCCTCCCCCCGCGCCTGAGCGGGGGCCGTCGCCGTCCCGGATCAGGAAGGAGGGTGGATCAGTTCTGATGGTCATTCATCGTCGTGCCGGCATTGTCGTGAGGGTGCTGCGCCTGCGATCACCGAAAGTGGCAGTACCCGCGCCGCGCCGGCCGGGGATCGAGCTTGTGGACGCGCACAGTGCGGTGCGGCACCGGGTGAGGCTCGAAGAGCTGCCGGTAGCGAGCGTGACCGCGTTGCTCGACGTGCTCGGGGAGTGGCTCGGGGCTCGCGCCGATGACCGCTGAGCAATCACGCCGGTTCGCCCTGACCGGTTCCGACCCCGCGGGACGCAACCGCACCATCATCGTGTGGCGGGAGGCCGATCTGGTGGAGAACGCGGTGGTGCGCCGGGTGGTGCTCACGCTGGACGCCACGATGACGACCGCGACGGTGCTCACTCCTTCCGAAGCTGTCGAGGTGGCACACGCGATCCTGGCGGCGGCCCGGTGAGCGCTGCGACCGGAGAGGACCCGTCCGTCGGCGGATCGCCGGCTGGGCACGGGTCGAGAGGACTGGTGTCTCCAGCGGACAGCGGGTCTGTGACGTGGGATGGACGCGGGATGGGGAGGCCGGGGATGAGTGAGCCACTCGAGATGACGGGCGATCCGTGGATCGATGCCTATTTGACGTTCCGGCAAGCCTGGCGCGCGGGCGCGACCGAGGCTGAGCTGGCCGATCTCGCCGCCGAGTGCCGGCGTGGCCTGCCCAGCCCGGTGCCCCCGATCCCGGCCGCATTGTTCATCCACCGCGACATCCTGATCACCACCGGGCAGCAGGCGTTACCCGCGCGGCTGGTCACCGCGCTGTGGATCCCTGACCCAGCGCGCGTTTCCTAGCAGGCACACGCGGGATGGCGACTGCGAGCTCGCACAGCATGGCTCGGATCATGTCCTCGGAGAGTCGTTCACGCGGGCAGGGGGTGCATCCGCGGGAGTCAGAGCGGCGCTGTGGCTGGTGGGTCCAGCGGCGGGAGGGGACCCCAGGTCTCGGCCGGTAGCCGGACCAGCCGGCCGTCCTGCGGCACCAGCCAGCCCAGCCACCGCCAGGCCCCGTCCGAGGCCCCGAGCAGCTCGTGCTCGGGGCTCGACCAGACGGCCAGCTCACCGTCGGGGAGTTGCGCGAGCTGCCAGCCGACGAGCTGACCGGTGGCCGCGTCCCAGATCCGGGCGGTGTTGTCCCAGCTGGTGGTGAGCAGGCGGGTGCCATCCGGGCTCCAGCCCCCACCGGTCACCCAGTTGGTGTGGCCGGTGAGGGTGAGTTGGGGCTGGCCGGTGGCCGCGTCCCAGATCCGGGCGGTGTTGTCGTAGCTGGTGGTGAGCAGGCGGGTGCCATCCGGGCTCCAGCACCACCGGTCACCGAGTCGGTGTGGCCGGTGAGGGTGAGGTGGGGCGGCCGGTGGCCGCGTCCCAGATCCGGGCGGTGTTGTCCCAGCTGGTGGTGAGTAGGCGGGTGCCATCCGGGCTCCAGCCCCCGCCGGTCACCGGGTCGGTGTGGCCGGTGAGGGTGAGGTGGTGGTGGCCGGTGGCCGCGTCCCAGATCCGGGCGGTGTTGTCGTGGCTGGTGGTGAGCAGGCGGGTGCCATCCGGGCTCCAGGCCCCGCCGCTCACCGGGTGGGTGTGGCCGGTGAGGGTGAGGTGGGGCTGGCCGGTGGCCGCGTCCCAGATCCGGGCGGTGTTGTCCTAGCTGGTGGTGAGTAGGCGGGTGCCATCCGGGCTCCAGCCCCCGCCGGTCACCGGGTTGGTGTGGCCGGTGAGGGTGAGGTGGGGTGGCCGGTGGCCGCGTCCCAGATCCGGGCGGTGCTGTCGCCGCTGGTGGTGAGCAGGCGGGTGCCATCCGGGCTCCAGCCCCCGCCGGTCACCGGGTCGGTGTGGCCGGTGAGGGTGAGGTGGTGGTGGCCGGTGGCCGCGTCCCAGATCCGGGCGGTGTTGTCTCGCTGGTGGTGAGCAGGCGGGTGCCATCCGGGCTCCAGGCCCCACCGCTCACCCAGTTGGTGTGGCCGGTGAGGGTGAGGTGGGGCTGGCCGGTGGCCGCGTCCCAGATCCGGGCGGTGTGGTCCCAGCTGGTGGTGAGCAGGCGGGTGCCATCCGGGCTCCAGCCCCCACCGGTCACCCCGTCGGTGTGGCCGGTGAGGGTGAGGTGGGGCTGGCCGGTGGCCGCGTCCCAGATCCGGGCGGTGCCGTCGTCGCTGGTGGTGAGCAGGCGGGTGCCATCCGGGCTCCAGCCCCCGCCGGTCACCGGGTCGGTGTGGCCGGTGAGGGTGAGGTGGGGCTGGCCGGTGGCCGCGTCCCAGATCCGGGCGGTGCTGTCGTCGCTGGTGGTGAGCAGGCGGGTGCCATCCGGGCTCCAGCCCCCGCCGGTCACCGGGCCGGTGTGGCCGGTGAGGGTGAGGTGGGGCTGGCCGGTGGCCGCGTCCCAGATCCGGGCGGTGCCGTCGTCGCTGGTGGTGAGCAGGCGGGTGCCATCCGGGCTCCAGGCCCCACCGGTCACCGCAGTCGGTGTGGCCGGTGAGGGTGAGGTGGGGCTGGCCGGTGGCCGCGTCCCAGATCCGGGCGGTGCCGTCGTCGCTGGTGGTGAGCAGGCGGGTGCCATCCGGGCTCCAGCCCCCGCCGCTCACCGCAGTCGGTGTGGCCGGTGAGGGTGAGTTGGGGCGCGCCGGTGGCCGCGTCCCAGATCCGGGCGGTGTTGTCCTAGCTGGTGGTGAGTAGGCGGGTGCCATCCGGGCTCCAGGCCCCACCAGTCACCCAGTCGGTGTGGCCGGTGAGGGTGAGGTGGGGTGGCCGGTGGCCGCGTCCCAGATCCGGGCGGTGTTGTCGTGGCTGGTGGTGAGTAGGCGGGTGCCATCCGGGCTCCAGCCCCCACCGCTCACCGGGCCGGTGTGGCCGGTGAACGCCGACATCATGGCGGCCGGCGGGCGAGCGGCGCCGGCCGGTGCCACCAGCCAGCCCTGACGCCGCTGGTCCTGCGCCGGGCGGCACCACAGCGCCTGCGTCTGGTAGGCGGTCGAGCCGCTCCAGCGGGCGCCGGTCAGGTCGCAGTGGCGGAACACCGTGCCGGTCAGGTCGGCGCGGCGCAGGTCGGTGCTGCTCAGGTCGCTGTCGTGCAGCTCGGCGCGGGTCAGGTCCGCGCCGCCCAGGTCCGCCCCGGACAGGTCCACGTCGCGCAGCACGGCGCCGGTGAGGTCGGCTCCGGTCAGCGACAGGCCGCGCAGGTCGAGCCGGCGGTCGCCGCCGTCGATCCGCCAGCCGGTCAGCTCGGCCCCGGCCAGGTGGGATCCGGCCGGAGCGTGGCTCGGGTGGCCGCCGCGGGCCGCGGCCAGGCTGTAGGCGAAGGCCAGCACCGCGGCCGCGTCGGCCCGGCCGGCCGGGGTGTGGGCCGCCAGCGCCGCCAGCGCGGCCGTGCCGCGCGCGCGTCCCGCCGCGTCGCGTCCGGCCAGCCACTGGCCGAGGAACTCGAAGCGTCTCCACGCTGGGCACCGGCAGCTGCCAGCGTTCGCGCACCTGCTCCGGCGGCAGCTCCAGCGCCCGGCCCAGATAGCGGGCCAGGAAGTACTCGCGCAGGGAGGTGTGCGCGAAGCCGAAGGTGTCGTCGTCCCGGCGGACCAGGAACGTCGCCGTGCGCAGGTCCTCCTTCCACAGATCCGGGACGCGGGCCGGGTAGTGCAGTTCCAGGTCCGGCCGGCCGTGGAGGAACTCCAGCAGCCACTGCTCCACGTCGCCCACCCCCCACGCGGTGCGGCCGGAGCGCCACAGCTCGGCGGCCAGGTGCTCCATGAGCAGTTCCTTGTGCTCGGGCAGCAGGCAGTGCTTGCCGTGGTCCCGTTCCAGCCACTGGCTGACGAACGAGGCGTACAGGTCGACCGCGCGGACGGTGCGGCCGGCGAATTTGGCCTGCTCGAGCGTCTCCAGCTGCTCGGTGATCATCCGCAGGGTCAGCGGCCGCTCGGCGATCTCTCGCAGGTTGTGCACGCTGTCGATCAGCTCCAGCAGCCGCTCGACGTCGGCGCCGGGCAGGTTGGCCGTCAGGTAGGCGCGCACCTGCTCCTCGTCGAAGGGCAGCATGAGCAGGGCCAGGTAGTCGGCGGTGGCCGGGCCGTCCCGGTGCTGCCCGGTGAAGTGCGTGGTCTCGTGCCGGATCGTGCGGAAGTAGTGGGTCCGGCAGGACAGCAGCAGCTTGCTCGGCCGGGCCGGCGGCCGCTCGGCCGGGCGGGGGTGCCAGGTGTCCTCGGTGGCACGCCAGAGCGTGCGGGTGAACACCTGGCCGGCGTGCGGGTCCAGGTGCACCAGCACCTCGTCCAGACCCGTCGAAGATCAGCACGCAGTCACCGCCGGCGACCAGATCCAGCACCTGCTCGGCCGACAGGCCGGCGCCGAGATCGCCCTGTTCCAGCAGCGCCGTCAGGATCGCCGGCAGGCCCGCCCCGGCGCGCACCACGGCGAGGGGCAGGTCGCGCAGGTCGAACAGGATCGGCAGCGGCACCGACCGGTCGTGGGCGCGCAGGTCCAACAGCTCCTGGGTGAACAGCCTGATGGTGGTGGTCTTGCCCATGCCGACATCGCCGAGCAGCGCGCACAGGCGCCGGGCCGTCTGCGAGCTGTCGATAGCCCACTCCAGCAGCCGATCCACCGCGAGCACCGTCTCGCCCAGCCGCCGCGGCCCCGGCTCGGTCAGTGCATCGGAGGCGAGCGAGATCTCCCCAGCCCGCGGCGGCACCGGCTCCCCATCCAGGACCCGCCGGTCGGCGAGCCGCCGGGCCGCCGAGTCCGGCAGCGCTGGCCCGGCCGGTGGTGACCGTCTCCCGCAGTCGATCGTGAATCAGCTCCAGCACGCGCTCGATGAACCGCAGGCGGGCTCTCCGGTTCGGGCACTGGCTGAACGGCTGATCAGCGCAGTGCACGACGTCCGCGGTGCGGTCCGCGCCGCGCGGCCGCCCCTCCAGCGCCACCCTGATCGGCCGGCGGGCGGTGCTGCCCGGATGCTCGTCCCATCCGGCGGCGGCGCTGTCCAGCTCCACCACCACATCCGCGCTCTCCCGCAGCCGCCGCCGCTCGACCTGGAGATCGCTCCCGAGGCGGATGTCGAGCGCGCTGGTGACCCGGTAGCCGGGGACGGCGGACAGCTGCTCGGTCAGCAGCGCCACGAACTCCCGCTCGAGTCGCTGGATCGCCTCGGAGGCGTTCATGGCGGTCTCCACGTACACGACCCGCAGCACCTCGGTCGCGAACGGCGGCACGGACTCGCCCCTCGGTCAGACTGGCCGCCTCCCGGCGGGACAGCTCGGCCACCTCCTCACCAGTGACGTCCGCGCCCTCGAACCAGCAGAACCTCTCCCGCGGCGGGGCCTTCCGCTGATCGCTCACCAGCCTTAAATCGACGCCCGCTCCCTGCGCCGCGTCGTCGAGCGCGGCCCGGAACTTGCGGAACGCGTCCTGCGACTTTCGTGTCCTCGCCACCGGGCGTCGCCACCTCCAGCGCCTGCGGCAGCGGGATCCGGCCGTCGTCGCCGATCAGGTCGGCCAGCGCCTGGAGCCGGGACAGCTGCCGGCGAGTGAGGTCATCAGCGAGCCGGTCGAGGTGCCGGAGCACCGCCCGCCGCGTCAGCCGCCGCATCAGGAGGCGTCGCTCAGCACACGCTCGCGTATCTTCGTGGCGAGCTCGAGCGCGAAGCGTTCCTGGCCAGGGCCCCGGGTCTCGGTGAAGCAGCGCCCTCCGGGCCCGAGGAAGATCTGCCGCGCGTCCACCCCGTGCAGCTCCCGCGAGCCATCCATCGGCACCCGCTTCAGCATCACCGGCAACACCTTGTCCACGTCCCGCCCCAACAGCCGGGGCAGCTCCTCCTCGAGGATGAAGCGGCTGCTGAAGAAACCCGGGCTGAGCAGCAGCAGGCCATAGTCGCAACCGTCCAGCCGGGCGAGGATCTGCCGCCGCCAGTTTTCGCCGAGCAGCAGCCGCGAGTCCTCCCACCAGCTCATACACACTCCGGACAGGCCGTCCAGGTGCAGCCGACCGAGCAGCGCCTCCTTTTCCTTGGCGTCCTCGTGACACCAGCTCAGGAACAGCGAGGCACGCACCCGCTCCGCCACCGGTGAACCTTCTTTCCTGTTTCTCCCGATGACTTCACGATAACACCTCGCGGGTTCCGGCTCGACCCGCCTACCTCACGCACCGCCCACCGCCGTCTGGCAGTTCCCGAGCTCAACAGGAGAGCTGCCGGGACATGATCGAAAAACTCTGCTGTTGAGCTCGGGAGGCGGGGGGTGGTGGGAAACGAGGGGAGCTGGTTAGAGATTCCATGTCACTGACGTGACGCCCGCGGATGCATGAAACTGTTCCCAGTTTCGTTACAGGGCGGGTTGGGGGAACTCGCCGCAGAGCAGGTCGGCGAAGGTGGTGGTCAGCTCGGATTCAGCGCGCGGTCCAGCCGCCGTCCATCGACAGCGAGGATCCGGTGATCGAGGATGAGGCCGGTCCGTAGAGCACCGCGGCGAGCTCGGCGACCTCGGCGGGCTCGATGAGTCGCTTCACCGCGACCGGGGTGAGCATGATCTGCTCGATGACGGTGTTCGCGTCGATGCCGTGGGTGCGGGCCTGGTCGGCGATCTGCTTTTCGACCAGAGGGGTGCGTACGTAGGCGGGGTTGATGCAGTTGCTGGTGACACCGTGCGCGGCGCCCTCCAGGGCGATGACCTTCGAGAGTCCTTCGAGGCCGTGCTTGGCGCTGACGTAGGCCGCCTTGAACGGGCTGGCCCGCAATCCGTGCGCGCTGGAGATGTTGATGACCCGTCCCCAGCCGCGACCGTACATGTGCGGAAGGATCCGCCGGGCCAACCGGAACGGCGCTTCCAGCATGACCCGCAGGATCAGCGAGAAGCGGTCGGGATCGAACTCGGGCAGCGGGGCGACGTGCTGCAGGCCGGCGTTGTTGACCAGCACGTCGACTCCGGCGGGCAGCGCGTCCACCGCGTCGAGGTCGGACAGGTCGCACACCACCGGTTGCGCCCCGGGAACCTCGTCGGCCAGGGCCTTGAGCCCGGCCTCGTCGCGGTCCACGGCGAGTACCGCCGCGCCGTCCGCCACCAGCCGCCGGGTGAGCGCGGCGCCGATCCCTGAGGCGGCCCCGGTCACGAGTGCGGTGCGGCCGGTGAGCAGGGCCGCACCCGAACCAGAGGTCACGACCTTCGACGGTACTCGTGACCGCGGTAGCTCTGGCTTGCGGTGGGGGTAGCCTCATGCGTCGTGGAAGAGGAATCGAGGTCAGTGTCGAAGATGATTGATGATCTCACCGAATTGTTCGAGCGGCGCGACGATGCAGAGATGCGGTTGGCGCAGGCGCGCAATGATGATCCCTTGGCGTGTGCTCTGGTGCTGGCGGCGTTGTGCTGGGATCGGCTGGACCCGCGGGGATGGCACGCCCCTGGGGTGTTGTGTGCGCAGACGCGGCGGCTGATGGCCTCGTGGGGGGCCGGCGCCGAGGCGGTGGACGACGCGGATCGGGTGAGCGCGGCTCTGGAGTGGGCGATGCGGAGCCCGGCGTTGCTGGAATGCGACGGGCAGGGCAGCTACCGGTCGGTGTGTGGGATGGTGTTCCCGGTCGGCTCGCGGTTCTGGCGTGAGCACCACCGCGCGGCGGTGGCCGCTGGTGTGCTCACACCGCTGGAGCGGGTGGTCGAGGGTGATGATGATCGCAGTGCGACCCCGGCCGACCTCGATGCGGCCGAGGCGTCGTATCGGCTCGCTGCGGACAGTGACGACCCGGATGCGGCGGCGCTGGCCTCGCTGCGGCTGGCTGAACTCGCCGAGTCTGGTGACCAGCCGGCGCACGCAGCACACCGGTACGCCGACGTGGCGGCTCTGCGGCATCCGGTGGCGTCGCCGCCTGCGGTGTTGTGGCTTGCCTACCACGCCGCCCAGGACGGTGACCTGCCTACGGCGCGTGATCTGGCGCAGGAGGTCCTCAGTAGCGGTGACGGGTCGTTGCGGGCGGAGGCATGGGGGCTTTTGGGCAGCCTCGCCTGGCAGGAGAAGGACACCGACGCGGCAGTGGCCGCTACCCGGCGGGCGGTGGAGGCGGCCGGAGTGTGGCACTGGTCCTACACTCGGCGCCTGGCGGAAATGCTCGCCGCCCGCGGTGAGCCGGCGGACGCAGCCGATGTGTACCGCACGTTACTGAACCAGCCGTTGTTTCACGGCCCGGACGCCGGACGTTATGTACAGCTGATGATCGCGGCCGACCGTGCTGATGAGGCAGTGGCTGTCCTTGAGGAGCACGCCGCTCATGAGGGGCTCTTCGCCGGGGATCTGCTGTTGGCGCTGGCCTCGGTCCACGCGGCTCGCGACGACCTCGACGCTACTCGAGAGACGCTTGCCCGCGTTCGTGCCCATTGGAGCTCGGTGTTGCCGCAGATCTCGGTGCGGGCCGAGGTCATGGAGGCATCGGTGGCCGCGACGGAGGGCGACGACGAACGCGCGGCGCGGCTGTTCCGGTCGTTGACCGACACCGACGACACCGAGCGTCGGGACCTGGCTCGCCCGCTAATGATCGCTACCGGGGAGCACTTCGCCAGGCAGGGCAAGCTGTGCCTGATCCCCGGCGTACGGCCGTTACTCGAGTACCTGTCCGAGGTCGCAGCGCCCGAGATCGCCGCCTGGGCCGCCACCAGCCTGGCACACCTGGCCACCGTGGAGGGCCGTGCCGATGACGCGGAAGCCGCGGTTCGGCTCGCGGCACGCCACCGCAGCCCCGATGAGGTCACCGTGCTGCGGGCACTGCTCCTGGACCGCGCCGGCCGCGGCCAAGACGCGCTCGCCTACCTCATCGACGCCGTCGTGGCGGCGATGCCGCCGAGCCTGACCGCACTGTTGCCGACCATCGCCGCATTCGCGATGCGCGGTCAATGGCCCGATGAGGACCAGCGCCTCCAGCTCCGCACCGCCGTCGATCAAGCCCTCTGCGCCGACCAGGGCGAGGGCATCCGGGACCGGATAGCGATGGCGATGGCGCAGGTCGAGCTGTACTCCTGCTTCAACCGCAGCCGAGCCATCAAGCTGTGGCACCTCGCAACCGACAGCGACGACCCGACCGTCGCGGCGCAGGCCTGGCTCAACCTCGGCCTCCTCCAACACCACTGGGCCCCCATCACCGCGGCGCACGCGTTCGAGCAGGCCATGCTCCTTGAGGACACCCCGATCGGTGGTCGAGCCGCCCTCGAGCTGGCAAAGCTCGCCGAACGTCTCGGTGATAACCCCGTGCTGGCCAGGGCCTGCGCGCGGGCGCTGGAGCTCACCAGCGGAGACGACCGGGCACACGCGGCACTGCGGCTGGGCCGGGTCAACCAGTACGACCACTTCGACGAGGCCGAAGAGGCATACCACGCCGCGATCGACGAACCCGGCGCCCAACCGGCCACCATTGGCGCCGCACTCGCCCGACTCGGCGCCCTCTACGCCCTACACGGCAACCGGCGTCTGGCCGAACGGATCTGGCGACGCGGTAGGCACCATCGCGACCCCCACATCGCCGAGGCATTCGCCACTGAACGCGCCGCAATCGGCCGGGTAAGGCGAAGAACTCACCTCGCTAGCTGACTCTACCACCTCCTGACCCAACGACCATCATTCACAGGACGTGTTGGGCCACTTCGCTTTTGAGCAGGTCAGCGAGGGTGAAGGTGCCGGTGGGCTGATCGTTCTCGCCCAGCAGGTAGAGCCGCTTGACCGCGACCAGAATTCCCTCGGCGATCACGTCGCGGCACATCGGGTCCAGGAGTTTGCGGCGGTCCTCGGGGTTGGTCAGGTAGCCCAGCTCGATGCGGACCGCGGGCATCCGGGTCAGCCGGAGCAGCTCCCAGGCCTTGGGGTGCGCGCCGCAGTCGAGCATCCCGGTGCGGGCGGCCAGCTCGCGCTGGATGAACTGGGCCAGCGCCTCGCCCAACGTGGATGTCAGGCCGGTCCCGGTCCCGAAATGGAACGTCGCCACGCCGTGCGCCAATGCGCTGGGATGGCTGTCGGTGTGCAGGGACAGCACCAGGTCGGCGCCCGCGGAGTTGGCGAAGGCGGCTCGCTCCGCCTCGGTGGGGCAGTGTTGCGGGTTGCGGGAGAGCAGCGTCTGCATCCCGGTGGCCGCCATCCCCCCAGCCAGCCGCTGGGCCAGGTCCCACATCAAGTCGGCTTCGGCGGTGCCGTCGACCACGGTGCCCTGGTGGGCGCCGCCGAGGCAGGGATCGATGACGATCCGCTTGCCACGCAACGCCGGACCCGCCCGGCGGGCCCGCTCCTGCTCGCGCAGCAGTACCGGCCGGCCACCGCGAACCTTGGGTGCCAGCTGGCGCAGCGCGCGCAGGGTGGCCGGCCCGAACACCCCGTCCACCTGCAGGCCGTAGTCACGTTGGAAGCTGCGCAACGCCGTCTCGGTCTGCCGGCTGAAGATTCCGTCCGCGCGTTCGGCGTCGTAGCCCAGCTCCAGCAGCCTCTCCTGCAACGCGCACACGTCGTCGCCGCGCATCGGGCACGTGAGGATGTAGCTGAGCATCCGGCACCCCAGTTCCAGACGCGCATCGCACAGCGCCTGGTAGGTGGCCAGACCTACCACTCCATCGGTGATCAGGCCGCGGCGCTGCTGGAACGCCCGGACCGCGTGCTCGACGCTGAGGTCGAAGCTCTCAGCAGCTGTGGTGTGTGAGCCCGCCAGCACTGGGAGCAACCCTTGCGAGGCCAGCATCGCTCGTAGCTGCGCCACCGCCGATCCGGTGTCGCCGCGGCGCAGCAGCTGCATTCACCCTCACTTCCTGATCGGCGTCTGGGCGCGATGGGGAGCTAAGTCGGCCCGGGACATGGCGCAGCACAGCAAGCCAGCTCACTGCGCCGTTAAAGGACGCGTTCCCAGGGTAATCGGTTGCCTGCGGCGGGTGAAGTGCGGTGGTAGCGGCGCACGAGTCGATCAGTCCAGATAATCGGCCAGATCCGCCAACAGAGCGGCCTTGGACTTGGCGCCGACGATCTGCTTCACTGGTTCGCCACCGGAGAACACGATCATTGTCGGGATTGACATGATCTGGTAATTCCGCGGCGTGTCGGGGTTGACATCGATGTCCATCTTCACGACGGTGATCTCACCGTGTTCCGAGGCGATCTCCTCGAGTACCGGTGCCAACTGCTTGCACGGGCCGCACCAGGTCGCCCAGAAGTCCACCAGCACTGGCTTGTCGCTACCGAGCACCGCGCCGGTGAACGTCTTGTCGGTCACGATTACGGTCGACTTGTCTGCCATGTCATCTCCTGTGTGCGGAGTTCGGGTGATCAGGACGTGGGGTGATCAGGACGTGGGTGATCAGGAGGAGGCGCCGTAGCCGCCGCCGACGAACTCGGCGGCCACCTGAGCGGGGGTGTCCTGCGTGTGCTCGGCGAGCCAGCGCTCGGCGTCGATCGCGGCCGAACAACCGGTTCCCGCGGCGGTGACCGCTTGCCGGTAGGTTCGGTCCACCAGGTCGCCGGCAGCGAAAACGCCGGCCAGACTGGTTGCGGTGGTCGGTGCGGTCACCTGCACGTAGCCGTCGCTGTCGGTGTCGACCTGGCCGCGGACCAGCTCGCTGCGCGGATCGTGCCCGATCGCGACGAACATTCCGGTGACATCCAGCGTCGAGCCGTCAGACAGCGCCAAGCCGCTGACCCCACCGTCGCCGAGGACCTCCTCGACCGTCACCCCGGTACGCCAAATGATCTTGTCGTTGTTCCGGGCACGTTCGAGCATGATCTTCGAGGCGCGGAACTCGTCGCGCCGATGCACCACGCTCACCGACCGCGCGAACCGGGTCAGGAAGGTGGCCTCCTCCATCGCCGAATCCCCGCCACCGATCACGGCGATGTCCTGGTCGCGGAAGAAGAAACCATCGCACGTGGCGCACGAGCTGACGCCGCGGCCGAGCAGCTCCTGCTCGCCCGGGACGTTGAGGTATCGGGGTTGCGCGCCCATCGCGAGGATCACCGACCGGGCCAGGTGCGTGGTCTGATCGACCATCACCCGCTTGAGGTCACCGGCCAGCTCCACCGAGGTCACATCTCTGGACTGCAGCTCCGCGCCGAAGCGTTCGGCCTGCGTGCGGAACTGTTCCATCAGGTCCGGACCCATGATGCCGTCGCGGAAACCCGGGTAGTTCTCCACCTCGGTCGTGGTCATCAAGGCGCCGCCGTACTGGCTACCCTCGAAGACCAGCGGCTCCAGCTGGGCCCGCGCGGTATAGATCGCGGCCGTGTAACCAGCTGGGCCCGAACCGATGATGATGACGTCCCGGATCTGTTCACTCACGCCTGTCACAACACGATCCTACGGACCGGTGTTCCCACGCCCGAGTTGGCAGGCGGCCCTTCAGTCCGGAGGCCCGCAGGACGCCACTTGCAACAGTCCCGATCGGAACCGCTTCGTGGGAATCAGCGATCGAGGCCAGGGAGCAGAGGAGGTATCAGAGTCGGGGTCGGCTTCACCTGGCTGGGGGTCTCGGGTGCGCTCGGCTCCTCGTTGGGGTCCTGATCCGGGGACAGGGTGCCGGGTTCGGGGGTCGTGGGGGTTTCGGTGGGGGTCGGGATGGGGGTCTCGGATGCCGGTGCACCCGGCGGCGAGGGCGACGTTGGTGGTTTATGAGGGCGCGGTTGGTCGTTAATGACGCGCCCGATGGTGGTTCCCTTGTTACCGCCTACGGTTTGGCCGCTGGCCCACTCGAAGCCGGTGATGAACATCATGGCCAGCAGGAAGGCACCGAGCGTCCCGACGATCACAGCCCCCCAGCGCAGCGTGGCGAACTGCCGGGAGCGATCCCCAGCTTGCGGGCATGTCGGCAGCGGCCGGTTGCGGTGGGCCATGGAGCGGACGCTTTCCCTGCTGCGTTCCAAGGAGGCTTGGTACACGGCAGTGCCCACAGTGGTCATCACGCTGGCTCCGGCGGCTCCGATGAGCGTGCCCGCAGCGCCGAGTTTGGAGCCGAGCACGGCGGCGGTCACGGCGGCGAGGGCGGCTGCGGCGACGCGGATCGGGTTGAGATCGATCTTGCGCTTGGTGTCGTCTGAGCTGGTAGGCGGGTGCTGTGCAGTCATGGTCTCCGGTATGTCGACGGGGTCTACTCGTCAGTGGCCAACGTCGGGGACGCCGGTGCTGATGCCGGCTACGTTAACCACGCTGCCCCACCCACGCCCAATCGGGTATTTACCAGAAGAGCGAGAGTGATCAGCAACGGTCTACCGAGGGCAGTGCAGCGTGATCCGCGGGCAGCACCCGGACCAGCGCCGTCACACAGACCTCCACGAGCGGCCGACGCCAACCCGGGCTACCCCATCGTCTTGGCGCCGTCCAGGGACTCGCGGATGATGTCGGCGTGGCCGGCGGTTATCCGGGGTCAGCGATGAAGTTCGGTGACCAGCGTTGGCGTCAGCACAGTGGGGTTTTCGTGGAACCGGAGCTCGGCGTAGGTCACCACACTGACACCCACGGCGAAGAGTCCCATGATGATGGAGAAAATCCATCCCAGAACGCGGTTCACGATGGAATCTGGACCGGCGGCATAACTGGTACCGATGACGACCACGAAAAAGACGACAAAGATCAGAAATGCGAGTAACATCCGGCCGACGGTGGGCCAAAATCGCCGGTTGACCAATTGGAAAGATCGGCCGATGTTCCTGTTTTCCACGGTCACGACGCCGATGAGTGACGCACCGAAAACGATCGTAAGATAGATTCCGGGGAGCACGAACAGTACGAATCCGACTGCTATCATGATCCCTGAGATGATCAGCCAGAAAGCTAATGGCAATGCTCTGCCTCTGGCGAGCCTGAGTGCGGCGCCCACACTGGGCGAATGAGTCCTATGATCTTCTCGAACCAGTCGCCGAGGCCGGTCGGCACCAATGGATCAGCAGGAAGACTGATTGGCGAGGGTGCTGCCATGTCACAACAGTAGCCGCACGCCACCCCTGACACCAGCCGTTTCCGCCAGCCTCAGGTTGCCCACTGTTGGATTTGGAGATCGCTGAGCTTGGACTGGTGGTTACCCTGTTCACCGCTCAGGCCGGTGATCCAGACCAGCAGGTGGCGCGTGGGCGTTCCGCCGCTCAGCGAGATCCGGTTGCTGCCCGACTTGAGGGTGGCGGTGCCGACCAGAATGGTCTGGTCCAGCCGTGCATTCGGCGAGCTCGCGGTGCGGATCTCCACGATGGTGCCCACCGACGGCGATACCACGGTCATCGAGGCGGCCGAGATGGGCGCCTCGAAGTTGAGCATCACGCCCAGCCCCTTCTTGTACACCGGGAACTGCTGGAAGTAGGAGTCGGTGGACCAGGCGGTTCGGGGATTGCCGTCCAGCAGCTTGCCGACGTCCTTGAGATGGTCCGGGCTGCCTTTCCCGGAGGGGTCGTAGACGGTCAACGAGCTGACCCGGACCGGAGCGGTCAGGACCCGCGGCGCCACCGGCGCCGTCACGGCGGGAACGGCACCGGCGACGATCACCGGCGCCCGGCCGGTGTCGGTGAACACCGACACCACCTCCATACCGGCGTAACCGAGGATCATCAGCGTGGCGGCGCCCAGCGCCGTCATCGACACACCGAACTTGATCCGGCGTAGCTGCTGCGCCCGCTGCGGGTCGACGGGGCGGGCGCCCGCGGCGAACAGCTCGTCCGGACCGGCGGCGTTGAACTCCAGCACCTGCAGCACGGCGGCCCCGGTGTGCACGCCCCCGGGGTCGCCGGGACCGGTGATGCAGCGCAGCGCCAAGGTGGACAGCTCCACCGGCACCTCGGGCCGCAGGGTCGTGGGGCTGACCGGCGAGCCGTCCGGACTCAGCGGCGGGGGTGGCAGGCCGGCTGGTCTGTCGGGAAGCGGCCAGCATCCGGTGAGCAGCAGGTACAGCATCGCGCCCAGACCGCGGATGTCGTCCCGAGACCCTCCGGCAGGGGGCGGGCCGGGGAAGGCGAGCCGGGCCTGCCGATCCGGCGCCACCCGGATCCGATCGGGATGGTCACAGCCCAGGACCAGACCGGCATTGTGCGCAGCGTCGACCGCGCCGGCCAGCGCAACCAGCACCCGGGCCGCCATCGGCGGCGGTAACGGCCCGGTCTCCAGCAGCTCCGTCAGGGCCCAGCCCGGCGTCCACTCGGCGACCACCACGGCGGCGCCGGGGCCGCCGGAGCGCTCCGGCTCCAGCACATCCAGCACCCGCGCCGCCCCGGCCGTCTCCAACCGGGCCGAGCGCAACGCGCGCGCCACGGCCGCGGGAATCCGGGTGACCGATGCCGGGTCCTGGGGCGCGGCGATGAACAAGGTCAGGGCGACGTCGCGGTCCAGCACCAGGTCGCGGCCTCGCCATAACAGCACAGCGTGCCGGTCGTCACGACCTACCTCGGCGACCAAGCGGTACCGACCCCGGCCGAGAACGTACCCAGCAGTGGGCCACGGAGGCAGGGCCTGGGATGCCCCCGTCTCCGTCGACTCGCTCATCGTGACGTCACTCTCTCCGGACTCCTCGTCGACGATTAGTCAAGCCTACGGCTCCATAGGGCTACTGCGAGCGATTATTGCGGATCAGACGGTCCAACATCGGTGTTCGCAACGCAGCGGTGAGTTCGGGTGTGCGCAGGACGAGCAGGACCAGGCCCATCACCACACCGACGATCAGCGTGGTGAACACCAGGTCCAGCCAGGCGCCGCTCACCCCGGTCAGATCGGTCACCGCGCGCAGTCCGAGCACCGCGGCCACCGCGGGCACCGCCGCGATCACACAGTTGCCAAACGTGATCAGGCTGCGTTTGGTCTCCACCCGGCCCAGTCGCCGGCGCAGCCAGATCTGCCCGATCAGCGCGCCCGCCACCAGCGACAGCGAGTTGACCGCGGTGAGTCCGAGCACCACGTCGGCGTCGTCGAGAAACACCGGGCAGGCCAGCAGCAGCGGCAGCTTCACCGCCACCATGATCGCGTTGATCATCGTCGGGGTGCGCGCGTCGGCCATCGAGTAGAACACCCGCAGCTGCAGCATCGTCACCGCATAAGGCAGCAGCCCGAACGCCGAGACGGCCAGCGCCATACCGAGGCGCTCGGCGTTGCTGCCCGCCCTGCCCAGCGAGAACAGCGCGACGCCGATCGGCTCCCCAGCGAGGGTGAAGACCACCACGATCGGCCCCAGCAGCACGATGAGGTAGCGGCTGGCCAGCGACAGATGCTCGACCACCCCGCGCCAGTCGGAGTCGGCAGCGGCCCGGCTCATCCGTGGCATGATCGCGGTGAGCAGGGAGTAACCGAGGACGCCGTAGGGCAGCTGCAGCAGCAGCCACACCAGGCTGTAGATCACCACTCCGCCGGGGTCGCCTTGTGCGGCCGAGCGGGTGGTGATGACGAAGCCGAGCTGGCCGATCAGGACGTAGACGACGAACCAGGCGGCCATTGCGCCGGCCTGGGTCAGCCGGGAGTCCCAGCCCCAGCGCCAACCGAAACGGAAACCGGCCCGGCGTAGCCCGGGCAGCTGCACCAGGGCCTGCGCGACGATGCCCGCCATCGTGCCCAGGCCCAACACCAGCAACTTCGGATCACTCAGTCGCGCGGGGTTGATGGTGATCTCCCCCGGGACCAGGGTGTAAACGCCCAGCGAGGCCAGCACGATGACGTTGTTGAGCACCGGAGCCCAGGCCGGTGGTCCGAAGATGCTGCGGGCATTGAGGATCGCGCCGAACAGCCCGGACAGGCCGTAGAACAGGATCAACGGCAGCAGCAGGTAACCGAACATCGCCGCCAGCTGCGGGTTCGCGTCCGCACCGGAACCGAGGAACAGCACCGCCAGGAACGGGGCCGCGACCACGGCCAGCACGCTGGCCGCGCTGAGCGTCACGAAGGCGAGGGTGACCAGCCGCTGCACGTAGGCCTGGCCCTGGTCGGCGTCCTCCTTCGCGGCGCGCACCAGCAACGGGACGATGACGCTGGTCAGCACCCCGCCGAGGAGGATCTCGTAGAGCATCGCCGGCAGCATGCTGGCTACCGTGTAGGAGTCGTTGACCACCCCGAGCCCGAGCACGGCGGCGAGACCGAGCTGGCGCAGGAATCCGGTGATCCGGCTGATCAGTGTGGCGACCGCCATCGTCCGCGTCGCAGCGGCCAGCGAGTACTGCGACCCCCGGCTTGGCTCGGTACCGGGCCGATTATCGGACGAGGGTGGCGTGCAGTTCGCGGTGTCCAAACCTCACCCGACTTCCCGTGGTCTGCGCATTCGGCGCACGATTCGGCGGACCACCAGCAAGATTAATAAGGCACCGGCGCCTGCGGTGAGCGCGACTGTAACCCGGCCGAATGTGGTGGAGCGCAACTGGAGGGTGCTCGGCTCGCCCAGCGGGGTGCCGCCCGGGGTACTCAACGAGGCATCGACGCTGAACTGACCGGCCCGGCTCACCTTGGCCGGGATGACCAGCTGCCGGGTGCTGCGAGCCGGCACCAGCTGCAGCCCGACCGCTCCTGCCCGCAGCCCCGGGGTCTCCGAGAGGTTCAACGCCACCTGCACCCCGACCGGCAGCTCGTTGCTCACCGTGATCAGTAGCGGGGCGTCGGAGGCCGCCAGGCTGTACGGGCCGGGTGGCTCGACGATCCGCACCGATCGGCGTACCTCGTCGAGCCTGCTGCTCTCCTGCGCGGTGATCAGGACGGCCCGGTTGGGCATCTCGCGCCACGCGGTGGACACGCCACGCAGCAACCCGAGCCGCAGCGGGTCGAGCAGCGTCGCCGGATTGAGGTTCGCTGCGGGATCCAGCACGGTGGCCACCTGCAGATCGCGCAGCACGTCCCGGTCCCGCTGGATCTCGGCGGTGACCTGCAGCGGGATCTCCCCGGCGCGCAGCGCCGGCGGGTAGCTCAGCGTCGCCGCGCTGCTGCCGAGCGCGGGACGGGTGGCAGCCAGCGCCGGCAGCTCGCGCGGGGTGACGAAGCCGGCCTCCAGCAGCTGGCGCGCCGTGCTCACCAGGGCAGCGGCCTGCGTCCCGCTTGCCTGCCAGCGGCGCGGGGGTACCAGCAACACGCCTGTGCCGCTGGTCGCGCGATAGACGAGTGCGCCCAGCCCGTCCTGGGTCGACTGCGGGTCCGCGGTGCCGGCCAGCGCGCTGCTCAGCAGCGGGTCGACGAGCAACCCCACGGCGCCCTCGCGGCTGCCCGGTGGCACGCCGCCGGGGTTGGTAGCTCGTGAAGAGCCACCGACCAGGCTGACGACCTCAGCGGTCCGAGGTGGGGGGAGGTTCGGGAGGGTGGGCTGGAACGTGATGCTCCGAGGGGTCAGCAGAACCGCGTGCGTCTGGAGCGCGGTGAGGTCGGCCAGGGTGCGCTCGTCGAGCATCTCACCGGCCGGCCAGTACACCCCGGCCAGCGGCTGGACCCCGAGCAGCTCACCCACCAGGCGGGCGCCGGTGTTGGTGGCCAGGGCCGTCAGGTCGGTGAGTCCGGCTCGGGACAGGGCAACCAGGTCGGCATCGGCGTAGGGCAGCGGCAGCACGCAGCGACCTTGGACCGTGGCGCGCAGGCGATCGAGCCAGCTGCGCGCCTCCCGCGCTCCGGTGCCCTCGCTGATCCCGCGGGGATCGGACACCCGGTAGCCGTGGCTCATCCCCTCCAGGGTCTCCAGCAGCAACGGGTCGACGGCCACGCACAACGCCGCGCCGAGCGGGGAGCCCGGCGGCACCCCCTGCTCGAGCGCACCGAGCAAGCCGTCCAGCCGCCCACCGGGAGTGATCTCGGCGGCCACCGGATCGAATCCGGCCCGGTCACTGCGGAGCAGGATCGGTTCCCCTGGGGGGGTGGGTACCCGCTGGAGTGCTGCTGTCAACGGCCAGACCACGGTCAGCGGGACCGGGCGCGGCGGGGGGTCCAGCACCAGTCCGGGTGTTCGGTCCGTGGTGGCGGCAGGGATCCCGAGTACCGGCAGCAGCAGCGCGACCGAGGCCAGCCGGGTGAGCTCGCCGGTGTCCAGCATGCCGTTGAGGTTGACCAGCAGCGGGTACACGCCGGGCTTGGTGATCTGCAACGACTCCAGCTCCGCGCCGCCGCGCAGCGGGACCTCCAGGGTAAACGGGCTGCTCTGCCCCGGCGCGAGGTCGCCAGGTACCGGCTGGAACCGGGTGAGGTGCGGCGCCTGCGCCTGTCCCTGCAGAGCTCGGCTGAGCGCGTCATCGGAACTCACGGCGTCGTCACGTTGCAACCGGATCGCGAGCTTGCTGATCGGGCGCTCACCGATGTTGACCACCCGGCCGGTCACCCGGACCACGGGCGCGCTGGCGGCGGTGACCAACCGCGGGGACAGCTCGGCGAGCTCGAGCTGGGCCAGCACGTTGGCCCGGCTCGATGCCGGGGACCGATCGAGTGACTGCCCCGCGGCCGGGATGCCCGGAAACAGCAGTCCCAGCAGCGCCACCAGGACGGCCGCGGCGCCCAGGCGCGTCACGCCCGGGGCCGCACGCTGGGGGTCCTCAAGTTGGGGGTCCTCACGTTGGGGGTCCTCAAGCTGGGGGTCCTCAAGCCGAGTCCGCGAGCATCGTGGTGGCGCGCTGGACCAGGCGGCGTTCGTCGGCGTAGGCCAGCCGGGCCGGTAGGTCGACCAGCGGCACCCAGGCCACCTCGGTGACCTCGACGTCGGCGTCGGAGAGCTCCCCGCCCACCGCGCGCAGCAGGAAGTGGTGCACCGTCTTGTGGATCCGGCGGTCCTCGGCGACGAACCAGTAGTCGATGCTGCCCAGTGCGGCCACCACCGCGCTGTCGATCCCGGTCTCCTCGGCCACCTCGCGCACGGCCGCCTGCTCCACCGTCTCGCCGTCCTCGACGTGACCCTTGGGCAGCGACCACAACAACCTGCCGCGCCGATCCAGCCGGCCGATCACCGCCGCCTGTCCGGTCTCGATGTCCACCACGAGGCCACCCGCTGAGGTTTCGGCCACCGTGCGCATCCGTGGAGCCCGGTGTTTACCGCTGCCGGGTGTAGGTCCCTTCTGGGTGGATGCCTTCGGGGCCGATCCCTTGGAGGGGAATTCCTTACGCGCGCCCTTGGCACGACCTGACCTACTGGACGACGAGGGCATGCGCCGATGGTATAGCCGTCGCATCCAGCCTGCGGGCCCAGTAGCCGCACGCACGCGAGTGGGGAGGGTTGGTGGGGGACGTTAGGGTTGTCGGTTGTGTCTTCAGTGGTGGGGAATCAGGTCCCGGGGATGAGTCGGGCTCAGCAGAGTGCTGTCGTGGAGCTGCTCCGGGTCGCGCCGGTGGCCGATGAGCTGGCGGCGCTGTTCAGCGCCGCCGGGTACTCGCTGTATCTGGTGGGCGGCAGTGTGCGGGACGCCCTGCTCGGCCGGCTGGGCAGTGACCTGGACTTCACCACCGACGCGCGCCCTGAGGCCATCATGGCGATCCTGACCGGTTGGGCGGACGCCACCTGGGACACCGGGATCGCTTTCGGCACCGTCGGCGCGACCAAGGCCGGCATCCAGTGCGAGATCACCACTTACCGGGCCGACCGCTACGACCGGGTTTCCCGCAATCCCGAGGTCGTCTTCGGTGACACCGTTGAGGGGGATCTGGCCCGGCGCGACTTCACCGTGAACGCGATGGCCGTGGCGCTGCCGTTGCGGGGGGGCGGCAGCCGGTTCGTCGATCCCCACGGCGGGATGGCCGCGCTGGCTCGTCGTGAGCTGGACACTCCGATGACACCGCAGAAATCCTTCGCCGACGACCCGTTGCGGATGCTGCGGGCGGCGCGGTTCGTCTCCCAGCTCGGCGTCACCCTGGCCCCGCGGGTCCGCGACGCGCTGGGCGCGATGGCGGGCGAGATCCGCCGGATCACCGTCGAGCGCATCGCCGCGGAGCTGAACAAGCTGATGCTCGGGGCGAACCCGCGGGCCGGGGTGGAGCTGATGGTGGAGTCCGGGCTGGCCGAGCATGTGCTGCCCGAGGTGCCCGCGATGCGCCTGGAGATCGACGAGCATCACCAGCACAAGGACGTCTACACGCATTCGTTGATCGTGCTGGAGCAGGCGATCGCGCTGGAGGACGGCGAGCCCGACCTGGTGCTGAGGTTGGCCGCCTTGCTGCACGACATCGGCAAGCCCGCCACCCGCCGGCACGAGTCCGGCGGCGGGGTGAGCTTTCACCACCACGAGGTGGTCGGGGCCAAACTGACCCGCAAGCGGCTGCGCGCGCTGCGCTACCCCAACCAGGTCATCGAGGACGTCGCCGCGCTGGTGTTCCTGCACCTGCGGTTTCACGGCTACGGCGGCGGCGAGTGGACCGACTCGGCGGTGCGCCGCTACGTCACCGACGCCGGGCCGCTACTGCCGCGGCTGCACAAGCTGGTCCGCGCCGACTGCACCACCCGCAACCGTCGCAAGGCGGCGGCTCTGCAGCGCACCTATGACGACTTGGAGGCGCGCA
Organism: uncultured Actinomycetota bacterium; assembly: GCA_963712995.1. Classification (GTDB taxonomy): domain Bacteria; phylum Actinomycetota; class Actinomycetes; order Mycobacteriales; family Pseudonocardiaceae. Next base: position 113,421 of record CAVQKH010000040.1, on the reverse strand, counting down.
TCGAGCGGATTCGCGCCGAGGAGGATCTGGCCGCGGTACGGCCGGATCTGGACGGTAACGCGATCATGGCGCTGCTCGGCCTGCCGCCCGGCCCCGACGTCGGCCGCGCCTGGCGGTATCTGAAGGAACTCCGCCTGGACCGCGGCCCCCTGACCCGCGAGGACGCCGAAGCCGAGCTCCGCCGCTGGGCCCAGGACAACCTCCGTGGATAATTACCTGTGCGATCTTGTGGATCTTTCGTTCAGCTCTGATCACCGCCCGTCCTCCTGCCGGTAACTCACCAGATGGTTTCCAGGGCGGCAAACTGGCGGATCCTGCGGTCGTAGGTCACCAGCGAAGCAGCTCTCACCAGCGCGGTAGCAGCGATGATACGGTCGAAAGGATCAGCTACTGCGGCACGAGGAACCTTGCTGACTGCGCGTGCTATAGCGCCATCGATCGGAACGACCTCGAATCCGGAATCTGTCGCGTCGATGACCGAGTGAAAAGCTTCGAGATGCGTCTGCGAGAAGGTACCTTTTTCCACGAGATAGACCAACTCGATGAGAGTCGCCGCCGAGATCGCCAGCGGGACGTCCGCCGCGGTGGCATTGTCCATCACTTGGCGCGCTTTGTCCGACAAGCGTGGCGACGCTTGGACATACCAAATGAAAGCGTGGGAGTCGATGACGAGTGAAGTGCCAGCGGTCACTGCCCATCCACCAGATCACCCCATACCTCGCGTCGCTCGTCGGCGATCTCATCAGCACTCACATCAGGCACCCTTCCGGCGAGCGACCCATACATATTCCGCCGGGGACCTGCTGTGCTGATCGTGAGGCGCACGCGCTGACCTGGGATAAGCGAAAGTTGTCGCACGACCTCAGAGGGCACTACCAGGTCACCAGCGGCTGTGACCACGATGTCGACATCCGCGCTGGATCCTGCTGCCACGTCACGTCACCTCCCGCTGCCGCCGCAGATCCTACCTGGACGGTGGCGTGCCTAGTTGGGATACAGCGTGAATGCCCGGGTGTGACGAGGACGGACGACGGAGAAGTGCCGCCGATCCAAGGTTGTATGATCCACATGCGCTGCCGGGCCGGTTGCCCCGAGACCTGCACTGTGGCCGAAGTCTTTCCCTCGCGGTACCGGCTGACGCGGCGAAGGCAATCGTTCACTGTCAGTAGCGGTGCGCCGATGGCAGAGCTTCAGGTCAGCAGTCGAGTTCGTTGTCGCGCAGGGCGGTGGTGAAGGCGCGCCAGGCGAGTGGGGGGATGGCCAGCACGCTGCCGGTGGGGTTCTTGGAGTCGCGCAGCGCGACCACCGGGCCAGCGGAGGCCACCTCGACGCAATTCGCCATGTTGCTGCTGCGGCTGCTCTTGTGCCAGCGGGCGCCGTCGAGGAACGCGACCTCGACACAATTGGCGACGTCGCTGCTGCGGCTGCTCTTGTGCCAACGGGCGCCACTGAGGTCCAGCGCAGGCATCCCGGGCTCCTCTCCGATCAGGTCGTGCGGCCGATGTGGCCCGCCGGGTCAGCCGAGCTCGGTGGCGATCTGGGCGATCAGCTCGGTCGTTGCAGCGGGTGCAAGGGCTGCATTCAGAATAGTCCCCAGCGCCAGCCGGTAAGCCGCCAGATCGACCTCTTCCTCCAGGAACAGCCCGGTGCTCTGGTTCTCCACGAACGCCAGCGCCGGTTCCTCGGCGAACTCCAGGATCACGAACGACCCGCGCAACCCGGTATGAGCGCCGGCCGCCAGCGGCACCACCCGCAACATCACGTGCGGTTGCTCGGCCACGACCAGCAGGTGATGCAGCTGCCGGTGCATCACCCCGGGCTCACCGATCGGGCGGCGCAGCGCTCCCTCGTCCACCACTGCGAAGAACTGCGGAGCGTTGGCCCGGGTCAGTACCGCCTGACGAGCCATCCGGGCGGCGACCAGGTTGTCCAGCTCAGCCTCGGTGATGGCCGGCGCGATGCCCTGGATGATCGCCCGCGCGTACTCAGCGGTCTGTAGCAACCCCGGCACGAACAATGCCTCGTAGTTCTGGATGCGGGTGGCCTTGGCCTCAAAGTCGATCAGGCTGCGCCACAGCTGGGGCAACCCGGGCTGGCGGGTCCACCAGCCGCGCTCCTCCGAGCGGCGCACCAGATCGAGCAGCTCGTCACGGGTGGCGGCGGGCACCTGGTACAGGCCCAGCAGCGCGGCGACGTCCTCGATCTGCAGGCCGGTGATACCGGTCTCGATCCGGCTGATCTTGCTGGGTGACATGCCCATCAGCTTGGCCACCTCCGCGCCGGACAGGCCCGCCTGCTCCCGTAAAGTGCGCAGCTCGGCGGCGACCTGGCGGGACCGGATCGACGTGTGCGGGTTTCCTGCGGGCATGAGGTGCACTATGCACCCCACCCAGCGCTGATCAAATCACACGATCGGGCGATTGCTTGCAGCACCTGCAACGTTCAATGGTCCCCGGTATGGAGCAGGTAAAAGTAGATGCGGCAGAGATCGAGCGCAGGTTCATGAGCGAGATCGTGGTCGAGAAGACCTGGCAGGTCCCAGCGCACAGCGGCAAGGGCCCGGTCACCATCGCCCTGAAGATGCCGGAGGTGACGATCACCGACTCGGAGGGCCGCTACATCGTGATCGCACCCGAGCAGGCCGACATCGTGGGCTGCCGGATGAGCGGCATCGCCGACTGGATCGAGGATGCCCCAGACGAGTGAGCTGAGCGTCGCTGCTCGGGTGCGATCGTCGCCTTGGGTCGGATCGTCATCTCGGGTTGAATCGTCATCTCGGGTTGAATCGTCACAGTGTCGGTGCGTCATCCTACCGTGATCAGCGTGCCACACTGGAGCCTATGTCAGGGAGGTGAGTCAGGGAGGTGAGCAGTGGTGTCAGCGCAACCGCTCGATGAGCTCTTCGCTGGCCATGCCGGTCCCTGGACCGAGCAGGAGTGGGCCGCGCTGCCCGAGAGCATGGGCCGGGTTGAGCTGCTGGACGGAGCGCTGGTCGTGAGCCCGTTCCCGGCAGTTGCGCACCAGCGCCTGGTGCGCAACCTGGCACGTGTGCTGGAAGAGGCAGCTCCAGCGGGCTTCGAGGTGTTCGACGGCCTCAACATCCGGGTGGGCCGGGATCGGATCATGATTCCCGACATCGTCGTACTCAACGAACCCGGCCTCGACGCCGTCATCGTCGAACCCGATCCCGTCGCACTGGTCGTCGAGGTCACCTCCCCGTCCAACGCCTGGGTTGATCGCCTGGTCAAGCCCGACGCCTATGCGGGCGCCGGCATCCCGTACTTCCTCCGGGTCGATCTGGACCGCCCCGGCACGGAGCTGGGTGCGATCAGCTATTCGTTGGCTGCGAATGGATTCGTCGTGTCTGCCCGGGCAGTCGGAGGTCGACTCACGCTGAAAGAGCCCTTCCCTGCTGACCTGGACCTCGCTGCGCTGGCCACCGCCACCCGGTACCCAGGGCATTGACTGACGTGGCCGGCCAGCCGACCGAAGGGGCATGACCCGGCGAAGACGGCACTGCTTGGCTAACCTGCAGAGAGTCGGGCACTGACCGCGGTACCGGAAGGAAACCCCCTCGATGCGCAGTGATCTGTTCGCTCCGAGCCACCAGGAGACCGCAGCTACCCAGCCGGGCATGATGCTGCAGAACTCCAAGATGCTCAAGGTCGCTCTGGTCGGTGAGGTGCTCGCCCGGCAGGGCTCGATGGTCGCCTACCAGGGTGAGGTGCAGTTCAAGGCGCTGGGCTCGGGGGGCGTGGGTAAGTTCCTCAAGCAGAAGCTGACCGGCGAGGGCATCCCCCTGATGAAGGCCTCCGGCGAGGGTGACGTGTTTTTCGCCGACCAGAGCGCTGATGTGCATCTGATCGACCTCGAAGGCCCGGACGACGCGCTGACCATCAATGGCAGCAACGTGCTCGCCTTCGAGTCGACCCTGAGCTACGACATCCGCCGGGTCGACGGGATGGGCATGCTCTCCGCGTCGGGGCTGTACAACTGCGTGTTCTCCGGGAAGGGCCGCCTCGCGATCACCGCGAAGGGCTCGCCGGTGGTGCTCACCGTCGATCAGCCCACCTACGCCGACCCGCAGGCGGCGATCGCCTGGTCCGCGAGTCTGCGGACCGGGTTTCACCGGGCTGATCAGCTGGGGCTGGGCACGCTGCTGGGTCGCAGTACCGGAGAGGCGTTCACCATGAGCTTCGCAGGCCAGGGCTTCGTCATCGTGCAGCCTTGCGAAGAACTGCCGTCGAGCCTGATGGGCGGTGGCAGCGGGGATGAATCCGGATCCGGTGGGCTGCTCGGTGGATTGATGGGTCGCTGACCTGTGACCACTGAACCTGCCGACGACGCTCCGGTCGTCCTGCTCGACGAGCAACACCGCCCTATCGGGCAGCTGCCCAAGTCGCAGGTTCATCACACCGCGACGCCGTTGCACCTGGCGTTTTCCTGCTACCTGTTCGACGACGCCGGCCGGGTGCTGATGACCCGCCGCGCCGTCAGCAAGAAGACCTGGCCCGGGGTGTGGACGAACACCTGCTGCGGGCACCCGTTGCCTGGTGAGTCGCTGGTGGCAGCGGCGGGCCGGCGGTTGGCTGAGGAACTGGGTTTGCAACTGACCGACCCGGAGGTGGTCCTGCCCGACTTCAGCTACCGGGCAGTGGCCCCCGACGGCGTGGTGGAGAACGAGTTCTGCCCGGTCCTGGTCGGCCGGGCCGAGGGCGAGCTGCACCCCGACCCCACCGAGGTGATGCAGTTCCAGTGGGCCCCATGGCCCGATGTCCTCACCCTGGCCACAACCACCCCCTGGACCCTCAGCCCCTGGTCCGTTCTCCAAATCCCCCAGACTAGCTGCTGGGAGCGGTCGATGATGGAGTGGAGGGGGACTGCCAGGAGGTAGATGGCGGCGGCGGCGAGGATGAGTTCGGGGGCGCGGCCGTCCAGGGGTACGACGGTGGCGGCCAGGGTGAGGGCCAGTACGTAGCCGAGGTTGAACACCGTGTCGTAGAGCGCGAACACCCGACCCCGGGCCTCATCGGGGACGTCGGTCTGCACGGTGGCGTCCAGGCTCAGCTTCACCACCTGACCGGCGGTGGCCAGCACGAAGGCAGCGGCCAGGATCGTCGACATCATCATCGGCAGGCCGAGTGCGAGCAGTGCTGCTCCGGCCAGCACCAAGGCCCCGCGGACCGTGCGCTGCCGACCGAAGCGGGCCACCAGCAGCGGGCTGAGTACTCCCGCGAGCAGCAACCCGGCCGCTCCGGCGGCGAGCAATTCACCGACTCCGATGAGCCCGGCCCGGAGCAGCCCCTGGGAGGAGAAGGAATTGCGGTAGAGCAGCAGCGCCACCAGGCTCGCGATGCCGAACGACAGGCGGTGCGCGACGAGTGCCACCAGGCCCGCGGCAACGCTGGGCACCCGGGCCGCTGCGGCCAGGCCGTCGCGCAGTCCGTTGGCGACCGCGCGGGTGGCCTGGCAGCTCAGGTCGGTGTGATCGGGGCCCAGTTGGCCGCGATGAAAACCGGTGGCGATCACCGCGGCGACCAGTGATCCCAGCACGGCGCCGGCCGTCACCCACGCCGAGCCGGTGTTGCCCGACCCGATCAGGCCGCGCAGCCCGATCGCGCAGACCCCGCCTGCGATGCTGAACGCCGAGCCGACCGTGGCGGCCAGCGCGTTGGCCTGCACCAGGTGCCCTGGTGGCGCGACGTGGGGCAACCCCGCGGAGAGCCCGGCCAGCACGAACCGGCTCAACCCGGTCACCAGCAACGCCCCGAGATACAGCGCCGGTCCGACGACCCCCAGCCCGACCGCTAACGCCACCAGCAGGATCGGGATGCCACGCAACAGGTTCGCGAAAACGAGGATCCGGCGCCGATCCCAGCGATCCAGCAGCGCCCCAGCAAAGGGTCCCACCAGCGAGTAGGGCAGCAGCAGCACCGCCAGCGCGGCGGCGATCGCCATCGGGGTTGCCTCGCGCTCCGGGTTGAACAGCACCGCGCCGCCCAACCCGGCCTGGAAGAACCCGTCGCCCCACTGCGCGGCGAAGCGGGACGTCAACAACCGGCCGAATCCGGGGGTGCCGAGCAGTCGTCGCACCCCATGCAGGTCGGTCACACTGGCGCGAGTCTGGGTCTGCAGCGACGTCACGAGCAAGCAGGCTAGTGCCCTAGGGCGGCTTGTTGTCACCCATGTGAGATGCGAGACGATGGGGTGGGGCACCAACAACCCCGCGAGGTGAGCACAGTGAACCTGGTCGAATCGGGATCGGCGCTGGTCGCCGCCCCCAGGCTGCGGGATCCCAACTTTCACCGCACCGTCGTGCTGATTATCGAGCACCAAGCCGCGGGCACGGTCGGCGTCGTGCTCAACCGGCCCAGCGAGGTGACGGTGCGCGACGTGCTGCCGTCGTGGAGTCCGCACGCCACCGTGCCGGGGGCGCTCTACGTCGGCGGCCCGATGCAGCGCCGCGCGGCGCTGTGCGTGGCGGCGCTACCGGCCGGAGTGGACGCCGAGCACACCGCAGGCATGATCAAAGTACGCGGATCGCTGGCCCTGGTCGACCTGGACGCCGACCCGGACCTGATGGCCCCTCGACTGCGCGGGCTGCGGGTGTTCGCCGGGTACGCCGGTTGGAGTCCCGGTCAGCTGGCCACCGAGATCGACGGCGGGAACTGGGTCGTGGTCCCCGCCCTGCCCGAGGACGTGCTGGCGCCGCCCGGCACCGACCTGTGGAGCCGGATCCTGCGCCGCCAGGGCCTACCGCTGGCGCTGCTGGCCACCTATCCCACCGATCCGGCCCTGAACTAATGACGCAGAACCCGCAGTTCCCGGGCCTCGGCAGCCTTGACGAGCCGATCGTCGAAGCTTGCAACACACGCGCCTACGTCTTCAGCAGCCAGCAGAACGCAGCAATCCGGCATCTTCAGCCCCGTATTCGCGCGTAGCTGAGCAAGTCTGACGGCTGAGTCCGCGGGAAATGGGAGCTCCTGCACCTCGAGGTCGCGAAGGGCTGTCCGGACAGCATCCAGGCGGCCGTCCCGGGCGGGCACGACGAGCACCTCGGCCAGTGTCAGCGTGTTAGCCGCGAGCTCGTCCTCGATCGCCTGAGCGAGCAGCCTTTCCGCAGCCGCATGGTGGCTGTCTGCACCGTCCAGGTAGGCGATGAGGACGCTGGCATCCAACAGGATCACGAGGGCCACTCATCGCGGAGCCGCTGCAGGTAGTCGGGTCCGTATGCGCCAGTGAGCAGTCCGCTGTGTTCCCGAACGGCTGCCAGCCTGCGGCGACGCCGTTCGTCATGCTCCTTCTGTGCTGCGTGATGACCTTTCAGTGCCAGGCGCACCAGCAACTGCGGGCGACTCAAGCCAGGCCACCGGGAGGCGGCCGCATCCAGAGCCTGAGCGAGGTCGTCTGTCTCAGTCACGAAATGTCGCGGTCGCGTGGTCGGCACCGCTGTAGTGTATCACTTTTATTCCGAAGTGCTACACTGCTGGAGGCCCGTTGGCTCGCCGATCGTCTCGGACAGGGGATCCGGCGGCCGTGAGTACATCGGGGTCTGGCGATCGGCCTCGGTGTTGCCGTCGATCACGACGATGTTCAGCTGGGTGGCCGGGCCGATCTCGATCAGGGTCATCGTCTCGCCGGGCCCGTGCTCCCGGGTGGGTCCGATGCGCGCATCGAAGACCGTCGCGTAGAACTCCGAAGACTGGGTGTCCCACCACCGTACGGTGGCATCGGATCAGCGGTTACCAGACGTCGCCGCTGCGCCAATCACACGCCAGATCACCCGCTGGCGCCAACTCCACGGTCACCGGCAACACGTAGATGCAGCCCTCCTCGGCCTCGGTGCGCTCGATCCCACCAGGTGTGATCACCGAAGCCGTACCCGTCCACAGCTGCCAGCCTCGTGCGGCGTAGAAGTCCGCGCCCTCGTCGGAGGCGCCCAGCGCGCCGATCTCGTACCCGCCGCGGATCACCCGCTCCAGCGCCGTCATCACAGCGGTGCCGTGTCCCCGACGGCGCCGGTCCGAGCGCACCGCGACGCCCTCGACATAGCCGGTCCGCAGTGCCCGCCCACGATGCAGCAGCCGCCGCATGATCACTGAGCCGTGCCCGATCAGATTTCGATCTTCCCAGACCAGGGCATGCACGCCACCGAGCGCATGCTCGTAGTCGTCGTCGGTGATGTCTTCGTCGAATGCCTCGTCGAGCAGGGCCCGGATCGCGTGTCGCTCCTCGGGGCTCAACCAGGCGGTGTGGACGCTCTGTACGTCAGCCATACCGCCCATCCTGCGTCGAGACATGCGCTGGAGTCCTGTACACCCGCCTGGTTTCAAGCGTCGATCAATCCGGATCCGGGCCGATGCGAGAACTCAAGCCTTGACATCAACCATGCTTGAGGTTCGAGTATGGAGGGCATGACGGATTTACTGTCCTATTCGCAGGTGCCCGCGTTGATGACCCGGATGACTGGTGATGAGAAGCACGGGTTCAGTGCCACCTCCACCCTCGATGTGTTGTGGGTGCTCTACCGCCATGTGTTGCGGGTGGATGCGGCAGACCCTGATGATCCGGATCGGGACAGGTTCCTGCTGTCCAAGGGCCACGGCCCCATGGCGTATTACGCGGTGTTGGCCGCGCACGGGTTCCTCATCCCGGAGCAGCTGGACCGCTTCGGTGAATTCGACTCCCCGCTCGGATTCCATCCCGACGGCACGCTGGTGCCCGGGGTGGAGATCGGGTCCGGCTCACTGGGCCATGGGTTGGGCCTGGCGGTGGGTACCGCGCTCGGGCTTCGACTCACCGGGCGCACCTCGTCCCGCGTGGTGGTGCTGGTGGGTGACGCTGAGCTGGAGGAGGGCAGCAACGCGGAGGCCATTCAGTTCGCCGGACGGGCCCGGCTCGACCGGCTCACCGCGGTGGTGATCGACAACAGCTCGGCCGGGCTGGGCTGGCCCGGCGGGATCGCGGCCCGCTTCGCCGTCGAAGGCTGGGCAACCACCGACGTGGACGGCCGCGACCACGAAGCGCTGCGCCGGGCGTTCACCGCCGGACACCAACGGCCGTTGGCCCTCATCGCCCATGTCGAGCCCAGGGAGACCTCATGACCGCCACCGTCGCGCCCCTCAGCGCCGTCGCTGCCGAGGATCAGCGCGAGCGTTTCTACCGGCTGGTGCCCGAGTTGCTGGCCGAGCACCCCCAGCTCGCGCTGGTACTGGCCGAGATCGGGGCCGGCTACCTTGACCCGGTGGCCACCGCACCGGTGGCCGACCGTGTGATCAACGTGGGCATCCGCGAGCAGCTGCTGCTGGGCGTGGCCGGCGGGCTGGCGCTGAGCGGGATGCGCCCGATCGTGCACACCTTCCCGCCGTTTTTGATCGAGCGACCCTTTGAGCAGGTCAAGCTCGATCTGGGGCACCAGGGCGTCGGCGCGGTGCTGGTCAGCGCGGGCGGCTCGTACGGGTGGCCGGCCGGGGGCCAGACCCATTTCGGGCACCGTGACGTCGCCCTGCTCGACACCCTGGACGGGTGGACCGTGCACGTACCCGGCCACCCGGCCGAGCTCGACACCCTGTTGCGCCAGGCCGTGACCGGACAGGACCGGGTCTACCTGCGCTTGGACAACAGCGGGAACGCTCACCCGCACGACGTGGCAGCTGGCCGGATGAGCGTGCTCCGCCACGGCAACAGCGGCACCGTCGTTGCGGTGGGTCCGATGGCCGATCGGGTGCTCGCCGCCACCGCGCACCGCGACCTCACCGTGCTCTACGCCGCCACCGTCCGCCCGTTCGACGCCGACGGGCTGCGCGCCACCCTCACCGAACCCGACGTCGTCATCGTCGAGCCCTACCTCACCGGCACCTCCACCGCCCCGGTAACCCACGCGCTGCGCGGGATACGCCACCGCCTACTCACCCTCGGCGTGGCCCAGGCCGAGCTGCGCCGCTACGGCACCACAGCTGAGCACGACGCCGCCCACGGCCTGGACATCCCCGGCCTGCGCCACTCCATCGACGATTTCCTCGCCAGCTGATCTCTCAGCCCCCGCTTGACGCCTACGGCGCCGTGGCGCGCAAGCCATGATGGGGCGCCACCGTCATACCACGGATGTAGATAACGTTCCGTGTACATCATCTAACTTAGCGTAGCTGCGGGAACTGGGGTACCCAGAAGATGCCCCCTGGAGATGATGACCGGCACCGAGGGATCCAGCATTCTTGCTGGCGCTAGCCGATCATCCGGATTGTCGGCAGTCCGGCGTGCCACGTCTGCTCTGTTCGGCGATTACCGGCGGTATTGAGTCGGGATATCCACATTTCTTTGGAGAGTCATGGCTGCGCCCATTCAGCAAGATATGGTGAACCATCCGTACGTTCACGGCGAGCTGCCGGGACCGCACTCGGCGGAACTCCTCGCCAGGCAGAACACCAGAGAATCCAATGCCAGGGCTTACCCGCGGCACCTCCCGATCGCAATAGCAGATGCTACCTCGCCTTCGCGGCCGGGGTTGAGACGATCCGGATCTTCCGCCGGGACGACGTGCTGGGCAACGTGCGTCGGCGCGGTGAGCAGATCTCCCAGGCGCTCGCCGGGCTGCAGAGCAACCCGTGGGTGCGCGAAGTGCGCGGCCGGGGACTGATGTGGGGCATCGAGCTCGCTGACCCGCGCAGCGGGCAACCGTGCGGTGAGCTAGCCAGCCGGATCCAGTCGGCGGCGTTGCACCGGGGGTTGATCGTCGAGCTCGGTGGTCGTGACGACTGTGTGGTGCGGATGTTGCCACCGCTCAACGTGACCGCCGACGTCATCGACACCGCGTGCGCGATTCTCCTCGCCGCCCTTCGGGAGTGCTGCCCATCGGTCCCGCCATCGCCAGGGCCGCCACTGCCGACCAGATGATCGACAACAGCCTGTTCCGAGGGGGATTGCCACCATGACAAGCAACGCGATCCGCTGGGCGCCCGGTGAACGTCTCGATCACCTTTTCGAGGACCGGTGCGACTGGATGCAACACTGCGGCTGGCCGGCGGTGGACGTCGGCGGCACCGTCCTGACCTATGACCAGCTGGACGCGCGGGCCAACCAGCTCGCCCGGCACCTGCTGGCCCGGGGTGCCCGGTCCGGTGACCGGATCGCCCTGCTGTTCGACGACGCCGTGCACTCCTACGTCGGCATGCTGGCCGTACTCAAGATCAACGCCGCGTACGTGCCGCTGGACGTCGGCTTCCCGTCCGATCGGTTGACCTACATCCTGGGCGACGCCGGCGTGAGCATGGTGCTGTCGCTGTCGCACCTGCGTGACCGGCTCCGAGACCTCCCCGCCACGCCGCTGTGCGTCGACGAGGCCGCGGCGGTGATCGCCGCCGAGGACGACCACCGGCTCACCACCGCGGAGAAAGACGATCCAGTCGACGAGTTGTGCTACGTCATCTACACGTCGGGCTCGACGGGCCGGCCCAAGGGAGTGGCGATCGAGCACGCCGGCATCTGCAACTTCGTCCGCGTCGCGGCTGAGTGCTACGGGATCCATCCGTGGGACCGTGTCTACCAAGGCATGACGATCGCCTTCGACTTCTCTGTCGAGGAGATCTGGGTGCCGCTGCTCGCCGGGGCGACCCTGGTACCCAAGCCAGGCGGGTCCAGCCTGCTGGGAGCTGAGCTTCATGAGTTCATCCAGGCGAACGAGATCACAGCGCTGTGCTGCGTCCCGACCCTGCTGGCGACTCTTGACGACGACCTGCCCGGTCTGCACTTCCTGCTGGTCTCCGGTGAGGCATGCCCGCAGGACCTCATCGCCCGGTGGCATCAGCCCTACCGCAGATTCCTCAATGTCTACGGCCCCACCGAGGCCACGGTCACCGCGACCTGGACGACGGTCCACCCGGACCGGCCGGTGACGATCGGGGTCCCGCTGCCCACCTATTCCGTGGTGATCCTCGATCCGGACGGCGAGCCCAGGGCACTACCGCCAGGTGAGCTGGGTGAGATCGGCATCGCCGGGATCGGTCTCGCGCGGGGCTACCTCAACCGGGACGATCTCACCGACCGGGCGTTCATCCCCGACTTCCTCGGGATCGACAACAACCCGTCGGGCCGGATCTACCGCACCGGAGACCTGGGCCGGATCAATGACGATGGCGAGATCGAGTACCACGGCCGGATCGACACCCAGGTCAAGATCCGTGGTTACCGCATCGAGCTGACCGAGATCGAGTCGGTGCTACTGCAGGTACCGGGGATCGCGCAGGCGGTGGTCGACACCTACGAGCCGGAGCCCGGCACGGTGGAGCTCGTTGCCTACTACAGCCGGCGCGCCGACACCGCTGCCGCCGCCCTCAACCAGCAAGAGATCTACGAGTATCTGCGTGGACGGCTGCCGCGGTACATGGTGCCGGTGTACTTCGAGGAGCTCGTGGTCATTCCGATGCTCCCGAGCGACAAGGCCGACCGCAAGAACCTTCCTGCGCCAAGCGGCCGGTGGAGTCCGGCTGGAGGGCACGCGTACGTCGGCCCGACCACCGATACCGAGAAATTGCTCGCCGACGCGCTGGCCCGCTCTCTGTGTCTGGAGCATGTGTCGATCGAGAGTCACTTTTTCGACGAGCTGGGTGCGAGCTCGCTGCTCATGGCTCAGTTCTGCGCGCAGGTCCGCAAGCAAACGGGTTTGCCGCCGGTGTCCATGAGAGACGTCTACCTCTACCCGACGATCCGGAGTCTGGCTGCGTTCCTCGGTGACACGGATGGTGGCCCGGTTGCCGACGCCGGGCCCACTGCGCCACCGCGGGTGCCGTCCCCGCGCCAGCCGGCGCCAGCCGGTTCCTCGCCAGTGCTGTGCGGCGCGCTCCAACTTCTGGCGTTCCTCGGAGTCAGCTATCTCGGTGCGCTTGTGTTCGCCGTGGGCTTCGAGTGGGTCCGCGCTGGTCACGGGATCGTCGATACCTACCTGCGCTCGTCGGCGTTCGCCTGCGCGAGCTTTGTGGCCGCGTGCGCCGTTCCGATCCTGGCCAAATGGGTGCTCGTCGGTCGCTGGAAGCCGCAGCAGATCCCCATCTGGAGCCTGGCCTACGTTCGCTTCTGGCTCGTCAAGACGCTGATCCGCCTCAGCCCCTGGGCGTTGTTCGTCGGCTCGCCGCTCTACGTGCTCTATCTGCGGGCGCTCGGTGCCGAGATCGGTCGTGGCGTGGTCATCTTCTCCCGGATCGTGCCGGTATGCACCGACCTGCTCACTATCGGCGACAACACGATCATCCGTAAAGATTCGTCCTTCACCGCTTACCGGGCCCACGCCGGTTGCATTCAGCTGGGGCCTGTCACGCTGGGCAACGATGTGGTCGTCGGGGAAGAGAGCACCCTCGACATCTTCACCTCGATGGGCGACGGGGCCCAGCTCGGCCACTCCTCTTCCCTCCATCCAGGCCAAAACGTCCCCGCTGCGCAGCGCTGGCACGGTTCGCCGGCGCGGCGGACCGACGTCGACTACCGGGCGGCCCACGCGGCCCGCTGTGGCACCCTGCGGAAAGTCCTGTACAGCTGTGCGCAATTGCTCTCCGTCGGGGTGCTGATCGGACCGCTCGCAATTGTCATCGCGGTCACCATGCTCACGGAATTCCCGCTGCTTGCCAACCTGTTGGGGCCGGGCCACTCCATGGCGACCTGGACGTTCTACCGGGACGCCATGGTGGTCGCGCTGGTGTTGTACTTCGGGATCGTCTTGATTGGTCTCGCCATCGTGACCACTGTTCCTCGGTTGCTGAATCTCGCTATCAAGCCGGACACGGTCTACCTGTTGTACGGCTTCCGCTACTGGATCCATCGGATGGTTGCGCGGCTGACCAACTCGAAATTCTACATGAAACTTTTTGGCGACAGCTCTTATATCGTTTACTACCTGCGTTGTCAGGGGTACGACCTTTCCCGGGTCGAGCAGACAGGATCGAACTTCGGCAATGAGCTCAAGCACGATAACCCCTACCTGAGCTCGGTGGGTACCGGCACGATGCTCTCCGACGGAGTGTCGATCATCAATGCCAATTTCTCCAGCACGTCCTTCCGGGTATCCCGGGTGTCGCTCGGGGCGGGCAGCTTCTTCGGAAACAACATCGCCTACCCATCGGGTGGCCGGACCGGTGACAACTGCCTGGTCGCGACGAAGGCCATGATCCCGATCGACGGGGAGATCCGGGAGGGCGTCGGGCTGCTCGGCTCACCGTGTTTCGAGATTCCCCGATCAGTCCAGGGCGGTGCCGTATCCGATCACCTCCCGAGCGGCGACGAGCTGCGTCGCCGCCTTGCCGCCAAGAATAAGTACAACCTGGCCACCATCGGGTGGTACCTGATCGTGCGGTGGATCCGCTTCTTCGGTTTCGTGCTGCTTACGCTAGCTGCTGTGGATCTCTACCACTGGTTCGGCCTCTCGGTCATCCCGATGACCGTACTCGCAACCCTGCTGTTCAACGTCAGCCACGCTGTGTTGGTCGAACGCGCTGTTGCGAGGTTCCGGTCCCTGCGCCCGCAGCTCTGCTCCATCTACGACCCCTACTACTGGTGGCATGAACGTCTGTGGAAGCTGGAGGCCGCGGTGCCGTTTCGCGGCACGCCGTTCAACAGCCTGATCTGGCGGCTACTCGGTGTTCGCATCGGACGACGAGTTTTCGACGATGGTTGCTACATTCCGGAGAAGACCCTGGTCACTATCGGGGATGGTTGCACACTCAACGCCAGTAGCGTGATTCAGTGCCATTCGCAGGAAGAAGGAATCTTCAAGTCGGACCGCACCGTGATCGGCGCAGGCTGCACTGTCGGGATCAACGCCTTCGTCCATTACGGCGTGACGATGGGTGACGGCGCGGTGCTCGACGCCGGCGCCTTCCTGATGAAGGGCGAGGAGATCGAACCGCGTGCGCGCTGGTGGGGAAACCCAGCCCACGAGGTCCGGCACACTGGGGGTACGGGATGGCGGCACACGGCGCGAGAGGGTGACACCGATGAGATGGGGACGCGCAGGTCATCGGCAGCATCGACCCGTTGACGTGCACCCGATCGACCCAGGTCAGGAGTCGGTGTGGGACTACCCCCGGCCGCCCCGAGCCGAGCGGGTGTCGCGGCGGGTTCGGATCGTGCACGGTGGCACGCTCGTGCTCGACACCGTTGACCTGGTCCGGGTGCTGGAGACCTCGCACCCACCGACCTATTACCTGCCGCGTTCGGAGTTCCGGGTGCCGCTGCTGCCTTCGCCGCGGCTGACGGTGTGCGAGTGGAAGGGCGAGGCGTGCTACGTCGACCTGGAGGTGCCCGGCGTCGCGCCACTGCGTGGGGTCGGGTGGTGGTACCCGCAACCCGACCTGCGTTACCCGCAGCTCACCGATCGGGTCGCGGTTTACGCCGGCCGGTTCGATGAGGTGACCCTGGACGGGGAGGCTGTGACGCCGCAGCCGGGTGAGTTCTACGGCGGCTGGATCACCGCCGAAATCGTCGGCCCGTTCAAAGGCGACCCCGGCAGCTCGGGCTGGTAGCTCTATGGCCCCGCCATCCCTGATCTGTCGAGCAGCTCATCCGGGCGCTGAGTGCCGACAGCCCCCTCGGGACTGCCACCGGCGCCCCGTCAGCGTAGGCGGATGAATGCGCGGCCCGCCGACGCAGTATCAACTCGACGGGCAGGTCTGGCCTGGGGGAGTACCCAGCTTGGACGACAGCGCGACGAGGACACGCTGGCCGCTGGGCATTAACTGCATAATTGGTACCGCCTTATTGAAAGGAACGTGACCTGATTCGTCATTTCCGCCTTGGTAGCAGATCAACCCGCTCGCTCCCAGTACCGGGTTTGCTGAATTTATTTTGTAGAAACCATTCGGCAGTGCATCGGACTGTGGTACGAATTTATTGTCTGGCGAGGCCACTCCCTGAGCGGCTTTCACGGCCACCACCATGGAGTCGTAAGACATGATAGCGTGGCCGTCCTCAAGCTCGCTGTTAAAAATCGCCTTGAAGCAGTGTAGGCAATTTTCAAATTGTTGCGACGTCAACTTCGACACGGAGTCCGGGTATTTTTCCCAGGTCTGCGGGGTGGCAAATGTTGAATAGAGGACCTGGATACGGCTCTGGTCTCGCCACAACGGATTTCGGTTGGGGCCGAGTGGCACATTAAGCTGAGTTGCGTCATCGCCCGTGATGATGGTGACGGGGGTCTCATTCGCACACCAGCGGCCGGCGAGGGCCCGAATGAGAAGTTCTAATTCGTGACTTCGGCCGGCGAACAGGATGGTATGTGGTTTGATGGAGCAGACCATGTTGACTTGGGCGTCAAGCGCGTTCCCTACCGCTGGTTTGGAACTGTCGAATTCCCCCTGTACGGGAAGGAGTCGGTGTGCGGCGTCGGAGCGGAACAACTGACGGTATACTTTACCCAGGTCGGCCGAGTAGCTTTCTCGGGAGGCCTTGTCCTGGACCAGGTAGGCGGTATAAGGAGCCGTCGGAGTCGCTGATCTCCATTCGGGAGTTGTTTCGATGTACTTGACTGTAGCAGCCGCTTCATCGGAATTTGTCGGCGCTACCCGCCATAAATTACGGGCTGCTATTTCCCCCGATGTGATAACTGAAGCCACCATTGCGAATTCGGCGGAGTCCAGCGCTCTGATGGCTTCCTTGGTGGTTGTCAGGCTGAGGCCAAGCCCAACTACGGCGACCAGATGTTGGCTGGTCGCCTGGTCGCGCAACTCGTTGATGGTGCTCTCCCACGCCGTTCCCAGTGGGCCGGAGTCGGCGAGCAGAAGCTTGATGAGCGGTCGGTTGGAGCCGAACTCCGGGCGGTCATCTGGGTGATTGGACCAGTACTGCGCCAGGTAGGCTCCCTGCAGCTGGTGTAGAACGGCCTCGTCGGTCAGGGGGTCATCTTTTTCTATCCGTATCGGCGTCATGTAGGCAATGCTCACGAATGGTTCGCCACTGTTCTCAACCTTCTTGTTCTCGGCAAGTATCAGTTGCTCTACATTTTCTAGATAACCTCTTAGTATCTCGCTGCCGTCGGTGACGCGCGTCGTTCGCCACGGTTGCCATAGAAATGCCGCGGAGGTGATTAAAACAATGATGACCACGATAATGATCAATAAATTTCGTTTCCACCAGGGCTTTCGGAGGTAGAAAGGAGGAGGTGCGTGGTCCTCGACTGATATGTCAGACACGAGGGGACCTCCATACAGTATGGGTCTGGGGGTCGAGGTTGCGGTAGTACTCAACCTCGTCACGATATCGGAAGAATCCGGCAGTAGCCATCTCTGCCAGCCGGACGTACCCGTGAGCGATCGTGTACTTGAGACTGTACGTCGGGTCTCCGAACGGGTCAAACCAGATCGACCTGGCAGCTACCATCGAGAAAACGATATTAGCGAGAACGTCTTCATCTTTTTTCCGTATCATCGTTTCGTGCTGTTCTCCCGCTGTTTGTCTTGGCGTCAAGAGCCTGGGTGCAGAAGTTATTTCGTCAAATTCTTCGATCCAGTGATCTGCGTCTATTATGTGGAAAATCGACGTCAGATAGCTGACCGCTGGACCGGGATCGTCCAAGGAGAGGCTGTGGTAGGCGGCCTCCACCGGTCCCCTGTGTTGATCGCAATACTGACGAAGTTGTTGGTGCGTGTTCTTCCAGTCCTCGCCCGCGGCGAGCTCGTACAACAATACCCGCCGCAGCCAGGGGTGTAATTGAAATTCTCTTCGCCTGCGACCAGACCGTCCGGGTACCAGCCAGAGCCTGTTGATTAGTTCCTCGTACAGGCCGGGGTGGTCGTCATGACCGAGTGCCTGCATGGCTGTTTCGATGGTCTGCGCCGCAGACCACCTGACGAGGGTTGGTCGCGCAGTCCTGAACCCCTCCAGCAGGTACGAAGGAATTTTTTTGACAAGTAAGTCGTGGAGTTGCGTGTCGTGGGATGGTCGAACCATATCGGTGCTCGGAAGAACGCGCGATACTTCCCGAACGCCCCAGGGGTGCCCATGAGTGAGTCGATGGACGAAACCCACATGACGATAGTCGACGACGTCGTTCAGCTCATTGCAAGTGAGATCGCGAAGCCATATCGGATACCACCAGGAAGCCGAATCTTTTTGGGATCTGTGCCGTTCCTTCCACTTGACGTAGTCGACTCCCTCTGTATCGGGGATGCAGGGTCGCATAGGTTTCTCCTGCTTGCAGGGTAGTGACCACAGGGAATCCAGTAGGTTGGTAATCTTTGGTGCGGATCGACTTGCTGCAATGATGAACAGCGGATCCGCAGATCTCCTCAGTCCGGTAAAAAGGTTCAAGAGATTGACAACGCCCGGTTTATCACAATTGTCCAACAGGACTGTGCAGTTGAATTGATGGTTACGTTGAAAGAATTCTCCGGTCAGGTCGTCGAGCAGTGTTTGGCACAGTAGATGCTCTTCTCTGGTGTAAGGTGGGTGCTCTGCGCTCGGGCGATTTTCATGGAACCGTCTGTTCAACGCGATCAGGGTTGTAAGGCCGTCTCCCCCGGCTCCCCACCGCTCGCTGAAGTATTTGAGTTCACGTCTGTAAAAATATCGAACCGCTGCTTCCGACCCCGCCGACATCTTCAAAAATTTTCCTACGATACCGTCCACTCCGGGTGGGGTGTTCATTATCTTTGCAATGTCGTGGATGATTTCGTCCATTGTTTTGGCGCGTCGGGAAAAATTCGCTGCAGTCCGGAGGACGGAGAGTAACTGCTGCTTAGCTTTCTGGTCATCATCCGATGGCAGTTGTCCATGCTCGGCGGCGAGTCGAGCCACTGCTGTTCTGGAAAATTCGAGTCGACCGAACCCTTGCCATCTGTTGGTCAGGCCATCGGCGATATTAGAGATTAGTCGCCAAGCTGTGATCTTCTGGCGTTCCGCGCAGTCAATCAGAACGTATGGCATCTCGTGTGACAATGCGAGGCGTCTCTGTAGATACGTGATGAGTAGGGTCTTGCCGCTGCCTCGCGGCCCAAGGAGGAGGATCATCGGTACGTCGTCGGTATCACGTCGCAGGCAGTGCTGGACGAGCGAATCCGCAATGGTGGAGCGGCCGACCATCCTCACAAGTCCTTGTGACATGTCAGTCATGCGCTCTCCGCTCAATCCAGCCGTGGGGCGCGATCGTCACGCGTGAGACACTAGAGAGTAGCTGCACGACGGTGATCTGTCGTCGGGGAACGTCCACTTTGTTGAATGTGGGCGAGCGTGAGTCCGGTCGCCACCAGCCATGGGGTCACCCCGAATGGACTACACTGGCAGACCCGCTCGACGGGCGGCCCCGGCAGTCGCTCGCGGATGGGTAAGTCGAGTTCGGCCCACGCGCGGTTCGCGGTGAAGACCCCGCGTACGTCTCATTCCCGGGTGTTCTCCGAGTCGGTGGCGGCGAGTGCTTGGCTGACGGGCTGATCAATCATGTTGTCGATGAACCAGTTCGGATACGCCGGTGCCAGCGGTGTGGCGTCGTCGAGTTCGGCGATGTCGTCATGGGTGAGGTGCACATCGGCGGCACCGAGGTTGTCCTCGAGCTGCGGGAGTTTCGAAGCGCCGACGATGACGCTGGTCACGCTCTTCCTGGCCAGCAGCCAGGCGAGGGCGACCTGGGCGACGCTGGAGTCGTGCTGGCCGGCGATGGTGCGCACAGGCCTGCCTGCGTGAGCGGCGCACCGGTCCGGAAACCGACCTTGGTGGCGATCACGACACCGTCTCTGTGCCGCCGCAAGGCGCCGCCGAGGAGGGTCTCCGACCCGCCCCCGGCATACCCGTCAGCGGTGTCGAAGCCACTACTGATTGTTACCCCTCCCGCTGGGTTTGGCCGGCCGCACGTCCATGGGGAGCTCGTGGATCGTGATGGGCGGCGCGCAGAAGATGGTGAGCTCACACGCCACCCCGATCGCTTCCTCGACCGTCTTCCCCAGGTGCAGCGCGGTCCTGGCGTACTCCCATCCGCTACCCACGGCCCAGTAGTCGTGGTAGTTGACGCTGAGGTCGTAGGTGACCGAGGTGAGCCGGCCATCATAGGCGATCAGCCAGCTGTTCTTCGACTCGTAGTTCTTTATCATCTTGTCGCACCACTGGTTGAACTCGACGAAGAACTGGAGAAGGTCGCGCTTCTCGCTGCTCTGCGGTTTGTGCGAGGCGAGATAGACGGTCATGTGGTTGTTATGGCTGCCGTAGCCCGCTCCCCCGACAATGATGTCCGGCAGCACGATGAGCTTGCCGTCCTGGAGTACTTCCTTCGCCTGCCAACCCCAGGTCACCTGGCCGTCGCTCCCGATGACTATCTTGTTATCTTCGATTTTGCCAGCGATGACGGTCACGATTCCCGCTCCAATGTGAGGGTGAGCAGCTACCGGACGTGCGGTTGCCCCGTCAGCTCGGGGTGCAGCCTGCGCCGCCGCAGATGCAGTCGGCGCACCCACCCGCCGGTGGTGGCATGGTGGCAGCCAGCCGGTGGCCGAGCAATCCGCCCGCGATCAGCAGCCCGACCGTGCCGGCCCCGGCCACCCCGACGATCGCCACGAGTGCCGGACCGCTCGCTCCGAGGGCTAGCGCGCCTCCGACCGCGCAGACCGCGGCGGCTGCGAGCACCGGCGGGGCGGCCACCCGGTTGGCCGCGACGAACGCCGCATCGGAGCGCAGTGTCGCAGGAGTGCGGATGCCCGCGAACCGGTTGCGCGGCAACCTCCGCCGCCAGCCCAGCAGCCCGACGGTCAGCAGCCCGCCCCCACCGATCAACAGCACCCCTCCAAGCAGCACAGACACAGCCACGCCACCACAATACCGCCGCCCTCCCGCCTCCCCGACATGGAGACATATCGGGTGGGAGTCGTCAGTGGGGGAGCTCGCCGCGGATGAAGGACTCTACGGCTTCGTAGGCGTCGGTGTCGGAGTACTGCACCGGGGGTGACTTCATGAAATAGGACGACGCGGAGATGACCGGGCCGCCGATACCCCTATCCAGCGCGATCTTCGCCGCGCGGATCGCGTCGATGATGACGCCGGCGGAGTTGGGAGAGTCCCAGACCTCGAGCTTGTACTCCATGTTCAGCGGCACGTCACCGAAGGCACGGCCCTCCAGCCGGACGTAGGCCCACTTGCGGTCGTCCAGCCAGGGCACGTGGTCCGAAGGCCCGATGTGCACCGCCGCCTTGTCCATCTCGTGCGGCACCTGCGAGGTCACGGACTGGGTCTTGGAGATCTTCTTCGACTCCAGCCGCTTACGCTCCAGCATGTTCATGAAGTCCATGTTGCCGCCGAAGTTGAGCTGGTAGGTGCGCACCAGCTCCACCCCGCGGTCCTCGAACAGTTTGGCCAGCACCCGGTGCGTGATCGTCGCGCCGACCTGGGATTTGATGTCGTCGCCGATGATCGGAACCCCGGCGCGGGTGAACTTCTCCGCCCACACCGGATCGGAGGCGATGAACACCGGCAGCGCATTGACGAACGCGACCCCGGCGTCCAAGGCGCACTGGGCGTAGAAGCGGTCCGCGTCCTCCGAGCCCACCGGTAGATACGACACCAGCACATCGGCGCCCGACTCGCGCAGCACCTCGACCACGTCCACCGGAGTCTCGTCGGACTCGGTGATGATGTCCCGGTAGTACTCGCCCAAGCCGTCCATCGTGTGCCCGCGCGCCACCGTGACGCCCAGCGGCGGCACATCGCAGATCGAGACGGTGTTGTTCTCGCTGGCTACGATCGCTTCGGACAGGTCCCGCCCGACCTTCTTGGCGTCGACGTCGAATGCCGCGACGAACCGCAGGTCACCGACGTGGTAGTCACCGAAGCGCACGTGCATCAGGCCCGGCACTCGTGTTGTGGGATCGGCGTCGCGGTAGTACTGCACACCCTGTACCAGGGAGGCAGCGCAATTGCCGACGCCCACAATGGCGACCCGGATCTCGGGGCCGGCGTCGCGGCCTTCAGTCATGGTCCGCCCTTTCTGGGTTGGCTTTCTCATGGGCGATCAGCTCGTTGAGCCAGCGAACTTCGCGCTCGCTGGTCTCCAGGCCCATCCGGTGCAGCTCAAGGGTGTAACGGTCGATCTGGTCGCCGGTTCGGGCCAGTGTGGCGCGCAGCCCCTCCCGGCGCTCCTCGACCCGGCGGCGGCGGCCCTCCAGGATGCGCATCCGGACCTCGGCCGGAGTGCGGGAGAAAAACGCCAGGTGTACGCCGAATCCGTGGTCCTCCCAGGTCTGCGGGCCGGCGTCGGCCAGCAGGGTGGCGAAGCGTTCCTTGCCGTCGGCGGTGAGCCGGTACACCCGCCTGCCGCGGCACGACCAACCGGAGCCCCGGCCTTCAGGCAGGTCCCGGACGGGCTCGTCGTTCTCGACGATGAAGCCCGACCGTTGCAGGCGGCGTAGCGTGGGGTACAACGACCCGAACGAGCAGGCACGGAACGCACCGAGCAGTCCGGTGAGGCGTTTGCGCAGCTCATAGCCGTGCATCGGGGCGTCATGGAGCACCCCGAGCACCGCCAGCTCCAGCACGCGGCACCTCTCCAGACGCACCATCGATGTATTGCTGCACTATATCGCGGCGATACATCTTCCAGCATCATCGAAGACCGCGGTGCCGCCCGAACGTCCGAGCGTTGATCACCCGACGGTTGCGTACGCTGTCGAACATGCGGACCCAACGACAGGTGGTGGACTACGCGTTGCAGCGACGTGCGCTGCTCGCCGAGGTCCACACCGGCCGGATCGGTCTCGCTGAGGTCTGTGACGCGTCCCCCTACCTGCTGCGCGCGGCGAAGTTCCACGGGGAGCCCAGTTCGGTCACCTGTCCCCTGTGCCGCAAGGAGTCCCTGACCCTGGTCTCGTGGGTGTACGGTGACGGCCTCAAGCATGCGGCAGGGTCCGCCCGGACCGCCGACGAGCTGAACCGGATGGCGACGCTGTACGAGGAGTTCAGCGTTTTTGTCGTCGAGGTGTGTCGGACGTGCAGCTGGAACCATCTCGTGCAGTCATACGTCCTGGGAACCAGTGGTGTGGGTAGCAGACGGCCTCGCCGGAGGACCGCGGCGGAGTAACCCGCCGACCGGCCGGGGAGTGCCCCTGGCTAGCGTGCCACTGCTCGACCCCCTCGCGAGCCGAGTACCGGTCTGGGAGGACAACGCGTGAGCGACCAGAGACATGACGGCGGTCTCAGACACTCGCCGGTGTGGGAGCCGACGGAGGGCTTCCCGCCTGAGCGATTCGGCCAGGCTCCATCCGGCCAGTATCGATCGAGCCGGCCTCAGGGGCCGGTGCCACTGGGCCCGCGTCAGGGTGAGCCGGAGTTGCTCACCCATCCGGCGCGCTCTGCGCCGGATGGGGATGGCGGTCGCCACGACTGGCCCGACCTGCCTCCCGGCGCAGCCGGCGGTGGGGGCGGGCCGCGTCGGCCCTCTCGCTGGCGGCTGGCGCGCAGGATCACGTTGGTGGGTCTGCTGCTGTGCATCCTGGTTCCGGTGCTGGCGTTCTTCGTCGGCTGGCTGTTCCTCGACATGCCCTCGCCGGCGGCGCTGGCCTCGCAGCGCAAGCAGGTCACCACGATCGTGGGCAGCGACGGGAAGACCGAGGTCGGCCGTTATATACCGGAGGAGGGCAACCGGATCCCGGTCAGCCTGTCGCAGGTGCCCAATCACGTGCAGAACGCGGTCCTGGCCGCGGAGGACCGCAGCTTCCGGTCCAACCCCGGATTCGACATCGCCGGCATCGCCCGGGCGACGTGGCGGCAACTCACCGGTGGCGGCGGAGGTGGCTCCACGATCACCCAGCAGTACATCAAAGTGGCCACCGGTCGTGACGAGTACAGCATTTTCCGAAAATTCAGCGAAGTGATCTTTGCGGCCAAGATAACCAAGCAGGAATCCAAGGACCGGATCCTGGAGGACTACCTCAACACGATCTATTTCGGGCGTGGTGCCTACGGCATCCAGGCCGCCAGCCAGGCGTATTTCCGCAAGGACGTGCAGAACCTCACCGTCTCTGACGCGGCGGTACTGGCCGCCGTGATCCGGTCGCCATCGCGTCTGGACCCGGCCAAGAACCTGACTCAGGCGCAGACCCGCTGGAATTTCGTGCTCGATGGCATGGTCGAGCAGGGTTGGCTGTCCCCCGCTGATCGGACGGTGGGGCTCTACCCGCAGACCGTTGCCCCGAGCCAAGCCCCCGGCGCCCCGACCGACGACCGCGCACACATCGTCGAGCGGGTGATGGAGGAGCTGGACCGCCAGGGCATCAGCCGGGCTCAGCTGGCGATCAATGGTGGCCGGATCACCACCACCATCGATCCCCGGGCCCAGCAGTTGGCCCGTGACGCGGTGCTCACCGAACTGCGCGGGCAGCCCAAGAACCTGCACTCGTCGCTGGTCGCGATCGATCCGCGGAGCGGAGCGGTGATCGCGTACTACGGGGGCTCGGACGGCGAGGGTTTCGACCTGGCCGGAGGTCCGGTGTGGAACCCGGGATCGGCCTTCAAGCCCTTCACCATGCTGGCCGCGTTGGAGCGTGACATCGGCATGAACTCGATGTACGACGGCGAGTCCCCGCTGGTCATCGACGGTCTCTCCTACAGCAACTCGGAGAGCCGCAACTATCCTCAGTTGACCTTGCACGACGCGATGACCCAGTCGGTGAACACCGCGTTCGTGCGGCTGGCGCAGGACGTGGGACCGCAGGCGATCCGCGACGCCGCGATCCAGGCGGGCATCCCGGAGCAGGTCAACGGCAAGCGCGCGATGTCCGAGCCGGACAGCGGCGCTCCTGCGCTGGGTATCACGCTGGGCCAGTACCCCGTGCACACCATCGACATGGCCGGCGCCTACGCCACCTTCGCCGCCGACGGCATGCGCCGCGAACCCTTCTTCGTCCGCCAGTACGCCAACGCCCGCGGCGCCATCGATTACAAGCACGTGGACAAGTCGCAACCGGCTTTCGACCAGGTGGACGCCAACCGCAACACGGAACTGGCGCGCAACGTCACCGCCTCGATGACCGACGTCGCGCGTAGCTCACAGATCCCGCTGGCGGGCGACCGGCAGGTGGCCGCCAAGACCGGCACCCACCAGCGCGGCGAGACCGGCAGCAACTCCGCTGCCTGGACCGTCGGCTACACCCCGTCGATCTCCACCGCGGTCTGGGTGGGTGACCCGGCGAACACAGCGATCAAGAACGCGGCCGGTGGCGACGTCTTCGGCCGGGGTGTGCCGGGCTTGATCTGGCAGCGCTTCATGAATCTCTACCTGACCGGCACTCCACTGGAGACCTTCCCGTCGTTCAAGCTGATCGGTCCGGCTCCGCCCGTGGCTCGGCCCGCGCCCTCGGCGCGTCCCCGGCAGCCGCGCGAGGCCCGGTCCTCCGCCACTCCGGAGCCGACCTCCGAAGATCTGGTGACCGACCCGCTCGAGCCGACGAGGAAACCGAACAACTCCCGGCGCAGCGCCTGCTTCCCGTTCTGCGACGGCTCGGGTTCGCCATCCGGTGCGGACAACCCAGCCCAGGGTGATGATCCAGCCCCGGGTGACAAGGCTCGGGGTGGTGGTTCCCGGGGTGATCAGACGGAGCGGGGTGATGAGGGCCAGGGCCGTCCGAACTTCTGAACCGTCCGGGGGACGGCTGGATCGGCGGTCGTTGACGCCGGCGCAGCGAGTGCCGCCCAGTTGGACCGATCCGCTGGCCGCTACTGCCAGCAGGATCGTCGGTGGTCCGCTCGGTCGGCACGCCGTGCTCGGCCGGCACTGGTTCTGGACCCCGCTGCGGGTGGTGCTGCTGTTCGCGACGATCACCCTGGCGTTGGGCTGGCTGGCCAAGGCGCCGTGTGCGCAGACCTACCGGGACAGTGCCGGTGCCCTCCAGGTGGATTGGCGCGACGGCCGCCAGTACCGGGCGATGTGCTATTCGGACACCATCCCGCTCTACACCGCCGAGCGGCTGGACAAACCAGGGTGGGCCGGATTCCCCTACGCCACCTCGTGGGTGGAGCACCAGGGCGAGCCGGGTGAACAGGTGCGCTACATGGAGTACCCCGTGCTCACCGGCATGTACCAGTGGGTCGCCGCCAAGCTCGCGCAGACCTGGGTGTCGCTGGGTGCCAGCGGCTGGCTGCCCACCTCGGCGCCGGCCGTCGTCTATTTCGTCATCTGTGCCCTGGGTTTGACCGTTGCCTGGCTGGTGACGGTGTGGGCGTTGGTCCTGCTTCGCCCCCGACGACCCTGGGATGCCGCGCTGGCTGCGTTATCGCCGCTGGTCGTCATGCATGCGTTCACCAACTTCGACGTGGTGGCCACCGCGCTGGCGACCACCGGGCTGCTGGCATGGGCGCGTCAACGTCCGGTGCTCGCCGGTGTGTTGCTGGGTCTGGGTGCGGCCACCAAGTTCTACCCGGTGCTGCTGCTGGGCCCGATCCTGCTGTTGTGCCTGCGGGCCGGACGGCTGCGTCCAGGGCTGGCTGCGGTCGGGGCGGCGGCGCTGTCCTGGGCGGTGGTGAACCTGCCGATCGCGGTGCTGTTCCCGTCCGGGTGGGCGGAGTTCTTCCGGCTCAACAACCGGCGCGGGGCCGACCCGGACACGCTCTACACGGTGGTGTCCACCTTCACCGGTTGGCCCGGCTTCGGCGGGGTGCTGCAACCCGGCCAGATCCCGGTCACCCTCAACCTGGTCAGCTTGACGCTGTTCGCGTTGGCCTGTGCGGCGATCAGCTGGGTGGCCCTGACCGCGCCGCGCCCCCCGCGCTTGGGTCAGCTGTGCTTCCTGGTGGTGTGTGCGTTCTTGCTGGTGAACAAGGTGTGGAGTCCGCAGTACTCGCTGTGGCTGGTCCCGCTGGCGGTCTTGGCGATCCCTCGATGGAAGCCGGTGCTGGCTTGGATGACCGTCGATGCGCTGCTCTGGGTGCCCCGGATGGCCTATTACCTCGGCCCAGCCCACCAGGGACTGCCCATCGAACCCTTCCTGTTCTCCGTCCTGATCCGCGACTGTGCCGTGCTCTTCCTTGCTGTCCTGATCCTCCGCGAGATCTACCGCCCTCAGCGTGCCCAACCGCAGCGTGCCCAACCGCAGCGTGCCCAACCGCAGCGTGCCCAACCGCAGCGTGCCCAACCGCAGCGTGCCCAACCGCAGTCTGGGGACAGAACGCAGTTATTCAACGGTCTTCAGCTGCAGTCTGGGGACAGACTGCAGTAATTAAGGCAGTTGGGCGCGGAGCCAGGCGATGTCGTCGGCTTGGGTGGTGGGGTCGGTTTCCAGGATCACGGGGGCATCTGCGGCGGCGACGACGGCGACCAGTTGCTCGGGCTCGATCGTGCCTTGGCGCAGCGGGGCGTGCCGGTCTCGGGCCGAGCCGAACTCGTCTCGCGAGTTGTTGCAGTGCACCAGGTCGATCCGGCCGGTGATGGCCAGGATCCGGTCCACAACGTCGACCAGGTCCTCGCCTGCGGCGTAGGCGTGGCAGGTATCCAGGCAGAAACCGACGTCGTAGTCGCCGATCGCGTCCCACAACCGGGCCAGCGACTCGAATCGTCGCGCCATCGCGTTGTCTCCGCCTGCGGTGTTCTCCACCAGGATCCGGGTGGCGAAGCCGCCCTCAGCCGACTGCCGGGCGAACATCTTGCGCCAGTTCTCGAAGCCCTGCGCGGGATCTTCACCCTTGGTGAGATGCCCGCCGTGCACCACCAACCCGTGTGCTCCGATCTTGGCGGCCATGGCGGCGTGCTGGGCGACCAGCTTGCGGGACGGGATGCGGATGCGGTTGTTCAGCGACGCCACATTGATGACGTAGGGTGAGTGGACATAGAGCGTGAGGTCAGCCTCAAGCAGCTGAGTGGTCTGTGGGTGGGGTTGGGGAGCTTTCCAGCCCTGCGGGTCAGCGAGGAAGAACTGCACCACCTGGGCGTTACATTGCGTAGCTGCAGTCACCGGATCGTTGTCGCTGACGTGGGCACCAATTCGCATACCGTTAGCTTAGAGGGGTTGCTGCAGGCCGACCGATGTACCCGGACAGTACACAGTGAGTGCGCAGAGTAACCACGATATGCTGAAAGTGCTGGTTATCGTCACAGAGAGGCTCTATTGTCGTTACCCTGACGACACAACCAGGTACGGAGCGACACGGAGGCACCTATGGGGACACGAGCGAGGGTGACCACGGTTGCCGGCGCAGCCACGTTACTGTGCGCTGTCAGCACATTTGGAGGGGGCCTCACGGCTCTCGCTTCACCCTCCACCGTCTTGACTCCTGCTCCTGTCTCGGCAGCACCCCCCTTGCCAATGCTGGTGGGCACCTGCGGGGACACGGTGCGTGGTGAAGCCGGGCAGCGAGTCGGGGTCCGAGTGGCACGTTTGTCGGTGATCGACGTCGGTTCGGTACCCACCAGTGGGGCCCGCACCTTCGACGCCACCCCGCAATTGCGTGAAGTGATGGGGCCGATCGCCCCGGCTTGCAAGATCAGCGCTGAGCCGCTCTCACCGGTCATGGGGCCTGTGGAGCCGGTCATCGCACCTGCCCTCGCGCCGCTTCAGGGTGCGGTCGGTCAGGTTCCCGTCCTGGGTCAACCCGCCTCGCCGGCACCGGCTGCTCCACCTGCAGCGGCGCCTGAGGCCCAGCCGCAGGCCGAGCCGGCCGCGGTTCCGGCGCTGGCCGCACCCAGTTCTGGCCCGTTCTTCGGGCCGACGACGCCGAACGATTTCGCGTTTACGCTCGGCACGTTCAACAGTGGCTTCTTGCCCCGGTTCAACTACGCCGAGCTGCTGACGCTCGGTCGCGCTGGGCCGGGCTCGCTGGGGCGGCTGTCCTCAGGTGTATTGACGGCCGACCTGTTCGGTACACCGTCGGTGAGTAACGGCTCGGTCCTGGGTAAGCAGAGCGCTGCGGCTAACGATGTCGCCGCTGCGGGTCGAGCCTCGGCACTGCCGGCAAGTGGTGTTGAGCGCATCGCGCTGCCGATCCTGGTGGCGGTCCTGATGCTGGCTGGTGTCACTGCTGCTCTGCTGCGCAGCTGGGTTCTCGGGCGTCGCTGACTCGACGGCGCCGTCGAGCTCGGCTGAGCCGATCTCAACAGCCTCGTTGAGGTGAACTGGCAACAAGCCGCCCCGCGATTATCTCTGCGGGGCGGCTTGTTGCTATCCTGCTGCGCGTTGCCGCGTCGGCGTCTCGCCGTACGCGGTAGTGGGATTGCCGGCTCCGCCGGCTCCTCCTGCCACGGAGAGTCCGTGGCCGAACAGTCCACAGGAGGTCAGGTTTTTTCATGCGTCGTTACGAGATGATGGTCATCCTCGATCCGCAGTTGGACGAGCGCGCCGTGGCACCGTCCCTGGACCAGTTCCTCGGTGTGATCAAGACGCAGGGCGGCAGCGTCGAGAAGGTCGACATCTGGGGTAAGCGCCGGCTGTCTTACGAGATCAACAAGAATGTCGAGGGCATCTACGCGGTACTCGACATGTCGTGCACGCCGGCCGCGGTGGCTGAGCTCGACCGCCAACTCTCACTTAGTGAGTCGGTGCTGCGCACAAAGGTGCTGCGGCGGGACACGAGGAAGGGCTGACGTGGCCGGCGAAACAGTTATCACGGTGGTCGGGAACCTGACCGCCGATCCGGAGTTGCGGTTCACCCCCTCCGGTGCCGCGGTGGCCAACTTCACGGTGGCCTCCACACCCCGCACCTTTGACCGCCAAAGCGGTGAGTGGAAGGACGGCGAGGCGCTTTTCCTGAGGTGCAACATCTGGCGGCAAGCTGCGGAGAACACCGCGGAGTCACTCACCCGTGGCATGCGAGTGATCGTGAGCGGACGGTTGCGGCAGCGCTCGTTCGAGACCAGGGAAGGTGAGAAGCGCACCGTCATGGAGATGGAGGTCGACGAGGTCGGCCCTTCGTTGCGCTACGCCACCGCCAAGGTCAACAAGGCTACCCGGCAGGGTGGCGCTACGGGCAGCGGCGGTTATGGTTCCTCCGGTGGTCCTGCTGATGATCCGTGGAGCTCGGCCCCTCCGGCCGGCGCACCTGCCGGATCCGGCAACGGCGCCGGCGGTTACGACGACGAGCCCCCCTTCTGATCCGTACCCCTCGCTCACCCGCACCTCAGGCGCAACCCACACCAGGAGTACCTCAGTCATGGCCAAGCCACCAGTACGCAAACCGAAGAAGAAGATCTGCGTGTTCTGCAAGGACAAGGGTTCCCGCATCGACTACAAAGACACCGGTTTGTTGCGGAAGTACATCTCCGATCGAGGCAAGATCCGGGCCCGCCGGGTCACCGGTAATTGCAGCCAGCATCAACGAGACGTCGCGATTGCCGTGAAGAACGCCCGCGAGGTCGCGCTGCTGCCTTATACCTCGACCGCACGCTGACCCCGGGGAAGAGGCGACCACGATGAAGATCATTCTTACTGCTGATGTCCCCCAGCTCGGCGGACCTGGCGATCTCGTGCAGGTCAAGGACGGCTATGCCCGCAACTACCTGCTACCCCGTCGCTTGGCGATTATGGCCACCAAGGGCGCGGAGAAGCAGGTGGCGACCATCCGGCGTGCCCAGCAGGCCCGCCAGATCCGTGATCTCGGCCATGCTCGGGAGGTCGCCGGCGCGCTCTCGGGTCTGCGAACCGTGTCGGTGACCGCGAAGGCGGCCCGCTCCGGCGGGAAGCTGTTCGGCTCGGTCACCGTGGCCGACGTCGTCGACGCGGTCCGCTCCGCAGGTGGCCCCTTACTCGACAAGCGTTCCGTCGACCTTGATGGTCACATCAAGTCGGCCGGCACTTACCACGCCACCGTCCGCCTGCACCCCGAAGTCTCCGTCACGGTCCCCTTCGAGGTCACAACCGCTGGCTGAGGCGCCGATCCGGAATTCGTTGCAGTAATCAATCCCCAAGGCGGACCACCGCCCGAGGTCAGAACCACTAGGTGGTGAGCAGGCCAGGGGAAGCGGCAATGGCGGCGAACCGGGTGAAGCGTCCGGTCAGGCCGGTGACGACAAATGTCAGCAACGGCAGCCGTGCCAGTCCTGCGAGTGCTGAGGTCGCAGCGAACGGTGGCAAGCCGGTCAGTGCGCTGACGAGTAACACCGTAGTCATCTGTTTCGGATTTTGCTGCAAGCTGTCCCGCAACCGGTGTAATTGGTGCGCCCAGTGTCCTGCGCGTTGCTGGTCACGCCCACGGTGCAAGGAGAAGGGTAGCGTCGGAGCTTTTCGTCCCGCGTAGTAGAAGACAATCTTGCCGATCAACTGCCCGATGGCTGCGGTCAACGCGAGCCATCCCCAGTGCAGCTGTGGCTGGGCGATGGCGAGACCAACTAAATAAACCTCGGTGCTGAACACCGGGACTAGGGCGGAGACCACGCAGTACCCGATTGTGAACACCATCCACTCCATTCGATCACCTCCTGGTGCAGGCAGCGCCAGAGCGGGGCATAGGCGTCGAGCACCACGCACTCAGGCTGTAATAGAGCCTGCAGGTCCCCCGGCGGCGCTGCCGCCGGGGGACCTGCAGGTTTGGATTTTCCTCCAGTAGGAGATTTAGCGGGACTCGCGCCTGGCTAGCTTATGTCGTCTGACTTTCCGGAGCACCTGTCAAAACCATGCTGAATATTGACGCAGGCCTTGTATGTGACGTGTTTTCCTCGCGGGAGCCGCAGGTTGTAGGTGCCACTTTTTCCGCATCCGCCGCTGAAATCAATGCGACTGCGGCGGCCTTCGACGGTGTAGTCGAGAAATACCGGGTGGCTGTCGCATTTCGTGTCGAAAAGCTGAAAAACTCCCCCAGTGCCTGATTGGAATGTCGCCCGTGCGCCGTCGATGTTCGCTGCGCTGTTGGCGTAGGCGGCCGGTGCAGCCAGGAGCAATGCGGCACCCGCTAGCAGGAATGCGGAGGCGGATCCTGCCCACCGCTGCGCCGACAGGCGAGTCTTACCCTTGTGAATCATGAATTCCTCCATGGTTGGGCACTGCGATGACCAGGTTTTCGCAGTGTCGAATGAATGCAGCCCACAGTTCATCTTCAACGGGGTCTATCGAGGATCGTCCCCGTCTTGTGGCTACGTGTTTCCTCTACTGGCGAGAGGACTTCTCATGGCCCGCTGAAGAGATCAACCTGCCGCCGGCTCGTAGCAGGTGAAGAAATCTTCTTTCTGCTGTTCGGGAACGCGACAAGTGCTCTGGGCGGTACTGCTGTTGGCGCGATACCAGGTGATACTGACTGGACCGATCCACCAGTATCCTTGGTTCGGATTGGCGCCCATCTGCAACTGCGTGCAGTTCTTGACATTCTCGCCCCGTTGATTCTTTCCTGCCGTGCACTGAGAGTGAGCATGGTGGCTGTTGTAGTTTATTTGCTGCCCGTTACTCCCTGCCAAAGCTGTTCCCGCGCCAGTCCCCAGGAGACCACCGACCACGATGCCCAGTGTTGCCGTAACCACACCGAGGCGCTTCCAGTGCGAACTCGACATCGTCAACCTCTTCCCCCAGTTCCGCGTCCGTCCAGGTTCCGCGTCCGTCCAGCCTTGGTTCGGATGGAGTCCAGCATGCGCAGCGACGAGCCACGTGTCGAGGGTTTTCCCTTGCCTTGACCGATGGGCAACGGGAAACCCTGTCGAAATAACTGCGGATCGCCGGTGTCACGAACGATCCGCCTGAGCGGTTCGGCTCGTTGCCGATACTTCTGGTGTCCTGTAGAGGCGTCGAGATGCCGGGTAGGGACTCCCCATATGCTGACGGCCGCGCGGTACCTGGTCATGAGGAAGTTATAAGGGGAGACGGTCTCGCTATGGATGGCACCTCGGACCCGGTCCGGGAACTGACCTGGGACAAGATCGGGGCCGAGGTGCGCCGACTGCGTAACGAGCAGGGGATCTCGCTGACGGAGTTGGCCCGCCAGGTGCACTACAGCACGGGCTACCTGAGCAAGATCGAGACCGGGAAAAAGCGGATCACCTTGGAGGTGGCCCGCCTCGTTGATGAGGAGTTGAACACCGGTGGTGTACTGGCTGCGCTGCTTCCCAGCTCGGAAAGCCCGCAGCCTGCTGGCGGCGAATCCGACCCAACCGGGACCGATGCCTGCCCTTACCCGGGGCTGGTCGCCTTCGGCCGGGCAGAGGCTCAGTGGTTTTTTGGTCGTGATCAGGTCACCAGTGATCTGATCACCCGACTGGATGCGCGGCTCGCTGGCGGTGGCCCGCTGGCGGTGATAGCCCCTTCCGGAGCGGGTAAGTCCTCGCTGCTGGCCGCCGGGTTGATCCCGGCGTTGGCTTCCGGGACCTTGCCCGGCTCGCGGACCTGGCCGGTGGTGGTTGTGGCTCCGGGTGCGCATCCGCTGGCTGCCCTCGCCGCCCAGGTCGCCGAGGAGGCCGGGATCGACCCGGCCGATGCGGCCGCAGCGACCGCTGATCCTGAGCGGTTTGCCACTTTCCTCACCGGCGTGGTGGCCGACCAGGGCGGGAAACAAAGGGAAACGACCAGTTCAGAGCGTCTCGTCCTGATCGTGGATCAGTTCGAGGAAACCTTCACCGAGTGCCGGGTGGAGGCGCAACGTCAGGCGTTCATCGCCGCGCTTTGTGCCGCGGCCCGCAGTGCGCCGGTGCTGGTTGTGCTGGGGGTGCGGGCTGACTTCTACGGCTCCTGCTTGGCTTATCCGGCCTTGCTGTCCGCTTTGCAGGATCCGGTGGCGCTGGGGCCGATGAGCGCGGACCAACTCCGCGCGATCATCACCGGCCCGGCTGGAACTGTATGCCTCGAGGTCGAGCCAGGCCTGGTTGAGCTGCTACTGCGCGATCTGGGAATGACCGATGATCCTGACGTCGAGGCGGCTGGCTACGACCCGGGCGCATTGCCACTGCTGGCGCACGCTCTGCGGGTGACCTGGCAGCAACGCAACGGCCGGCTGCTGACTGTGGCCGGCTATCGGCGCACTGGCGGGATCCGTGGCGCGATCGCGGCTACCGCTGAACGCGCTTATACCCGGTTGAGCCCATCCGAACAGCGGATCGCCCAGCAGATACTTCTGCGCCTGGTACAGGTGGGTACTCAGACTGGAGATGTCCGCCGCCGGTGCCCGCGCGAACGGCTCCTCCAGGCTCTGCCCGATCCTGCCGGCGCGGCGGAGAAGGTCCTGGAGATATTCGGCCGGGCGAGACTGCTCACCTTCGATACCACCAGCGTGGAGATCACTCACGAGGCGCTGCTGCGGGCCTGGCCGCGGCTGATCGAGTGGATCAGCGTAGACCGTGCCGGGTTGCACATCCACCAGCTGCTTTCTGAGGCCGCTGAGGCCTGGAAGGCCGAAGAGCGTGAGCCTTCCTTGTTGTATCGCGGTTCACGATTGGCCATCGCCCAGGACTGGGCCGCCGCCCCTGGGCGCCAGGCACAGTTCAGCACAGTGGAAAAGGAATACCTGCAGGCCAGTATCGATCAGCAGCGGCATGAGCAGCAAACGCAGCGACGCCGTACTCGACGTCTCCGCAACTTGGTGGGTGTGCTGGCTCTCTCCCTCGTCGTGGCGCTTCTTGCTGGGAGTATCGCTTTCCAGCAATACCGGGCCGCGAGTACGCAGCGCCGCCAGGCTATCGTCGGCGAGCTCGCGGCCAATTCCGGTTCCCTGGCCGGCAAGGACCCGGCAACTTCGATGCTGTTAGCCGTGGAAGCATTTCATGAGGAACGCCGACCGGACACCCGCGGCGCGATTTTGAGTGCGCAATCCCAGTACTTTGTCGGGCTGCTGGCCGGCCACAAGGGTATCATCTACACTGCTGTTTTCAGCCCTGACGGCCGCATCCTGGTCACCGCTAGCGCGGATGGCACTGCCCGGTTATGGGATGTGGCCAGACGTCAACCCATCGCTACGCTGAACGGCCATATCGGCTCCGTCAACGATGTGGCGTTCGGACCCGATGGTGTTCTGGCAACCGTCGGCAAAGATGGCACCGCCCGACTATGGGATCTGGCCGGCCACCAGATCGGCATCCTCACCGGTGATTCCGGCGTCACCCTCTCCGCGGTGGCGTTCGCCCATGATGGTCACATCCTGGCCATTGCGAGCGGGGATAACACCGTGCGGTTGTGGGATATGATAAGTCGGCACCAAATTGCTGTGCTGAGTGGTCATACCGGTCATATATTCAGTGTCGAATTCAGCCCGGACGATCGCATTCTGGCCACGGCCAGCGCAGATGGCACCGCCCGACTGTGGGACGTGATCAGTCGCCAGTCTCTGGCTACTCTGACTGGTCACATTGGCCGTGTCAATAACGCTACCTTTAGTCCCGATGGGGACATGCTGGCTACCGTCGGTAACGACATCACCACGAGGCTGTGGAATGTGGCCACTCGTCAAACCATTGCCACCTTGAACGGCGATACCGGTCAGATTAACGATGCGGCGTTCAGCCCCGATGGGCACATCCTGGTCACCGGCGGTGGCGATGGCATCGCGCAGTTGTGGGACCTCGCCAATTTTCGGCGAGTCAACGCTCTCCGGGGCTACAGCTCTATCGTCGGTGTAGCGTTCAGTCACGATGGTCACACTGTGGCCACCGTCGGTGAAGACGACGTCACAAGGTTGTGGGACACAGGCGGCTCGATCCTTATTCCCGCACCGGCCACCATCGGTTACGATGCCGCATTCAGTCCTGATGGACGCATTCTGGCCACCGTCGGTGCAGGTGGCAGCGCGCTGTTGTGGGATGTGGCCAGCCGACGTCAGGTCGCCAATCTGATCGGACATGCGGGCGCGGTCAACGCCGCGGCGTTCAGCCTCGACGGCCGCACGCTGGTCACCGTCGGCGACGATGGCACCGCGCGACTGTGGGACGTCGCCAGTCACCGGCCCATCACAACCCTTGATGGCCGCGCTGGAGGCATCCGTGGTGGGGCGTTGAGCCCTGATGGCAGCATTGTGGCCACCGTGGGTGATGACGGTGTGGCGCGACTGTGGGATGTGGCCAGCCACCGGCAGATCACCACGTTGGCCGGCCACGCCGGCATTGTTTATACGGCGGTGTTCAGTCACGATGGCCGCATTCTGGCCACCGCGGGCGCGGATGGCACCGTGCGACTCTGGGATGTGACCAGTCACCGACCTCTCGCCACCCTGGCCGGGCACAACGGCACCATCAACAAGCTGGCGATAAGCCCGGACGATCGCATCCTGGCCACCGCCAGCGAAGATGGCACCACACAGCTGTGGAATATGGTCAACCGACGCCCACTCGCCCGCCTTCAGGGCCACGCCGGTGCGGTCAAGAGTGTCACGTTCAGCCCCGATGGCCACCGTCTGGCCACCAGTGGTGACACCACAACGAAACTGTGGGACGTGGATACTCAGCAACTGATCGCCACGCTGGCCGGCCATGCCGACCTCGTCTATGGGACGTCGTTCAGCCCGGATGGCCGTTTTCTGGCTACCGTCGGCGGTGATACCACCGTGCGACTGTGGGACCTCGACGTGGATCGTGTTACCCGCCGCATCTGCCACATCATCGGGACCGTCAGCAAGGAGCAATGGGACAGACTCATCCCCAAGCTGCCTTACCAGCCCACCTGCCACTGAAGTTCCCCACGCCCACTCGCGCACGTAACCGGCTGCCGACACGCCGGGGCGGAGGGCATCTGCGGGGGACACGCCGCGGCGCGGGCAAGTAGTCTTTATCCCCATCCGTTCACAGGCTTCTGAACAGCTAAAACAGCTCAATCTCAGGTAGATTTCCCCAGACTGTCCCCAGGCATCCGCCACTGCGGGAGCCTCAGCAATAAACACCCCGCCGGCGCAAGCCGGCCTCCTCGCCTCCCGAACCAGGGCTGTCCTGGTTCGGGAGTGTGAGCGCGGTCCGGCCCGCCGCAGGCGGGTGAGGGTTGGGGCGGTGGCGATGAACATTCTCGTCCTGGCCTGCCCCGACACCGTTGAGCCGTTCCTGGGATGTGGCGGATTCCGGTAGTCAGCGATATCGACACGCCCAGGCAGTGAGCCCGGTACGGACACGCCGCCTCCCGACGAACAAATCTTGTCCACAGTCATGGCGGCGATTTGACCAGCCCAGATGACGAAAATCCGGCCGACTTTCCCCAGGTTGTCCCCAGGCATCCACCGCTGCATGAGCGGCCAGGACGTTCCGTTCGAGCTGGTGTCCCCAGGCTGTCCCCAGACTGTCCAGAGCACCGTTTGCCGAGTGCGCCGGACCGCCCCTAACCTCCCCCGGCACGGCCAGACAAACGGGTTGCAGGGACCGTTTGACGGATTCTGTCGGTGCCATCGGGTAGAACTTGTGTTCGACGAGAGTCGGACAAGTCGGGGGAAGGGGAGGTACCCAGGGGTGGCGCTGGTTGACGACCGTGGCGTGCGGGTCGAGAGTGGTGGGCCGAGCTTCGACCGGCAGCCGCCGCAGGACATCACCGCTGAGCAATCAGTACTCGGCGGGATGTTGCTGTCCAAGGACGCCATCGCCAACGTCATCGAGGTTCTGCGGACGGGAGACTTCTACCGGCCCGCGCACCAGGCTGTCTTCGACTGCATTCTTGATCTCTACGGTCGTGGCGAGCCGGCCGATCCGGTCACCGTCTCCGCCGAGCTGGAACGGCGGGGCGAGCTGCTCCGCATCGGGGGCGCGCCCTACCTGCACACCCTGATCTCGACAGTGCCGACTGCGGCCAACGCCGGGTACTACGCCGAGATCGTCGCGGGCAAGGCGGTGCTGCGACGTCTGGTGGAGGCCGGCACCCGGATCGTGCAGTTGGGCTTCCACGGGGCCGATGGCGCTGACGTGGACGACGTGGTGGACCGCGCCCAAGCTGCCATTTACGAGGTCACCGAGCGGCGGATGAGCGAGGACTACGTCGCGCTGGAGGAACTGCTGCAGCCCACCATGGACGAGATCGACGCGATCGCGTCCAGGGGCGGCGCGTCGGCGGGTGTTCCGACCGGCTTCCTCGACCTCGACGCGGTGACCAACGGTCTGCATCCCGGCCAAATGGTGATCATCGCGGCTCGTCCCGGTATCGGCAAGTCGACGCTGGGTTTGGATCTCGCCCGATCCTGCTCTGTCACGCACGGGATGGCCAGTGTCATCTTTTCGCTGGAGATGAGCCGCACCGAGATCGTCATGCGGTTACTGTCGGCCGAGGCCAAAATCCGGCTGGCTGACATGCGATCCGGCCGGATGAGCGACGATGACTGGACTCGGTTGGCCCGGCGGATGGGTGAGATCAGTGAGGCGCCGCTGTTCATCGACGACTCACCGAACATGACGATGATGGAGATCCGGGCCAAGGCGCGGCGGCTCAAGCAGCGCAACGATCTCCGCCTGATCGTCGTGGACTACATGCAGCTGATGACCTCCGGTAAGAAGGTCGAGTCCCGCCAGCAGGAGGTCAGCGAGTTCTCCCGGCACCTCAAACTGCTGGCCAAGGAACTCGAAGTGCCCGTGGTCACGATCTCTCAGCTCAACCGTGGTCCGGAGCAGCGCACCGACAAGAAACCGATGCTCGCCGACCTCCGTGAATCAGGAAGCCTCGAGCAGGATGCGGATATGGTGATGTTGATACACCGCCCGGACGCGTGGGAACGGGACGATCCACGGGCTGGCGAGGCGGACCTGATCCTGGCCAAGCACCGTAACGGGCCCACCACGACGGTGACTGTTGCGCATCAACTGCACTACAGCCGCTTCAGTGACATGGCCCGGGACTGATCGAACACGAAACGGCCCTACCCGGTACCGGGCGGGGCCGCTTCGCGCCGACGCTGAGGTCAGCGGCGTCGATGGGGGATGTCCTCCGCGGTGATCAGGGGATGGTGCCGTCCTGGGTGTCTCCTTGGATGGGGTTGAAGTCGGTGGCGATGTCGGTGCCGGGACCGCCGCTGAAGCTGTCGGGGCTGATGCCACCGGTGAGGATGTCGTCACCGGGGCCGCCGATCAGGGTGTCGAGGCCGCGGCTGCCGATCAGGGTGTCGTCGCCGTCGCCACCGTTGAGAGTGTCGCCGCTGGATTGACCGGCGCAGAGCAGGTCATTGCCGGCCAGCCCGGACAGGGTGTCAAAGCCGCTCTTGCCCAGCAGCAGGTCCGCTGTCGGGGTGCCGGTCAGGTTGTCGTTGAAGATGCCGCCGGCTTTGACGGTGAGGGGCGTGGTCGTGGCAGCCTGGCCGTCGGAGACGGTCAGGGTCAGCACGGCGGTGCCGGTTTGAGACGAGACCGTGTTGGCGGTCACGGTGCGGGTGGTGCCGGTACCGGCGAAGGTGACGTTGCCGGCTGGCAGCAGCGTGGTGTTGGACGAGGTCGCGCTCAAGGTCAGTGCCGTGGCGGCGTTGTCGATGTCGGCCAGGGCCAGGTTGAGCGTCCCGGAGCGGTCATTGGTGTCGCAGGATCCGCCTGCGGCAACGATCACCGTGGGGGCGTCGTTGACCGGGGTCACCGTGATCGTCACGGTGGCCGGGGCCGAGGTCAGGCTGTCATCGGCGGCGGTGTAGGTGAATGAGTCCGGGCCGTTGTAGTCGGGGGCCGGGGTGTAGGTGAACGAGCCGTCCGGGTTGAGCGTCACGATCCCGTGGGCCGGGTCGGAGACCTTGGTGGCGGTCAGCTGATCGCCGCCGGGGTCGGTGTCGTTGCCCAGCACTCCGGGTGCGGCCACGGTCAGCGGGGTGTCCTCGGCGGTGCTGTAGGCGTCGTCGACCGCGGTAGGGGGACTGTTGGGAGGGACGATCGCGATCCCGATCGGGCCCACGCCGACGGGGATGGAGGTGCCGGTGGTGTTGGTGGCCACCGTGATCGGGGTGACCGTGTTGCTGGCCGTGTTGGTGACGTAGGCGGTGCTGCCGTCGGGGGTGATCGCGACTGCGAAGGGGAGGAAGCCGACGGGGATGGGGGTGCCGGTGGTGTTGGTGGCCACCGTGATCGGGGTGACCGTGTTGCCGCCTGCGTTGGTGACGTAGGCGCTGGTGCCGTCGGGAGTGATCGCGATTCCGATCGGGTCGTCGCCGACGGGGATGGGAGTGCCGGTGGTGTTGGTGCCCACCGCGATCGGCGTGACCGTGTCGGGACCCTTGTTGGTGACATAGGCGGTGGTGCCGTCGGGGGTGATCGCGATCCGTTGCGGGTCATCGCCGACGGGAATGGGGGTGCCTGCGCTGTTGGTGGCCACGGTGATCGGGGTGACCGTGTCGCTGCCCGAGTTGGTGACGTAGGCGGTGCTGCCGTTGGGGGTGATCGCGATTCCGATCGGGTTGTCGCCGACGGGGATGGGGGTGCCGGTGGTGTTGGTGGCCAGTGTGATCGGGGTGACCGTGTCGTCGCCCGAGTTGGTGACGTAGGCGGTGCTGCCGTTGGGGGTGATCGCGATTCCGATCGGGTTGTCGCCGACGGGGATGGGGGTGCCGGTGGTGTTGGTGGCCAGTGTGATCGGGGTGACCGTGTCGTCGCCCGAGTTGGTGACGTAGGCGGTGGTGCGGTTGGGGGTGATCGCGATCCCGAACGGGCCGCCGGTGACGGGGATCGGGGCGCCCGGGGCGTTGCTGGGCAGTGCGATCGGTGTCACCGAGTTGCTGGCGATATTGACGACGTAGGCGGTCAACGGGATCGGGGCTGCACCAGCGGTGGCTGGCACGAGCACCAGTCCCGTGACCAGCGTTGTCAGGAACACCGACGCAGCGACGAGCAGCGACGTCGCCCGGCGAGGCGGTGAACCCATTGATGGTCGTCTGGATGCGGTGACGTCCGTGGTGTGTCGCGTCCACGGGGTGGTGAGCCGATGTCTGTGGTGCATGGGGATTCCTTGTCTTCACGGGGCTGCCCGTACTGCTGTCCGGGCAGATCCGCCCGTGCGGCGACCCCCGTGGGATGGCACCCACGCCGTCACTGACGTCGTTACCTACAGACTTGCCACCGGGCGAGCTATAGCCGCTGCCGGCCCCCGAACCAGACAAATGTCATGTCGGGACGCTGCGCCTGAAAGGTGAACAGCGCCGGTCCACCAGTTGAACAGGGGATGCCCACTATCCTCACGAGGAACAGCCAGCTCGCGCGCCAGAGCGACGCTCCCCCCCGGCCTGGAGACATACCGAGGTTTTGGGAGGCTGGCCTGGCATGAGCGCGACACGCCGGGCGCGGGAGACGCGACACACCGGGGGTGGGTGCGGGCTGTGACGGCGCGGGGCCGCGAGATTGTCAGGGTGGCGCTCCATACTGCTGCCGATCGATATGACCTGGCGAGGAGGAGGGGCTGCGGTGGCACAGCGGAATCGGGAGCGACGGGTTGCTGCGGCGGCACGTCGCCGGGCGCGTCGCCGCGCCTATGCCGGAACGGACAGCGGGAGCTCCGGGACCACTGGATGGGGCGCCGAGAGCAAGGACTCGTCGAGTTACGGGACTCCGAGTGCAGGCGCTTCGAGTTCCTGGGCTGCGGGTTCCTGGGCTGCGGGTGCCAGGGCTGCGGGTGCTGGGGCTGCGGGTGCTGGGGCTGCGGGTGCTGGGCCAGGGCGGGTCCGGCCATCGGCGGAGACGATATCGACGGTGTTGCTCAGCGCCGCGCGCGAGCATTGGGCGGGTGATCCGGAGGCCGGGGCTCGGATCGGTGTCATCGTGGCCGATCGGTGTGCAGGTCAGCCGGCCATCCTGGAGGCGGCAGTGCAGTACGCGGTGCTGCCGCTCATCACGGCAGCGTGGGAGCACGGCTGGTCACCGGAGGACCTGCACCAGATGAGCCGGCGGCGGCTGGACGTCGCTGGGGTCGGCTACCTTCTCGACGCCATCGCCGAGGAGTCCCAGCGTTACCCCAAGGCCGCCATGCCGCAGCGCTGGCGCGAGGACCTGCAACAGATCGGGGCGCAGCGGTGGTGGGAGCCCGGCCAGTCCGGAGGTCATCTCCTGCAATGGGCCACCCGCCACGGCGCCGGCCTGGCTGGCGCGCTCTCAACGGTGATCGAAGTGCTGGCGATGCTGCTGGCGTTGCCTGCGTTACCCAGGATCGGACCGCCGCCGGGGTCCGCCACTGTCACCGCTGCCATGCCACGCCGCGGTGTCGATCAGAAGATGCTGGCGCGGGTGCGGGCGCTGCTGGCCAAGGCCGAGTCCACCACGTTCCCGGAAGAAGCGGAGGCGCTCTCGGCCAAGGCGCAGGAGCTGATGAGCCGGTACTCGCTGGAGCGGATCGTCGTAGAGAGCACGGCAAGCGCGGGCAGTGTGGCGGATCCGCATCCCGCCGCCGCTCGCCGGATGTGGCTGGACAACCCCTACGTGGCGGCGAAATCGTTGCTGGTGGGTGCGGTGGCCGAGGCGAACCGGTGCCGGACCGTGCTCTCGGAGAAGCTCGGGTTCACCACGGTGCTCGGTGACGAGGTCGATCTGGAGATCGTGGAGCTGCTCAGCACGTCATTGCTGGTGCAGGCGACCCGGGCGATGGTGTCGGCGGGTAGCCAGACCACCCGCAGTGGGCGCTCCCGAACCCGGTCCTACCGCCAGTCGTTCCTGCTCGCCTACGCGACCCGCATCGGTGAACGGCTCAGCGCCGCCCGGGACGTGGGTGCCGCCGCGGTGGCGGATCCGGCCCGGCTGTTGCCGGTCCTAGCCGCTCGGGAACGGGTGGTGGACGAACTGTTCGAGGAGATGTTCCCGCAGTCGGTATCCCGCTCGTTCAGCGTCGGCAACTCCGCCGGGTGGCACGCCGGGCGCGCCGCGGCGGATCTCGCGGTACTCGATACTCGACGGGCGGTGGCCTCTGGAGGCAGCTGAGCGCGTCCGTAAGCTCACCGCCTGTGCTGGTGCTGCTACCGCCCTCGGAGACCAAGGCCTCGGGCGGTGATGGCCCGCCGCTGCGGCTCGACGCGCTGTCGCATCCCGAGCTCACCCCGACCCGCCGGAAACTGATCGACGAGCTGGTCGGGTTGGCTGGGGATGTGCCTGCGGGGCTGGTCGCGTTGGGTTTGTCGCCGCGCCAAGGTGGTGAGCTGGCACGCAACGCCGCGCTGTGGACCGCGCCGACGTGTCCTGCACTGCAGCGCTACACCGGCGTGCTCTACGCGGCGCTGGACGTCGGCCCGCTGCGGCCGGCGCAGCGGGCCCGGCTGGCGGTGGCTTCTGCGTTGTTCGGGTTGCTCAGCGCGAACGACCTGATACCGGCCTACCGGCTCTCCGCTAACTCAGTGCTGCCCGGGGTGGGCTCGCTGCGCGCGCTCTGGTCTCTGGTGCTCGGCCCGCTGCTGGCCGGGGTCGAGGGCCTGGTGGTCGACCTGCGTTCCGGTGGTTACGCCGCGCTGGCGCCAGTACAGGATGCGGTCACCGTGCAGGTGATCAGCGACGACGGCCACGGTCGGCGCCGCACGGTCAGCCACCACAACAAGTCGCACAAAGGCCGGCTGGCTCGCCTGCTCGCCACGGCGCCCCGGGTGGTGTCCGACGCCGAGGGTGTAGCCCGGATCGCCCGCCGCGGCGGGCTGCAGGCGCACCGCACCGGCGAGCACCTAGTGGAACTCGTCATCTCCGCGTGATCCCGCAACCTCGCACGCTGGCAGCGCCGCCGGGCTGCGCGGGGCCTTCGCGGACACGGTCATCGCCTGGTGCCGCACCGGCCTGCAGCAGCCCCTCACCGAGGAGAGTGCCCAGCAGCTGTGGGTGGAGATGCTTCCCCTATCGCAGCGTCGGCTCCCGAAGTCGTCGGGTGCCGTGAACGAGACGTCACCGACGTTTTTCGCGCCCGGGATGTCGGTGATGTCGCGTTCACGGCGCGCACCGTCGCTGCGCAGCTGACCTGCCGTCAAGTCAACTCCCGATGGGCTTCCGGCGGTGACCACTTAGCCTCCACCTGCTGGTCGGTCATGTGATCAGCTAGTTGTCCCCGGTTCAATGATCAAACCTGTGTGATCTCCCGGGGTGATTCCGATGGGAGTCGTCACCCATCACCTGTGCTTACCCAGAAGCGTGCCGAGTCGGCGATCTGCTGAAACACCCTGCGGCGTGCGATGATCGCCGACGCCACCTCACACGGCGTGCCACGGAGCACGTTCCAGACCGCGAGTGCTGTTGAGCGAGCTGAGGGAGGGGATCACCTGACAGAGCAGGTCGCAAGCCTGGTCGATGTCGCCGCGCGAGTTGCTGTGCGAGGGAAGGTAGGAGCTGGCGAGCGCAGTCGTGCCCAGGACGCGGCGACGCGCCATGCCATCCGCCGATGCCGAGGCCAGCACTCCGGGGGCCAGCCGCTGGACGTCATCGGCTGTACCGAGGTCGCTGGCCATGTGCAGCATCTCGTGGGCCAGGTGGTCGGCCGTGAAGAATTTGAACCACACCCGATCGCCGGGCGGGACTGCCCGATCCAGCGCTCGTTC
Source organism: uncultured Actinomycetota bacterium (assembly GCA_963712995.1). Lineage (GTDB taxonomy): Bacteria > Actinomycetota > Actinomycetes > Mycobacteriales > Pseudonocardiaceae. The sequence goes on along the minus strand of CAVQKH010000040.1, from coordinate 69,159 downwards.
CGCCATCGAGCACGCCTGCGCGCAGGCTCGCTGGTCACCACGCAGGGCGTGTGCGCGGCCCTGCCAGGCGGCGCAGCGAGCCTCCGTCACCGGCGAGCCGCAGTCGAGTCCGGCGCTGGCCAGATCCAGTGCCTGGGCGGCGTCGCCAAGGGAGTGTGCTTGCGTCGCCATGTCGGCGAGGATGTGTGCTCCCAGGGCGCGGTTCCCGCTGGCCTGGGCCAGTCGCAGGGCCTGGATGAAGTAGCGCTGGGCGAGCCCTTGCCTACCGGAATCCCAGCTCATGTAGCCGCAGAGATCGCACAGTCGCGCCGTCGCGGCCATCAGTTCGCGGCCGATGGCGTCGTCGTAGCTGCCGTGCAGCAGTGGGAGCACGACCTGGTTGACGTAGTGCAGGAGGGTGGAACGGGCGTAGCCGCCGCCGAGCCGCTGGTCGACATCGGTGAACGCCGCGCACATCTCCCACAACGCGTCGATGTCGCTCTGGCCGACGCGTCGACCGGCCCAGCCCTGGACCACCTCATCCTCGCGGTTGAGCAGCCACTCGCGGGTCGGTCCAGCGAACGCCGAGGCGACCCACGCCGCCGACACGAGAACTGACCGCCGGTCCAATTCCGCCCTCCACAGCTGTGCGACCACCTCCACCGTAGCTTGCGGGGTGGCCGACCACGTCAATCCCAGCTCGCCCGAGACAGGCCCGCCGCCGCCAGCCGGTCTGTCGGAGGTTGCTCGCTCGTGTTCGAGGCTTGGCCAGAGCCGTTCCAGCGTCCCGCCGGTGTCCAGCACGACATCCAGTCGCCGGGCGAAACGCGAGGCTGGGGAACCGCTCACCTTTCTCGACCTTGCCGATCAAGGCACCACTGTCATGAGTCCGCCCTCCGAGCTCAGCTTGGGACAGCCCGCGCAGCGTTCGCCAGTGCCGCAGCTGCGCACCGAAGAAGTGCAGCGCCGACTCCAGCGGAGTCAGCTCCCGCGGTACCTGCCCCACGACGCATCGCCTCCCCGTGACCAGTGACCTGCTCACCCTGTCCTCTGCGCAGTGTGACACCACGAAATACCCGGGTATTTGGATGCGGACAGCCACCCCGTCCGCATCCAACCCCTTGGCGAGACAGGTGCTCGCCCAGCATCGTCGGCGCAGCATGAGTCAGCGAGGCTTCAGGAGGTGACCACCATGATCCATGACGATCCCCTACGTGAGGTGTTGCACGGCGTTCTCGTTGCCGCGGTGGAGCCGGGTCCTGGTACTGCGGGCGTGTCGGCGTCCGGGCGTGGTGCCGGGGTTGGGGCGTCGCCGCTGCCGGGTGCACGGGCAGGCGCGTTTCTGGCTCCTCCAGCAGCCCGCGGAGTTCCTGAGTTCCCGGTTGGTCAGCGAGTTGGGGCTGACCCCGCTGCCGCCCGCGCAGCGCGGCGCGACCCGTGCGAGAGCCCATGACCTGGTGCCGCGGTGACCGCGGCGGGGCCCATCATGTTGGTCCGCTACCGGCCGGGTGTGGCCGGGGAGGCCGCCCGCGTCGTGCACGTGGTGCCATTACCCACTGACGCGCAGGCGGGCGCGGTCGGCGCGTTGTGCGGCGCCGCCCTGATGGTCCATGACATGGAGACCGTCACCCCCGGCCAGGGCATGCCCTGCACTGTCTGCGCCCTCAGTCACGTGACCGGCACCGCCCCGGCCGAAGAACTACGGAGTGACGATCCAGGCGCAGAGGCCGGTGGGGCCTGCTACCAGCAATGGGGCTGGCCGGTGATCTTCTCAGGTGCACCGGATCGCCGGCGTCCTGATCGGCCGTCGGGCGGCAGATATCGGTCACCACCTCACTGTCTTGGAGGACTGCGGGTTGTTGCGCCGGGAACCCGATGTCTTCCGGTCCGGTCGATCCCGCTACCGGGTCGCCGACCCGTTGATCACCTTCTATCAGGTGGTGATGCGCCCGCAGTGGGGGTTGCTGGAAAGTGGCCGGGCCCGCCCGGTGTGGCAGGACGCCACCGCACGGTTCTCTGCTCAGGTACTCGGGCCGCATTTCGAGCAACTGTGCCGGGAGTTCGCCCTGGCCGCTCCGGCCGGGTTATTCGGTGCGTTGCCCGGCGAGGTCGGCGCCGGTGTCGTTGCCGACCCGGCCCGGCGCAGCCAGATCGAGGTCGACGTCGTGGTGTTCGCACCCACAGCTCCCGGCGAGCCCCGGCGGATCCTGTCACTGGGTGAAGCGAAATGGGGTGAGGTCTTCGGTGCTCGCCACGTCGATCGCCTCAGCCGAGCCCGAGACCTGCTGGCCGGCCGCGGCTACGACACCCGCGACACCGTGCTCGCCTGTTACAGCGGAGCCGGGTTCGAGGCTGACCTGAGCACTCCAGGCGACCGCGTGCAGACCATCGGCGTGGACGACCTGTACGCGGAGATCGGGTCGCCGTGATCGGTTCAGCGCAGCCGATCCAGTATGTGCCTAGCCCGTTTCGGTCGGGATTGACCAGTCTCGCCGGCGGGCCTCGTCGAGGAGGGTTTGGACTATCTCGCTTTCGGGGACAGTCTTGACGACCTCGCCGCGGACGAAGATCTGGCCTTTGCCGTTGCCGGCGGAGACCCCGAGGTCGGCTTCGCGGGCTTCGCCGGGACCGTTGACGACGCAGCCCATGACGGCGATCCGCAACGGCACCGGGAAGCCCTCGAAAGCGGTGGTGACCTGCTCGGCGAGGGTGTAGACGTCGACCTGGGCGCGCCCGCAGGAGGGGCAGGACACGATCTCCAGGCGGCGGGGCCGCAGGCCGAGCGATTCGAGGATCTGGTGACCGACCTTGACTTCCTCGACGGGTGGGGCGGACAGCGACACCCGGATGGTGTCGCCGATCCCCTCGGCCAGCAGGACGCCGAAGGCGACGGCGGATTTGATGGTGCCCTGGAACAGCGGCCCGGCTTCGGTGACGCCCAGGTGCAGGGGGTAGTCGCAGCACGCGGCCAGCTGCCGGTAGGCGGCGATCATGACGAGTGGGTCGTGGTGTTTGACGGAGATCTTGATGTCGCCGAATCCGTGGTCTTCGAACAGGGAGCATTCCCACAGAGCGGATTCGACCAGCGCTTCCGGGGTGGCGCGGCCGTGTTTGGCCAGCAGCCGGGGGTCCAGGGAGCCGGCGTTGACTCCGATGCGGATCGGCACGCCGGCAGCACGGGCGGCGTGGGCGATCTGCCCGACTTTGTCGTCGAATTTCTTGATGTTGCCGGGGTTGACGCGGACCGCGGCGCACCCGGCGTCGATGGCGGCGAAGACGTAGCGAGGCTGGAAGTGGATATCGGCGATGACCGGGATCTGCGACTTGGCCGCGATGGCCGGCAGCGCATCGGCGTCGTCCTGGCTGGGGACCGCGACCCGCACGATCTGGCAACCCGTCGCGGTGAGCTCGGCGATCTGTTGCAGCGTGGCGTCGATGTCGCAGGTGCGCGTGGTGGTCATGGACTGGACTGAGACGGGCGCATCACCGCCGACCGGCACACCACCGACCATGACCTGCCGCGATACCCGGCGGCGGGCCACCGGCAGAGCCGGTGGTGCGGGCATACCCAGGTCTATCGGTGTCATGACGTCTCCTTCAGTGGTCGTACGCATCACGGGTGACGGCAGAAGGAAGTGGCATCATCGAACCTGACGGCCAGATCGGACGGTTCGGTTTTGCCTTTTATTTTGGTGAGATCCCAACCTCCCCGGAAGGGCTCTTTGAAACCATATCGCCATCTTCCGTCGATTATCACTGGTTCCCCCTCGGGAACTCTCAGGAGACGCCATTCGACCTCGCCCGCGTCCTTGAGTGGTTTTCGGGAATCCGCCTCGCACCACCAACCGTGAAATACGCCATCGGGTGAGAAAGTGCCGACGACCGTGCCTTGGTCGTAACGGTAAGTAGCTCGGATCTCGTTACCCACCTTGCGGAACACGGTTTCACCGAACGAGGAGTCCGAGTTCCACACCCCGATGAGATCTTTTTCTGAAAGCCTCTCGAACGTCCCGGGATCCAGCGGACGGGGAGCCGAGTCGATGACCCAGTACAGGGCCAGCGAGTCCGTCTTGTAAGGCATGGTATCGACCGGGGTGCCGCCGGCGAAGGGATAGTCCATCACCATGGTCAGCAGGTAGGCGAAGGACACGAAAGCGGAAGCTCCGCCGATGATCAATATTCGCGCACCCACTCTCCTGACGCTGGCGGGGTACGCCAAGGCGATGAACACGACCGCGCCGACTATCAGCAGCATCCGCAGCAACGGCGAGAGCTCATCCCGGCTCTGTTGCAGCCGCTGCCGTCGCATCAACGTGATCGTGCTGAGGTCGTCCACCGACGATGTGTAGAAGGTCTGCTCGACCGGGGTCCGGGGCGCGAGGCTGCGTACCGTGGCGTCCAGCCCCTCCAGAGCCGCAGCGGCACGGGGGCTCGCCTCACCCCATCTCATCCTGGGCCACTCGTCCTCGACCACGGCGTGCACGTACTCACCGGCAGCACTTCTTATCGATTCCCGTGCACTGTCCGGAAACGAGGTGGCGGCACGGGTCAGCCCGTTGAGGGCCGATGCCTCGGCCGAGGCGGTCGACGACGCTGCTGACAGGTTTCCCGAGAGGTCACTGATCACCAGGGCCAGGACGACTGTGTAGAGCAGGGCGAAGACGTCCGCCCGCAGCACCCCGGTCGCCTCCTCGAAACTGGAGTGAACGATATCGGGAAATCTCTTGTGGATCAGCTCGGAGATGATGACGGTCACCGCGGTCGTGCCGCCGATGATGAGCAGGGCCAAACCGAATGTGGAGAAATGGTTGACGAGGTAGAGCGTCATCGGCGCTGTGGGGTTCGGGCTCAGTGGTCACGGTTGGTGGCCAGCCGAGCGAGCGCGGTCAGTTCTTTGACGGCGCGGGCCGTCGCGTTGGCCGCCGGCAGCTGGCGCATCGCCTGTGCGAGCAGGTCGTCGACCTGAGATTGGCTCCAGGCCCGTCCACCGGCGATCTCGATCAGGTGCGCGGCGTGGGTCAACTCGGTTGCCGACAGCGGCGTCCCGCGGCGGAAGAGCGCGGAGAGCTCCTGCCCGGCCGGGGTGTCCGAAGCCAGCGCAGCGACCGCCGGGAGGGATTTCTTCCGGCTGCGCAGGTCCGAGTGGACCGGTTTGCCGGTTGTCGCCGGATCTCCCCAGATCCCCAACAGATCGTCCACGTGTTGAAAGGCCAAACCCAGGTGCGCGCCGAAACGGCGCAGCCGCTCGACCTGCTCCGGGTTGCCACCACCGAAACAGGCACCAATCGCGCAGGCGCACGCCATCAGGGCCCCGGTCTTGCGCTCGGCCATCCGGACACACTCGGACGGCTCGACCTGGCCGCGCTGTTCGAACTCCAGATCCGCGCACTGGCCCTCCACCAGATCCTGTACCGCGGCGCTGAGCATCCGGGTTCCCTCCATGGCGGCCGGGTGCCCGCTGCCTGCGAGGACGTCCAGCGCCAGCGTCAGCAGCGAATCTCCCAGCAGGATCGCCGCGTTGACCCCGAACACACTCCACGCCGTGCGACGGTGCCGGCGGGTCAGGTCACCGTCCATGACGTCGTCGTGCACCAGCGAGAAGTTGTGCACCAGCTCCACGGCGACCGCTGCCGGCAATGCCGCAGCCGCCGCAGCGCCGACGGCCTGGGCGCTGAGCAGGACCAACGTGGGCCGGATCGCCTTGCCCCCGTCGAGACGTTCCGGGTGTCCGTGCTCGTTCCACCAGCCGAAGTGATAGCCGGCGATGCGCAGCATCGAGGAAGGCAGTGTGTGGACCGCGGTGCGTACGGCAGGTTCGATGAGGCTGCGGCTCCACGCGAGTACCTCGCGTGCCGACCGGTCCTCGGTGATCACGTCAGTGGTGGTCACGATCTCGCTGCCTCCCCTATCGACTGATTTCGACGTTCTCCAGAATTCCCAGTGCGTCCGGAACCAGCACCGCCACCGAATAGTAGGTGCTGACCAGATAGGAGATGATCGCTTTGTCGTCGATACCCATGAATCGGACGTTGCACCCGGGTTCGATTTCATCGGGAATCCCCGTCTGGTGCAGGCCGATCACGCCTTCGTCCTCCATGCCGGTGCGCATCACGAGGATCGAGCTGGTGCGGTGCTCAGTGATGGGTATCTTGTTACAGGGCAGGATCGGTACCCCGCGCCACGCCGTCATGGTGTGGCCGTCGAGGTCGACGCTCTGCGGGTAGACGCCCCGGCGGCTGCATTCCCGACCGAAGGCGGCGATCGTGTGGGGATGGGCCAGGAAGAACCGTGATTTTCTCCGGCGGCTGAGCAGTTCGTCGAGGTCGTCGGGGGTGGGCGGGCCGGTGCGGGCGTGGATGCGCTGGGCGAGGTCGGCGTTGTGCAGCAATCCGAAGTCCCGGTTGTTGATCAGCTCGTCCTCCTGGCGTTCCCGGAGGGCCTCGGTGGTCAACCGCAGCTGTTCTTCGACCTGACTCATCGGATTGTTGTACAGATCCGCCACCCGGGTATGCACCCGAAGGACTGTCTGGGCGACGCTGAGCTCGTATTCCCGGGGGGTGGTCTCGTAGTCGACGAACGTGCCCGCCAGCTCCGGTTCCCCGGTATGTCCTGACGTCAGAGTGATGGCAGCCTCGCCGCGTTTGTTCTGCGCTCGCCCGTTGTGAGCCCGGAATCGCTCAATGTGAGCGTGCAGGGCGTCGGACCGGCTCACCGACTCCTCGAACGCCTGGCGGGGCAGGGTCAGCACGGTGCACGCGGTCGCCGCCGTGATCGTGAAGGCCCAATCCTGCGGCGGCTCGATCAACTCCCGATCACCGAAATAGTCGCCGTCGGCGAGGACATCCACGATCGTCGAGTCGCCGTAGCGCCCTGGACCGATCTTGTTGACTTTGCCGTGAGCGATGAGGAATACCTGATCGGCCGGCTGGCCCGTCGTCACCAGCGTGTTACCGGCCTCGAACTCCCGTTGCACACACTGGTCGGCCAACGCTGTTAATAACTCGGTATCGGTGAAACCTCGCAACACCGGCAACTCGCATAGTTCCTCGGGAACAACTCGTATCTCGGTGCCTGCCGTGGTGAACGTCACCCGACCGTCACCGACCGTGTAGGTCAACCGGCGGTTTACCCGGAATGTCCCGCCGGAGGCCTCCACCCACGGCAGCACCCGCAGCAACCAACGCGACGTGATCTCCTGCATCTGCGGTACGGATTTCGTCGTCGTCGCCAGATTGCGGGCGGCCGCCGTCGCCAGACTCAGCTGCGGCTGCTCACCATTCACGCGAGACTCCACCTGCACCGACTCAGTCACGACACACACCGCCCATCACTCGAAGCGTAAACGTCGACCGGCGATTTAAGCAGGAGTTCTCAGATTGTTCAGTGATCCGATGACAGCAGCGGATGTGCCCAACCCGGTAGGGCCGCCGAAGCGCCGTGGTGCTCTCCGGTAGCGTCGGCGCAACGCCGATTCGTCATACCGGCCACACAATCTATGCCAGTCGAGGATGCCGGCCATCCAGTCCTGCAGCCCTACGACGTAGCCGTCCAGAGCGTCGCGGTTGTCCGTGTCCAAGTCGAATTCTTCGACGAGGACGGGCAGCTCAGTGGCACTGATGTGCTCGAACTGCTGCATCCGCGCGGTCATCAGGTCGTTGACGGCTCCGACGGCTTGCCTGCGATCGATGTCGAGGAATTTCTCAACGACCAGCACGGCGTTGTGCAGCTCACCTTCGAACTCGATCTCCTTCTGGTAGGAGAAGATGTCGTTCGTGAAGCAGGCGTAGTCCATGGCCGAATTCTCCAGGCCACGCATCGCCCGGGTGCGCAGCAGCTCGGGCGGGATCATCCCTGCCCTCGTGATACGAGCCAACGCCATCGTCATATCCGAGCCGAACGTCCTGCGCCGCATCTCGATGTAGTCGACCGGATCGGGGATCCGTTGCTGGATGTGGTTCGCCAGCTCCCACAACCAGCTTTCCGTCATGAGCTCCACACCGCGGCGGAACTGGCGCCGCTGATCGATGGTCATCGGGCTCGCCGTACGGAGCCACAGGTCGGCCAGTCCGGTCTCCAGCGGGTTGACCGGCGGTGGTGTGGCGCTGCAGTCCAGCGGCATGAACTCCGACAACCGGGCGTTGAGCAGTTTCGCGCCCGCCATGTCCCGGGCTGTCCCGAAGACCACCGGGTAGTAGTCGTCGCCGTAGGTCCCCCAGGTCAGCCACACCGAGGACAGATCGAGCTCAGGACCCGACGCATCCGGGTGGATGCGTGCCGCGCACACGGCGAAATCGAACAACGCGAGGTTCTCCTCGTCCCAGATTCCGATACCTCCCGGGAGGGAGTCCAGTATGCCCATCTGGCGGGCCCAGTCGATGCAATACCGGCGTGACCGCTCCTGGTTTTCATTGACCCGCGCGGTGTAGGGCATGTAGAAATCGGGCAAGGTGGTCGGCCCGACGGCGGCATAGGGTACGTGCGTGTAATTTCTGAGTCGCTGGAGACCCAAGGTTCCGGGTGACAACGTCAGTGGTGTCACTGTCACTGGTGTCAATGTCAACCGCGCTGCCGAGGTACCCAGACCCAGGGGTCCGTCGAGTAGGCGCTGCGCCACGGACGGTTGGGGATTCGCCCCCTCGTTCATGTAGCGGCTCGAGCGCAGGTGCCACTCGTGGCCACCCGACTGCCAATCTTGCAGGCCCTTGACATACAGCAGCACGCTCTCGCGTTCCAGCAGGTTCAGGCCGTTCTCCTCGAACAGCGAGGGCAGCTCGGTGAGGGTGGTGTTCTCGAACTGCTGCAGGCGGGAGGTCATGATGTCATTGGTCAGGTCCGCGGCCCGCTGCGGGCTGACGTCCAGGAACCGCTCCAGCACCAGAACGCAGTTGTTGATCTCTCCTTCGTTCTCGGTTTCCCGCTGGTAGGAGAAGATGTCGTTGCGCAGATGCACCCCGTCGGCGAATGCGTCCTTCAGGACACGCATCGGCCGGGCGTCCGCGATCCTGGCCGGGATCTCGACGAACGTGGCGTGCTCGACGAGGTCTGCCGACCACGGTGCGCCGCCGACCTTGCGGCGCACCTCGACGTACTCGATCGGGTTCGGGATCCGGTTACCGCTGATGTTGGCGAGTTCCCAGGTCGACTCGTAGAGCAGGTTCCTGGTGCTCTCGAAAAACCGCCGCCGCCACTCCAATGACCTGTTCGGGGCGGTCCGTGCCCACAGATCGATCAACCCACGTTCGACCGGATTCGTCGGTTCCGGGACTGCGTCGGCAAGATCTGCCGGATCGGCGAGATCCACCGGCATGAACGCCGGCAGTCCGTCGAGGTATTCCTTCGCGCCCGCCTGATCCTGGCTTCGCTTGTAGACCTCCAAGAAATGATCATCGAAGTAGAACACCCAGACGTACCAGTCGGTCACCAGGTCGAGCTCGCGGCTCGGTGTGTCGGGATGGGTGTACGCGCACAGCAGAGCGAAGTCCATGGAGTCGAACATGCGCTCATCCCAGATACTGCGTTCATTCCGGATATGCTGGCCAGTCCCGTCGGCTGGCGCGTCCAGCATGCCCATCTCCCGGGCCCACGCCTTTGTGTGTGTGCGTGCCACGTCGAGGTGGGGATTGCACCGCGCCGGGTACGGCATGTAGAAATCTGGTAGTTCGTAGGGTTGCATGGCCCGCCCTCCACGCTATTTTGACTTCTTCGCGGACTTCGAGGGCGTCTCAGACGAGGGAGGTTGCGGAGTGGTCGGCGCCGACAAGTCGTCGAAACGTGCCGTCTCGACATTCTCCAGGATGGCGATGGCATCGGGAACCATGACAGCGGCCGAGTAGTACGCGCTGACCAGGTACGAGATGATGGCCTTCTCGTCGATGCCCATGAAGCGGACGTTCAATCCGGGCTGGACCTCATCGGGAAGACCGGTCTGGTGCAGGCCGATCACCCCTTGCTTCTCCAAACCGGTCCGGAGCAGCAGAATGGAACTGGTCTGGTGACGTTTGTCCACGGGGATCTTGTTACAGGGCAGGAGAGGCACGCCGCGCCAGGCCGGCACCTTGTGACCGCTGATGTCGATGCCCTGCGGGTAGATCCCCCGGCGGTTGCATTCCCGGCCGAAAGCGGCGATGGTTCGGGGATGAGCCAGCAATACGTCCGGGTCCTTCCACACGGTGGCCAGCAGCTCGTCGAGGTCATCCGGTGTGGGCGCCCCGGCATGGGTGCTGATTCGCTGTCTGAAGTCGGCATTGTGGAGTAACCCGAAATCACGGTTGTTGATCAGTTCGTTCTCTTGGCGTTCGCGCAGGGCTTCGACGGTCAGCCGGAGTTGCTCTTCGACCTGGTTCATCGGGTTGTTGTACAGATCCGCCACCCGGGTGTGCACCCGAAGGACTGTCTGGGCCACGCTGAGCTGGTACTCCCTGGGCTTGAGTTCGTAGTCGGCGAACGTGCCTTCCAGCGTGTGTTCCTGCTCGTGGCCAGCGGTGAGCTTGATGGCAGCCTCACCAAATTCGTTCTGGTCGTGGTCGGCGGTGGCCCGGTACCGCGCGACACTCTCCCGCAGCGGGTCGGACTGATCGGCTATCTGCTGGAAGGCCTGTTCGGGCAGTGCGAGTACCTTGCACGGGGTCACTGCGGTGACCGTATAGGACCAGGTGTCCTGGGACTCGACCAACTCGCGGTCACCGAAATAGTCGCCGTCGGCCAGGACGGCCAGCACCGTCGGCTCGCCGTACTTTCCCGGGCCGATTTTGTTGACCTTGCCATGGGCGATGAGAAACAGCTGATCAGCCTGATCGCCCGCCTGCACGATCGTGCTCCCGGCGTCGATGTCGCGCTGCTCGAACCGGCTCGCCAGTTCAGTCAGCACGTCTGGATGATCAGTGAAATCCCGCAGCATCGGCAGCTCACGCAGCTCGTCGGGAATGACCCGTATGTCGGCGTCTCCATTCATCGTGAATGACACTCGACCGTCGCCCACCATGTAATTCGCCCGGCGGTTCACCCGGAACGTTCCACCGGTGGCCTCCACCCACGGCAACACTCGCAGCAGCCAGCGCGAGGTGATCTCCTGCATCTGCGGCACGGACTTGGTCGTCGTCGCCAGATTGCGCGCGGCCTCCGTGGCCAAAGTCAACTGTGGCGCCTGCCCATTCTGGGGATGGCCATTCACACCGGACTCCAACTGCACCGACTCAGTCACGCCGCACCACCGATCTCTGTCCGTACCCGCAGTGACATTTCCTTTCAATCGCAGCCAGTGTAGGGATGACGACAGTCGGCGTGATCCGTAGAAACTACGGATTCGCTACTGCCGGGGTGTCAATCCGAGCTCGGCGCCGTGGAGCACGAGTTGTTGCTTGGAGGAGACCCCGAGTTTGGGGTAGATATGGCAGAGATGGGTTTCGACGGTCCGTACCCCGATCTGGAGCCGTTTGGCGATCTGCAGGGCGGACAGGCCGCAGGCGGCCAGTTCGGCGACCTGACGCTCCCGCGGGGTCAGTGGGTCCGTGCGGTGGCCGTTGTCCAGGGTGCATGTCCCGCCTGACCGCAGCTTTGCCAGCAGTGTTCTGGCCTGCTCGTGGCGCAGCACAGCTCCGCACGCGTGGAAGGCCGTGGCGGCCTCGGACAACGCAGCCTCAGCTGCGCTGCGATCGGATTGCCGGACGGCGATGGCGTAGACGACGCGGGCGCGCGCGGCCAGCAGCGCGTACCCGCTGGAGCCGAATGTGTCGATGGCCTGCAATGCCGCTCCCACCGCCTGGTCACAGCGGCTGTCTCCGGTCAGTGCGCACGCTGTGGCCAGCAGGTGGAGAGCCTGGTGGATGGGTTCGCCGGTGCGACGGGCGTTGGCTTCGGCGCAGCTCGCGGCTCTCGCGGCGGCGTCGCGATCACCGACCGACACCGTGGCCTCGGCCAGATCCGCCAGCACGAACCCGGCCAGTGCCCAGTCGTTCATCGCGCAGTGGCCCTCGGCCGCCTGTTGCAGGACGGCGACCGCGGTGCTCAGCCGGCCCTCGGCTCTGGCCACCACGCCCTTGGCCCACCAGTGCCACGAGTGCAGGAGGCAGAGGGTCAGGGTGTCAGCACCAGTGGCCGCGAGGTGCCGACGAGCCTCGCTGATCTGGCCGCGCTCCGCCGCCGCCATCGCTGCGCAGGCCGCCAGCCGGTTCGGCAGGCGCGGTCGGGTCGGCCCGTCGTGACTCTCCGCCTGTCTCACATGCTCGGCGACCATCGTCAGGTCACCGGAGAGTAACGCGATGAACGCACCGTATCCGCCGATCGACGGGTCGTAGTCCGGCCTGGATGAGGTGGCCTGGGCCCAGCGCGTGCGAGCGGAGCCCAACTGGCCCCGGCAGGCGTCGAACGAGGCGAGCAGGGCCAGGCTGTGCGACGACCAGGAGGCACGCGCTGCTCCCTCAACCAGCGTGACGCTGCGCAGGAGCACTTCCTCGGCCGTGTCGAAGCGCCCTTGCCAGCCGAGCGTGGGCCCCAACAGTCCGAGTGCCTCGGCGATCGCCCGCTGGTCCCCCGCCCGCTCCGCCTCACTCAGCAGTTGCTGCGCCGCCAGCTCTTCCCCGGTCTGGGCCGCCCGCACGAGATGCGACGTCGCTGCCTGCGTCCGCCCGGATTCGAGCAGCCTCTCAGCGACCCTCCGGTGTATGACGCATCGTCTGGCACCACTGATCTTGTTGTACACCACCTCCCGGACAATCGGACTGGCGATGTGGTAATTCGTGTGCCGGCCACACTGCTGTGCAACAACTGTCCCTGCTTTCGTCAGTCGCTCCAGGATTCGCTCGACGTCGGCAACCGGATACCCGATCGTCTTGGCGAGATCATCGGAATCGACCAGGCTGTCGTTGACAGCCGAGGCGACAGCCAGGAGCTCGACGAACATGCGGGAGTGGGGGTCGAGCCCGGCCAACTCGCTGCGTACCCGGCGGGCTGGTTGCTCCGGTACGCTGCCCCGCGTTGGCATCGGCAGATCCGTGCCGCGCTCGACCATGACAGCCCAAATCAGTCACATCACGTGAGAGAAGCCGGTGGACTAGCCGTTCGCTGCCGCGTCCAAGAATGTTCGATGTTCGACTGAAATCACATCATCGGGATCGACTGATGATAATCCGCAGTTGGGGATCTTTATCCATCCCGTTTGTCGACATGATGTCCCCTCTCTGACCAACAACGTCTGGGCTGATGGGCCACCCCACGTCTGCTACCCAGATGAAGACGTAACTGAGTGGTCTCATCCCTAGTTGGTTTGGTACGGATCATCCCTGATGGGACGGAGCCGGTCAAACGGCAATGTCGCTACCGCGTGTCTTGATCAGGTGGTTCAGCGGGTACCGCGCGCGCCCATCCGCACGCCGTGCTCAGCTTCAGCCGCTCGCAGAACCGGGGCGCGTGCGCCATCCTGAACACCACGATATTGGTTTCGACAGTGCTGGGGTCGAGCGTGATGCCGGGCTGCTCGGCGAGCCCAGTGGCGAGCACGTGGGCGTTGGCGTGGTCCTCGGCGAGCCGGTTCACGTGGTGGTCCAGCGCCCACAGGCAGCCGGCGGCGCAATCCGTACCGCCCGGCGACGTCGCGCACCGCGCGCAGCTGCTGCAGCGGCCACACCCGCCCGCCGGCCAGATTCGTGGTCTGCTCCACGGATATCAGCCGTGAGCGAGGGTGGTAGCGATTCCCGGCCGGAAACAGCGCCGCCGTCAGCGCGTCGGCGGTGAACATGCCGGCCTCGCCGGGAACCGGCGCGAGCACCGCCCCGGACAGCGCTGAGGGGCCTCCCCCTTCGGCGACGATCGGATGGGACTTCGGATGCAGGTGCACCGCGTCACCACCGGGCCGCACGTGCAGCCGGAACCCGATCGCGTTGCACATCGTGCCCGAGGGCAGGAACATCGCGGATTACTTGCCGAGCAGCGCCGCGACCCGCTCGCACAGCGCGTTGACAGTAGGGTCCTCACCGCGTTGCTCGTCGCCGACCTCGGCGGAGGCCATCGCCACGCGCATCGCCTCGACCGGGCGGGTCTGCGTGTCGGAGTACAGGTTGATCAGCATCACCGCCGACGCTAGCGGAGCGCAGGTCGTCAAGCTGTATGGACTGCCCGAGCCCTCCGCTGGAGGTGACTGCGCACCGCACCGCCGCTAAAAGGGGGGTGGTTCGTTGGGGTCTGGCGGTGTAGGTGGGGGGTCTGGTGGCCGTGGTGGTCGTTCCAGGATGGGCCCGCTGTCGTCGCGCATGATGAGTGATGATTCGTCGGGGTCAGCAGCTCCGGGTCGGGGGTCGGGGAGGTCGTGGGTGATCGGTGGTGGTTGCGTGTGGTACGTCCTGCCCATCGGGCTGATCCAGGTGAAATGGCCTGGTTCGTGCTGGTGCAGCCGCCACCTGCCAGCGGTTTTCAGCTGGTGGTCGTGTCGACAGAGCGGGCCAGAGTTGATCTCAGTGGTGGTTCCGCCAAGGCCGTGGTCGCGGGTGTGGTCGAGGTCGGCGCTGTGGGCACTGGAGCGGCACCCTGGGTAAACGCAGGACCGGTCCCGGATCTGGACATGGCGGCGTAGCGCCGCCCCGGCGAACCGGGCGGTGGGGTTCTGAGAGTCTGGTGCCCATGGTCCGCCCTGGATGTGGCGGGTGTACTGGGTGGCGAGGTCGGTCACGATCCCGGCCCATGTACCGCAGGTGTCGGGGTTCGTGGCGAGCTCAGTGAGCAGGGTGGCGGGGAGCTGCAGTTCGACGATGCCGCCCCGGCACGGCGGCGGTTGGCTGGCGGTGTGGTCTGGCGCGGTGTGATCGGGCGATGGGTGGTGTGGTCGGCGGCGGGTGATCCCGGCGAGGATGAGTTGCCCAGTGTGGTCGGTGATCGCGAAGCGCCACTGGGCGGCGCGCTGCGCGGCCACCATGGTGCGGGCGATTTCCGCGGGGACCGGTCCCCAGCCGGGAATCTCCCCGGGGTGCTCATCGCGGCCGAGCAGGGTCGACAGTCCGACCCGCACCTCCACCCCGACCCGCCGGGCCAGCGGCGCTGTGCCGGGCTCGTCCGTCGTGGGGGGCTCGTTTGTCCTGGTGTCCCCGGGATCACCATGAGCATCTTCGGTCGGGGTCTGGCCGTTGGTTGGGGTGTTGGTCGCAGGGTCGGATTCACTCGGGTGGTCCGGGGCAGTGTCGTCCTCGATATCGACCCTGGCTGGTGGGCTGGTCGCGGGGTCGTATGGGGCCGGGTGGTCGGGGTTAGCGCCATGATCGGTGTCGTGGGTGGCGCTGGTGTCGTGGGTGGCGCTGGTGAGGAGGTCGGTGATGATCTGGTCGCGGGTGTGGTGTTGCCAGCGCCCATCCAACAGGCCCAAGTAGATATCCGTGCGCAGCGGACCGATCCTGCCCGAGTGCCCGGCGCGTTTGGCGGCCCGGGCCAGTTCCTCGACCCGGGCACACGCGGCTGCGGCCTGCTCCACGGGCAGTCCGGTGCCGGTGAGGGTCGCGGTGCCATCCGGGTCCAGGTACCCGACCACGTTGCGCTCCCGCACCGCACTCGCGTACCGGCGGGCAGCCCACTCCGGATCCAGCGCAATCGCCAGCTTCTTGATCCGCGCCGCGAGTTCCCCGGTGGTCAGCCGCTGGGCATGGGGCAGCAGCCGGGTGCAGACCACCTCGGCCTGCTCGGGGGTCAGATCAGTGCACAGATCGGCGAAGACCCAGGCCTTGTTCCGGTCGATCACCCCGGTCTCCAGGGCGGTGAACACCGTCGGCATCCGCAGCACCAGGGCCTCGGCGAAGCCGAGTTCCCGGTCGGCGGCGCGGCGGGGCCAGGCCAACGCGGCGCGGATCTCATCCGCGGCGTACACCCGAGGCTCGGCGAGCCGGGCTACCTCATCGCCGGGGGCGCCGGGGTCGCACAACCCGACCTCCACCATGGTGGCCAGCAATCGGGCCTGCTCGTGGGACAATTGCCGGGCTCGGGCCTGCAAGACGTCCACCGCGTCATGACCGGTCAGGGCGTGAATGTCGATTCTGGCCAGCAGTGCACTCAACTCTGGACCTGGCGCCATCTCGGCCAAGCCCGCGGGAATCACCTGCCGCACCGTCACGATCCGAACGCTACAAGCAAGGTCTGACAGTTTCGGTCACCCAACCCGCTAACCGAGGAACAATCCCGCGGCAAGGATTACGCCACCGGCGAAGTCGCCACAACACACGACCAGAACACCGGCCTGACGGACCCGCCCACCGGACTATCCTTGTGTCGCGCGCTTGAGCCAAGGTCTGGCCAGCTTATTGTCGCCGAGGTGCACATGCGCTGGCTGTGCGGGTCCAGCCGGGACGGCAACGCCCCTTGCTCCCGACATCGCCGAAACCGCCACTCCAACGATGCCAAGCATGATCGTCTCTCGATGTCGCCGCTCCGCCTGCAGATACACTCCGACTTCACTTCGGCGCCGCGTGTGAACGGTCCTTTCGATCAGTAGGTAGTCAAAACTCTCGATGGGTGACAAAATCAAGGTCCTGAATGTTGTCACACTCGCCGCCCTTGAAACGGAGTGCGATATTGCCCTGATGGCTAGGCGACTCGGTATTATGGTTATCCAGAATATCCATAACACAACGTGGTGGTCAGGGCGCGCCGAGGGTGTCCAGCGCCTGCTTGGCGCCGGGATGCAGGGGAACCGGGTCAGTCCCGCGGGCCCGTTGCAAGGAGATGCCCGCAGCGGCTGGGCTGATCTTCACCAGATCAGCCCGGTGCTCGAAGAGGGTCCTGGTCAGCACGCAGGCGGTGGCCGTGTCCAGGCTGGCCGGCACGACCAGCAGGTTGGGCACCACGATGGTCGGGGTGTCGGTGGCGTTCGGGTAGGTCGAGGCCGGGATGGTGGCGAGGTCGTATCCGGGGCTGATCCCCTGCAACGTGCCCAGCACGGCAGAGGTGTCCAGCAGCCGCACCTTGGTGCCGAGACTGGTGAACAGGTCGGTGAGGTTGGGGGTCGGCAGCCCACCGGAGAAGAACATGGCATCGATCGTGCCGTCTTTCATCCCGTCCACGCTGGTCCCGATGTCGAGCCGTTGGGCAGCCAGATCCGTCTCGGGGTTCAGCCCGGCGGCCTGCAGGATCCGTTTGGCGATCACTTCGGTGCCGGACTTCGGTGACCCGGTGGAGACCCGCTTGCCGCGCAGATCGGCCAGGCTGGTGATGCCGGCGTCGGTGCGGACCACGAGCTGGGTGAAGTTGGGATAGAGCCGGGCCAGCGCGGTGATCGGCTGCTTGCTGGTGAAGGTCCCCGTCCCGGTCACCGCGTCCGCGGCGGTGTCGGCCAGCGAGAACGCCACCTGGTACTTACCCGCCACGAGCTGCTGGATGTTCTGCACCGAGGCTCCGGTCTCGGCGGCGGTGGCCTTGAGCTTGCCGCCGGTGGCGGTGCTCACCGCTTCGGCGAGGCCACCACCGAGCACGTAGTAGACGCCCCCGGTATTGCCGGTGGCGATGCCGATCCGGCGCTCGGAGGTGATCTCGCAGCCGCCGGCGCCCTGATCGGAGGCAACGCTGGGTTGGCGGCCACCGCAGGCCACCAGACCGGCCATCGCCACCCCGACAGCCAGCAGCCCCAGGCCGCAATCGTGCAGTTGCCATCAGGTCTCCCGGCTTGTGACAGGACACTCGGCTGGTGAACAGGTGGATCACCACGGCAGCGGACAGCAATGCCGCACCGGCGGCGATGGCGACCGGCTCCAGATAGAGCAGCAACAGCGCAGCCAGCAGGCACAGCGCGCGCTCAACCTTACCGGCCGGGCGGATCAGCCAGCCGCCGGTGGCCACCGCCAGCGCGGCCACGGCCAGCGCGGAGGTCGCGGTCGTCCAGACGATGGTCCACGGCGAGCCGAGCGTCAGCAGCGCGGCTCCGTTGCCGGTGAGGACGAAGGCGAAGGGCACCAGGAATGCCGGCAGCGCGTACCTGGCGGCCTGTCCCATGGTGGCCATCACCCGGCCACCGGTGATCGCTGAGGCCGCGACCGCGGCCAGCGCGGTGGGCGGGGTGACCTCGGAGAGCACGGCGAAATAGAACAGGAACATCGCCGCCTCGGGCGGTGCCACCCCCAGGTCCTGCAACGCCGGACCGATGATCACCCAGGCGATGATGAACGACGCCGTCACCGGCACCGCGAGCCCGAGCAGGGCGACGGCCACCGCGGCGAGGATCGCGGTGGCGATCAGCGTGCCGGTCGGGTTGTCGGTGATGGCGCGCGCCACACCGACCAGGATCGAGGACAGCTGCAGCCCGAGACCGGTCTTGGCGATCGTGGAGGTGATGATCCCGGCGGCGGCGCACACCGCGATCACCGGCAGCACGCTGCGCACCCCGGTGGCCAGCGCGGCGTAGAGCCGCCGCGGCGTGAGCGCGTGCCGGCGGTCCAGGAAGGACAGCACCAGCGCCGCACCGCAGGCGTAGACCACGGCCCGAAACGGCGGGATACCCAGCGCGAGGAACACCACGATCACGGCCAGCGAGAGGAAGTGGTAGCCGAAGCGGGCCAGCAGCCGCCACGGCGAGGAGCGCGACACGTCGACCGCGGTGGCCCCCATGCGGCGGGCGTCAATCTCGACGGCGAGCAGGATGCCGAGGTAGTACAGCAGCGTCGGGATGATCGCCCATAGCAGTACCTGCAGGTAGGACACCTGGAGGTATTCGGCGATGATGAAGGCGGCGGCGCCGAGTGTGGGTGGTGAGAGGATCGCGCCGATGCCCGCCGCGGCCAGCATCCCACCCGCAGGCTCGGCCGGGTAGCCCGCGCGGCGCAGGATCGGCCAGGTCACCGAGCCGAGGCTGACGGTGGTCGCGGTGCCCGAGCCGGACACCGTACCCAGCAGGAACCCGGACAGCGCGACGGTCCGGCCCGGGGCGCAGCGGGATCGGCCGAACGCCGCCATCGACAGGTCGATGAAGAACCGGCCCGCGCCGGAGAGGTCCAGCACCGCGGCGTAGATCGCGAACAGCACGATGTAGCTCGCCGCCACGTCCAGCGGGACTCCGTAGAAGCCGGACGCGTCGTTGTACAACGCGTTGACGATCTCGTCGACGTTCAGGCCCTGGTGCGCGATCGAGGCGCTCTGCGGCAGCAGGCCACCGTAGTAGGAGTAGGCCAGAAACAGCAGGCAGACGGCGGGCAGCACCCAGCCGGTGGTCCGCCGGCAGGCCTCCAGCACCAGCAGCAGCAGCACCCCGCCGGCCAGCACGTCGGGCACCGTCAGGATTCCCTGACGGTCCAGGAACGCGTCGAAGCCACCACCGCCGGTGCCCAGCTGCACCGGGAGCACCGGGTAGAGGCACACCGCGAGGGCCAGCGCCGCGAGCGCGTAGTCGGTGACGGTCGGGTTGTCCCGGCCCGGTCGGGTGTCGCCCTCCGGGAGCCGTCGAGGGCGCAGGCCCGAGCGGTAACACAGGAACACCAGCGGCAGCGTCGCGGCCAGGAACAGGATGAGCGCGAACTGCTTACCCTGGCGCAGCGGCCAGAACACCTGGTAGAGCACGATCACCGCGATCAGGGCGCTGGCTGCGGTGATCGAGGTGGCGACCGGCCCGGTGAGCCGGCGACCGGGCCGCTCCTCGTCCTGGCCGACGCTCGCCTCGCCCAGACCCCTCCCGTCCACCGCCGCGTTGATTCCCGCCGGGCCAGGAACGTCGAGCACGCCCCAAACGGTATCGGGCCCGTCACTGGCGCGATCCATCCACCATGCGTCCGCTGTTCGACGATTCGGGGGACTTCCGATGCGGACGGTATCTTGAGGGAGACTGTGCGGTCCTCATGGTCGGATAGCGGGGTAAGCTCATGACAGAGCGGGTTGTTCGACTTGATCTGTACATTGAGCCAGACTCTGAGCCAGACTCTGAACCTGAGGTTGAAGAACTGGCTCGCTTGGCTGTGCAGCTCCAGCAGGCGCTGAAATTCAGGGCTGGATCGGCCGTAACGCCGATCGATGAGTCCGCATGAACGGCGCAAGGGATGCGTTACTGGTCGGTTGCTGCAGCTACGAGGATCCTGAGAGCTTCACACCGCTACCAGCGCCGGCCCGAGACGTCGAGAAGTTAAGGCCCGTACTCGAGGATCCGGCGATCGGTGGTTTCACCGTAGACACGCTGCTCAACGAGCCGTCGCAAGCGGTGCGCGATCGGATCGTGGAATTTTTCGACAACCGCAAGCCCGATGATCTCTTGCTGCTCTACTTCTCGTGCCACGGAATTCTGGACCTCAAGGGGCAACTGTACTTCGGTGCTGCTAACACGACGAGGGACGCGCTGGCCGCCAATGGTGTCTCGGCGCGATGGGTCAAGGAGCAGATGGATGACAGCCGCTCCCAGCGTATCGTGTTGCTGCTCGACTGCTGTTACAGCGGCGCATTCCCCAACGGTCTGACACGTGGTGGAACCGATGTGAAGGAGATCCTTGAGCAGCAGCTCGGCGGCCATGGTCGCGTCGTGATCACTGCCTCGAGAAAGATGGAGCAGGCCCATGAGTCAGTGTTCACCGATGCCGTGGTCCAAGGTTTGGACACTGGAGCTGCTGATCTCGACGGCGATGGCCAGATATCGGTCTATGAGCTGTTTCAATACGTGTATGACCAGGTCCGCCAGAGGAAGCCGGAGCAAACGCCGACAATGTCGGTGGACGAGATGCGCGGCCAGCTCGTTCTGGCGCAGAACCGCGATCCGCTATCGCCGCTGCCAGACGAGTTCCAACAAGCTTTAGAAAGTGAGATCGTTTTCCAGCGATTGTGTGCGGTCGGCGGCTTGCGGCTACTGCTGGCCGGTGACCATCCAGGAGGGCAGAAGCGCGCAGCGAGACAAGCCCTGGTCCGCCTGTGTCGCGATGCCAACGGTCGCATTCGTAAAGCTGCCCGCGAGGCATTGGACAGAGCTCCCGATCGTCGACGTACAAGAAATCGCTGGTTGGCCGGAGCCGGTTCGGTACTTGCGGTGGCCTTGGTTGCGTGGGTGATTTGGCCGCCGGCTGCATCGGATGGCGGAAATGCGGCCCCTGGCGACAAGCCCGCGTGCCTGCTGAATGCCAGTCCTGTGGACGGTGTGCTCTCCCTGGGGACGTTACTCCCGAAAACCGGGACATTCACCTACTCTGGTCCAGCGCAGGAAGCTGCGGTGCAAATGGCGGTGAAGGACGTCAACGAGGCCGGCGGCATTCCCGGCATCGTGGTGAAACTCGATGCGGCGAATCAGCGCGACGAGGGAAATCCCGCTGCTGACACCGCGAGTCAGTCGACTGATGCGCTGCTGGCCGGTGGGGTGGATGCGATCATCGGTCCGTCGACGTCGGAGGTGGCCGGCAAGATAATTGACAAGGTCACTTGTTCGGGAGTGATCATGTTTGCGCCCGCGAACACGTCGCCGGCATTGACCCACCGCGCTGATCATGGGCTCTACTTCCGCACGTCGCCGTTAAGCACGCTTGAGGGATCCGTGCTCGGCGAACTGGTCCTCGCTGACGGCAACTCGACGGTGGTGGTGATGTCCCGCGACGGCCTGTTCGGTAATTTCTTGCGGGAGGCGACTCAAAAAAAGATCCAGGAATCCGGCGGTCAGGTGCTCGACTCATTTCCCTACGATCCCAGCGCGCTCGACTACAAAAAAGAGATTCAGCGGGTCAAGGTCAAGGATCCTGATGCGATCGTGCTGATTGGTTTCAATGAGAGCGCTCAAATTCTCGCCAACATGATCGAGGAGGGTCTTGGCCCGAGGAGCAAACGGGTGTACGTCGCGGGCGCTAACCTGACCAATACCCTGGTCGGTCAGGTTAGTCCACGGGATCCGAGTGTTCTGGCGGGCATGCGGGGCACCCCGCTGGACAGTGGGGGCGAGGAGTTCATGAAGCGGCTAAGGGAATTCAGTCCTGGGCTACAGGATCTGACCTACGCTCCGCAGGCCTACGACGCAGTGGTGATCACCGCGCTGGCGGCGGCTATCGCTGGCACGGACCAGCCCGCGGCCATCGCGAAGGAAATCAATGGCGTGACGAGGGCTGGCGAGAGCTGCACCAGCTTCGTCGGCTGTCTAGCGCTCGTGAGAGAACACAAGAACATCGACTACAACGGCCCCTCCGGGCGGCTGGAGTTTTCCGATCCAGGTGAGCCCAGCGTGGGCACCTACGTGATCATTGAGATTCAAGTCGATGGCACGGTAAAGGCGATCAGGAGCGAGACGGTGGTGTCCGGTGGGTGATCCAGGTCTCGTCCAGCACTCCGACGGATACGTGACAGTGGTACTGTTACGACAGTTGTGCTGTCACGTGGGAGGGGTGGTTTGTGGCAGACGAGCTCACCATCGCGGAGCTGGCGGCGCGCACCGGGGTCAGCGTGCGCACCATCCGGTTCTACGCCGGGATGGGGCTGATCCCGCCGCCGGCGGTACGTGGCCGGTTGGGTTTGTACGACGAGCGGCACGTCGCCCGTCTGGAGCTGGTCCGGGACCTGCAGGGACTGGGTTTCACGCTGGCCGCGATCGAGGGCTACCTTGCGCGGATCCCGCTGGACCGCTCACCGGAAGACCTGGCGCTGCACCGCGCGCTGCTTGCGCCGTGGCTGCCCGAGGAGCCCGAGATGGTGGATCGTGCCGAGCTTGCGGCCCGCGCCGGGCGCACCCTGGATGACGAGGCGCTGGCTCAGCTGGCGTGGCTCGGCGTGATCCGGCGCGATGACACCCTGCCCCAGGATGACACCGCGCCCCAGGATGACACCGCGCCCCAGGATGACACCGCGCCCCAGGATGAGACCCAACGCTGGCGGCTGACCAGCCAGGACATGCTCGGTTACGGCTTGAGCCTGCTCGATACCAAGCTTGATTTCGAAGTCCAGCTAGCCGCCAAACAGATCATCGAGCGGCACACCAGCGCGCTGGCCACCGAACTGGTGGCGCTGTTCCACGACTCGGTATTGGGCGAGTACCGCGATCGCGGGCGCCCGCCCGAGTTGCGTGAGGCACTGATCACGTTGCTGGCACAGCTCAAACCGATCACCGTCAACGGTGTCGTCACCAACTTCCAGCTCGCCATCAACCGCGCGATCCGCGAATCCGCGGTGCAGTCCGAGACAGCGCCGCCCAAGACAGCGTCGCCCAAGACAGCGTCGCCCAAGACAGGAAGCCCGTTATGACTGAAGCGTTTGTTTACGAGGCCATCCGCACCCCGCGAGGTAAGGGCAAGCCGACCGGAGCGCTGCACGGCGTCAAGCCGATCTCCCTGGTCACCGGGCTGATCGACGAGCTACGCAGCCGGCACCCGAACCTGGACCCGGCGCGGATCGACGACATCGTGCTCGGGGTGGTCACCCCGGTGGGCGATCAGGGTGCCGACATCGCGCGCTCCGCGGCGCTGGCCGCCGGCCTGCCCGACATCGTCGCCGGGCTGCAGATCAACCGGTTCTGCGCCTCGGGCCTGGAGGCGGTCAACCTGGGCGCGATGAAGGTCCGCTCCGGCTGGGAGGAGCTGGTACTCACCGGTGGTGTCGAGTCGATGTCCCGGGTGCCGATGGGCTCCGACGGTGGTGCCCTGGCGATGGACCCGCAGACCGCTTACGCCGCCCGGTTCGTCCCCCAAGGCATCAGCGCCGACCTGATCGCCACCATCGAGGGCTTCACCCGCGACGACGTCGACTCCTACGCCCTGGAATCCCAGCACCGCGCCGCCAAGGCCTGGAGCAACGGGTACTTCGGCCGCTCGGTGGTCCCGGTGCGCGACCTCACCGGTGCCCTCATCCTGGACCGCGACGAGCACCTGCGCCCGGAGACCACCATGGCGGGCCTGGCCGCGCTGCCACCGGCCTTCGAAGACCTCGGCGAGCAGGCCGGCTTCGACGCCGTCGCGCTGCAGCGTTACCACTGGGTGGAGCGTATCGAGCACGTGCATCACGCCGGTAACTCCTCGGGGATCGTGGACGGCGCCGCGCTGGTGCTGGTCGGGTCCGAGCAGGCCGGGCGGGATCTCGGGCTCACGCCGCGCGCCCGGATCGTGGCCGGCGCGGTCACCGGCGAGGAGCCGACGATCATGCTGACCGGTCCGGCGCCGGCCACCCGCAAGGCGCTGGCCAAAGCCGGCATGACCATCGATCAGATCGACCTGGTCGAGGTCAACGAGGCTTTCGCCGCGGTGGTGCTGCGCTTCATGCGCGAGCTGGACGTCCCGCACGACAAACTCAACGTCAACGGCGGCGCCATCGCCCTGGGGCACCCGCTGGGCGCCACCGGCGCGATGATCCTGGGCACCCTGATCGACGAGCTGGACCGCCGTGACCTCCGCTACGGCCTGGCCACCCTCTGCGTCGGCGGCGGCATGGGCATCGCCACCATCATCGAACGGCTCTAACCCATGCCCCAATTCCAACCCAGCTCTCCTGCTCCCGAACTCAACAGCAGAGCTGTCCAGAGCCCGTCACACAGCTCTGCTGTTGAGTTCGGGAGGCTCAGCGCTGTTGATGCATTCAAGGACCCGGGAGTGGTGGGATATGAGTGAGGCAATTCGGTGGGATGTCGATGCGGGGGGGATCGTTACGCTCACCCTGGACGATCCGGGGCGCTCCGCGAACGTGATCAACGACCGCTACGTCGCGTCGATGGGCCAGACGCTGGACCGGCTCGAAGCCGAGCGGGACTCGATCACCGGGGTCATCCTCACCTCGGCGAAGAAGACCTTCTTCGCCGGCGCCGATCTCACCATGCTGCGCGACGTCACGCCGGAGACCGCCCGCGAGTTCGGGGCCTACATCGCGCTGGTCAAAGGCCAGCTGCGGCGGCTGGAGAAGTTGGGCCGCCCGGTGGTCGCCGCGATCAACGGGGCAGCGCTGGGCGGCGGCCTGGAGCTGGCGCTGGCCTGCCATCACCGGATCGCGCTGGAGGCCCCGGGATCGAAGATCGGGTTTCCCGAGGTGACCCTGGGGATCCTGCCGGGGCTCGGCGGGGTGGTCCGCACAGTGCGGATGCTGGGCCTGATGGTCGCGCTCACCGAGCTGCTGACCAAGGGCCAGCAGCTGCGCCCGGCCCAAGCCCAGGACATCGGCCTCATCGACGAGGTCGTCGGCACCCGGGAGGAGATGCTGGACCGGGCCCGCGAGTGGATCACGGCGCATCCCCGGGCGCAGCAGCCCTGGGAGGCCAGGGGCTACAAGATCCCTGGCGGCACGCCGGCCACCCCGGCGCTGGCGCAGCTGCTGCCCGCGTTCCCGGCCACGCTGCGCAAGCAACTCAAGGGCGCGCCGATGCCGGCCCCGCACCACATCCTGTGCGCGGCGGTCGAAGGCGCCCAGGTCGACGTCGACACCGCGCTGGTCATCGAAGGCCGCTACTTCATGGATCTGGTCACCGGCCAGGTCGCCAAGAGCATGATCAAGGCTTTCTTCTTCGACCTCCAGCACATCAACAAAGGCGGTAGCCGGCCCGACGGTTACCCGAAGCGCACCTTCCGCAAGGTCGGCGTACTCGGCGCCGGGATGATGGGCGCCGGCATCGCCTACTCCTGCGCCCGCGCCGGCATGGACGTGGTGCTCAAGGACGTCGACCTCGCGGCGGCCGAGAGGGGCAAGGACTACTCGGCGGGTCTGCTGGGCAAGGCCGTGTCCCGGGGCTGGACCAATCCCGAACAGCGCGATGAGCTGCTGGCCCGGATCACCCCGACCGCGGACACCGGCGATCTCAAGGGCTGCGACCTGGTGATCGAGGCGGTATTCGAGGACCCGAAGCTGAAGAAGACGGTCTTCGGCGAGATCCTCGACGTCGTTGATCCCGGGGCGCTGCTGTGCTCGAACACCTCGACGCTGCCGATCACCGACCTCGCCGGAGCGGTCGAGCGCCCGGAGGACTTCCTCGGCCTGCACTTCTTCTCCCCCGTCGACAAGATGCCCCTGGTGGAGATCGTCCGCGGTGCGGCGACGTCGGATGCCGCGCTGGCCGCCGCGATCGACGTCGTGCAGCAGATCCGCAAGACCCCGATCGTCGTCAACGACAGCCGCGGCTTTTTCACCAGCCGGGTCATCGGCACCTTCATCAACGAGGCGGTGGCGATGCTCGCCGAAGGCGCGCCCGCGGCGTCCATCGAGCAGGCCAGTTCGCAGGCCGGCTACCCGGCGCCGGTGCTGCAGCTGGTCGACGAGCTGACCCTGACGTTGATGCGCAAGATCCGGGAGGAGACCCGGCGGGGCGTCGAGGCGGCGGGCGGCACCTGGATCCCGCACCCGGCGGATGCGATCGTCGATGCGATGGTGCTGGAGTGTGCGCGCCCGGGGCGGGCCCGTGGCGCCGGGTTCTATGACTACGACGCCGGCCAGCGGATTCGGCTGTGGCCCGGCCTGGCCGAGCGCTTCGGCCCGGTCCGCCCGGAGGCGATCCCGTTTGCCGACATGCAGGAGCGGATGCTGTTCGCCGAGGCGCTGGAGACCGTGAAATGCCTCGACGAGGGCGTCATCACCTCGGTGCCCGACGCCAACATCGGCTCGATCATGGGTATCGGATTCCCGCCGTGGACCGGTGGCGTGGTGCAGTTCATCAACGGTTACGACGGCGGCCTGCCCGGCTTCGTCGCCCGGGCCAAGGAACTCGCCGACCGCTACGGCGACCGCTTCACCCCACCCCCCTCCCTGATCACCAAAGCCGAGGCCGGCGAGCTCATCGACTAGTCAACTGGTGAGCTGGTCAACTGGTGAGTTGGCGGGTTTCCGTGATGAGCTCACGCAGTTGGTTGGTGACCACGTCCGGGCTTGCCGGTGTCACGGTGACGAAGGTCCCCCCGTGGCCCGGCCTGCGCAGCTGGCTGTACCAGCCATCCGGAGTGGCGTGCAGCCCGATGACCCGCCGACCCGGACGCTGCCGGCCGAGGTGGTCGCGGGCCAGCGCGCCGAACTGGCCGAGCCAGCCGTGGCGCGCGCACATCAGGGCCAGTGCGTGGGCGTCGTCGTAGCGTTCGCCACGGTAGCTGAGCTCTTGGGCCAACCGCTGCATGTCGCCGCCCGCCACCAGGGCCGCAGCGTCCAGGTTCTCCGCCCGCACAGTGACCGAGCGGCCCGGACCGGCGGCCAGCCCGGCAAGCCGGACCATCTCGTCGGGCAGACAGTGCGGTGAGCACGACATCAGCCGGACCCGGTCGCCGTCCAGGATGGCCAGCGCGCCGAGGGCGCCCCGGCAGGCTGCCAGCGCGCGTACCGGACGGTCCAGCAACAACCAGGCCTCGATCGCCCAATGGTGCCGGGCCAGCGTGACCAACAGATCGGTGAGATCGGGGTCGACGCCGCGTGCACCGACGAGGTGGCGCTCCCGCAACCCGTCAAGGGTGTGCGCGACAAGCTGCTGCCGCTCGGTATCAGTACTCCCCAATGCGGGAACGTCGATGACGACGGGCAGTTCGTTCAGCTGCAGTTGTTTCCAGCAGACCTCGATCTCGGTCGCGGAAAGCTCGACGCTCACCTCCCATCCCTGGTCCCGCCCAGGGTGTGACGTTGCTCATCGGGGGTCTCGCCGATCACCGCGGGGGCCACCAGCGGCAGCTCCCCGACAATGTGATCGGTCCGCTGCGCGTACCGGTCCTTGTGCTCGGAGTCAGTGTCACCGCTGCCACGACCGCCCACCGGTGGATGCATGAACGAGCCCGCGCCAGCGCGACCGCCGCCGACTCCGCCGCCATTGCCCCCGGCGCTGTTGCTGCCGGCGCCGCCGCCCCAGGTGCCGCGCGAGCCCGCGGTAGCTGGCCCACCTCCCGGGCCGTCCCGGCCCGCTACGCCACGGCTGGGAATGCCGTTCCCGCTCGCCCCTGGTCCTGGTCGGATGCCGAGCGCCGCTCGGCCGCTTGCGGCGGCCCCGCCAGCGTTGGTGCGCCCGCTGGAGCCGGGACCGAAGGCTGCGCCACCGAAACCGTCTCCGGTTCCCGGTGGGCCAGACGGCGCTGGGTCGCGGCGTAGAGGGCACACCGCTGGCCGCGCCCATCAGCCCGGAACTCACCGGTGCCCGGGCCAGCGACCGCCGCGGATCCTGGACCTGCCACGCTGCGGCGGGCACCCTGCTGCTGTGGTCGCCGCCGGGGCGCCCGCGGCCGGGCCGCTCCGCCGAACCCGCCGGCTGTGGTCGGTACCACCCCTGCCGGTTGTTCCACGCCGCCCCCGGGTGCTGCGGCGAAATGCCCGGTCACCACCATCGGCGCTGGTGGAGCGACGGCGGGTATCGCCTCCACCCGGTCCCGGCTGGTGATCATGTAGTTGGTGAGGGCCAGATTGGCCTGCTGGTCCAGCTCGCGGCGCTGCGCCATCGCGTGGTGCAGCGGTGACTGCACGTCGAACGGGGACAGCGCGTTGAACCCCTCCGCCGCGCCGTAGAGGAACACGTCGCCGAGACCGGCCGGGATCTCATTGGGCGAGGGCACCCGGAGCTTGCGGCCTGAAAGGACTCACCCAGTTCGGTGATGCACTGCTGCGCGGTGGCGGTGTCAGCGGCGGTCTGGTGGATCTGACCAGCGCCGCGCTGCATCGCGTCGCCCGGCTGCGCTGGCCGCCTCACCGGCCCATTGCGCCCCGCTCAGCGTCCGGCCCACCAGCTCACCCGATGCGATCATCCGGTCCGCCATCCGGCTCACCACGTCCTGGAGCGCCGCCGCCGCCCGCGCTCCAGGACCACTGCGCATCCAGCCACTTTTGGTGGGCAGATCCCAGGCGTCGAACTGGTAGTCCCCCACTGTCGGCGCCGTTCCCATCGTGCAGTCCCCTTCTCACCGCTGCGTGAGCAGCGTCTGCATGGCCAGCTCGGCGGCCACCCGCGCCTTCTCGCACGCCACCTCGGTCGTGTCGTTCGACCCCGTCGACTCGCTGTACTGCACGCTCAGGTACTGCCCGTCCTTGGTACTCACGTAACTGAAGCAGCCCCGCTCGTCGCCGGGGGTCGTTCCTCCACCGCGGGGAACCCTGCCGCCGACACCACCCGCGCGACCGAGTCCCGTTCGTTGGTGAGGTACACCGTCGCGTCCTCCTGGGTCACGATCTTGACGGAGTACCCGAAACGTGGACTCGAGAGGTTTTTACCGTAGTCACAACGTCGATTGCCGTAACGGTCTGGATATCTTGGTGAACTCGGGCGGGTGATCGTTACCGATCTGCTTTTGTTGTTCGGGGGTGAGCAGCGTGCAGGTGTCCACACCGGTGAGGTCGATCTCCCGGGGTCGTGGTGGCAGCAGCGTCAGTCGCCGGGGAGCCCGGGCCCGCGCTCTCGCCGCGGTGCCGGTGGTGCCCGCGGTGGGGGCACCGCACGCTGACATCACCACCGCCAGGGCAATGGCGATCGCAAGAATGGCGAGCCGGTCACGCACGCTCGGCGCTCCCGGTGAACGACGCCGCGATCTCCTCGTCGGTGTAACCGTATTGCCGGGCGGTATCGGCCAGTGCCTCCGCCGCCTGGTAGAGGTTGTCCACCCACGCCTGGCAGGTGGTGAAGTAGGAGTCCTCGGCGTCCCGAATCCGGTCGGTGACCGCGAGGGCCACATCGTCGCTGACCGGGTCATCACCCATGGGCGTCATGAAGAGGTCTTCCCGGATGTCGCTCGAGGAACTGCCTGAAGTCGACGGCTTCAGCGAGGAGGGCGGCGTGTTTGGTCAGCACCTCATCCCGGCTCACGGCGAACGCGGGGCCGGTGGCTGACGTGGGTGACTCGTAGTCATACGTCGGGACGTAGGGACTCCCACCGTAGGGCTGGGAGACTGGCGGTGCCACTCGAAGCTCCCCTCACCGACCGGATCCGCACGGCCTTGGGCGGGCATCCTAGCGCACCGGTGTTGTCCCCTCGGCACGGTTTCCGCTGAAATCCGCGCAACCGAGTACCACCGTGGCAGGGTGATTTGCCCGTGCGGTCAGCGAGTGGCGGTGGTGAGGAAAGCTCGCCAGGCGGCGGCGGGGACGGCCAGCGCGGGGCCGTCGGGGTTCTTGGAGTCGCGCACCAGGACACGCTCGGGTGCGGGGGCGACCTGGACGCAATTGCCGCCCCCGCCGCTGTAGCTGCTGGTGTGC
Organism: uncultured Actinomycetota bacterium; assembly: GCA_963712995.1. Classification (GTDB taxonomy): domain Bacteria; phylum Actinomycetota; class Actinomycetes; order Mycobacteriales; family Pseudonocardiaceae. The sequence goes on along the minus strand of CAVQKH010000040.1, from coordinate 39,164 downwards.
CAGACACTGCCGTCCGGCTCAGGCGCAGTCATGATTTGTCCCCTCGTTCCGCGGAGAACTCCGTTGCCAGGGTGGTAATCAGCTCCCTGGATTGTTCCTCCTCCAGCGCGGTGTGCGCCAGCGTCCCCAGGATGCGTTGGTAGGCGGTCGCTTCCTCCCGCGTTTCCAGGAACAGGCTGGACGTCTCGCTGTCCAGGTACACCACCGGCCGGAACTCGGCGAACTCCATCAGGGTGAAGGGGCCGGACAGTCCGGCGTGCGCTCCGAGCGCGGCCGGGACCACCCGCAGCGTGAGGTAGGGGCGAACCGACATTCGCAGCAGGTGGTGCAGTTGGTCGGACATCACCATCGGGCCGCCGATCTGTAGTCGCAACACGGGCCCCCGCAGCAGGTGGTGCAGCTGGTCGGACATCACCGCCGGGCCGCCGATCGCAGCCGCAACACGGCCTCGTGCAAGTAGAAGGTGAACCGCGGCAGTCGTTCCCGGCTGAACAGGCTCTGGCGCGCCAGCCGGGCGGCGACCCGCTCGTCCACCTCGCCGGCCGGCGTATTGACATGGCTGCTGATCACGGCTCGGGCGTAGTCCCCGGTCTGCAACAGGCCGTCACTAACGTCGACTCAAATGCACTGATCGCCACTGCCTTGTTCTCGTGGTCGATCAGCGTCACGAGTTGCTTGGGCAGTCGGGTGCCGTGTTGCTGGAACCAGCCCTGGGTGTGCTGCTCCTGGCACAGCGCGAGCAGCCGATCCCGCTCCGGGTTCTTGACCCGACACACTCCGAGGAATGCGGCGACATCCACCTCGCTGCCACCGCGCTTACCCGATAGCAGCCGCGACACCCAGCTTGGTGAGCAGCCGAGCAGGTGCGCGGCCTGGTGGCCGTTGAGCCCGGCGCGCTCCATCGCCTGGCGCAGGCCCTCACCCAGCTCCCGGCTGCGTACCGTAGGCTCATGATCTTGCATGGCGGCCTCCCCCTTGGTGGATCCATCGACCCGTGCACGACGCGGATCGTCCCCACTGACCCCACGGGTTCCAGCGGAGAATATTGCGTGTCCTGGGGACAAGGCCGCGACACGATGAGGACCGAGTGGATTGTGGCCAGCCCATGTTTCGCAGCTGTCGATGAGGCTATTCGCGCCGCGGCGCATCAGGCCGCCGCAGCGGGTGAGGGTGCGCGGGCACTCGGTCTCGGTGCGATGGCCACCACCATCAGCCAGGCAGAGCCTGACCCTGGACGGCTGGAAATCGGTTGGGAACCTGCCCGATACGAGATGGGGCGACGCGGTGCGTATTGTCGCCGAGATGACCGGTGAGTACGGTTTTGGACCCCCCGGGTGCTCGTGGATCGGCTGAGTGATTATCTGTTCGGCACCGCCGCGAACACGGTATTGCTGGTGAGCACCGGATGCCATCTACCCGGGAGAACGCATCCCGGTGGCGAGGGTAATGCGGAGTCTCACTTTTCCGAGAAGTGAGACTCCGCATGGAGCTGGTCAGATCGGTCGGAGCTGGGTGTTGAAGATGAACTCGGCTACCGACTTGCCGGATGAAAGGCCGAAATCGGCGTCGAATCGGTAGTGCACACCGAGGTAGAGTCGGCTTATCGCGTCCTCCGTCGCGGCGGTGTCGATACTGGTGAATGTGCGGGTGACGCCCGGCGCATGCGGGTCGTCAGTGGTCGCGGTGAAGGTGATGGCGTCGGTTCCAAAATACAGCTGCATGACCCGGGCCCAGGTACCGGCGAATGTGGCATGCCCGGAGGTATAGGCTGGGAAACACGGGTTGAAATGGGTGTCACCGGCCCTGTTCACCAGGTAGGGCTGCCAGTCGGGATCGGCCGTGGTGGCGGGATTGTTGTCGGTTTCGGCCAGCTTGATGGCAGTCTCCGGGCGCCACAGGTCGATCTGCGTGCCGTATTTTGAGTCCCAGGCGGTGATGGCCGAGTCAGCGAGAGCAAGACCCAGCAGCCCGAACAGTCTGGCATTCTGTTGCAGCGTGAGGCCGCGTTGCTGCGAGATGATTCTCGTGTGGTCGAGGTGTTGACCCGGCGGTTTGTACGTGCCGTCGACGTCGTTGGACCAGAACAATGCGATCGCACTTTGTTCCGGAGTCCGGTCACCTCGGGCTTCGGCGTCGAACCGTCCGAGTCGCTGCACCTCGTTGAGCTGGTCGGCGTAGAGGCTGCTGGAGAGCAGGTCCGGGTAGGTGGAGAAACCTCCCGGGCGTGGCGGCCGGAACTGTGTTCCAGAGGTCAGTGCGAACGGCTGGACCAAACCCCAGTTGGGCGACAAGGCGGTGGTGCAGCCATTGCCCGTCGGGCGCCAGGCGCCTGGCTCAGAACCCGGGGTGTAGGGCTGGTTGTTGTCCGACCCGTCGAAATTACGGGCCAGGGTCATCTGCGCCGCTGCGGCGAGCCCGGTGCCATTTCCCGAGATAGCTCCGAGGCCCGAACCGATCCGCTGTGCCTCGGCCTGCTTGGCAGCGGTCACGTAGCTCACCACATTCGGCTGGATGGTGTTGAGAACGTTGGTGAGCGTGGTCGCCGCCGCACTATTGACCGCTGCGGCCAGGCATTGCGAACGGTTTGCCGAGCAGCCGGGGACCACCAGCACCTTGCCCAGATACGGGGTCCCGATGTTTTCGAGGGAGTTGACCGCATCGTAGGTCGCGCCGTACATCATCGCTGTCATTCGAGATATCGATGTCGGTGCGCCGGGACTGAGCTGGCGAATGACCTGTTGCAGGTAGTAGGTCCACCGCAGGATTTCGTCGTTCAGATTGTTCGGGGGTGCGCCCGGAAGCCCTTGGCTCGCGAGGCTGACCGCCGGCGATTGGGCTGGGTTGGCAGCCGGTTGCGCTATGGCGACAGATGCCATGGTGGTGAGGCTCACCAGGGTTACCGCTGTGGCCACTATCGCGCCTGGTAGTCGCTTGAGTCGTATCGTCACGTTAATCCCTTCAGAATGAATCCAACCGGATCGAACGCGAGAGATTGAGGGATTCTCTCGAGGCGGGAACACTCCTTTGAAGGTTTGAACAGGAAATGTCCAGCAGGTGAACAGGGGATTTTCATCGTATTCACGAGGGACGATTTAGGGTGTCCAAAGAGATGTTCGTCAATAAGTCGAGATGTCCGGGTGTCCGGGTAGGTGGTCGTCCCTCGTGGGGCTTGCTGCCATTCCTTGTTCACCTGCCGGATTTGCCTTGTTCATCGATGGCGCGCAGCGTCCCCACCGTGAAATCTGTGTGTGGAAGTCGTCGGTCTCGTCGTGTTCATGGCCTGTGGACAACTTCCGGGCGGGTTCGGGAGCGTGACGGGGGTGTGAGGCGGGGTGCGCTCTGTGATCGACGGGTTGACTCTGGGTGCTACATCTGGCTGCCTGCCGTGCGATTGCCGCCATATGGCGTACCGCGTGGCGGCACCGCTGGGTGAGAGCGGATAGCGTTCGCTGGGTGAGCCTGAGCCCGGGGAGTCGTGACGCTGCGGCGGCCGTGCCCTACCCGTTGCGGGTGGCGGCGGCGGTGTCCTGGCGCCTGCTGGTGGTGGCCGGGATGGTCGTCGTGCTGGGTTACGTGGTGATCGCGCTGCGGCAGGTGGTGGTTCCGGTCGCGGTGGCACTGCTGTTCACCGCGCTTCTCGGCCCAGTGGTGGACTGGCTGACCAGCCGCCGGGTGCCCAGAGGGATCGCCACCCTGGTGGTCATGATCGCCGGATTGGTGCTGATCGGCGGCCTGCTGGCGTTCGTGATCCAGGCCTTCGTGATCGGGCTTCCCGAGCTGCAGACTCAGATCGTCAACAGCTTTCAGCAGATCCGGACATGGTTGGAGAACCCGCCGTTCGGTCTGCCCCGGGTGAACCTGCAGAACCCGGTCAACTCGTTCAGCGAGTGGTTGGCCCGCAACCGCGTCGCGATCACCTCGGGTGCGTTGTCCACCGCCGTCACGGTCGGGCAGTACCTCACCGGCGCCGCGCTGGCGCTGTTCACGTTGATCTATTTCCTCTACGGCGGCAGGTCGATGTGGGGCTTCCTGCTCGGGGCGCTGCCGCGCGAGGTCCGCGCCCGGGTCGATGTCGCCGGGCGGCGGGGGTTCGTCTCACTGGTGGGGTTCATTCGGGCAACCGTGCTGGTAGCGATCGTCGATGCGGTCAGCATCGGGATCGGGTTGGTGGTGGTGGGAGCCCCGCTGGTGGTGCCGCTGGCCGCGTTGACGTTCCTGGCGGCGTTCATTCCGGTGGTCGGCGCGGTGGTCTCCGGTGTGATCGCGGTGCTGGTGGTGCTGGTGGCCAAGGGTCTGATACCGGCGTTGATCGTGCTCGGGGTGGTGATCGGCGTGCAGCAACTGGAAGGCAATGTGTTGCAGCCGTTGCTGATGGGCCGCGCCGTCGAGCTCAACGGGGTGGCGGTGGTGCTGGCCGTCTCGGTGGGCGTGGTGCTCGCCGGTATCGCCGGTGCCCTGCTGTCGGTGCCGCTGCTCGCCCTGCTCAACGCCGGCGTCCGCGCTTTGAGTACCGGTGAGGCCGAGCCTGACGACTCCGATTCCGGGGGGTCGACGGTGCCGCCGGCCGATGTCCCCGTCGACCCTGATGCCTCCTGACCGAAGCCCGCCGAGGTCATCCCTGAAACGACCACGCGACGCTGCTGTGAGGACTGCGCATCGGTCAGGGTTTGCGCCCGACAGCTCCGATCAGGCAGTTCTGCACCAGGTCCAGCGGCGTGGTCGGCGGGTTGTCGGGTCGCCAGTGGGGGCAGGGGACCAAGCCCGGTTCGATCAGTTCCAGGCCCGGGAGCATCTCCTCGATCTCGGCACGGCGGCGAAACCACAGCCCGCCGCTCAAGGTGCTGTGCAACAGGACCTTCTGGATCCTGCGGGTGAGTTCGCTCTCGGGGCCGGCCTCGGGGTCGGCGAAATGGCTGATCGCCACGTAGGAGCCGGCGGGCAGGATGTCGATGTACTCGGCCATGATGCTGGCTGGGCTGCGCGCACCGTTGTAGTGATGCAAGGTCCCGAGCTGGAACAGCGCGATCGGCCGGGAGAAGTCGAGGTGGGTGCGGATGGCCTCGTCGTTGAGGAGTTGGCCCGGCTGGACGATGTCGGCCGAACAGAAGTGGGTCTGATCGTCCTCGTGGAGCAGGGCTCGACCGTGGGCGAGCACGACCGGGTCGTGGTCGACGTAGACGACACGCGCCTCGGGCCGGATCCGTTGGGCGACCTGGTGGGTGTTCTCCGCCGTGGGCAGTCCTGATCCGCAATCGAGGAACTGGGTGATGCCGGCCTGGCCGGCGAGGAAGCGGGTCACCCGGATGAGGAACCTCCGGTTGTCCACCGCGGTCTGGGCTATCTCCGGCGCGACCCGCTGGACCTGCCGCAACACCTCGCGGTCGATCTCGTAGTTGTCCTGACCGCCCAGGGCTGCGTCGTAGACCCGGGCGATGCTGGCCTTGGTCGGGTCGATGAACGTCGGCACGACCTCGTCCGGCAATCGGGCGTCGTAACCGGACATCGGGGAGCCTCACTAGCGGAGAGGGCTGAACTGGGCGCCGCAAAGCCTAACGATGCCACCTGTGTACCGGTGCACCGGATGAATAGGCTTGTTGGGTGGTTTCTGTCAACCGTGCCGCAGCGCGGGAGCGCACGATTCCTGATGTGCTGCCCGGGCCGGGAGACCCACCGCTGCGAGTGCTGTTCTGCGGGATCAACCCAGGACTGGTCTCCGCCGCCACCGGTCACCACTTCGCCCGGCCGGGCAACCGCTTCTGGCCGGCCCTGCACGGTGCCGGCTTCACCCCACGTCGGCTGCAGCCTGACGAGCAGCATCTGCTGCCCGCCATTGGGCTGGGCATCACCAACATCGTGCCCCGGGCTACCGCTCGGGCCGCCGAGCTCAGCGCCGCCGAGCTGGTGGCTGGCGGTGAGCGCCTCCGGGAACTGGTGCGATCGTTGCGTCCGGTTGCCCTGGGCGTCGTGGGCATCACCGCCTATCGCGTTGCCTTCGCCGCTCCGCGCGCCACCATCGGCAACCAGTCCCCCGACATGGAGACATATCGGGATGACGTGCTGGTGTGGGCGCTGCCCAACCCGAGTGGGCTCAACGCGCACTGGTCGTTGCCGGCGATGGTGGCCGAGTTCGCCCGCTTCGAGCGGGCCGCCGCTGCGCTGTCGCGTCCGATCCGTTCAAGACCAGGGCCGTGATGCGGTCGTAGGGTCACAGGTCATGGGCATTGACGCGCGACTTGACATGATCGGACTGGTGGTGGCCGATATGGCCGCCGCGTTGGCGTTCTACCGGCGGTTGGGTCTGGACATCCCGGCCGACGCCGACAGCGCGCCGCATGTGGAGCTCGCTGTGCCGGGCGGTCTGCGACTGGCGTGGGACACTGAGGACACCATCCGGTCCTTCGCCCCGGGTTGGAAGGCGGGTGATGGCAACGGCCGCACCAGCCTGGCGTTCCGGTTGCCCGATCCGGCCGCGGTGGACGCCGCCTACGCCGAGCTGACCGCCGCCGGCTATCACGGTGAGCACCCGCCCTGGGACGCCTTCTGGGGTCAGCGTTACGCCGTGGTGCACGACCCGGACGGCGTGAGCGTCGACCTGTTCGCCCCGCTGACCAGCTGATTCAATGGCATCCCGGCCAGCGCTCGCACCTCGCGGGCCAGGTGCGCCTGGTCGGCATAGCCTGCGCGAGCGGCCGTGGCCGCGAGCGCTGGTGTCCGGGCCTGCGACGTAGACCGAGCCGTTCATCCAGATCAGGTCCATGCACCCATCGGGAAGCACCCGCTGCTCCCGGGCCGTGCCCACCTGATGGCGCCACAGGCAGGCCACCACCCCGGCCAACGCGGCCGGAGCAGGTTGTTCCCGATAACCGCTTGCCATCGGCGTCATGATCCCGTGCGCAGCGACCCGCGCCGCCACCGTGCCCTGCCTATGCGGCGGTGCTGGTCAGGCGGTCGCGGAGTTCGGCGATACCGGCGCTGGTGTGCAGGGGTTCCAGCGCGGTGTTGAGCACCCGGAGCCGGTCGTAGGCGCGGGGAGAATGCAGCGCGGTGACCGCCTCGATGGCTTGGTGACCGACACTGACCGCGGTGTCGGTGTCCCCGGCGATCGCGTGGGATACAGCGAGTTTCGTGAGCGAGCTTGCTCGGAGGCGGGCATAGTCGGGCCCGAAGTGTTCCACCGCATCGCGCAACAGCGGCACCGCCCGTTCGGCGGCGTACGGGTCACGGCTGGCCAGGGCCAACTCATAGTGGGCGTCACCTTGCAGGGAGGTAAGGCGGGTGTCATCGAGGTGGACCCACGCCGGAGTGGTTGCCAGGTTGATGCTGTTGAAGTGCTCAGTGCCCTGGCCCAGCGCCTGGTCGCAGGTTCGTGCGTCGTTCTGAGCGGCGTGGGCCAGGGCTTGGACGTTCATCAGCGTGCAGGCGGTGGAGGGAGACACCGGATGCGATCCGGCTGCGGCAGCGTGGCCGAGGTGGACCAGGCGCAGCGCCTCCTTGGGGCGGCCCAGGTGCACGGCTTGCAGCGCCAAATCGTGGAGCAGGAAGACAGTGAGGTCGTTGCCCAGGGGGTGCTCGGCGGCGCGGGTGACATCGAGCCCGATCAGCCACAGCCGCCGGGCGGCGTCGTGCTGCGTGCACTCGAAGTTCATCCACCCCGCTGTGGTCGCCAAACTTGCGGTGGCCAGGTGCAGCCGAGATCGCACCTCGGGGCTGGCCTGGGCACCCAGCAGGGGCAGGGTGGCGTGCAGGTGGGCCACGGCGGCGTCGCGGCCCAGGGCGCTGCCGGTGGCGTAGTCCTGGCGGACGAACGCGGCGGTGGCCCGCTCGATGGCCTCGACATCGGCGGCGCCGATGTGACGGGTGCCGGTGGGATCGGCGTGGGGCAACAGCGCGATGAGCCGGTCGATGTCCAGCCCGGCTGCGGCGGTGGCGCTCAGGGCCAGCGCCGCGACGTGTTCCACGAAATCTCTGCGATCCACCCAACTCACCAACTTCCGGCCATCCGCCCCCGCAGCGCCTACGGTAGCTCCGAAACCGAGCAGAATCGCGGGGATCCCCAATCGGGGGGCGACCTGGGCGACCAGACCCACATCCCGCAACGGGCGCACCCCGCGCTCGATGGCCGAGATGCGGCTCTGCTCCAGTCCGACCACCTCAGCCAGGGTCTGCTGAGGCCAGCTGGTGGCCATCCGGATCCGGCGGAACACGGTCCGGAAGTCGTAGTCGCCCAGCGCAGCAGCGACCGGGTCCTGGAAATAGAAGCCCGGGGGCAGGTCCCGGCGTGGATCCGGCCCAGCCCGCCGGCACGGATCGCACCACGCCTGCCCCCGCTGGCCACTGCGACGGCGCAGCATCGCCCCGCAGCGGGCACAGCACCCCGGCCCCATCGTCGTCACTCGCCCATCCCCCTTGTTGCCCCGGCGCCAGCGCTGATCACTGCGCATCGTGTCTCTACCACGGCACGGACCACACCACCAGAACGAAACTGCCTAGTACCCAGGCACTGGAGCACCCCACTCTGAGCTGCGCCTGCCCAGCACAGAAACAAGATGATCTAGCGTGGTCGGGCATTCCCCGACGTCCTGACCAGGCGTTTGCTTCCTTGCCAGGACCGTTGACCGCTTGTCAACGGCAGCCGGACTCGCAGGGAGCTGACATGACCAGCGAAGGCGACGCACGACGTGCCCCGCACCCCATCCCCGTTGCCGCACGCCTCGCGCATCAGCCACGGCCTGCCCGTCTGCCCGTTCGCTCCCCTGGCACGCACCTGCATCCCCTGTTGCGCCGCCCGCCGGTGACCGGCAGCGTGGCAGGTGAGAGCCGATGAGACGGTTCGGCTCAGCCGCTCACCCCGATGCGGTGGGTCTGCCCGCAGTGGTGGAGGAGATGCTCGTCGACGTGGTCGCCGACGGGTTCACGGTCTACTGCTGCGGCCCGAAAACGGCACCGAACGCGCTGGTCGCCTGCTACGAGTGGGAGGACTACGTCGATCTGGTCACCATCCGCGACTTTGACCGGATCATCACAGCCAGAGCGCCGAAACGGGGCACGGCGGACATCTTCGCCCCCGCGGTCGTGGTGTGGGCTTACGAGGGTCCGCCACAGCAGGCGCTGCGAGCCTTACTAGCGCTGGTGCACCCAAGGCATCCCGACGCCCCGATCGCCGACTACCCCGCACCAGCGGGCCTGCACGTCCCCCGGACCCGGCAGCGCCCGATTCGGCGGCGGGACCGATCGCGGCATCGTGACGAACTCCTGGAGGGTCAGCGCGAGACCGGACACCATCGGTTTCGCCGGAATCGGATCCATGATCGGACCGTCGGCGCGCGGCAGATCCCGCGCACCCGACAAAGCTCCCGATCCGACCGCCACCGTCACGGCGATCACCGCTGCCAGCAGGGCCAGCAAACCCAGCCTGCTCTTCGACATCCCGCTCCGCCACGGTTTGTAGGTTGTGGAGAAAGCGGAGACCCTACCGCTGAGCTCACTCGTATCTGGCCATCCGCTGCGGCAGCGTCGGCGGGTCGAAGGTCTGTCCCGCTCGTCGGGCGGGCTGTGATGCCGGCAACACCAAACGTTGCTCGGCCCGGTGCTGCCAGGCCATCACCCAGCTTCCGAGCTCCCCAGCGCGTCCAGCTAGCGAACTCCGCGAAGTTGGTGGTTGGCGTTCAGCCCTTTCTGAGCTGCTGAGCGCGCTGGTAGGTGATGCCGGTCAGAGTGCCGATGTCGCGCACGGTGAAGCCTTTCTGGCTGAGCAGTGCAACGGCCTTGCGGGTGCGCTCACCGGCCTGCTCGGTGAGGCGGTGTGCTTGCTCCCGTAGGGAGCGAGCCTCGGCGGCGACATCGCCAGCCTCGCCGGGCAAGGACGCGTTGATGGTGAGACTGGCGGGGTCCACGGGATGTCCGGTCTGGATTTCGATGACCTCGGCGGCGTCGACGGGGACCTGGTCGAGGCGTCGAGTCTGAGTGATTGCGCCGGGCACTTCAGGGACGGTGACGACCCACCATCCACTATCGTCCCATTCGGCGTTGACCTGGTAGTTCACTGGTTCTCCTCGATCCAGCTCGGACCGAACTCTGGCGCAAGTTGCTGCTGGATGGCCCGCAACGTGCCCGGAGCCTGCTCCTTCGCCCCCGATTTGAGGGTGGTGCTGCGCCCACCGGGCGCGGTCCACTTCTCGTGCGAGCCCTTGCCGCCGCCCTCCACACAACCCTTCGCGCGCAGCAGCCTGCGGAGGTCCCTGGTGGTCATCGGCTTCACGACTATAAGTCTAAGCGCTTGACAAAGGCAAGTCAAATGACTCGACTAAAAATTGGGATTATCCGGCTTTGGTCGGTACGGTCCTCGCGGCCGGGTCAGCAGCGTGTGTGACACCCACGGGAGCCGGGCGAAGTCTCGGTCGAGCGTGGCGATCGCGTTCGGCTGGTCCGGTGAGGGTGCTCAGCTCCTCAGCTTGGTCGACGATCACCAGCATCAGGGCGCTCGGGTGGTGGTGATCATTGCGAAGCTTGTCGGCGAAGTGGAGATCTGGCACGTCCTGGTGGGTCCGGAGCGCGTGGCCGCGGGGCTTCAGGCGAGGCTGCGGAGTGGATGATCCCCGGGCGCTACCGGTGCTACGAAGACTCAGCCTCTCCGGCGGCGCCGCAGTTGTGGCACCACGCCGGCCTGCAGCAGCGACGATCGATCTGAATCCCAGACCGGACGAGTCGGCAATGCCGAACGTTGCTCGGCGCGATACTGCCAGGCCATCACTCCGATGATCAGGACCGCGATGACGCCGGCCAGCGGCAACGACCTGGACACACCTCATAACTCTCCCAGCTTTCCGGTGCGTCGTGCTGCCGTGTCCTCTGCGTCGGGCCGGTACGCACGGTGTGGTCGGATCAGCTGCCCCGACGTTCGAGGGCCCATAGTCTATTTGATCAATCGCCGATCGGAGGAAGCATCAGGTTGCGCCGTTCCTCGGCGGTCAGCTCCCGCGACACGCGGCGGTGCGCGTCAGCTACCAGGTCCTCGACGCTGACCGTCGCATCCCACACCCGGGCAGTCCCGTCGGGTGAAGCAGAGGCGATTCTTCTGCCGTCCGGAGACCATGACACGCTGTCGACCGCCTTGCTGTGGGCGCCGACGACGATGATCTCGGCACCTGCTTCGGTATCCCAGATCCGAACGGTGCGGTCCTCCGATCCGGTAGCCAACTGCCGTCCATCCGGTGACCACGCCACCCCCCGGACCCAATGTTCGTCACTGTGCAGCACGGCAAGCTCACTGCCAGTTTCGGTGTCCCAGATTCGGGCCGTCCGGTCGCGCGATGCGGTGGCCAACAGCTGACTGTCTGGTGCCCAGGCCACCCACCGAACCCAATCGTCGTGGCCGTGCAGCACGGCGAGTTCGCTGCCGTTGTGGGAGTCCCAGATCCGGACGGTCCGGTCGCTCGATGCGCTGGCTAGCCGCCGACCGTCTGGTGACCAAGCAACTCCGTGAACCAAATCGTCGTGACCACGGAGGACGGCACGTACATGGGAGGCGACTAGTGCGGTGGCCAAGGCCCGGAGAGCGAGCGCTGTAGGGCCGCATTCTTCGTAGGCGGCGAGTGCGAGCATCAGGCTGTAGTCGGGATCACTGTCAACGGTGGTCAAAGCTTGCCGGGCGATGGTCTCGGATAGGCGTTCCATAGTGGCGTGGTCAGCTTGGTTTGAGTAGGTCAGGAACTCCGTTACCAGGGGGAGGTCGTCGACGATTTCATCGTCTGAAGCTGCCCTGTGTTGGGCGGTTTTGAGGCGTTCGTCGCGGAGGAGGTAGGCGTCTTGACGGCCGGAGTTGTCCCAATCTCGGGCCCAGCGCTCCAGCGGAGTTGGTCGGCGAAGACCTCGATGGCTTGCTGCAATGGCGCCCAGTGGCGGAACAGGGCCTCGTGGGCCACTTCGAGAATGACGTCCTCGCCGTCTGCGGCGCTGGTCAGCAAGCGGGCGGCGATGAACGCCTCGGCGACCCGCCACTGGGCATCGGTCAACGCGCTGCGCGGCACCCGGCGGCGGGTGGGTTCGTTCTCGCCGATGGTGACGAACTTCAGCAGGGTTGCCAGCACCAGTCCGTCCGCGCCGCCGAGTTCGGCGGCGACCTTGTCGGCTTGGCGGGTCAGCACGCCAGTGACTCCGCCGAGGCGTTGGTAGGCAGCGACGGTCAATACCCCACCCCGCCCGGCGGTCAGGCAGAGTTCCTGCAAGGCGTAGGCCAGCAGCGGCAACGCATCACCGCCGCCCGCGTCGGTCGCCATCCGCTGCGGCAGGGTCGGCGGGTCGAAGGTCAGTCCCGCCCGCCGGGCCGGTTGCTCGATCACCTCGACCAGCGCCGGATGGCCCAGCGTCCCCACCGCGACCGGATCACGGAACAGCCGAGCCTGCGCGGTGCCCAGGAACGCGGTCAGGAACTCCGAACGCATGATCACGATGATCCACAGCCGCGGGTCGGCATCCAGCGCCTGCGCCAGTAAACGAAGGAAGGCGTCGCGTTCGGCCGGGCCAGCGAGGGTGATCAGCTCCTCAGCCTGATCGACGATCAGCAGCACCGGGGCGTTCGGGCGACGGTCAGCGCTGCGCACGTCGTCGGCGAAGTGCACCTCGGGCATGCCGCCGGAAGAGGAGCTCGCGGCTCCCAGACTACGAGCCAGGCTGCGCAGTGGGTGATCACCGGGCAGCACTGCGGGAACCACGATCCAGCTGCTCCGGCGCGTCCGCAGCTGCGGCACCACACCGGCCTGGACCAGCGACGACTTCCCGGCACCCGAGGGACCGACCACCGCGATCAGCCGGTTGGCCTGCCCGGGAACCACCGGATGCAAACGCTCCAGCAGCTCGGTGATCTCCGCGTCACGGCCGAAGAACACCGCCGAGTCCCGCTCGGTGAACGCCTCCAAACCGGGAAACGGTGACCGATCCGAATCCCACAGCGGACGAGTGGAGCTCTCCTCCGCTCGGCGCTGCCAGATCATCACCCCGATCATCAGCACCACCGTGCCGCCGGCCAGCGGCAGCGACTGTCGCCGCAGCAGCTCCAAGCCCCACGGCAGTGGACCCGTGACACTGGTCAGATTGCCGATCGACACCCCGAGCAGAGTCGCCAGCAGGAACGACAGCACCTCGACCGGCAACGGCGAGCGCCTGCGGGACATGCCCAAGCCTCCCAACTACCCGTCCTGCCCGCCAGCGCCAGAGCACCTGGCATGATCCACGGCCATGCCGGGCGCCACCGACATCACCACGCCGTTGTGGCGCGGCGTGGTGGTCTTCCGGATCATCACGGCGGCCTTCGCGATCGCGGCGATCATCGTGCATCACGATGGCTTCGCCCGGCCGGATCTGGGCTGGGCGGCGCTCGCCGCGATCTTCGATGTGGACCGTGCTGACCTGCCTGGCCTACAGCTACGACCGCACCCGCCGGATGGACGTCATCGTGGTGGATCTGCTGGTCACCCTGATGCTGATGGGCGCCTCGGTGGTAGTGCTCTCCCCCGAGCAGCTCACCGAGGTCACCCAGCGCGCCCCGTTGCTGCCCACGGTGTGGGCGTGCGGGCCGGTGGTCGCCGCCGCCGTGCACGCCGGCCGGTTGCCGGGGCGTTGTTCGGCGTCGTCGTCTCCGTGATGGCGATCTGGCTGCGCGGAGCCTTCACCACCGACCTCGCCGGTGACGCGCTGTTGCTGATCGGGACGGGCCTCGTGCTGGGCATGGCCGCGACAGCAGCTCGCCGGGCCACCGAGGCAACTCCGCCGGGCGGCTCGCGTCGAGGCGGCCACGGCCGAGCGGGAGCGGCTGGCCCGGTCCATCCACGACAGCGTGGTGCAGGTGCTGGCCCGGGTGCGGGCCCGCAGTGGCCAGCTCGACGGGGAGGCCGGCGAGCTGGCCCGGCTGGCCGGTGAGCAGGAGATCGCCTTGCGCTCGCTGTTCTTGGCCACTCCGCCGACCGCCGCCGGTGAACGAGACCTGGTCGGTGCGATCCAGCTGCTGGCCGGCCCCCGGGTGGAGATCTCGGTGCCCGCGACCACCGTGCCGCTGCCCGTCAGCGCCGTCGAGGAGCTGGTCGCCGTCACCCGGGAGGCACTGGCCAACACCGCCCGGCACGGTGGTCCCGAGGCCAGGGCATGGGTCCTGATCGAGGACCTCGGCGAGGAAGTGGTGCTCACCATCCGGGACAACGGCCCGGGTGTCGATGCCCGCCGGCTCGCCGACGCCGAAAGCGGCGGACGGATGGGGGTGTCGCGCTCGATCCGGGGCCGGGTGGCTGATCTTGGCGGCACCCTGACCCTCGACGCCGGTCCGGGGCGGGGCACCGAATGGCAAGTGCGGCTGGCCCGTCTGCGGCAGGGTCTGCTGCGGTGATCCGGGTCATGGTGGTTGATGACCACCCGATCTGGCGCACCGGGGTGGCCCGTGACCTGACCGAGCGGGGCTTCGAGCTGGTCGCCACCGCGGCTGACGGTGCGGCTGCGCTGCGCATCCTCCCGGCGGCCCGTCCGGATGTGGTGCTGATGGACCTGCACTTCGGCTCTGTCGATTCATCCGGGGCGCCGGACGGGGCGAAGTCCACCCAGCTGATCATCGAGCGCTGGCCCGATGTCAGGGTGCTGGTGCTCTCCGCCTCCGGTGCGCATGCGGACGTGCTCGCGGCGGTGCGCGCCGGCGCATCCGGTTACCTGGTGAAATCAGCGTCGGTGGACGAGCTGGTCGATGCCGTGCGCCGGACCGCGGAGGGCGACGCGGTGTTCACTCCCGGTTTGGCGGGCCTGGTGCTCGGTGAGTACCGCCGGATGGCGCTGGAACCGCGCTCCGACACCCCGACGCTCACCGAACGGGAGACCGAGGTGTTGCGTCAAGTAGCCACCGGACGCACCGCGCGGCAGATCGCCGAGGCAATGGTCATCAGCCACCGGACCGTCGAGAACCACGTGCAGTCCACCCTGCGCAAGCTGCACCTGCACAACCGGGTCGAGCTGACCCGCTACGCAATCGAGCACGGCCTCACCGACCAGTAGGCGCCTCTTCACGTATCACTAGCCGGGCTTCGCCCCAACCCAACCCGACCAGGCGTGTTCCCTGGCTGGCTTGCCCGGAGGTAGGCGTCCGTGAACGCGACACTAGCGACGTTTTCGGGCGCTCACATGTCGCTGGTGTCGCGTTCACGGCGCGCAGCACAGCCACACACGCCCGGCCATCGCTCTGGAGTCGACTCCAACACCACAGTTGACTCGATCATGACGGCCGGGCCGTCTAAGCCCTCTAACTGGGCAAGGTCGGTTCGTCGCCGCGCGCGCAGTGCCCAATTGCGGTATGCCCACGGCGAGTGGACCGCGCTCACCAACCGCAACGGCGAATTCGACTGACCCATCACCCGCCCCGGCAATCGCTGGGGCGGGTCGTCGGCTGGCGTTCAGCCTTTCCTGAGCTGCTGAGCGCGTTGGTAGGTGATGCCGGTCAGTACACCGATGTCGCGTACGGTAAAGCCTTTCTGGCTGAGCAGTGCAACGGCTTTGCGGGTGCGCTCCCCGGCCTGCTCGGTGAGGTGGTGCGCTTGCTCCCGTAGGGAGCGAGCTTCGGCGGCGACATCGCCGGCCTCGCCGGGCAAGGATGCGTTGATGGTGAGGCTGGCGGGGTCCACGGGATGGCCGGTCTGGATTTCGATGACCTCGGCGGCGTCGGTAGGGACCTGGTCGAGGCGTCGGGTCTGGGTGATGGCGCCGGGCACACCGGGGACGGTGACGACCCACCATCCGCTGTCGTCCCATTCGGCATTGACCTGGTAGTTCATTGGTTCTCCTCGATCCAGTTCGGACCGAACTCCGGCGCAAGTTGCTGCTGGATGGCCCGCAACGTGCCGGGAGCCTGCTCCTTCGCTCCCGATTTGAGGGTGGTGCTGCGCCCACCGGGCGCGGTCCACTTCTCGTGCGAGCCCTTGCCGCCGCCCTCCACGCAGCCCTTCGCGCGCAGCAGCCTGCGAAGGTCCTTGGTGGTCATCGGCTTCACGACTATAAGTCTAACCACTTGACATAATCAAGTCAAATGGCTGGACTAATGGTCTTGAGAACATCCAGGCCCAGTCGGCGCGGTCCTCATGACCGCGCGCACACAATCCGGGCAGTAGCTGGCGTCCTCCTCGCCGGTCGGACCGCTCGTTACTAGCTCACCACACACAGCCACAGACGTGCTCCCGTAGCCCTGCCGGAACACCTCACCAGCGGCTAGCAGGTGGACAGCTCGCTCCAACGTGCTCACCGGCCACCACCGTCACGCCCACACTTCTGGCACACCTGTTCCGGATCCGGCGCTCCCCTTCAACGCGAGATCGCCGGTGACCAGCTCACCCGGCGGTGGCCCCACCACCTTGAGCGTAGGCCGTGGGGTGAAGCTGGCCTCGCAATGCGCCAGCACCGTGCCATCACCACGCAGCTCACCCCGGTGGGTGTCGTGATCACCCAGCGACCGCAGGTACCAGGTCGGCTTCGGGCGGGTCTGGTCATCTGTCTTGGATGACCGCTCTGCTGTGTTCATCCCGCAGAGACTGCCGCCTAAATCACGCTAATTGTCCACACTCCGTGAACCTTGGCCGCCGAGGCCGAAGCGGTTGCGCAGGCTGTCCAGCTCCCACACACGATGCGGGGCCCGCAGGTCCAGCGTCGTGAAAAGGTCACGTGCCATGGGATCTGGCCGGATCAACTGCGGTGCGATTCGGTCGGCGGTGTCGAGGTGTCGGATCGCATCCCAGTCACGCTGGCCGCCCTCCTGGGCCAGCGCTCGGGAAAAGTCGAGGTGTAGCGCCGACGTCCGCTCGCTGCTGCCCAACGCCTGCACATTGATCGGGAGACGAGTGGCGTCCGCGCAGGCCCGAGCGCCCTCGTTCAGCTCGATGCCCACCGCCACGCGCCACGCGGCGACGTTCGTTGGTCCGAAATGCCGACGCAAGGCATTACGCTCTCCTACCCGTTGAGCGATCCGGTCCGCCTCGTCGAGATGACGGTGCGCATCGTCCGATGATTGTGAGCGCGCGGCGGTTTGCGCAGAACTCAGATGCATCAATCCGACCATCTGCGCCACGGTGGTGTCAGATGCGGTGAGTTGGACAGTTTGGTGAAAAATCGTCGATCCCCTGAGTCAGCATGGCGGCAGCTCGGTTGCGGGCCCCGATCCGCGTCCGTCCAAGTGTCAGGTACCAGTGGGCGAAGCTGAGCACACCAGGATCGCCGTGCAGCTCAGCGTAGTCGTGGCCTCGCTGGGTGGCTGCCAGCGACAAGTCGATGTAGCCGAAGTTCTTCGCTACGGCTGCAGCGATCATCCAGGCGTCCACCAGCGCCGCCAGAGCGGTCTGCCGGTCGGTCGACTTCCGGGCGTGAAGGTGGGATTGGAGTTCCAGCAGCCAACATCGACAAGTAGGTCTTGGTGATACCGGCCAGCCCTGCCACCACATCGAGGCTCAATCCGCGACGACGCCGGATCATCCGGGGTGCGGCAGGGTTTCTTGACAGGTGGTTTCACTTGATCGCGAAGAGTCGTATCGTTCCTGGTGGCAGCCTGGCGCCAGCCCATCAGGGCCATTATGGGGGAGGGACCGCCGACCGGGTATCAGGGGGGCGGGGTGGAGACCCGGTCGGCGACCCTATACGCAAGCGGCCCAGGGGGAGTTGCCGCTTGCGTAATCGGCGCACCGGTGCATCGCGCAGATGCCCTGCAACCATGAGGGTCCGGCTGACTTGATGTGGAACCGGGTCCTTAAGGTTGGTTCGCCGACAGCCCAAGTGTGCGTGATGGCCCCACCTGCTGACAACCACCGCAGCCCCATGACCACCGCACCGGTAGGCTGACGTACCCGGCGTAACGGGTGTAATCGCTGTAATCGCAGGGACGGTGGGTCAACGTGGAGTTCGAGCTGGAGCGGGACGCGTTCGCCGAGGCCATTGCGTGGACGGCGAAGGGACTACCGGCGCGTCCGGTCGTCCCGGTGACCGCAGGCGTGGTCCTTGAGGTGGCCGATGGCGTGATGATCGTCTCGGGTTTCGACTTCGAGGTGCTCAACCGGATCGAGGTGTCGGTCACCGACAAGGCCCCGGGCCGGGTACTGGTCTCGGGCCGGCTACTCGCCGAGATCGCGCGCGCGCTGCCGCCCAAGGACGTCCGGGTGACCGTGGAGAACAACCGGTTGGCGGTGCGCTGCGGGTCGGCGCGGTTCAACCTGCCGCTGCTGCACATCGAGGACTATCCCGCGGTGCCTGAGCTGCCCGCGACCTCGGGAAAGGTCCGTGGCGACGTCTTCGCCACCGCAGTCGCGCAGGTCACCGCGGCGGCCAGCCGGGACGAGACGCTGCCGATGCTCACCGGGGTGCGGATGGAGATCGCCGCCGACCACCTCACCCTGGCCGCCACCGACCGCTACCGTCTCGCCGAGCGCTACCTTCCCTGGACGCCGACCGGCACGGTGCCCTCCACTTCGCTCATCGTCCCGGCCAAGACGCTGGCCGATGTCGCCAAATCGCTCGGTTCGGCCAGCGAGGTGGTGCTCTCGATGGGCGATGACGAGGGTTTCCTGGGTTTTTCTGCTGGAGGCCGCCAGACGCTGACCCGCCTGCTGGACGGCGAGTTCGTCAAGTTCGCCTCCCTGTGGCCCACCGGGGTCGCCACCACCGTCGAGGTAGAGGTCGCCGAGCTGATCGCGGCACTCAAGCGGGTGTCGCTGGTCGCGCAGCGATTCGCGCCGGTCCGGCTGGCCTTCGCCGACGGCGTGGTGCAGCTCTCCGCGGAGGCTGAGGACGAGTCCAGCGCCGAGGAGGAGCTGGAGGTCGGAGTCACCGGTGAGCCGCTGACCATCGGGTTCAACGCCGGGTACCTCCTCGACGGGCTGAGCGCAGTGACCACGCCACGGGCCAGGATGTCGTTCACCGAGTCGGCCAAACCCACTGTGATCACCCCGGTGACCGGACTCGACGGCGACGCGGATGATGCTCGGGACGGGTCCTACCGCTACCTCGTCATGTCGATGCGGTTGCGGGGCTAGCCGGGTACTAGCCGCGGCGAAACGGCCAGTGCCGCCGTGCGCTCGATGTTGGTGCGCTCGGGACCGGCGAGTTCGGCGGACTCGGTTCGGTGCGGGTCCGCCAGCTGGCGAACTGGACGATGGCTTCTGCGGGTTCCATTACCGGTATGCCGAGGGTGCCTGCGGCGCGGACCGTGGGATGATCGACCGGCACCGAGGGGTCAGCGATCACGACGGTCACCGCAGGCGTGAGCCGGCTGCGAGTCACCGCTCCATGTGCCTCCATCATCCGGCGCAGTGCTCCGATGTCGGCGGAACTGCCGACGTAGAGCACGTGCACCGGGTCCTGGGTGGCCGCGTGACGACCCACCGAGTCTCCAGTCTCCCCGACGGTGTTCATAGGGTGGACGTAACCGGAGTGGCCCCAGCGGCCACCCTGGCGTGCAAAAGTCAGAGTATGATACGCCATTCAGGCCAACATGTTGCTCCGATATGCACCTCATCGGGTGGTGATCCGCGACATCCGAGCGCGCAGTATCGCGTGGGCCTCGGTGGTGTCGACCCGTGTCGACGTTCGCTCGTGCAGTACCCGCTCGCCGGCGACCCAGACATCCCGCACTGCGCGCGCCCCGGCGCCCCAGACCAGGTTGGCCAGTAACTGGCTGTCCGGCACGTCCAACCCGGCCGCGAACGCCGGGTCGTCGGCTCCCAGGTGGACCAGATCGGCCCACCCTCCCGTGCGCAACGAGCCGAGATCATCACGGCCCAGCGCGGCCGCGCCACCGCGGGTTGCCAGCAGCAGCGCCTGTGCGGCGGTCACCGCGGCGGCGTTCCCGGAGGCGAGCCGGGCCAGCAGGGCGGCCAGCCTGGTGTCATTCCACAGGTCGAGGTCGTCATGTGAGGCGGGTCCGTCGGTGCCCAGACCGACGGCGATCCCGGCGGTGCGCAGCTCCAGTAACCGCGCGATTCCGGAGGCGAGCTTGCTGTTGGACCCCGGGCAGTGCGCGACCCCGACGCGATGCCGCGACAGCACCGCGATGTCGGTATCGGACAAGTGCACGGCATGCGCGGCGAGCACCCGCGCGCCGTTGCCCAGCACACCAAGCTTTTCCAGCAGCAGCGGCACCGAGCCGTGCGCTTCCCGGATCGCGGTGTCCTCGCCGGTGGTCTCGGCCACGTGGATGTGCAGCAGCGCACCACGCTGCTGAGCGGCCGCGCCGGCCGTGGCCAGCGCCTCGGCGGGCAGCGTGTACGCCGCGTGCGGCCCGTAGCCCACCTCGATGCGCTCGCCCGGGCCGAAACGCAGCCCGTCGGTGTCGATCCAGCGGCTCACCCCGTCGAGCATCTGCTGCCAGCTGCCCAACCGGTCCCAGCCCGGGGCCGCGATGATGCCCGGGGTCACCACCGCCCGGCTGCCCGCGGCCAGCACCGCATCGGCCACCGCGTCGTGGTAGAAGTACATCTCCACGCTGGTGGTGATGCCGGCTCCGAGCATCTCCAGCGCGCCGACCAGCATGCCGGCCCGCACGTCCTCGGCGTCCACCCGAAGCTCCGCGGGCCAGATCACCTCGGTCAGCCAGCGCATCAGCGGCAGATCCCCGCCCAGCCCGCGCAGCCCGGTCATCGCGGTATGTGCGTGCACGTTGACCAGCCCGGGCATCAGGATCCCGGTCAGCGTCACCACCGGCCCGGCAGCTCCCGGCGCTGTGCTCGACGGTCCGACGTGGCAGATCCGGCCGGCGTCGTCGACGTCGACCACCGCATCGCGCAGGATCGTGCACTGCTCGTCGCAGGGCAGCACCACCGGCGCGGTCAACCGCATCATAGGACCGGCTCCGCGACGGTGTGCCGCAGCAACGCAGACAGGGGCCGCAGCGGGGGCAGCCAGGCGCCCTCGGGTGGCAGTGTCTCCAGCGTGATCCGGGGCAGTGGCTGCAAGAACAGCTCCGGGATGTCCTCGAGGTCCTCAAAGCCCAGCACCCCGGAGTTGACCGCGAACGAAGCGTGCTCCCGGAACCCGAGCACGGTGACCTGGACACCCTGGGCGACCAGTTCCTCCAGCGGCTCCCGGAACGCCCGGCTGTCCCCGGAGGCCACCAGCAGCTGACGCAGCACACCCTGCTCGTGGCGCGAACGGATGTGGGTCAGCATGTCCTCGTCGATGTCCGACTCGTCGATCTTGGGTTTGGCGAACACCGCGAACCCGGTGTTTCGCAGCGCCTCCACCCAGGGCCGCACGAAATCCGTGCTGCCCGATGCGACGTTGGTGAACACCGTCGCCTCCGGCTCGGTGTCGGACCCGGCCCGCGCGATCAGCCAACGCCCCAACGCGTCGAACCGTGGCCGAGAGGCCGAGCTGGGGCGTCCACCCAGGATCGAGCCCAGGCTCATGTCGATGTTGGGTGCGTCCCAGACGAGTAGTGAGATCGGGATGGTTGAGGGGGGCGCCGGGTTCATGGGCATCGATCCTGCCCTATCTGGGGGCCTCGGCGGGGTCAGACCCTGGTGAACAGCAGATCTCGCACCATACGGCCCTCGTCTCGGGCGCGTTGCTCGAATTTGGTCACCGGCCGCCAGGCCGGCCGGGGAGTGAAGGTGTCACCGGTCGTGTTGCGCAGCGCCGGCTCGGCCGTGCCGGCCGCGAGCATCTCCTGCGCGTAGGGCTCCCAGTCGGTGGCCAGATGCAACGTGCCTCCCGGCGCCAGCCGGGAGGCCACCAGAGTGACGAACTCGGGGTTGATCAACCGGCGTTTGTGGTGCCGTCTTTTGGGCCATGGGTCGGGGAAGTAGATCCGGACGGCGTGCAGGCTGCTCGCCGTGAGGTGCTCGCTGAGCACCGGGTAGGCGTCACCGCGCAGCAGCCGCAGGTTGGTGATCCCGGCCTGTTCGATGCGCAGCAGCAGCTGGGCCAGGCCCGGCTGGTAGACCTCAACGGCGAGGTGGTCGAGTTCCGGCGCGTCCAGCGCCATCGACGCGGTCGATTCGCCCATCCCGGAGCCGATCTCGAGCATGATCGGCGCGGCGCGGCCGAACCATCTGGCGGTGTCCAGCGGGCCCTCGGGAAGGTCCATGACCTCGGCGCCCCACCGGTCCCAGCTGCGTTCCCAGGCGCGGTGCTGCCCGGCGGTCATCCGCGCCCGCTGTGGGTAGATCGTCTGACTCGTTCCCGGCACCCCTCTACCCTGGCCTGCCGGCGCCGTGCACGCGAGGATGATCGGCATGAACACGCTCACGGAATGGGTCGAGCTGGTGTGTCGCGAACTGGACGTCGCCGAGGTCGTCTCGCCGGTGGCGATGCAGTCCCGGGTGCTGGACATGTCCCGGGACGTCGCCCACGGCGTCGCCCGGCCGGCTGCCCCGCTCACCGCGTACCTGCTCGGGCTCGCGGCCGGTCGCAGCAGCGACCCCGAGGCCACCGCTGAGGAGCTCGCCCACCGGGTCTGCCTGCTCGCCCAGCGTTGGGCGGACGAGCAGGAGGGGTCCTGAGGGCCCGGATCGGGGCTCGGATCGCACCCCGAATCGCGACCCGGGCCCTTTACCCCGGATGCCCGCGGCGCGGATTCCCTGCGCGCCGCGGGTGGCCGATCAGCGATCTGGGCGTCCCGGCGCTGCGCCCAGGTGGTGCGACCGACACCTCATACGGTGCCGGACCGCACTGCCTGGAGCATGGGGGTTGACCCCGATCTTCTCCCCTGGTTTGAACACCCTGACCCCGCGGGGATTCCCGGAGGAGCCTGCGGGCGAGCACCTACCCGAGAATCCCGAGGAGTCCACCGCCGTCGCGGGGGCTCCCCAGAATGTGCGCCAGGCCCTGGCGCTTCCACCGAGGGCCGTAGTCGAATGGGCCGCGAGCACTCTCGCAGTAGGGCCAGCTGCTGTAGCAGGGGTTGTCACTGCTGAAGTGGTAGTCGTCGTAGTAGGGGTCATCGCCGAAGCCGCCACCCATTGCGAAGACGTCCGAGATCCTCATAACGCTCCCTCTCCCCTTTTCAGCCGATGGATAGCCGATGGATGTAGCCATGCAACGGACAAGGACCGAAGCGACTCAGGGAGGTTGCCCGCAGCGAATCCGTACGCAACCGCGTACAGTGCGCAACCGGAAAGCGCGGCTGCCGGACTGTTATCTGATGATGGGTGCGCCCCGGGAGAACTCCTCGCGACACGATGCCCCCATCGTCGACGCCATCGCAGCGTCTGCGCGAACTCCGCCCCCGGTATCACATCAGCAGTGTTGATCCGCTGCACTGTTGACTCGCTGCACTCAATGCAGTCCCCCCAAGATGACCTGAGCGGCCCCCTTACTCTCCGTGGTCATGCAAGCACAAGCTAGGCCATACCAGGGTCCGCCGCAACCATAACTTTTCGCACATACCTGACCACGTTCTGTGACACCGACCGCGTTCTGGGGACAGACTGTAGTGACAGGTGGGCTGATAACTACAGTCTGTCCCCAGAACGCGGTCGGTGGCAGACGCTAGGGTCGGTACTGTGAGTACCGACGGGATAGATCTGGACTTTCTGGGGCTGCCGTTGCGGTCACTGGCTGACGCCGCTCTCGCGAGGGCCCGCGAGCTGGGCGCTGAGTACGCCGATGTCCGGATCGAGCGGATCGGCCGGCAGCTGTTACGGCTGCGCGACGGAGCCGTAGCGACCGCGCAGGAATCGACCACCATCGGCTTGGCCGTGCGAGTGATCGTCGATGGCACCTGGGGTTTCGCCTCGCACCTCGAGTTGACTTCGGACTCGGCGGTGGCCACTGCGCAGCGGGCCGTCGAGCTGGCCCGCGCCCTGCGCCCGCTCAACGCCGAGCGGGTGGAGCTGGCCGACGAGCCGGTGCACGCCGACGCGGTGTGGGCCGGCGACCACGAGATCGACCCGTTCACCGTGCCGCTGGGTGAGAAGGTGGCGCTGCTCTCGGAGTGGTCGAGCCGGTTGCTCGCCGCGGACGGGGTCGAGCACACCGACGTGATCTTGCGGGCGGAGAAGGAGAACAAGTTCTACGCCGACTCCGCCGGCACCAGCACCACTCAGCAGCGCGTCCGGCTGCACCCCAGTGTCACCGTCACGGCCGTGGACCGGGCCGCGGGCTCGTTCGAGCAGATGCGGACCTGTGCGCCGCCGAGTGCCCGGGGCTGGGAGTACCTCACCGGTAACACCGTTTGGGACTGGGAGAGCGAGCTGGCCCAGCTCCCGCAGTGGTTGGCGGAGAAGGTCAAGGCGCCCAGCGTGGTGCCCGGCCGCTACGACCTGGTGATCGACCCGACCAACCTGTGGTTGACCATCCACGAGTCGGTGGGACACGCCACCGAGTACGACCGGGCGATCGGCTATGAGGCGGCCTACGCCGGTTCGTCGTTCGCCACCCCGGACAAGCTCGGCACCCTGCGCTACGGCTCGCCCGCGATGCACGTCACCGGGGATCGCACGCAGCGTCACGGGCTGGCCACCATCGGCTACGACGACGACGGGGTGGCCACCTCGCAGTGGGACCTGGTCCGCGACGGGACGCTGGTCGGTTACCAGACCGACCGGGTCTTCGCCCGCCGGTTGGGACTGGAGCGCTCGGCGGGCTGCGCGTTCGCCGACTCACCGCATCACGTGCCCATCCAGCGGATGGCCAATGTGTCGCTCCAGCCCGAC
This sequence comes from uncultured Actinomycetota bacterium, assembly GCA_963712995.1. Classification (GTDB taxonomy): domain Bacteria; phylum Actinomycetota; class Actinomycetes; order Mycobacteriales; family Pseudonocardiaceae. Next base: position 14,511 of record CAVQKH010000040.1, on the reverse strand, counting down.
CCGGCGGCCGACACCACGACCGCCGAGCTGATCTCCGGGGTGGCCCGCGGCATCTACATCGTCGGTGACCGGTCCTGGTCGATCGACATGCAGCGGTACAACTTCCAGTTCACCGGGCAGCGCTTCTACCGCATCGAGGACGGCCGGCTGGCAGGGCAGCTGCGCGATGTGGCCTACCAGGCCACCACCACCGACTTCTGGGCCGCCATGGAAGCGGTGGGCGGCCCGTCGACCTGGCTGCTCGGCGGGGCGATGAACTGCGGCAAGGCTCAGCCTGGCCAGGTTGCGGCGGTCAGCCACGGCTGTCCCCCGGCACTGTTCCGCGGCATCACCGTGCTCAACTCCCACGAGGAGGCCGGCCAGTGATCACCCCCGATGAGCTGACCACGGCCGCGCTGGCAGCGTCCAAAGCAGACGGATGCCTCGTGGTGCTCACCGACACCAGCGAGGTCAACCTGCGGTGGGCGAACAACACGATGACCACCAACGGGCACACCACCACCCGCTCGTTCACAGTGATCTCGGTGCTGGAGGGCGCCGGAGGGCCCGCAGTAGGGACGATCAGCGGAAACGGAGTGGATCTCGACGAGGTACGCGCCGCGGTGGCGGCCAGCGAGCAGGCCGCCCGGCAGTCCGGCCGGGCCCGGGACGCCGCGCCGCTGGTGGAGGGTGACGCCGACGACGACTTCGACGCCCCGGCGGCGGCCACCGAGATCGGGGTGTTCGCCGGGTTGGTCGACGGGCTGGCGCCGGCGTTCGGTTGCGAGAACGAGCTGCTCTACGGGTTTGCTGAGCACCGCTTGGAGACCACGTGGTTGGCGTCATCCACCGGGCTGCGCCGCCGCTGGGTGCAGCCCACCGGCACTGTGGAGCTCAACGGCAAGGTCGCTGACGACCTGTCTCGCAGCGCCTGGGCCGGCGCTTACACGGCTGATTTCACCGATCTGGACTTCGCTGCGCTGCTCGCCGAGGTACGGCGGCGGCTGAGCTGGTCGCAGCGGCAGGTGGCACTACCGGTGGGCCGCTACGAGACGATCCTGCCGCCCTCGGCGGTCGGCGATCTGATGTTGTACATGGCCTGGTCGATGGACGGTCGACCGGCGCACGAGGGCCGCTCCGCCTTCGCCGCACCCGGTGCGGGCGATGGCGGCACCCGGTTGGGTGAGCGGTTCACCGAACTGCCACTCACGCTGTCCACCGACCCAGCCGCACCAGGTTTGCAGACCGCACCGTTCCTGGTGACCACTGCCTCGAGCGACGCGGTGAGCGTCTGCGACAACGGCGCTGCGGCGCACCGGGTGGACTGGCTGCACGAGGGCGCGGTGAACGCGCTGACCTACCCCCGGGCGGCCGCCCAGGAGCTGGGTGGCCGCTACACCCCACCGCCGGAGAACCTGCTGCTCACCGGCGGTTCGTCGGCTTCGACCGAGGACCTGGTGGCGCGCACCGAGCGCGGGTTGCTGCTGACCTGCCTGTGGTATATCCGCGAGGTCGACCCGGTGTCGCTGCTGCTGACCGGCCTGACCCGGGACGGGGTGTACCTCATCGAGGGTGGTGAGGTGGTCGGCCAGGTGAACAACTTCCGGTTCAACGAAAGCCCGATCGATCTTCTCCGCCGAGCCACCGAGGTCGGCGCCACGCAGCGCACGCTGTGCCGGGAGTGGAAGGACTGGTTCTCTCGCACCGCCATGCCCCCCATCCGCATCCCGGATTTCAACATGTCCTCGGTCAGCCAGGCCAGCTGACTCACGGCTTGCGTGCCACCGCTCCATAGGCGTCGATCGGCTCGGCTTGGCCGATCTCGGTGGTGTCCGGTCGCCACTGCGTGATCGGCACCAGGCCGGGCTCCACCATCTCCAGACCCTCGAAGCACTGCTCGACCTGCTCGGGGCTGCGCAGGTTGTACGGGATGCCTCCAGTTTCCGCGTAGTTCTCGGTGGCCTCGAGGGCGGCCTTGTTGGTATCAGTGCCGTCCCACAGCGCCAGGTAGCTGCCGGAGGGGACGGCGGCCATCACCCGCGCCACGATGGAGCGCATCTTGTCGAACTCAACGACGTGGCCGAGCACGCCCATGAACATGACCGCGACCGGCTGGGTGAAGTTCAGCAAGGTGCAGGCCTTGGAGATGATCAAATCCGGGTGGTGGAAGTCGGCGTCCACGTAGGTGGTCACGCCCTCCGGGGTGGTGTTGACCAGCAGTGCGCGGGCGTGCGCCAGCACCAGCGGATCGTTGTCGACATAGACGATCCGGGACTCGGGTGCGACCTGCTGGGCGACCTGGTGGGTGTTCTGCATCGTGGGCAGGCCGGTGCCGATGTCGAGGAACTGGCGCATGCCGGCCTCACCGGCCAGGAAACGCACCGCGCGGATGAGGAACTGCCGGCCCTGCTTGGCAACGGTGACGATGTCCGGGAACACCGCGACGAAGGCGTCACCGGCGACCCGGTCCACCTCGTAGTTGTCCTTGCCGCCCATCCAGTAATTCCAGATCCGCGCCGAATGCGGCACATCATGCTTGATCTTAACTGTCGGCTCGGAGTGCTGTTCCGGGAACCGCTCATCGGCCATGTCGAGGCTCCTCTGGCATCAGGTCGCAGTCATCGTAGAGGATTGCCGGAAATCGCCGTTTGCGGCGACTTCTTCCGGTCCCTGACGCACGCCTCACCCCTGTCCGTCAGGAGCGTTCAGCCGCCACGAGATGGTGTTGTTCTGCAATGTTGCAAGCACTCAGCCTCATGATCGGAAAATGGTTCATGGTCGTCTTTGAGATGCGGCCGGGATGACAGCTACCGGGGAGATCGCCGATGGCACGGTTCACATCCACGCTACCCAGCGGCCGGAGCCTGGCTTGAGGTCTTCATGGCTTGCGGGCCACGCCGCCGTAGGCGCCGCTGGTAGCAGTTTCCCCGCGGGGCGGGCACCGGTGTCGGCGGCCCGTCCTGAGCTGGCCCGCTGGGGTGTGAGGGATTTCTCACTTATGGGGTCGTTGCGCTCGTCTGGGATTACGCTTGGAGGAGATCCCTTCGACGTCCCACCGCCCATGCCAGGTAGGCACGGGCGGTCCTCGGCGTTCGCCGGTGAACGCAGTCGGTCGGATGGGGGGCGGTTGGCTCACGAAGGAGACGGACCGTGACTGCCAGGATCGTTCCGGGTCTCGATAATGCCCCGACCAGCCACGCACGACTGCGCGACTGGGTGCGCGAGACCGCAGAGCTCACCCAGCCCGACCGCATCTACTGGTGCGACGGATCTGCGCAGGAGTGGGACCGGCTCACCGCGCAGCTGGTCAACAGCGGCACGTTCACCCGGCTGGACCGCAAGCCCAACTCGTTCTGGGCGGCCTCGGACCCCTCCGACGTGGCCCGGGTGGAGGAGCGCACCTTCATCTGCTCGCAGGCCGAGCAGGACTGCGGGCCCACCAACAACTGGATGCACCCAGACGAGATGAAATCGATCATGACTGGGCTGTACCGGGGGTGCATGCGTGGCCGGACGATGTACGTGGTGCCCTTCTGCATGGGCCCGCTGGCCGACCCGGATCCCAAGCTGGGCGTGGAGATCACCGACTCCGCCTACGTGGTGTGCTCGATGAGGATCATGACTCGGATGGGTGCCGCTGCGCTGCGCAAATTCACCCGGGCCGACGGCAGCGATACCGGGTTCGTGCCGTGCCTGCACTCGGTGGGCCATCCGCTGGAGCCCGGCGAGCCCGATGTGCCCTGGCCGTGCAACGACACCAAGTACATCAGCCACTTCCCCGAGGAACGGCTGATCTGGAGTTACGGATCCGGTTACGGCGGCAATGCGTTGCTGGGCAAGAAGTGTTACGCGCTGCGGATCGCCTCGGTGATGGCCCGCGACGAGGGCTGGCTCGCCGAGCACATGCTGATCCTCAAGCTGACCAGCCCGGAGCAGACCGTCCACTACATCGCGGCAGCGTTCCCTTCGGCGTGTGGCAAGACCAACCTGGCGATGCTGGCGCCCACCATCCCCGGTTGGAAGGCCGAGACCCTCGGTGACGACATCGCGTGGCTGCGCTTCGGCACCGACGGCCGGCTGTATGCGGTGAACCCGGAGAACGGGTTCTTCGGGGTGGCCCCGGGCACCAGTTGGAAGACCAACCCCAACGCCATGCGCACGCTGTGCTCCGGAAACTCGATCTTCACCAACGTCGCGCTGACCGACGACGGCGACATCTGGTGGGAGGGCATGGAGGGCAGGCCTGCGCACGTCACTTCGTGGACCAAGCGGGACTGGACGCCCGCCGACGGGGCCAGCGGCTCGCGCTGCGCGCACCCGAACTCCCGGTACTGCACGCCGATGACGCAGTGCCCGGTGCTCGCTGCGGAGTGGGACGATCCGGCGGGCGTGCCGATCTCGGCGATCCTGTTCGGCGGTCGCCGGGCTGACACGATACCGCTGGTCAACGAGGCTTTCGACTGGTCGCACGGGGTGTTTCTTGGCGCCACGCTCTCCAGTGAGAAGACCGCGGCGGCGGCCGGCACGGTCGGCCAGGTGCGCCGCGACCCGATGGCGATGCTGCCGTTCATCGGCTACCACGCCGGAGACTACTTCCAGCACTGGATCGACCTCGGTAAGCACGCCGACGCCGGCAAGCTCCCGAAGATCTTCTACGTGAACTGGTTCCGGCGCGGTGGCGATGGACGCTTCCTATGGCCGGGTTTCGGGGAGAACAGCCGGGTGCTGAAGTGGATCGTCGAACGGATCGAGGGCCGGGCCGCAGCCTCCGACACTCCGATAGGCCGGGTGCCCCAGCCTGCGCATCTCGACCTGTCCGGGCTGAGCACCGCCCCGGAGGACGTCGCCGCCGCGCTATCGGTGCACGTCGAGGAGTGGCGGGCCGAACTCCCCTTCATCGGACAGTGGTTTGACAAGATCGGCAACGCGCTGCCCGGCACGATGCGTGACGAGCTCGACGCGCTTAAACAGCGGCTGGCATCGGGCAGCACCGGCTAGCATCTACAGATGCCGTCCGGTTCGTCCTCCTCGCGCCCGCCTGGCCGGTCGGCGCTGCGCTGGAAACTCTTACTCCTGGTTCCGCTGCTGGTGCTGGTCACGCCGCTGTTCAACGCTGATGAGCCGCGCCTGTTCGGGTTTCCGTTGTTCTACTGGATGCAGTTCCTGTTCATCCCGCTCGGCGTGCTGTGCGTGGCGGTGGTGTATGTGAAGACCCGGGAGCGGCGATGACGGTGCTCTGGACCGAACTGGCCGTCTTCACGCTGCTGTTCGCCCTCGTCACCGGGTTGGGTTTCTACGCCGCGCGGTGGAAAGCCGCGGACAACCTCGCGCATCTCGATGAGTGGGGGCTCGGCGGCCGCAAGTTCGGCTCGTGGGTCACCTGGTTCCTCATCGGCGGTGACCTCTACACCGCCTACACCTTCGTCGCGGTGCCCGCGCTGATGTTCGGTGCCGGCGCGATGGGGTTCTTCGCGCTGCCCTACACCGTGCTGGTCTACCCGCTGGTGTTCCTGCCGCTGGTCCGGTTGTGGTCGGTGTCCCGGGTGCACGGTTACGTCACCCCGGCAGACTTCGTGGCCGGCCGCTACGGCTCGGCCACCCTGGCGCTGCTGGTGGCGATCACCGGCATCATCGCGACGATGCCCTACATCGCCCTGCAACTGGCCGGGCTGGAGGCGGTGCTGCGCACGATGGGCCTCAACGGGGCCGGGCTGGCCGGGCACGCCCCGCTGTTCGTCGCCTTCGTGATCCTGGCGGCCTACACCTATCAATCCGGCTTGCGGGCGCCCGCGCTGATCGCGTTCGTCAAGGACGCGCTGATCTACCTGGTCATCATCGCCGCCGTGGTTATCCTGCCCACCAAGCTCGGTGGCTGGGGCGCCATTTTCGACGCCGCGGAGGCGAAGTTCGCCGCCACGCCGACACCGGCCGACGGGATCCTGCTGGGCGAGAACAACCAGTTGCAGTACGTCACCCTGGCGCTGGGTTCGGCGCTGGCGCTGTTCCTGTATCCGCATGCGGTCACCGGTGCACTGGCCGCCCGCGGCCGCAATGTGATCAAACGCAACATGGTGGCGCTGCCGGCGTACTCGCTGCTCCTGGGGTTGCTCGCATTGCTGGGTTATGCCGCGATCGCGGCCGGTACGAAACCGATCGTCAATGCGGCCACCGGTCGACCGGATTCCAACACCGTGGTCCCGATGCTGTTCGAGGGGCAGTTCTCCTCCTGGTTCGCCGGTATCGCGTTCGCCGCCATCGGGATCGGAGCTCTGGTGCCCGCCGCGATCATGTCGATCGCGGCGGCGAACCTGTGGACCCGGAATATCTACAAGGTCTACCTGCGTCGCGACGCCAGCGCCGAGCAGGAATGCAAGCAGGCCAAGCTCGCCTCGCTGGTGGTGAAGTTCGGCGCGGTCGTGTTCATCGTGCTCATCGACCCGCAGTACGCCATCGACCTGCAGCTGATCGGTGGCGTGATCATTCTGCAGACACTGCCGATAGTGGCGATCGCGCTCTACACCCGCTGGTTCCATATCTGGGGATTGATCGCGGGCTGGGTGGTCGGTATGGGTTGGGGAATGGTGATGCTCTACGGCATTCCCAACCCGTCGAGTGGAAAGCAGCACTTCGGCGGGTCGGCGCTGGCGCTGAACAAGCTCTCACTGCTCGGCTGGCATCCATTCACCGGCTCATCGATGCAGATCTACGTCGGTTTCGTCGCGCTTCTCGGTAATCTCGTGGCCGCGGTGCTGGTGACCATCGTGCTGCGCCGGATGCGCGTCTTCAACGGCACCGACGAGACCAACCCGGCCGACTACCACGAAGACGAAGGCTCCCCCCGTCTACGCCCCGTCGCCGGCATGCTGAGCTAGAACCTGCGTTGAATCGTTCGAGTTTGTGATCAACCCTGGGGGTGGGCCGGGGGATTCGCAGGCAATCGGCCTGTGGTAGACCACCTCTCCCAGCTTCGACGAAGAGGTCGTCGCCTGTCGTGCGCAGTGCTGTTGGGGCGATGAGGACTGTGCGGCGACGAGGGATCGTCGAGTCGCGAGATGGACAGGAGAGCAGCGGATGGCTGAGAGTGACGGCTTGACCTGCTGGCAGTGCTCGTTCCTCAACAGAGCGGACGACCGGTACTGCGAACGCTGCGGTGAACAGATCGTCCCCCAGTGGCCGGTTCCGCCTTTGCCCGCAACGGCCATCATGGGGCGGCCGGGGCACAACGGCGGGTCCGCGCACAACGGCGGGCCGGTGCACAACGGCGAGTCTGTGCACAACGGCGGGTCGGTGCACAACGGGGGGCCCGCGCACAACGGCGGGCCGGTGCACAACGGCGGGCCCCCGCGCGGGCTTCCTCCCGCGCAACGGGACGCCACTACGCGCTACCTGTGCGCCGCGGCCCACCTCGATCCAACGTTCGGTGACGGCGCTATCGCCGAATTCCTCGTCGAGCCGGTACGGGCGCTCCCACCAGCGCCCGGGGTCGACTCGGCGGCCGTGCTGCGGGATGCGGTAGCCGCGCGCACCCGGCGCCGTATCCGTGATGCCATCCTGTTGATACTCCTGGTGGCGCTCGCGTTCGTCAGCTCGACGGCCTTAATAGTCTGGCTGATCGTGGCGGCGGGTGTGTCTTTTGTTGCGATGGCCACCTCCGTTGGCGGGACCATCGCCGGTAGCTCGTATCCCGCTCTCGCTCGCAGTCTCGGCGGCGCTGCGGTAAGCAAATGGCGTAATGCCGTGATCGTCGGGCTGTTCGCCGTCGCGGCGGTCGTGCTACTGCCGCAGCTCCTGAGGATCGGGCTGTCCGGCGCGGGATCCGGTGGCCTATCTGATGTGCTGCCCGAGAGCTTGGGTTTCTCCTACGGAGCGTTCTTCATTGGAGCACTCGCGCTGGCTGTGATCGGCATCGACCAGTTCATCGTGCACCACCTCGTGTACAGCAGCTTCCGCCCGGGCAGCTTCATCCCCGACGGGCGGCGCGCCCGCTCCGACTGGGAACGCACCGTCCGGACCCTCGGGCATGCGGCTTTCCAGCAACCCCTCGCCAGGCTTGACTCTGCCGACGAGCAAGGCCCCCGCAAACAGGATCTGGCCGATGTCGTCGTGCACCGTGATTTCTCGCCGTTCATCGGCGCCGGTATGCAGATCCACCGCAAGATCATTCCGCTGCCTCTGGAGCTGGCCGAGAAGGGCAGCGCCAACGACAATGGGGGCAACCCCCGGCCCGAACCGCGGCCGATCAGTGTCGTGGAGCTGCATCAGCACGTCGCCGATGCCATGAACGAGCTGCGCTCGGCCTCCTCGCTTGGCCCGGGTGGCCGGTTCGCCGGACTCATCCAGCGCGAACAGATCCTGATGGCGGCCGACTGGCTGCTGACCAACCTCGATACTCAGCCCCACCCTGCTGTGCTCGCCGACCTGCACCGTCCCCCGGCTGCGTACATGCCGGCCGCGGCCGCCCGTCACCTCGCGGATGTCCCCCAGGAATGGGCGCGTTACTACCAGTGCTTCCGGATCGAGGCCTGGGACCGCGGCCTGACCACGTCGTGCTACCTGCACGCCGGGACGGATCAGCGGATGCTGTTCCTGGAGTGGACGTTCTGTGTCCTGCCGCCCATCCGGAGCAGCTACCGGGCGATCGACCGGGTGCTACACCCGTTCCTGGCCCCGCTGAGAAGCTCCCTCATGGAGTTGGTGACGCTTCCGGCTACCGTCCTGCGCCGGTTCCGGTCGGTCTTCCACCGCTTCAAGCCGCTCCCCCAGCGTGACGGGGAAGTCGTCCCCGACAGGTACGGCGCGGGCAAGAGCCTGCGCGAGCTCGCCGCGGATGGTGACGTCCAGACTTACTTCCAAGACGTCGACGTCGAGCGCTACGTGAAGATCCTGAACTCGGCAATTGTCCGGGCGGTGGGGAGATACCTCGAGGACCACGGCTACTCCGTGGTCGAGTTCATGCGGATGGCCGATCCGGTTGTCAACCAGACCAACAACATCAGTGGCGGGACCTTCCTCGGGTCGGCCGTGGGATTCGGCAACACCGCACAGGGGAACAATGTCAACTCGCCCGCACCGCCGAAGGGAACACCATGACCCGCTGTGAACCAGCTACTTCGTCCATGACCGTCACAGGCGGGACGTTCATCGGCAGCGCTGTCGGTCAGGGCAACAAGGTCAGTGATAACACGATCACGGTCGGCGAGGTACAGACGTCGGCCTCCGTAGACGACTTGAGGAAAGCCATAGCCGCGGCGCGCGATGAGCTGGTCCGCGCGGCGGAAGATCCGGAAGCGCAAGCCGTGGTGCGCTACGGGATCCGCACGATTGAAGGCGAACTCGCCAAAGAACAGCCGCAGGGCGCGGAGGTTCGCAGCCGCTGGAACCTGGTGAGCGAGATACTCAGCCCGCTGGCTGCGGTATCAGGCATCGTCGCGCAGATCACCGATTCGATCGTGAAGGTCTTCGGCGGGAGCTGAGGGCCGGCTACCGCGTCTTCGAGCTGCCGGCCCGGCCGTCGGTGTGGGACACCCGGTGTGCGTAGCAGTCCTCGGCGGGGATGCCGTTGGCATCGCACCGGGCGTTGGCTGCATCCGGGCTGGCGTAGGGCTCAGCCATGACGGTGACCCAGTAGCCGGGCGGGTAGCTGCTGTAGTCATCGGAGCGAATGAGCACGCTGCGCGGGAACCGTGCGTGCAGGGCCTGGAAGTCGGCCAGGATCTCCGGATAGCCGTAAGTCACGCCGTGCACTGTCAGACCCAGCCGTTTTGATGACAGCTGCGGCACCCAGGAGCCCACCAGTCCTTCGACCACACCGCGGTCTGCGTCCACCTGCTGCTGCAGGTCAGCCTCGGTAACCACCCTGGTTGTCGCAGCCGTCTGGTTCGCGCCGCGCTGCTCGCTGCTCGCCGGTGGTCCCGGTGCGGGCGCGGGCAGCGTCGGGGCGGTCTGGGTGGTGCTCGGACGCAGGACCACGAACACCGCCCATCCAGCGACCACCAGCATCGCTGTGGCCGCGACCCACACGGTTGCCCGGTTGCGCCCGGTGCTCCGGCGCGGCGCTGCGGGCGGCTGCCATGAGGGCGGCCCTGAACTCGCCGCGGTACCGGTGCCTGGCGGCAGTCCTCCCAAGGCAGTGACCGTCTCCGCAGCCGCTTGCCCGGGCGCAGGTGCGAAGTCGGCCGGCTCCGTTGGCTCACCGCACCCGGTGCAGAATCGAGCTCCGTCCCGCAGCTCCCGTTCACACGACAGGCATACTGTCATCGGCCCACCGTCCTGATCATTATGGCCGCAGCTAGCCCGGGGGAGTTTACGCTGGCTCTCACGACCTCTCCGTCGAGCTCGGCGACGGCAGCGTCTGAGTAGTTTCGTCGCGTTCTGGGTACAGACTGCAGTTCTCGGAAACCGAATTACTGCAGTCTGTACCCAGAACGCGGTGCCGAGCGAGAATGTCAGGGTCGCGTTGTAGCGTGATCTCGTGTCCGGTCGGCAGCTGGTTCTGGAGGATCTGGCGGATATTCCGCCGGGTCCCCAGTTGTCTGCCGCGTTAGCGGATATCGACTTGACGGGGTTGTCGGGTTTCGATTGCGTGGAGGTGCTCAAGGCCCGTTACCGGCAGCTCAATCACGACCGGGCCCAGGTGATGGCCGCCATGGTCGAGGTCGGGCTGCGCGGTCGGGCTCCGACCGGCGATCTGACCCGCATGCCTGTTCCCGATGAATTCTCCGCCGATGAGATCCGCGCCGCACTGATGCTGACCCGTCGCGCCGCGGATGCCCAGTTCGACTTGGCCTATGACCTGATCACCAGGTTGCCGGCGGTGCACGCCGCGATGGACGCAGGCCGCCTTGATGAACCCCGGGCCCGGGTGCTGTCGGAATGGACCACCGAGTTGTCCCCCGCGCAGGCCCGCGGGGTGTGCGACGCCCTGCTGCCCGAGGTGCCGAAGCTGACCACGGGCCAGCTGATCGAAAAGATCAAGAAAATGGCCATCGCCATCGATCCGGCGTGGGCCCAGCGGCGCTACGAACAAGCCGTGGCCGAACGCAAGGTAGTGGGTTACCGCAACCCGGACGGTTCGGCGAATCTCACCGGGTACAACCTGCCCGTCGATCGGGTCGCCGCGGCCTGCGGGCATATCGACGCATTGGCCAAGGCTGCCAAACGCGCCGGTGACGCTCGCCCGATCGACCATATTCGCGCTGACCTGTTCCTCGGCATGACCGACGGCACCTACACCGGGCTGGACGACGCGACCATTCTGGAACGGCTCCGCATCGCGCACTGGGACGACGGCCCTGGCGGTGATGATGTCGCGGACCGCGAGGACGAGCCCGACCACAACGACTCCGGCGACAACGACTCCGCCAACGGCGATGCTGCCGCGCAGGACGGGTGCACAGCCACTGGTGACCTTTCGCCCCAGTTCGCCCCGGCGGGCGTGGGAATGGAGTTGCGGGCACGGCTGTCCACCCTGCTCGGGCACGATGAATACCCCGGGGAACTGACCAGCTGGGGCCCGATCCATGCGGAGTTGACCCGCAACCTCGCCACCTTCATGTCGCGTGGGCAGTGGCGTTTCGCCATCACCGACGAGCACGGGCAACTGCTGCACTGCGGCATCACCCCAGCTCGTCCTACCGGGTCAGCGCGCCGCTCAGCTGGTTCCCGGGAGATTGTGGAACTCCAGATCCCCGCCACTGCCCTGCTCGAACTCGCCGGCGACTCCGACACGGTGGGTTGTTGGGCGCCCGTGATCGCCGACCTTGCCCGCCAGTACGCGACCGCGCCGGGACTCCCCGATGGCGACCCCGCCCGACGTTTCCCCGGATCCGAGCTACGCCGGTACATCCAGATCCGCGACCGGCACTGCATCATGATCGGCTGCCGGGCCTCGGCCCGCGGCACCGACGCTGACCACACCCTGGACGACGCCTACGGCGGAACCACCACCGAGGACAATCTGGGCTCCGTCTGCAGGCATGACCATCGTGTGAAACACGACGGCGGCTGGCGGCTTGACCAGCCCAAACCCGGCCATTTTCACTGGCGCAGTCGCCTTGGCCACATCTACCAGGTCCATCCATCACCCATTATCGAGCCCCTGCCCGACCCCATCCCCCGCGAAGGACCAGCACCGCCACTGGTCAACCCACTTGATCACTGGGACTCCGAGATCTGGGAGGACAGCCCACCCGAAGCCGGCACCGGGCCACCACCAGAACCCTCTCCGCCGTCCGACCCCGACGACGACCCGCCCCCGTTTTGAGCTGGGCGGGCGGCGATGGCTCGCGCTCGCGAATACCGCCGTTGCCAGTCAGCTCAGCTGGATCTCTCACCGGGTGCCCTCACCACGCTTGGCACTGCGGGCAGACCTGCTTGGGGTCCAGCGGGTTCCCCGGTAGCGCCGGGCCACCCAGTGGCAGTTCCTTGGGGGCGAACTCGATCCCGCACAGCGCGTGCACGCTGCGGGTGACGATCGAGTAGTCCCCACGGTGGGTGTCGGCATCGGCCAGCGACCGTAGATACCAACTTATCGGCGGCACCCGGCAGGCTCGATGTGTCGATCGGCTCACCGCACAGTGCGAGGTGACCCCCGTGCCGGTAGCCCTCACCCGCACCTGTCGCGTGTTTGTGGTGTCAGTCACCGACAGAGGATGTGGTCTCGGTCGAGCCCGGCTTCAACAGAGTGTTTAAGGACTAGCGAGAGTGTTTAAGGACTAGCGCTTCCTGATGCCGAACCGGTTAACCAGCGAGTCCAACTCCCACACCCGGTGTGTGGCACGCCGGTCCAGGGTGTCTACGAGGTCCCGGGCGATCGGGTCGTTACGGAGCCGAACCGATGCTATCCGGTCGGCGGTGTCCAGGTGCCGGATCGCGTCAGCGTCGCGGGCCCCTTCGGCCTGTGCCCAGGCACGAGCCAAATCGAAGTGCACATAGGCCACCCGGCCCTGCTGCTGAACACCGACAGGTCGATCGGGTCCGCGGCGAGGCGTTCCGCCGCATCGGGTCCGGTGCCCGCCTCCACAGCGAGGCCCAGTTCCCAGGCAGCCACATTGGTCGGACCGAAGTGGTAGCGCATGTGGTTGCGCTCTCCAGTGTGTGCAGCCAGCGATTTAGCCTCGGCGAGATGGGTGCTGACGTCCTCGTGACGACTATCGCGAGCCGCGATCAATGCGGTGGTCAGGTGCAGCATCCCGCACGCCTCGGCGATCCTCGTATCCTTGGGCGTCGGCCCAGGCAGCGCCGAGAGTTCCTGGAGTGTCTGGCCGCACACCACGGCGGCTCGACGCCGGGCGCGGAGCCCGATCAGGGTGCTGGTCCGGCTCATCTCCAGCATCCCCACCAGGTCCGGCCGCTCAGCGAGCCGGGCTGCATCCAGGCCACGCTGGGCCGCGATGCCAGCCAGTTCGATCTGCCCGGTCCTCTTGGCGAGGACGTAGGCCACCTTGCACGCCTCGGCCAGCCTGGCCAGCGCTGCCCTGCGCTCCTCCGAGCTGCTCATCACCACCCGGACATGCAACCCGGTGAGGAGTTCGGCCAGTCCACGCGCACCCATGCCGTACTGGGCGTCATCGATCCGTGCATGGGCAAGGGCTGTGGCCTGAACCAGGTCCGACAGTGGCCGTACCGACACGTCGGGCACATCGTCGAGCGTGGTGTCATGCAGCGCCGTACTAATCTCAGCGACAGCCACATCGACCTCTGTGCTCTGCCGGTCGGGAAGGTGGTACGGCTGCCCGGTCAAGTCCGCAACCGAGCACCCCAGCGGCTCGGCGAGGTCTTCGATCAGGCCCCGCCGGTTGAACCCGCGCAGACCACGCTCCAACATCGACAGGTACTGCGCGGTGATCCCGGCCAGCCCGGCCACCACTTCCAGGCTCAACCCGCGACGCCGCCGGATCCTCCGAGCGCGCGCACCGATCGTCCGCGCTTCCTCAGCCTCCACCGAAAGCCTTCTCCTCACCGGAACCCCACACCGATGCCCCGGGGAGCTACCCCGGGGCGGACCTCGGTGAGGAGGTAGCGACAGGCTACGCCGCGCCTGGCAGACACTGCGCATGTGGACGTCGACGCCAGCGCGCGCCTGATCGGCACGATCCTGCGTGGTGTCCCGTCACTGCCGCTGGGCGCGTGCCGGGGCCGCGACCCGCCTCTGTTCGATGACCGCCTCGACGGGGAGTACCCGGCCACCCGCATCGAACGCCACGAGCTCGCCCACCGGGTGTGTACCGGATGCCTCGAACGGTACCGCTGCCCCACCTGCTGAGATGACCCCGAATGGCAATGTTCCGCGGGCCGTAGCGGCTGCCGTCCGACCCCGAGGACGACCCACCCTCGTTTTGAGCTGGGCGCGGGCGGCGATGGCTCGCGCTCGCGAACGCCGCCGTTGCCAGTCAGCTCAGCTGGATCTCTCACCGGGTGCCCCCACCACGCTGGCACTGATCTGCTCGGGGTCCAGCGGGCTCCCCGGTAGCGCCGGGCCACCCAGCGGCAGTTCCTTGGGGGACCACCGCGCTCACCCCGGCCCCCGCCGAT
>CAVQKH010000039.1:0-10523 GCA_963712995.1 uncultured Actinomycetota bacterium | reverse complement strand
AGAGGTGAAGATCACCAAGGACGATCCTCCTTGGGGAGCTCGCCACTCCCGTTAATGATCAAGGCTAGCCAAGTAGCCAAACTGCCGGGCTGGTGCACAGATGTCACTTACCTCGTTAGTTGGGAGACTCTAAGGTTCAGCGAAATAGCAACAACACAGAAGCGTACGACTCATCGCAGGAGTGAAGCTTGCCAGAAGAACAGAGCAAACCAATAAACCTGCATCCAGGCGGCAATGTTCCGCTCTCTCATGGCGCACGAGACCGCCTAATTTTCAATATTTTTTCCAATCTCTCTTCAACGCTGGGACTGCATGCGTATTCTATAAGACCTTCAGAAACAAGCGAGAACCTTACCGATTTCTATACCGTTGGCGGTGAATCGCAAGCAGTTTTGGAAATTTCAACAACCAAGAAATGGATGGATGTTTTTAGGCTTCGAGGTTATGGAAGTCAAGAAGAGGTCGACATCTGGAAAGAGGCGCTTCGGTCGGCGCTGGATCGAATAAACGATCCGGTACCGGAATTTGAGTGGTCGGCTTTGATAGGACCTGCGCCGGAGACGAACCTGTCGCTAAACGCGCAACTCAAGTTGTCGCTCGAGGGCCTGGCGCAGGACGGCCCGGGTCCGCGCATCACCCCGGGACCAGCCGATGACCGCGCCGGAGTCGAGAATCAGCCGCTGGGGGAACGACCGGCCGCCGGCCACGTGCTGCGGACCTCCTCCTCGATCGCCGGCGGCACCGGCCCGAACTCCTCGTCCATCTCATTGAGGAGCCGACCGACCCGCACATGCTGGAGCCTGACCCGCAGCGCATCGTTGATCAGCGCGGAGAGCCCGCGCCGCCCGGCCAGCTCGCCCTGCCCCAGCTTCTTTCCTACTTGCAGTGTTGTCCCAAGCGACCCTGAGGACCTGGCGTCACACAGCGCGTGCCCACCGGATGAGCCGACCAGACACAATGCTGTTACATTCGGCCTTGAATGCAACGTGTCGATATTCCGCATGCAACGAATCGGAAACAATCTCCCCCTGTACTTGGGGATGAGAGTATCTGGTGCCACGAAGAACGTGGAACGAGTATTTCGTGACGCCACCGGCCGCGAGGCACTCCCTGGGGAGGATTCGAGCCATGACCCTGAGCGCGAAGACCTCGGCGGAGGAGCGCGCTCCCGATTACCTCGAGGGAATGAATTACCCCGTCGCGGTCGTGGGCGGCGGGCAAGCCGGTCTTTCCATGAGTTACTGGCTCACCCAGCGTGGCATCGATCACGTGGTACTGGAGCGCGATCGGATCGGGCAGGAGTGGCGGCAGCGGCGGTGGGATTCGTTCTGCCTGGTGACGCCGAATTGGCAATGCCAGCTACCAGGATTTCCGTACACCGACCATGATCCGGACGGGTTCATGGGACGAGATGAGATCGTCCGGTATATCGAAGGCTACGCGAAATCCTTCGACCCCCCGGTCATCGAGGGTGCCGCGGCCACCCGGTTGCGCCGTGATCGAAAGGGCCGGTACCTGGTCGATACCAGCCGCGGCGAACTGATAGCCGACCAGGTCGTGCTGGCCACCGGGCCCTACCAGGTGCCGCTGATCCCCCGGCTGGCCGACCGCCTACCCGATGGGCTGACCCAGCTGCACTCCTCGCAATACCGCAACGCCGAGGCGCTACCACCCGGCGAGGTGCTGGTGGTCGGTACCGGCCAATCCGGCTGCCAGATCGCCGAGGATCTGCACCTGGCCGGCCGCCGGGTGCATCTCGCGGTCGGAAGCGCACCCCGGGTGGCCCGGTGCTACCGCGGCCGCGACGTGGTGGCCTGGCTGGACGCGGTGGGGTACTACCGCAAGGCGGTCGACGAGTTCGCTGATGTCGACACGGTGCGGTTCCGGGCCAACCACTACGTCACCGGTCGCGACGGCGGCCGGGACATCGATCTGCGCGCCTTCGCGCGGGAGGGCATGCGACTGTACGGGCGGCTGGCGGAGGTGTCCAGAACGACGTTGCGCTTCACGCCAGATCTGGAGAAGTACCTTGATCACGCTGATGCGGTGTCGGAGAGCATCAAAGACTCCATCGACAGCTACATCGACGCGCACCGCCTCGACGCCCCGCCCGAACCGCGCTACCTACCGGTGTGGCGACCCGAACGGGAAACCCTCCACGTGGATCTGCTCGACACCGGGATCACCTCGGTGATCTGGAGCACCGGGTTCGGCCGGGACGACCGGTGGATCGAGGTCCCGGTATTCGACGGCCGTGGCTACCCGACTCATGATCGCGGAGTCACCAGCAGTCCGGGCCTGTATTTCCTCGGGCTGCCCTGGCAGCACACCTGGGGCTCGGGCCGGCTGTCCGGGGTGGCCGCGGACGCCGCGTACCTGGCGCAGCGCATCACCGCTGGGCCCGACCACCTCTACCGGTGGATCGCGGGCACCGCGACCAGCACCTACCCTCGGGACGACGACTGGGTCGCCCCCCGCACGGTGGCATGACGACCATGCCCGGGATCTTCGACGCGCACCGGCACCTGGGCGTGCTGCCGGCCTTCCCCTTCTACGACGGTCCCGCGGTCAACCCGGATACCACCGCCAGGGCCACTATCGCCGAGCTGATCTCGGATCTGGACGCCGAGGGCACCGAACGGGCCCTGGTCGTGCCGAATTACGGCGTCCCCGACCCGGACATCGCCTTCTCCTTCAACGAGCTGGTGGTCGAGGCAGCCCAAACCGATGACCGGTTGTCAGCAGCGCTGTGGGTCTCACCCAAACCCGCCGACGCCGACCGCACCGCGAAAGCGCTGACGCTGGCCGGCGAGCCCGGCGTGCGAGCGCTGAAGCTGAGCTTCCTGCTCGGCGGCCGGGTCACCGACCAAGCATGCCGGCCGCAGCTTGACGAGATCTTCGAGGTCGCCCGGCAGCGCGATCTCGTGGTGCACGTGCACACCTCCCCCGGTGGGGGCTCGGACATCGACGAGATCAGCCACCTGGTCGAGAACTACGGCGCGGAGGTGGCGATCCACCTGGTGCACTTCGGTGGCGGCGTCAGCGGCCACATCAAGCTGGCCGGTGGGCGGTTCTTCGACTGGATCGCCGCCGGCAAACGGGTCTACACCGATCTGTCCTGGTCGATCGGTTTCGCGCCCCGCTGGCTGGTGCGCGAGGTCGAGCGGCGCGCACTGGGCCACGACCGGATCCTGTTCGCCAGTGACCAGCCGTGGGGCGATTTCGCCGGTGAGCTGGCGAAGCTGCGCGCCGCCACCGGCGACGGCGAACTCGCCAGGCGCGTATTCCACGAGACCTTCGAAGAACTCTACGGGTAGGTCCAACAGAGGAGGAGGCGTCACATGACTGATCTGACCGACATCGAGAAGCAGAGCCTGGAAGAGATCCCGCACCCGTCACTGCCGGAAGGGTCGAGCATCTACGGCGGGACGAAGGTCTTCCCGGATTACCAGGCCGAGGACGGCGAGACCTATTTCACGCTGGTGCACGGAATCGCGCACGAGTCCTCGGTCAGTTTCGTGGCGATCCTGCAGGCCACCCGCGCGCAGCGTAAGGGATTCGAATCGGCGATCTATTTCTACGGCCCGGGCTCGCTGAACTGCCTGGCCACCCGCGGTTTCCCCACCACGGGGAACTCGGCGTTCCCCGGTGAGCACAACATCAACGATTCGCTCAAGACGTTCATCAAAGAGGGTGGCAAGGTGTACTGCTGCCGCTTCGGTCTGTCGTTGCACGGCGCCCGCGAAGAAGACCTCCTCGAAGGCGTCATTCCGACCCATCCTCTGGACGTGCAGGACGCTCTGATCCACTACGCCCGCAAAGGCGCGATCATCAACTCCACCTACATGTTCTAGACACGATCGGAGGCGGTGATGGTCGTCAGTACCGGCAGGTTGGCTACTCGGGTTGACATCGCGCTGCGGGGAGTGCGGATGGATGCGCCGGTGCGGCGAGGGGACGGGGCGGGGCCCAGCGACGACGGGCACGTGCTCGTCGACGGTGTCAACGCCGCGCTGCCCCGCAACCCGGACAGCCCCTACCGGCTGCGCGACGGCCGGATCTTCCTCGGAGAGCGCGACACCGGGCTCTCGCTGCAGCTCGTCACCCGCCCCCGGTTCTACGACCTGACCACCGCCGATGGAGTGCCCTACGAGCAGATCGCCCGATTGCACGGCGCCGACGTGCTGGCCACCACCGTGGTGCAGACCTGCATCCGCTACGCCGAGGACCAGCGCTGCCGGTTCTGCACGATCGAGGAGTCCCTGCGATCGGGGGCCACCATCGCGGTCAAGACGCCGGCGCAGCTGGCCGAGGTCGCCCAGGCGGCAGTCCGGCTGGACGGTGTCCGGCAGATGGTGATGACCACCGGCACCACGGCCGGCCCGGACCGCGGTGCCCGCTACCTGATCCGTTGCGTCAAGGCCGTCCTCGACGCGGTTCCTGGGCTGCCCATTCAGGTGCAGATCGAACCGCCGCGCGATCTGCGCGTGCTGACCGAGTTGCACGAGGCGGGTGCGACCGCGATCGGGATCCACGTCGAGTCGCTCGACGACGAGGTGCGCCGGCGGTGGATGCCCGGCAAGGGATCCGTGCCGATGGCCGAGTACGAGGCGGCCTGGGATGAGGCGGTTCGGGTGTTCGGCCGCAACCGGGTGTCCACCTACCTGCTGGTAGGACTCGGCGAGGACCCCGACGAACTGGTCGACGGCGCGAGCCGGTTGATCGAGCGGGGGGTGTACCCGTTCGTGGTGCCGTTCCGGCCGATGGCCGGCACGCTCGCCCGCCGGGACGGCATCGGCACGCCGCCCACCGAGCTGGTTCGTGACATCACCGAACGGGTCGCCGCGCTGCTCCAGCAGGCGGGCATGATCGGCGCCGACCAGCAGGCCGGCTGTGCTGCGTGCGGGGCCTGCGGGGCGCTGTCCGCAGCGGGGGCGTGAAACATGCACACCACCGTGGCCTATCGCAGCAGCAACGGGCTGGGTGAGGCGCTGCTCGGCCCACCAGCCCACCGACCGGAGTTCCACATCGAGCCGGCCACCGACCGGGCGCCCTACCACCGGCTGCGAACCGAGGTGTTCGTGCACCAGCAGGGGCTGTTCACCGATCACGACCGCGACGACCGGGACGACGACCCGCGCACCGTGGTGCTACTCGCGCGCGACGCGATGGGCACCGTGCTCGGTGGCGTGCGGCTCGGCCCGGTCGACGACCAACCCGACCTGGGCTGGTGGTTCGGCGGCCGGCTGGTGGTGGATCCGCGCTGCCCGCTTCGGGGCGTCGGCGCCGCCCTGGTCCAAGCGGCCTGCGCGCACGCGGAAAACGCCGGGGTGCTGCGCTTCGAGGCCACCGTGCAGTCCCGCAACGAGGTGTTCTTCCGCAGGCTCGGCTGGCGCGCGATCCGCCCGGTGACGGTGGCCACCGCCCCGCACCTGCTGATGCGCTGGCCGATCGGCCGGATCGCCGCGCAGGTCAGCGCCACCAAAGCCGAGCTCGGCGCCTTGCTCTCCGGCATCCACCCAGGCGGAGCGGGTTACCTCGGAGACGACGGAGCGCCGGTGCCCGGTAGCGACCTGGTGGCCGCGTGCGACGCGATCCTGCCCTCGATGGTGGAACGGGACCCGGAGTGGGCCGGTTGGTGCTCGGTGCTGGTCAACGTCAACGACCTGGCAGCCATGGGCGCGACACCCGTCGGTCTGCTCGACGCCCTGGGCGCGCGGGACCGCTCGTTCGCCAGCCGGGTGCTGGCCGGGTTGCTCCGGGCCAGCCAGGCCTACGACGTCCCCGTTCTCGGTGGCCACACCCAGCTCGGCGTGCCTGCCGCGCTGTCGGTGACCGCGCTGGGTCGCGCAGGCGATCCGATCCGGGGCGGCGGTGGGCGCCCAGGGCATCGCCTGCGGCTCAGTGTGGATACCGCGGGTGGGTGGCGGCCCGGGTACGCCGCTCGCCAGTGGGACTCCACATCGCATCGCCGCACTCCCGAGCTGCGCGCGATGCTGGGCTCGGTGGCCGCCGCCCGACCGGCCGCCGCCAAGGACGTCTCGATGGCAGGGTTGGCCGGCACCGCGGGCATGCTCGCGGAAGCCAGTGGCTGCGCCGCCGTGCTCGACGTCGCCGCGGTACCCCGGCCGGCCGCGGCCACCGTCGGCGACTGGTTCACCTGCTTCCCCGGTTTCGGAATGCTCACCGCCGACCAGCCCGGCGCGGCGCCGATACCGGCCTCTCCCGCGGTCAGCGCGGAGTGTGGTGAGCTGGTGGCAGGCCGCGGAGTGACGTTGCGCTGGCCGGACGGTGAGCTGACCGAGGTGATCACAGACGCGGTGACCGGGCTGGGAGCGGCATGAGTCCGCTCCGGATGGCCGCCGTGGCCGCAAGCTTCGATCGGGATCTGGAGGCCGATTTCGCCCGGATCGGGCAACTCATCGACACCGCCAGGGCCACTGGGGTACGCCTGCTGGCCATACCCGAGGCCGCGTTGGGCGGATACCTGGTGGACCTGGACGGTACGGCCGGGACACCCCCCGCGTTGACCCCGGACGGGCCGGAGATCCGCCGGTTGGCTCAGCTGGCGGGCGACATGGTCGTCGCCGTCGGCTACTGCGAGCAGGGTTGCGATCAGCTGTTCAACAGCGCGGTCTGTGTGACCGGCGACGGGGTGCTGGGTCAGCATGTGTTGGGGCACCATCGCAAGGTGCACCAGCCGCTTCGCGAGGACGCCAGCTACGGCGCGGGTGACCGCTTCGCCGCCTTCGACACACCGGTGGGCAGGCTCGGCATGATGATCTGCTACGACAAGGTGTTCCCG
Organism: uncultured Actinomycetota bacterium; assembly: GCA_963712995.1. Lineage (GTDB taxonomy): Bacteria > Actinomycetota > Actinomycetes > Mycobacteriales > Pseudonocardiaceae. The sequence goes on along the minus strand of CAVQKH010000039.1, from coordinate 3,718 downwards.
GAATCGGCGCGGGCGCTGGCCCTGGATGGAGCCGACGTCGTGCTGTGCCTGTCGGCGTGGCCGGCCAGCCGCACCAACCCCGCACCGACACTGGAACAGGACCGCTGGAAGCGCCGGTTCGACCTGTTCGACCGGGTGCGGGCGCTGGAGAACCAGATCGTCTGGCTCTCGGCCAACCAGTCCGGGCGGTTCGGATCGCTGCGGTTCGTCGCCAGCGCCAAGATCGTCGACCCCGGCGGTGAGATCATGGCCGACACCGGTGTGCACGCCGGCCTGGCCGTCGCCGAACTGGACATCCAGCAGGCCCTAGAGCGCGCCCGCCACTCGATGGCCCACCTCCAGGACCGCCGCCCCGACGCCTACCCAGGCGCTGCGCCCCCCGAGCTCAACAGCAGAGTTCTTCGATCAAGCCCGGACAGCTCTGGTGTTGAGCTCGGGGGGTTGAGAGCACCACGGCATCGGTGATCCGGATTGGGGCGGTGGCGGCGAAGTTCGGGCGTGATCTCGACTTCGATCTGGCTCGGATCGCCACGCTGATCGAGCATGCGCGCCGGTCGGGGGTCTCGCTGCTGGTACTCCCGGACGCCGCGCTCGGTGGCTATCTCGGGGATCTGCGCAGGCCGGATCTTGCGGCGTTACCGCCTGCTCTGACACTCGATGACCCGCACGTCCGCAAGGTCGCGGCGCTGGCAGCGGGCATGGTGGTGTGCTTCGGTTTCTGCGAAGCCGACGGCGCTCGGCGCTACAACACCGCGCTGTGCGTGCACGGCGACGGGGTGCTGGGCAGCCACCGCAAGGTGCACCAGCCCGCCGGGGAGTCGATCGCGTATGCGGCGGGTGAGCGTTTCTCCGCCTTCGACACCCCCGTCGGGCGGATCGGCATGTTGATCGACTACGACAAGACCTTCCCCGAATCGGCCCGCACCCTCGCGTTGGAGGGCGCCGAGGTGCTGGCCTGCCTGTCCGCCTGGCCGACCAGCCTCACCAACCGCGCGCCGCGGATGGCCCAGGACCGGCAGGCCCGGCTGTTCGATCTCTACGACCAGGCCAGAGCGGCGGAGAACCAGGTCGTGCTGGTCTCGTCCAACCAGACCGGTGTGCTGGGCGAGCTCCGCTTCCTCGGGCAGGCGAAGGTGGTCGGTCCCGGTGGGGAGATCCTGGCCCGCACGTGGTCCAAGGCCGGTATCGCGACGGCCGAGCTGGACGTGGCGGCCGAGATCGCCAAGGCGCGCCGGATCCTGCGGCACCTCGACGAGCGCAAGCCCGGCGTCTACCGGATCGACTGATGAGGATCGCGCTGCTCACCTACTCGACCAAACCGAGGGGCAGCGTGGTGCACACACTCGCTCTCGCCGAGGCGCTTGCCGCGGTGGGCCAGCAGGTGACGGTGTGGACACTGGGCCGCGGCGGGGACGACACCTTCTTTCGCCCTGTCGACCCCCGGGTGGAGCTGCGGATCGCACCGTTTCCCGACAGCGCCGGGGAAGAGTTCGGGCCCCGGATCCTGCGGTCGATTCAGGTGCTGCGTGACGCCTTCAACCCGGCAGGCTATGACGTGGTGCATGCGCAGGACTGCATCAGTGCCAACGCCGCCGACCGATGCGTGCGCACCGTGCACCACCTCGATCAGTTCAGCACGCCCGAACTGGCCGCCTGCCACGAGCGCGCCATCGTCAACCCGTATGCCCATATCTGCGTGTCCGCCGCGGTCGCCGGTGAGTTGCTCGACGGCTGGGGGATCGCAGCCACCGTCATCCCCAACGGCGTGGACGCGGCCCGGTTCTCCCACGCGGCCGGCCCATCCGGCGCGGCCGCCCGGGCGGTGTGGCGCTCGCGCTTGGGCCGCTATGTGCTGACCGTCGGCGGCATCGAGCCCCGTAAGGGCTCCTTGGAGCTGCTCGACGCCTACGCCCTGCTGCGCGAGGGGATGCCCGACGTGCGACTGGTGATCGCCGGTGGGGAGACCCTGTTCGACTACGGGGACTACCGGGATCGCTGGGAGCAGCGGGCCACCGAGCTCGGGGTCGGGCCGATGGTACTCAAACCAGTGATGCTCGGGCTGGTGGACCACAACGCGCTGCCCGCGCTGGTGGCCGCGGCGGGGGTGTTCGCCTTCCCGTCCACCAAGGAGGGCTTCGGGCTGGCCGCGATGGAGGCATTGGCCGCCGGCGTCCCGCTGGTCGTGTCGAACCTGCCGGTGTTCCGGGAGATCTTCACTGGAGCAGCCCGCTTCGCCGACGGGCCGGCCGAGTTGGCGGCACAGCTGATGGCCGGGCTCGCCGAACCAGACGCCGACGACGTGACCCGTAGTGCCCGGGTAGCGGGCCGCGCGCTCGCCGCCCGCTACACCTGGTCAGCCGCTGCACAGCGCCACCTCAAGCTCTACCGGAGCCTTGCCTGATGGTTTCGCGGTTCCCGGCAGCGCAGCTGTCGCAGTACGGTTGCTGCCCAAATGCCTGCATAGGCATCCCGGGTAACCGAGCGGTTCCCCAGCAGATTACCCTCAGTCGGAATTCCGATGACAGCGATGTCTTCGTTTGACACGCCATGTTCGTCAACCACGAACTGCATTTCTTCGGTCATGTCGACAGCTCCCGGTCGATATGCCTGTTCGACCGTCGATTTGTTCTCAAACACTCTGATCATCCCTCGACTGCGCAGGTTTCGATAGAGAGGCGTCACATCCCGAAGGATATCCGCCTTTGGGGCCCAGCCCGACGATGGCGACGGTGGGAGTGCTCGGCTCAGGGCGTCCGTTCGCGGCAACCACTCGATCCGGCCCTCCCTTCCCGTCCGCGATCTGCATCGGCCAACCACGATCGTACGAGCGTCTCCAGCCGGAAAATGTTGGTCCGGGCCTGCCCGAAGTGGTCGTCGAACCCGGTCGCGCCGGGCCAATGACCTCCCGATCATGCCGGCAATGTTGCGCGTCGGTGATCGGCGACCGGATCGAACAAGTGGGGCAGCACCTCTTCCGCCGCGCCCCAGGGATACCAGCCGACCTCGGAGTGTTCGTCGGGGTCCGCGACCCTCACCGCGGTCCCGTTGACCGGATCGGCAGCGATGTAGACCATGTGCCGCCCGGTCTTGGGGCAATGCCGCGGCATTGGGTCTTGGGGTGAGTTCTCTCTCCGATCTGATCGCGAGCGACGACGGCGAGCCCAGTCTCTTCGAGGGTTTCTCGAACAGCGGTGTCGGCGTAGACCTCGCCAGCCTCTTGAGCGCCACTGGGGAAGGTCCATTCGGGCTTGCCGTCACGACGTCGGGCCAGTAGCACACCTTGGGTGCTCGTGACGATGGCGGCCACGATGGTCGGCTAGTCAGGCATGAGCTGCTCCTAGCGCGTCGAGGATCGGCGAATAGACATGCTTGGCCGGGATGAAGTCGGTGATAGGCGCCCAGGTGACCGCGGTGCTCTCCACCTGTCCCGGTTCACCCAAGCGTCAGTATGTCCCGGATGATCTGCAAGAGCAGCAGCAGCATCCTGCGGATGTCATGCTCGCGTTCCCTGTGGGACCTGGCCATGTGAGCTCACCCCCTGAGTGGCGTCGACGGGTGGGTTTGGCAGGATCGAGTCGATCAGCAGTGACGCTCTTGCGTAAGGCGCAACAACGTTGTTGCCAGCGCGACCGCACAATGACGGCCTGACAAGAAATGCTGAGGAGCAGCGTGGCTGGAACCGAGAGGATCGATGTACCGACCGCGCGTCCTGGCCCAA
>CAVQKH010000038.1:0-43525 GCA_963712995.1 uncultured Actinomycetota bacterium | reverse complement strand
TACGACGGCCCCTCCGGGCCGCTGGAGTTCGCCGACGCCGGTGAGCCCTGCTCGATCAAGTACGTGATCAGCGAAATTCAAGCCGACGGCACCGTGAAACCTCTCAGCAGCGAGTGGGCCAGCTGTTAGGCGCTCCTGGCCGTCTGCTGCCCGCGCGACCACTGAACCAGCTACTCAATGCAACTGGTTCTGGGTGGCGGCCAGGCCCTGGGTGAGCAGCTGCTCGACGGCGTCGGCGCAGCGGTCCACCAGTAGGTCCAGCTCGCGGCGCTGCTCGGGGGAGAAGTCGCGCAGCACGAAATCGGCGGGATCCATCCGGCCCGGTGGCCGGCCGATTCCGAACCGGACCCGCAGGTAGTCCTTACTACCCAGGGACGCCGAGATCGAGCGCAACCCGTTGTGCCCGCCCTCGCCGCCACCACGCTTGAGCCTGAGCACGCCGTGATCGAGGTCCAGGTCGTCGTGCACGACCACGACGTCGGTCGGTGCGATCTTGAAATACCGCGCCGTCCCGGCGACAGCTGGACCCGAGACGTTCATGAAAGAGCGAGGCCGGGCCAGCACCACTCGGCGCCCGGCCAGCCTCCCTGGCAGGACGTCCGCGCCGGCCTTGTGCGAGGTGAGCCGCCCACCCGCCCGGCGCGCCAACTCCTCGACCACCATGAAGCCGACGTTGTGCCGGTTTCCGGCGTAGCTGACTCCCGGGTTGCCCAGCCCCACGATCAGCGCGATCTCACCGCTGACCTGGTCGGTACTGCCTTCGGCGGTCACGACCGGCGAGGTGGCCCGCGTCAGGCGTTCTCACCGGCGGACCCCGCAGCGACCGCCGCCTCGTCCTCGGCAGCTTCCTCGTCCTCGGGGACCTCGGCGGTGGTCGCGGCGACGATGTTGACGATGAGCTGTTCCGGGTCGGTCCGCAGCACCACGCCCGGCGGCAGGGGGATCTCGGCGGCCAGCACCCGGGCGCCGACCTCGGCGTCCTGCACGGACACCTCGATCTCCTCGGGAATCGCCAGCGCGTCCGCCTCGATCTGGAGGTTGGTCAGCTCCTGGGTGACCAGGGTGCCCGGTGCGGCGTTGCCGGTGACGACCACGTGCACGTCGACGACGACCTTCTCGCCGTGCCGGACCAGCAGCAGATCGACGTGCTCGATGTAGCGCCGGATCGGGTGCACGGTGACGGTCTTGGTCAGCGCGAGCTGCAGCGCCCCGCCCAGCTCCAGGCTGAGCACGGCGTTGCTGCCCTGGTCGCGCACCACTTTGGCGAACTCCAGCGCGGGCAGTGCCAGATGTTGCGGGTCACTGCCGTGCCCGTAGAGCACTGCGGGGATCTTGCCGGCTCGCCGGGTGCGGCGGGCGGCACCCTTGCCGAACTCGGTGCGCGGCTCAGCGGCCAGATGGACCTCGGACACGGTGGGCTCCTTAAGCGGTGCGATGCGCGACGTCGGGGCGGGCGTGGCGCCGGGATCGAGCCTCGGCGGTGGCGGCACCCGCCCTCGTGACCGGTACGGGCGCGCCCCCTCTCACACACCACGAGAGCGACACCGCCGCGTCGATCACGAAGAGCGCACACTCTCCCTCGCCGGGGCAACCGGTGCAGTATAGGTCAGCCTCAGGCGTTGCCGTCGAAGAGGCTGGTTACCGAGCCGTCGTCGAAGACCTCGTGGATCGCCCGGGCCAGCAGCGGCGCGATGGACAGCACCGTCATCCCGGGGCAGCGTTTGTCGTCGGGGATGGGCAGGGTGTTGGTGAGGATGACCTCGCGGGCGCCGCAGCGGGAGAGCCGCTCGGTGGCCGGGTCGGAGAGCACCCCGTGAGTGGCCGCGATGACCACATCGGCGGCCCCGGCATCGTGCAGCGCCCGCACCGCGCTGGTCACCGTGCCACCGGTGTCGATCATGTCGTCGATCACCAGGCAGAGCCTGCCGTCGATGTCGCCGACCACCCGGTTGGCCACCGCCTGGTTGGGTCGGCCGGGATCGCGGGTCTTGTGGATGAACGCCAGCGGCGTACCGCCGAGAGTCTCTGCCCAGCGCTCGGCCAGCCGCACCCGGCCGGAGTCCGGTGACACCACGGCCAGCTCCCGCCCGGCGTAGGTGCGATTGATGTGCTCGGCCAGCACCGGCAGCGCGAACAGGTGGTCCACCGGGCCGTCGAAGAAGCCCTGGATCTGTGATGTGTGCAGGTCCACCGTCATGATTCGGTTCGCCCCTGCGACCTTGAACATGTCCGCGACGAACCGGGCGGAGATGGGCTCGCGCCCGCGGTGCTTCTTGTCCTGGCGGCTGTAACCCCAGAACGGCATCACGGCGGTGATCCGCTTGGCCGACGCGCGCTTGAGCGCATCCACCATGATCAGCTGTTCCATGATGGCGTCGTTGATCGGGGCGGTATGGGCCTGCATGACGAATGCGTCGCAGCCGCGGACCGACTCCTCGAACCGAACGAAGATCTCACCGTTGGCGAAGGAGTAGGCCGACTGCGGGGTGACGGCGACGTCGAGGTGCTTGGCCACTTCGTCGACCAACTCGGGGTGGTAGCGACCGGAGAGCAGCATCAGGCTCTTCTTGGGAATCGCTGACATGGTGGAAAAACTCATGATCACTCCGGCCGTGTCGTCTCGCCGCCGAGTTGTTGGGCTTGCCTCGCGGCGTCTGCCGCCGGAGTGCCCGGGCGGCGCCGGCTCACCCAGCCCTCAACGTTGTGCTGCCGGCCGCGGGCCACCGCCAGCGCGCCCGGCGGCACATCCTGCGTGATGACCGAGCCGGCTGCGGTGTAGGCGCCATCACCGATGGTGACCGGGGCGACGAACATGTTGTCCGCCCCGGTCCGGGTGTGCGCGCCCACCGTGGTGCGGTGCTTGGCCACCCCGTCGTAGTTGACGAATACGCTGGCGGCGCCGATGTTGCTGCCCTCGCCGATCGTCGCGTCCCCGACGTAGCTCAGGTGCGGCACCTTCGCGCCAGGCCCCAACTCGGCGTTCTTGGTCTCCACGAAGGTGCCGACCTTGGCCCGCTCGCCGACCCGGCTGCCCGGCCGCAGGTAGGCGAACGGGCCGATCTGCGCTCCATCGGCCACCACCGCGTCGATGGCATGGGTGCGCACCACAGTGGCTCCCGCGCCGATCGTGCAGCCCGACAACGTGGAGTCCGGCCCGATCGCCGCACCCGGACCCACCACGGTGCCCGCATGCAGCTGCACTCCGGGATGCAGCACGACGTCGGGAGAGAGCGCGACGTCGGCGTCCAGCCAGACCGAGCCCGGGTCGACGATGGTGGCCCCGGCTCGCATCCAGCGCTCCAGCAGCCGCCGGTTCAGCTCCGCGCCCACCGCGGCCAGCTGTACCCGGTCGTTCACGCCGGCCACCAGCCACGGATCGGGGCAGCGGTGCGCACCGACCGGCTGCCCGCTGGCGCGGACCAGGCTCAGCACATCGGTGAGGTACAGCTCGCCTCGACTGTTGGTAGGCCGCAGCCGGCTCAGCGCCTCGCGCAGCGCCCTGGCGTCAAAGGCGAACACCCCGGAATTGATCTCGTGGATGGCCCGCTGTGCTGGGGTGGCGTCATGGTGCTCGACGATGCCGGTGACCGCGCCTGAAGGCTCCCGCAGGATCCGGCCGTAGCCGGTGGGGTCATCGAGGACCGCGGACAACACGGTCGCCGCATGCCCGGCGCGGTGGTGCTCGGTGAGTAGTTCAGCCAGCGTGCGGGTGTCCAGCAGCGGCACATCGCCGTAGCTGACCAGTACCGTCCCGGACAGTGCGGGCAGGACATCCAAGGCCGTGCAGACCGCGTGACCGGTACCGTGCCGCTGGGCTTGCACGGCGGCACGCACCTCACGGCCCAGCGCCACCGCGACCGTACGTAGGTGGGCGTCGACCGCCTCCCGGCCGTGACCTATGACCACGACCAGGTGCTCGGGGTGCAGCCCGGCGGCAGCCCGCAACGCGTGCTCGACCAGGGTCCGGCCAGCCAACGGGTGCAGCACCTTGGGGATCGCCGAGTGCATCCGGGTGCCTTCGCCGGCGGCCAGCACGATCGCCGTCGTGAGGCTCCCGTCTGGGAGCATCGGTGGTGTCCTTCCCTCAATACATTCTGGTTCGAACTGTTAAGGCTTCTGACAGGGCGGATCCTACGTGGGCCACGGCCTGGCACGCTGCTCCGCCGCCAGGATTCGAACCTGGACCATCGGAACCAAAATCCGAGGTGCTGCCTTTACACTACGGCGGATGGGTGGGCCAGGGCCCACGGGCACATGGTGACATGGGCGCTGCGCTCGCATCAGCGCAACCCTCCCCCACCTCTCACCTGAACGGCCGCTGATCCCGTGCCGACACGCACGACACGCCCATCACAAGCACGATGAGCCGTGCGGACATCGGGTCGATAATCTACGGTTCAGTTAGTTATGCCACGAGTGCCGCCTGCGGTTCCGCCACGGTGCGAGCATGCTGGCACCGCTGCGGCGTGGCAGCCGGCCGCGTTTGCCGAGATGAGGAGCACCGGCCGATGACGCTGAGCGCCCATGCCGACCAACAGCGCACGGAGTCTGAGCCGGCTATCTCGGGTCAGCGACCGTGGGGGCCGCAGATCCTGGTGTACGTCTTCGTCATCGCCCCCATGCTGGCCCTGATGGTTGCGGTGCCGGTCGCCTGGGGATGGGGGCTGGGCTGGGTGGACATCGTGCTGTTCGTCATCACGTACTCCGTCAGCCTGCTCGGTGTGACCGTGGGGTACCACCGCCACTTCACGCACGGGTCGTTCAAGGCCAAGCGGTGGTTGCGGGTGAGCCTGGCGGTGTTGGGCAGCACCGCGATGCAAGGGCCGCTGCTGCATTGGGTCGCTGACCACCGGCGCCATCACGCGTACTCCGACAAGGAAGGCGATCCCCATTCGCCGTGGTTGTTCGGTACCTCCCCGCTTGCGGTGGCCAGGGGTTTCTGGCATGCCCACATGGGTTGGCTGTTCAACCGCGACATGTCCAATCCGCGCCGGTTCGTCCCGGACCTGCTGGCGGACAAGACAATGGTGCGGGTCAGCAAGCTGTTCTGGTTGTGGACCGCGATCTGGCTGGTGCTGCCGGGGATCATCGGTGGGCTGGTCACCTGGTCCTGGTGGGCCGTGCTGACCGGGTTGTTCTGGGCCGGGCTGGTGCGGATCTCGTTCCTGCACCATGTCACCTGGGCGGTGAACTCGGTCTGCCACATGATCGGTAACCGGCCGTTCGCCTCGCGCGACAAGGCCGCGAACTTCTGGCCGATGGCGATCCTGTCGGCGGGGGAGTCCTGGCACAACCTGCACCACGCCGATCCGACCTCAGCCCGGCACGGCGTGCTCCGAGGGCAGATCGACATCTCGGCCCGGGTGATCTGGTTGTTCGAGAAGTTCGGCTGGGTGTGGAACGTCCGCTGGCCGACGCCGCAGCGGCTGGCCAAGCTCACCGCGAGGGTCTGAACAGGTCGACGGTCTGACGGTGCGACGGTTCTGACGGGGTTGTGGTGGACCTGCCGATCAGCCTGAGAGCACCGGTTACTCCGCTGCGTATTCGGTTGGTGACTATCTGCGTCCAACACGCTGCGAAACCTGGTTGCACCATTCGGGTGAAAGTCGCAGGTGTTACAGTAACCGGGTAACGACTGGCAGTGGGCAGTAGATATACGCACTGTGGGGAGGGGCGAACCCACTGTACGAGAGGGTGAGTACGGGTCGAAGTGGGCGGTTAAGGCCGACCAGGCGTACTCACTGTCCGTGTGTGTTTCGCAACAGCCAGTTAGTTATCGGCAGCCATCTCGAGTCACGGTAGGGGGCCCGTCTCGATGAAGTTCGTTGCAGGTACCACCCAACCCGCAGGAAACCCCGCTCGCGCTTCCGAAGGTCCTATGACCGTCGGTCCTGATATCCGCGTGGCGGTGGTGGGCTATGGCTACTGGGGCTCCAAGCATATGCGAGTGCTCAGTAGCATGCCCGGTGTCCAGGTGACCATCGTCGAGCAGGATCCCGAGCGGATCGCTGAGGCGAGGAGGGCCTACCCAGCGGCGGAAGCGGCACACCATCTCGACGACGTCCTGGGACGGGTCGACGCGGTAGTCGTCGCGACCCCGCCGACCGCGCACGCCGAAGTCGCGTTGGAGGCGCTGCGCCGGGGGCGGCATGCGCTGGTAGAGAAGCCGCTGGCCACTACCGTTGAGGACGCGCAGGAGATGGTCAACGCGGCGGCGGCTAGCGGCGTGCACCTGATGGTGGGACATACGTTCGAGTACAACGCGGCCGTCTGGAAGCTTAAGGAGATCATCGATTCGGGTGAGCTCGGCAGAGTTCTCTACATCGACGCCGCTCGGCTGAGTCTGGGCAAATACCAGCGTGACTGCAACGTCATCTGGGACCTCGCGCCGCACGACATCTCGATCGCTTCGTTCCTGCTCGACGAGGTTCCCAGGACCACCTGGGTATGGGCCAAACGGCACGTGGGAAATCGTCACGCCGACGTGGCCTACCTACGCCTGGACTTCGAGAAGGCGGCCACCCATGCATTCGTGCACGTGAGCTGGTTGGACCCGTGCAAGGTTCGGCGGGTCACCGTCGTCGGGGAACGAAAAATGGCCGTTTACAACGACATGTCGGACAACGAGCGTATTCGGATCTACGATATCGGCGTTGACACGGCCGACCCCGACGAACATAGCGAGTCGCATGCCATGCCCGTTTCTTATCGCACCGGAGACATCGTTTCTCCATTTATTCAATTCAACGAGCCGCTCTTGGTCCAGGACAGTCATTTCATTGAATGCATCCGTACCGGCGGCAAGCCGAACACGCCCGGGGAGCGCGGCCTGGACATCGTCCGGGTGCTGGCCGCCACCGACGTTGCCGAGGCCACTGGACGCCCCGCGTTCGTCTCCGGCAGCATCGATCCCTCCGGCGTCGATCACATGCGGGAGGTGGCGTCATGACCGGCGACAGCATCCCATCTCGGGTGCCCTTTCTCGACCTCCAGGGCGTCAACAACGGGTTGCGCGAGGAGTTCGACCTGGCATGGAAGGCCGTGCTGGATCACGGTCACTTCGTCGGCGGCCCTGAGGTCGAACGCTTCGAGCGCGACCTTGCTTCCTACTGCGGCGCCAAGGCATGTATCGGTGTGGCCAACGGGACAGACGCACTGGAACTCATCCTCCGCGGTCTGGGAATCGGAGTCGGTGACGAGGTCATCGTCCCCACGAACACCTTTATCGCAACCGCCGAGGCGGTCTGCGCGATCGGTGCGCGGCCTCGGTTCGTCGATGTCTGCGCCGACACCCTGCTGATCGACCCAGCCGCTGTGGAAGCGGCGATCAACGGCTCGACTGCGGCGATCATCGCCGTGCACCTGTACGGCCAGATGGTGGACCCCGAACCGATCTCGGCGATCGCGGCCGCGCACGGGCTTGCTTTCATCGAGGACGCCGCGCAGGCCCATGGTGCCCGGCACCGGGGCGCCAGTGCGGGCAGTGTGGGTATCGCGGCCGGGTTCAGTTTCTATCCCGGTAAGAACCTCGGCGCGCTGGGCGATGGTGGCGCGGTGGTCACCAGCGATCTGGCGCTGGCCGAGAAGATCCGCAGCATGGCCAATCACGGGCGGTCCACCACTGATCGGTACCTGCACGATCTGTCCGGGCGCAACAGCAGGCTCGACACACTGCAAGCGGCGCTGCTGTCGGCCAAACTGCCGAGCCTGGACGCTGGCAATGCCCGGCGCACGTTGGCGATGGCGGCCTACCGGGAAATGCTGCCGCAGGGTTGCACGCCGGTGTCTGTGCAGCCTGGCGCCGAACCGGTGTATCACTTGGCGGTCATCCAGGTCGACGACCGCCGCAAGGTCGGTGCGGCGCTCAGCGCAGCCGGTATCGGGTGGGGTGTGCATTACCCGATACCGTGCCATCAGCAACCGGCCCTGGCCGCCCTCCACGAGGTGGCGCCGGATGCTCAGCAACTGCCGGTAGCCGAGCATGCGGCTGGCCGGATCCTGTCCCTTCCCATGTCCCCGACCCTGAGCGTTGAGCAGGTTGCGCGGGTCTGCGATGTGCTCGGAGGTGCGCTGTGACCAACGTTTCCAATGTCTTCCAGTACGGGGCCAGCGAGTCGAATGGACATTCGATGGGCTACGAAGAGCAACTGCAGAAGTCTCCGGTGACCGGTGAGGTGCCGCCACCGCGTTCTGGTGACCGGCTTGAGGTCCCACCCGAGGACGGCGGTGGTGGTCTGTTGACGACGCGCCTGGTGCTGCTGGCTTTGACGATCATCCTGCTCGGCACTGCTGCCGGGTTGGCTGGTGCGCTCGTGCTGCCCAAGACCTACGGAGCGCGCGCGGAAGTCCTCTACTCCATCGGCCAGGACCAGGGTGGCGACCCGCTGAAGCAGGATCGTCAGCTGTCCACTCAACTGGTGTTGTTGAAGAGCCCTCGACTGCTCGGCGACATCGCGCGCAAACAAGGCCGACTGGTCAAGGATCTCGATCGGGAAGTCGATGTGCAGGTCGTTGAGAACAGCAACGTCATCCAGGTTCAGGCGAACGGTAACAGCAAGCTGGCGGCGATGCAGACGCTGCAAGCCGTGATCGACGGGTATCTGGCGCTGGCCAGCCAGCCCACCGGCACGACCCGTTACCTCGAGACCCAGCTTGCGGACGCCCAAGCGAGCACCCAGGAGATCCAGACTCGTGTGACGCAACTCACTGCCGCGGTGTTAGCGGGAACCGCTACCCAGGCCTCCCTCAATGACGCAAGGGTGGAGCTCACCGCGTCTCAGGAGCAGGAGAAGGCTGTTCAGAACCAGATCAACCAGTCCAAGCTCCGGGGTGAAGGGGGGCCGCCTGTCCAGCTGCTGACGCCGCCTTACACGCTGCTTGACCCGGTTTTCCCGCAGCCGCTGATCGCGGCTGGCACCGGTGCCCTGGTCGGTTTGGTTGTGGCCAGTGCCGTGGTCGCGGTAGGTGCTCGGCGCCGGACGAGGTCCTGAGGTCCTGGTTGTGGCTGCCGCGACGGTGACAGCACTTGAGGACCCCGCACCTACCAGTACAGCTCGAAACTCGGCCACCGTTGCCTTCTGGACGCTGGTCAGCAGGGTCACCGGGCTGCTTCGCGTGGTGGTGATCGGGGCGGTGCTCGGGCCGACCTACTTCGCCAACGCCTTTCAGACCGGCTACGTCGTCCCGAACATGGTGTTCACGATGATCGCCGGGCCGGTACTGGCGATGGTGGTGGTACCCGGCTTGGTCCACGCCGCCGGAGCCGGCGGCGTGGAGCGGGCCCGGGAGGTGCTCAGCCGGGTCAATGGGTGGCTGATGGCGGTCTCCGCCGCAGTCGTCGCGCTGCTGATGATCCTGTCACCGGTGGTGGCTTGGACGTTGACCTTCGGCATCCCCGATGCCGGTGCACAGACCCGGGGATTGTGGATCACCACCTTGCTGGTCCTGCTCGTCGCACCACAGGTTCCGCTCTACGTCCTGCTGCATCTCGGTATGGCCGCTCAGCAGGCTCGTGGCCGCTTTGCGCTGGCGGCGGGCGCGCAGGTGGTGGAGAACGGCATCCTGATCCTGACCGTGGTCCTGGCCGGCTGGTACTACGGCACCGGGCTGGACGTCGGGCAGGTGCCGATCGAGCTGGTGATCGTGCTCGGGCTGGGCAGCACCGTGGCCGTCGCGCTGCACGCGGCCCTGCAGGTGTTCGGCACTGCCCGGGTGGGCTTGCTGGCCCGGCCCTCGATGGGTTGGCGGCAGGACCCGGACGCCCGCGCGATCACCCGCAGGTTGCTGCGCTCGATCGGTGTGGCGGCCTGGCCGACCGCAGCGATGTTCGTGCTGCTCGCGCTGGCCGGCACGGTACCTGGTGGCACCTTCGTCGTGCAGCTGTCCTATTCCGTGTTCTTCGCGCTGTCCTACATCAGTGCCAGGGCCGTGTCGATGGCGGCGCTGCCCGGGCTGGCGCACGCCGCGCATCATGAGGACGGTGCCACGTTCGGGTCAGCGTGGCGGCAGGGTCTGTCCTATGCCGTTATCGCTAGCCTGCCGCTGCTGGTGCTGCTCATGGCGCTCGCCGTCCCGATCGCGAACCTCCTGGCCAACGGCGAGCTGCGGCACGCGGATCTGATCGGACCACTCGCCGCCTGCCTGGTGCTGGTCGCGGTGGCTCAGTTGGTTGGTGGGGTGCACGACATCGCTCGGCGAGCGCTGTTCGCTCGGCTCGACGACCGCATCCCACGCCGGGCCAGCGAGCTGGCCTTCGGAGTAATACTCGTGGCCGCCGCCGTGGCTTTGCTGTTGCCGGCCGACTCGTCCCGGCTGATCTGGCTGGTGGCGGCCATCCTGGCTGGTGAACTCGCCGCCGCCGGGACGGTGTTGACCAGGCTGCGTCAAGCGATCCGGCCCGAGCGGTTCCTCGAAACCCGAGGCTTGGCCGCCGCGCTGGCAGCCACCATCGCGATCGTTCCAGTGGCCGTCGCCATGTGGTGGATCCACCAGCTTGGTTCCGGCACTCGGCTCGCCGACCTCACCCTGCTGTCTCTGGGCGGTGTCGTGACGCTCGGGGTCTACGTCCTGGTGCTCCGTGTCGCAGTGCGACGGATAGGTGGTGGGACATGACCCAAACCCTTCCGCCGGGTTTTGGCTCTCCTCCCGCTGCTGGTGGGTCCGGCTCGCTTCCTTCCGGTGGTGGTCCGCCGACCCCGGTCATCAGCCGTTGGCTGGGTCTGGGAGCCGCCGGCTGCGCCATAGCCGGTGGGATCCTCGCGGTGGCGGTCGGCCCGCTGATGGTGCTGAGTGCTATCGGGGTGCTGGTCCTGGTCGGGCTGTTCGTAGCGGCGGCCTACCGACCGGTCTTCGCCACCTACGCCTACCTCGGCACCCTGCCCATCATCGCCGGCATCGACCGCGGGCACCTTATCCCGCTGGTGCGTCCCAACGAAGCGCTGCTGGTGGTGCTGCTGCTCGGAGCGCTGGTCGGCGGTTATCTCCGATGGTCCCGGGGCGAACGGGTTCCGCTGCAGCTCAACCAGCTCGATATTCCGCTCGGTGTCTTCATGCTGGCCTCGACGGCCTGGCCGCTGCTGTCGCTGATGATGCGTGGGCAGACGCCCGTGGTCTCCGATCTGGCAGCTGTGCTGCCGATCTGCAAGCTCGTTGCCATCTATCTACTGGTCCGTTTCAGCGTCACCACCGAGGCCCAACTGGTGCGGTGCTTCCGGCTGATCATCTGGCCGGGTGCGGTGGTCGCGGTGATCGCGATCCTGCAGACCCTGCATTTCGGCCCGGTCGTCTCGATGCTGCAGGCAGTCTGGACACCGGACAGCAACGCGTTGGCGCTCGCTGAGCGGGGCACGACCACGCTTGCCTCGCCGATCGCCACCGGCGACTACGTCATCATCTGCCTGACCTTGATCGTTTGCTGCGGGATCAGGGGGTTGCTGGATCGCCGGGAGCGGCTGGGGTTGGGGCTCGTCCTCGGTGCTGGAGTGCTCGCCACCGGCCAGTTCTCCACCTGGATCTCCGCGATCGTGGCGGCCGCGCTCATCCTGTGGCGCTTCTCCACGGTGCGTCGCGGCTCGCTGCGGTTCCTGTGGCTGGTTCCGGTCGCGCTCGCGATCGGTGCACCCGCGTTGATCGGCCGGTTGCAGGGTTTCGGCGAGTTCGGCGTGCCCCGCAGCTGGCTCGGTCGCTGGAACAACCTGTCCGACTTCTATCTACCGAGGTTCGACGTCACCAACGTCCTACTGGGGGTCTCACCCGACTCGGTCCTGGAGGCACCTGAGAGATGGCGAGATGTCATCTACCTGGAAAGCGGCTACCTGGAGCTGCTCTGGGTCGGTGGGATCCCGCTGTTGGCGGCATTCATCTGGCTCTCGGTCGTGGTGCTGCGCCGGACGCGTGAGCTCATGACGCAACCGGGTGCCGTCGGTGCGGCGGCGTCAGCGCTATGGGTGTGCTGGTGGTTCGTGCTCATCCTCACCGTCCTTGATCCACATCTGACACTGCGTGGTACCGGGGACCTGCTTTTCATGCTGTTGGGAATCACCATGGGGAGGCTCAGTGTCCAACGGCGTTGAACAGGCACGCTTGCCTGCTCGATGGGAACCCATCGCTCGGCGTGCCGTCGATCTCGCAGTGGTGGTGGTCGCCTTGCTGGTGCTCGCGATCCCGATGCTGTGCGTCGCGACGGCCGTCAAGTGGGGGAGCCCGGGTCCGGCGTTGTATCGCCAGCAGCGGATAGGCCGGGGTGGCCGGCCGTTCACGATGTACAAGTTCCGCACCATGCGGGTGGGTGGTTCCGATGCGCAGCATCGCGATCTCATCGCTCGCGAGCTGCGAGGTGAGAACACCTCGGTCGACGGCAGCTGGAAGATCGATCGTGACCCGCGGGTGACCCGGGTCGGCTCCTTCCTGCGGCGCACCAGCATGGACGAGCTTCCTCAACTGCTCAACGTGCTGTGGGGCCAGATGTCTCTGGTGGGGCCCCGGCCCTGTCTGGACTGGGAGGCGGAGATGTTTCCGGACCGTTTCTCCTCGCGTTTTGATGTTCCACCCGGGCTCACCGGGCTGTGGCAGGTCAGTGGGCGCAGCACGATGGGCACGCTGGAGATGCTCGAGCTCGATCTCGCTTATGTGCGCGATTGGAGTTTCTGGAGGGATCTGTGGATCTTGCTGCGCACCGTCCCGACGTTGCTTCGGGGGCAGGGCGCGCGCTGAGGAAACCAGGAGGAAATAGAGCGTCTTCCGGCAGCTGGGGGGAGGAGCGGCCTTGGAGGAAAGTGTTACGACGAGATTCGCGGTCCCTCGATTATCGCGTCGGGCTCGCACCGCTCTGCTCACGGTGCACGTCGCGGTGTCGGTGGGGTGGCTCGGGCTTACTGGAGCGCTGGTGGCGCTGGAGGGGGTCGGCCTGGGCACCAGTGATCCGAGTGAGCGGGCCGGGATAGCCCTCGCGCTGACCGTTATCGTCTGGGTGCTGATGCCCGTGGTGTTCGCTGCACTGGCCAGTGGGCTGGTCCTGGGACTGTCCACCCCGTGGGGCCTGGCCCGGTACTGGTGGGTGCTCATCAAGTGCGGCATCGCCGCTGCGCTGACCGTCACCGGACTGGTGTTGATGCTGCCTCGGCTACATCAGGTCATGGGTGGCGAGGCTGAGCCGGTCCGGATGGAGATGCTGATCGGGAGATCGCTCGCGCTCACGCTGTTGCTGGTGGCGACGGGTCTCTCGGTGGTCAAGCCGTGGGGCAAGACGCCGCACGGTCGGGCGGTGTCGACCAGTCGGATACCGAAGCAGAGGAAGGCAGAGGAAGTAAGGGGTCAGCAGAAGTAGCGGTACAGCAGCGCGCCGGCTTTCCGGCTCACCTCGTCGGGCACCGAGTCCTCGGTGAGCAGGGCAGTGAGCTGACCGAGCATCGGGCCGGCCTCGGGATTGCTGCGCGCGTGCTCGCCACCGGCGCGCAGGGTCACAATCTGCCGTTGCTCGGTGGCCCACTTGCCCTTGTACGCGATCAGACCTGGTTGATCGAGGTCGGACAGGCCCCAGTCGAGCAGCCGGGCTCCCCGCTGCACACCCCAGCGCAGCCCAGCCCAGAAGATCGCGTCGTTGGGGCGAAGGGCCAGGTGCTCATGCAGTGACGCCCCGAACTTGTAGTACAGCGTGTCGCTCCAGGCGAGGAAGACCGCACCGGCGAGCAACTGGTCACCCGCGTAGGCGAGCATCGTCACGATCGCGTTGTCGGGGGCGAAGGCGTCCCAGATGTGCTCGAACAGTTCGACGGGCTGGGCCAGCAGCCGGTACTTGCGTTTGCGCAGCACGACGTGCAGCTCGTGGAACCGGCGCACGGCGTCCCGATCGGTACGGGCTTCGACCCGGACTCCTTCGCGCTCGGAGATCCCGATGTTTCGCCGGGCGTGCTGGGACAGCCGCTGCCGGAGTTCTTCGATAGCGGTGGTCAGCGGTGTACCGTGCCAGGCCGCCGCAGCGACCTGGTTGAAGCGGACGTCACCGACGGGTACCGCGGTGTCCCAGCACCGCAGTGTGAGCGGAGCGGTGTCGGTGATGACGCCCTCGACGAGTGCCTTCCAGTCGACCTGGTCATCGGTGAGCGGTTCTGCCCGGTCGGAGAACGGCAGGCTGGACAACCGGTCGCCGCGAAGGTCGCTGATCGGTACCCAGGCCAGCCCGGCGCGCGGTGAGCCGTCCCAGTCGAGCCGGACCGTGGCAGCCGGGGTGAACCCGTAGGTGGCACACACCGCGCGCAGCCACGGGGGCGAGGTGAACACGCTGCCCTGCGGCCCCAACGCGAGCTGGCGCCAGCGCGGATCGCTGCGAGGATCAACGAGCACGGTCTCCGGTTGCGGCGCGTTCACGCCCGCGACCGTACCGCCCCTCTCGGCGTGTCGCGCTCCGGTGCTTGCCGTGTCGCGTTGTCGAGCTCACCCACATGCTGGGGTAGGGTGAATGTGACCGAGCGGGTTCGATTCGTCGCTGTGGGTGCTTAAAGCAGTGAGTGTTCGAGGTGGAACGGGAGTAACGCACAATGACCACGCTGTTTGTCGCTACGACAGGTGGGCACCTCACCCAGCTCGACAGCCTGGCCAGCCGGATCCCGCCCAACGGGGGTGCGGTGTGGGTGACCCATGCGAATGAGCAGAGCCGGTCGATGCTGGCGGATCGGGACGTGGAGTTCGTGCCCTATGTCGGGGTACGCAACGTGCCCGATGTGCTCCGGTGCATCCCCCGTGCGCGCCGGTTGATGAGGCGTCGGAAGGTGACCAGAGCGGTCTCGACGGGGTCGGGAATCGCGCTGGGGTATCTGCCCTATCTGGCTGCCCGCGGGGTGGAGTGCCACTACATCGAGAGCGCGACGCGGGTGAGCGGGCCGTCGCTGACCGGACGGGTTCTGCGGTGGATACCCGGCGTGCGTACCTACACCCAGTACCAGAGCTGGGCCGACCAGCGGTGGGGCTACGCCGGCAGCGTGTTCGACGGTTACGAATCCGCGGCCGTGGCTCGGGAGCCCGATGCGCTGATCCGGGTGGTGGTGACGGTGGGGGCGGCGACCCAGTATCCGTTCCGCCGGTTGTTCGAGCACCTGGTCCCGTTGCTGGCACCCGAGGGTGAACTGGCCCGGGTGAGCGGCCTCCCGGTGGAGGTGCTGTGGCAGAGCGCCGACACCCCGGTGGATGACCTGCCCATCCAGGCCACGCCGGCGCTTCCGGCGGCCGAGTTGGCCGCCGCGCTGTGCAAGGCGGACATCGTGATCAGCCATGCCGGCACCGGTTCGGCGCTGGCTGCACTCAACGCCGGGCGCTACCCGATCCTGGCCATCCGCGACCCGGCCCGGGGCGAGCAGGTCGATGACCACCAAGACCAGCTGGCCACCGAACTCGCGCGGCGCGGCCTGGCGATGCACCGCGACGCGCAGGCCATCACCGTCGATGACATGGTCGAGGCCCTGGGCATCTCGATACGACGCACCGCATCGCCTCCACCGTTCGAGCTGCGCCACTAACGCCCAGGTCCGGAGTCTACGGCCGTCGGTCGGGCTCGCCAGCCGGCGTTGGCAACCCGTACCGTCTGCGCATGCGATCCCAGGTTCCTTCGGTGCCGGCGAGTGAGGACCGCAGCGAACTCGTGGCCGCGGCGGCCCGGGACAACGCGAACTACGACTATTACCAGGTACAAGCAGACGAAGCGCTCGGTGCGCGGTTTCTGGACGCTGCTGCGCGATGCGTTCGCAACGGTGTGGTCGGACGCCCGGGCCCCGTTCGTCTGGGCGCTGCTGCTGACGTTGCTCAACGCACTGATCGCGGTGGCGCAGGTACTGGTGACCAAGCAGCTGCTCGACGCGGTGCTGGTTGACCAGGCGTGGTGCGGCTCGGTCCGCTGCTGGCGCTGACCAAGCCGCTGGACCTGGTCCAGGCCGTCATCACTCTGGTGTCCGGCCTCGCGGCAGCCGCAGCGGCGCTGGTCGCGATGCGCATGCTCGCCGCCCGCCTGCAGGCGGGCGCGGGTGGCTCCACCACGCTCTACGAGTCGCGGCTGTTCCTCGCGCCGGAAATGATCCCGCCGCCGCCGGCTGCGAGCTCGACCAGCGGTGCGTGACAATGCAGCATCGCGGGCCAGAGCAGCCCGTGCCGGGTGAGGCCGTGTCGCGCCCGTTCCCCGAGGACATCGAACGCCTCGACGTCCCGGAACCGGTACCACTCCCGCAGACCCAGCTCGCGGATCACCAGCTCTTGGTAGCGGCTCTCATCCGCCTCGCCCCGGCCGGTGAAAGCCATCGACCCAGCAGGTGAGCATCTTGTAGTCGGAAGGGCGGTAGTAGCCCTCGTCGTCGAGTGTGCCCCGGGCCGGGGTGGGGTTGAGCAGGTGCGACTCACTCATCGGCGGGCTCGAGGCGGTCTCGGCGGGACAGCTCGCCGAGGAAGTCGCCGACATCGCTGCGGGCGGTGTCCTCAGTGGTGTCGTAGCTGCTCATCAACCGTTCGACAAGGGTCTGTTCGGACGCTCCCTCGGTGAGCGCGGTCACCAGGAATGCGCTGGTATCCCGTACGGAGTAATAGGTCGAGGAGCGCAGATCAACTTGTTACTCATGGTGGAGTGTATGGGTGACCCGTTTGCGTGGCCTGCTGGATGGACTTGCTTCAGCTGCCGCCGAGGATCCCGCCGACCTGTTGAAAAACGCCCTGGACGAGATCTAAAATCGGCATGACCCTCAGGACGAGCTCAACGCGGAATGTTCGGCGCGCTCGAGGAGATCGGACGCGCTGGTGTCGCAGCGCAGCAGGCTTGCTGCAAGTCGAGCAGCCAGCGTAGCCGGTCGCCACCTGATCGGCAGCCATGTAGAGCGACGTGCAGCGCAGTGTCGATCGGACCGAAGGTCTGAACGGCTCGGTCGCCGATCAGCACCGTCCGGCTGGCGGCGAAGAGTTTCTCGGGCGAGAACGCGAAGCCCGGCCGCACGCGGCCGTCGTTGATGACATCCCAATGCAGATCTATCGGCGTCCCGTTCGGGAGCAGGAACTCACACTCGCCGTCACCCTTGGCCCGCAGGGCTCTCCAGTCATCGTGCAGTGGTAGGGCACCCCGGTCGAGGAGTCGATCGACCGCGGCGCCGATATCTCGCGGGCGTACCAGGATGTCCAGGTCGCCGCAGTTGCGGGTACCTCGGCGCTGGTAGATGACCTCCGAGAGCACCGGTCCCTTGAAGACCAGCCAGTCGATCCCCGCTTCGTCGAAGACCTCCTGGACGAACCGCAGATCGGCCATTACTCGCAGGTGCCGCGCGGTACGGCTCAGCCGTACCGCGCGGAGTTCGTCGTCAACGCGAGGTTGCAGGTGTTCTGCGATGATCGAGAGCATCCCGGGCTGGGCCACGCGTTCTCGCCAGGCCGGTCCTTCGGGCGGTTCGGGTACCTGGGCGCCGACGGCCACCGTGCGCACAGCCGCGTTGACGAACACGTTGCCTGCATCGAGCCGCTGTACAGCGGCCTCGACACGGGCCACCGTCCCCTGCTCCTCATATGCGGTACTGACGGGTCCGGGATGAATCTGCCTGTCTCGCGCGAGGATCGGCAGTCCATCTGTTCCATGCCCTATCGGCGGGCTCTCCTGGCTTGCCATTCGATTTCGGCGGAGATCCGAGTATTGGAGCCCAATTTTATCTCCGTCCCGAACGGGGCTTATCAGGACCGTGTCCGAATTGTGGAAGCACGTTCGTCGGGATTAGGGAGGGGGGACGGCGAGGGCGAGGGGGACGGCGCGGGCGGGGGCGAGGGAGGCGGAGAAGGGAATGGAGGGAGGGAAGGGAATGGAGGGAGGGAAGGCGTTGGCGGGGGAGAAGGCGTTGGCGGGGGAGAAGGCGTTGGCGGGGGAGAAGGCGTTGGCGGGGGAGAAGGCGTTGGCGGGGGAGAAGGGGACGGCGGGGGAGAAGGGGATGGCGGGGGAGAAGGCGTTGGCGGGGGAGAAGGGGACGGCGGGGGAGAAGGGGACGGCGGGGGAGAAGGGGACGGCGGGGGAGAAGGGGACGGCGGGGGAGAAGGGGATGGCGGGGGAGAAGATGGAGGTATTGCCGCAGGCTGTGCTGCGCTTGCCGGAGGCACTGCCGCACCAGAGGGAACCGGACCCGGCGCCGGTGTGCCGGCCGGGAACGGCAGCACACTCGTCTGGGGTCCCAACTCCGGCAACGGGAACACGGCGGCCACGGCTGCCGGCGGCGGTTCGGCCGCAGCGTACGCCTGGGCCCAACCCAGCACGGATGCCACGAACAGCCGGGAGTGCTGGTAGCGGAACACGGCCTGGGCCTGCCCGTCCTGGGAGTCGAGCCGGGCGTTGTTGTCACAGAGGTAGCGCCCGGCGCTCAGCGCCGCGTCGTAGATGTTGTGTGGGCTCGCTGTGCCGTCGCCGTTGTTGTCGGCACCCACCCGCGACCACACCACAGGCATGAATTGCAGCGGACCGGCGGCGCGGTCCCAGACGCTGTCACCGTCGATCTTCCCGTTGTCGGTGTCCACGATCCTGGCGCGGCCGGTGCTCCCATCCAGTGGCGAGCCTAGGATCGGGCTCGACGTGGTGCCATCCGGGGCCAGCAGGTTTCCGCCGTGCTTGGAGATGACCTCGCCGAGGCCGGCCAGCAACGACCAGTCCAGCCGGCAGCGTTCCATCCTGATTTGGAGGACCGACGCGGCGCGGTGGTATGCCTCCCGTGCGAGTGGCGGGATGGCGAGTGAACCTACCGGCACAGTCACGCCCAATGGGCTGACCAGTCGTTCGTCTCGGGGCATGACGCCCGATGCGCCCAGGAGTTGCTGGTTGGCCAGCCCGAACGCCCCGCGCTCGGGCTGGCCCTGCACCCCGGTGGAGGGACCGACACCGAGATGACCGCCAGCCAGCAGCATGAACGGGGCCATCACGATAGCGGCGGCCACGATGCTCCGTGCAACTCCACGCACCTGCCGAGAGGAATCGGCTTCCGCCATGGCGTACCGTCCTCTCTCCTGCCGGTCATGGCCTGTGCCAGCCGCCCGCGCACCGGAAGCCGCGGGGCGGTGTCACACCTGCGCGGTGACCCCACGCTGGTAGCTCAGCGCGACCTGTTCGGGCATGCGCTCCAGGTCGCGGGTTCGCAGGAAGTCCCGCAGCGTCGTGCCGGTGCACTCTGAGTCGACGTTGGGCGCCTCCTGCCGGTTGACCACATCGGGCAGGTACACGGTGCGGAAGTCGATGCTGTACCGGGTCCGCCCGGAGGTGTTCGGCACCGTTGAATGCAGCTGGTTGCCGGAGAACAGCATCGTGCCGCCCACCTCGGGCACCACCCGAACCTGCGGGTCGAGCTCGATCGACTCCTCCGGTTTGGGTTGCTCACGGGTATCGACCCGGATGTGCTGCGCCGCAGTGTGGCGGCTGGTGCGATTCCACTCGTCGTAGTCGTAACGGCGGGAGCCGTTGCGGACCGGCTGCGACCAGTATCTTGGGTGGAACGCCATGACGTTTTCCGGAACCACGGGAAAGATCGGTAGCCACCAGTTGATCTGACTGAACGGCGCCGAGTACCAGGTGTCGCGGTGCGGGTGGAACGCGTAGGAGATCCCCGAGGTGAGGTAGGAGTCGGAGGTCGAGGTGCGCAGCCGGGGCACGTCGAAATAGGTCTGATCTGGATCGCAACCGAACTCGGCGAGCAGCGTGCGGATCAGCTCTTTGGACTGCGGGTGGTGGATGAACCTCGGTTTGAGGTCGGCGAGGACCGCGGCGAACTCCTCGACCGGCATGTCGAACTGCGCGGTCTCCGGATCCCCCGAACCGAACGCCTCGGTGATCATCTCCCGGGCGTGCTCGATGAACGCCATCGAACTGGGGCTTGCCGAATACACCATAATCTGTCCGGTGTAGAGCCGTTGGCGGCGGGCAGCATCGTCGAAGCTTGGATTTGAGAACACGGTGGTCATTTGCACGCGCACCTCGCGTAAGCGGCCAGCGTCGTCGGTCTCTTTGTTCATCGGTATTTCCCGTCCCGTGTTACACATTTCACCCGCTCGGCCGCGCGCCGAATCCGGTTCGATCCCGTAGGCATCGAGATACGCAGTGTGACGATTTTACGTCGCCCGGGGTGCGCGGAACATCGCGGCATTAGCCGTGCAGGCCCACCTGGCAGCCGCATACGGAGGAGACTGCGGCCCTTGGTAACAATGACGCGCCGCGTGCGATACCACACAAGTGCACCGGTGCCGACATTGGTGGGGGTGGAAGCCTGGGCGCGTCTCTGGCTGATCTGGTGGTCGACAGGAGCGAGACATGACCACGACGGCGCGCCCGCAGAGTACGACGCGACCCCACATGTCGGTAGGCCTGGGCTTGATCAGGGCGGTCCGTCCACGGCAGTGGGTGAAGAATGTCCTGGTGACAGCCGCCCCGTTCGCCGGGGGTGTGCTGCCGGACCTGCGCATTCTGCCCAACGTGGGTTTAGCGTTCGCAGCGTTCTGCCTGACAGCCTCGGCGGTGTATCTGGTCAACGACACCCTGGATATGGCGGCTGATCAGGCGCACCCGACCAAGCGCCAACGGCCGATCGCATCGGGAGTGGTATCCCCGGCATTGGCGATCAGCTTGTCAGTGATATTGCTGGCCGCGGGGTTGGTGCTCGCCGCGCTGGTCGCCACCAATTTGTTGATCGTCATCGCGATCTACGCAGCGATGCAGCTGGCCTACTGCTTGTGGCTCAAGCACGAACCGGTCATCGACATGTGCATCGTGGCCTCGGGGTTCCTCATGCGGGCGATCGCCGGGGCCACGGCGGTGGCGATCGCGCTCTCGCCGTGGTTCCTGCTGACCGCGGCGTTCGGATCGCTGTTCATGGTGGCCGGCAAGAGATACGCCGAGATCCGATTGCGCGAGGAAACCGGGGTGGAGATCCGCAAGTCGCTGGCGCGGTACTCAGCGTCCTACCTACGGTTCGTGTGGGGTATGTCGGCTACTGTGTTGATCACAACCTATGGGTTGTGGGCATTCGAGAATGTGTCGGCGCGTCACCACTCGGTGTGGTCGGTGATCTCGATGGTGCCGTTCGTGATGGCGGTGCTGCGCTATGCGGTGGACGTGGACCGGGGCAATGCCGGAGAACCCGAGGAGATCGCCCTTGGTGACCGAGTACTGCAGGTGCTCGCGGTGGCCTGGGTCGCCACTCTCGTTCTCACCGTCTACCTCTGAAATATCATGACGAAAAGTCGGTAACATGGCTACCGGAAACCACGACTAAATCCTTGTGGCCGCCCCGAGTATTACGCCTGGAGTTGTCCGCCTGAGCGCAGCCGCGACAGTCGCCATCGCCATCGCCGCAACCATCCTGCTCAGCGTAATTGCTCTCTGGCGCGCGGTGACGAGCCAGTTCGTGGAGCCGTGGCAAGCCAGCCAATTCTGGATCACTTACCGGGACGGCTTTGTTCGTCGTGGTTTGCCGGGTGAAGTGCTCTCGGTCGTTACCGGCGGATCCCCGACGATCACGCAGATGACCGCAGCTGCAATTGCTTTGCTTGTGTCGGCAGCGGTCGCGTGGGTGGTGTTGGCGCGTGCAGTGTGGCGGGTCGCCGCTGATGATGTGCGAGCGGTCGCGACGGCGCTGGTCGTGGTATCACCGTTCGCGTTTTCGCTGCTTGTGCGAGATATCGGTCGGTACGACACCATCGGAATCATCGTGTTCGTGATGTTCGCTGCTGTGATGCCACGTCCCGGCCGTCTGCAATGGCCGGCGTTCATCGGAATGAGCGTCGCCACAGCGATCGCCGTGGCCTCGCAGGAGTTACTGATCGCGTTTTTGGTACCTCTCACGGTGGTGGCCCTGGGCGCAGTCGGCTGGACCGGTCGAGGGCTCATCGTCAGGGTTGCCGCTGTACTCGTGCCCGGAGCGCTGGTAGCGCTGGCGAGCGTGACTGTCATGCCGTCCCGCACATCGTTGCTGATTGCCGTGGATGCGGCTCAGGCCGCGGGTACCGGTACCGATAGGTACAAGTCGAACGCTATCTCCGCGCTGACACAGACAACAGAGCAGACGTTGCGGCATTTCGCTGACATTTCCCCGATCACGTTCGGGATATGCCTGTTGTTGCTCGGAGGTTGCTGGGCTGCGACAACCGTGTTGCTGTGGTATCTACTGGGTCGTCGAGGTGGACGTCTTTTTGGGGCGTATGCGGCCTTGTATGCGGCGATGGCTGTCGCCTTAAGTGTCATAGGCATCGATTACCGTCGGTGGTGGGCACTCGCATTCGCGGCGACGGTCGTCACCTTACTTCTCTTACCCGCTCGGGATGCACAGCCTCACGTGGACACACAGCCTCACGTGGACACACAGCCTCACGTGGACACACAGCCTCACGTACGGGGTCGCCTGCTCCTCCCGGCCTTGGTCTTGGCCGCGTCCGTGCTCGGGCAGCTCTTTCCTAACTACCCCTGGTGGGAGCCTTCAGCGCTCACGAACGTTGTTCTGGATGTGCAAAGCTAATCTTTATGCTCTTTCCGATCATGACCCTGAATCCGCCGGTACCAACTCACGGTCGCGGCCAGACCTTCGGGCAGCCCGACCATCGGCTTCCAGCCCAGTAGCGTCCTGGCAGCGGTGAGGTCGGCCAGCCGGTCCCGGTCGTGCGGCCGATCCGGCAGCGCGCCGAAATCCGGTTCGACGTCCACATCGAGGACGTTCTGAATCATGCTCACCACATCACCGATGGACGTGGAGGACCCGGAGCCGATATCCATCACTGCGCTCGCGTCCGGAGTCGCTGCGGCCGCGAGGAAGGCCTCGATCACGTCGTCGACGTACACCCAGTCCACCCGTCGCGCGCCGCTGGTGAGTCGTGGAGCGCGCCCGTGCAGCAGCGAGTCGATCACGTAGGGCACCAGCTTGCGCCGGTCACGCTGCCCCGGTCCGTAGGCCATCGAGATACGCAGTGTGACGATCTGTGACGCCCACAGCGCACGGAACATCGCGGCATAGGCGGTGGCTGCCCACTTGGCGGCCGCATAAGGCGAGGACGGCGGCGCCCCGTCCTCGCCGATCCCCGCTTCCTCCAGAGAGCCTGCCAGCACGACCCGTTCCGGGCCGTACCCGGCTACTGCCGCCAGGATATTGACCGTGCTGTGCAGGGTGTTGCGGAAGACCGGCAGCACCAGGTCCACGTCCCGCGCACCGGTCACTTCACCGGCGAGATGGAAGACCACGTCAGGGCGTATCGAGGCGATCAGGTCCGCGGTGGCGGCGGCATCGGCCAGGTCGAGATGCGCCCAACGTACGTCCCCGTCCTGAGGTGGCACGTCACGCCGGCACACGGCATGCACCTGAGCCCCGCCAGCCACGAGGCGTTCGACGAGGTGCGACCCGAGGAACCCGGTGGCGCCGGTGACGAGGACCCGCTGGCCCACGAACGCCGCGGCCCGGTCAGCCACCGACCCGGCCACTGGAACGTACGGCGGCGGACACCCTGGTCGTCGTGTCGAGACGGCGCGCCAGCGCCGTGCCCCGCCTGATCGCAGTCCGAAGGTGGCGGCGGAGGTACAGGCGTGCGACGGCGGCACGCGCCCGACGACGTTGCCCTGGATCCAGGTCTGCCTGCTCGACCGCGTGTAGGAGAGCCCTGCACTGCAGCGCGGTCGCGATGCGCGCGTGCCAGCGCGGCAGGTCGAGCCGTTCGGCGAGGACCGGCAGTCGGGTGAACGGGCGGGTGCGCCGACGGGCCAGGATCTCCGGTACATGCCCGAACGGTCCAGCCAGCGCCATCGTCGCGGCGAACGTCTCGTCCTCCCGAAGCATGTTCCGGCGGGGAATCCGGCTAACCACGGGCAGCCGCATCAGGGCGTACAGCGGATCGAGCAGCAGGTGGCTTTCAGTCAGCAGACGCAGCATCTCAGCGAACCGCACGTCCGGTTGCGGCGAGTGCAGCTCCCTACGGTCGTAGGGGAGGGTCCGCGACATACCATCCGTGTTGATGTAGAGCTGCTGTGTGGTGACCAGGATGAGACGCGGATCCTCGGTGAAGGCGGCCAAGCAACGCGACAGGTATGCCGGAGCCAACCAGTCGTCGTCACCGATCCACTTGAAGTACTCGCCCCTGGCCAGTCTTTGCACTTCGGCGAAGTTGTTCAACAGCCCGATGTTGTGCGGCTGGCGATGGTAACGAACCCGGCGGTCGGAGCGGGCCAACTCCCGGCAGATATCTTCAGTGCCATCACCGGATGCATTATCCGAGATGATCATTTCGAGTCGCTCGTGGTCTTGGGCAAGGACGGATTCGGCGGTCTCGGCGAGGAACTTCTCGCCATCGCGTACCGGAAGACAGATTGATACCAGCGGGTGCCCGGTGGGCATTCGGATCGACCTCCTTGCTCTCACCTGCCGTTCACCGATCTGGTACCCGGACTACCGTGTCGGCTCGTCGACCCGTTCGAGCCAGATCTCCCGCCAGAAGGAGTAGATCGCGCGTGGGCAGTTCACGTTGTACGCGCCGGCGCACACCGTGTCCTCCAGCACGATGCATGGGTTCTTCATGGTCAGCAGCCGGCCGGTCCGCTCGTCGATACACCGGTCCACCCGGCGCAATACCCGCGCTTGGCGGCCGCAGTACCGCGACATCTCCTCCTCGAATCCCATACCCCGGTTGAGGCGGTCCTTGTTCAAGGTCTTCATGATCTCGTCCTTCGACTTGATCCGGACGAGTTCACCGGGTTGCAGGTCGGTTCGCGCGGTGGGGGTCCGGGTGCCCGACCCCGTCACGAAGCCCCACTGCAATCCTCCGCGGAACCAGAGCCGACGCGGGAGTACCCGGGTGCTGTATCCCTGGAACCGGTTGAACAGCGCGATGAGGAAACCACGCAGCGTCGCGAGCATCCCCGCGTTGCCGGTGCGGATGTCGCGCACGTACTGGTCCAGATCGCGCATCGGCAGCTGCTCGGGCGCCGCCCTCAGCAGTTCGGTGGCCTGGCAGGCGAACCGTGGCGCACCGTCGCTGAACGGCTCCTTCCTGGTCGAAGCGTCGAGCAGTGGCAGAGTGCACCGGGCCGGTCCCGGTGCCGGTGCCTGGTCGGCGGGCCCCGGATCGGCGGCGCCGTCCACCCGCCTGAGCCACGCCTCCTTCCAGTACATGAGGCAGGCCGTCTGGCAACCGCCATGCGACTGGCCGTCACAGCGGACCCCCGTCAGGTGAACCGCGTCGCGCATCCGCCGCATGCCGGTCCAGTCCTGCGTGTCGCACAGCTTGTGGGCCACCTTGTACACCGTGTAACGCTGACCGCAGTAGGCCAGCATCTCCGGCATGAAAGGCAGCGAGTCCAGCTCGCCGTTCTCATCGAGGGTCGCGAGGATCTCCTCCGCGCTGCGCACCTCCACCAGTTCCCCCACACGTAGGCCGAGCGCCCCCTCGGAGTTCACCTGGCTGGTCCGCATGGCCACCTCTTTTCTTTATCCCGGCGCGGTGGCCGTATCGACCGCGCTCGCGGTCGTCTACTTGACAATCGGTTTCCTCTCGTCGTTTGTTACAGGTTTGCGGGGTCCGGTCGGGTTGTTGATCAGGGGGTGATCCGGTAGATGTGGGTTTGGTATTCGGTGGTGAAGGTGTCGGTGAGTCCGGTGGGGGTGATGGGTATTTCGCGGTTTTCGTAGAGGACTTCGGCGTGGGTGGCGTGGATTTCTGGTGGGAGGGTGAGGGTGTGGGTGCCGGTGGGGTTGTCGGGTCCGGTCATCGCGAGGATGTAGAAGGATCCGTCGTGTTCTTTGAGCATGGTGTCTAGTTTCGGGTTGAAGGTCCATTGGTAGGATTGGGTGTTCAGGATGGGGGCTAGTTCGGTGATTCGGCGGTTGGTTTCGGTGACGGTGGGGCGGATGGTGGCGCCGCAGTTTTCGCGGAGGACGTGTTGGCTCCAGCATGGTCCGCCGAAGTTGTGGTTGAAGTAGATGATTCCGCGTGCTTCGTGGATTAGTGAGTTCCAGACGGCTCCGGCGAGTTGGTCGCTGGTGATGGTGGGTGCGGTGTCTTCGGTGAAGGGGTGGCCTACCTCGATGAAGGCCCAGATCGGTTGTTGTTTTCCGTCGGTGGTGTCGAGTTTCCGCATCCGGTCGATCAGGGCGCCGTATTTGGTGGAGCGTCGTAGTTCGGGTGTCTGGTATGGGTCGGTGTAGTAGTATAGGTCTGCTGAGGTGATGTCGGTGTAGTCGTTGACGAATTTCTCTGCTTGGGTGTCGCTCTCAAATTCTATGACTCCTTTTCCGTAGTTGGCGTAGCGGGGGCGTCCGTCTTTGGGGAGCCGGTCGGCGAGGGTCTGCATCACGGTGTAGCCGCACTGGCCGCCCTGGTCTTGGATGGGAATGCAGGTGTTCCCGTCCTGCGGCCCGGTCCAGGGGTCCGAGCCGGGGCCGTACAGCAGGTCGGCTTCGTCGGTGATCAGCCATGCGACGGTTTCTTTCCCGTAGCCGGGTAGGGGTTTGCTCGGGATGGCGAACATGCTGTTGGTGCGGATCAGTGTCATGTCGCTGTCGTCGGTGAGTTCGATGTAGGTGTTGAGTCCGGCGGCTTTGTCCAGGTCGATATCGCCCTGGTGGAGCACCGACTCGAACCACACCCCGATAGGGAAGAATTTCGGATCGGTCCATTCCGCTGCTGCGGTAGTGGGGAACCGGGTGTAGTAACCCGGCCCCCCTTCCCACGCCACCCGCGGCAGACCCAGCGCCGCCGGGGCACCCGGGGTGGTGGGTGTGGGCGTGGGTGTGGGTGTGGGCGTCGGCGCTGGTGTGGGTGGCGCCGACGTTGCAGAGGGAAGGGGACTCGGCTCCGGTGGAGTGGTCGGCAAGGGCGGCGTACTCGACGGGACCGGGGTGGCGGTTTGCCTGGCCTTCTGGTAGGCGTGGATCCAACGGAGCACCCACGTTATGTAGAACCGGGCCACCGGCGGGACGACGGGCGGATCAGCCACATCCAATGGGCTGGCCAGTCCGGCGTGTCCGGGCAGGCCTCCCGACGCCCCTAACAACTGCTGATCGGCGGGCCCGGACACGGTGTGTTCGAGTTGCCTCTGCGCCCCAGGGTGATCTGCACCCACGTCACCGTCGGCAGGCAGCGTGGACGTACCCAGCGCGATACCGACCATGATGCTCAGCGCGCCTCCACGTACCCGTCTCGAGTAGCTGGCCTCCGCCATGGTGAACCGTCCTCTCTGGCTTGGACATGACCCGCAGCCGGGGGGACGCTGCCTGCCGAAGGTGAACGTGGGGAAGCCGGCAGTCGAGGAGGGGATTGCGGAAAATCGCCCATTGTATGGCCAGATAGAGCGACAGGTGAGCTGGCCGTCACGCGGAGGACTGAAGTGAATATCGATCGAACTCCGGCCGAACGGCAGGCGTGGCGCATCAGGGGGTGATCCGGTAGATGTGGGTTTGGTATTCGGTGGTGAAGGTGTCGGTGAGTCCGGTGGGGGTGATGGGTATTTCGCGGTTTTCGTAGAGGACTTCGGCGTGGGTGGCGTGGATTTCTGGTGGGAGGGTGAGGGTGTGGGTGCCGGTGGGGTTGTCGGGTCCGGTCATCGCGAGGATGTAGAAGGATCCGTCGTGTTCTTTGAGCATGGTGTCTAGTTTCGGGTTGAAGGTCCATTGGTAGGATTGGGTGTTCAGGATGGGGGCTAGTTCGGTGATTCGGCGGTTGGTTTCGGTGACGGTGGGGCGGATGGTGGCGCCGCAGTTTTCGCGGAGGACGTGTTGGCTCCAGCATGGTCCGCCGAAGTTGTGGTTGAAGTAGATGATTCCGCGTGCTTCGTGGATTAGTGAGTTCCAGACGGCTCCGGCGAGTTGGTCGCTGGTGATGGTGGGTGCGGTGTCTTCGGTGAAGGGGTGGCCTACCTCGATGAAGGCCCAGATCGGTTGTTGTTTTCCGTCGGTGGTGTCGAGTTTCCGCATCCGGTCGATCAGGGCGCCGTATTTGGTGGAGCGTCGTAGTTCGGGTGTCTGGTATGGGTCGGTGTAGTAGTATAGGTCTGCTGAGGTGATGTCGGTGTAGTCGTTGACGAATTTCTCTGCTTGGGTGTCGCTCTCAAATTCTATGACTCCTTTTCCGTAGTTGGCGTAGCGGGGGCGTCCGTCTTTGGGGAGCCGGTCGGCGAGGGTCTGCATCACGGTGTAGCCGCACTGGCCGCCCTGGTCTTGGATGGGAATGCAGGTGTTCCCGTCCTGCGGCCCGGTCCAGGGGTCCGAGCCGGGGCCGTACAGCAGGTCGGCTTCGTCGGTGATCAGCCATGCGACGGTTTCTTTCCCGTAGCCGGGTAGGGGTTTGCTCGGGATGGCGAACATGCTGTTGGTGCGGATCAGTGTCATGTCGCTGTCGTCGGTGAGTTCGATGTAGGTGTTGAGTCCGGCGGCTTTGTCCAGGTCGATATCGCCCTGGTGGAGCACCGACTCGAACCACACCCCGATAGGGAAGAATTTCGGATCGGTCCATTCCGCTGCTGCGGTAGTGGGGAACCGGGTGTAGTAACCCGGCCCCCCTTCCCACGCCACCCGCGGCAGACCCAGCGCCGCCGGGGCACCGATGCCACCTGGATCCGGTGCCCGGTAGGCATTAGTGGTGAAGGTTGCGGCGACCGCCACCACCGCCAGGATGATGGCGGAGATCATCAGGACGCCGCGCCGTCCGCCTCGCGTCCATTGTGCGGTACTGAGACGGCGCCAACGCCTCATGGTTGCACCGCCCCGAGATCGCGCGGCTGGCCCTCGACCAGCCCGATGAGCTCGTCGCAGCGCGCCGCCCAGGACGCGTCCAGCACCGAGGTTCGGCGAGTCTGCGGGGTTCCGGGGCCGCCGCCGGCCAGAGCCGAGCGGATCGCGGCGACGAATTCCGCCGGTGTCGCCGCGACGCAGACCCGGTCTGTGTAGTGGGCGATCTCGGCGAATGCTGTACTGACCACCGGAAGGCCCAGCGCCAGGTACTCCTTGAGCTTGACCGGGTTCGAGTGGGCGATCCATGGGTTGTCCAGCCATGGCATGATCCCGACCGCGAAGCCGGAACCGTAGGCCGGGATCTGCGCGTAGGGGCGGTAACCCAGCCAATGGACATTGGAGTACTTCTCGAACCGGCCCATCGGGTGCGTGGCGTCACCGATCAGCACCAGTGACACGTCCGGTAGTTCGGCGGCGAGGAGTTCGAGGAGGTCGAAGTCGACGAGGAAGTCATCCAGAGCGCCGAAGAAGCCCACCCGAGGTTCGGGGATTCCCGCGAGGTCGGTCGGGAGTTCGGCTGGCTGACAGCGTCTGAAGTGCTCGATGTCGACGCCGTGGTCCAGGAAATGCGCCCGGTCGCCGGTCAGTGCGCGCTCACTGGCCAGCAGCGATCGGCTGGCGTAGAACACGTGATCGGCTTCGGTCAGGAGCGCACGCTCCAGGTCTTCGATGGTGGCGCGATCCGCCTCGGGGAACTCGCAGTGACGGTCGGAGCGGTTGTACACCAGAGCGTGCCGCCGCATCGGGCGGATCACGTCCCAGGCTGTCGGCAGCGTCGCTATGATCACCGGGGCTCGCAGCCCGAGTGCCAGGCACACCGCCCGCACCTGGACTCGTACCAGGACCGCGCCCAGGACGCGGAGTCTGCGGCTGCGGTAGAACGGTAACGGCAGCGGGCTCATCACGTAGTAGTTCGGCAGGTCCGGCAATGGTCGGCGGACCAGTTTCGCGACACTGCGCAGCTTGCGCAGGACGCGGCGGGTGGCATGGGTACTGCGGCCCGGTAACGGCATCCGCATGCCGATGCTGTTCACCACCAGCACCCGGCGATGCTGGGCGATCTCGCGCATCAGCTGGAAGTCGGAGTGGGCCCGGTTGTGGTACCACCAGTCCTGCGCGGAGAAGCACACGTATCCCGGTTCACCGACCGTTCGCTCGGCTGCCAATCCCGGCCGTTGCGGCCACCGCCGCATCCGGGTCAGCGCGGTCAGCGCGGCCAGGTGGCGTCGGCGCCCGGCACGGCGGTGTGCGATCAACCGCAGCGTCTCGCTGAGCACGAGGGCGAGCCACATGGCTGCGGCGGCTGCCATGCCACGTCGCTCGCGGTGCAACCGCACCTGGTTGGTCACCGACAGCGCCCACAGCGGCGGTGAACTTTCCTGTGCGCCACCCAGGTGGGTGGCCACCGCCGCCGGCGCCAGCCGCACCACGAAGCCGTGATCCGCTGCGCGCAGCATGTACTCGGTCTCCTCGGAATAGAGGAAATACCGTTCGTCCAGAGTGCCCACCGCGGCGATACAGTCGGCCGACACCAGCCAGGCGGCACCGGTGGCCCACGCTGCGGTGCCGCCCCGCAGGTAAGGCGCGGGGTTGAGAATCAGCTCTCCCAGCGCCGGCACCCCCCCTACCCGAGTGCCGCCCAGCAGCGCCGCCGCCAGAGCGCGGAGTGCGGTCGGCCGCCGCCGCAGGGACGGGCACACTTTGCCCGCAGCGTCGAGCAGCCGGGGCACCGAAATACCGGTGCCTGGCACGAGCAGGTTGCTGCGCAGCGCCGCGATCGACCCGGGGGCGAGGCGGATGTCCGGGTTGAGCACGAGGACGTCGCAGCCCCGGGTCGCGGCGAGCCCTGCATTGACCCCGGCCGCGAAACCATCATTGCCGTTCCTGCGCACGATCTCCGACTCCGGCGCTACTCGCCGCGCGACATCGACGGTGTTATCCGGAGAGGCGTTGTCGACGACGATGATCCGAGCGTCCCCGGCGCCTTCGAGGGCCGCCGGGAGTGCCTTGAGGCAGTCGGCGACCACCTCGGCACTGGCGTAGGTGACGATGACGACCGCGAGCGGGCGGACCTCGCCGGGCTGGACCGGCACCGTGGGCGCGTTCACGGCAAGCCTACCTGCCGGGCGCACCGGGGCCAGCCGGGTGCGCGGGGTCAGCCGGGTGCGCGGGGTCAGCCGGGTGCGCAGCGCCGCCGCCAGTAGCGTGAGCGCGAAGGGCAGGTCGTCGCGCAGATAGCGGCTGGCGAGCCTGCGCGGCTCCAGAGCCAACCGGTGCAGCCACTCCAGGCCCATGCGCTGCATCAGCACTGGCGCCCGGCGGAACTGGCCTGCAGCCATCGGGATGCCCGCGCCGCAGCCGAGATACCAGGCGTCCGGCAGCGCGCCGCGCAGCCGCTGGATCGTCCGTTCCTGCTTCGGGAAGCCCAGCCCGACCAGCACCAGATCTGGGTCCGCTGCGGTCACCGCACGCACGACCTGGTCCATCCCGTCCTCGGTGGCGTCGAACCCGATCGGCGGCGCGAAGGTGCCGGCTACCCGCAGCCCGGGGTAGCGGGACTGCAGGACACCTGCGGTGGCCTCGGGCACCCCCGGGTCGCCACCCAGCAGGAATATCGAGCGCCCGTCCGCAGCGGCCGCCTCGGCGAGCGAGAAGACGAGCGAGGACCCGGTGACCCGCTCGGGGAGATGATGTCCCATCAGCCGCGCCGCCCACACCAGCGGCATGCCGTCTGCGACCACCAGCGACGCGCCGGCTACCAGCTTGCTCAAGTCGGCGTCGCGGTTGGCCGCGCGGACGATGTCGACATTGGCGGTGAGGATGCTGCCGCCCTGGCCGGCGCGCCATTGCGCACGCACCCGAGCCACCACGTCACTCTCGGTGAGAGCGTATAGCTCCACCCCGCCGACCTCCAGCCGCGCCGGAGCGTCCACGAGCATCATCTGAATACCTCTCTCACGTCGGCGTCATCGGTTGAGTCGGTTACCACCCCAACATTTCGGAGTACCTTGAGGTGGCGAACAATCGGGGGTGCCAAGCCGGGTCGTAAGCCCATATTCGGTTCATCGCAAATTGACCAGAATTCGTTTCTGGCCCATTCGTGGTAGTCTTGCTGCCGGCTGTGACGAGAATGATACGATCCGTTACTGACAGTTTCGAAAAATGGTAGGTGCGCCCCGGTCGTAACATGCGAGTTCGTCCCGGCGATTGAAGGTAGGGTGTAGAGCCCGAACTGTCAGACGTCCGATAGTGCGAGTTCCTGCGGGGATGGCCACTGTGAGTGACGCCGGGTAACTCGATGGATGGGCAGCTACCATAATGTGTACATGTAGGTCATCCTGATGACAGCCGAGAACCTCATCGGCGATGCATCCGGACTC
Organism: uncultured Actinomycetota bacterium; assembly: GCA_963712995.1. Taxonomy (GTDB): domain Bacteria; phylum Actinomycetota; class Actinomycetes; order Mycobacteriales; family Pseudonocardiaceae. Next base: position 11,406 of record CAVQKH010000038.1, on the reverse strand, counting down.
ACCTCGAGCCGCCGAGATTTCCTCAGCGCCAGCAAATGGTCGTTCATCGCGCGCGCCGGAGGTCAGTCTGCATCGCTCATCATCGGTGTCGCGCTCGCGGCACTGATGGGTCCGGAAAGTTACGGCGTCGTGGTCATGGCGTTGGCGTATATCCAGGCTTTTGAGGTCCTGCAGCGCCAAGGGATCGTCGACGCACTCATCCAGCGTCGGGATCTCAACCAGGAACACGCCAGCACGGCGTTCTGGCTCGTTCTCGCTGTGAGTCTACTGATGACCGCAGTCAGTGCGGCACTCGCGGGCTGGTGGTCCGGTGTCGTCGACCTACCTTTATTGCAGCCCGTGATCATTGTGCTCTCTGGGATGCTTCCGCTCATGGCCTTGATCGTCGTCCAGGAGGCCTTGCTGAGCCGCCGGATGGAATTCAAGAAATTGACGCTTCGGACCTCCGTCGGTGTACTTGTCGGTGGTGTGGCCGCGATCGCCATCGCGATCGTCGACCCTAGCGTATGGGCCTTGGTGGTCTACCAGCTCACCTCCAACCTCGTGTCAGTTCTGTTTTTATGGGGATCCAGTACATGGCGGCCGCGGCTGGCGTTCTCCTTCGCGGCATTGCGAGATTTGCTCGGTTTCTCAAACGGATCTTTTTTGACGCAGTTGGCCTTGTTTGCGAACAATAGTGCGGATGCTCTGATCATCGGTTTTTTCTTCGGCCCCGTGACGGTAGGAGTATATCGTCTTGCGGCACGTTTGGTCGATGCGTTCATCGGGTTTGCCATTGTGCCGTTGAATGCGCTCGTGCTGCCCGAGCTGTCCCCGTTCCAGCACAGCCCCGATCTGTTTCGGGAGAGGCTGCGGCGGCTCAATAGATTGAGAGGGTTGGTCGGCCTGCCTTTGCTTGGGGTGATGGTGGCTGCGGCGGATCCAGTAATTCGAGTTCTTGGTCCGGCCTGGTCGAATGCGGTCCTACCCTTGCGCCTGTTGTGCAGTATAGCTGCTGTACATGTTGTCGTCGGCCTCGTGAATATGATGCTCGAAGCGCTGGGGCATCCGTATCTTTCGGCCGGCATCGTCTCGCTCCTGGCCGCCTCCAGCGTGGTCGCCTTGCTGCTGTCAGCTTGGTTGGTCGGGGTGGCACCGCTCTCAGAGCAAGTTGTCGTGCTCGCACTGTCAAAGGTTGCGCTTCTCGGACCGGTTTTCCTGCTCAGTCATTTCGTGATCATACGTTGGTTCGTGCGCGTGTCGATCCGTTCATGGTTGGCTGTATTCGTAGCGCCAGCGATTGCTGGAGGAATGGCTATCATATCAGGTGCAGGGGCCGGCTGGGCTGCGGATGCATATGGTTGGCCACTGGCTGTGCACATCCTGATGGTCGTGGTTGTCAGTATTACGGTTGCGGCACTCGTGTTGGTCACCGTCGACAGGAAGCTCCGTGCAGAGCTGTGGCGGTTGCTGCAAGAAAGGCGGTCGTTGGCCCGGAGCTCATGACTTCTGACTTCACAAGACCCTGTTTTCCGTCCAGGCGCGTTGTGGTGTGTCAAGTTCGAGCAGTTCTGCCAGTGTTGCTGCGCGCCGTGCCCAGCTGTGTTGTTCAGCGAATTTCCTACGGTGGGTGATGAGGCCAGCAGTGCGCGGCAGCGCGAGCTGCTGGCGCACGGCGCAGGCGAACTCCGTAGGGGAACGGGCAATCGTGACGTGCTCACTGTGCAGCCACGTTACTGCCGGAATGTCGGTTGATACCACGCCGCTGCCGGCAGCGATGTATTCCAATGTCTTCAAGGGAAAACTCGACCGGTTCAAGTCGCTATCCGCGTAGGGGGTGAGCCCGATGTCGATGATCCGTAGGTATGCCGGCAGCTCGGCCAGTTTCTTGGCGCCGACCCAACACACGTTGGGGCGGGCGACGAGTGCAGGAAAGCGAACCGGCTCATAGGACGGGTCCCAAGGGCCTACCAGCAGCAGCGAGCATCCGGTGTCGGCCACCGCCTCAAGTAGCGCGAGGTCCACCCGTTGACCGATACACCCCATGAGGCCGGCGATGGGGCTGGTCAGGTGAACGTCGGCCGGCCATGACTTCACGTCGATATCGGCGTATACAGCGGGGTCACAACCATTGGGCACCAGGGCCGCCTCCCGACCGTGTGCTGCGTAGCGCTCCTGCAGCGCAGGTGATACGACGGCGACGACGTCCGCACGCTGAAGCTGGCGCTGTTCCGCGCGCAACCACCGCTCGCGCGGGATGCCGTGCGACTCGGCGCCCGCCACATGGTCGTCCGTGCCGTAGAAGAGGGTGCGCGCACCTGGTATGCAGCAGAGAACGTCATCAAGGGTCGTTGTGATGACCGCTGTGACCGACCCACCTAGCCGGGCAACTCCCCGCCGGACCGCTCGGCGGACGAGCAACGGGGCAACGTGGCGCATGCCTGCCCTGCTGGGCCCAGGCGGAACACGTGGCGTCAGGCGAAACAGACTCGGGTGAACAGCCCGCAGTGAGGGGCTTTTAAGCATGTCCCAACGGTTCGATTGCCGCAGGCAAGTCAGCATCGACACGGGTGGGTCGACGAAGAGCACACGGTAACCACTGCTGAGACGATCTGCCAGATGCCGGTCTGTACCAGCGGCAACCCCGTCGTACTGTATCGAGGAGAAGTAGACAATCAAATTATCTTCGCCCTGTGATGACCTCATACACCGGTTCTCCGTCGCTCTGTCACGTTCATTATCGACAAGCAATATTTATTCTTGTCGGGCCACGCTTCACCCAGCACCGAGGTTGCTCAACCGTGCGCGGCAGCGCTGCTCAGCCCACCGTCGTACCGCTTGGGGCGTACGGGACTTCGCTGAGATCATCAGAGCCAGCGCGTCCGGGCTGATGCTGGCCGCGAAGGCTTCCGCTCCCGTGCGATCAAGGGGCGTGTCGTCCCAGTAGTTGTGACAGAACCCCGCCCCCAGGTACCCGCCGGGATCCCGCCCGCCCAGTACTTCGTCGACATACACCCCGTAGAGCACGAACTCCGACACGTGTAGCTCCGATGTGACCGCGTCAATCCAGTGCCGCCCGGTGACCTCGCCGATCCTGGCCTGCATCCCGCGCACGAGCGACGGTTCCCAGATGTTGAACGAGCTCACGTAGTCGTGCAACGGTGGCCTGCTCGGCGCGTCGACGCCGAGCAGGCGCCGCGCCACCTGGTGCCATCGCACGTGGCGCTCCATCCCGGCGTGCACCGCACCCTCGAGGCGATACAGCATCACCTGGCCGTCCCGCACGAGATCGGTTGGGCTGACCGCTCGTACGAGCGTCACGTCGGAGTCCGCAATGAGCACTGCCGTGGTCGGCAGCAACCCTGCGGCGGAGATCTTCAGGGCCTGCTGCAGCACCCAGCCCCGCGCGGGGGGCCACGGCCGGCGCAAGTTCAGCCACAGACCTCGGGCCGGGATGCGCACGTAGTGCCGGGGCAGCAGCTCCGGCTCCGTGCGAACAATGCACTGTGCGCAGGCGAAGGGAGCGAAACTCGAGCGGTCACCGCGCGGCACGATCACGTGGTGGACGGTGGACGGTGGCGTGTGCGCCAGCACCGACCTGTGCAGGTCCTGGAAGATTGCGGCGTCCGGCCCGAAGCTCGGCGTGATTACCGCGAGATCGCTCATCCTCGGGTATCTCCTTCGGTCCAGGTGCCGACAGCTCTGAGATCTGGGTGGTGCCCGACCCCGTTTGGTGAACCTTCCGTGCCGGTATGAGCCGTTTCCGTCGACACCTCCCGGTCGCGGACGGTGATCCGCCACAGCGCCCCCGCGAGGCCGATGAACAGGTTCGTCACCACGAACATCACGGTGAAACTCATCGCGTCGAAAGTGAACGAACTGACCATCGCCGCGGCCAAACCGGCTGCCAATGCCTGGCCCAGCTGACGATGCTCGTCCTCGTGCGCGAGGCGGCGTACCCGTCTTCCCAGCGAATACCCGCTGCAGAGCAGGACCAAGTACACCAGTAGCCCGAGTGCCCCCGCGCTCACCAACGTCAGGAGGTACTGGTTGTCCAGCGTCCTGTACAACTGCGGCAAGTATGTTCCCGGCCCCTGGCCGAGGATCGGGTGCTCCAACCACTCCGCATAGACAACGGGATAGTCGTCAGTCCGGGATGTCGAACTCGCCTCGGTGCCGGTGTCCAGAAAAAACCCCAACACCGTGCCTAGTACGCCGGGTGCTATTACCACTATCCCCGCCACGCCGAAGAAGGCGAGCGGCATCATGTTGAGGATTGTCCGGAACTTCAGGGTCAGGGCGTACACCAGCAGTGCCGCGCTGACGGCGAGGATCCCCGAGCGTGACACGGTCAGCGGGATGATGGACGCGATGAGGCCGAACAGTATCCAGTTCTGTGCCCGCTTTGCGCGGGAGCCGAACAGCGCCATGTTCAGGGCCAGTGGCAACGTCATGGACAGCACCACACCCAACTCGATGGGATGTGTGGCAGTGCCAGAAACCCGGTTGAGCCCAGCGCGTTCGATGACGAAAATGTTCTCCTGGAATGCGGCGTTCAAAGCCAGTCCGGGAAAATTCGCGCTGGCAGCGAAATCGAAGATGTTGTAGTACTGCAGTAGCGCTACGGCCGCCATGAAGGCCGCTCCGGCCACCAGAAGTTCGATGACCTTCATCAATCTTTCCATGTCGCGCACGGCGTCGCTGGTGAACAGCAGGATCCCCATCCCGCTGGCGAGGATGAGCAGCGCTGCGTTGGAGACGGACTCTTCGGCAGGGACCAGCCCGCGAACCTGCCCCGCCACGTAGCTCGCCAGGGTGCTGACGAGCAGGAGGAAAGCCACTAGGCGCACCGGCTGGCGGCCCCGGTCCAGACCCATGTCGGGTCCGCATCGGGAGTAGATCCACAACAGCAGTAGCCCCCCGCCTACGACGATGCCCGGGACACCCACCGAACCCAGGGGCCCGATCACCCGGTTGGCCGGGATCAAGGTGACGGCGCCGATGAGAGCACCGATCGCGATGACCTCGTCGCGCTGGGACAGGTTCAGCATCGCCACGACCACTAGGAGACCGAAGGGCAACATGGCGTAGGGGGTGAAGATGAGACCTGCCACCAGGGTGATGGTGAGCCCGATCCCACCTAGCGCGATCGTCTGCTGCGACGCTCTACCGAGCAGACGTCTACCGAGCACCGATCTACCGAGCGCCATGATCTGCCGGTGACCTCCATACCGGCCTGTCATCCGGTGGTGCCCTGATTCGTGTAGGTGCCATTCGAGGGACGTGCCTCGCTGGCCGCAGGGCTCCGCTGCGGTGACTGGTCGTCTGATATCTGGGACATACCAGGATTCTCGGGACTGGCACCGCGCCGACGACGGGCGAGCAGATAGTCGGCGAAGACACAAGCCGCGAAGGACAGGACGAGGCCGAGGCCGACGCTCGCGAGCATGGCGCGGGTGCGGCCGGTGAAGGAGGCCAGCCCCCCGGTGGGCGCCAGCGCGTCGGTGATCGCCACCCGGTAAGCGGCTGGCACACCGGTACTGCGCTGCAGGGTATCGAGCCGGACGTTCAATTCCTCGCGGAGGATCTGGTAGGTAGCCAGGCCGCGTTCGACGGTGTCCGTCTTGACCTTGACGGTGATAGCCCCCGAGCTGGAGCCGACCACGTAGCTGGCATCACCGCCCCGCTTGTCCACGGCACGGCGGACTTCTGCGGAGTCTCCGAGTAACGCCATGAGACCACTGGTCCCACCAACCTCGACGAAGGAGTTTCGCTTGAGCTGCTCACTGGCTTCCTGGGCAGAGACATAAGACGCCACGATCGGCATCAGTCCATCGATCTCGTAGTTCGGCTGGATCTGATTGCGGACAGCCAGGCTGCCGAGCGCGGACAGCGCGACGAGTGGTACCAGGAGATACCAGCGGCGGACGGCGATTCTTACCGCAGCCAACAGATCCATGATCAGTCCCCTCCCCGTGAGCGATGCGCTGCTCCTGCGGTGGCGACCGGTGCGAGCCGTGGCACCGGGTCGAGCAGCACCCAGCGACCGCCCTCGTCCTCGATCTCGGGCCACGCTCGGTGCACCTCGTCGAGCAGATCCGGCACGAACAGCACGACGCGATCAGGACGCTCGACGATCAGCGAGTCCGGACTCAGCACCGGTATCCCCGTGCCCGGGATCCGCCGTCCCTGCTTCGCGGGCGAGGCGTCGACCACCCCTGGTAACAGCTCGGGGGTGACGCCGGCTCTGTTGAGCAGAACCACCGCCCGGGAGGCCGCGCCGTACCCGAGCACCCGCCGGCCGGCGATGCGGGTATCGCGCAGGAACTCCACGATCGCCTCGGCGCTGTTCGAGGCGTCCACCTGCAGCTGCTGGATGCGATCCGGGTCATGAGCGCCGGCGCTCATCTCGGCATGGGTCAGCTCACGCACTGTGCGATCCGCCTGCGCCGCGCGATGGGCCGCGAGCAGGACCGTGCCGCCGTAGAGATCGAACCGCCACGCGGTGGTAGCTCCCAGACCGAACGAGTCCAGCATCCGGCACAGCGCGGAGGTGGAGTAGTAGGCGAAGTGACCGTGGCGCACCACGTTCCACTGGGCACCGGTCACGATCGAGGCCAACGAGTGGAACTGGAGCAGGAGGGTGCCGCCGGGAGCCAGGTGAGCCGCTCTCTGCGCGAGCGCGTCATACTGGTCAGGGGCGTGCATCAGGCCGAAGCAGTCGATCACCACGTCGGCCCGCTGCGCCGCGTCGGCGGTGCGCAGCCCTCTGCCGATGAGCAGGTCGAGCCACGAGCCACCGTGCGGGCTGCCGTACTCGGTCACCGATGCACCCGGCGGGAGCAGCCCGGCCTCGGCCACCTGCCGCACCGCCTGACGAGCCTGCGCGACCAGCGCGGCCGGTTCCACCCCCCGGGGTTCCTCCGGGATGGTGCCGTCCTCCGCGAGTTGCGCGAGTCCACAGTCCGCGCACAGCCACAGCCGCAGCGGGTACACCGGATCCGGCGACGGGTGAGCCGCGGGCGGGAAGTGATCACACGCGGGTTGCCTGCCGAGATCCAGCACGATCTCACCGCTGCTCGAGCGGCAGAACCGGCACCGTGGAGCGTTCACCGGCTCTCCTCCACCAGAATGAGCGAATGCAGGTACATCCCACCGAGTTGCCCGGGGTGCTGTTGCTGCGGCCCGAGCCCCACCGCGACGAGCGCGGCCTGTTCACCCGGACCTTCGATGTCGCGGTGGCCCGCCGGGCCGGTCTCGACCCAGATTCGTTCGTGCAGGACTCGCAGTCCCGGTCCTACCTTGGTGTGCTTCGCGGGTTGCACGGCCGGGCCGGCGCGGGTGAGGCCAAGCTGGTGCGCTGCGCGCACGGCGCGGTGCACGATGTGCTGGTCGACGCGCGTCCGGACTCGCCGACCTTCGGGCAGCACCGGGCGTTCCGCCTCGACGACGTCGATTTCGCCCACCTGTACGTGCCGACCGGGCTGTTGCATGGCTTCCAGGTGCTCACCGAGACCGCCGACGTGTGCTACCGGATCGACCGGCAGCACGACCCCGCCGAGGACCTCGCGGTCCGCTACGACGACCCCGATCTCGCCATCGCCTGGCCGCTGCCGGTTACCATGATCTCGGCGCGTGACGGCGCCGCGGGGTCCTGGGCGGCGCTGCGCGCTCGGCTGGGTTGACCGGGTTCGGGTCTGCGGGATCACGTCGGTACTACCGCCGCCATCGGGCGCAGGTCGTCGGTGAGTGCCCCCGCATCCTTGCGGTCGGAGAGCCTGGCCAGCCGGGTGAAGCGCCGGTCGAACGCCTCCTGCGAGAGCCGGTGACTGGTGTAGGCGTGGTGCAGCTCCCGCGCGCCGGCCTCGATCGTCCATTGTGGTGTGAAGCCGGGCAGCGCGGCGCGCGCGGCGGAGAAATCGACCCGGTAGGAGCGCGGGTCGGACCCGGTCTCGCCGGTGATCAACAGGGTCGAGTCGGGCACGGTGGTGACCACCACGTCGGCGATCTGCGCCACGGTGAGGTTGTTCGCCTCGCATCCGATGTTGAACGCCTTGGTGTGCACGGCCTCGCGCGGCGCGGCCAGCACGGCGGTGAACGCCGCGGCGATGTCGGCGGCGTGCACCAGGGGGCGCCACGGGGTGCCGTCGGAGAGCACCTTGACCACCCCGGCGAGCACCGCGTGCCCGACCAGGTTGTTCAGCACGACGTCGGCGCGCAGCCTCGGAGAGAACCCGAAGGCGGTGGCGTTGCGCAGCGACACTGGGCTGAACTCGTCGTCGGCCAGCCCGAACAGCGTGTCCTCGACCCGCACCTTGGACTCCGCGTACGGCGTCACCGGGCGCAGCGGGGCATCCTCGGTGACCAGCTCGTCGCCACCGGCGGCGCCGTAGACCGAGCAGGTGGAGGCGTAGAGGAACCGGCGCACTCCAGCATCTCGGGAAAGCTCGGCCAGCCGGGTGGAGGCGTGCAGGTTGATGTCGTAGGTGATCTGCGGGTTCAGCGAGCCGAGCGGGTCGTTGGACAACGCCGCCAGGTGCACCACCGCGTCGAAGCCGGCCAACTGCTCGGCTGTGACGTCGCGCAGATCGATCGCCAGGCCCGGCGGGTCGGCCGGGTGCGGCCCGAGCACGCAATCCGCGAACAGGCCGGAGTCCAGACCGACCACCTCGTGACCGGCCGCGGCCAGTACCGGCGCCATCACGGTACCCAGGTAACCCTGGTGGCCGGTCAGCAGAACCCGCATCGGGCTCACCCCTTTTCCGCGGTGCGGGTGGCACCGAGCACGAGCTTGGCTACGTGGAACGCCTCGGCGTAGCGGGCGCGGCACTGCACGCCGCGGATGCGGGCCAGCCCGGTGAAGGCCTCCGGGTCGAACCAGCCGCGGTCCCGCTGAGAGCCGTAGTGTTCCTGCAGCAGGGACACCTTCGCGGCGAGCGTCTGGGCGTCCAGCGGCAGGTATGCCTGCGGCTGGACGAGGTCGCCGTCCCACTTGACGATCTCGTAGCCGAGCACCAGGTGGTCGCGGAACGCGGTGGGCACCAGGCGGGCCAGCTCCCGGTGGTCCTGGTGGGCATCGTGGCAAGCCGGAGCGAGCACGAGATCGGGGTCGACCCGGCGGCGCAGCTCCTCGACTGCTCGCTTGGCCCGCTCCCAGTGGGCCGGTACCCGCCCGTCGGGAAGGTCCAGCACGGTGATGTCCAGCTCGGCCTTGGGACACAAGGCCGTCAGGGCCATCCGTTCCTCGGTCTCGCGGTCGGTGCCGCCGCCGGTGAGCACCAACGCGGTGACCCGCAGCCCAGGGTGGGCGCCGCACAGGGTGAGCACCGTGCCCCCGGCCCCCAGGGCGATGTCGTCACAGTGCGCCCCGAGCAGCAGCAGGTGCTCCAGGTGCTCGGGAACCAGCCGCCGCATCATCGGGCCAGGCCTTCGGCGACCAGGGTGTGCTGCGGGTTGCGGTCAGACCGCTGTTCCCACAGCATCCAGGGGCGATGGCCGGCGTCGTGGTTGGCCTCCAGTGCCGCACGTTCCTTGATCGTGTCAGCGGGATGCCAGAAACCGCGGTAGGGGTAGGCGAGCATCCGGCCCCGTTTGGCCAACTCGGTGCAGGCATCGCCGACCAGGTCACCGCCCCGTGGCAGGTGGTCGAAGACCTCCTGGCGCAGCGCGAAGTAGCCGCCGTTCTCCCACAGCGGCATGGTGTTCACCCCGATGATCTCCTCGACCCTGGACTGCTCGCCGAGCTGGACGCAGTGAAACGCCGACTGCGGCGGTACCGCCAGCAACGAGGCCGCGGCCTCGGACCGCGCGAAGCGCTCGATCATGTCGTCGAGCGGCGCGTCGGTGAGCACGTCGGCGTAGTTGGCGAGGAAGATCTCCTCGCCAACTACGTGCTCACGTACCCGGCGCAGCCGCTCTCCGATCGGCGAGTCCAGACCGGTGTGTACAAAGGTGATCGTCCAGTCGCTGATGTCGGAGGACAGCAGCTCCACCTCGCCGCCGTGTAGCACGAAGTCGTTCGATGCGGTCTCGGAGTAGCCGAGGAAGAAGTCCTTGATGTGGTGCGCCCCGTATCCGAGGCAGAGCACGAAGTCGGTGTGCCCGAAGTGCGCGTAGTAGCGCATCACGTGCCACAGCAGCGGTCGCGGCCCCACTTTGGCCATCGGTTTGGGCACGTCGGAGACGCCGTCACGCATCCGCATGCCGTACCCGCCGCAGAACAGCACGACCTTCATGGCGAGATTACCTCCAGAGTCGGGATGGGAAAGACGAGCCGGCCGCCCCAGTCGGCGATGTAGGAGAGCTGCTCGGTGAGCTCGGCGCGCAGGTTCCAGGGCAGCACCAGCACGTAGTCCGGGCGGTCCGCCGCGATCCGCTCCGTGGGGTGGATCGGGATGCGGGCGCCGGGGGTGAATCGGCCGTGTTTGTAGGGGTTGCGGTCGACGGTGTAGCGCAGCAGGTCGGGGCGCACACCGCAGTAGTTGAGCAGCGTGTTGCCCTTGCCCGGAGCGCCGTAGCCGACGACCGTGCGCCCGTCTTCGGCGGCGTCGAGCAGAAAGCGCAGCAACCCGAGCCGCACGTGGGCGACGGTGCCGGCGAAACCGGTGTGACCCTGGAGGCTGGACAGCCCGGCGGCGCGCTCCTCGGCGAGCACTGCGGCGACCGCGGGAGTTGGCTCGGCGGCGATCTCGGCGGGCTGGGCCCACAGCCGGATCGACCCGCCGTGGGTACCCAAGCGCTCCACATCGACCAGGCGCAGGCCCCCGGTGGCCAGCGCCCGCGCTGCGGTGTCCACCGTGTAGTACTGGAAGTGCTCGTGGTAGATGGTGTCGAACTGGGTGTCGCGGACCAGCGTGAGCAGGTGCTGCACCTCGATGCAGACCCAACCGTCGTCGGCCACCAGCTCCCGCAGTCCCGCGGTGAACCCGATGAGGTCAGGAATGTGCGCGTAGACGTTGTTGGCCACCACCAGCTCGGCGGGCCCGTGCTCGGCCCGCACCGCCTTACCGATCTGCGGGGACAGGAACGCGGTCAGCGTCGGCACACCCTTGGCCCGAGCGGCGTCACCGACGTTGCGCGCGGGTTCGATACCCAGGCAGCGAATGCCACTGGCCACGACGTGCTGGAGCAGGTAGCCGTCGTTGCTGGCCACTTCGACGACGAAGTGGTCCGGGCGCAATCCGATGCGCCGGGTGGCGTCCCGCACGAACCGCTCGGCGTGGGTCACCCAGGAGTCGGAGAAGGAGGAGAAGTAGGCGTACTCGGTGAAGGTGTCCTCGGGAGTGATCAGTGGGGGCAGCTGCGTGAGCAGGCATTCCGCGCACACCCGGACGTGGAGTGGGTAGGTGGGTTCCGGGTCGTCGAGCTGCTCGGCGGTCAGGAATCGTTCGCAGGGCGGAGTCGCCCCCAGGTCCACGAAGGTCTGCA
>CAVQKH010000037.1:0-89189 GCA_963712995.1 uncultured Actinomycetota bacterium | reverse complement strand
AAGTACAGCCAATAGCGCTGGAAAGATGGCTGAAAGCGTGGCCCTGTGCGCTCTTCCTAGACGGACTTGATGAGGTGACAGCGCCCACGCTGCGGGCACGTGTCCTGGATGAGATCAAGGAGTTGGTGGAAAGCGCAGATGAGGTCGACGCGGACCTGTTCATCATCATGACTACCAGGCCCACCGGATATACCGAGCGTCTTCTTCCCGAGCACTTCGCGCAGGTCGACTTGGACTACCTCACCACCAATGAGGCTGTGGAGTATGGTCGTCACATCACAGCCCAACGCCTGCAAGACGACGCTTCGCAGTGCAAGCGATTGCTGTCGCGCTTCGAGAAGGCTGCCTCTGACGCTTCTACAGAGCGCCTGCTGAAGACGCCGCTCCAGGTACTGATCCTGACGTTCATCCTCGAAGGCGTCGGCGATCTACCGGCGAACCGCTACGACCTATTCTGGAGCTACTACGACACCATCTTCCGGCGTGAAACGGAGAAGCCGACAACAAACCAGCAATTTCTCCGCGTGCGTAGAGATGACATTACAGAACTCCACGAACGCGTCGGCCTTATTCTCCAGGTCCGCTGCGAGGGCACAGGCGAAACCCGCGCCCGGCTGCCCAGAGAGATTCTACGAACGCTCGCTCATGATCGGATGGTCGAGGTCGGACATGAGGACCCCCGTGAGGCCGACCGACTGGCCGACCGAATCCTGGAGATCGCGACCCAGCGTCTCGTCCTTCTGGCGGCCGACGAAGACGAGACAGTCTCTTTCGACGTTCGTAGTCTCCAAGAACTGATGGCAGCACGGGCGCTTATCAACGGCGACGATGAAACTATCCGACGAAACCTCAACATCGCCGCGCAAAGCCCACACTGGCGCAACACATGGCTATTCGCAGCAGGCAAACTTTTCACCGAAAGTGACCACCGCCGCAACCTGGTCTTAGCTGTTCTCCAACGATTCGACGAAGGCGACAACTGGCCAGGCTGGCTCTACCCCGTCGGCCCGGAACTCGCAGCGCACCTACTTGACGACGGCCTTGCGGCAACCAAGCCCGCTGCCCAGAAGCGTCTTGTCGAGGTTGCGCTACGGGCGCTTAAGGGCCCCATGCCGGAAGAGCCTAAGGCCGTGGCGCGAGGGCTGTGATATGCCATGAGCGAGAAGATTCTCGCAGCTCTTATCCGTAACGCGCTGAAAAACGCCTTTGCAGGGACACCTACGGCTGTCGCGATTGCGGCCGCCCTGCGCCACGAGGGCTCCTTCGGCGCCAGAATCCCCGGTGAACCCAACGACCTGCGACGCTACGTCGACATGTGGAAATACCGTGCGGTTAAGGGCACGAAGGTCAAAGTTGGCGAACTGCTGAGCGTTCCCCTCGCAGGACCTGCGAGACGGTGATGAACCACCGGGAGCGCTCTTGCTCGACCCCGCCCTGGCGGAATGCGATGCACTGGCTCTCCAGGAGACGAGCGAGGGAGATCTGTGGCCGGTCACGACCTCCACGGGCTTCATCTGCCCACATCTTCAGTCAGTTCTGTCGGACACTGACGCGTCGACCTTGCTGGACATCTGCTTGGGCGCACTGCACCCGACTCATTGGGCTGCTCGTTCCCTGCTGGCCAGAGCTGCCTGGTCCGCCAGGTCCCGAGAGCCCATCGGACACCTTTTTGGAATCCCATACCTGCGCTGAGGAATCGGAGCCGCAGTGTCCCACGCAGTGAGCTCACCTAGCCCAGAGTCACATGATCCCAAGTCGGTTGTCTGCATGGGTTTGGACTGAGGTTGTCCTTCGTTTGTCGAGGTCGTTCGCTGTCTCGTGTGGCTATGGCCAGCTTTGGGAGAGAAAATTGAAGCACTAGAAGGTCAATGCTGACGCTTCGGTTTCCGTCAATTGTGGAGTTCATCGTCAATTGTGGAGTTCATCGTCAATTGTGGAGTTCATCGTCAATTGTGGAGTTCATCCAAGGTGTCTACCACATCGCCCCAAAGGTGGAAGGTGGTGGTATCTCTCATTCGTGTTCATCGAAGAGTTGGAACCTTCATGACAGCATCATCCAGGATCATCAAACGCTGTCGTATCCTCGGTAGGTTCGCAGCTCGCTGAGTCGATCAGTCAAAAGCGATGATGAATCGTCGAGTGGATAGCGTTCGGTGGACACCGGCGGTGTGCAGGAGGCGCTTGACACTCTTGAGACTTACGCCGTGGATAATGGCGAGGGCGGCGGTGGCGCCATCGCGGTAGGCGGTGATGAGGTCAGCGATGTCATGCTCATTGAGGTGGTCGCGCAGGCTTCACGGACGCTTCGCGTTCGGTTTCGTGGCACGCGCCGGGCTGGTGAGCGCCACGGTGTGACAAAGCCGCAGGTCAGCGGCTTAAGTCGAGTGCGAGTAAGTGGCAGTACCTCCACTTGGTTGTAAGTAAGTCCACATGGTTGATCTGATCGATGGGCGGTGAACTTCGGGTACCCGAGCGGGTTTTAGGAGTGATTCCAGCAGCGCGTGTAGAGCTTCGGGATTCGGAAGAGCGACTTGGCACCTGAACCGCTTTCCTGCACAACCCGTTCGAGAAACCCAAGCCGCTCAAGGAGGCGGATCTGATCGCTTATCTTTCCTCTGCCCCGTCGAAGAGCTTCTTGACTTCGTGCAAAGCGAAGCTATCGAGCTTGCCGGCTCGGCAGTTCAGAACAAACGAGGGGGCCACCTTAAAATCGTTGACGACCTCCGAGAAACTTAAGTCCGACAGTTTCGTCATCGCCTCACGTACCGCATCCGCCGAGAAGAGCGGAAGCATAGATACTACGTCTTCCGGCCTGGCCGACAGCTCACGCGTTAGATGAAGGAGAAGAACGGCTAGACGGGGCGAGACATCGCCGTTTCCGTTACGCAGTGAGTCAATGAGCCACCGATCGACAGGTTGCCCCTCGATCTCCGGCGGAAACAGCACTTCGAGTGCGGTGCGCGTATCAATACTGCCGTCCGCTACGTGCACCCTCTCTGCGAGCCGTTCGAGTGGATCATTAGCGAGAACGCGCCTCACGAGGACTTGAAGCCAATCCTCATCCGACCAGTCCAGTGCGAGTGTTCTGGATACTAGTTTGCTCTTCTCCTGGATGTCGTACAGTTCAAAGAGGTCTGTTCGGACGAAGACCACGAGTCCAATGCGTTCAAATAGTGATATATGACTCTCCGCCTGTAGTAACGCCTGCACGACTGCTTCCTGTTTGGCTCGGTTGTACTTGAACGTCTCGTCAATGCGATCGAACATCACCACGACTCGTCGCGCGGACTCACGTAGGAGGCTGTCTACTTCTTGCAAAAATGACTCGACGTCGACGGTAGCTTTACTCGGCCTGCCGCCGCTGCCGGCCGGAAGTTTGGCCTCGAGGTTGACTGGCCCAACTGCGAACTTCAGCGTTGTACCGACGAGGGGACGAACGGCCGCGCGAAGCGCGCGCCGGGCGAGGCTTCCCGGTTCAGTGAGGAATCCGAAAGCAGAACGGAGTTCGGCAGCATCGCGGCGAAGCTTTTTCGGAGCTGATTCGGGTACAGTCGACGCCACCAACGAGGCAACAACCACGAGCCACGCCGCACGAAGCGCGTCAGCATCCAGCCATGCGTCCTCATCAACGATTCGGTGCAGAAGGTCGCCTGTATTCGCGACCGGAAAGATTTCGACGCGCTGGTGGCCCTCGACAGCGGAGGTACTCGTGGCTAGCTTGCGAAAAATAGCGCTCTTGCCCGCCCCGCGATCTCCGACAACGATGGATCGGCGCTGGTCAAGGATTGCTTCCAAACTTTGACGCGGGACAAACTCTCGTCCAGCAGCTCGTCCCTTTTCTGCTTCCTCTGCACCGAACTTGAGGTCGGCGAGCCGGAACCGGCGGACAAGGATGAGCTGGGATAAGATGAAGTCCCGGATAAGGGTGTGGAAAAGCGCTGCCATCCCTGTTGAGCGATCACGCACAAGCAGTACGCGGGCCTGTGGAGTGTCGAGGAGGCGGCGGACTTCTTCTTCCGTAATTCGCGACTTCGAGGCTAAGGTCGCAATTTGGTCTCGGCCACCGGCCAGCGCAAGCTCCTCGAGCAGTTCGCTCAGTTTCGCTGGGTCCGAAGAGCTTCCGATAGCCTCATTCAGTAACCGCTCGAGCGCGCTCCCCACAGATGTGCTACCGGTTGTTGCGCCAAGCGATCCCGACTTCTGCAGTTCCGCGCTATGATCCGGAGTAAAAGCGGATTTCCGTAGCTGAGCCCGACAAT
Source organism: uncultured Actinomycetota bacterium (assembly GCA_963712995.1). GTDB lineage: Bacteria > Actinomycetota > Actinomycetes > Mycobacteriales > Pseudonocardiaceae. The sequence continues at coordinate 84,930 of CAVQKH010000037.1, read as the reverse complement.
GTGGGAAACGATGGCCTCCGGCAGCCCCGGTTCGTATTCGCGGAGCAGGGTGGCCGCGTCTTCCTCGCTGAAGCCTCGTAATTGAACGACCTCGAAACGGGCGAAGCGTCCGATCTCTGCGAAATACGCCGGTCGGGACGCCACAACGAGTTTCCAAGTCGTCCAGGGCAAGGCTGAGTTCCTCAACTGCACGCGGCCATGCGAAGCGGCTCGACCGATTCGTCGAGAGCGTCGAATAGTAGAACCGGCGATGGCATCCGAGCGCCTGCACGGCGCAGAATCGCCGCTGCCTCGTGAAGAGGGGGAGCGCCTGCGGACGTGCTAAGCGTCCTTCCGCTGTCGTCGGCATTTTTAAAGGGCGAGACTGCAATCGCGTCCAAGACATGGGTGCCGAGTTCGCCCGGATAGCGCAGGCCGCGGAAGTTGACGAAGAAGACGGCCCGCCCTTGCTGTTGCAATTCTGCCTCGACCATACGCAGCAGTGCGGTCTTGCCAACTCCCGGAGCGCCTAGCAACAACACGCCCCGGGACTCCAAGCCCGTGAGGTAGTACAGGATCTCGGTGAGCTCGCGACGCCGGATGAAAGGCAGGTCATCGTCCTCGAATGGATCAGCAAGCGCGGTGGCCACGGTATTAAGGTAGCGGACCTGTGCTCATACGCGTGGACACCCCCCGTTCCGCGACCGCGCGATCATCGGTCAGGTTCCCGCTCGTGAACAGCACAGCCGAACCGTCCGCCTATGCCGCTGTGCGCACGGTGAACGCCGGGCATGAGCGGCTACGGATGCGTCATGATCAGCGTTGCATTCGTCGCTCGTTGAATGCGTGAGGTCCGGTGGACACCGGCGATGTGCAGGAGGCATTTGACTCTTGAAACTCAAGCCGTGTGCAGCGGCGAGGGAAGCGGCAGTGGCGCCCTCCTAGTAGGCGGTGATCAAGTCGGCGGTCTTGCCCTCATCGAGACGGTGGCGCAGGCTCCACGGGCGCTTTGCGCTCGGTCTCAGGGAGCACAGGGCTGGTGAACATCACGATGTGACAAAGCCGCAGGTCAGCGGCTTGGTCGAGTGCGAGTAAGCGGCAAGTACCTATACCTGACACCTGACACCTGACACCCTGGCCCGGTGAGCTTGGGCTGGCCTGGTAGCCGTGTCCGGGTGCGCTATCCCTGCCACCATTGCACGAGCTCTCGGGCTTGTGTGCGGACTTGTCCTCGTCGGGGGAGGGCTGGAGTCATACTATGACAAGTTGTCGCAGTTCAGATAAGTCCCGATGAGTGCATTATGAGAACCGTGGTTGTCCTGAACGAGGTGCTGACCTGGGAGCAGCGCCCATGATTATCACGATTGGTCCGTCGCCCAGAGTTACCGACCGAATCACGTCCGCGCAGGTCCATCTGTGGTAACGGAACCCCCGCTGCGGCCCCACAAGAACAGTGCACGCAGCCACCATCGAGTAATCATGATCACCTGCCAAGCGCACGGTGCAGCAGAGTTCGCCAACCTGCGGGTGACCAAGGAAAACGGGGTCATCGTGCTTAACCCCCACGTGGCGAACTGCTGTGTACTGCAGTTTGGTGGGCGCAGCAGGGGTCGAACCTGCGACCGCTCGCTTGTAAGGCGAGAGCTCTTCCGCTGAGCTATGCGCCCGACGCCACCTGGGTGGCGCGGTGTTCAGGTTGTCAAGCGTTCAGGTTGCCAGTGCGGCCAGGGCCTGCTTCCAGACGGTCTGGTCACGAGCCTCGCCAGGACCGTTCATCTCGGCGAACCGGATCATGCCTTCCTTATCCACCAGGAAGGTGCCCCGGTTGGCGACCCCGGCCTTGTCGTTGAACACGTGGTAGCCCTGTGCGACCGTGCCGTGTGGCCAGAAGTCGGAAAGCAAGGGGAAATCATAACCCCGCTGATCAGACCAGACCCGCAGCGCGTATACCGTGTCCACCGACACGCCCAGCACCTGCACGTCGGCGAACTCCGCCATGTCCTCGCGCAGCCGGTCCAGCTCACCGGTGCAGATCCCGCTGAAGGCCGCCGGGTAGAACACCACCAGGACGTTGCGCTCACCGCGGAGCCCTGACAGCGTCCACTCCTGATTGTTCTGGTCCCTGAGGGTGAACTCCGGCGCCCGATCCCCGATCTCCAGCGACATTATGATCATCCCTCTCGGTCCAGCGTTTGCTCCGGTTCAGCGTCTGGACTTAGCCGCCTTCGGTGTGGCCAGCCTGGTGGCGGTCCAGTCCTCGCACAGGCTGATGTTGGACGTCTGCGCCAGACCGACCGTGGGCGCAGCCTCGGCGATGTCCGAAGGCTCGACATGCCCGTCGCGGCCGGTCTTGGGGGTCAATACCCAGATCACGCCGTTGTCCGCCAACGGTGCCCTGGCGTCGACGAGGGTGTCGACCAGGTCGCCGTCTTCGTCGCGCCACCACAACAGCACCACGTCGACGATATCGTCGGCGTCCTCGTCGAGCAGCTGAGCACCAATCACCTCCTCGATCGCTGAGCGCACGTCGTCATCGACGTCGTCGTCCCAGCCGAGTTCCTGCACGACCATGTCCGTTTCGATCCCGAGCCTCTCGGCAAAACCGAGTTTGCCGGTGTCTCCCGCCGCAGCGGCGACCACGGTGTTCACCCCTCCACCAACGTCGAGCCCGGCGCCTGCCGGGCGGTTCATTACTCAATGGCGTCCAAGCGAACACTGCGGTCCGGCTGCAGCGCAACTGCCAGCAGCTTGACACGCCGATTCGAGGTTGCGAGATGGTTACCAGTTAGGTCGGCTGACACCGATCGCCAGGCCGACAATCATGGTGCACGATGGCTTGCAGGCAGCTAGTCGTTTGAGGCAGGAGATCCCTTGGTGGCCACGAAGAATGATCGCATGCCGGCGCGAGTACGAGTCATCCGCGACGGGGTGGCGGCGCACCTGCCGGACATCGATCCCGACGAGACCGCGGAGTGGCTGGAAGCCTTCGACTCCGCAGTACTGTCCGGGGGCAAGCAGCGCGCCCGGTACCTGATGCTGCGCCTACTCGAGCGTGCCCGCGAGACCGGCGTCGGCGTACCGTCGCTGACCAGCACGGACTACGTCAACACCATCCCCACCGAGAACGAGCCGTGGTTCCCGGGAGACGAGGACACCGAGCGACGCTACCGCGCCTGGATCCGGTGGAACGCGGCAATGATGGTGCATCGGGCGCAGCGTCCCGGGGTCGGCGTCGGCGGTCACATCTCCACCTACGCCTCCTCAGCGGCGCTCTACGAGGTGGGCTTCAACCACTTCTTCCGGGGTAAGGACCATCCCGGCGGCGGGGACCAGGTCTTCATCCAGGGCCACGCCTCCCCCGGTATCTATGCCCGGGCGTTCCTGGAGGGCCGGCTGTCCTCCGACCAGCTCGACGGGTTCCGCCAGGAGTTCTCCCACGCGGGCCCGGGTGGTGGCCTGCCCTCCTACCCGCACCCGCGGCTGATGCCGGACTTCTGGGAGTTCCCCACCGTCTCGATGGGGCTGGGCCCGATCAACGCGATCTTCCAGGCCCGGATGAACCGCTACCTGCACGCCCGCGGTCTCAAGGACACCTCCGACCAGCACGTGTGGGCCTTCCTCGGTGACGGCGAGATGGACGAGCCGGAATCCCGCGGGCAGATCCAGGTCGCGGCCATCGAGGGCCTGGACAACCTGACCTTCGTGGTGAACTGCAACCTGCAGCGCCTCGACGGCCCGGTCCGGGGCAACGGGAAGATCATCCAGGAGTTGGAGTCGTTCTTCCGGGGTGCGGGCTGGAACGTCATCAAGGTGATCTGGGGCCGCGAGTGGGACGCCCTGCTGCACGCCGACCGCCAGGGCGCGCTGGTGAACCTGATGAACGTCACGGCCGATGGTGACTACCAGACCTACAAGGCCAACGACGGCGGCTACGTCCGGGAACACTTCTTCGGCCGCGACCCGCGGACCAAGGAGCTCGTCAAGGAGCTCTCCGACACCGACCTGTGGAACCTCAAGCGCGGTGGGCACGACTACCGCAAGGTCTACGCCGCCTATCAGGCCGCCACCCAGCACCACGGCCAGCCAACGGTGATCCTGGCCAAGACCATCAAGGGTTACGGCCTGGGCCCGCACTTCGAGGCCCGCAACGCCACCCACCAGATGAAAAAGCTCGCCCTGGAGGACCTCAAACTGGTCCGCGACGCCCAGCGCATCCCGCTCACCGACGCGCAGCTCGAGGAGAACCCCGCGCTGCCCCCCTACTACCACCCCGGGCCGGACGCGCCCGAGATCCGTTACCTGTGCGAGCGCCGCCGAGCGCTCGGCGGATTCGTGCCGGAGCGACGGCGGAAATCCAAGACCCTGGTGCTGCCCGGCGACAAGGTCTACGACGTGCTGCGCCGCGGGTCGGGCAAGCAGGAGGTCGCCACCACCCAGGCGTTCGTCCGGCTGCTCCGCGAGCTGATCAAAGATCGCGAGATCGGGCCGCGCTTCGTGCCGATCATCCCGGACGAGGCGCGCACCTTCGGCATGGACTCGATGTTCCCCACACAGAAGATCTACAATCCGCACGGGCAGCTCTACACCTCGGTCGACGCTGATCTGATGCTGGCCTACCGGGAGAGCGAGCAGGGCCAGATCCTGCACGAGGGCATCAACGAAGCGGGTTCCACCGCGTCGTTCACCGCGGCAGGCACGTCCTACGCCACGCACAACGAGCCGCTGATCCCGATCTACATCTTCTACTCGATGTTCGGCTTCCAGCGCACTGGCGATGGCCTGTGGGCCGCGGGCGATCAGATGGCTCGCGGGTTCCTGCTCGGCGCGACCGCCGGACGCACCACCCTGGTCGGCGAGGGACTGCAGCACGGCGACGGGCACTCCCTGCTGCTCGCCGCGTCCAACCCCGCCGTGGTCGCCTACGACCCGGCCTGGGGTTATGAGATCGCGCACATCGTCCGGGACGGGCTGCGCCGGATGTACGGCGACGACGCTGCCCGCGACCCGAACGTCTTCTACTACCTCACCATCTACAACGAGCCCTACCGGCAACCGGCCGAGCCGGCCGATCTCGACGTCGCTGCCCTGCTGCGCGGCCTGTACCGCTACGCACCCGCCCCAGCGGCGGGTCCCGACGATCCGAGGGTCCAGCTCGCCGCCTCCGGGGTGGCCTTGCCGTGGGCACTGCGGGCTCAGGAGCTGCTGGCCCAGGACTGGGGTGTGCAGGCCGACGTGTGGTCGGCGACCTCGTGGACGGAGCTGCGTCGCGAAGCGGTCGAGGTGGATCGGCACAACCTGCTGCACCCCGAGGCGGAACCGCGGGTGCCCCACGTCACCCGGGTGCTGCAGGACGCGGCGGGACCGCTGGTCGCGGTGTCGGACTGGATGCGCGCGGTTCCCGATCTCATCCGTCCCTGGGTGCCCATCGAGCTGGTCACCCTCGGCACCGACGGCTTCGGCTTCTCCGACACCCGCCCGGCGGCGCGGCGATACTTCCTCGTCGACGCCGAGTCGATCACCGTGGCGGCGCTGGCCGCACTCGCCCGCCGCGGCGAGGTCGACCAGCCCGTCGTCGCCCAGGCAGCCCACCGTTACCGCATCGACGACCCCTCCTCCGCCGGCCCACAAACCTCCGACCCAGGCGTCGCCTGACCCGATCCCGACCCCGGCATGGAGACATATCGGGAGCAGGAGGGGTCAGGCGATGAGGCGGGCGGTCATCTCCCAGGCGAGGATTTCGGCGCCGGCCGCGCCGGCGGTGACGCGTTGGCCACCGGCGGCGGTCATCCGCGCGGCATCGCCGGTGTCCAGCAGACCGGTGCCTTCCAGATCCACCGCGCCACGGGCGACGAACAGGTGCACGAACGCCGCGGCCGGCAACTCGACACTGGCACCGGGTTGCAGCCGTGCCGCATGCAAGGCCGCATGCTGCTGCCGGATGGAGATCGCCGTGCAATCGCGATGAGCGTCCATCCCGGAGGCCACCACCACGAGCTCACCCGACCCCTCCTCGAGCGGACCCAGCGCGCTGGTGATGTCCAGTTGCTGATACCCGGGCTCGATGGAGCGGGTATCCGGAGGCACCCACATCTGCACGAAGTGCACGTGGTGATCGTGCTGCTGCTCGCCGTCCAAGCGCCAGGAGTCGTTCTTCTCCGAATGCTGGATCCCGGTGCCCGCGCTCATCCGCTGGGCGAGACCTGGGTAGATCACTCCGACGTTGCCCTTCGAGTCCTCGTGGACCAGTGACCCCTCCAGGACCCAGGTAACGATCTCCATGTCGCGGTGCGGGTGGGTCTCGAACCCCATGCCGGCCTGCACCACATCGTCGTTGTTCACCAGCAACAGGCCGAAGTGCGTGTTCGCCGGGTCGTAGTGGCGACCGAAAGAGAAACTGTGCCGGGAGCTGAGCCAGTCGAGCGAGGTGTGCCTGCGTTCGGCCGCCCTGCGCAGGTCGACCTGGGATACCAGCTTCGGTGGCGCGCTGACCATCGTCTCTCCTCAACCGTTTGTCTCAACCGGCTACCCTGACAGAGACCCTGCTCCGACAGAGGCCTACTCCGGACCAGGTCGGCTCGCCCACAGCCACACTCCCCACCCCTGACACTATCGTGCAGGGTCATTCCCCGTTGCTGTCCTGTTGTAGTGTTGTTGTTCTGCCGTTATCCCTGACGTCGCCATGCGATGCTGGCCTTATGACCGTCCAGACGACTACCCACCCGCTCTCCGCCGGCACACTGCGCAAGCTGGCACTTGCATCCGGTGGGCTAGCCACGGCCAGCGTCGCGGAGATGGAGCTACGCTACCCCTGGTTCCGCCGGCTGCCGGCTGACCAGCGAGCCGGAATCCTGCTGGTCACTCAGACCACCGTGGCGAATTTCGTCGAATGGCTCAAGGACCCACAGCACTCGATCAAGCTCACCTTCGGCGCGTTCCGGACCGCCCCCCGTGATCTGAGCCGCTGGGTCAGCCTGCGCCAGACCGTCGAGCTGGTCCGGGTCGCGACGTCGGTGTTCGAGCAGCAACTGCCCGCGCTCGCCGCTGACGACGCCGAGCGCGCGGTGCTCACGGAGGCCTCCCTGCGCTACAGCCGCGAGGTCGCCTTTGCCGCTGCCAGTACCTACGCCGGGGCCGCCGAGGCCCGCGGCGCCTGGGACGCTCGGCTGGAAGCGCTCGTCGTGGACGGCATCATGCGCGGCGACGGCGAGGAATCGCTGCTGTCCCGGGCGGCGGCACTCGGGTTGGAACCATCCGCGCCGGCGACGGTGGTGGTGGGCAATCCACCACCGGAAGAGGAGCCGGAGCTGCTCTCCGACATCCGGGGCGTCGCCATCCGCACCGGTCGAGGAGTGCTCGTCGGGGTACAGGGTTCCCGCCTGGTGCTGGTGGTCAGTGGTCGAGCAACCCCGCCGGAGGACCACCAATGGCTGATCAACGCCTTCGGTGACGGTCCGGTGATCGTGGGACCGACGGTGCCCTCGCTGGCCGAGGCACACCGCAGCGCCGCCGATGCCCTCTCCGCGCTGCGAGCCGTGGCGGCCTGGCCCACGGCGCCGCGCCCGGTACCGGCCGCCGAACTCCTTCCCGAGCGCGCGCTGGCCGGGGACCCCGAGGCGGAACGGCTGCTGGTGGACCAGGTGATGCGGCCACTGGCGGCGGCCAGCGGTGGGCTCGTCGAGACCCTCGATGCCTTCTTCGACGCCAGCGGAGTGCTGGAGGTCTGCGCGCGACGGTTGTTCGTCCATCCCAACACGGTGCGTTACCGGCTGCGCCGCATCGCCGAGATCACCGGGCGGGTACCCGGTGACCCACGGGACGGGCTGGTGCTGCGGGTGGGCCTGGCGGTGGGTCGGCTGGCCCGCTCCCGCGGCCTGTGGTAAGGGAGCGCCAACTTGTAGACACTCGACAAGAATGCCTCGGTGGACTTCGTGACCAGCGGCATCACCACTGTGGCCCGGCAGGGTGTTCAGTAGACCGAATGATCGCGCTGCTCGCACCCGGACAAGGCGCCCAGGCTCCCGCCATGCTGACGCCCTGGCTGGAGATGGAGGGCGCCCAGGAGCGGATCGCCGCGTGGTCACACAGCGCTGGGCTGGATCTGCTGCGCCTGGGCACCACAGCGGACGCCGAGGAGATCAAGGACACCGCGGTGACCCAGCCGCTGATCGTGGCGCTGTCGCTGCTCGCCGCCGAGCAACTGCTCCGGCGGGTGGACCTACCGGCCGACGCCCCCGTCGCCGGCCACTCGGTCGGTGAACTCGCCGCAGCGGCGATCGCCGGGGTGCTCACCGCCGACGAAGCCGTCACGCTCGCCGCGGTACGGGGACGGGAAATGGCCGCGGCGTGCGCGCTGGAGACCACCGGGATGTCCGCCGTTCTCGGGGGTGACCCCGATGACGTCGCGGCGGTGCTGACCCGACTCGGGCTCGACGCCGCCAATCACAACGGCGCCGGGCAGATCGTCGCAGCGGGGCGGCTCGACGCGCTGGCGGAGCTGGCTGCACACCAGCCGGCCCGAACGCGGGTGCTGCCGCTCACGGTCGCCGGGGCGTTCCACACCCGTTTCATGGCTCCGGCCGAGCACGCTCTCGCTGCCTACGCCACCCAGCTCACCGCCAAGGACCCCGCGCGCCCGATCCTGTCCAACGCGGACGGCGAGGTGATCACCGAGGGCGCCGAGATGCTGCGCCGGCTGATCGCGCAGGTGAGCAGACCGGTCCGCTGGGACTGCTGCCTGGCGAGCCTGCGCGCGTCGAACATCACCGCGACGATCGAACTTCCGCCCGCCGCAGCACTGTCCGGACTGGTCAGGCGAGAGCTCAAAGGCACCACCACGCTGGCCTTGAAGACACCGGAAGACCTGGACAAGGTCGCCGAGTTGATCTGCGCGCATTCACACCAAGCGCATTCACACCAATCAGGGATCTCCGCGTGAGCCCCGCACTCCGGCAGCTCCCGCCGACCGCTGGCGCGCGGATCATCGGCTTGGGCAGCAAGCAACCCGAGCAGATCGTGACCAATGCGGACATCGCCGCCCGCGGGGTGGACACCACCGACGAGTGGATCCAGGCCCGGGTAGGCATCGTGGAGCGGCGTTTCGCCCGCCACGACGAGTCCGTGGTCGACATGGCCGTCGATGCGGGTTCCAAGGCACTGGCCGACGCCGGGCTGGCCCCCTCGGACATCGACGCGGTCCTGGTCGCGACCTGCACGATGCCCTCCCACATCCCCAATGCGGCAGCTCAGACCGCGGACCGCATCGGGGTGCGCGCGGCCCCTGCCTTCGACATCAACGCCGCCTGCGCCGGTTTCTGCTACGGGCTGGGCAGCGCGGCCGACATGATCCGCGCCGGTTCCGCGCGACACGTGCTGGTGATCGGTTCCGAGAAGCTCTCCGACTGGGTCGATCCTCTGAACCGTTCTACCTGCATCATCTTCGCCGACGGCGCGGGCGCGGCAGTCGTGGGCCCGGTCGAGCACGGTGAGCAGCCGGGCATCGGCCCGATCGCCGCTGGTAGCGCCGGGGATCTGGTCGGCACCATCGTGATCGCCGACCGCACCTCCTTCCTCTGCCAGGAAGGCCAGGAGGTGTACCGGTGGGCGATCACGAAGATCGCACCGGTGGCGTTGCAGGCACTGACGAAGGCCGGGCTCACCCCATCGGATGTCGATGTGCTGGTACCGCACCAGGCGAATCTGCGCATCGTTGAAGCCATCGCCAAGCGCATCAGGGACGCCGGAGGCCGTGAGGACATGGTGGTGGCCGATGACATCGTCCACTCGGGCAACACATCCTCGGCGTCGATACCTCTGGCACTGGACCACATGCGCGCCGAGGGCCGGATCCGGTCCGGGGACATCGCGCTGCTGGTCGGGTTCGGCGCCGGGCTGTGCTACGCGAGCCAGGCGGTGATCCTGCCGTGAAGACCATCCGCCGCAGCTGGAGAATGCATCGCCGGGTGGGGCGCGCCGCCCCGATCAGCGCGACCGACAGAAGGGACATACATCAGTGACGAACGAGGAGATCCTCCACGGCATTGCCGAGATCGTGAACGAGGTGGCGGGCGTGGAGCCCAGCGAGATCACCCCGGAGAAGTCCTTCGTGGACGAGCTGGACATCGACTCTCTCTCCATGGTGGAGATCGCCGTACAGGTGGAGGACAAGTTCGGCGTCAAGGTGCCTGACGACGTGCTGGCCAACCTCAAGACCGTCGGCGACGCGGTGGACTACGTCGCCAAGACCGCATGACGCCAACGACGACATCGCCATGGAGGCGCGTATGACCACCGAGGTCGTCATCACCGGGCTCGGCGCGACGACACCGCTGGGTGGGGACGTCGCCTCGACGTGGGACGCCTTGCGGGATGGCAAGAGCGGGATCGTGGCGCTGACCGAGGACTGGGTTGATCGCTTCGACCTGCCGGTGCGGATCGCCGCGAAGCTGGCGGTCGATCCGAGCGACTGCCTTCCGCGGGTGGAAGCCCGCCGATGGGACCGTTGCGAACAGGTCGCGATAATCGCCGCGCGGGAGGCCTGGCGGCACGCCGGCACGCCGGAGGTCGACCGGGAACGGTTGGCAGTGGTGATCGGCACCGGTATCGGAGGTGCGCTGACCCTGCTCGGGCAGGACGATCTGCTCGAGAACTTCGGGATGCGCAAGGTCTCGCCGCTGACCATCCCGATGCTCATGCCCAACGGGCCGGCCGCGCATGTCGGTCTGGACCTCGGTGCCCGGGGCGGGGTGCACGCCCCGGTCGCCGCCTGCGCCTCAGGTGCCGAGGCGTTGGCGATCGCCTGGCGGATGCTGCGCGCCGACGAGGTCGACGTGGTGGTGGCCGGCGGAGCGGAGGCCTGCATCATTCCCATCACGTTGGCCGGATTCGCCCAGATGCGGGCCATGAGCACCCGCAACGACGAACCGGAACGGGCCTCCCGCCCGTTCGACATCGCGCGGGACGGCTTCGTGCTGGGTGAGGGCGCCGGGGTGATGGTGCTCGAGCGGGCCGAGTTCGCCGCGGCTCGGGGAGCGATCCGGCACGGACGGCTGGCCGGGGTGGGCACCAGCTCCGACGGCCACCACATCACCGCTCCCGAGCCGGAAGGAATCGGAGCCGGCCGGGCGATCTCGGCCGCGTTGCGCACCGCGGGGCTGAGCAAGACCGACATCGGGCACGTCAACGCACACGCCACCGCCACCCCTGTCGGCGATGTCGCCGAGGCGGCCGCGATCCGGGCGGCAGTCGGCGACCACGCGGTGGTCACCGCCCCCAAAGGGGCCTTGGGGCACCTGCTCGGTGCCGCTGGCGCAGTCGAAGGCCTGGCCTGCGTGTTGGCGCTGCGGGACGGTGTCGTTCCGCCGACGCTCAACCTGGAGGACCTCGACCCGGGCGTGCAGCTCGACGTGGTAACCGGCTCCGCCCGAGAGGTGCGCCTGGATGCAGCCGTCAACGACTCGTTCGGTTTCGGCGGGCACAACGTGGCACTCACCTTCACCTCGGCCTGACCGGCCGCAGGTCAGGGCACCCGCTCCCAAGGAGATCACCCGATGACAGCTCTGGCCCATCCGGTGCCCGCCGCAGCCCACGCCGCGGATGGCCGGCCCGGCAATGGCAAGCTCACCGACCCACGAGACCCCGAACTGCGCCTGGAGTGCTTGCTCGACCCTGCCACCCTGGTGTCGCTGTGTCCCCGCGACAACAGCGGAGCGTTCGCCGCCCGCGGTCGCATCGACGGGGCCAAGGTGATCGCCTACTGCACCGACGCCACCACGATGGGCGGCGCGATGGGGTCGGAGGGCTGCCGGCACATCGTGGAGGCCATCGACCTCGCGATCCGCGAGCGGTCACCGGTGATCGGGTTGTGGCATTCCGGCGGGGCGCGGCTGGCTGAGGGTGCGGAAGCTCTCGACGGTGTCGGCCAGATGTTCGCCGCGATGGTCCGGGCTTCCGGGCGGGTGCCACAGATCTCCGTGGTGCTCGGGGCCGCCGCGGGTGGAGCGGCCTACGGCCCGGCACTCACCGATATCGTGATCATGGCACCGGAGGGCCGGGTGTTCGTGACCGGTCCGGATGTGGTCCGCAGCGTCACCGGCGAGCAGATCGACATGGAGGCGCTCGGCGGTCCCAGCGCGCACGGCAAGAAATCCGGGTTGGCACACGTGGTGGCCTCCTCCGAAGCCGACGCCCTGTCGCACGCACGCCACTTCTCGGGCCTGTTCGCCCGCCCCGGGATGTTCGACCTGCACTCGATCGGAGAGGAGGCCGACCTCTCCGAATACCTGCCCGCAACGCGGCAACGTGCCTACGACGTCCACCCGCTGCTGTACGCGTTACTGGACGGAGCCGATCCCAAGACACCCGACCCGGCCGGCGGTTTCGCCGAGCTGCAGCCCAAGTGGGCACCCAACATCGTGGTGGGGTTGGGCAGGCTCACCGGACGAACCGTCGGGGTGATCGCGAACAACCCGCTGCGCCTGGGGGGATGCCTGGACTCGGCGTCCGCGGAGAAGGCCTCCCGCTTCGTGCGGATGTGTGACGCCTTCGGCGTGCCCCTGCTCGTCCTGGTCGACGTGCCCGGATACCTGCCCGGGGTCGGCCAGGAATGGGACGGCGTGGTGCGTCGCGGCGCCAAGCTGCTGCACGCCTTCGCCGAGGCGATCGTTCCCCGGATCACCCTGGTGACGCGCAAGGCCTTCGGCGGCGCGTACATTGCGATGAACTCCCGTTCGCTGGGCGCCACCGGGGTCTTCGCCTGGCCAGATGCCGAGGTGGCCGTGATGGGCGCCAAAGCCGCGGTGGGCATCCTGCACCGCAAGGCGTTGGCTGCGGCGGCCGAGGACGAGCGCGAGGCCCTGCACGCCAAACTCGCCGAGCACCACGAGAAGATCGCCGGTGGGGTCGACCGCGCCGTGGCGATCGGCGTGGTGGACGAGGTGATCAAGCCGGCGCAGACCCGGCGGCGGCTGGCCGAAGCGCTTGCCGCTGCCCCCGCGGGCCGCGGCGCGCACGGAAACATCCCCCTGTAGTCAGCAGGCCAGCAGAGTCAGCAGGCCATCAGCCGGTTCGCGGTCGGCGAGCTCGGCCCCAGCCGCAGCGCCTCGCCCTCGCCGATCAGCGGGTAGGACACCCACCACCGCAGGCATCGCACCGCCAGCTCGGGCGGGGCATCAGCCGGATTCTGCAGGCTGGTGAACGACGTCAGCGCGACAAGCCCGCCACCGGCTCGGGGCTCCAAGCGGTGCACCACCATGCTCCCGTCCAGCGTGGAGCGGTACTGGGCGCGCCAGGCAACCTCACCGGTGTCCCGCGCCCACTGCGGTATGACCGCACGGCTCCACAACTTGTAATCGCCCGCATTGATCGCGTCGAAATACTGCTGCAGAACCCTCCGAATCCGCTCGGCGTCGGGGTGCAGCGCCACATCCTCGACCAGCACGACAGTGGCCGGCCCTGGCTCCGGCGGTCTCGGCGATGCTTTCTTCACCGCCGAGCCGGCACCGCCCGCCCCGGCGGCAGCCTGTTGATCCCGCAGCAGTACCCCGGCCCCCGCCGCCCCGGCCAACACCACAGCCATCACGACAAGAAAAACCCGCCCACGCCGCGCCACCCGCGCAGCCTAACCCCCCACCCGGGGTGGGTCAGCCCACGCGGTGGAGCCAGGTGACGGGGGCTCCGTCCGCAGCGCGACGGAAGGGTTCCAATGCCTCGTCCCAGGGGGCGCCGAGGAGCTGGTCAAGGCGGTGGGCGTAGGACTCCGCGTCGCGGGCGGTGGCGGCCAGCGAACGGAGCTGGTCCTCGGCGACCACGATGTCACCGTTGGCGCTGGTGCGAGAGCGCCACAAGCCGAGTCCGGGCACGAAGCAGAACCGTTCTCCGTCCAGTCCGGGGCTGGGTTCCTCGGTGACCTCGAAGCGCAGCATCGGCCATGCCCGCAGCGCACTGACCAAGGACGCCCCGGTACCTGGCGCGGCGGACCAATCACATTCGGCCCGCAACTGACCAGGCGCCGCCGCCTGGGCCGTCCACTGAAGGTCCGCCCTGGTCTGCAAGACGCCTGCTATCGCCCACTCGACGTGCGGACATACCGCAGACGGCGACGAGTGGACGTAGATGATCCCACCGGTGCTCATGTGGTGCCTCCGCTGATCGACGAGGAGCGTCTTCCCCTACGTCCTCGTGATCGCTACCGGGGCATCGTCACACATTGTGCCCGCGATACAGGGCGCCACGCCAGCGGACAGCCTGTATCGCGGGCGAAAAAGTTCAGTGGCTATTGGCCCCCAGCGCTTTGGACGCAGCCACCGTGTCGACCAGCCCGGTGCCCTTGTCGAAGGATGTCGAGTATCCGTTCACCTGCTGGTAAGGCGCGCCGTTGGAATAGCGCAACGCGGTCGACTTCAACACCTTCTCGATCTCCGCGGGCGTCGCGGTGGGGTTGACCTGGAACAGCAGTGCCACGATCCCGGCGATCTGCGGCGCCGCCATGGACGTGCCGCTGAGAGTGTTGTAGCTACCTACATCGAGAAGGCCCGGACCGCTTTGCGGCTTGAGCCCGGTGGAGCAGATCGGCAGGTAGGCGCGGCAGGCACCGACGATGTTCTCCCCAGGCGCGGAGATGTCCGGCCAGGTGAACGGGTCATCCTTCGCGCCGCGGGAGGAGAAGGTGGATACCGGGCCGTTGCGGGTTCCGGTGCCCTGGTCGTTGTAGGAGGCCACCGAGATAACCCCGCCGGTGGGGTCCTGGGACGGCGGGTTGGTGAGGCTCTTGGAGCCGTCTCCGCTGTCGTTACCGGCGGCCCACACCATGACCACGCCTTCGTTGACCAGCTGGCGCTGAAGTTTGACAGTGACCGAGTTCGGATCGAACTTGCCGCCACCCTGCGGTCCGTAGGAGTTGTTGACCACCTTGATCGGCGGGCAGTACACGGCCAGCACGGAGTCTCCGCACGGCGCGTTGTGGTGCTCCAGCACCCAGTTCAACGACGCGTCCGCACTGAGGATCGCGACCGCCGCACCGGTGGACAATGAGACGATCTTGGCTTCGGGGGCGGCGCCGGAGACGATGGTGCCGTCGCTGAGAGTGACGCTTCGGCCCGCGGCGATGCTGGACACGTGGCTACCGTGCCCCCCCAGGGACACCAGGTCGGTGTTCACGCCGTTGGGCACGTCCACGATGCAGTTGGTGTCGGTGCTGGACTCGTCCAGGCACACACTCTTCAGACTTCGCACGACCTTGCCACCGGCGAACGCCGGGTGCGTGGGGTCGATCCCGGAGTCGATCACCGCGATGCTGACGCCGCTGCCTTCCAGCGCCGAGCCGTTCGCCCCGATGAGGGTCTGCCTGGCCTCCAGGCCACGGGTGGCGAGCTGAGAGGTGGCGGCCTGTACGGCGATGGGCTGGTCGCCCTCGAGATAGGTCACACCGGGTTGGGTGCGGGCCGCTTCGATCTGCGGCCTGGTCGCCGAGGCGATCACCACCCCGATCTTGCCGAAGGTGGTGATCCGCCGCATGCCGGTGGCGGCGACGGCCCGCTCGGCATCGGCCAGGGTCGCTCCATGCACCATCACCGGCATCGTGCCGGTGGCCGTCGAGAGCAACTGACCGGCCAGCGATGGTGACAACGCAGTGAGCGCCGGTTGCGCACTGGCCGGCATGGCGGTCAGCGAAGCTCCGGCGGTCAGCCCGCTGACCAGCAGACCAGTCAGCACACCCCGTCGAGACATGAGCCCTCCCCTGTTCGGCACGTCGAGACGCACTGCAGTGAGTGAACACGTAGCGCGCACGACAGTCAACGCTACGCAATCATATGGGCCGGTGGGCCGAATCGGCAGCTATGAAACGAGACGCCTGTGCGCCGGATTGGTTGCATCCGATGAGCGCCCATGCTGGGCCAGGCGGCGTGTCGGCGCAGCGGTCAGCCACGCGGTGATCGCGCAGGCCGCCAACTGGTGGCCAGGAGCACCGCAGCGCCCAGGACACCTCCCCCGACCACGATGGCCAACCCCACCGGACCCGCGAGTGCGGTACCGAGCAGCCGGTCCACCGACACAGCACCCGGCCCGAGTAACCCGATCGCCGCACACACCACGCCGATCATGAGCACGTACTCGTAACCCTCCTTGAAGATGAAAAACCCGTTCGGACGGTGCACCGTGACCCCGGCGACCACCATGGTCCCGACGACGAAGGCCGCCGCCGGCGCGGTGAGCAAACCGATCGCCAACGACGCACCGGCGACGAGCTCTCCGGCACCGGAGAGCACCGCGTGCAGCCGGGGCGGTCGCAAACCCAGCGAGCCGAACCAGCGGGTGGTACCGGCCAGCCCACCGCGACCCCACACATGGTTGTATCCGTGTACCACCATGGTGAGGCCCACGACCAGACGCAGCAGCACGATCGCGAGGTCGATCGAGGTCATCGCGGTTCTCTGCTGACGTCGCAGAGCGGGCTGGCAACCCGGAGCAGGGCATCGATCTGCTCGGCGGGACCGGGTGAGGCGATCAAGGAACCCTGACCGGTGTCACATCCCGCCGCACAGAACCGCCCGAACTGTGCACGAGTCTCGATGCCTTCCGCAGTGACCGTCAGCCCCAGGGCGTGCGCCAGATCCACCAGCGCGGCCACGATCCGCTGATCCACCAGACCGGAGGCGGACTGCATTCCCACCGCGAACGAACCCGACAGCTTGAGCTCGTGCAGCGGGAGCCGGCGCAGATGAGGAATGTTCCAGTATCCGGTGCCGAAGTCGTCGAGGGCGATGCGCACGCCCATCCCGTGCAGCTTCGTCAGCACCCTGAGTGGGCCCGCCTCATCGCGCATCAGGGCCTGCTCGGTGAGCTCGAGTTGCAGGCTGGCCGGCTCCAGCCGGTTAGCGACCAGAATCTCCGCGACGTCATTCACCAGGGCGGGCTCGTGAAGCTGGCGCAACGCAAGGTTGACGCTGACAAACGGCGCGGCGGCACCGAACGTGTCCCGCCACGTCCGGGCCTGCTCGCACGCCCGGACGAGCACCCACCGTCCGAGCTGCACGATCGCCCCGCTCTCCTCGGCGAGCTCGATGAAGCGGTCGGGTCCCAGGACACCGAAGGTCGGATGCCGCCAGCGCACGAGGGCCTCAACGCCGATCAGCGCGCGGTCCCGCAAGCGGCGCAAGGGTTGGTAGTCGACGAAGAACTCACCACGCTCCACCGCCGCCAGCATCGTCGCGGACAGCGTGTACCGGGCCACCTCGTCATCGTTGCGGTTCTGGTCGAACATGGCGTAGCGCGCCTTGCCGGCTGATTTAGCCTGGTACATGGTGATATCGCCGGCCTGGAGGAGATCGTCGGGGTTGGTCTCCGCCACTGCCCGCTCAACGACACCGATGCTCGTCGTCACCATCAGCTCATGCTGGTCGACCCGAATCGGCTCAGCCATAGTGGCCAGAACCTTGTCGGCCAACACGGCCACCTCGTCCTGTCCGGTGGTGTCCTCAACGATGATCACGAATTCGTCACCACCCATTCGTGCCACCAACTGCCCCGGTTCGCAACAGCTGGTCAGCCGGTTGGCGACCGTTTTCAGCAACTCGTCGCCGACGTGGTGCCCCAGGCTGTCGTTGACTATCTTGAACCCATCGAGATCGAGAAAAAACAATCCGATCCGGCGCTCGCCCGCCGGCTCGGCGAATATCTGTGTCAGCCGTTCGGTGACCATCTGCCGGTTGGCCAGCCTGGTCAGCGGGTCGTGATAGGCCTGGTAATGCAGCCTGGCTTGCAGGTTACGCCGTTCGGAAATGTCCTGCAGCATCGCTACCTGGTACGCCGGCTTTCCGGATTCGTCGCGCACCAACGACACGGTGACATGGGTCCAGATCTCACCGCCATCGGATCGGTAGTACCGCTTCTCCGCTCGAAAATACTCACGCTCACCGCGAACCAGCTCATCGTAGAGTTGCCAGACACTGGAAGCATCATCCGGGTGGACCATCGCACTGATGTGGAGCTGGGCGAATTCCTCGTAGGTGTATCCGAACATCTGTTGCAATGCCGGATTGACTTCGGTGATGTTACCCTCCAGATCACCGATCCCGATCCCGATCGCCGCATCGGTGAACATGGCCCGGAATTTGGCTTCACTGGCCGCGAGAGCCTGTTCGGCCTGCCTGCGCGCCCGCAGCCCAGCGCGATAAACCGCATCCTGCTCATCGAGACTGCGCTCGCGCAACGCACCCGCATAGCCCGCGGCCAGGGCGCCGATCAGTTGCGCCAGCCGGTTGGTGATGTCGGCGCCTGAAACGCGGCCCAACAGACCCGGCAATCCCTCCGCGATCAGCTCGAGTGTCTTGCTGAGAGTCTCGGTGCCGGTGAAGTGCGCCGCGACCATGTCGACGCCGATCCGGCGCCCGACCGAGGGGTCGAAATCCGTGGCCAGCACTGCATCGACCAGTTGTCCGGTGAGTCTGAGCAGGTGTTCGGCGAGCACGCGGCGTCCCATCGACACATAGCTGGTGCCGACGATCGCCTCGGTCCAACGCCGGGCGAACGCCTCGTGATCAACTTCGATCATGCTCGCCGGCCTACCACCGCATAACCCGTGAACCGTTCGGGGTGATCATCGACGTCGGCCGGGGAATCCGGACGCCACAGGGGCAGGAACACCACGCCAGGCGGGACGAGGTCGAACCCCCCGAGCAACACCTCGATCTGCGCTCGCGAGCGCATGGTCAGCGGTGCCCCGGCGCGCCGGTAAAGTTCGGTGTGCGCTGCGGCTCTCTCGGGCCGGCCCTCGTGCGTGGCGTGCGAAACGACGAGATGGCTGCCGGGCGGCATCATCTTGTGATAGAGAGCGACGACGCTCGCCGGGTCCGCCGGGTCCGGAACGAAGTGCAGCATCGCCACCATGAGCACACCGATCGGCTGGGTCAGGTCGAGCAACCGCCTCGCCGTGGGGTTATCAAAGATCTCCGCCACGTCTCGCAGGTCGGCCTGGACGACGTCGGCAAGCGGATTCCCGGACAGGATGTCCCGGCTGTGCGCGGCAGCCACCGGATCGACGTCCACGTACACGACCCGGCACCCGGGCGAGGCGACCTGGGCGACCTCGTGCACATTTCCCTCGGTGGGGATACCGGAACCGATGTCCAGGAACTGGGTGATGCCTTGGCTGACCAGATAGCGCACCGATCGGCGCAGGAACGCCCGGTTGGCCTGCATGATCAACGGCAGGTCCGGCCACAGCTCGATCGCACGCCGAGCCAACTGGCGGTCCACGGCGAAGTTGTGCGACCCACCGAGGTAGTAGTCGTACACCCGGGCGGGACTTGGGTGCTCTATGTCCACGTCGGCCGAGGCCCAGCTCGGCAGTTCCATCGGCCATCCTCCCTGCTGACATCGACTTGTATGCCCGAACAGCTGTAGCCCGTGAAGACGAACTTACCCTCCCGGATCTCAATAACAGACCGGAAACGTTTCGTGCAAGAGCACGTGCATGTGCAGTTGGCCGGTTTCTTGATACTGGCTCCATGGTGAACAGCAGGTGGACACCGTGGGAAGATCGATGAGTGGCGGTTGAGGAGTCGATGAGGCGACGGGCGGCGGTGCTGGGTTCACCGATCCGGCATTCACTGTCGCCGACCTTGCACTGCGCTGCTTACGCCGCGCTTGGCCTGACCGGCTGGCGTTACGACGCGATCAATTGCGACCAGGCGGCGCTACCCGCCTTCGTCGAGCGGCTCGGTCCGGAATGGGTCGGGCTGTCCTTGACGATGCCGCTCAAGCGGGTGGCGCTGACCGTGGCCGACCAGGTCTCCCCGCTGGCCGGCGCGGTCGGCGCGGCGAACACCCTGGTGCTCGGACCGCCAGGTGAGGGCTATCGGGCCGAGAACACCGACGTGGCCGGCATCCTCGCCGCGCTGGGCGAAGCGGGTGTCGATCAGGTCCAGGCCGGGGTGGTCCTGGGGGCCGGCGGCACCGCCCAAGCCGCGCTCGCCGCGCTGCGCGAGCTCGGGGAACTCGCACCGAGGGTTCTGGTCCGGGATACGGCCAGAACGACAGATCTGTGCGCAACGGCCGAGCGGCTCGGTGTCCGGCCGACGATCTCCGGCGGGCTACCGGATGTGCAGCTACCCGAGGCCGACGTGGTCATCTGCACCCTGCCGGCCGGTGCTGCCGATCCGCTGACCGCTCAGCAGTGGGTCACCCGGCCGGTGGTGCTCGATGTCGTCTATTCGCCGTGGCCCACCCCGCTGGCCGCTTCCGCGCTCGCCGCCGGCTGCCGGATCGTCAGCGGTCTGGCGGTCCTGCTGCACCAGGCCGTCGCCCAGGTCGAGCTGATGACCGGTCACCGCGCGCCGATCGATCAGATGCGCGCAGCCCTGGACGCCGCAGCCCCCACCTGGACCAGCTGAGATCGTTGACGTGGACCGGGAAAACCGGGGCTAGCATCAAAGGATGACCACATCGTCCCGGTCGCCGTACCGGCCCGCTGGGACGGCGCAACGCAGTGATGTCAACGCCTTGATCGGTGGCGTCGCGCATGATCTTGGATCGGATCCGTTCCCGGTCACCGGCATGGACCACATCGTCTTCGCGCTGGGCAACGCGCGGCAGGCGGCGCACTTCTACTCCACCGCGTTCGGCATGACCTGCGTGGCCTACCGAGGCCCGGAACAGGGCTACCGGGACAGCGTGGAGTACGTGCTGGTCTCCGGGCGGGCCCGGTTCGTGCTCACCGGCGCAGCGCGGGCCGGCACCCCGCTGGCCCAGCGGGTGAGCGCGCACGGCGACGGGGTGAGCGACCTGGCCATCGAGGTGCCCGACGTGGACCGGGCGGTCGCGTTCGCCCGCAAGCAAGGAGCCACCATCCTGGAGGAACCGGTCGAGGCCACCGACGAGCACGGCACGGTACGGCGCGCGGCGCTGGCGACCTACGGAGACACCCGGCACACCCTGGTCGATCGGTCCCGATACCGGGGCCCCTTCCTCCCCGGGTTCGTCGCCCACCCGCCACTGGTGCCCACGGGGCGCCGGTTGTTCCAGGCGGTGGATCACTGCGTGGGCAACGTCGAGCTGGGTCGCATGGATCACTGGGTGTCGTTCTACAACCGGGTGATGGGCTTTCAGAACATGGCGGAGTTCGTCGGCGAGGACATCGCCACCCGCTACTCCGCGCTGATGTCCAAGGTGGTGACCAGCGGCAACCACCGGGTCAAGTTCCCGCTCAACGAACCGGCAGCCGGCCGCAGGCGCTCGCAGATCGACGAGTACCTGGAGTTCAACGGCGGCCCAGGCGTGCAGCACATCGCGCTGGCGACCGGCGACATCGTCGGCGCTGTGACCGCGATGCGAGCCCGGGGGGTGGAGTTCCTGAACACGCCGGATACCTACTACGACACGCTCGGCGAGTGGGTCGGTGACACCCGTGTACCCGTCCAAACGCTGCGTGAGCTGCGCATCCTCGCCGACCGCGACGAGGACGGCTACCTGTTGCAGGTGTTCACCAAACCGGTCCAGGACCGCCCGACTGTCTTCTTCGAGCTCATCGAGCGGCACGGCTCACTGGGCTTCGGCAAGGGCAACTTCAAGGCTTTGTTCGAGGCCATCGAACGCGAGCAGGCCCGCCGCGGAAATCTGTAGCGCCGGCGATCTGGAGAACCGATGGCCTTCTACCGGCAGGCGGGCACGATCCCGGGCAAGCGGCACACCCAGCACCGCCGCGGCGACGGCGCCTTGTACTACGAGGAGCTGATGGGCGCTGAGGGCTTCTCGTCGGACTCCTCGCTGCTCTACCACGAGCAGATCCCCTCGGCGATCGTCGACGCCCGTCCCTGGATTCTGCCCGACCACCACACGGCCCCCAACGAACCGCTGCTCCCGCGACATCTGCGGTTGCACACCCTGTTCGATGGCCAGGAGTGGAAACGCCTCGACGTCGTGACGGGCCGGCGGCTGCTGCTCGGCAACGCCGATGTGCGGATCAGCTACGCCGTGGCGGGTCAGGCCTCACCGCTGTACCGCAACGCGCTGGGCGACGAGTGCGTCTACCTGGAGTCCGGCTCGGCGACGGTGCACACGGTGTTCGGCCCGCTGGAGGTCCGCTCCGGTGACTACGTGGTGCTGCCACGCGGCACCACCCACCGGTGGGTGCCCGGCCCGGACGAGCCGCTGCGCGTGTACTGCATCGAGGCGAACAGCCACATCACCCCGCCGCCGCGCTACCTGTCCCGATTCGGGCAGTTCCTGGAGCACGCACCGTACTGCGAGCGGGACCTGCGCGGCCCCGGCGCGCCGGTGGTGACCGAGGGCACCGACGTCGAGGTCCTGGTCAAACACCGCGGCACGCGGGGTGCCACCGGCACCGCCTACACCTACCCGCGGCACCCGTTCGACGTCGTCGGCTGGGACGGCTGCCTCTACCCGTACGCGTTCAACGTCGCCGACTTCGAACCGATCACCGGGCGCATCCACCAACCGCCACCCGCACATCAGGTCTTCGCCGGTACCGGGTTCGTGATCTGCAACTTCGTGCCCCGCAAGGTCGACTACCACCCGCTGTCCGTGCCGGTGCCCTACTACCACTCCAACGTCGACTCCGATGAGGTCATGTTCTACTGCGGGGGCGACTACGAGGCCCGCAAGGGCAGCGGAATCGGTCAGGGGTCGATCTCGCTGCATCCCGGCGGTCACTCGCACGGCCCGCAGCCGGGGGCGATCGAGCGCAGCCTCGGGGCGGAGTTCTTCGACGAGCTGGCGGTGATGGTGGACACCTTCCGCCCGTTGGAGCTCGGTGAGGGCGCCGCCGCATGTGAGGACCAGGCTTACCCGTGGAGCTGGTCGGGTCGGGGCCCGGTCACGTGATCACCTCGACGCCGGCCAGCTGGGCCGAGGTGGCCACCGACCACCCCTTCGGCCTGCACACCCTGCCCTTCGGTGTCTTCACCGACGCCACCCGGGCACAACCTCGGGTCGGGGTGGCGGTGGGCGAGGCGATCCTCGACCTCACCGCGGCCAGCGCGACGCTGCTGCCCGAGCACGCCGCGCTGTTCGGCGGCGGCACCCTCGACGCCCTGCTCGCCACCGGACCCCGGGTCTGGTCCACGGTGCGCGCCGCGCTGACCCGCTGGCTCACCGACGAGCGCCACGCCGGCGTGCTGGCGCCGTTGCTGCTGCGGGCCGCCGATATGACGATGCGGCTGCCGTTCACCGTCGCCGACTACGTCGACTTCTACTCCTGCGAGCAGCATGCGACCAACGTCGGGAGCATCCTGCGACCCGGCCAGCCTGCGCTACCGGCGAACTGGCGGCACCTGCCGGTCGGCTACCACGGCCGGGCCGGCACGGTGGTCGTCTCCGGGACACCGGTCACCCGCCCGCAGGGCCAGCGGCGCCTCCCCGACGGCACCGTCACCTTCGGTCCCTCCACCGCGCTGGACTTCGAGGCAGAGCTCGGCTTCGTCGTCGGTGTGCCGTCGGCTCTCGGGCACCCGGTCCCGCTGAGCGGGTTCACCGACCACGTGTTCGGTGTGTGCCTGGTCAACGACTGGTCCGCCAGGGACATTCAGGCCTGGGAGTACGTCCCGCTCGGGCCGTTGCTCGGCAAGTCGTTCGCCACCTCGATCTCCCCCTGGGTGATCCCGCTGGACGCGTTGAGCGCTGCCCGCATCCCACCACCGGTGCGCGATCCCCACCCGTTGCCCTATCTCGACGACACCGGCACCGAGCCGTGGGGGCTGGACATCTCCCTGGAGGTACGGCTCAACGGTCAACTGGTGTCCCGGCCGCCGTTCGCCGGCATGTACTGGACAGCCGCGCAGCAGCTGGCGCATCTGACCGTCAACGGTGCCTGCCTGCGCACCGGCGATCTGCTCGCCTCCGGCACGGTCAGCGGCGCCGCACCGCAGGAGCGCGGCTCGCTGCTCGAGCTCGCCTGGAACGGCTCGACTCCGCTGACCCTCGCGGACGGCTCCACCCGCAGCTTCCTCGCCGACGGCGATGAGGTGTCCATCACCGCGACCGCACCGGGTCCCGAAGGCGCCCGCATCGGGCTCGGCGAGGTGTGCGGGCACATCCGCCCGCAGGTGGGTGCGTGACAGTGTTCCAGCACCTCACGTTCCAGCACCTCACGGGTGCCGGCCCCTGGCCCGGCACCGCCTACCCGCTCGGGGCGACCTACGACGGCGCCGGCACCAACTTCGCGCTCTTCTCCGAGGTCGCCGACCAGGTGGTGCTCTGCCTTGTCGAAGACGCCACCGCGACCGAGACCCGGGTCGAGCTCGGCGAGGTCGACGGATTCGTCTGGCACGGCTACCTGCCTGGTATCGGGCCTGGCCAGCATTACGGATACCGGGTGTATGGCGGGTACGACCCGGCGTCGGGGCGACGGTGCAACCCGGCCAAGCTGCTCATCGATCCCTACGCCAAGGCGGTGTCCACCGCCGCTGATCAGAATGGGGTGGTCTGGGACGAGTCGCTGTTCGGCTACCGATTCGCTGATCCGGAACAACGCAACGACGCCGACTCGGCACCGCACGCACCGAAATCGGTGGTGATCAGCCCGTTCTTCGACTGGGCCGATGACCGGCACCCGCACACGCCCTACCACGAGACGGTGATCTACGAGGCGCACGTGCGCGGCCTGACCATCACCCATCCCGAGATCCCCCCGGAGATGCGCGGTACCTACGCCGGTCTCGCGCACCCGGTGCTGATCGACCATCTGAGCTCACTGGGCATCACAGCGGTGGAGCTGATGCCGGTCCATCAGTTCATCACCGAACACCACCTCGCCAGCCGAGGCCTGACCAACTACTGGGGTTACAACACCATCGCGTTCCTGGCCCCGCACAACGGCTACGCCACGGCCGGCACCGTCGGAGCGAAGGCGCACAAAGTGGTCACGCAGTTCAAGTCCATGGTCCGGGAACTGCACGCGGCGAACATCGAGGTGATTCTCGACGTTGTTTACAACCACACCGGCGAGGGCAATCACCTGGGACCGACGTTGTCGATGCGCGGCATCGACAACCACGCCTACTACCGCCTCGGCGAGGACGACCTCCGGCACTACATGGACTACACCGGCACCGGCAACTCGCTCAACGTGCGCCACCCGCACACCCTGCAACTGATCATGGATTCGTTGCGGTACTGGGTGCTGGAGATGCACGTCGATGGCTTCCGGTTCGATCTGGCATCCACGCTGGCCCGCGAGTTCTACGACGTGGACCGGCTGTCCACGTTCTTCGACCTGGTACAGCAGGACCCGGTGATCAGCCAGGTGAAGCTGATCGCCGAACCGTGGGACGTCGGGCCGGGCGGTTACCAGGTGGGGAAATTCCCGCCGCTGTGGACGGAGTGGAACGGCAAGTACCGGGACACGGTGCGTGATTTCTGGCGTGGTCGTCCCGGGAGTCTGGGGGGATTCGGCTACCGGCTCACCGGCTCCTCCGACCTGTACCAGAACGACGGGAGACGACCCTACGCATCGATCAACTTCGTCACCGCGCACGACGGGTTCACCCTCACCGACCTGGTCTCCTACAACGTCAAGCACAACGAGGACAACGGCGAGGACAACCGGGACGGCACCGATGACAACCGGTCCTGGAACTGCGGGGTGGAGGGCACCACGGAGGACCCCGACGTGCTGGCCCTGCGGGCCCGGCAACGGCGCAACATGCTGGCCACCATGTTCCTGTCCCAAGGCATCCCGATGCTGTTGCACGGCGATGAACTCGGCCGCACCCAGCGCGGCAACAACAACGCCTACTGCCAGGACAACGAGCTGTCCTGGGTGGACTGGACCTCGGCCGACCGAGAACTGATCTCGTTCACCACGGCGCTGATCGCGATGCGCCGCGAGCACCCGGTGTTGCGCCGCCGCCGGTTCTTCGCCGGCCGCCCGATCCGTGGTGGCGACGAGTTGCGTGACATCGCGTGGTTGCGCGCGTCCGGCCAGGAGATGACCGAGCACGACTGGGAGGTGGAGCTCTGCCAGTGCCTCACCGTGTTCCTCAACGGTGCGGGAATCCGGGACGCCGACGCCCGCGGCCGGCCGGTCACCGACGACTCGTTCCTGCTCTGCTTCAATGCCAACGACGAGGACATCGACGTGCAGCTGCCGGGCAATGGCTACGGGCAGGAGTGGATCGTCGTGCTGGACACCGCGACCGGCCAGACACCGGGAACCCGCGGTGCCACCGCCGCCGCCGACGCCAAGATCACCATCACCGGTCGGTCGCTGGTCGTCCTGCAGCGGGCCGCGTGAGGCCATGGTGACCCCGGCGTCAACCTACCGGCTGCAGCTGGGCGCAAACCTGACCTTCACCGATGCCGCAGCCGTGGTGCCCTACCTGGCGTCGCTGGGTATCGGTGCCGTCTATGCCTCCCCGTTGCTGGCGGCGATGCCGGGATCACAGCACGGGTACGACGTGGCTGACCCCTGCCGGGTCTCCGAGGTGCTCGGCGGCGAATCAGGCCGGCGCGCCCTGGTGACCGCGGTGCGCGAGCACGGTATGGCGCTGGTGGTGGACATCGTGCCCAACCACCTCGGGGTGGCCGACCCAGCTGCCAACCCGGCCTGGTGGGATCTGCTGCGCCACGGGCCGTCCTCGCGTTTCGCGCGGTGGTTCGACCTCACGGGCTGGCCGCTGCGCCTTCCCGTGCTGGCCGAGGACTCCGACGCGCTGGCCGATCTCCGGGTGGACGGTGAGCTGCTGCGGTACCACTCGCACGCCTTCCCGCTGGCTCCGGGTACCGCCGGTGGTAGCGCAGCGCAGGTGCACGAGGCGCAGCACTACCGGCTGGTTTCCTGGCGCTCGGACGTGGGGTACCGGCGGTTCTTCGCGATCAGCGAGCTCGCCGCGGTCCGTGTCGAGGATCCGGAGGTGTTCGCCGCCACCCACGGCGAGGTGCTGCGCTGGGTGGCCGCGGGCGAGGTGGACGGCCTGCGCATCGACCACCCGGACGGCCTCACCGATCCCGGCGGTTACCTGCACCGGCTGCGCGCGCATGCCCCCGAAACCTGGATCGTGGTGGAGAAGATCCTCGAACCGGGTGAGGAGCTGCCTGCGTCCTGGCCGGTGGCGGGCACTACCGGTTACGACGCGCTCGCCGAGGTCGACGGGGTCCTCGTCGACCCGGCAGGCGAGAGCGCCTTCACCAGGTTGGACACCGAGCTGACCGGCATCCGGACCAACTGGCCGGATCTGGTGCACGACTGCAAGCTCGACGTGGCCACCGGCATGCTCGGACCGGAGTTACATCGCCTGGCCGCGTTGGCGCCCTCGATTCCCGCCGTAACCGATGCGCTCGCCGAGGTGCTGGCCTGGTTCCCGGTCTACCGCTCGTACTTGCCCGATTCCGGGTACAGCCATCTGGATCAGGCGCTGATGCTTGCCCGGAACCGGCGTCCCGATCTGGTGAGCGCGCTGGAGGCGCTCTCATCCCGGCTGCGGGATCCCCGCGACGAGCTCGCCGTCCGGTTCCAGCAGACCTCCGGCGCGGTGATGGCCAAGGGTGTGGAGGACACCGCCTACTACCGCTGGACCCGGTTCATCGCGCTCAACGAGGTGGGCGGGGATCCGGCCCGCTTCGGGCTCGACCTCGACGCCTTCCACGCCGCAATGACCCACCGCGAGGAGATCGCCCCACGCGGGATGACCACGCTGTCCACCCACGACACCAAGCGTTCCGCCGATGTCCGGGCCCGGCTGGCGGTGCTCGCCGAACTGCCGCGCTGGTGGGCCGATGCGGTCCGGGACTTCACCAGGCTGGCCGCGGCCGCCGGTGCCGGCGTGCCCGACCCCGCTCTGGGACACTTGCTGTGGCAGAGCGTGGTCGGCGCGTGGCCGCTGCCACCCGAGCGGCTGCACGCCTACCTGGACAAGGCGATGCGTGAGGCGCGGACCCACACCAGCTGGACCGATCCGGACGGGCCGTTCGAGACGGCGATGCACGCCCTCGCCGACGCGGTGCTGGAAGACCGCGCGCTGAGCACTGCGATAGCAGGCGCCGCGGCCCGGATCGTGCCGCCAGGGTGGTCGAACTCGCTGTCCGCGGTGCTGGTGCAGCTGGCCATGCCCGGAGTACCGGACACCTACCAGGGTGGCGAGCTGTGGGACCTCTCGCTGGTGGATCCGGACAACCGCCGGCCGGTGGACTTCACCACCCGGGCGGAGCTGCTGGCCCGGATCGACGGCGGCTGGCTACCCGACGTCGATGATTCCGGCGCGGCGAAGCTGCTGGTGGTGTCCCGTGCGCTGCGCGCGCGCCGCGAGGATCCCGAGCGGTTCACCGGCTACACCCCGCTGCGCGCCCTCGGCCCTGCCGCCTCGCACGCCATCGCGTTCGCTCGACACGGGGCCGTCGCGGTCGCCACCCGGCTACCGGTGGGGCTGGCCACCCGAGGCGGTTGGGGTGAGACCGCGCTGCCCCTCCCGGAGGGCACCTGGACCGATGCGTTCACCGGTGTTCCGGCGTCTGATTCGGTGCCACTGGCCGATCTGCTCGCCCGCTACCCCGTCGCACTCCTGCTCGCCGACTGACCAACCGTGCGCGCCAACCACCGTCTACTCATTCCTGTGTCCTTGTTCAGGCTCGGCGCAGGCCGGCGACAAGATCTGCCGGTATGACAGTGACCGGAAATGGCCGCTGCGCCGGCCAGGGGTGCTCGCCCACGGCGCACCCGACCTCGACATAGCGGCCATCCACCAGATCCAGCGCCTGCAGCGAGGGTTTCTCCGGATCCGGGTCGACCAGCCAGTAGGAAGACACGCCGGCCTCCTCGTACGCGGACAGCTTGGACAGCCGATCGATCCGCCGCGTGCTCGGCGAGAGCACTTCGACCGCCAGCACGGGAGCCGCCGTGAGGAATTTCCCCTCCGCGGCTAGCAGGTCAGCGTGCCGGGCGATCAGTACATCGGGCTGCAACACGGTGCGCCTGCCGCCGCGCCACTCGAATGGCGCAATCACCACATGTAGCTCTGGCGGGCACGCGTCGTGTAGCGCCCGGGCGAGCGCGAACGCCACCTCCTGATGCCACACTCCCGGTGCCGGGCTCACCAGGAGAGTCCCGTCCAGCAGCTCGTAACGCAGCCCGTCGTCAGGCATCCGCTCGAGGTCCTCGACGGTGAACTCCCCCGCCGGGCCGAACCCGTCCAACCCAGTGGCCATGCCCCCATGGTGGCGCCTCGCTGTGGTCATGGCCAGACAATGCCACCCGACCCTGACAAGATCGGTGTCCATGGACTTCACTGTGTGGGCTCCGCAACTGCAGCGAGTACGGGTCGTGGTGGACGGCAGCGAGCACGAGCTGAACCGGACGTCGGGCGGCTGGTGGGGCGTGGACGTCGACGCCGGGCCGGGCAGTGACTACGCGTTCCGGCTGGACGACGACGAGACTCCGCTACCTGATCCGCGATCCCGGTGGCAGCCCGACGGGGTGCACGCGCCGTCCCGCGTCTACGACCACGGCGCCTTCGAGTGGACGGATCAGCGCTGGACCGGCCGGGCGCTGGCGGGCAGCGTGCTCTACGAGCTGCACATCGGGACGTTCACCCCGGGCGGCACCTTCGACTCCGCGATCGAGCGCCTCGACCATCTCGTGGAGCTGGGTGTCGATCTGGTGGAGGTGATGCCGGTCAACGCCTTTGACGGTCCGCGCAACTGGGGCTACGACGGGGTGGGCTGGTACGCGGTCACCGAGAACTACGGCGGGCCGGATGCCTTCAAGCGTTTCGTGGACGCCTGCCACGCCCGCGGGTTGGGCGTGGTCCTCGACGTGGTGCACAACCACCTCGGCCCCTCCGGTGCCTACCTGGATCGCTTCGGCCCCTACTTCGCCGGCAGCAACATCTGGGGCCCGACGCTCAATCTGGACGGCCCGCACTCCGACGAGGTGCGCCGTTACGTCATCGACAACGTGCTGGAGTGGCTGCGCCACTACCACCTGGACGGGCTCCGGCTCGACGCCGTCCATGCCTTGCGCGATACCCGGGCCACTCACCTCCTGGAGGAGCTGGCCACCGAGGTGGACGCCCTGGCCGTCTCGCTGCGACGGCCGCTGTCCCTGATCGCCGAGTCCGACCTCAATGACCCGCGGCTGGTCACCCCTCGCGCGGCCGGAGGCTACGGGCTGACCGCGCAGTGGGATGACGACATCCACCACTGCCTGCACACCACGCTGACCGGTGAACGGCAGGGCTACTACGCCGATTTCGGCGCGCTGCCCGAGCTGGCCCGCACGCTGCGCCGGGTGTTCTTCCATGACGGGCGCTGGTCGAGCTTCCGGCAGCGCACCCACGGCCGCCCGGTGGACACCGCGCAGCTGCCCGGCTGGAAATTCCTCACCTACCTGCAGAACCACGACCAGGTGGGCAACCGCGCCACCGGAGACCGGATCTCCGCCACCCTGTCCCCCGGCCTGCTGGCCTGCGGCGCGGCGCTGGTGCTGTGCTCCCCGTACACACCGATGATCTTCATGGGTGAGGAGTGGGGCGCGGCGAGCCCGTTCCAGTTCTTCTGTTTCATGCCCGACCCGGGGTTGCGTGAGGCCATCCGGCGCGGCCGCTACGCCGAGTTCGCCGAGCACGGCTGGGACGAAACGGATGTTCCCGATCCCAACGACGAGCAGACGTTCCTTCGCTCCCAGCTGGACTGGTCGGAGCCGGAGACCGAGCCGCACGCCACCCTGCTCCGGCTCTACCGGTCACTGATCGCGCTGCGCAAAAACCGCCCGGAGCTCTCCGATCCCCGGCTGGATGCCGTGACCGTCGACGTGGACGAGCCCGCCCGCACACTGGTCCTGCACCGCGGCGCACTGCGGGTAGTGATCAACCTGAGCGCTCAGCCGGCCACCGTGGCTCTGGACGGCCGACCCACGCAGATCCTGCTCGCATCCGGGGGAACCACCACAGCGCCGCACGCTGTCGAGCTCGCTGGTGAGTCCTTCGCCGTGGTGGCCGTCGCGGCCTAGCGGAAGAGCTTGCGCAACAACACCAGCACGATCAGGGCACCGAGACCCATCAGTGAGTAGCGCACCCTCGGATCGGCCATGGTGGTCTCCACCTGCTCCTTGCCGGCATCGACCAGGCGCTGCGGGTTCGCCCGGGTACCGATCTCCTGGAGCGTCGCGGCCAGCGAATCGCGGGCCTGCTCGATGTCGCGTTCGATGGTGTCGGCGTCGCGAGCCATCAGTCCTCCTTGCGGGG
Organism: uncultured Actinomycetota bacterium; assembly: GCA_963712995.1. Classification (GTDB taxonomy): domain Bacteria; phylum Actinomycetota; class Actinomycetes; order Mycobacteriales; family Pseudonocardiaceae. The sequence goes on along the minus strand of CAVQKH010000037.1, from coordinate 53,764 downwards.
GGTATGCGTGCGGCACACCGTAGTCACGGTGTGCCCGGGTGGCTTCGCCACCCCATCCGCCGGGCGGTACCGTCCGACCTCGTGACCGATAATGTCCGGCTCTCCCCCGGTGACGCCGCGCCTGAGTTCGCCTTGCCCGACGCCGACGGTAAGCCCGTCTCGCTGTCGGACTACCGCGGCCGATCCGTGGTGGTCTACTTCTACCCGGCGGCCGGCACCCCCGGCTGCACCAAGCAAGCCTGCGATTTCCGGGACAACCTCGCTGAGCTGGACACCGCCGGGTTCGCGGTCCTGGGTATCTCGCCGGACCCCCCGGCCAAGCTGGCGAAGTTCCGCGACTCGGAGGGCCTGGCGTTCCCGCTGCTCTCCGATGTGGACCGCTCAGTTCTCACCGCCTACGGCGCTTACGGCGAGAAGCAGAATTACGGCCGCACGGTCACCGGCGTCATCCGGTCCACCTTCGTGATCGACCCGCAGGGCCGCATCGAGGCGGCGCTCTACAACGTCCGCGCCACCGGTCACGTCGCCAAGCTGCGCAACGACCTCGGAGTCTGACGCCCTATCCTGTCTTCACCCCTGGTGCGCTCATCACCGCACAAGCCGGCGTAGCCCAACGGCAGAGGCACGGGTCCTAGGAACCCGCCAGTGTGGGTTCGAATCCCACCGCCGGCACAGCAACAACGAGGGGAGAGCCACATGTTGAGCGTGCAACCAGAACTCGTCTGGGAAGGTCGAATCCACCTGGGCGACGAGCCGGGTGTGTACGGTGATGCGGCGTATTCCGGGATCGCGCTGGAATTTCCGTTGACGCTTCGGAAGACCGATCCCGCTGGCCCGGACGCCACCACGCTTGTTCTGCACACCGAGGGCGTACAGACCTTCACCGGATATCCAGGTCACCTCATCACGGTGACTGCTTACCAACCGTTTCCCCACGATCCTCCGCAAGCCATCGAGGTCCCGCTCGCCACGGTGACGCTCAGCAGCGCGGACGGCAACCTCAAGGAGGTGCCGATCGACCTCTCCGGCTTGGACTCCCCCGTGTTCGTCAGTGTCCGGGTCCGCGTGGACACCAAGGTGCCGCCCGGTTTATACGACGACTTCGTGGTCACCAGGCTGCTGAACAAGTCAGCCGGCTTCGTGTTCGTGGCGTCGTTCGGCTTCAGCGCCTAACCCTACAGACGCACTTCTCACATTGTCGGTGTGGGAGTGCTCGTCAGCGGCGCCGTCCATGCGCTGATCCCAGCACCGGCGCCCGGACCAGGTCTGACCCGGCCACCACATCGCGATCTCGCCGCCGCCCGCCGGCCGGGAGCAACCGCAACGTTGATCGCCGAAACTGAGCTGTGACCGTGCAGTCCTGTACGGCCAGGCCTCACTTCCGGCGATCACCGATGCGCCGGTGCCGGCTCCGCCTAGGATGAATCGGGCGTACTGCCCCTCAGCGCTCTCGCTGCGGGCACCCGACGGTCACTCAACGCAAAAGTGCGGCTGTAGGGCTAATCGAAGCTGTTCGAAGACAATCGGTACCGCATCTCCTGCACACCACTCACTCTTTCCGGCCGGGCTCGACGGTATGCACAGGAAGAGCAATCGCCTCGTCGGTAAGAACCTCCCCGTCAATGACCACCCGCATCCCGTCGACCCGCCGCTGAAGCCGTTGCCCCGCCGCGATGAGCCGCTGTGCATAGTGCACCTGTTCGTCAGCGCTAGCACTTCCCTCCATGATGCACATGCCCAGTGGCGCCATATCCCTATTGAGCCGGGCCGGCTCGGCCAGCAGCTCTCGGTCCTCCCGGATCACAGTGAGCCCGGCCGGATAGTGCGCCCGATGCCGCGCAGCACTTGCTGATCGTGGTCTTCCTCGCTGCCCACGTTCTCCATTCCACTCATGCGCTCGTCATACATAGACGGCACCCAAGGCCGGAGCGAGTCAACCCGAAGGAGCGCGAGTCGGGGGATCCCCACGCCTGCCAGTACTTCGCTGCTCGCGCACTCTGGGCGAGCACGCCAGCGGACTGGCAGACAGCTTCCTCATCGGTGTACTCGAACATTCCGGCGCTGGGGCCATGGGGCGCAAGCCAACCCTGACGGCGCGCGGCAGGACAGCGCAGACGCAAGGCATCCACACGGCATCCCCGTGCCAACGCCGCAATTCGGTCATCCTGCTGAGCTAGTGTGCCGATCACGCACTGGATAAGGCTAGGTCATAGGGAATGGGGAACCGTGAAAGCCAAGCGCCATGCTCTCGCCGAGCGCCGCGAAATCGTCGGCCATAGCCAGGAAACACTCGCCCGAGCCCTGGGCGTGGAACCGACGACTGTCGGTCGCTGGGAACGTGGCGAGACCTCCCCGCAGCCCTGGTCGCGGCCCAAACTCGCCGACGCCCTGGATATCTCTCTGGAGGAACTAAACCACCTGCTCGCCGAGGGCCAGCCGGTCAAGGTAGCGGTCGCGCTGGATGCGGCTGACGAGCCAGCCGACGACCCCGAGCACGATCCGGTGCTCTCGGCACCGTGGAGCCACCGGGGTACCGTCGAGGTGGCAGTCGTGCTGAGAGGCGGTGATCGCCCGGTGAAGCGCCGAGGGTTCGTATTCCTGACCGGCATGGCCTTGACCACTCCGGCGCATCAGTGGTTGATCCACGAGCCAGGTCCGCTGGTATCCGGGTTGTCGGGGCGTCGGGTGTCGGCAGGGCTGGTCGACCGGCTCATGGCCATGATCCCTGAGCTACGCGCGATGGACGACGTCGCCGGTGGCGGCACGGTGCTCGCACTGGCCGAGCAGGAGTTCGGAGTGATCGCCGAGTTGCTCGACCAGGCGTCCTATGACGAACCCACCGCCCGCAAACTCCACGTCGCGCTCGCCGAACTCGGACAGCTCGCCGGATGGACGGCGTACGACGTCGGCAAGCAAGCTCTGGCGCAGCGCTACTACATCGCAGCCCTGCGTGCTGCCCACAGCGCCGATGATCGACCACTGGGTGCCCACATCCTGAGCTGCATGGCCGAGCAGGCGGCGCATGAGGGGCAACCCGCGGAAGCCGTAACTCTCATCGAGTCCGCTTTTGCAGGCACCCGTGGGCAGGCGACGCCACGCCTGCTCGCAGAGCTGCACATTCGGCAGGCATACGCCTTGGGAACCATGCACGATGTATCGGCCTGCTCGGCGGCGGTCTCGCAAGCTCGCGCCCACGTCGAACCGCAGGACGACGATCCACCCTGGCTGTACTGGGTGAGCCCGGCTGATATCACCGCCTTCGCTGGAAACTGCCTGTTACAACTTGGGCAGGCTGATCGAGCAGCAAAACTCATCGAGGAAGGCGTCGACTTGTACGATGAGTCGTTCATCCGTGATCGGCAGATCTACTCAGTCCACTTGGCCGACGCCCTGGCCCGACCGGGCACACAGCGTGATCTGGACGCCGCTGCTAGCCGAGGCATAGCGGCGATCCAGCTGGCCGAAGACTTGGATTCAACCCGCGGCGTCGGCCGTCTCCGCGATCTTTACTACCAGATGAAACAGCACGCCAAGGTGCCAGCAGTCCGAGACTTCCTGGACCGAGCGCAAGGTCTTGTACAGGTGTAGGCCCAGACCTCATATGAAGTAGGTCATGAACGTCGATCGATACGGCGCTCGTTGGCGGCGAGCCGCCATCTGCCCGTCGCCCCGCCTGCGCACCACCAGCTCGTGTGGAACGCACACCCATGACCCCATCAACCGGGCGCTACCTCAGCAGGCGATGCGGTAGGAGCGGGCGAACAACGTCCCACCCGCGGGCGGTGGTGGCCCACGTCAGGACGGCACTACGCTCATGATCACGGTTTCGGTGCCGAAAGTGACACGACATGTCACCTGAGGCACCCAAACCGTGATCTCACGTCCCACACCGGCCCTTCGCAGGCCCATGATATCCACAAGATTCTCATGCGAACGCCTCACGGACGCCCCCGGTCAGAGCTCGATCAAGAAGCTACTTCAGGAGGGCTGAGGCCAGTCTGATCATTTCTGTGACGTGTTGGTGTAGAGGGCGAGGAGTTTTCCGAGGAGCTGCCCGAGTGCGGAGTCCCGCATGGCTTTCTTGTGCAGCCGGAACTGCCATTGTCCGGCGGTGTTGCGGTCGATTGTGATCTCGGTTTGCAAGGCGATGAGAACCAGGCCGCCGAGGGCGAGAGTCTCCGCGGTGGTAGCCGCCGCGGACTGGCACGCCGACACCACCGCCAGCTTGACCCGCGACCGCAACGGCCGCAGCAGGTTGATCAGCTCCGCGGTGGACACCGGATCCGGGGAGCCGTCCGCGCGCTCCAGCAGGAACTCCCCCGCCCCGCCATGCCCGGACAGATGCAGCACATCCCACCCGTCCCCGGACTCCGCCAGATCCGCCAGCTTTGCGCAGGTCACCCCATACTGGGCGACCCTCAGCTCCACCCGCCGCCGTTCCCGCGCGCCGACTCTGCGAACCAGCCGGGACAGCTCATACCGCTCCCGGCGCAACGCCAACGCCGACGTCGCCGTAGGCAGGCTGAACACGGCCAGCATCCGCAGCGCATCACCCACCGGTGCCTTCGCCACACCGGCCAGGCCGGGCAGGTCGAAGACCAGGGCCACATCGCCGCGGGCGGCCAGCGGCACCCCGCCGACATGGGCCAGCTCCCACGGCCGGAACGCCAGGAACTCCGCCTCGGCAGGCACCTGCACTCGCACCGTCACCGGCGCGGCCGCCACGATGGCCCGACCGATCTGCTCGCCCAGCGCCGCAGACCCGATCCAGGCTCCGATCCGTCCCACCAACTCGGTCTCGCTGGCCACCCGACGGTCCGGTTCGGCCCGCCACCGTAGGAACCGGTACTCGCTCGACGCAGACCTGGCCGTCGCAATACGGGCCGCCGCAAGCGAGCAGGGCGTGAGCGTGTCGACGTGGCTTGCTGACGCGGCGCAGGCCCAGGTCCGCCAGCGAAGGCTGCGCGAGGCACTCGACGTTCTCGCGGCAGAGGAAGGCGAACTCGATCCCGCCGAGATCGACAGGTTGGTCGCCGGCGCTCGACGGACCTCCCGCGTGGTCATCGGGACCGAAGGCGCAACGTGACCCTGGTTCTGGACACCGGCGCACTCATCGCATACGAGCACGGTGATCGGATCATCCGCGCATTCCTGGAGCGTGCGAGCCGAACCGGCATCGACGTGCGAACGACGACCGGCGCGGTGGCACAGGTATGGCGCAATGGGGCCGGCCAGGCCCGTCTGGCGCTGCTCTTACAGGGATTACTCGAGGTCGAGCTGACCCGCGACCAGGCTCGGCGCGTCGGCACGCTGCTGGGCAGCGCGGGCCAACGCGATGTCGTCGACGGTTCCATCGTCGACGCTGCTGTGGACGGCGACGAGATCCTGACCACCGACCCCGACGACATCACGGCGCTCGCTGCCCGCAGCGGCAAAAACCTCATCGTGACCCGGGTCTGAGTACGCACGGCCCGGTGCTGGGGCCTGGGTGGGAAGTCAAGCGCACCGGGATCACCGACGACAGAGCAATGTCGGCGCAGTTCTGGTGCAGAAGTGAGGCAACAACGGCAGCGCTGCTGAGCCGCAGGAAAGCGGGCCACGAGCTGCTGCCTGCGCTACGGAAGTCAGCAATGTCCATCGCTGCTGGTGCGAGACTGACCGGGTGGATATGACCGGTTTCTACGACGTCGTGCACCGTCGGCGTGACGTCCGGGGCGAGTTCACCGGCGCGCCGGTACCCACCGACGTGCTGCACCGGATCCTCGGCGCCGCGCACACCGCACCCAGCGTCGGGCTCAGCCAGCCCTGGGACTTCGTCCTCGTCCGCGACGTGGACACCCGCACCACGTTCCGTGATCACGTCCAGCAGGAACGTGAGCTCTTCGCAAACCAACTCCACGAGGAGCGGACCGGTACCTTCTCCCGGATCAAGATCGAGGGAGTGCTGGAGTCGAGCCTGGGCATCGTCGTCACCTACGACCCGCAGCGTGGCGCCCCTGCGGTGCTCGGACGCCACACCATCGCCGATGCCGGCTTGTACTCGGTGTGCTTGGCGATCCAGAACCTGTGGTTGGCCGCGACCGCCGAGGGGCTGGGCGTCGGGTGGGTCAGCTTCTACCGCGAAGAGTTCCTCAGGGAGCTGGTCGGCATCCCCACCCAGATCCGGCCGGTGGCCTGGCTATGCGTGGGCCCGGTCACCCCACTACAGGCCACGCCTGACCTCGAACGGCACGGCTGGCGACACCGCACCCCACTGACCGAGGTCGTGCACGAGGAACGGTTCGGGCGGCCGGCACGTCGCTGACCGGCGCCAGTCAGAATCCCAGCACGAAACCAGCACTCCCGGCATTGCGGAGCCGTTTCCCCGGGAGGTGAGTCCGACGGTCGTGCCGGTGGAGTCCGAGTGGTCTTACAGATTCCGGTCCGAGCTATCGCGTGGCGCAGTGTGCTCGGCGTGTACCTCGCGCAGGCGCCGGATGGCCTGCACCGCATGCCGGCCGTCAGCGGACTGGATCGCCATCACCGCGATGTACTCGTCGTCGGGGATCTCAAGGCGAGCCCAAGGGGCGCCGTCGGGAAACGACACCCGGAGCACGAGCTCCCAGGGCACCATGCGGGTCCCGAGCAGGTTGCGGACCTCCACACCACCGGCGCCGGCACGCACCCGCGGCCGGGCGAACAGCAGCGCCGCACCGGCGAGCAGCAATCCCACCAGCACCATGGCCACCTGGTCGGAGAGCCGGAAGTAAACCCCGGTGGGGGTTTGCCGCAGCAGCGCCGCGACCACCGCGAACACCACGATCAGCACCACGGCGGCTGCGATCGCGACGCGGCGAGCCTTGCGCGGCCTGACTTCGAGAAGCACGCCGGCGGGTTTCACGCCGCGCGACCCGTGCACAAAGGAGCGGCGCAGCGTGCACCAGAGCGCGACACGCCGGGTAGGGGGGTCACAACGCGCTCCGGGAGGTTTGGCGTAGGTCGCGCAGGACCAGGGCGGTCTGCAGGGCGGCGACGCAGGCCTGGAAGCCCTTGTCCTCCGTGGAGGAGGGCAGGCCGCAGCGGTCCAGGGCCTGCTCCTCGGTGTCGCAGGTGAGCACCCCGTTGCCGACGGCGGTCCCGGCGTCCAGCGCGACCCGGGTCAGCCCCGCGGTGACCGCGTCGCAGACATACTCGAAATGCGGCGTGCCACCGCGGATCACCACCCCGAGCGCGACGACGGCATCGTGGCGCCGGGCAAGTTCCTGGCACACCACGGGCAGCTCGACCGCGCCCGGCACCCGTACCACGGTGGGCTCGGCGATCCCGGCCTGCGCGGCGGCGGCACTCGCCCGGTCCAGCAGCGCCGTGGTGATGCGCTCGTGCCAGCAGGTCGCCGCGATGCCCAGCCGTAGCTCGCCGCAGCGCGGCACCTCCAGGGCGGGCTGCCCGGTCCCGCTCACGGCTGGGCTCGCTCGATGGGGATGGCGCCGCCCGGGTCCAGGTCGTCGAGATCGTGACCCATCCGGTCGCGTTTGGTGCGCAGGTAGCGCAGGTTCTCCGGGTTCGGCCGGATGGGCAGCGGGACCCGCCCGGTGATGGTCAGGCCGTAGCCCTCCAGGCCGGCTCGTTTGGCCGGGTTGTTGGTGAGTAACCGCATCGAGTGCACTCCCAGATCCACCAGGATCTGCGACCCGGTGCCGTAGTCACGGGCGTCGGCGGGCATCCCCAGGGAGAGGTTCGCATCGACGGTGTCGGCGCCGGCATCCTGGAGTTGGTAGGCCTGCAGCTTGTGCATCAGCCCGATGCCGCGGCCCTCGTGACCCCGCATGTAGAGCACCACGCCGCGGCCCTCGGCGGCGACCGCGGCCAGCGCCGCATCCAGCTGCGGGCCGCAGTCGCAGCGCAGCGAGCCGAGCACGTCACCGGTGAGGCATTCCGAGTGCACCCGGACCAGCACGTCGGTCCCGTCCCCGATCTCCCCGGCAATGAGCGCGATGTGCTCGATGCCATCGAGCAGCGAGTCGAACCCGATCGCGGTGAACTCACCGTGCACGGTGGGGATCCGGGCCTGCGCGACCCGCTCCACCTGCTTCTCGAACCGCCGCCGGTAGGCGATGAGATCCGCGATGGTGATCAGCGCCAGGTCGTGCTCGGCGGCGAAGACCTCCAGCTCCTCGCGACGGGCCATCTCGCCGTCGTCCTTGGCCGAGACGATCTCGCACAGCGCCCCGGCCGGGGCCAGCCCGGCCATCCGGGCGAGGTCCACCCCGGCTTCGGTGTGCCCGGGGCGGCGCAGCACCCCGCCCTGTTTGGCCCGCAGCGGCACGACGTGCCCGGGGCGGACGAAATCGACCGACTTGGCATCCGGATCGGCCAGCAGCCGGATGGTGCGGGCCCGGTCCGCCGCCGAGATGCCGGTCGTGACGCCTTCCCGGGCGTCAACCGTCACGGTGTAAGCGGTGCCCCGTTTGTCCTGGTTGGTGTGGTACATCGGTGGGAGGTCCAGCCGATCGCAGTCCTCCCCCGTCAGCGCCACGCAGATGTATCCCGAGGTGTAGCGAACGGTGAAGGCCAGCAGCTCCGGCGTGGCCCGGGCCGCGGCGAAGATCAGGTCTCCTTCGTTCTCCCGGTCCTCGTCGTCCACCACGATCACCGGGCGCCCAGCTGCCACGTCGGCGACCGCCCGATCGATGGCGGCAAAGCCGCTCTGGGTCATGGCCTCCTCCTCCCCCGCATCATCCCCCAAACATCATGTCCCAGCCGCGGCGCCACGGGACCAAGATGTGGCCAGGCCAACCGCGAACGTCCTGCGGCACGTCTCGGGACCCTCGGAGACCGTGGCGGGGGTGGCCATCCGGTTTACGGCTCATCGACAAGGGTGAGGCCGGATTCGCCTGCCGCTGCGTATTCCTGGTTGATGTGCATGACGTCACGGTCCGCGCGGTGCAGGATGCTCGCCGCGATGGAGGCCCGGTACCCGGACCCGCAGTGCACCCACACCCGGCCGGGTGGTAGCTCGCCGAGGCGCTCGCGCAGCTCCTGTAGCGGGATGTGCACGGCGCCCTGGATGTGGCCGCCCGCCCACTCGTCGTCGCGGCGGGTGTCGAGCAGCACGTCCAGCTCATTGTCCTGCCGGGCGGTGACCACCTCCGGCCATCCCACCACGGGGTAGGACACCACCGGCAGCCCACCGCCGAGGGCCCTGACGTCCTCGCCGATCGCCACACTCGGATGGTCGATGCCGATCCTGGACAGGTCCCGAACCGCCGCCGTCACCTGATCCTGGGAACCGACCAGGGTGATCGGCTCACCCCAGGGCAGGGTCCAGCCGAGGAAGGTGGTGAACATCGGCCCGTGCTCGAAGTTCACCGTTCCGGCGAGGTGCCTCTCGGCGAACGCGACACGGTTGCGCAGGTCAACCACCCAGCCACCGTCGGCGACTCGGCGTCGCAGCTCGGCGGGGTCGACCGGGGTGGGCACGGTGAGCTCGACCGGGTCGGCGCCCTTGCGGTTGAACGCACCCATATGCGCGTAGTAGGCCGGGTAGCCGGTCAGCCCGGCGAGGAGCCCATCGACGAAGTGCTGCTCGTCGGGGTCGGTCAACACGTGATTGAGTTCACGCTGCTCGCCGATAGTCGAGGAGTCCTGCCCGGTTGCGGGCCCTGAGGAGCAGAAACTGCCGAAGCCGTGGGTGGGATGCAGGGTCGCCTCGTCACCGGCCGCCTCCGCCAGCGAGCGGGCGGAGTGGTACTGAGCGTGGGTCAGCTCGGTGGTCCGGGACGGGTCGACGAGGTCGGTGCGGCCGACCGAACCGAACAGGAGGTTCCCGCCGGAGAACACCGCCCGCTGCCCACCGTGCAAGACCAGGTAGGCGAGGTGATTTTCGGTATGTCCCGGGGTGGCGACCGCGCGGACGGTCAGCTCGCCCACCGTGACCTGGTCGCCGTGGTGCACCGGATGCCGCTCAAAGCTGACCTCGTCGGCCGCGTTGACCAGGTAGACCGCGCCATGACGCCGCGCGAGCTCCAGCCCACCGCTGACGTAGTCGTTGTGGATGTGGGTCTCCGCGACATGGGTCACCCGCACGCCGGCCTCGGCTAGCGCCCGCTCGACCCGGTCGATGTCGCGCTGCGGGTCGATGACCAGCGCCACCCTGCCGTCGTGCACCAGGTAGCTGCGGTCGCCCAGCGGCTTGGTCTCGATCGTGACGATCTGCATGCGCGCAGCCTCCCACGTATAGCCCGCTGTCTGGAATGGAGCGCTTCGGTGGGCGGATGAGGAGCCGCTGGCCCACGATCGGATCTGGTTTGCCCCGCACACCTCTTCTCGACGCGCCGGCTCACCGCCGTCATGCTTGATGACGTGGGCACGCCAGAGGGGAGCGTCGGTGGAGCCGTCAGCCAAGGACCGTGGCACCGGCGCCGAGGACCTGACGTCGGTGCCACTCTCGCCGCGGGTCCCGGAGATCGGTGCTCTGGACCTGCTGCTGTCCGTGGCGCGGTTAGGCAGTCTGGGGCAGGCGGCCCGCCGGCATGGCATCTCCCAGCCTGCGGCGGGCTCCCGGATCCGGCATCTGGAGAGCCTGCTCGGGTTGCCACTCATCGAGCGGTCGGCCGCTGGGTCCAGGCTGACCCACGCAGGGGCGATGGTTGCGGACTGGGCCCGTCCCGTGATCAGCGCTGCGGCTGAGCTGGAGGCCGGCGTCGCCGCGCTGCGCAACCAGCACGAGGGTCGGCTGCGGATAGCGGCGAGCCTGACCATCGCCGAGTATCTGGTGCCCTCCTGGCTGGTCGACCTGCGGGCACGTCGCCCGAAAACCGTGGTCGCGCTGAGGGTCGCCAACTCCGACGACGTCGTGCGCCTGGTGCACTCCGGTGGAGCCGACATCGGTTTCGTCGAGGGGCCGGAGCTGCCGGGCGGGCTGGCCTGCCGGGTCGTCGGTCACGACCGGCTGGTGCTGGTGGTGGCGCCCGGGCACCGGTGGGCGCGGCGACGCAGGCCTGTCGACGCCGCGGAGCTCGCTGCCACACCGCTGGTGGCCCGCGAACGCGGCTCGGGCACCCGCTACGCCCTGGAGGCGGTGCTGGACGGGCACGGCGTCCTCGCGGCCCCGCTGGTCGAGCTGTCCTCGACGACCGCCATCAAGGCGGCGGTGGAAGCCGGAGTGGGTCCGGCGGTGCTGAGCTCGTTGACAGTAGCCGGTGAGGTCGCAGGTGACCGGCTGATCGCCCTCCCGGTCGCCGGGGTCGACCTGACCCGCACGCTGCGGGCGGTGTGGCCGGCCGGCCAGGCCCTGACCGGGATACTGCGCGACGTCCTGGCGGTAGCGACGACGCCCACCCGGGAGCCGGCGCCGAGTGAGGCAGCCTCACAACGGCAGCACGAGTGCGGTGACCACGATGAGCACCAGCACGGAGGCGCCGATCAGATGGACCTGCCAACGGGGCGCGAGCCGGGTCGGCAACGGCCGCCGGCCCAGCAACCGTTGGCGCTGCAGACCCACGAGGTAGGTACCGACCGCGATCAGGACAGCCAACCCGGCCGGAAGCAGGCGCAGCGGCCCGGTGTAGTGGTAGAGGTCGCGCACGAGCAGTAGGGCGCCGTTGCCGAGCACCCCCAGGGAGGTGCGGCTCCACGCCAGCGCGGTGCGTTCCGGCTGCAGCCCGTCGTCGGCCGGCCGGCGGGCGCTGGAGGTACCTCCCGGATTCACCGTACCGCCTTGGTGATCATCAGGACCACGCCGAACACCGCGATGAGCACCAGTCCGGCGGCGAGCATCCGGGGTGTCCGGAGGCGTGGTAGCGGCAGACCCCGACGGATGGCGTGGTCGACACGCTCCCATCGGCGCAGTCCAGCGCCTGCGGTCAGCATGGCCATCGCCGCCAGCAGGCCACCTGCGATGTGCCGGGCACCCGGGAAGCCGAAGTCAGGCACCAGCTGCACCACGGCGACGGCCGCGGCCAGCAGCGCCAGCGCCGTGCGCAGCCAGGCCAGGAAGGTTCGCTCGTTGGCCAGCGTGAAGCGGTAGTCCGGCTCGAACTCCTCCGTCGCACCGCCGGTAGCGTCCTGCCGGGCCCGCTCCTGCTCGCAGCCCATGAGCACCTCCTCCTCGTGGTGTCCAGGATGCGCCGCCCGGGCCGGGCACCGGCGGACGCGCGAGGGTCACCACCACTGCACCGCAGGATAGGAGGCACCCTGACAGCCTGGGCCAAAGAGCGACTTTGGGCGTACAACATCCGACGACAGCGCGCGGGACCCGCGCTGGTAGTTAGCGTCGTGTCATGCGGTACGGCTTCGCTATCGACCAGCGAACCTGCATCGGGTGCCACGCGTGCACGGTCGCGTGCAAGACCGAGCACGACGTGCCGGTGGGCCAGTTCCGGACCTGGGTGAAGTACGTCGACTCCGGCCAGTTCCCGAACTCCACGCGGGATTTCGGGGTGCTGCGCTGCAACCATTGCACCGACGCGCCCTGCGTGAAGATCTGCCCGACCAAGGCGTTGTTCACCCGCGACGACGGCATCGTCGATTTCGACTCCGAGCGCTGCATCGGCTGCAAGAGTTGCCTGCAGGGCTGCCCGTACGACGCGATCTACCTCGACGAGGACACCCACACCGCGGCCAAGTGCAACTTCTGCGCGCACCGCATCGACGAGAATCTAGAACCCGCGTGTGTCGTGGTGTGCCCGACCCACTCGATCTGGGTCGGCGATCTGGACGACCCCGACAGCGGTATCTCCCAGCTGATCACCACCAACCCGGTGGCGGTGCGGGCGCCGGAGCAGCACACCGGGCCCAACGTGTTCTATCTCGGCGCCGACCGGGCGGTGCTCGACCCGCTGGCCGCACCCGCCAACGGCGGCTACCTGTACTCCGCGCCCGATGCGCACCGGGCGGCGGTTGCCGCCGACCTGCCCAGCGATCCGATCACCCGCGCCCGCACGACGCTGAACACTGCCCATCCCCGACCGTGGGGGTGGCGGGTCATCACCTATCTGTGGACCAAGGCCGTCGCGGCGGGTGCGATGCTGCTGGCGGCGCTGGCCCAGCTGCTCGGGATCGAGCTGGGCGTGCTGGGCAGCGTGGTAGCACCGGCGATCGGGGTGGCCGGGGTCGGGATCACCGGGGCGCTGCTGGTCTGGGACCTCAAGCGTCCGGAACGGTTCTGGTTCATCTTCGCCAAACCCAATCCGCGGTCGTGGCTGTTCTGGGGGTCGGTCGCGCTGAGCGCCGGTGCGGGGTTGTTCGCACTGTGGCTGCTGGTCGGCATCCTCGGCGCGGTCGGGGTGCTGTCCGTGGCGACGACCGGGTCGATCCTGTTCGGTCTGGCGGTGCCGACGTTGCTGGCCGCAGTGATGACCACCGGCTACACCGCGTTCCTGTTCGGGCAGGCCGAGGGCCGCGACCTGTGGCAGTCCCCGCTGCTGTTCTGGCACCTGGTGATACAGGCGGTCATGGTCGGCGGCGGCGCCATGGTGATCGCGGGGTCCGTGTCCGGACTGACTGGTCCTGGCGCAACGCTGCTGCTAGGAGCACTGACCCTGGCCACCGCGGTGCATGTCGTGATGGTGCTGTTCGACTACCTCGGGCGGCACCCGAGCGCGAACGCCGCGGCGGCGGCGCACCTGGCGCTCTACGGCCGTTATGCCACGACGTTCTGGGGCGGTGGGATCGCGGCGGCGGTGCTCGCCGTGGCGCTGGCCGCCCTCGGCTGGGCCGGACCGCCGGCTGCTGCCGTCGCCGGTGGTGTGCTCGTGCAAGCCGCGCTGCTGGCCTACGAGAGCGTCTTCGTCCGCGCCGCCCAAGATATCCCGCTGTCTTAAGGCGAACAGCCCTCCTTGTTCAGGGGGCTGAAAGCCGGCGGAGAGGAGGTCAGATGACCGAGGTGCTGCCGGGGGCACGGACCCATGAGCACTTGCGTAACTACCCGCCGCCCGAGCAGTGGGACGACCATGTCGAGTACGACGCGAAAGCGCATCCGCGCAAGGTGCCCCATCACTACATGCTGGTGCCGACCACCTGCTTCAACTGCGAGTCGGCCTGCGGGCTACTGGCCTATGTCGACAAGGACGATCTGTCGATCAAAAAATTGGAGGGCAACCCGGCGCATCCGGGCTCGCGGGGCCGCAACTGCGCCAAGGGCCCGGCCACTGTCAACCAGCTCAACGACCCCGAACGCATCCTGCATCCCCTCAAACGCACCGGCGAACGCGGTGGCGGCGGTTGGGCGCGGGTCAGCTGGGACACCGCACTGGACGACATCGCCGCCCGCATCCGGGCATCCATCGCCGAGGGCCGCCACGAGGAGGTGATGTACCATGTCGGGCGCCCCGGGGAGGACGGCTTCGCCGAGCGGTTCCTGCAGGCGTGGGGGGTCGACGGGCACAACAGCCACACCAACATCTGCTCCTCGGGCGCCCGGCTGGGTCAGACCTTGTGGGGCGGCTACGACCGGCCCTCCCCGGACCACGCCAACGCCCGGGTGATCCTGCTGCTGTCCTCGCACCTGGAGACCGGGCACTACTTCAACCCGCACGCCCAGCGGATCATGGAGGGCAAGCAGTCCGGGGCCAAGCTGGTGGTCATCGACCCGCGGATGTCCAACACCGCCAGCCACGCCGACCTGTGGCTGGCGGTGTGGCCGGGCAGCGAGGCGGCGATCCTGCTCTCCATCGCCTCCCACTTGCTGCGCACCCGGCAGATCGACGAGCCCTACCTGCGCCGCTGGTTCAACTGGCAGACCTACCTCACCGAGCGTCACCCCGACGCCGAGCCCACATTCGAGGAGTTCCTGGACCGGTTGGAAGCCGACTACGCCGGCTACACCTTCGACTTCGCCGCCGAGGAGGCGCAGGTCCCGGCGGCCAAGCTGGCGGAGCTGGCGAGGCTGGTCGCGCAGTGTGACGGCCGGCTGGCCGCGCACGTCTGGCGCTCGGCGTGCGCCGGCAACTACGGCGGCTGGCAGGTGGCGCGGTCGTTGTGGTTCGTCCTGGCGCTGACCGGCTCGATCGGCACCGTCGGCGGTACCAGCCCCAACGGGTGGAACAAGTTCATCCCGCACGGCCCGAACATGCCCCCGGCGCACGACCACTGGAACGAACTGATCTGGCCGCCGGAGTACCCGCTGTCCACCAACGAGATGTCCCTCCTGTTGCCGCATTTCCTGGCCGAGGGCCGCGGCAGGTTGTCGGTGTACTTCTCCCGGGTGTGGAACCCGATCTGGACCTGCCCGGACGGTTTCTCCTGGATGAAAGCACTCTCCGATGAGGACAAGGTGGGCCTGCACGTCGCGCTGACCCCGAACTGGTCGGAGACCGCGGAGTTCGCCGACTACGTGCTACCCATGGGGCACTCCGCCGAGCGGCACGACACCCACTCCTACGAAACCCACGCCGGCAAGTGGCTGGGCTTTCGCCAGCCGGTGCGCCGGGTGGCGATGGAAAAGCTCGGCCAGCAATTCACCGACACCCGCGACGCCAACCCCGGCGAGGTGTGGGAGGAGAACGAGTTCTGGTTCGAGCTGTCCTGGCGGATCGACCCCGACGGCTCGCTGGGCATCCGGCGCTACTTCGAGTCCCCCTACCGGCCCGGAGAGAAGATCACCGTCGACGAGTACTACCGCTGGGTGTTCGAAAACCAGGTTCCCGGCTTGCCGGACAAGGCCGCCGCGCAGGGCTTGACCCCGTTGCAGTACATGCGCAAATACGGCGTAGTCGAGGTCGGCACCGACGTCTACCGGGCCGATGAACGGGTATTGACCCCAACCGAACTCGACGGCGCAGAACCGGATGAACAAGATGTGTTACGCAAACCAGTCACGCTGGATTCGGCCCCGCCACTGATCGGCGAAGCCGGCGCGGTCGGGCTGCGCCACGACGACGGGACGGTCAGCGCCGGCTGGCTCACCCCGTCTCGCAAGCTGGAGGTGTACTCCACGGCGATGCGGGACTGGGGCTGGGAGCAACACGCCACCCCCGGCTACATCCGCTCCCACGTGGCCCGGGGCGAGATCGATCTCGACGCCGGTGAGCTGGTTTTGATGCCGACGTTCCGGCTGCCGACGCTGATCCACACCCGCTCCGGGAACGCCAAATACCTCAACGAGATCTCCAACTCCCACCCGCTGTGGCTGCACTCCCGCGACGCCGCCCGGCATGGGGTACGCACCGACGACCTGGTGCGGCTGACCACCTCGATCGGTCACCTGGTCGCCCGCGTCTGGATCACCGAGGGAATCCGGCCCGGAGTGTGCGCGCTGTCGCACCACATGGGGCGCTGGCGGCTGCACGAGAACGAGGGCAGCCGGTGGGTATCCGGGCTGGTGGACATCACCCACCCCGACGGCGAGGACTCCTGGCTCCTGCGCTACCGCAGCGGCGTCGCCCCGTTCCACTCCGACGACCCGGACAGCTCCCGGATCTGGTGGACCGACCCCGGCGTACACCAGAACCTCGCCTTCGGCGTGCAGCCCGACCCGTGGTCGGGGATGCACTGCTGGCTACAGAAAGTGCGGATGGAGCCGGCGCACCCGGGCGACCGATACGGCGACGTCTACGTCGATGCCCGCCGCTCCACCGAGGTCTACCGGGAATGGCTGGCCAAGGCCCGCGCCACCGTCGGGCCGGGCGGGCAGCGACGTCCGGAGTTCCTGATGCGCCCGGTCAAGCCAACCCGCCGCGCGTTCCGGATGCCGCAATGAGCGCTCTCACGAACGGATCATGGCTAGCCAGGCGCGGCGGCATCGACGTGGACCAGGTTCGCGCCGCAGCAGGCGCCGTCGTCGAACCCGAGATCGGCCGGCCGTTGGCCGAGCTGGGCCTGCTGGGCGAGATCTCCGCAGGAGCCGGCGGCCGGGTGCGAGTGGCGGTTGCGCTGGTCGTCCGCGATCACCCGTCAGCTGAGCTGCTGCGTCACACGGTGAGCGCCGCGGCATCCGGTGTGCACGGTGTGCGCCGGGTCGAGGTCGAGTTCAGCGGCCTCGGAGCACGAGCCCGTGTTGAGTTGGTGGACAAGCTGCGGTCCGGCACCCGCCCGGTCACGGCCACCCCGCGGATCTATGCAGTGGCCAGCGGCAAGGGCGGCGTCGGCAAATCCACCGTCACCGCGAACCTGGCCGTCGCGCTGGCCGCGGCGGGCCAGCGGGTCGGCGTGCTGGACGCCGACGTGTGGGGCTACTCGGTGCCACAGCTGTTCGGGGCGCGGCACAACCCGTTGGCCTTGGGCGGTCTCATGCTGCCGGTCCGCGCGCACGGCGTCGCGCTGATGTCCACCGGTTTTTTCGTCTCCGAGGACCAACCCGTGGTCTGGCGCGGCCCGATGCTGCACAAGGCCCTCCAGCAATTCCTGTCCGACGTCTACTGGGGCGAGCTGGACGTGCTACTGCTCGACCTACCGCCCGGCACCGGCGACATCACCCTGTCACTGCTCGAACTGGTGCCCGACGCCGCGCTGCTCGCCGTCACCACCCCGCAGCGGGCCGCCCGCACCGTCGCCTCCCGAGTGACCAGGATGGCCCGGGAGGCCGGCATGCCGGTAGCCGGCGTCGTGGAGAACATGACTGCCGCACTGTGCGCCGGCTGCGGGAGCGCCACCGCACTGTTCGGCTCCGGCGGCGGTGCCACGCTGGCCGAGCAGACCGGCGCACCGTTACTCGGCCAGATCCCGCTCGACATCGAGCTACGCGACGCAGGCGACCGCGGCATCCCGGTCGTCGCCGCCGCGCCCACCGCTGCGTCGGCCGTCGAGCTGGCCCGCATCGCCAGTGCACTCCCGATGGCCCGGCGCAGCCTGCTGCGCCGCTCACTACCGCTGTTCGTCACCACGCCAGCGCGCAGGAACCCATGACGCTCGGATAGCAGATCGCCCCTACCTCATCACGCTGCGTGGCCGTACCCTTGGTCTCGGAGGGCGTGTCATGCAGGGATTAGGAGAACTGGAAAAGGCGGTGATGGGCGTGCTGTGGCAGGCCCAGAGTCCGCTCACGGTCCGTGACGTCCTGGCGGAGATCAACCGCTCGCGTGCGCTGGCCTACACCACCGTCATGACGGTGCTGGACAACCTGCACCGCAAGGGCTGGGTACAGCGGGAACGATCCGGTCGCGCCTACCGGTACCGGCCGACCGAGGCACGGCAGGAGGCCGCGGCGCGCGTCCTGCGTGACCTGCTCGCCTCCACCGGCGACCCCGACGGGGTGCTGCTGCACTTCGCGAGATCGGCCTCAGACCACGAGTCGACCATCCTGCGCCGTGCGCTGGGAGAGCGCCAAAACCAATGACGATCGCCCTCGTCTTGATACGGATGATCAGCGGCCGTACTCGTCGCGCCCGTGGTGATGGTCGGGGTCACCGCGACGCTCGCCCGGCCCGGAGCGTTCGCCGTCCTGGGGTCCGTTCGAAGAGCCTTCGGGAAAGCTGGAGCTGTTGCCGGATTCCTGGAACCCCGGCGCGGACTGCCGGTCGATCTCGAAGGGGCGCATCCGGCCCGTCATGGTGTTGTCGATCACCGAAACGTCGGTTGATTCCCCGGTGAGTTGCACCGCGCGGTCGGCTCGACCGGAGAAGCGGTTGCCACGCACGACGACCTGCGGGAAGTTCCGTAACAAGACCGCCTGGGAACCGTTGACCGCGCAGGTGTTGCCCTCGAAGATGATCGCGGTCTGTCCCGCCGGGGCGATAGCGGCGCGGCGGTCATCGATGGTGGCGATCAGACACTGGACGTCGACGTTCTGGCAGACATTGTTGGCGATGACGACGTCATAGGTAGCTGGGGTGTCAGCACTGTCGTAGGTCTGGAAACAATCGGTGTGCGGACCCTCATCTTGGTAGCCGGACGCCTTGATGTCCTTGATCGTATTCCCGATCAACCGGTGACCGTTTCCGAAGAACCGGATGCCGTCAGCGTCGTTCTGGGTGCGCGCTACCGACTCACTCACCGTATTGTTCCGGACTGTGATCCGCTCGCCGCTTAACCAGATACCGGTCCCGTCAGCACGCTGCACGGTGTTCGACTCCAGGAGAGTGTCAACACAACGGAAGCAGAGCAGGCCGTTCTCGGCGGCGTTGTAGATCACATTGTTGCGGGCGATGAGTCCGCGACCCGTCATCGTCAGGCCATTCCCATCTCGCAGCGTCAGACCCTGGATGACGACGTAGTCGCCCTTGACGTTCATGCTTCGCAAGGTCGCGCCATCGGCGAGGATCGTGATCGGCTGCTGAGGGGTTCCCGAGGTCGTCACCTCCAGCTCGGTGTCGGTGAGACCATCGCCGCTCAAGCACACGATGCTGCCGGGCTGGGCCTGCGCCACGGCCGCCTTCGCCTGCTGGGGCTCGGTGATCCGGTCGGCGCAGGCTGCCGGCAGCGGACCAGCCTGGTTGGAGGGAGGCGGCGCGCCGGGAGGCGGGGGCCCTGGGGACTGGGCCGCCGTACAACCGCTGACGATCAACACCAGCCCGACCACCGTGGCAAACAGCACGCGAACTATGACGCCATTCATCGTCTCGTCCCCCCTGCATAAAGCCTTCGCCATCGCGACATGCCTGCCTCCGGTCTCCGAACGTCTATCCGGCCCGCAGGGGCGGCTGGTGGACCGTCAACGGCCCGTACATGCGAATGAAATCGATCTCGACCATTGCCCATCCACCTACTACGCGCGTGCCGGAGCCGATCGAACAATATGCCGGTGGCCGCCGACCGCACGAGGTACAGGACCTTAGATCCCGACGCGGAGGACTCGGATGCCGGCCTCTCACCGAGTGTCTCCGTCATCGCCTAGCCCCCATGTCACCAGCCGCTGCCCCCCACAATAGAACTATCGGCCGTAGTAGAGCTGCCGTTACGGTGAGCTATCACGGTCGGAGGGTCCGCCCGATCCCTCAGAACGGCGGTGGAGTCTCGACCGGGGCAGTGGTGCTGAGCAGGGGGTTGCGATGACGTTGAGGTGCAAGTTCACCCACCGGTGGCGGCCGGTCACGATCCCGCTGGTGGGATTGATGATCGCGGTGTTGACCGTGATCACCGCGCGCAGCACCACCGCGCGAAACCCCGACGCGGCGGGGCGACTCTCCACTCGCCCCGCAGCCCAAGGCCGTCATACAGCCCGTTGACGGCGCCACGGAGGTCAACCCGGTAAGTCCGATCCGGGTCTCGGTCACCGGAGGAGCTTGGGGTCATAGGGAGCAGATCCTTGGCTTCGTAGACGCGCAGTGCCTTGCGGATCAGTCCGGTGCGTGCGGCGGCTTGACCCGCGGTGAGCAGTGATGTCATGCCGTTGTGTGAGGGAGGCCGATTAGCCCGGTACCCGCGCTTCGCAGTCCTCAACATCCCGCGTGCTCCGGTCCCCCTACGGTACTGTAGGTGACTGCTTGGGCAAGAAGGTGAGGGTGGCAAGAACGGTGAGCTCGCGCGGGGCCGGGCGGCGGTCGTCCGGGGAGTTGGAGAGCGAGATCTTGGCTGTGCTCTGGGCTTCTGATGAGGCGTTGGTTCCGGCGCAGGTGCAGCAGGCATTGGGTCCGGGCCTGGCCTACAACACGGTGCACACCATCTTGTCCCGGCTGCACGCCAAGGGCGCGGTGACCCGCGAACCGGCCGGGCGGGCGCACGCCTACCGGCCCGTACTGGATGAGAACGGGCTCGCCGCGCGGCAAATGCGGGCGGTGCTGGACAAGGGCGAGGACCGCCACGCGGTGTTGCGGCACTTCGTCGCCGAGCTCGCCGATGGCGATGAACAAGTCCTCGCCGCGCTGCTGCACGACTCCGCCCACGACAGCGGCGAGCGTCCCGTCGGCCAGGAGGACTGAGCCGACGTGAGGGTGGATGTGTACCTTCCGGTGCTGGTAGCGCTGTTGCTCGGGCTGGCCGTGCGTCGCCTGGCCCGCGTGTTGCCTCCGGTCGCCGGGGTGCGGGCGCTGGTCGGCGCCGGTGTCGCCGCTGCGGTGGGTTGGGTTTGGGCGCTGGGTCTGCTGGTGTGGACCGCGATCGGTGAGCTGCCGGTCATGGCCCGGGTCGGTGGCTGGTCCACCGCGGCGCTGCGGGTGGACAACCCGGTCGCCGCCCCGGTCGCTTACCTCGCGGGGGCGGTGCTGCTGGCTGTCGCCGTGGGGTTTGTCGTAGTCGCCACCGGGCGGGTTCAGGCGGTGCGGGCCACCCGGGTGCTGGCCCGCCAGGTCTGCGGTGGCGCCGGGGGGGAGCTTGTCGTGCTGCCCGGGGAGGCGCCGGAGGCGTTCGCGCTACCCGCCCTCGGAACCGGAACAGGGCGGATCGTGGTCTCGGCGGGGATGTTGCGAGCTCTCGACGCGCAGGAGCGCCGGGTGTTGTTCGCCCACGAACGCGCCCATCTGGCGGGGCGGCATCACTGGTGGCTACTCGTAGCGCAGCTCGCCGCAGCCGCCAACCCGCTGCTGGCCCGGCTGCCCGCCGCGGTGGGCTATCTGCTTGAGCGGGCCGCCGACGAGGCCGCCGCCGCCGATGTCGGGGACCGACGCCTAGCCGCTCGGGCGGTGGCCCGTGCCGGGCTCGCCCTCCATCACGCGCCGGTCGCTGTCGCGGCCCGGGCGCAGGGGATCGCCCTGGGCTACACCAGCCATGCCGTCGTGGCCCGGGTTCGGGCGCTGCTGGGCAAACCGCCGCCTGCGCGCCGGATGCTGCTGGTGGGGATGGTCCTCGCGATTGCGGTGGCTGCCGCCGGGGCGGTTGACGCCGGCTTCGACGTCGAGCACCTGTTCGAACACGCCATGCAGGTCTCCGGGCAGCATGGCGCAGCACCCGCGCTGCCGTTGGTGGTTCCGGCACAGAGTGCAGGGTCGTGATGACGACCGCGGCGGTGTTCCTGGTCGTGTCGGTGTTCCTAGCCAGCGCGGTGGAAGCCATCGAGGCGTTGACCATCGTGCTGGCCATGGGTGTCACCCGCGGCTGGCGCGCCGCGCTGCAGGGGGTCGGGGCCGCGCTGGCCGCGCTGGCCGTTGTGGTGGTGGTGCTGGGGCCGGCGTTGACCGTGATCCCGGTGCAGGCGCTACGGCTGGTGGTGGGTGGGTTGCTGCTGGCCTTCGGGTTGCAGTGGCTGCGCAAGGCCATCTTGCGGGCCAGCGGCTTCAAGGCCCTTCACGATGAGGCGGCGATCTATGACCGGCAGCTGCGTGTGGCGCGCACCGCCACCTCCGAGAGCCGTGGGCGGCTGATCGCCGATGGCTACGGTTTCACGCTGTCGTTCAAAGCTGTGGTGTTAGAAGGTCTGGAGGTGGCGGTCATCGTCGTGACCTTCGGGGCCAACCAGGGCAGTATGGGGCTGGCTACCCTCAGTGCTGGGCTGGCCATCGTCGCGGTCACTGTGACCGGGATCGCCGTACGCGCCCCGCTGGCCCGGGTTCCGGAGAACACCATGAAGTTCGCCGTCGGGGTCATGCTCACCGCCTTCGGCACTTTCTGGGCCGCTGAAGGCGCCGGCGTGCACTGGCCCGGGGCGGACGCCGCCCTGCTCGCCGTCTTGGCCTACGTCGCGCTGGTGGCGTTGTCCGCGGTGGCCGTTCTGCAGGGGCTCCAGCGCCGCCGCAGCTCCACCCGGGCGTTCACCGCTGCGGGCGCATCGGTGAAAGGCAGCTGATGCGAGCGGCGCTGGCCTTCCTCTACGACTTCTTCATCGGTGACGACTGGACCATCACCGCCGGCATCATCGCCGCGCTCTGCCTCACCGCCGTGCTCGCCACCACAGCCATCCCGGTCTGGTGGCTGATGCCCCTGGCTGTGCTCGGCTTGCTCGCGCTGTCCCTCACCCGAGCCGTCCGACGATCCGATCGAGCCTCGGGCTAGTCGACCAGGGCCGTCGCCAGGCCGGCGAACTCGGGTACGCGGGTGTCGGGCTGGCGCGATGACGCTCCGCGTCGTCTTGTGACGATGGCTTTCGACGCGCCGGTGGGCCTATCACCTACAGGCGCGTAGGATTCGGCTTCTGTTGTCACGGGGGACGCCCGGGCCACCACAGGAGGTCAACCGCATGGGGCCGTCGAGCTCATCAGCACCAGCACAGCCGACGGCCACCACGACCGGCGCCGAGATCGAGAACTCGGCAACGACCCGCGGCGCCGGACCGGTGACGGTCACAGCAGGGTGGGCCCGATGACCCTCGACGGCACCTGGTACCGCGACATCAACGAGTGGGCACGTCACACCGCGTGGCTGCACGGTGTCCTGGCGGCCTACGCGCTGTGGGGCGGGCTGGTCGGGCTGGCCGCGTTGCTCGTCGCCGGATGGCTACGGGCCCGCGGCCGGCCCGACGCACCCCGCGGCGTGGCCGTCGCCGCCCTCACCGGTGTCGCCACCATCGTGGCTGTACTGGTCAACCAGAATCTGATCTCGCCGACGATAGCCCGGCCACGGCCGTGTCTCACGATGCCGGCTGCGGAGGTGCTGCTGCCGTGCAGCGCCGACTTCTCCATGCCCAGCGACCACACCATCATCGCCGGCGCTTTCGCGGCGGGTCTGTGGCTCCTCAACCGCCGCCTCGGATTCGTCGCCGCGGCGCTGGCTCTGCTGCTGGCGTTCTCCCGGGTCTATGCCGGGGTTCACTACCCGAGCGACGCCGTGGTGGGACTGCTGGCCGGGGCGGCCATCGGGCTCGCCGTCGTCTTCGCGCTGCGGGCGCCGGCCACCGCGCTGACCACGCGGCTCGCCGGAACGTTGCTGCGACCGCTGGTCCTGGCCCACCACGCCGGCCGCACCTGAGTAGATCGCCGCCGGGGCACGGCCGGGCGGATCAAGCAGATCGACCACCGGGCCCTGCGGACGGTGCGCACGATTCCGCACTATCGGCGATTCACGGATCCCGTCAGACCTTTTCGAGAGGAGGAACTGGTTCTTGTGCCGGTTTCCGCTGCTTGATCAGCGTGTATCCGATCAGCACCAGGAGGATTGCCATAAGGGCCGTGGAGGAGCCGACCGTGCCCAGGTTCAGTCCACCCTTGTCGAGGGGTTTGCTGAAGAAGTCGCCCACGGTTGCCCCGAGTGGCCGGGTGAGGACGAAAGCAATCCAGAACAGCAACGTGGTCGAGATCGGGGTGAGGTAGTGGGCAGCTAGGATGAGCACCATTGCGGCGGTGATCACCAACGCGCCTCCGGCGTAGCCAAGCCCGGAGCTGTCGGCGAGGTAGTCACCGAGCGACGTGCCGAGGGTGTTGGAGAACAGGATCGCGATCCAGTAGAGCAGCTCGCCGCGGAAGGTGCTGATCTGCTCCACAGAGAACGTCTGTCCGCTGTAGCTCCAGATGGCGAACACGCCGGCGAGGCAGGTGATGAGGAGCAGGGCGCCCTTGGCGTAGCCGAGCCCGGCGGAGCGGTTGATGAAGTCCGACATGGTCGTGCCGGCCGTGCTCGTCGAGACGATGACCGTCCAGTACAGCGCCGGATGGAACCTCGTGGCCTTCAGCTGGATCACCAGACTGACCAGGAATAGTCCGATGAACAGCAAGGAGCTGAGGGCGTAACCGATGTTAAGGGTCTGGGCGAGAAGGTCGCCGCCGGTCTCACCGAGAGTGGTGGCCGCGATCTTCATGACCCAGAAGAGCAGGGTGATCTGCGGAAGTTTCTTCACCGCTTTCCTTTCCCGGAACGCGTTCGGGCGTCGTGTGTCGCGTCGCTCATCAGCGGACGGTAGCCGGATCGGGCACGCTCTACTGATCATGAATGTAGCAGCGGGTAACCACAGGTAACGCCAAGTAGTTGATCACCGTGCTGGACGTGCGAGAGCCGCGTGCGCATCCACACTGCTCAGGTACGGATGCGGCACAGTCGGGCGAGTCAGCCTGGATCTGTGGATCGACCGTGGCGCGCGAGCACCACCCTTTGAAGGCAGGCCGGTGGTTCGTCGAGATCTGAGAACCATCGTCGCACGCCGGTGCCCGTCGGCCTGCTGCTCGGCCACGGTAGGGCGTCCTCGCGGCGCCGGCACAGCCGGTAACAGCCGCGTCTGGCGGCCAGGGTGGGTCGGGGCGTCATGGGCACTCTCCGGTTGTCGGGGACCGCGGGAGCGCAGCGTCGCTGCCCGTAGATGAGACGACGATGTACCGAGGGTGAGAAACCGCGGCACATCCGTCCTGGACTCCGGGCGCGACGCGGGAAGTGAGCGCTATTCGCCGGGGGTGGGGGTCAGCGGTAGGTGCAGGGTGATGATCGCCCCGCCGTCCAGGTGATTGGTGGCGCTGACCTGGCCGTGGTGGGCTCGGGTGAGTGCGTCGACGATGGCCAGGCCCAGCCCGGCGCCGCCATCGCTGCGGGCGCGGGCGGTGTCGGCTCGGCGGAAGCGTTGAAAGGCGTGTGGCACGAATTCGGAGGGGAAACCTGCTCCGTGGTCGCGGACGGTGATCGCGGCGTGTCCGCGGCCGGTGGTCGCGGTGATCTCGATGGTGCCGGTTGGGGAGCTGTGGCGGGTGGCATTGTCGAGCAGGTTGTCGATGATTTGGCGGAGCCTGTCGGCGTCGGCGGGCAGCACCAGGTCGGGGGGGCAGGCGAGGTCTATGGTGATGTTGTGCTCGATGGCGCGGGCGGCGGCAGCGCGCGCGGCGGTGGTCAGCAGTTCGTGGAGGGCCACGGGTTCGATACGGAGGAAGGGTTGACCGGCTTCGGCTCGTGCGAGCAGCAGGAGGTCGTCAGCGAGCCGGATAAGCCGGTCGGTTTCCTGTCCGGCGGCGATGACGGCGGCGGCGAGTGCCTCGCGGCTGCGGCCAGGGCGGGCGGCGAGTTCGAGTTCGGCGCGCAGGGTCGCCAGCGGGGTGCGCAGTTCGTGTCCGGCGTCGGCGGCGAACCCTCGCTGGCGGGCCAGGGCATCATGCAGCCGGTCGAGTAAATCGTTGATCGTGGTGGCCAAGGCGGCGATCTCGTCGCGAGTGGCAGGCACGGCCAGGTGTCTGGTGGGATCGTGCTCGCTGATCTCAGCGGTTTGGCGGCGCATTCGTTCTACTGGTCGCAGCGCGGCCCCGGCCAGCAACCAGGCGCCTATCCCGGCGGCCAGCACAGCGGGTGCTCCACCGAACAGCAGTCCGCGCTGGACGTGGTCGACGGCGGCATCGGAGATGTCGGTGCCCATCCCGACCACGATCAACAGGTGCGGGGCGCTGGGCAGCGTGGTGGCCAGGACTCGGGTGCGTTCCCCGTCGAGGGTGGTGGTGAAGGAGAGCCGAGCACCGCTGGCAACCGCCTGGCATGGGGCGGGATCGAGCACCGGGCGGCCGGCGATGCCGGGCGAAGACGCGACGACCTGGCAAGCGGGGGTGAGCAGTTGGGCCGGTTCCTCGTCGCGGCCCAACTGTAAACCTGCTGGGCCGCTGGTCGCGTACCGATCGGCCAGGGTGCTCGCGCGGTTGCTCAGCGCGGTGTCCAGGGTCGCGTCCAGGCTGACCCGCAGTTGCAGTACGAAAGCCAGCCCGGTTACAACGATCACTGCGGCGGTGCCGGCGACGAAGAGCAGGGCCAGCCGCAACCGTAGGGCCATCCCCACCAGCCCCATAGCTCTTAGTTCCCGCCGGCGCGGCGGGCGGCGGGTGAAGCGGTGGGGGTGCGCAGCCGGTAGCCCACGCCGCGCACCGTTTCGAGTTGCTCGACCCCGAACGGCCGGTCGATCTTGCGGCGCAGGTAGAGCACGTACTGGTCGATGACGTTGGAGACCCCGTCGTAGGCGAAGTCCCAGACGTGTTCCAGGATGCGGGTACGGGTCAGGACCTCGCCGGGGTGGCGCAGGAACAGCTCCAGCAGCGCGAACTCCTTGACCGAGAGCGTCAGCTCGGTGTCACCACGCCAGGCCCGGCGGGTGGCGGGGTCCAACCGCAGATCGCCTACCATCAGAGTCGCGGGCCGGTCCTCGCCGCCGCGGCGGATCAGCGCGCGGACACGGGCGGACAGTTCCGCGAAGCTGAAGGGTTTTGTCAGGTAGTCATCAGCGCCGACGTCGAGTCCGCGGACCCGGTCATCGACGGTATCCCGGGCGGTGAGCATCAACACCGGCACCCAGTGTCCCTGCTCGCGCAGCCGCCGGCAGACCTCGATCCCGTCCATTCCGGGCAGCATTACATCGAGCACGAGCGCGTCGTAGCGAAACTCGGTGGCCTGCCACAAGGCGTCAGGGCCGGTGTTGGCCACGTCGACGGCGTAGCCATCCTCCTCCAGACCGCGTTTGAGCAGGCCGGCCATCCGCAGCTCATCATCGACCACCAGCACCCGCATGCCAGGCAGCTTAAGCAGCGCACATGAGAGACCCATGAGACCCGACCAGCTACCAGGACGCGATGTGCCGGTTCTCACCGTTGTCTCATCGGGAGTTCATCCTGGTTGAGCACAGTGCAGGCCATGACTACCGGGATCAGCCTTTTCGGCTCACCTACCGCCCGGCTGCGGTACACGGTCACAGCCATTAGCGCTGTCCTGCTACTGGCTGGTGTGGCGACCGGATGCGGTAGCGGCCCGAGGCCGGCAGTCGCGTCGTCGCCTCCCTCCTCAGCTGCTGCTGCCGGTACCGGCGCGTCGCCGGGCGCCGGCGCGCCGGAGTCCAATCCGACCGGTGACATCCCGGACAACCAGGCTTATGTGCCCTACACCTCGCTGGAGGGGTTGTTAACCGTGTCGGTGCCGGAGGGCTGGTCGCGGACCGTTCAGGGGCAGGCGGTGGTCTTCACCGACAAGCTCAACACCGTCCGGATCGAGATCCGACCTCAGCAGGCGGCACCGGATGTGGCCTCGGCGCGAGCACAGGAGCTGCCGGCTTTGCGGGCCTCGGTGCCCGAATACCAGCCAGGCCAGGTCAGAATGGTGAGTCGCACTGCCGGACCGGCGGTGCTGATCACCTATAGAGCGGCCTCGGCGCCGGATCCGGTGACTGGCAAGACGACCGTGGACGCGGTGGAGCGCTACGAGTTCTGGAAGGCCGGTCGGGAACTGATCCTGACTCTGTCCGGGCCGCGGGGCGCGGACAACGTCGATCCCTGGCGCCGGATCACCGACTCGGTGCGGTGGCAGCGGTGACCATTCCTTCGGCCACCAGGGTGATGGTCCAGGCCCAGGCGTTGTACCGGTTCTTCCGGGCCGGCGAGCAGGAGACCCTCGCCCTGCAAGGGGTGTCGCTGTCGGTGCAGGCCCGAGAGCTGGTGGCCGTGGTCGGACCGTCTGGGTCAGGTAAGTCGACGCTACTGAGCTGCCTGGCCGGGTTGGACGAACCCGACGGTGGCACCGTCTGGGTGGCCGGGCACCGGGTCAGTCACCAGCCCGAGCGGGCCCGGGCCCGGTTTCGCGCTGGCTACGTGGGGCTGTTGTTCCAATCGGCGAATCTGATCGAGCACCTGACGGTGGAGCAGAACGTAGCGCTGGTCCAGCACCTGGCCGGTCGGCCCAGCCGCGCTGCCCGCGCCACGTTGCTGGACTCGCTGGGGTTGCGTGGGCGGGCCGGGGCCTATCCCCTTGAGCTGTCGGGCGGGGAGAGCGCCCGGGCCGGGTTGGCCGTCGCGATAGCCAACGACCCGCCGCTGCTGCTGGCTGACGAGCCGACCGGAGAGTTGGACAGCGTTACCGAGGCGGAGATCCTGGTGTTGATGCGCCGCGCCACTCAGCGGGGCGTGGCGGTGCTGGTGGCCAGTCACAGCCCAGCCGTGGCCGCGGCCGCGGACCGGTGCATCAGCATGGTCGACGGGCGGGTCAGCGCATGACCACCCCTCTCTCAGCCGGCCACCGCGAGGGTAGCGGCCAGCCGAGGGAGACCGTCCCAGCTCTGGTGCGGTGCCGGGGCGTGAGTCGTGTCTATGGCCGCAGCCCCACCGCGGTGCGGGCGCTGCACCAGGTGAGCTGCACCGTGCGGCCCGGGATGCGGGTGGCTGTGACCGGGCCGTCCGGATCGGGCAAGTCCACCCTGCTGCACCTGATGGCCGCTCTGGACACGCCCAGCGCCGGTCAGATCGACTGGCCGGCGCTGGGTGCCACCCCGACCAGCCGCGCTGGCCTGGTCGGGGTGGTTTTCCAGGGCCCCAGCCTGCTGCCCGCGCTGGACGTCACCGAGAACGTCGCGCTCCCCCTGCTCTTCGACGGTGCCACCGGGCCCGCCGCCGCCAGCGCCGCGACACAGGCGTTGCAACGCCTGGGCATCGAGGAACTCGCCGCCAAGCTGCCCGAGGAGCTGTCCGGAGGCCAAGCCCAACGGGTGGCCGTGGCCCGGGTGCTGGCCAGCCGGCCACGGTTGATCCTGGCTGACGAACCCACCGGCCAGCTCGACCACGCGACGGGCGAGCAAGTCGTCACGGTGCTACTCGCCGCCGCCGGCGAGCTCGACGCCGCGCTGGTCGTAGCCACCCACGACCCGACGGTCACCGCCCGGCTCGATGAGCAGTGGCAGATACGCGACGGCCGGCTCCTCGTACCCGAGCAGCACCCGACCGACCACCCCTGCGGGAACGGGAACCGACCGTGAACCGAAGGTGGCTGGCCGGGCTGCTACGCCGCCGCGGCCTGCGCCTGGTCGCGGCCGCCGCCGGGGTTGCTGTCGCGGTAGCCCTGCTCGCCAGCCTCGGCGCATTCCTGGCCGCATCCCAGGCGACGATGACCGACCGGGCCGTGCGAGGTGTCACGGTGGACTGGCAGGTGCAGGTCCAACCCGGCACCGACCCGGCCACCGTGCTCGCCGCAGTCCGCGCCACACCCGGGATCCACACCAGCCTGCCCGTCGAGTTCGCCCGCACCAGCGGGCTGGCCACCACCACCGGCCTCAGCACCCAGAACACCGGACCGGGCATTGTCCTGGGCCTGCCCGAGAGCTACCGGCGCACTTTCCCCGGGGCGATCCGCACCCTGGCCGGCGCCGGCACCGGGGTGCTGCTGGCCCAGCAGACCGCCGCCACCCTGCACGCCACCCCTGGTGACACCGTGCAGATCGGGCGATCCGGGTTATCCGATGTAGCGATCCGGATCGACGGGATCATTGCTCTGCCCCAGGCGGACTCGCTGTTCCAGAAGGTCGGCGCCCCCGCCGGGTTCCAATCCCCTGCACCGCCGGACAACGTGCTGATCCTGCCCCAGCAGCAGTGGCACACCGCGTTCGACCCGCTCGCCGCGATCCATCCCGACCAGCTCAGCACCCAGATCCACGCCACCCGCACCCACCAGCTACCCGCCGACCCGGCCATCGCCTACACCACGGTCACCGCCGCGGCTCACAACCTCGAGGCGCACACCGCAGGTGGCGCCGTGGTCGGTGACAACCTCGCCGCCACCCTGGACAAAGCCCGCTCCGACGCCGCCTACGCCCAGGTGCTGTTTGTGTTCCTGGGCCTGCCCGGTGCCGTGCTCGCCGGGCTGCTCACCGCCACGGTCATCGCTGCCGGTGCTCCCCGCCGCCACCGGGAACAGGCCCTGCTGCGCGCCCGCGGCGCCCACACCGGCCAACTGGTTCGCCTCGCCGGGATCGAAGCCGCCACCGTCGGGGTGCTCGGCTGCGCAACCGGGCTGGCCGCGGCGGCCCTGATCGGCCAGGTGGCCTTCGGGTCGGCCCAATTCGGAACCACCAGCGCCACCGCCGCGGGCTGGACCGCTGGTGCCGCGGGCGCCGGTCTGGCCATCGCCGCGACCACCGTGCTCGGGACCGCCTACCGTGGCTTGCGCAGCGGCACCGTCGCCACGGCCCGGATGCCCGTCGGGCGCATCGGAGCGCCGGCTTGGACCCGCTACGGCCTGGACGTGGCACTGCTAGCCGCTGCAGGGATCGTGTTCTGGCTCAGCGGACGCAACGGCTACCAGCTCGTGCTGGCCCCCGAAGGCGTCCCCGGCATCGCCGTGTCCTACTGGGCCTTCGCCGGCCCCGCCTTGCTGTGGGCAGGCGCCGGGCTGCTGGCCTGGCGCCTGACCGACCTGCTACTGGGCCGCGGGCGCCGCCTGATCGGTGCCGGACTAGGGCCCATCGCTGGGAATCTCGCCTCCACGGCGGCCGCCATGATGGCCCGCCAGCGCCGGCCGCTGACCCACGCCATCGTGCTCCTTGGCCTCGCGCTGACCTTCGCCGCCTCAACCGCCACCTTCAACGCCACCTACCAGGCCCAGGCCGACGTCGACGCCCAGCTGACCAACGGCGCCGACGTCACCGTCACCCCCGCCCCCGGCGCCGCCGTCAGCCCCGCAGCAGCGACCGCGCTGACCACGGTGGCGGGGGTGCGGGCGGTCGAACCCATCCAACACCGCTTCGCCTACGTCGGCGCCGATCTGCAAGACCTCTACGGGATCGATCCGGCCACCATCACCCGCGCCACCACCGTGGTCGACCAATACTTCCAGGGCGGCACCGCCCACCAGCTCCTCGGCCGCCTCGCCGCACAACCCGATGCGATCCTGCTCAGCGCGGAAACCGTCAACGATTTCCAGCTCCAGCCCGGTGACCTGCTCAACCTGCGGCTGCCCGACGCCCGCACCAACCAACTGACCACCGTGACGTTTCACTACGTCGGAATCGTCACTGAGTTCCCCACCGCACCCAAGGACAGCTTCCTGGTCGCAAACGCCTCCTACATCGCCGCGCGCACCGGCAGCAACGCCGTGGGCGCGTTCCTCGTCGACACCGGCGGACAGCACAGCGGCGACGTCGCCGCACGCATCCGCACCCAACTCGGCCCCACGGTCACCGTCACTGACGTCGCCACCACCCGCCGCCAGATCGGCTCCAGCCTCACTGCCGTCGACCTGGCCGGTCTGACCCGCGTGGAGCTGGGCTTCGCCCTGGTCCTCGCGGCTACCGCCGGCGGGCTCGTGCTCGCCCTCGGGCTGGCCGAGCGCCGCCGCAGTTTCGCTATCGCTACCGCCCTGGGCGCCCGCCCACGTCATCTCCGCAGCCTGATCACCAGCGAGGCCACCGTGGTGAGCCTCGGCGGGTTGCTTGCCGGCGCGGCCACCAGCTGGGCGTTGTCGCAGATGCTCGTCGCCGTGCTCACCGGAGTGTTCGACCCCCCACCCGCCGCGCTGAGCGTGCCCTGGCCCTACCTGACCGCCGTCGTCGCCGTCACCCTCGCAGCCCTCACCGCGGGTGCCCTCGCCGTGACCCGTTACGTCCGGCGACCCGCCATCATCCTGCTTCGCGACCTGTGAACCGACCAGGTCACCCGGCCCCTCCCGCCAAGCCGGGCACGGTCACTCATCTGGCTTCATGGCAGGAGCGGGCCGACTCCGAGTGGAAGCACCAGGCCGCCGGCGATACCAAGCACGAGAGACGCGGTACCGGCGGTGTAGGCGCCGAGGGTGGCCCAGCGACCGGCTGGCGCGAGTGCCGCCGGCGAGGGCTGGCTCAAAAAGGCCGGTGCGATCCAGCGCAGGTAGTAGAACAGACTGGCGACGGTGTTGATGACGGCGATCACGGCCAACCAGGTGAAGCCGCCGTCGATCGCGGCGGCGAAGACCTCGAGCTTGCCGAGGAACACTGCCGTAGGTGGGGTACCGACCAGGCCGAGCAGGCACACCACCAGCACTGCGGCGAGACCGGGATGCCGCCGGGCGAGACCCCGGTAGTCCTCGATCCGGCTGGCGCGCGGGAACTCTGCGACGACGGCGAACGCGCCGAGGTTGGTCACGGCGTAAGCGGCCAGGTAGAACAGCAGAGCCGGCAGCGCGAGGTCGGTGCGGGCGGCGACCGCGACTGCCATGAGGATGTAGCCGACTTGGGAGATCGTCGAATAGGCGAGCAACCGGCGGACGTTGTCCTGGAAGAACGCGGCCAGATTTCCCAGTGTCATCGAGGCGGTGGCCAGGATCGCCAGCAGGAGCGGCCAGTCGACGCTGACGGCTGCCACGCCCTCGACGCCCAGCGCCTCGGCCACCAACCGGTACACGGCGGCCAGCCCGCCGATCTTGGGGATGGTGGTGACGAACGCCGCGACCGGTGTGCTGGCGCCCTCGGTGACATCGGGCACCCAGAAATGCGCAGGCACTGCGCCGATCTTGAACAGCAGCCCGGCGAGGACCGCAACGACCCCGACCGCGACAGCCGACTGCGGCGCGCCAGGCAGGCTCTGGGCCAGCGCCCGGTAACCGGTGGCCCCGCCCGCGCCATAGAGAACGGTGACGCCGGTGATCATGATTACCCCGAGCAGGGCGCCCATCAGGTAGTACTTCAGCGCCGCCTCGGTACCCGGGGCGTCCTTGGCGAACCCGGCCAGCGCGTAGAGCGGGATGGAGGCGAGCAGGTAGGCGGCGACGAGCAGCAGCAGGTCCGACGCGCCGACCAGCATGATCGCGCCGATCGCCCCGAGCAACAGCAGCACGTAGAACTCGGTCTCCCGGCGGTGCCCGCGCACCGTCTCGACCGACAGGCAGATCACCAGCAGGGTGGCAGCCAGCACGATGATCCGGACCGCGTTCGTGGCGGTGTCCACGGCGTAGCTGCCGCCGAAGACCAGCTCCGGGTCGGCACCCATCGCCACGGCTGCGGCGACGAGGCCCACCACGCAGGACACCGCGGCGAGCAGGCGCACCACCCACTGCCGGCGCCGCGGCAGCCAGGAACCCAGCAGCAGGCCGAGCACCGCGCCCGCGAGCAGCGCCAGCTCGGGAATCAGGGCCAGCGGGTTCTCATTCATGTCCATGATCATCGGCTGACCAGCTTGATCAGGGTTGCCGCCGCGGGCTCGATGACCTCCAGCAGGAACCGCGGCAGCACGCCGATGATCACAGTCAGCGCAAGCAGCGGGATGATCGACGCGAGTTCGCTGCCGCGCAGGTCGGCGAAGCGGTAATCCGATTGCCGGCGGGCCGCGCCCGGCGCGTCCGGCGCGTCCGGCACCCGCAGCGGCCCGAGTAGCAGCCGCTGCAGGGCGCGCAGGAACAACCCGGCGGTGATCAGGATGCCGAGCACCGCCAGTGCCGTCGCGACCGTCGCCGAGGCCAGGGCACCGGTGAAGATCTGGAACTCGGCGATGAAACCGGAGAAGCCCGGGAGCCCGAGCGAGGCGAACGCGGCCAGGCCCATCGCGCCCGCGAACACCGGCGCGGGGCCGGCCAAACCCGAGTAGGAGCCCATGTCGTA
The DNA here is from genome assembly GCA_963712995.1 of uncultured Actinomycetota bacterium. Taxonomy (GTDB): domain Bacteria; phylum Actinomycetota; class Actinomycetes; order Mycobacteriales; family Pseudonocardiaceae. The sequence continues at coordinate 19,770 of CAVQKH010000037.1, read as the reverse complement.
GGTGGCGCTGCGATCCCAGAGCACCCCGGCGAGCAGGAACAGCGCCGCAGTGATCAGTCCGTGGCTGACCATCTGCGTCACCGCGCCGGTGACGGCCAGCGAGCGGGCCTGCTCGTCGCTGCCGGCGAGCATCCCTGCGGCGCCGATGGCCAGGATCACGTAGCCCATGTGGTTCACCGAGGTGTAGGCGATCATCCGTTTGAAGTTCTCCTGGGCCAGCGCGACCAGCGCGCCGTAGAGGACCGAGACCACCCCGACGACCACGATCACCGGGGCGTAGGCGCGCCAGGTGTCGGGCAGCAGCGGCATCGCGATCCGGACGAAGCCGTAGGTGCCCATCTTCAGCAGGACCCCGGCCAGGATGGCGGAGCCGGCGGCGGGCGCATCGGTGTGCGCAGGCGGTAGCCAGGTGTGGAAGGGCACGGTCGGGGTCTTGACCGCGAGCCCGATTCCCACGGCGAGCAGCACCAGCGCGCCGTAGGCGCCGCTGCCGGCGAGCGGGTTGGACCGAGCCAGCTCGACGATGTCGAAGGTGTGCGGGTCAGCGGCCAGGTACAGGCCGATGAAACCCAGCAGCAGCGCCAGGGATCCGATGAAGGTGTAGAGGAAGAATGTCAGCGCCGCCCGCCGGGCCTGCCCGTGGCCCCACCCGGCGATCACGAAGTACATGCCGACGATGGACAGGTCGAAATAGACGAAGAACAGGATCAGGTCCAGCGCGACGAACAGGCCCAGGCTCACCGTCTGCAGGAACAGGAACAGCAGCACGAAACTTTTGACCCGCTGCGTCTGCCGCAGCGAGTAGATCGCGCACGTGAGAAACAGCAGTGATGTCATCGCCACCAGCGGCAGCGACAGGCCGTCCACGCCCAGGTGGTAGCCGACCCCCGCGCTGGGGATCCACCGCAGGTTCTCCTCGTACCCGAGCGCCTCGTACCCCGGGCCGCCCGCGGCGTCGTAGCCGACCCACGCCACGACGACCAGGGCGAGGTCGACCGCGGCGACCGCGATCCAGCTCCAGACGAACATCCGGGGCCGCGCGGAGCCCGGTACCGCGGCCAGCACCGCGGCGGCGGCCAGTGGCAGGAAGACGATCAGCGAGAGCACGATCACCTCAGGAAGGCGGTGAGCAGGGCCAGGACGAGGAGGGCGACCGTGGTCTGGGCGTAGTACTGGTGCAGCTGACCGGTCTGCGGGCGGCGGGCGAGCCCACCCAGCCGGCGAGCGCCTGTCACGACGGCCCGGACCGCGCCGTCGACGCGCATCTCGGCGCGGCGTTCGGTCAGTTGGGCCAGCCACCGCCCCGCGACCGGCACGGCCATCACGGCCCGGTGCAGCACCCGGTCGTCGAACGCTGCCAGCCCGCGGGCCAGCGCCATCGTCGGCCGTACCGCGAGCAGGTGCACCACCTGCTCGAGATGCAGCCAGTCACCCAGTGCTCGGCGCACGGCAGCCGGGACCGGCGCCGCACGGCCGCCCCACCACCACACGGCAGCCGCGGCGGCAAGGGCGAGCAGCGCCGATACCGCGAGCTCCCACGCCACCGGTGACGCAGCGGCCGGAGCTCTCACGAGCTCCCCGATCGCCCGCGCCACCGGCGGGATGCCCAGCACGCCGAGCGCAGCGGCGCAGCCGGCCAGCGCCAGCAGTGCCGCGCGGGCCGGCGCGGCCACCTCCCGGGTGCCAGGTTGCTCGGTGTCCCAGCCGGTCTGGGCACCGGCCGGCTCCGGCTGCCAGACGAACCATGCCGCCTTGGCACTGTAGACCGTGGAGATCACCGCGGCCGCCAGTCCGGTGGCGTAGAGCGCGGGGCTGCGCGCCAGCGCGGCGGCGAGTACCTCGTCTTTGGTGACCCACAGCGACAGCGGCGGCAGGCCGGCCAGCGACGCGGCGCAGATCGTGAACGTCACGCCCACCAGCGGGTAGCGGCGCGCGGCTCCGCGCAGCGCGGGCAGCGATTTGGTGCCCAGCGCGCTCAGCCAGGCCCCGGCCGCCAGGAACAGGGCCGACTTGGTGGCAGCGTGCGCGACCAGCTGCGCGGTGCCCGCCGCCACCCCACCCGCGCCCGCGGCCAGCACCATGAACCCGACCTGGGCGGAGGTGGACGCGGCAAGCAGCTGCTTGAGGTCGGTCTGGGCGACGGCGACCAGGCCGAGCACCACCGCGGTGGCCACGCCCACCCACGCGACCACCGGCTGCGCCCAGCCGGACACGGCGAGCAGTGGCTGTAGGCGTAGCAGCAGGTAGGCACCCGCGGCGACCATCGTCGCGGAGTGCAGCAGCGCGGACACCGGGCTGGGGCCCTCCATGGCGCGGGAGAGCCAGAACGACAACGGCAGCTGCGCGGATTTCCCGATCGCGGCGAGCACTATCCCCGCGGTGAGCAGATCGAGCCAGGGCTGCGTGGCGGCAGGCAGCTCGGCCAGCGCCAGCGAGCCGGCGCCACCGGCGAGTGCTGCTCCGGCGGCGAGGTAGAGGCCGAGGTCCGCGCCGCGGGTGGTGAGGAACGCGACGTTGGCCGCCCGGACCCGCCGCGGCTCGCGCCACCAGAACGCGATGAGCGCCCAGCTCGTGGCGCCCATCACCTCCCATCCCATCAGCAGCAGCACCAGCCCGGTTGCGGTGACCGTCACGACCATGGCCCCGGCGAACAGCAGCATCAGCCCGCTGAACCTGGCCCGGGCCTCGTCCGGCCCGAACTCTCCCGAAGCGAAGACCAGCACGGCCAGGGTGACCGCGGCGACGGTGACGACCAGGATCGCCGAGAGCCCGTCGACGGCTACCCGGGCGTCGATCCCGGCCAGCAACGGTGCCGTTGCCTGGGGCCGCTGGATGGCCGCGGCGATCGCCAGCGCCAGGGTGAGCGCCGCCGCGGCGATCCCGAGTGCGGGTGCGATCCGGTCGGCCCGCCCTCCGGTGCACGCCAGCACCGCGCCGGCACCCAGCGGCACCGCGACCAGCAGCCAGGCGAGCATCGCTACTCCTTGAGGTCCGCGGCCATGTCGGTCATGTCGACGTCGCGGGCCCGGAAGATCGCGGTGACGACCGCGAAACCGACCGCCATCTCCAAGGCCATCATGGTGATCGCCACGATGATGAGCACCTGCCCGTCCGCGCTCGCCGGGGCGAGGAAATACCAGAACGCGGCGGCCGCCACGATGATCCCGTTGAGCATCAGTTCCAGGCCCATCATCAGCATCACGATCGACTGCTGGGACAGCGCGCCGTAGAGGCCGATGGCGAACAGCGCGGCACCCAGCAGCAGGAACAGCTCCAAGCTCATCGCCCGAGCCCTCCCGGTACCGGGTCGTCGGCGCGCGCGGAGTCCAGGTCGTCACCGAAGCGGTCGTAGCGGCCGCGGGAGGTGGACAGCAGCACGGTCGTCACGATCGTCGCGAAGATCGCCAACCCGAGGGTCATCATCGTGAGCATGTGGGTGCCCATCAGCGCCTCACCGAGCGCGAAGGTGGGGTCGGCAGGGGGCTGCACGGCCCGCTGCGGCCAGTCGACGAGGACGATCCCGGCGGCGAGCACGGCGAACGTCGCGGCGGCGATGGACATCGAACCGGTCTTGTTGTGCTCCATGGACATCGGCATGAGCCCGGCCGGGTTCATCATGTACATGATCATGAAGACAGCCATGATCACCATTTCCATGACCATCATGAGGATGATCACGACGCCGAGGTAGCCCAGACCCAGCAGCACCACCTCACCGGCGACGAACAGGAACGAGGCGAGCAGGGCGAAGGTCACCTGGGCCATCGAGTCCAGCCGGAACACCAGCAACCCGGTGACCACGGCTCCCACCGCGAAGATCCAGAATAACGCGACGGTCACGGCACGCACCTCCTCGTCGAGCTCATCGACCCAGCACCACGAGAGCGACGACCAGGGTCTGCAGGATGGTCAGCGGGATGAGCACCATCCAGGCGAGCTCGACGAACCGATCCATCCGTACGGTCGGGAACCGCCGGCCCACCCACACGATCGTGGCCAGCACCGCACCGGTCTTGACGATCGTCCACAGCCACGCCGGCAGCAGCGGACCGTGGCCCCCACCGAGGAACAGCGGTACCGCCATGGCCGCGGCCACCACGAGGAGCAGCCAGCGCCCGCCGAGGAACAGCAGCCGGTCCACGCCGGACAGCTCCCCCGCCGCACCGCCGGCGATGTCGCGGCCGGCGGGGGCGTCGAACGGGCCCCAGAACGCCATCGCCATCGCGCTGAGCAGGTAGGTGACGAACGCCACGGGCATCCACACCACGAACCACAGGCCGGCCTGCGCCTCCACGATGCCACCCACCCGCAGCGTTGCGGCCGCGGTAGCCGCGGTGATCAGCGCGAACATGTGCGGCAGCTCGTAAGCCAGCCCCTGGGCGATGAAGCGGTAGCCGCCGATCAGGGACAACGCCGAGTTCGGCCCCCAACCGGCCATCCACACCGCAGCCCAGGCGAGGATCTCCATCGCGTTGAACCACACCACCCCGACGCCGAGATCGGCCACGCTGGTGAAACCCAGTGGCAACACCAGCGCGGCGAGCAGCCCGGCGACCGGCAGGGTGATCACACCGGCCCGCCACAGCACCCCATCGGCAGCCACGGTGCTGCGGCGCTGGCCGACGAGCAGCCGCGCCACCTCGCGCAGCGGCGCACCGGCAGCCCCCATGACCGGCTCGGTCCTCCCCCCGGCCCGGCTCGACAGCGCGGCATCCACAGCCACCGTGGCGACCACCACCACCGCGAGCACCGCGGGGAGCACGGGCACCGTCCACAACGCGGGATCAGCCACCGGTCACCTCCGCAGCTGTCTGCAGCTCCGCGACATCGGGGTCCAGGCTGGCCACGATCAGCCGTGCGGTGGCGAGCTCCGCACCCTCCAGCAGCCCCGGCAGCACGGCGAGCGGCGCAGTGGGATCCCGGGTGGGCTCGCGCACACCGGCGATCGGGCCCACTCCCCCAAACTCCGGGAGCGCCCGGTCGATGCCGGCGAGCCAGGCCAGCCAACGGGCACTGGCATCCCCGCCGGGCAGGACGCCGACGCCGTCGGTGAGCCAGCGCAACGTGCGCGAACCGCGCAGCCGGCGAGCCAGCCGCCGCGCCCGTGGCATCAGCTGCCCGGTGTGGGCGCCGCCGAGGACATCATCGCGCAGCCACCGCGCGCGCACCGCGGCGTCCGACCAGCCCACGACGGCGAGCAGCCGGGCGAGGCTGTCCAGGTGCGCAGCCACGCGCCGTCGGGCCGCGTCACCGGCAGTCACCGGCTCGCCGGCCGCCGCGCGATGCCAGGGCTCGCCCCAGAAATCGTCCAGGCGAGCGTCCGCGCGCAGTACCTCGATCCGGGCAGCCTGGATGACGTCTCCCTGCAGGGTCGTATGCACCACCAGACCCGCCGGCCACTCCGGAAGCAGCGGGCCGAGCGGGACATGCAGCTGATCGAGCATCAGCCCGTCACGGTCCTCCCCCCGATCCGCCATCGGCAGACCACCAGGCATCTCCATGTCGTGATGGCCACCGTGTGCATGACTGCCGTGCCCACCGCCGTGCTCGGGACCCGGGACGTTGACGATCGGTGGTGGCTCCCCGCCATGGGCCAACCTGCTGCGAGCGTTGTCGAGCGCGGCGGGCACGGTGTCTGGCTCGAGCAGGTGCAGGCATGCCCGCGGGGCGGGGATCTGCTGCCAGAGCCGGTCGGTGAGGGGCTGCAACCGCGGACCGAGCGGTCCGGCGACGACGAGGACATCGGCGTCTGCGGGGCTGGCTGCGGCCGGCCATCCCCGCTGCCGCAGTTCTCGCTCCACGGCAAGCCGGACCCGGGTTCCGCCCGGCACTTCGACCAGCAACACGTGCGGGCGCTCAGCGGCGACGCGCAGCAGGAGACGGGTCAGACCCACCGCAACGCCCCCTCCCGCCACGCATAGGCCACCCCGGCCAGCAGGATTCCGAGGAACACGAACATCTCGATCACCGCCGCGGGGCCGATCTTCCCGATGACCAGCGTCCACGGGTACATGAACAGCATCTCCATCTCGAACGCCAGGTACACCATCGACAACGGGTACCAGCGGACATGGAACCGGGAGAACGCATGCTCACTCGGCTCGCTCCCCGACAGGAACGGCCCGACCGCGGTGACCGTGGGTGCCACCCTGACCAGCCAAGCGATCCCGTAACCGGCACCGGCCAGCGTGAGGGCAACCACGAGAAGAACCAACGCTGCCACGAATCCGGTCACCGCGTCCGGCCTCCCTCCCTACCACCCCTCGATAGGCCATATCCAGCCAGGTTCGCACGCGAGGTGAGTTGCAGGGAACCGCCCAGGATTCACCGAGGTCACGCCGACATGACCGCAGCGGGTCGCTGCAGCCGGCCCGCTCGGTCGAGCCCGCCGACACCCGCGGCGCAGAGCAGTCCGATGCCGGCCAGGGCCAGCCAGGGCAGCGCCGGTACGCCAGTTGCCCGGCCCAGGTCCAACGCGGTGCCGGTGAGCAGGTTCCCGAGCATGATTCCGATCCCGCACACGGTGTTGTAGAGGCCGTAGTGCGTGGCCACCAGCCGGTTGCCGGACAGCGTGACGATGGTGTCCATCTCGAAGGGGAACACGATGATGGTGCCCAGGGCCAGCAACGCCGCGGAGAGCACCAGCGGCGCCAGCAGCACCGCGGTAGGCGGTGTCGTGGTGCCGTCGGATGCGGTCGCGGTGGCCAGCGGTGGGAGGAACGCCGCAGCCATCAGACCCAGTCCCATCACGAGGCAGCGACCCGGGCCCCAGCGATGCCGGCACCACGCCGTGATCCGGGTCTGCCCGGCGATGGTGAGCAGTCCCGAGACCGCGAACAGGGCGGCCACTCCGACGGTCCCGGCCACGCCGTTGCCGGCGAGGCGACGGACCTCCAGAGGGAGGGCCAGGTAGACCTGGAAGGCCAGCACGTAACTGCCGATCATCGCGATCGAGAAGAGCACGAACGAGCGGTTACCCAGCACTGAACGCCACTGCGTCACCACCGAGCTCGCCCCGCCGTCCGTGGTGTCGCCGTCTGTGGTGTCACAGCCCCGGCGCTGCGGCAGCGAGCGCAGCTGCGCAACGCTGAGCACCGCGAACACACCCGCTGCCACGGCACACGTGAGGCGGAAATCGATCCCGGTCAGCGCCAGCCCGAGCAGCGGTCCGAGCAGGACCCCGCTCTGGTAGAAGATGTTGAACAGCGCGAAGGCCTCCACCCGCCGCTCACCGGCGTCGTGCGCGAGGTAGGCGCGGACCGCGGGGTTGAACAGCGCCCCAGCGAAACCAATGGCGGCCGTGGCCGCGATGAGCGCGGGCACCGAGTCCACCAGACCCAACAACCCGAAGCCGGCGGTACGCAGCACGAAGCCCGCCACGATCAGCGGTTTGTAACCCAGTCGGTCGGCCAGCGTACCGCCGATGAGGAACATGCCTTGCTGGGTGAAGTTCCGGACGCCAAGCACCAACCCGACGACCCACACGGCCAACCCGAGATCACCGGCCAAATAGCCGGCGAGGTACGGGATGAGCATGTAAAAACCGATGTTGATGCTGAACTGATTGAGCAGCAGCAGCTGTACCGTCCGGTCAAAGGAACGGAACTGCGCAATCGTGCGCATCAGCGGCCCTCCTCCCCGGCCCTCGGGTCGAGCACGCGACGACAGCGGGTCCACCGCACCACCTCGCGCTCGCTGGGGTGGGCGATCTCATCGGGTTCGACCGGGAGCTGCGCGGTCAGCAACCCATGGAGGTGGCAGTAGTCGTCGTTGAACACCGTGTCGAAGTAGCGGTGCGGACCGTCAGGGAACACCGCCGCTATCCGGACATCCGGCTCCTCGGTCCGGGCCAGCCAGCCCGCCACCAGGGCGACCGCGCCCACGCTCCAGCCGCCGCTGGCGTACTGCGCGGCGGCAAGCAACCGAGCTGCGCGAACTGCCTCGCCGGGCGCGACCCAATGCACCTCGTCGAAGGCGGCGTAGTCGATGTTGCGCGGGTAGATGCTCGATCCCAGCCCCCGCATCAACCGGGTCCGAGCGGGTTGCCCGAAGATCGTGGAACCCACCGTGTCGACGCCGACCAGGCGCAGCTGCGGGAAGAACTCCCGCAGCACCCGACTCACCCCGGCGGAATGACCGCCGGTGCCCACCGAGCACACCAGCACGTCGACCCGGCCCAGCTGAGCGACCAGTTCCAGCGCCAGCGGTGTGTACCCGGCCACGTTGTCCGGGTTGTGATACTGGTCCGGGCAGAACGAGCCCGAATGCTCGGCCAGCAGCTCGCCCACCCGCTGCCGCCGGGCCTCCTGCCAGCCCCCGGTGGGATGAGGCGTGCTGACGACGTCGATCCGTGCCCCGTAGGCGACCAGCAGCCGGTGCATGATCGGCTCCAGGCCCGGATCCGTGACCAGCGTCAGCGGGTGCCCGTAGGAGATGCCGGACAGCGCCAGTCCCAATCCGAACGTCCCGCTCGTCGATTCGACGATCATCCCGCCTGGTCGCAGGTCACCGCGCTCGCGGGCGCGCTGGATCATGTGTAGCGCGGGGCGGTCCTTGATCCCACCCGGGTTATGCCCTTCGAGTTTCGCCCAGAAACCGCGCCCTTCCGGGTTGAGCGGCCGGTCGATCCACAGCACCGGGGTACTGCCTACCGCACCGGCGACTGTGGCACAGCGCGGCGCATAGCCGGTGGTCAATACGCGGGCGGGGGACGGACTGATCTGCCGCGCGCCGAGCGCGCGGTTGAACATTGTCTCCATGAACCTGTTCTCTCCTGGAACGGATGACGCGGGCGTCGGCACGCAGCGGCAACCTGCGTCTGCCCTGCCGGCAGGCGATCAGGTTGTCGCGGCGGCGCGCCTCAGCTCCGCGCGACGCAACTGGAGATCAGGATGTGACGTCCCGTGGGGAACCAGGGAGAAACCGAGGAGGGCGGGCCTCGCCACCGGACTCCGAGCAAGACCAGGGCACCGGCTGCTGACGTGTCGAAGCCGACCGGGGTGGACACCTGATCGACAACCCGGCGCGGCGAGGCGTACAGCTTCTCCGCGGAATCCATGTGCTGGTGACCGGTGTCGTGATGGCACCGGTCACCAGCCGGCCCAATCCTCTCCGAACCGTCATGAGCAGCCCCGCTATGAGCCTGCTCCGCGTGAGGATGAGCGGTGCCGTGCGATTCAGCACCGAGAGCAATCGGGCACTCGGCGAACTGCATCATCGAGAATGCGACAAGGGCCCAGAGGAGGAGGCCAATGCTCAACGTCCGCCGACGGACGCCCCTCCCCTCTCCCCTCACGCCGCCACCCTACGACGACGACAGAGGCACCGCGCATGCGCAGACCCAGCAAGCACAATTCTCACTCGATCGTGACCAGCCGGAACTGATTGGGGACACAGCGTCACAAGTAATTGGCGATGTGCACCACAGCGTCCACCGCCGGCGGGTCGCTACCCGCCGAGGAGGGTTCGCATTTCGGTGATCTCGCGCTGTTGGGCGTCGATGATGCGCTGGGCGAGTTGGCGGGCGTCGGGATTTTGTCCGTCGCTGAGCTCGGTCTTGGCCATCGTGACGGCCCCTTGATGATGAGCGATCATCATCTGCAGGAACATCCGGTCGAACACCTTGCCGGAGGCCTGCCCGAGCCGGCGCATCTGATCACCGGACATCATGCCGGGCATCGCAGCGCCAGCGCTGTGATCCATCTGCCCCATCCCGCTCTGGGCACCATTGGCGGGAACCGGAGCGTTCCACGCACGCAGGAATCCGCTCATCTGATCGATTTCGGGTTGCTGAGCGGCCTGGATGCGGGCGGCGAGGTCCTTCACCTGAGGTGATGCTGCATGTTGAGCAGCCATCGTGGACATGACGACGGCTTGGGCATGATGGGGAATCATGCCTTGAGCGAACGCAATATCGGCCTGGTTGTGGGCCTTATCGACTACCGAGCTGGTCGCGGGCGGGGCCGCGTTGGTGCCGCACCCACCGAGCACTGCACCAACGGGCAGGACAACGGCCGCAGCCGTAACCAAGGTCATGATTCTGCGGGTGATCATGGATGTACTCCTCTTCGTGCTGAGTCGACTGAAAACTGATCATTTGAAAATCAGCGATGATCAGCGCCTCAGCACACAGAGCCGGGTAAACCGGGCACTGTCGATGGGCGGTGCCCGCGCCTCCACCGCCCTTACGGCTGCCAGCACATGCCCCATTTCCAGGGATCGAGCCCGAGCTGCCGCAAAGATCAGCGCGGCCGTCAGGGAGACGACGGCCGTCAACACGGCCAAACAGAGATGCCCGACCAGGTCCATGTGATCACAGCAGTCGGCCGGCAAGGCCACGACCGCAGTCGAGCTCACCGGCACCGGATTCGAGACCGCATGCGCGATGCGTGTCGCGCTCGGCTGCGCAGCATGCTCGTGCACCAGATGGTGCATACCGACCAGGCCCGCAGCCACAGCGACGATCAGTAGCCACCGATGTCGAGCCGTGCCGGCTCCTCCCCACACCTCAGCCACTGTACTGCGCTGCGGTGGTCAGCGCCTGGTGCGGCGGCGCCAGGTCAGGACCGCCTTGGCTGCCGCTCGGCCGGGAAACCCACGACACCCAGTTGATCGAGACTGACGTCCAGAGACATCGGGTGCGCACCGACGCAGTGTGACACTGATGTAACGCGATGCGATGTCCGGTATCGATGTCGACGCTGATCTGACGTCTCGCTGCATCGATGTTAGGGTCGGAGTGAAGCTGATAATCCGCCACATCGCTGTACTAGGAGGACGGAGGATGATAAGAGGACAAGTGGCACGCCGATCCGGCAGCCCGAGCGTTGGCGCTCATCGCGTCCCCACCTCGTCGACAAGCACTTCGGATTCTGTTGCCACCACTTCGTTCGCCCGGTTCCTGTGGATTTTCGCTACACTCGGACTCATTGTTGTGGTCGTCGTCATCGGCTTTTTGATCGGAATTGTCCGGGCACTTGAATCGATCGATAATGGATTGTTTACGGCGTCTAGCTCAGTGACAGGAGCCACGGCTGATGTCCAGCCGCTGCCCACTTACATTCAAACGATCAACTCCGCACTGACCGACATCGACACCGCCTTGAAGCCGGTTCCTGGTCAGGTGGCCGACGTCACCGCTTCGCTACAGTCGATCCGGGGTTCCGCGCAGAAGATTGACGCCTCGTTGAAGGACACCTCCCAATCCCTGATCAACACATCAGGATCACTGGTGAACACGTCAGAAGCCTTGGGAAGTGCCTCCCAGTCGCTAGGGAAGACCTCAATCTCGCCTGGTGGACAGGGAATCGGTCCACAACGCGGACGGCAGGCAGCGCCTTAACTCCCAGCAGATCACCGTTCAGGCCCAGGCCCGCTCCGCGGCCAGGAGAGGTGCGGCCGAATCGGCCGGGCGATGGCGGCGAGGTCGACGTGACGGTACTCGGCGAGGCGCTGATCGCTGCTGGCGAGTACAGCAGGCCGTCGATGAGACGTTCGTGGCGGTGGTTGACCTCCAGATGGACAAGGCCCCAAGAACCGTCGACGCAACCGGTCCTACGCCGTCATCCTCGGCGGCGGGCACACCATGCCCATAAGATCGCCGATGTAACCGACCGTAGGCATCAACCGAGGCAACCAGACGACGAACTGCCTCAGGTTTAGTATGATCATTGGAGGTCACAACCATGGCGTTTAATCGAATCACCATCGACCACGAGAAGATGGGCGGGCTGCCGTGCATCCGTGACCTGCGCATCCCGGTCAGTACAGTGCTGGGCCAGCTGGCGGCCGGGCGTGAGACAGGGGAGATCCTGGAGGATTTTCCTGATCTGGAGCCCGAGGACATCCTGGCTGCTCTGGAGTACGCCGCTGCTGCGGTTCAGGAGCGTGAGCTGCCACTGGCAGCTCGGTGATGAAGTTCCTTCTCGACTCCAACCTCTCGCATCGTGTTGCGCAGTTGCTCCGTGATGCTGGTATCCACGCGGCTCACGTCCGTGATCACGAGCTACAGCACGCCACCGACTCCATGATCTTGGAGTTCGCGCGGCAGCACGCGTTCGTCCTCGTGTCCGAGGACACCGATTTTGGCGAATTGCTATCGGCAGTGCACGGTAGCGCCGTCATTCGTGCTGTTGCGCACCTACGAACCCATGAGGCCGGACGACCAGGCCGCTGTTCTGTTGGCGAACCTTCCCCGGCTGCACGATGACCTTGGCCAAAGGGCCATCGTGGTGCTCGAGCGGAGTCGGCTTCGAGTACGGCGCCTGCCGGTGCTGCCCCCGATACCCGAACAGCGGGAGCAGTAGCCGCCGCCTGTGCGTCGCAAATAAATAGCTGCCAGGATCGGGTGCACCGCCAGGGACTCGGACCCGAACCCACTGATAGCCATCCAGCTGTATAGCGGGCATCTCTTCCGGGGAACACGGCTTCCAGCTCCGTCCGGCGCTGGACCTCAATGTAGAAGACCGCTCAGGCCGCAACGCAGCCCGCAGCTCTCGGACGCACATCCGCAGGCGCTCCAGGTCGCGTTCTTCCGCGATGTTCCTCGGCTAGACCAGTACCGAACTAGACCAAGTCAATAGCGTAGAATTCGTGAAGATTGGGAATCACCGGACAGCTGCCAGGGCCCCGCTGACCGAGGCAAACAAGGCTCTGACCTGGCCTCATGACCGTCGGGACGACAGGATTCGAACCTGCGACCCCTTGATCCCCAGGACGTAGGAGTAGGCATCTCTCCTGGTCAGATAGGGTACAGGGGCCGTGCGCACGGCCAGTCGACGTGCAGGTCGTCTGCCCACGTACAAGGCGTGTGGTCCCCAAATGGTCCCCAACCGCCACTCTTCGTCCCGAACCCGGATCCGTCGTCCGGCGGAGCGTCGTGCCGACCGTCTGTGCTAGTCGCGGTGCCATCCTGTGTCGGCCCGCACGATGGCGTACCGGGTGTCGTGATGCCTTCTCGATGCCTGGCAACTACTGATGATCTTGCACGCTGGGAGCCGTGTGGCATCCCGTCGACAGGCATAGCCCGACCACGCGGCTCCCCGGGGGCAACATCCCTTCCCCACGGCCGGCCGAGCTTGCCAGGCTTGCCCCGGGGCCGCGTGGTAGCCCTCGGGAGGTCGCTACGCCTGCGGTGCCGGCGGGATGGGTGCCGCGGCCCCGAGGCCTACCCGCCGTCCGGACAGTCCTGGGTCATCCTGAATACACCAGGAGTTGGGAGGCTTGGGTATGTTCCGCAGGCGCTCGCTTGTGCTGGTTCAGGTGCTGTTGTTCTTGCTGGTGACTTTGCTCGGGATTGCCACCCGCACCTGAGCAAGAGCACTCGTGTCCTCATCGGACAGTTTCGTGCTGCGTCCTCGACCGATGCCACTCGTCTGGGCTCTCGTGGTGCTGGGGCCGACGCGGCAGTGTTGTCCGGTGACGGCCCGACAGCGGGCGTGGTTCGGGTGTGCGTCACGACGCACAGGGCTCGATCCTCCTCACGAGAGCCCCGTCTCGCCTGCCGGCTAACGGTGGTGTGGGTGGGAGAAAGGCGGAGCGTGTCCGATGAGTCAATCCCCCTCCCCCTCGCCTGAGGCTGGTGGCTCAGCCGAGGTTGACGTCGGGTTCACGGATGATCAAGAACAGTCGGACACGGCCGTACCCAAACTGCCGTACGGCAGGGTCGTCACCAGAGAGGGGGTCGCCGAACACCAGTACCCCAGTACGGACTCCGCCGTCCTAAGCAGGTTGGCCTACGGCGTGCAAATCGGCCTGCGATGCAAGGTCACTGCCCAGAGTATTGATGGCAACAGCGTCTGGTACCAGCTGCGGGACCGCCCGACCTGGGTGACCGCGAGATACGTCGACAGCATCGGGATCGTGCGGCTGTGCAAGTACACCTGATTTCGGTCCGGTGACGCGTGAACAGTCTCAGCGAACGGAACCCCGAGTTTTCCTATCCACCCCACAGTAGATGGTTGTTTGAAGCACCACGTGGACAAGTTGTGTCACTGCTCAGGAAAATAATAGATATTCTTTCCAAGTCGAATTACATTCTTCCGATCGATAATGTCCTCGCGATCCAATTTTCCCCAAACTTGGCCACTTTCTGAATGTAACACCCCACGTCATCTGCAATCTGCCGTGCGACCAACTCGTCAGAGATTCGGGGGCAGACCTTATAGCGCCTATGATCTTTATCTCCTCTTCGGTGTAACTGGTTATCTTGCCTTACTGCGAGGACGCTCAACTCTGCCTTATCTCGAGGGCAAAACGTTAAGAATGTCCCGGCTACTTGGAGTTGACTTTCGAGATAGATGCCGCCACATTCTGAACATTTGCATTCCGGGTCGGCGCTTGCTCGATAGTAGCGATCGAATTCTGCCAGCGTGCCATCGTAGGCAAATCGCTGCTGCCTAACAACATCCTTGTCCCATGTCCAATCTAAGTTATTTTCTAGACAGACGCCATAGTCGAATGAATAAAGGCTTCGCGATAACTTCTCCTTTTTGGCTGTCCGCCCTTGTTCAAGCAAGTGGATCAAAAAGAACATGTTCAGATATTTCAGTTTTTCCTCATGTCTTGGCAGAACAACGAAGTGGCTAGATGGGCTTGCTTTAGACTTAGCTCGCTCATGGATAGCTCGACCAGTGAGGGCGTCCCATATTTCTTCAATGTGAGCGGGAATAGCTACACCATCCCGAGAAGATCCGAGCATTTGATTCAAGTAAGCGCGAGAAGCGTACCGTACGCCGTAATCTAAGTCGGTCCTTCGGATTCGAGGTCTTTGCGATCGATGCCATGCCTGTTTAAGGACAATACCGAGCGTCCGCGGAACACCCATTGCTGCGCGGGACAAATCTCGCCAAGCCTCCTCTGGTGAATCAAATAGGCGGGACCCAATCTCGATATTATAAGCCCGCAGCCGCTGTATAACAATACTCTCCACGTATGCGTCCAGATTGAGAGAAGGTTCGAATAGGTCTCGCTGTAATATAATTGAAGAGCCCAGTCGATAATTATCAGTGATTGCACCGAGCTTCACGAAGACGCCTGGGTTTTCACGTGGTCGTCGGGAATCTCGGATAGCTTTCCTATCGCCTCATAGAAAAAATGCCAAAAGCTCCGATCCGCCGGCATCTTATAAGTTTCAAAAAATTTCCCCCTAGAGTTCTTAAGGCCAGCCACTGGCTACTCGATTTCACAGCAGGCACTCACTACAGTAGCTGCGCCGAGCGAGTTTTCGGGCCGTGAGCAGTAAGCTGAACTGAAGGCGTCCCGAATCTTCTCGGGGTCCGGACGCAGAGCATAGCCCAAACGCCATGCTTCTGATGCCAGCGCTTCCTCCGCTCCCTACAAGGAACCAGGAAATTCACGGGATGTCGCACACTCGGGAGTGACACAGACCCAACTATAATCCGTTGTATCGTCGGGGTTGGCGGTGGGGTACGCCCTACCATCACTGACCGTGACGACGAAATACCCTGCTCACGTCCAGTTTCAGGTCCCACATGGTCGTGGCGCACACCCGAGCCGAACTGCCGGGCGGTCTCGTGCGCTGGAGGTCTGTTTGATCTGGGTGAAGTGGAGTCGTTGCAGTTGTGCTCCGGTGAAGCCCACGTACAACCTTCAACTCAATGCGACGAGGACGTGCTACGCAAGGGCTCTCGTTAGAGCGCATCACAACAGTCAGCAGTACTGCGCTGAGCGTGGTGGCTTTTACTTCTTTGGAGAGGGCGCGAGGTTCTTTCGGTGCTGCTGCTTCAGCCAGCGCCAGGAGGCCGTGACCGGGCGGAGTTTGCGCTCACGCCATCTCTTCGCACTCACGATGGTGTGGGGCATGTACTTCTGCACGCACTCCTGGAATTCGAGCAGCTTCTCCCTCTCCAAGGTCTGCGTATACTCTTGGATCTTTTTTAGCTCATCGTCAAGCTGAGCTTCGGTGAAGCCGGCCCACTCTGATTCTATATTGATGGCGTCAATTGCGTCATCAGCCATCTTGATATAGGCAGATAGCATGAATGCGGATTTCGACAACACGGCAATGTCAACTAAGAGTCGGAAGTCTGCGATCTTTTCCTCGAGTTCAGCCCTGGCTGTTTGGCAAGCGCGGTAGCTCTCATCGTGACCTGTAGCGGATCGCACAGCATCATTGATCCAGAAGATCGAATTTTGAAAGCACTTGCGTGCATCGAGGAAAGGGCGAGCAGCACGCACGATCGAGCTAGCAGTAGACCGTACTTCCCGGCGGTACTCGTCGATGCGCTCTGTTCGTGACGAGCCGCGCGCCGTGACCCAAGCGATCAGGCTACCCACCACGAAGCTAGTGCTGGTGATCACGCTACCCACGATCACCGGGTTGGCGGTCAGAAAGCTCCCGATGTCCACGGCGGCACGTTAGCGGTTGGCGTGGCTGCGCACTGGCGCGGTCTTGTTCATGCGGGAAGGAATTTCTGGGTGGTCGAGTTCCAGTACCAGCGAGGGGTGGCCTGCCAGAGTGGAGGTAGTGCGGGAACGTGCTGGATTTGGGGTTGGCCGTAGGGGTTACCCGAGTGTGTGGGTTCCCCGGTGCGGACGTAGCCGGTCTTCATCGGGACTGTTCTCAGCGAGGGTTGCCAGGTGGGGGTGCCGATCAGGATCGCCGCGACGGTAACGACACCTAGGTTGAGCCCCTGATAGCCGAGTGGGAGGGGGATGCGCCATTCTCGTTCGTGTAGCCAGTCCGATTTGGCACGGAGGCTAGTGTCGAGGCGGACCACCCAGGGACGTTGATCTTGATTTAGAGTGTCGTACTGTTTCTGGCGGGTGTACCAGACCGGGCCTCCGCCTACGTTGTACACGTCTTGGCGATGGAACATGAGTCCCCATGGCGGCCAGTGTTGGTTGCCCAGCAACCAGCGCAGGTGATCTGGCGGACTCTCCGAGAGGCAGACCATCGGCTGGTCGTTGTCCGCGCCGAAGGGCGGGTACCCGTAGAGTCGTTGTTCCCAGAGGATGTTGTCCAACCGTTGTGCGTGTGTCTGTTCCCTAATCACTTTGGGCACAAATGGGGTCATCGTGGTACCTGGTGGGCGGCCACAGAAGTGGATCAGCCAGTCGTGTTGCGCCGGACCGGCCTGCTGTAGCGGTCCCGACGGCACGGTCATCTTTCCAGCGCCGTCTCGTCGATCAGGTCCGCTGGACCGATCTGCTGTCTGGGTGCCATATCGCCGAAGCTACCCAAGAGTTCCGGCGGGACGGTCACCAGCCAGCAAGATCCACTCTGACTCTTCATCGCCGGTCCAGCTTAAGACGGGCGAGATCGTCCTCCCGGCCTCCTCTGCGTGAGAGTTCCGCTGCCCAGCGTCACCACCGTGGCGGCTGAGGAGTGACGTATGTCACCTAGCAGGCGCTAACGTGCCATCACGTGATGGACGATCCCGCTAACAAACCGCTAAACAAATGATCAAGAGACCGGATTCCGCCCTCGGAATCTGGGCCTCTGACGCGAAGATTCCGGTCCCCGGCTGCCTTCGGGGACCGGAATCTTCGCGAGTCATGGCGAGCCCTCAAGGGGCTCTACGTTGCTGACCTGCGACAATATGGTCGGGACGACAGGATTCGAACCTGCGACCCCTTGACCCCCAGAGCACGGACAACGGGTCTGACAAGGTCGAATGGAGTCGTACGGGGAGCCTCTCACCAGCGAGATCACCCTATTTGAGTCGTGCCCCGTCGGAGGAAGTTTGACGACAGTGGCTCCCCAGATTGGCTCCCGTCGCTCCTCGCTAGGCGGAAGAGGCGACCCCCATGGCACCATCAACGACGAAGACCATGGCTCTCCGGCCATCGTGACCCCTCCGCCGAGGTCACTGGCCACCCCGACCCCGCAGGCCAACTTATGGAACCCACAGGAGCCGGCACACACCGCGCCGTGACCTGACCGACGGGCGCTTAACGACTAACCTCACCTCATGGCCGCCACCGCTGTGCAGCTCCCCTACGCCGACGCCTCCCCAGCGGAGCTGCGGGAAGCGATCCTGCCCGAAGACGTCGAGAGCTTCGACGAACAGTTCCAGGCCGCCCTCGACGCGGCCACCCAGACGCGACGGCTGGACAAGCTGGAGGCGTTCCTGGAGCAGTGGCGGCGCATCGCCCGCTCAGCCAACCACCGCGGCCACGACCACTGGCGGCAGGTGCTGGCCCGGGCCGACCACACCCTGCGCACCGGGGACGTGCCGCCCGGTGCGGCCTCGGAAGAGCAGATGGCCGACCTCATCGCGGCCCGGCTGGGACGGTAGGTGTACCGCCTCGTCACTCACGACCAGGCGCGCGAGCAGGTCGCCGCCCTTCCCGCCGAGGCCCTCTTGGGCTACGCGGAGACACTGGGGGTGATGAAGCTGATGCCGTGGAACGGCAGGCCGCTAAAAGCGGCCAACCCTGACGGGCCGATACGGCAGCTGGTCTTCGGGCCAGGCGGCTACGGACTGGTCACCTACCTGATCATGGAACGCGACCGGCGGGTAGACGTACTCGAAGTCCAGTGGGCCGGCGAGTGACCGTACCGCTCCAAAACTTGGTGCAAAGTTGGGTGACCTGCGGTTTCGAAGAGCGGATCAGGGTCCAGAAACCAGCCGCAGCCGTCACCTGGGTGAATGAGGCGATCCGTGCGACCGGGATGATCGTGCACCATGTCGTTGCGTCGGCGCTGTTGCGTTGTGCGGGGTTGGGGCAGGTGAGGTCGTGAGCCTGCGGGGTTCCAAAAGCCGACTCTGGGCTATCCATTTAACCGGAGGATGCCTGGTCGGACCTTCTCCAAGTGCGGTTCGCTGGTGGGCGCTCCAGGCTCGGAGGGCTCCCGCGCGTCTGCGACGCCGCAGGTGGCGCTGCTCGGGGACGCAGTTGGCGATGACGTCCTGGTAGCGCACGGCTTCGGCTACTCCGGTTAAATGGATAGCCCCAAGCCGACTACCTACGCTGAGCAGCGACTTTATGCCGCTCGTTCGTACTGGGGTCCCCGTAGTACTCGCCGAAAAACCAACGGATATCACTGATCTGCGGTGATGTGGTCAGGTCGATTGGACTGACGCCGGGCTTGTGATTACCGCTCCGGGCCCTGACCTACAGGTCCTCGGCCCAGCCGGCGGCGATGTCCTCGGGCGGGAGCGCTACTTTTCGTTCCAATGTCCCTCATCCCTCCCGCTGTGCTCCTCTGCTAGAGCAGTACCGCGCTAGACCAAAGGTCAATAGCGTGAAATTTCGTGAGGTTGGGGACCACTGGATAGATGTCAGGGCGCGCTCACCGAAGCAATCAAGGCCCTGACGCGAAGATTCCGGTCCCCGGCTGCCCTTCGGGGACCGGAATCTTCGCGAGCCACGGTGAGCCCTCAAGGGGCTCCACGTTGCTGACCTGACTTTATGACCGTCGGGACGACAGGATTCGAACCTGCGACCCCTTGACCCCCAGGACGTAGGAGTAGGCATCTCCCCAGGTCAAATCGGGTGCAGACGCCGTGTGCACGAGTGATCCACGTGCGGGTTGTTCACCTCCGTGCAGGGCGTGTGGTCCCCAAATGGTCCCCAGCAGGACACTCCGCCTACTCCCCTGCCTCCCTCTCTTCCGGGCCGCCAATCTCGCCGCGATGGTTCGCTGACGATGATGACCGGAGAGACGGGCTTCGAGGGACCGGTGATCCTGCGATTAACAGATGCAGGCAGGTCCCTGATCGGACCGCGCGATGTGGGCATGCGGCGTTCGCCGGGTGGTGTTCGAGTGTGGCATGGTGCTGCTCGTTGGTAAACATTCAGCTC
>CAVQKH010000036.1:0-136701 GCA_963712995.1 uncultured Actinomycetota bacterium | reverse complement strand
TGCCTTGTTTTTTCCGGACAGCTATTTAATTGCTATGTCATGCCGCGGACTGCCGGTTCAGGTACTCGTCGTAGACCTCTTGCGGGGTTTGGTATCCGAGTGCCGAGTGGAGACGTTGAGTATTGTAGCGAAATTCAATGTACCGGGCAACGTCTTTTCGGGCGTGTTCGCGGGTTGGGTAAACGGTGCGGTTGACCCGTTCGACCTTCACGGCGGCGTTGAAAGATTCGGCTAGGGCGTTGTCGAAGCACACTCCAGTGGCGCCGACGGATCGCCGGATGCCCAAATCAGCGGTTGCGGCCGCGAAGGCCACACTGGTATATTGGGTACCGCGATCGGAGTGGAATATCGCGCCGTCGACGAGCGGGTAGTTCCGGGCGGCCATGGTGAGCGCATCGACCACCAGCTCGGTGCGGAGATGGTCGGCCATGGCGTATCCGATGCAGGCTTTGGTGTAACAGTCGATGACGGTGGCGAGATACAGCCAGCCCTGCCAGGTATAGATGTAGGTAATGTCTCCCACCATTTTCTCGCCGGGGGCATCGGCGGTGAAGTCCCGGTTCACGAGATCGGGGATCGGGCCGGGATCGCCGGGCACGGTGGTGGTCGGCCGCCATGGCCTGGGCTGGCAGGCGACCAGGTCTTGTTCGCGCATCAGCTCCCGGACCAGCTCGGAGCCGGCGAGCTTGCCCTGGCGAAGGAGCTGGGCGTGCACGCGACGGTACCCGTAGGTTTGATCGGAGTTCTTGAAAATCGCCGTGACGAGCGCCGTGACATGTTCGCGGCGAATCGCTGTAGCCGAGGCGGGCCGGTTTCTCCATTCATAATATCCAGAGGTGGATACCTCCGCCCACTCGCACATCTTCACGATAGGGAAGCTTGCCTTCTGCGCATCGATGAGCCCGAATTTCGCGCTCACCGAGACTCCTGGGCGAAGAAGGCCGCCGCTTTTCCCAGGAAATCCGCCTTCATTCTCAGCTCGCGGTTTTCTTTTTCCAATTCCCGGAGGCGCGCACGATCCGTGATCGACAGCGGAGGTTCCTCGCCGGCGTGGTCTTTCCGGTAGTTCTTCACCCAGTTCCCCAGTGTGCCTTCATTCACGCCGATCTCCCGGGCGACCTCAGCGATCGGACGTGAGGTCTCGATCACCATCTTCGCCGCTTCGTCCTTGAATTCAGGCGTGTACTTTCTGCGCCGTTCTGGCATGTATCCCCCTTCGTTCCGGAAGGGACCTTATTGGGTCCCCTGTCCGGAATCTGGGAGGCACGCCACACCGCCGAGCCGCCCATCTCCGCCGCGTTCTCCTTTGCCATGTAGCCCACAGTACTCTAATGTATCGTAATGTCAAGTATCGTATCGAAGATATCGTATCGTTACTAGATTAAGTATCTTGCGGTTGCGGACCGGCATGTTCATAGCCCTCCGGATCGCCGGATTGAACGGCGCGCGATGACGGGCGCGTAGTCGAGGTGGTTTGACGACGGGTAACTGGGGTACCTGGGTCGTCGCACGACCGCCCCTCACGGATTTGCTCGGGCGCAACTTCGATCAGAGCTGACCAGCACGATCTACGTCGATGTGTTCCGCGAGGGTGGAGGCAATGCGGTGTCGATCAAATTCGAGTCTTATCGTGCGACCACTGAAGCGCGAGTGCTAGCTGCTACGCCGCTCATAGCGATGTCGCCAACTGCGACAGCGGTCGAGATAGTCTCTGAGTTCGTCGCGACCGAAATCTGTGGCGGACCAGGGCTCGTCGATGTGTTCGCCCGGCCATATGTACGAGAAGGCGTCCAATTCGGGAGGGAGCAGCACCCGCACAGCGGCGAGCGTATAGGCAGGGTCCTCGAAGGCGTCTAAGGTAGTCCACTCGGTGTCCGTGAGGTCGGTGAACACTTTGCCAGTTGCCTCACCCTGACCCGGGACCAATCCGGGGTAAACCCTCTGCGGTAAGCACACGACCCGCCAACCGGGGGCCACCGCATGCTGGTAGTGGGGTATGCGACCAAGGAGTGCGCTGACCACGTCGTCGAGAAGGAGCGTGCCGTAAACGAAAAGCCTACTGGTTTCCTCCGATAACCCCTCCGGCGGGCCAGAGTTCGTGGAGTTCACTCGGAGTAAGCGGGCGCTTATAGGCTTCACGAAGCACCTCCGCGAGCGTTGCCCCGCCCGCTTCGACGAGTCTAATGAACCAGTCTATTCCTGCGGGATAGGACCATAAGTAGGACCTGAACTGTGGATTTCTGCTGCGATCGTGAAGTTCACGGGCGATCTCCTCGTCAGTCCACCAGGGAACCTGGCGGTATACCAGATCACGACAGTCCGCAGGTGTGACGCCGCTATTGATCCAGATGTGAATCTGACCGCGGACGAGGTTCATGAAGTGATCGATTCTCGTGCGGGCAACAACGATCGCGTCGTCGGGTGACGCTATCCATGGGAGAACTTGAGCCAAACCTTCAAACAAGACTTGGTGCGGACAGTGGACAGCGAGAATTCTTGGCCACTCGACGGTGTTGGCCTCGGCCTGCGCCGTGAGGCTTGAGTATTGCAGAGCGTGCCCAAGGACCTCGTGAAGCGCGAAACGATAAGCGTCAACACGCGAAAAGGTAGCATTGTTCTTGTTGATGCGCAGACGTGCGTCGTGGCCTGCGCCGTCGAGCCAATAGGACCAATATGCGTCGACCTCGACATCTTCGACGGTCAGATTGAACTCGGCGTCGCTATTGACGAGCCGACGAACGACGGACTCGTACTTGCCGGCATAGTCCGCGATGACAGTACCCAGCTCGTCTGCTGGTAGCTGCCCGCTCACCGAGCGAATGTTGCTCCAGGCATCTTGATCCCACGCGATGTCCAGTGACCTGAGGGCATCTTGAGCGAGCCATGCGCGTTGTTCGATGTACTCCCGAGTCCAACCACGGGGCGCGCAACCCTGCGTGAGCAAGAGGTACTCGTCAAGGGGCAGTTGCTGACCGATAAGGGCACCAAGGTACGCGATGTGCGCATCAAGGTGAGTCGTCAACGCTGGTTGATGCTGTGCGTCGGCTTCGGTCCGGAGTCGCGTAAGCTGGTCGAGCGCGGCGAACCGATTGTCGAACGGGCGCAGTTTCCCTGGCGGAGGTGCGCAGTCGAAATCGATCACAGGAGCTTCGCCGCGTGATCTTTCCAGAACATCCCAGCGCCGCACTGCCTCTTCAACAGCGTCACGAAGATCCACGGCTGACTTCTCAGACATTCCTATGCCACCTGGCTCGTCGATGACGGCGTACCGGTCAACATGGTCCAACGTGTGATGGGCCACGAGCGACGATGACGGCGTACCGGTCAACATGGTCCAACGTGTGATGGGCCACGAGCGATCCTCCACCACCCTGGACCTCTACACCCGACGCACTGACGATCACGACCGGATCTTGCAAGCACTCGATGACGACGACGTCTGCTGACGATTCGCTGACGATCGGCCGTGATCACTCACTTGAAGATCGACCAGAAGACTTCGATAAGGCCCCTGATCTGGGGTTTTGAGAGTGGGCGATACTGGGATCGAACCAGTGACCTCTTCGGTGTGAACGAAGCGCTCTCCCGCTGAGCTAATCGCCCCTGCTGCCGCAGCAAGGGATCACCATACAGGATCAGGCCAGCGGCGAACGTACCCAATCCCAGTGCAAGCCGACCCATCCGGCTACCAGGCCGAAGGCGTCCACCAGCCAGAGGGTGGCGAGGACGACGACGCAGGTCAGGGTGATCACCGCCAGCCGAACGAGCGGACGCTGACTCCGCAGCCAGTCGACCCAGGCGTCGTAGCGACTGCGGGTCCAGTGCAGCGCATGCTGAGCCCACTGGAACTCGGTTCCCAGGATCGCCAGGCCAGCGAACAGGATCAGCCAACCCGGACCCGGGTAGGGGATGGCGATGATGCCTGCGATGAGCACCGCAAAACCCACCACACCGACCAGAACACGATACGCACGATCCAAGCCCGGCCGGCGGCGAAGTCGTGCTCTGAACCGAGTGTACCGGTTGTCGTGTTGAGCGTTCTGCCCGGATCGCCGGGACTTCTGCTCGATTGTCAGCTCGCCACCCGCCCGCTCGCTACGACGTCAGTCGGTACCACAGGGGCATGCCGACCGGGTTCCAGGGAGATCGCGTAACCGGTGAAACTCCCCGCGCTCGTCACCGAGGGTACGGCATGAAGCTGCGGATCACCTCCCGATACGTCGAACGCCGCCAAGGCAATGGGTGTCTGGCCGGCAAGCCCCCACAAGACGTAGGTCTGGTCCGCCACCCGATTGCTGGGTAGTCGGGTAGGCAACACTGCGACCCGGCCACCGTTCGCCAGCACCATGCCCACCCGACGGCCGTCCTTGGTGGCCAGAGGTACCCGGACCGCCGCCGGATCCGCCGCACTCTGCAACGCCTCGGACATGGCAGTGACCTGCTGCTGCGTCTGGTTGAGTTGGCCATCCAACTGCACCACCCACGCTCCGAGCCCCACTGCCGCGGCGACCAGGATGGCTGCTGCGGCCGCGACCAACTTCACGGGTGGAAACCACGACAACACGGGAGCGGATCGGACCGGCGTCGCCGGGGATGCGAGTGGCACCACCGGCGCATCCCATTGGGTTCCAGTAACGCTGAGTATCCGCTGCTCCAGCCCAGCGCTGGGAATCAACTCGGGGACGGACAGACCCAGCATGGCGCCGACCTCCTCGGTCTGCAAAGCCACGCCTCTGCATGCCAGGCAGTCTGGCAGGTGGGCCGCGATCAGGGACTCCTCGGCGGGTTCCAGAGAGCGCAACGCCCACCCGACCGCCAACTCCCCATGCGGGCAGGCCGCAATCTGGCGCTGGTCGTTCATCTTTTCACCTCCCTCGCCCTCTGAGCCTCAGCGACCAAAGTTTCCGGCCCCAACTCGTCGGCCAGCAGCGAGCGCAGCCGCTGCACAGCGGTGAACATCCGGGACTTCACCGTGCCCAGCGGGACACCGGTCAGCACTGCGATCTCACGCTGCGTGTGTCCTCCGAAGTAGGCCAGTGCGAGAACATGCCGCTGTTCATACGGCAGGAGGTGCAACGCCGCGCGCACCTGACCGGCTGCGACTCGGGCCATGGCGGCTTGGTCGGCACCCGGTACCGGTGTCGGCGACCAGTCCTCTCCTGCCTCCGGTGCAGCGACCATGCGTCGGCGGATGGTGCTCTCTCTTCGCACCGCGTCCACCGCCTTATGGTGGATCAACGTGAGCAACCAGGTGGCGAAACCGCCCCGCGACGGGTCAAATCGGGTCGGATCCCGCCAGAGAGTCAGGAACACCTCTTGCACCACATCCTCCGCCAGCCCCTCGTCAGCGCAGATCCGGCGCGCCAGCGAGTAGCAGGGCCTGCCGAAACGCTGATAGAGCTGGGACAGCGCCGACCCGTCGGCCTGCCGGAGTCGTTGCACGAGCTCGGCGTCGGAAGGCCCCTCCGGCAGTCTGGGAACCGGTGCGACCGGCCCTGGCCTGCCCTGCCCCCGATCCGGCCGGGGGGCACTTGATCGAGCCTCGTCGGCCACCAGAGAGATCCTCACGTCGAACCTACGCCGGACAACCACCTGACGGTTCAGGTTAGTTCCTTCAGAGTATTCCCGCAGACGGCCGCAAGCAGGCACGGCGAGCGACGATCCTGCCACTTGGGTGATCGCTTCTGCCCCGTCCGGGTGGTCTGCCTTAGGCATCCGGGCGTAGCTCGCACGTTTCGGCGTGACAGCCGTCAGAGTCAATCGTTTCAGATCCGAAGGCGCAGAAAGGGGCGACAACGATGCGTAACGACCATGTGACCCTCCGTTCATCGGCGGTCTTCGATCTGCTGGCGCCGCGCACTCCCGCCGTGCCCGTTCAGGTTGCGCTCCGTTACGACACCCGTGATCCATACGCCATAGTCGCTGCTTTCCGCACTGGGAGAGCCGGCTGGGTGGAGTGGGTGTTCTCCCGCGATCTCCTCGCCGACGGTCTGATCGCCCAAGCTGGCGAAGGCGATGTGCGTATCCGGCCCGGTACGGGCGATCCGGAGATCATCGTGATGGAGCTCAACTCCCCGTCCGGACACGCTGTCTTCGAGGCCAGCGCTCAACGGCTCGCCGAGTTCCTCGACGCCAGCTACGACATCGTCCTGCCTGGTGACGAAACCCTGTGGATGAACGTCGACCACGCGCTCGACCAGATGATCGCCAACGAACTGCCCTGAGATCCAGACCCGGCTTGATCTCGACTTCCCGAGTCGGCTAGAGTTCTGACACGCAGCAGGGCGGGGGTTCGGGGTCCATCCCGTCGAAAGCATGCGGACGTAGCGCAGCTGGTAGCGCATCACCTTGCCAAGGTGAGGGTCGCGGGTTCGAATCCCGTCGTCCGCTCTGTGCGGCCCCCACGCCGGGCCGCCCCAGGGGCGGGTGTCGGGGTCACAACTTCAGGCCACCGGCGGTAGGGGTCCCTCCGGTGATCAAGGCGCGGCGGAGTGGCCGAGTGGCTTAGGCAAGGGCCTGCAAAGCCCTGTACGCGGGTTCGATTCCCGCCTCCGCCTCGGGCGATTAGCTCAGTGGGAGAGCGCTACCTTGACACGGTAGAGGTCACAAGTTCAATCCTTGTATCGCCCACCAGTACAAACGGTCCGGCTGGGCAGCATCATCAGGACCGAAAGTCAGCGACTCGGCGTCGGTGCGCTGATCGCGCCATCGTCGACGAGCCAGGTGGCGTAAGAGTGTCTCAGGTCATGAAACCGAAGTCCGCCGGTACACGATCGGGCAATATGCAACACGGCTTCCCGCTCAGTCGGGAATTCCTTGACCAGCGTCGCTCCGGTGTCGTCAGTCCAGCCGGCCCGCACGGCCCCATCACCGACGACAATGACGGTGCCCCAACATTCCCGCTCGTACCAGAACAGGCCGCCAGACGCGGGCACGGAACAACGTGCGACGGAGTGGTTTGCCGACCGCGTTGGGAAACACCAGACCGCCCTCCCCCATCGGGTAGGTTTCCCGATGCTTCCGGATGATCTCGACCAGCCATGGTGGGAGGGGAACCGTGCGCCGACCGGCGGCGGTCTTGGGAAACGGCTTGAAGCTCGTCTGCCCGCTCACCTCAATGACGGTACGGATCACCCGGAGCCGACATTGATCGAGATCGAGCACGTCATCACAGAGGCCCGCTGCCTCTCCCCATCGGAGTCCGGCGCCCCCCGCGGTAGCGACAATGGCGCGGTAGCGGTCGGGCACGATCGGAAGCAGGACGGTCATCAACTCCTCGCGGGTGATGATCCGTTCATCTGAGTCATGCCTGCGCCGTGGTGGCAGCCGGATGTCCTCGCAGGGGTTGAAGGCAAGCAAGCGGTTGGACACAGCGGACGACCAACGCCCACCGCACCCGCCCACCACCGAGCTACCCACCCCACACCCACCCCACACCCACCACTCAAGGCTTAAGAGACCCCACCGCGCCGACCTCCCCCCTTGAGCCGCTGGTCACGGAGGTGATGCACGATCGTGGCTACCGGAGGACTTCAGCGAAGGTGTCGAGCCGGTGGCCGCCGATCACCCACAGGTCGTGGAGCACTACCGCGCCGCACACGCCCATCACGGCAACTCGAGCGCCTCCGACACCGACCACGGGCGAAGCCTCGATCCCGACGCCGGCGGATCCGGCTACGCCGAGCGTTCGGTGGCACCTGGTCCACCCTTGCCACCCTCGACGGCCAGCTCGCCCAGCACTGTGCGCTGACCCCGTGCACAAGACCATCCTCGGCGCCCTTAATGGACCCGAACCACCCCGGTTGTTCGACATCGCTCACACCAGCTGACCCGCAGGCCCACCCGGTGTGAGCGATACGACCGATCAAGACCCCACACACATTTCCGTGGCAGAAATTGAGGAACAAGACTTACGGAAGATCCGAAAAATGATCTGAATATTAAGGTCGTCGGTTTGACATATTCACAATGCGGGCGTAGTCTCGAATTCAGGTTCGTGTTGCACATCCGCGCGATCACTCCGAGATTATCAATATTGGGAGTACTATGACTACGTTTGAAAAACGGTCCGACGGAACCACCTACGACGATCGCGACAGCGACCACGGGCGGGACAGTCACCAGGAGCGCGACAGCCACCGTGAGCGGGCCGGCCACCAGGAGTGGGACAGCCATCAGCAGCACGAGGGGCTAGCCACGGCCGAAAATCTGATGTCCACCTGGACCGGCGCCGTCTACGACTACGCCGAGCAGGTACTGAAGGCCCAGCGACAGTTCGCCCAGAGCATGCTGGACGCCGCCGCACCGCTGCGCAACGTTGTTCGAGACATGACGTCCGCGGACACCACCCGGGACAGGTCGGCGAACAACCAGTTCGACGCCAGGAGCGACCAACGCCACGACGGCTCTCACAGATCACACGAGCGTTACAACGACGACGACACAGCGGAGCACAACAGACGCTCCGTCGATAACAACAGGTCCGACGACAGCACCTCGGACATCAGCGGGATCGAACGCGCGAAGACCCAGGCGGGACAGTCCGCCAAGACACGAACGCCCGTCACCGCAAACACCACTGACAGCAAGCTCCGCTGACCGGTCACCCCCTGACTGGAAGACGCCTGAAGCGCCACTAGCGCCTCTGGCGGTCCTCCATCACCGGAAAGCCTTCGACGTACGCCAACCGCGGCGTCCAAGGCTTTCCGGCGACCCAGGATTTATTGCCACAGCGGATGCACCCTCTGCGCCGACGACAGGGGAAGCGGGGGATCGGTAGCTGGCGACCGCTTGCGGCACCTGAGCATCCCCAAGCCCGCACCTGGACGCGGGAGGCCGAGCGAGCAACTCACCACCGGCGAACGCTGACCGGCGAGCCGCTGCCGGCCCGGTTACCGGCCACCTCCTACGCGGCACCAACCGGTGGGGATCGTCGCCAGCGGAACTTCAGCGGAACCGGGGTTTCTTCATCAGGGCCTCACTTTCGAGCTTGTGTACCCGCTCGTCGTGGCCGATCTGTCGGAACACGTCCGCGAGTGAGTCGAAGTGGCCGAAGTCGTCGGCGAACGAGGATTCAAATGGTGCGCTGTCCCAGTCGGGATGTTCCGCGACCATGGTCATGTATTCGTGCTCCGCGTGGTCTTCGAAGTCCGCATTGAGACGATACGACCAGCTCGGCTTCAGCACGAAGAGCAACCACGACAACTGATAATAGACGAATGCGATCGCCTGCGGTAACCAGAAGAACTTGATCTGCGGCTGTCGCCGGCCGGACCTGGCGATCAGCTCCTCGATGATAAGCAGGTGGAACATCTCGTTGTCTTGCTCCGCGCGGGACGTAGCAACACGCTCGTGTATGCGCCGGGCCATATCTGTGTCGGCATGGACATGGGTGATAGCGATGAAGGCAACCTGTTCCCAGGCCATGTACGGAACGCGGGCGATCAACTCGAGAACCTTGAACTTGCTCAGCGTGAGAGGCTTGCCATATACCACGTCGAGTAAAATGAACAGGATCCGCGCGGCAATCCCGTACTGGCGCCGAGGCGACTCCAGCGTGTCGGCCTGGGCGCGTCGCAGCTCCTCGTGCGTCAGCCGCGGCGGTCGCCCAGGTACAGCCGCGCTCGTCCCCTCATCAGCCATCACGATCCTCCCTGCTGCCCCGACCCGAACCGCCGAATGCATCCGACCACGACGCCGGGCGTTGCCGAACAAGGCTAACGGGTTTACAGCAGGCGAGGGCGGGTGGAACTCATCGGGGACCCACGAGCGACGGCTCAGCCTTAACTGCAAGGGCCAGGTGTGGATCACTGTGCCCGCCGGTCACTCACTCACAC
This sequence comes from uncultured Actinomycetota bacterium, assembly GCA_963712995.1. GTDB lineage: Bacteria > Actinomycetota > Actinomycetes > Mycobacteriales > Pseudonocardiaceae. The sequence continues at coordinate 126,865 of CAVQKH010000036.1, read as the reverse complement.
GGCGCGGTGGAGTCGTTGGCTCGTCGTTACGAGATGTGGCGGCCGCATCTGACCGAGGGGCGGCGACGGTTGTGGCTGGGCGCCGAGACGCGGGAGCTGGGTGGGGGTGGGCCGGTGGTGGTCGCCCAAGCGGTGGGGGTGGCTGCGGACACGGTGCGGCGGGGTCGCGGTCGCGCGGAGCTCGACGATCCGGTGCTGCCGCCGGTGGGGGTATCTCACGCCGGCCGCGACGCCCGTCGGCACGGGTTGGAGATTCGTGAGCTCGCGGCTCGACGCGGGGTGCACCGGCGCACCATCCGGTATCGGCAACCCGCCGTCGCCGATACCGGAACCGTTCGCTGGGCTGCGGTGGACTCGCGCGGTCTCCCCAGCGTCTAACGCGCCAGGGTGGGTCGCCGCATCGCCGAGGTGTGCGGCCATTGGCGGACATGAGCACCAGCGAGGCAGCGTCAGGTAGCACCCCGGCCGCAGCCGTCCAGTCGAACGCGGAGAGTCAGAAATAGTGCCGTCGGCCGCCGACGGCATGACCAACGGACCCGAGCACCACCAGGATCAACCCGATCACCACCAAGATGACCCCGAGAGTCCACAGAATCGGAATCCCGAGCAGAAACCCCACCACCAGCAAGATAATGCCAAGAACGATCACAATGAATCCCCCGAGCTCCGGCTGGGCGTCTAGCATGATCTTACGGCACACCCATCCGATTCGTCCCCGTCCCGGGAGAACTTTGGGTAACGGCGCGGGGTGTCCTTGTCCACCCGCCCGTTGGACTGACGGTGTTGGCGGCAGCTTGATGCCCTCATCCGGGACAATCGGCCCATGGCTTACGCAGAGAACGATGGGACGCGACTGTTCTGGACGGAGAGCGGCGCCGGCCCGACGGTCCTTCTCATCCAGGGCTTCGGCTACACCCACGACCTGTGGTACCGCACCGTGCCGGTCCTGTCCCGTCGTTACCGGGTCATCCGGTTCGACAACCGGGGGGTCGGGATGAGCGACGTGCCCCCGGGGGCGTACCGCGTTAGCGACATGGCCCAAGACGCCGCCGCGGTCCTCGACGCCGCCGACGTGGACGCCGCCTTCGTCGTCGGCGTCTCCCTCGGAGGCGCCATCGCCCAGGAGCTCGCGCTGCGGCACCCCTCGCGCGTGCGGGGACTCGTGCTGGTCTGCACCCTGTGCGGGGGCAAGCGGATGGTCCCGGCCGAGCCCGAGGTCGCCGAGGTCGGCGCCAAACTGCTCGCCCGGGGGGAGATGCCCGCGGAGGAGGCAATCCGGGAGATGAACCCGTACCTCTACGACCCCGGCACCACCGACGAGCACATCGAGGAGGACCTCGCGATCCGGCTCCAGACCTACCCGAGCAGACACGGGTACATGGGCCAACTGCAGGCGGTGCTGTCGTGGTCGTCCTACGACCGGCTGCCCGAGATCACCGCGCCGACCCTGGTGATCCACGGTGAGTCCGACCGCCTCGTACCGGCCGAGAACGGCCGCATCATCGCCGAGCGCATCCCCCGCGCCCGCCGGACACTCATCCCCCATGCGGGCCACATCCTGTTCACCGACCAGCCCGACGCCGCCCACGGCGCCATGCTCGGGTTCCTCGACGACCTCTGTCCACCTGGGCACTGACGCGCTCGATGGCGAGCAGGCGTTACGGGAGCTGTGTGTTGGCGGATGCCAGCCGCGACGCGGACACCTGGCGGCAGAAGGCACCGAAGTCTGGGCTTTTGATGGGAGACCTGGGCCAAGTGAATTCGGGAGCGGGCGGGCGCGATGCAGAACCCAGCCTATGGGCAGGGAGACCGGATCGCCGACGCCCCAGGGACCTGGACCTCCGCCTATAGCTCAGGGCGTGTCTAGCGGTCCCTGGCGTGACCGAGCGCGAGGTATCCGGTGCTGCAGGCCAGTTGGTGGATTCGCAGGTCAGGGACGAACTGGGCCAACAGCAGCCAGGGTCGGTCGAAGCCGGTGAAGTCGTTGACGAACGGCGCGTGCAGGGCGGCCACCCATGCCCCCAAGGGCCACAACCATGGGGCCGGCCATTTTCCGCCGGCAGCGGCCACCGGCGCGCCGGGACGCAGATGATCAAAAATGTGGTCCAGCGCCGCCGAGGACTGCAACACGTCATGCACCGCGCAGAACAGGGCGGCATCCGCGATGCCCTCGATCGGCGCACGCGCCACCGGGGCGGCGAGCAGGCGCACGTTGTCCCAGCCGTGCTCGGCCACCCGCTCGCCAGCCACTTGCAGCATCTGCTCAGATTCGTCGATCCCCACGATCATCCCCGAGGCGCCCACCTTGCGCGCCAGCAGCGGCAGGCACAATCCAGTACCGCAACCCACGTCGAGGACCGTGTCACCGCGCCGCGCAGGCAGCTTGTCGACCAGCAGCTCCCGCCAGTAGCGAAAAGCGCCCGTCCGCTGCTCGTAGCGACCGGCCTGGCTACCGTAGGCCTGGGAAGCCGGCTCAGCACCGCCGGACGTTGTGCGTTGCTCTCCTACGGGGTGAGGTGCTCGACGTCGGCGAGGCAGCTGTCGGTGCGGCGCTGGTGGTGCGATGCGCGGCGCGGGTGTCGCCATGCTGGCCCTTCTTTTAGAGATCGACGAAGGCGAGTGGATGTGCTCGATGCGCCCCGTGTTCGGGGTGTTGGTGCTCGGTGAGGAACTCGCTGAGCACGGCGGCGAACCGGTCGGGGCACTCCACGTGGGGCAGGTGCCCGCAGTCAGGCAACACCGACAACTGCCCGGCGGGTAGACGGTCCACCGCAGCCTGACCCTGGTAGGCAGGTAGCACGTAATCATACGCGCCCCAGACGACCAGGGTCGGCATCGCCACGGTGTGGAGTTCGTCGAGCAGGACCTCACGCTGCCCGGTGACATCGAACAGCGCGCGAGCCATCGCGGTGGCCGCCTCGAGTTGGCCCGCCCTACGACCCAGCGCGTGCTGCTCGGTGACGAACTCCGCAGGCATCCGCCACGGCTGGGCGAACAACATCGCCGCCGACATGGTCGTGCGCAGCAGGTCACCGCCCGGCACGCGGCTGAGCAGGATCGCCAGCTCACCCACGACCGGCTGGGCAGCCAACGCCAGCAGCGGGTTGACCTCGCGGCCCAACCCCGCGCTGGCGACCAGGGTCAGCGTTCGCACCCGGGCCGGGTCGGCCAGGGCCAGCCGCAGCGCGACCGCACCCCCTACGGAGTTGCCGACCACGTCGAGCGGCCCCACTCCGAGGGCGTCGAGGAAGCCGGCCACGAACGGGGCCAGGTCGCGGCCCGGGGCGTAGCCGCCGACCGCTGGGGCGCTGTCTCCGTGACCGGGCAGGCTCAGCGCCAACACCCGATGGGTCCGGGCCAGCGTCGGGATGACCCACCGCCAACTAGTCGCGCTCTGCTCGTAGCCGTGCAGCAGCAACAGCGGCGCCCCAGCACCGGCCTCCAGGTACTGGGTAGTCATCCCGTCCACGGTGACCCGGCGATCTCGAACAGCGAACTCGTGCCGATCCCGATGTGGTAGGTCGAACGGAACAGACCTCAAGATGACCGACATACAGTCCCCTAAAGTGCGAGTCACGTGACAACCGACTGCGTCACCGGGGTCTAGGGCAACAATGGCCACCGTGCCATACCGACAAACGCTGCGGCAATCCTGTGGTCGACGACACGCGAAGCCGTACTCCAACCTCGGTCGAGATACCACCACCGGCCGCAGCCGCCAGTGGCGGCTGCGCTATCAGGCCACCCATCGAGTAACCGATCACGATGAGCCGCTCGACGCCCAGCACCGCAGCCAGCTCCCAGACCACAGTGCGTCCCTGCCCGGGCAGCGTCACAACCCGCTCGACCGGCGAGCCCGCGTCATTCATCGACTGCCGCCCTTCGCAACGGCGCCGACCCGTCGGCGATGCCCGAGACCTCGCCTCTGACCATAACCCCGACTCTCTGCCAGCCCTCCCCGCTGCAGTGCACCGCCACAGGGGGCCCTCCGCCGCGTCCTCCCGACCACGTGCAGCGATCCCGGGCACCCGCAATTGCGGATTATCTGCGCGACGGTCGGCAGGGCATCTATGGCATGGTGGCCCGACGCGTCAGCTGTCGAGCATGTCGGGGATGAGCACGCAGGTGACAATTGGTGTTCGCCCTATGGGCCAGACGCCGATTTATGAGCAGCTGCGTGGCGAGCGTAATTCAATTGTATCGCCCACCAGTACAAAACGGTGAAGTTACGCGGCCACAATCACCGAGGAACGACCGTTTCGAGCTGGTCGGCGACGTACCGGCCGATCTCCAAGGCGCTGGTGGCCGCCGGTGACGGTGCGTTGAGCACGTGTACCTGCCGCGGCGCGGTCTGCACGACGAAATCGTCCATGATCGTTCCGTCGGAGCCCACCGCGAGGGCTCTCACCCCAGCCGGAGCACGGACCAGATCAGCCGCCGTGATGCCCGGCACCAGGCGGCCCACCGCCGCGGCAAACGCTCCTCGGGATATCGAGCGAGCCAGTTCGATCACGCCGGTACGGACGTGGCGCCGGACCAGCAGCCAGAACCCTCGATAGCCGAGCATCTCGGCGAGATCCCGGGCGCAGACGTCCCGCCACCGGTACCCCTCCCGACCCAGGGCGAGCACCGCATTGGGTCCGGCGTGCACCCGCCCGTCGATGCCGCGGGTGAGATGGACTCCCAGCCACGGCAACGTCGGGTCCGGCACCGGGTAGATCAGCCCTCGAACCCGCGTGGCGGCCTGCGGGCCGAGCTCGAAGTACTCACCGCGGAAGGGCACGATCCGCACCCTGGGCGCCAGACCAGCCAGCAGAGCGACCCGGTCGCTGTGCAGGCCGGCACAGTTGACCAGCGCATCAGCCCGAAAATCCCCAGCCCGGGTTTGCACCCGCACCCCCGCACCGTCGGTATGCACACCGAGCACCTCGGCACCCAATCGCAGCTCGGCACCGCCCTGTGCCAGCTCCCCGGCCAGCGCGCGGCATACCGCGCTGTAGTCGACGATCCCGGTGCTGTCCACCCGCAGCGCGGCGACACAGCGCACCTCGGGCTCGTAGTCCCGCGCCTGGGCCGCATTCAGCCGGCGCACGGGAACCCCGTTGGCGGCACCGCGACGCTCAAGCTCGGCCAGCGCAGGCAGTTCCCCGCCGTGCACGGCCACCACGAGCTTGCCGCCGATCTCCACCGGCAGGCCACGCTCGCGTGCGAACGCCGTCATCGACGCCGCGCCGGCCACGCACAGCCGGGCCTTGAGTCCTCCGGGCCGGTAGTACAGCCCGGAGTGGATCACTCCGCTGTTGCGGCCGGTCTGATGCGCCCCCCACACGGGCTCCTTCTCGAAGACCGCGACGTCATGTCCCACTGCCCGCAGGGCGCGCGCCACTGCCAGACCCACGATGCCACCCCCGACAACTCCCACGTGCATCCGCACATTCTCACCCGTGGCTCACGTGGTGACTTCCGTGAATCCGGGCTCATTGTTTGATCGTGATTGTTCAACTACACTCTGTGCCTGTGCGTGGACCCCGGGATAACGATGATTTGGTTCTCCTGCACGAACCCTTCGAGACGGCGCTCCGCGGATTCAACCGAAGACAGGTCCTGGAGCACCTTGAATCGCTGGATGGTCGTATCGCGCTGGTCGCGGCCGATCGGGACGCCGCTTTGGCGCAGGTCGCCGAGCTCAGCAAGGCGTTGGATCATCTGCGGGCCCAGAGCGAGCTGCTCGCGCACCTGCGCCGGGAGACCGACAAGGCCAGTTCCGAGGTTGAACGCATCCTGGCCACGCCGATGGCCGAGGCCAGCGCCCGGATTCTCCGTATCCTGCGGCTGGCTGAGGAGGAAGCAGCCGAGCTCAAGGCCCGCGCCGAGGCGGAGGGCATCGTCTGGAAGGCCCGCGCTGACCAGGACATCGCGGAGCTGCGAGCCCGCGCCGACGACCAGATCGCCAGCCTGAGAGCGTGTGCCAGCCGCGAGGTCAAATCGCTGCTCGACCATGCCAGGCGGCAGTGTGACCAACTCGAATCGGAGTCCGTGGCGCGCAGGGAGGCCGCCGAGCGGGAGGCGGCGCACACCATCGCGCAACGCGAGGCCGCGGCCCACGACCGGATCCGGGACAGCGAGCTGCGCGGCTTGGCCGGTTTGCACCTCATGCTGCACATGACGGGCGAACAGCTGACGAACCGGGTGCGTGCGGTCGAACGAGACGAGTCGGCACTGCGCGAGCTGCGCGCTCAGGTCGCTGGCGAAGCAGCCGCGCTCGAGACGTTGCGCACCGGGATCACCGCCGCGGTCGTCGCCACGCACCAGCTTTTCGTGGAGGCACTCGAGCAGGTCCGCAAGATCCCGGTCGAGCGGGCACTCACCGAGCAGGAGCCGGGCACGCAGCCGGAGGTACCGGCCCAGCGCGGCGCCCAGAGCGGCCGGGTGCACCACCTGAACGCAGGCACAGACGATCGGCGGTCGCCGCGCACACCCCACTGAACGCCGCGGATTCCATTGACGCCGCGGGTTTCATCCGCACCGACGAGCGGTGGAGTACGCATAACTACCACCCGCTGCCAGTGGTGATCTCCGCTGGTGAGGGAGCCTGGGTCACCGACGTCGCCGGTCGGCGTTACCTCGATTTCCTCGCCGGGTACTCGGCACTGAACTTCGGGCACCGGCATCCCGCTCTGGTGGCCGCCGCAACCGAGCAGTTGGGCCGGGTGACGCTGACCTCACGGGCGTTCCACCACACCCTGCTCGGCGCGTTCTGCCGCGAGCTGGCCGAGCTGACCGGCACCGAGATGGTGCTCCCGATGAACTCCGGTGCCGAAGCCGTCGAGTCCGCGATCAAAGTGGCACGGCTGTGGGCGCACCGGGTCAAAGGCGTCCCCGATGGCAGCGCAGAGATCGTGGTGGCCGGTGGGAACTTCCACGGCCGCACCACCACGATCGTGTCGTTTTCCACCGACGAGACGGCCCGGGCCGGGTTCGGCCCGTTCACCCCCGGCTTCGTCGTGGTGCCCTACGGCGACCTCGACGCGCTCCGCGGCGCGATCACCTCCCGGACGGCCGCGGTGCTCCTCGAACCCATCCAGGGCGAGGCCGGAGTCCTGGTGCCACCCCTGGGTTACCTGGCCGGAGCCCGCGCCGCCTGCGATGACGCCGGCACCCTGCTGATCGCCGACGAGATCCAATCCGGGCTTGCTCGCACCGGAGATCTGCTCGCGCTCGATCATGACGGGGTCCGGGCCGACCTCTACACCCTGGGTAAGGCACTCGGCGGAGGGATCCTGCCGGTCTCGGCGGTGGTGGGTCGGCGCGCGGTGCTGGGCGTGCTGCGACCCGGGGAGCACGGATCGACCTTCGGTGGCAACCCGCTGGCCTGCGCGGTCGGCCGCGCGGTGATCGCCCTGCTCGCGACCGGAGAGTTCCAGTCCCGGTCGCAGACGCTGGGTGCGCACCTGCATACCAGGCTGAAGACCCTGGTTGGGCACGGTGTCGAGCAGATCACCGGCCGCGGGCTGTGGGCCGGTGTGCACATCGCGCCCGGCGGCCCAACCGGACGGGTGGCGGCGGAGCAGCTGATGGCCCGCGGTGTGCTGTGCAAGGAGGCACACACCACCACGTTACGGATCGCTCCCCCACTAGTGATCACTCAAGCCGATCTGGACACCGGCCTGGACACCATCATCGACGTCCTCGCCCGCTGACCCGGCACCACGCGACCGCCATCTCACAGCCGGTAGGGATCATGCTTACGGTGGGCTCACCAGGCGGGTGTCAGGATCATCCCGCCGCTCCCGGAAACCCGAGTGCGAGGAGAGTCTGTGTGCCACCGGCTGCTGCGGTGTCTGGGGGTGCCGATGGTGGTGCTCGCGCTCCTGGTCGGGGGCTGCACCGCAGGACCCTCGAACCGACCCGCGGTGGCCGTGCGGGACGCCAACCTGCCACCGCAACGCTTCCAGCAAACTCCGCCCAGTATCTCGGCGCTGCCACCAGTCGGCGAGTACTCGCGCAATTCGCTGTCCTGGCGGGACTGCACCGGCGCCATGAGCACCGCGCTCGGCACGGTCAGCGCACGGCAGGTGGAGTGCAGCGACCTGCGGGTCGATGCCACGGTGGCCAGGCCTGCGTTCGGCAACTCCCTGCGGCTGGACCTCACCAGGATCGGTGACGGCCCGGCCCCGCTGGTGGTGCTCAGCGAGTCCTCCGGCGAGCCGGGAACGGTCCGGGCCGCCCGGCTCGCCCAGCAGTTGCCGCCCGCACTCCTGGACCGCTTCACGTTGATCGGGCTGGCCCGCCGTGGCACCGGGCCGAGCGAACCACTGGAATGCATACCCAAGCCGGTCCGTAATCGGATCCTCGGCATCGATCCGGACCCGGCCCGGGCCGGCCAGCTCGATGTGCTGCTCGACACCGCCCGCACCGCAATCCAGACCTGCGTGCAGGACCTCGGCGAGGTACTCACCACGATCAACTCAACGGGCACCGCAGACGACCTCGAACAGCTCAGGGTGACCCTGATCGCGCCGGTGCTCAACGTGATCTCGCACGGTGAGGCCTCTCGGGCAGTCACCGACTTCCTGCGCAGGTATCCCAACTCGGTCGGTCGGGTGGTGCTGGATGGCGCCGTTGACCCCAGCCTCAACGATGTCGCCGCCGCCGAGGCCGAGCTGGTCGCCGCGGACGCCGGCTATACCGCGTTCGCCGCGGACTGCGTGGCCCGAGGCTGCCCGTTGGGATCCGATCCCCGGGGGGCGCTGATGACCCTGGGCGAGGCGCTGCGTCGGGTTCCGCTGCAGGTCGGATGGCTGTGGATCACCGCGGGCATCGCCTACCAGGCAGTCCTCGAGACGGTCGGTGACCCGCAGCGATGGCCACAGCTTGCGCACGCGCTGGCGAGTGCCAGGGACGGTGACGGGACCGAACTGGCGACGCTCATCGCGCCGCTGTTGGGCATCGAGCGGGGGCTGCCCGCGCGCTTCGACCCGGCCCTGGCAACGCACTGCAACGACACCCCGACCCGGGTGCCACCCGAACGCGCCGAGCAGTTGGTGGCGCAGTGGCGGCATCGCTCGGCACTGTTCGGGCCGCTGTTCGCGGCACAGCTGCTGTGGTGCAGCGCATGGCCGGTACCCCCGCCGCCACCGCGGACGTCCCCCGATCGGCCGCTGCCTCCGGTGCTCGTGGTGGCCACTGCCGGGGACCCTGTGACCCCAGCCGAAGGGGCCCGGCGCACGGCAGAGTCGCTGCTCTCGGCAACGCTGGTGGTCTGGCAGGGCCAGGCACACGGTGCACTCCCCCGCAGCAGCTGCGCCGTGGACCTGGTGACCCGCTTCCTGACTGACGCCTCGATACCGCGGCAAGGCACACTGTGTCCGCCGTAACCAGGGTGTCCGCCGTAACGAGTCGGAGGAGATGAGCCGCCCTCATGCCGTTGCCCTCATCGGTCGACCAACCGCCCGCCGCGGTGCACTCGATCGAGCTGTCCATCGGAGGCATGACATGCGCGGCCTGCGCGGCGCGGGTGGAGCGCAAGCTCAACAAGCTGGCCGGCGTGCACGCCAGCGTGAACTACGCCACGGAGAAAGCCAGCGTGGAAGCACCAGCCGGGGTGCCGGTCGCCGAGCTGATCGCTCAGGTCGAGCACGCCGGCTATCGCGCCGCACCGATCGAGCCCGAGAGCGCACCGGGCGAGCCCTCCGACGCCCCGGTTCGGTACCTGTTGCGCCGGCTGATGGTGGCGCTGCTGCTCGGGGTGCCGCTGGGGGATCTGTCCATGACGGTGGTGTTGCTGCCCTCCTCGCGATTCCCCGGATGGCAGTGGGTGCTGCTGGCCATGACCCTGCCGGTGGTGACATGGTGCGCCTGGCCGTTTCACCGCAACGCCGTCATCAACGCCCGGCATCGCTCGACCTCGATGGACACGCTGGTGTCGCTGGGGATCACCGCGGCGACCTGCTGGTCGGTCTATACGATGTTCTTCCTCGACGCCGCCGGGCCTGGCCGCGACGGCGTCTGGGGCCTGATCTTCCGGCCCGCCGGCTCCATCTACCTCGACGTGTCCGTCGGGGTCACGATCTTCCTGCTGGCTGGGCGGCTGTTCGAGGCCCGCGCCAAGCGGCGGGCCGGGGGCGCGCTGAGCGGGCTGGCCAGGATCGCGGCGCGGGAGGTGTCCGTGCAGCGCGAGGACGGGCGGGAGGACCGCATTCCGGTCGCCCGGCTGCGGGTGGGTGATCACTTCGTGGTTCGCCCCGGCGAGACCATCGCGACCGACGGTGTGGTGGTGGGCGGTCACAGCGGGGTGGACAGCAGCGCGATGACCGGCGAGTCGGCACCCGTCGAGGTGTCCGAGGGCAGCCTGGTCATCGGCGGCACCATCGCGTGCAACGGCCGGCTCGTCGTGCGCGCGGCGAAGGTGGGCCAGGACACCCAGCTGGCCCAGCTGGTGCGGCTGGTCGAGCAGGCGCAGAACGACAAGGCCCGCGTCCAGCGGTTGGCGGATCGCCTCTGCGGGGTGTTCGTTCCGGCGGTCCTGGGGCTCGCCATCCTGACCTTCCTCGGGTGGCTGGTCATCGGCGCCTCGGTGGAGCCCGCGTTCAGCTCGGCGCTGGCGGTGTTGATCATCGCGTGTCCGTGTGCGCTGGGCCTGGCCACGCCGACCGCGCTCATGGTGGCCTCGGGACGCGGCGCCGAGCTGGGCATCTTCATCAAGGGCCACCAGGCGCTGGAGTCCGCCAAGGCCATCGACACGGTGGTGTTGGACAAGACCGGCACCATCACCACCGGCCGGATGGCGGTGGTCGATGTCGCCCTGTCTGAGGGCACCGAGCTGGACACGGTGCTGCGCCACGCCGGTGCCGTGGAGGACGCCTCCGAGCACGTCGTGGCGGCGGCGATCAGCGCGCTGGCCCGTGCGGGGCTGGGTGAGATCCCTCCGGTCACCGATTTCACCAGCCTGTCCGGTCTCGGGGCCCGTGGCGTGGTCGAGGGCCAAGAGGTGCTGGTCGGATCGGCCCGGCTGCTGACCGCGCGGGGTATCCCGGTGCCGGCCGGTCTGGAACAGCAGCGTGCCCAGTGGGAACGGCAGGGCTGCACGACCGTCCTGGTCGCGGCGGGCGGGGTAGCCGAAGGCGCCATCGCGCTGACCGACACGGTGCGGCCCAGCGCCGCGGCGGCGGTCGCCGAGCTGCACCGGCTCGGGCTGCGCACGGTCCTGCTCACCGGCGACAACGAGGCCACCGCTCAGGCGGTCGGCGCGCAGGTCGGCATCGATGAGGTCATCGCTGAGGTGCTGCCCCACGACAAGGCTGCTGTGATCGAGGCGCTGCAGGTGCAGGGACGTTCGGTGGCCATGGTCGGCGACGGCGTCAACGACGCACCCGCGCTGGCCCGCGCCGACCTCGGGTTGGCGGTCGTCTCCGGCACCGACGTCGCGCTCGGCGCCGCCGATCTGATCCTGATGCGCAACGACCTGACCGTCGTGCCCAGCGCGATCAAGCTGGCCCGCAGCACCCTGCGTACCATCCGCGGCAACCTCGGGTGGGCCTTCAGCTATAACATCGCCGCGTTGCCATTAGCGGCGTTCGGCCTGCTCAACCCCCTGATCGCCGGTGGCGCGATGACGCTGTCCTCGTTGTTCGTCGTGTCGAACAGCCTGCGACTGCGCAGATTCGGCCGAATCACAGGTCCGCAAGTCACAGGTCCGCAAGTCACAGCCGAAACAACTCGGCGTGCCAGCGGATCGCTTGAGCGTCGGTGAGGGCGGCCACCTGGTCGATGATGACCCGCAGCCGAGCGTCGTCGGCGCGAGCCTGCCGCCACGCCAGGCCCAGGGCCGGGTCCAGCGGCTCCGGCGCCCGGCGCATCAGGGCCCTGCACAGCTCCGCCACCAGCTCCCGTTGCTGGGCCTGCACCGAAAGCCGGTGCGGGTCGCTCATCACGAACCGCAGTGCCATGGCTTTGAGCAGGGCCACCTCCGCGGCCACCTGACTCGGGATGACGAGATCCGCGCGGTAGCGCTGCAACGGACCAGGACCGAACCTGGCCAGGGTGGCGGACACGACCGCCGACACGAAACGACCCACCAGCTCACTGGTGAGCTCCTTCAACGCGACCTGAGCGGCCAGCGTGCCGTCATATCGGCGCAGCGCGTCGAGCACCGGAAGCCCGAGGAGCCCGATCGCGCCGGCCTCCAGCTCCGCGGTGGGCAGCACGCTGAAGTGTTTCGCGGCCAGCTCGGCGAGCAAGGCCCGTTCCACCGGGTCGGCCAGGGTGTCCAGCGAGATACGGCCGGCCAGGATCCCGTCCTCCACGTCGTGCACCGAGTAGGCGACGTCATCGGCCCAGTCCATCACCTGGGCCTCCAGGCATCGCCGCCCTTCCGGCGCACGCTCGCGTAACCAGCCGAAGGCCGCGGCGTCGTCGGCGTAGAAGCCGAACTTGGCCGTTCCGTTCCCGCGCGGCCACGGATACTTGACGGTGGCGTCCAGCGACGCTCTGGTGAGATTGAGCCCGCGGCTGACCCCGGTCACCGCATCGAGCAGCTTGGGCTCCAACCGGGTGAGGATCCGCAAGGTCTGCGCGTTGCCCTCGAATCCACCACAACCCGCCGCGACGTCGTTGAGGACCTGCTCGCCGTTGTGACCGAACGGAGGGTGGCCGATGTCGTGCGCCAATCCCGCGGTATCCACCACGTCCGGATCGCAACCCAGCTCGATGGCGATCTCGCGGCCGATCTGGGCGACTTCCAGCGAGTGGGTCAGCCGGGTCCTGGGTACATCCCCCTCCCCCGGGCCGACCACCTGGGTCTTGCCGGCGAGCCGCCGCAACGCCGCGGAATGCAACACCCGGGCCCGGTCCCGGGCGAAGGGGCTGCGACGCTCCGGGGCCGATCCGGGCAACCCGGCGCGCTTGGCCGGCTCGGTTGCCAGCCGAGCCTGGTCGTGCTCGGTGTAGGAGTGACCCATCAGGCTCACCCCAGATCGGTGCCCAACGACTCGGCCGGGGCGTGCATGAACCGGTAGTGCAACAGCGCCGCACTCTCCCGCACGATGTATTGGGCCTGGATGGTGCGAGTCTGCACGATCGGGCCGCTGCGGGTGGGCGAGGTCCACGAGGACAGTCCCAGATCATCGGCCATCGTGCGGGCCCGCAACGAGTGCCAGGGGTCACTGACGATCACCGCGGTATGCCAGCCCGCGGTCCCCGCCCGGCGCGCCACCGCTTGCAGACTCTCCAGGGTGTCGCGGCCCTCCCCGATCGGCACCACGGCGTCGGTGGGGACCCCGTAGGACGTGAGGTAGTTCCGACCGGCCTCAGCCTCGGTGTAGGTATCGCCGACCCGCCGGCCACCCACCGTGACGATCACTGGCGCGACCCCGGCGCGCCACAGCCGCGCGGCGTGGTCCAACCGAGAGCCCAGCACTTCTGACGGCGTCCCGTCGTACTGAGCCGCGCCGAGTACCACCACCACGTCGGCGGCGTCCCGGTCATCGACCCGGGCCACCTGCCACACCCGGACCACCGTGCCACCGACGATCAGCGCACCCAGCAGAGCAGCACCGAGGACCAACCGGATCAACCCGAGTGACAGCACAGACCCAGCCGGGCGGCCCTCACCCACCGATGCGGCCCGCCGCGCTGGTCAGCGGACCGCCCGAGCGCCCACGCCGCACGGCGAGGACCTCGGCGACCACGGACACCGCCGTCTCCGCTGGTCTGGCTGCGCCCAGGTCCAGACCCATCGGTCCGTGCAGCCCAGCCAGTTGATCTTCGGTGATCCCGGCAGCCCGGAGCCGGTGGCGGCGAACCTCCTGGGTGTGCCGCGAGCCCAGGGCGCCGCAGAAACCGCGCCCCGAACGCAGCAGCTCCACCAGCACCGCGTCGAAGGCCGGCCCGTGGTCGAGCAGCGCCAGCACATCGACGGCGGTGAACTCCTTCGCCGCGGCGACCGCGGGCTCCAACTCGGTCTCGGTGCGCACCGCCCAACCCAGCAACGCGCACTGCGCCGACAACGCAACCCCGATCGCGCCGCCGCCCACGATCAGCATCGTGGTCACCGGAACCCACACGTCGATCAGAACCGGGGTGCCCGCGACGTCGCCTTGCTCGGTGGCCGTCGCGCCGATCCGGGCCAGCTCCCGCAGCCTGGCCAGGACCATCTCGTCCACCTCCGGGGTACCGAGTGTGCCGACGACCTCGGTCAACCCGGACCCGGTCGCCACCAGCACCGCCAACCCGTCGACCGTGGAGGCCAACGCGCACGGTTCACCTTCGGCGAGCGCGGTACCCAAGGCGCCCGCGGCCGGCGCGGGCAGTGGGTGGCCCAGCAGTTGGGCGCCGCCGCTGCAGGCCAGCCCGGCGGCCAGCGCATCCGGCTCGGTGACATGCCCTTTCGCGGTACCGGGCACGGCCACCGCGGAGGCCAGCAACGGCAGCGCGACGGTGTCCATGGTGCCCTCGAACACCGCACCCGCCCGATCCCCCTCGGCGGTACCGGCCAGCAACTGCCCCGTGGCGACGGTCCCGAAACCGTGCCGCTGGAGCACCCGTACCACCCCGGAGGACCGGCCCTGCGCGGCCCAGCGACGCAGCGCGTCACCGGCTTGCCGGCGCTGACGGGTTTCTTCAGCGTTCACCGTGTCCATACCGACCATGCTCCCAGAACGAACCGGGATTCAGCAGCCGACCAGGCGAGCCGCGAGATAGGACTCGACCGCCTCCATCGCCACCCGTTCCTGAGTCATGGTGTCCCGCTCGCGCACGGTGACCGCATGATCGGTCAACGAGTCGAAATCCACCGTCACGCAGAACGGGGTGCCGATCTCGTCCTGGCGACGGTAGCGCCGGCCGATCGCACCCGAGTCGTCGAACTCGACATTCCAATGCCGCCGCAGCGCCGCGGCGAGGTCCCGGGCCTTGGGGGAAAGGTCGGTGTTGCGCGACAGCGGCAGCACCGCGGCCTTCACCGGGGCGAGTCGCCGGTCCAACCGCAGCACCACCCGGCGGTCCACCCCGCCCTTGGCGTTGGGCGCCTCATCCTCGGCGTAGGCCTCCAGCAGGAAGGCCATCATGGGACGGCCGACGCCGGCCGCGGGCTCGATCACGTAAGGCCGGTACCGGGAGTCGGTGGCCTGGTCGTAGTAGGACAGATCGACACCGGAATGGTTGGAATGGGTGGTGAGATCGAAATCAGTGCGATTGGCGATGCCTTCCAGCTCGCCCCACTGCTGGCCCGACGAGAAACCGAAACGGTATTCCACGTCCACGGTCCGCTTGGAGTAGTGCGAGAGCTTTTCCTTGGCATGCTCGTAATGCCGCAGGTTGTCCCGGCTGATGCCCAGGTCGGCATACCAGTCGGTGCGGGTGTCGATCCAGTACTGATGCCACTGCTCGTCGCTGCCCGGCTCGACGAAGAACTCCATCTCCATCTGCTCGAACTCACGGGTCCGGAAGATGAAGTTACCCGGGGTGATCTCGTTGCGGAAGCTCTTGCCGATCTGCGCGATACCGAACGGCGGCTTCTGACGGGCGGACATCACGACATTCTGGAAGTTGACGAAGATGCCCTGCGCGGTCTCCGGACGCAGGTAGTGCATCCCCTCCTCGGACTCCACCGGGCCGAGGTAGGTCTTGAGCATCATGTTGAACTCGCGCGGGCTGGTGTACTCACCACGGGTGCCACAGTTCGGACAGGGGATGTCGGACAGGTCACCTTCGAGCACGTCCTTGCCGGTTCGTTCGGCGTAGTCCTCGGCGAGCTGGTCGGCCCGGAATCGCTTGTGGCAGCTCTGGCACTCGACCAGCGGGTCGTGGAAGGCCTGCACGTGACCGGAGGCGACCCACACCTGACGAGGCAGGATCACCGAGGAGTCCAATCCGACGACGTCGTCCCGGCCGGTGACCATGGCGCGCCACCACTGGCGTTTGACGTTTTCCTTGAGTTCCACGCCGAGCGGGCCGTAGTCCCAGGCCGAGCGGGTTCCACCATAGATCTCCCCGCTGGGGAACACGAAGCCACGGCGCTTGCACAGGCTGACGACGGTCTCGATGCGATCCGCGGGCACTTGGGGAACTCCAGGGGTGAGTCAGTGGGCAGGTGATGGGCACAGCCAGATTAGCGATCGTCCGATCCGGACCCCCGATCGGCGTCGGAAGTGAGCAGGCACCCATCGCGTGGTGTCATCCGGGGAGCGGCCCAGTTGCCCCCCGAAGCAACCACGCTGGGCGCTCAGCAGACCCAAGGCCCGGCGCGCCCTGGTCAGGAAATCCTGGGCCCGAGCAGGGTCGAGGGCGAAACGACAGATCAGAATCACGGATGTCCTCTGGGCAGCGGTGGGACAATGACGTTAGCGAGTCGCCGGGCCGATGGTGTTCCGGCGCCTAGGATGGCTCGGTATTCGGCGGATCGAGCAAGGGAGACGGCATGGCGGGTGTGACCGCGGATGCGATACCCGACCCAACTCTCGACGAGCACTCACCCGGCCGACCGGCACCCACACCAGCTGCGATCCGCCCGCGAGCGACCCTGGTGGCGGCCGGCGAGCTGCTGCGGGCGTTGTCCGCACCGGTGCGGATCGCCATCGTGCTGCAGCTGCGTGACCACGAACGCTGCGTCCACGAGCTGGTCGATGCGCTGGGCGTCACTCAGCCGTTGATCAGCCAGCACCTGCGGGTGCTCAAATCCGCTGGTGTGGTGGACGGTGAGCGGCACGGCCGGGAGGTGGTGTACCGGCTGGTTGACGACCACCTGTCGCACATCGTGGTGGATGCCGTGACCCACGTGGAGGAGGAATGAGCGCGCCTCGACTGCGTGCTACCCGGCAGCGGACCGCGGTGGCCAGGCTGCTGGACAGCACCGAGGGCTTCCGATCCGCCCAGGAGCTCCACGAGAAGCTGCGGCACTGCGGCGAGGAGATCGGTTTGACCACGGTGTACCGCACCCTGCAGACGTTGGCCGAGGCCGGTGAGATCGACGTGCTGCGCACCGCCAGCGGGGAGGCCGTCTACCGGCGTTGCTCGGCCCACCACCATCACCACCTGGTGTGCCGGCACTGCGGGCGCACCATCGAAGTCGAAGGCCCCACGGTCGAACGCTGGGCCGAGCAGACCGCCCATGACCACAACTTCACCGACATCGACCACACCGTAGAGATCTCGGGCACCTGCCCCGAGTGCGTCCGCACCAACGGTCGTTAGGTGGGAAGGAGCTCGGTGCGGATCTGGGAGGCTGCGGACACCACGAGCATGAGCAGCGTGCCCAGCGCCACGCTGCCCAACCCGGCCGCCGGGAACGCGTAACGCAGCATCAGGTCGGCGCCGCGCTCGGTACGGACCAGCCCCAGGGTTCCGAACAGGCCCTGCCCGGCGCGGATGGCGACCCGCTCGGACAGCTCACCGTCGTCGGGCAGGTCCCAGGCGACCACGCAGGTCAGGCTCAGCATCACCAGCCCCTCGACGAGCTCCACCGCCTGCACCGCACACGGCACCTCGGAGTGCCGGAAGGTCAGCGAGCCGTCGTCGTCCACCGTGACGTCCTGAAAGCGCTCCAACGCCGTTCGGGCGGCGTCGAGCAGCTCCTGCGCGGAGGACAGACTCGTTGTGCCCTTGTCGTGGCTCATCGGATCGTCCTCCTGGAGGTGTGCGTGTCAACTCGAACGGTGTCGGATGGCCTGGTTTCGAGGGTCCCGCCGAAGCGGCGGTCCCGGGCGGCGTACACCTCGCAGGCCCGCCACAGGTCCCGGCGATCCAGGTCGGGGAACAGGATGTCCTGGAACACCAGCTCGGCGTAGGCAGCCTGCCAGATCAGGAAGTTGGAGATGCGCTGCTCCCCCGAGGGCCGCAGGAACAGGTCGACATCGGGCATGTCCGGCTCATCGAGGTAGCGGGCCAGCATCCGCTCGTCGATCCGCTCCGGGTTGATCTCACCGCGGGCCGCCCGGCGAGCCAGCTCGCGGGCCGCGTCGGCGATCTCGGCGCGCCCGCCGTAGTTCACGCACATGGTCAGGGTCATGACGTTGTTACCGGCGGTCAGCTCCTCGGCGACCTCCAGCTCGCGGATGACGCTGCGCCACAACCGCGGGCGGCGCCCAGCCCAGCGCACCCGGACGCCCATCTCGTGCATCTGGTCGCGGCGGCGGCGGATGACATCGCGGTTGAAGCCCATCAGGAAACGCACCTCATCGGGGCTGCGTCGCCAGTTCTCCGTGGAGAACGCATACGCCGAGAGCCACCGCACGCCCAGCTCGATGCAGCCGCACACCAGATCCAGCAGCACCGCCTCACCACGGCGGTGCCCTTCGGTGCGGGCCAATCCCTGCTGCTGCGCCCACCGCCCGTTGCCGTCCATCACCAGCGCCACATGCCTGGGCACCCGCCCCGCCGGCAGCGAGGGTGGCCGAGCCCCAGAAGGATGCCGATCAGGCGCTCGAACCACCGAACCATCCTGCCGCCTGCCGCATTCAGCGGGCTGAGCGGGGCAGGCGAGGGCGTTCGATCAAGGGGAGAGAGCGGAGTTGGCGTTCGAGGTGCCATTGGAGGTGGGCGGCGACCAGACCGCTGGCCTCGCGGCAGATCCCGGCGGGGGCGCGCTCGGCGAGCGGCCAGTTTCCGTGCATGAGGGCGTCGAGCAGATCCAGCGTCTGGGGCGAGGGGGTGGCCGCGCCGGCCGGGCGGCACCCGGGGCAGACGGCGCCGCCGGTGGGGACGCTGAACGCAGGATGTGGGCCCGGTAGCCCGCATCGGGCGCATTCGGTCAGCGCAGGAGCCCACCCGGCGGCGGCCATCGCGCGGAGCAGGAACGCGTCGAGCACCAGCGAGGTATGCCGCTGCCCGTCAGCCAGCGCTCGCAGCGCACCCACGACCAGCAGGTAGAGCCGCAGCGCCGGTTCACCCTCGGCGCCGGCCAGCCGCTCGGCGGTCTCCAGCACCGCGCAACCGGTGGTGTAGCGGCCGTAGTCGCCGACCAGCCGGGAACCGAAGCCATCGACGGTCTCGACCTGGGTGATGATGTCCAGCGTCCGCCCGCGGTAGAACTGCACGTCTACATGCCCGAACGGCTCCAGCCGGGCACCGAACCGCGACGAGGTGCGCCGCACACCCTTGGCCACCGCGCGCACCGGACCGTGCCGGCGGGTCAGCAGCGTGATGATGCGATCGGCTTCACCCAGCTTCTGCACACGCAGCACCACCCCGGTGTCGCGGTACAAGCGCACCCGCTCATCGTCGCACTACCCGGCCGATGCCGGACGCGACGCGCGGGTCAGAAACCCAGCCGGCGCAGCTGTTTGGGGTCGCGTTGCCAGTCTTTGGCCACCTTCACGTGCAGATCCAGGTAAACCGAAGTGCCCAGCAGCGCCTCGATGTGCACCCGGGCGCGGCTGCCGACCTCTTTGAGCCGCTGACCGCCGCGCCCGATCACGATCGCTTTCTGGCTGTCCCGCTCGACGTAGAGGTTCGCGTAGACCTCCAGCAGGTCGGCCCGGCCCTCCCGCGGGACCATCTCCTCCACCACCACCGCCAGCGAGTGCGGCAGCTCGTCGCGCACGCCTTCCAGGGCCGCCTCCCGCACCAGCTCGGCGACCAGCGTCTGTTCCGGCTCGTCGGTGAGCTCCCCACCGGGGTACAGCGGCGGTGACTCCGGCATCCGGGCCAGTAGCAGATCAGCGAGCAACCCCACCTGGAAACCGTCGACCGCGGACACCGGCACCACCTCGGCGAACTCACCGATCCCAGCGCAGCGAGCCAGCTCGGCCAGCGCTGCGAGTTGCTCGGCCACCCGCTGCGGGGCCACCAGATCGGTCTTGGTTACCACGGCGAACACCGGGGTGCGCTGCGACAGCGCGGCCAGCTCGCCGGCGATGAACCGGTCTCCGGTCCCGATCGCTGCATCGGCGGGCACGCACAACCCGATCGCGTCCACCTCTGACCAGGTCGCCCGGACCAGGCTGTTGAGCCGCTCACCCAACAGGGTGCGGGGCCGGTGCAGGCCGGGGGTGTCCACCAGCACGAGCTGCCCGCCCGGCTGGTGCACGATTCCCCGGATGGTGTGCCGGGTGGTCTGCGGCCGGCTGGAGGTGATCGCCACCTTCTGCCCCACCAATGCGTTGGTCAACGTCGACTTGCCGACGTTGGGCCTGCCCACCAGGCAGGCGAACCCGGCCCGGAACGGCCCCTCAGCAGGTACGCTCACCGCTACCCTCCTGCATGCAGCACGTCATGGACCGCGCCGCGCTGGTCGACCAGCAACACCGGCGCGGTGGGCCCGAGCTCGCGAACCGCGGCCAACGATGCCGCATCCACCGCGGCCGCAGCCCCCGACCCGGACGCCACGGCGGCCGCTTCCAGTCCGCTCGCCCCGCTGGCCACCGCCGCAGCCACCGCCGCCTGCAGCGCAGTCAGGGTCAGCGAGGGCAGCGAGACGGTGACCCCGGTGTAGGTGCGCCCGTCGGTGTCCCGCACGGCGGCGCCCTCGGGTGCGCCGGTGCGGGCCAGCGCCGAACGCGCCAGTGTCACGATCTTGGCGTCCTCCGGGTCGAGCTCAGGCACGGGTGTCACTCGCTTCCTGCGGTGGATCGGCCGCGGTGGGGTCCAGCTGTATGACGGGATCGGATCGGGCGGACACCCGGGACGCGATCACGGCCGTGATCCGCAAACGCCCACGACGATCGTTACCGCCCTCGGCTCGCAACCGTAGGCCCGCCACGTCGGCCTCGGCACCGGGCACCGGCACCCGGCCCAATCGCTGCGCCAGCAGGCCACCGACGGTTTCCACGTCGGCGTCTTGCAGGTCCACCGCGAACAGCTCACCCAGGTCGATCACCGGCAACCGGCTGATCACCCGCACCCTACCGTCCCCAAGGTCCTCGATCGGCGGCCGCGCCTCGGTGTCGGACTCGTCGGTGATCTCGCCGACGATCTCCTCGAGGATGTCCTCGATCGTGAGCAGGCCGGCGGTACCACCGTATTCGTCGACGACGACGGCCATGTGGTTGCGCGAGACCTGCATCTCCCTGAGCAGCCCGGTGAGCAACTTCGAGTCGGGAACGAAGGTCGCGGGCCGCATCACCTCACCGACGGCGCCACCATCGGCGACCTCGGGTACCGTCCGCGCGACCAGGTCCTTGAGGTGCACGACCCCGACGATGTCATCGACGCTGTCCGCGATCACCGGGAGCCGGGAGAATCCGGAGCGCAGGCACAACGCCACGGCCTGGCGCACCGACTTGTCCTGCTCTATCCAGACGATCTCGGTTCGGGGCACCATCACTTCACGGGCGACGGTGTCCCCGAGCTCGAACACGGAGTGGATCATCTCGGCTTCGCCTGCCTCGACCACGCCGCGCTGACCCGCCATGTCGACCAGCTCCCGGAGTTCGACCTCGGAGGTGAACGGCCCTTCCCGGAAACCTCGACCGGGGGTGATCGCGTTCCCGACGAGGATGAGCAGCCGCGACAGCGGACCCAGAACCCGTCCCAGTACCCGGACCGGCCCGGCCGCCAGGAGACCGACGGGATACGGGTGCTGGCGCCCGATGGTCCGGGGCCCCACCCCGACGACGACATAGGTGACCACCACCATCACCAATCCGGCGATGAGCAGGGCCAGCCAAGTGGGCGACGAGGAACGCAGCGCCGCCACGGTGACCAGCACCGTAGCGCTCAGCTCGCAGCTCAACCGCAGCAACAGCAGCAGGTTGATGTGCCGGGGACGGTCGGCGACGATGAGCGCGAGTGCGCGAGCGCCGAAGCGGCCGGAACGCACCAGCGCGTCAACCCGGGCTCGCGACACCGTGCTCAGCGCGGCGTCGGCGGCCGCGAACCCTCCCGCAGCCACCACCAGAGTGGCGGCCAGCGCGAGCAGCACAACCGGTGACGTCTGCACCACAAGGACCGTTTGGATTATCTCTGGAGGCCGGATTCCTCCGGCCCGTCCAGACCGACCACCCCGAGCAGCCGGGTATCCGCATCCCGCTGGGCGATCCGGCGCCGGGCCGCCCGGCCGGCGCGCCGGAACTCCTCGAGAATCCGGTCCTGCAGGGCGAACATCTCACGCTCCTCGGCGGGCTCGGCGTGATCGTAGCCCACCAGGTGCAGCACGCCGTGCACGGTGAGCAGCTGCAGCTCATCGAGCACGGAGTGGCCCGCTGCGGCAGCCTGTTCCGTGGCGACCTGCGGGCACAGCACGATGTCACCGAGCAGCTCCGGGCCACCGGGAGGGCCGTCCGGGCGGCCACCCGCCAGCACGCCACCCTCAGCGGCCCCATCCATCGGGAAGGCCATCACGTCGGTGGGCCCCGGCAGGTCCATCCACCGCTGGTGCAGGTCGGCCATCTCCCGGCTGCCGACCAGCAGCATGGACAGCTCGGCCAACGGGCTGATGCCCAACTGGTCCATCGCGAAACGCGCTGCTGCCGCGATCGACGCCTCGGCGACCGCGGTGCCGGACTCGTTGGCGATCTCGATACCCATCGCTCGCCTCACCGCCTCCGGCGGCGGTCGCCGCGATTGGGCACCGGGCGGGCTCCGGTGCCCTCCTGGACGGCGTCCCACCGCGCGTAGGCGTCCACGATGTCGGTGACCAGCCGGTGCCGGACCACGTCAGCGCTGGAGAGCTGCGCGAAGTGCACATCGTCCACACCGTCGAGGATGTGCTGCACTATCTTCAGCCCGGAGACCTGGCCGCCGGGCAGGTCGATCTGCGTGACGTCGCCGGTGACCACGACCCTGGAGCCGAAGCCGAGCCGGGTCAGGAACATCTTCATCTGCTCCGGGGTGGTGTTCTGCGCCTCGTCGAGGATGATGAAGGCGTCGTTGAGGGTGCGACCGCGCATGTAGGCCAACGGGGCGACCTCGATGGTTCCGGCGGCCATCAATTTGGGAATGGACTCCGGTTCGAGCATGTCGTGCAGCGCGTCGTACAGCGGGCGCAGGTAGGGGTCGATCTTCTCGTACAGGGTGCCGGGAAGGAAACCCAACCGCTCCCCCGCCTCGACCGCAGGCCGGGTGAGGATGATCCGGTTGACCTGCTTGGCCTGCAGCGCCTGCACTGCCTTGGCCATCGCCAGGTAGGTCTTGCCGGTGCCGGCAGGGCCGATACCGAACACGATCGTGTAGCAGTCGATCGCATCGACGTAGCGCTTCTGGTTGAGCGTCTTGGGCCGGATGGTACGACCGCGCCGGGACAGGATGTCCAGGCTGAGCACCTCGGCGGGTGACTCCGCGCCACCCTGGGCGAGCATCCCCAGGGTCGCCCGGACCGCGTCCGGGCCGAACTCCTGGCCGCGGCCGGCCAGGACGACCAACTCGCCGAATGCCCGCTCGGCGAACGCCACCTCCGCCGGCGTGCCCGAGAGGGTGACCTCGTTGCCTCGCACGTGCACATCGGCCTCGAGCAGGTTCTCGATTACCTTCAGGTTCTCGTCACGGGATCCCAGCAGAGCCAGCACCGCAGAACCTGGGATCACAATCTTCGACTGGACGGGTTCGGGCTGTGTCGTCTCCGCACCGGATGGAGCGGCGCCCTCCGCTGGGGTAGGGGTCACGTGGTCGTGGGTCCTACTTCCTGCGCACTCGCGCATCACGAATCAACCTGCAGCACAGATGCTAGCCGCAGACCTCAGTCCACGGGGGGAGGAGATTCGCGCGACTGCGAGGGAATCCCGATATCGTGAGTGGATGCCGCGCCGCGGCGGAAACTGGGGGCTGTCCCGCCGCGGCGCAGCGCCGCCGGACCGAGGGGGGAGGTGCCCGGCGGAGTCTGTGGAGCGCTTGCGAGTCCGGAATGACCATTTACTCAATCAGGTGGTTCATCCGGCCTTGCACACTTAATGTAAAGCTTTCGGCGAGCGAGCGCTTCAAATGTCACCTGAATGACGCAGAGCCCACCGTTGAGAGAGAGCTCCAATTGCACCGAGAGCTACCGCACCGGCACTAGAAGAACGCAATACCCCCGGACCGAGCCGCACAGGCCGGCCTCCGGCCGCGGTCAGCACGGCCAACTCGGCCTCGGTGATGCCCCCCTCAGGTCCGACGATCAGCACCAGTTCACCCGCAGCGGGCAACAGCACCGAGGACAGAATCTCAGGGGCGCTCTCGTGCAGCACCAGAGCGCCCGCCGCCGCGGCGCAGCGCTGCCCGAGGGCCGCGGTGCTCACCGGTTCGGCCACCTGAGGGACCCAGCCCCGGCGGGACTGCTTGGCGGCCTCGCGAGCCGTTTCCCGCCAGCGGGCCAGTGCCTTGGCCCCCCGCGACCCGCAGTCCCAGCGGGCCACACAACGGGCCGCCCGCCAGGGCACTACCGCATCCACCCCGGCCTCGACGGCCAGCTCCACCGCCAGCTCCGCGCGCTCGCCCTTGACCAGCGCCTGGACCAGCGTCACGTGCAAGGCCGGTGTCGGCTCGCTGCCCCGCCGCAGCACCCGCAGCCGCAGCCAGTCCCGACCCGTCTCGAGTACCTCGCACAGGGCCAGCTCGCCACCGCCGTCGGTGAGCGTCAAACGCTCACCGGTACGCACCCGGCGCACCGTCGCGGCGTGCCTGCCCTCCGGCCCGTCCAGCAGCATCTCGGCACCCTCTGGCGGGAGTGGCCCGGCGAGGAACATCGGAAAGCTGCTCACCCGGACCCCCCGCCGGCTGCGCGGTCAGCGTCCACCCAACGGTCAGCGTCCACCCAACGGTCAGCGTCCACCCAACGGTCAGCGTCCACCCAACGGTCAGCGTCCACCCAAGGAGTCCCGCAACCGGGAGAACAGACCGCCGGCGCGACCGTTCGCCGTCAGCTCGGCCTGCTCCTCACCTCGCAGGAGGGCGAGCTCACGCAACAATTCGATCTGCCGGGGGTCCAGCCGCGTCGGAGTGACGACGTCGAGGTGGACGAACAGATCACCCCGCCCCTCGGCGCGGCCCGTGCTGCGTAACCGCGGCATCCCGCGCCCCCGCAGGGTCAGCACGGTCGCGCATTGGGTGCCCGCTTCGACCCGGACCTCCTCGGTGCCATCAAGGGTCTCCAGTATGACCGTGGTGCCGAGTGCGGCAGCGGTCATCGGAACCCGCACGGTGCAGTGCAGGTCGGCGTCGTCGCGGGTGAACGTCTCGTGCGGCACCTCCTGCACCTCGACGTAGAGATCACCCGCTGGACCGCCACCCGGACCCACCTCGCCCTGGCCGGCCAATCGCACCCGCATCCCGTCACCCACTCCGGCCGGTACCTTCGCGGTGACGTTGCGACGAGCCCTGATCCGGCCGTCCCCACCGCATTGGCGGCAGGGTTCCGGGATGACCTCGCCGATGCCGCGGCACACCGGGCACGGGCGCGAGGTCATGACTTGACCGAGGAAGGTCCGCTGCACGTTCTGCACCTCGCCGGCACCGCCACAGGTGTCGCAGGTCTGCGGGCGGGTACCGCGTGCACAGCCGGATCCGTTGCACTCGCCGCACAGCACCGCGGTGTCCACGGCGAGCTCCCGCGATGCCCCGCTGGCGCACTCCTCGAGGGTGAGCTGCAGCCGGATCAGCGCGTCGGTACCGCTCTGCACCCGGCTGCGGGGCCCCCGCCGACCACCGGGCGCCGAGCCGGGGCCGAAGAAGGCGTCCATGATGTCCCCGAAGCCGAACCCACCGAAGGGATCCCCCGCTGCGCCGCGGCCTCCACCAGGGTCCAGCGGATCCCCACCGAGATCGACGATCTTTCGTTTCTGCGGATCGGTCAGCACCTCGTAGGCGGCGGTGACGTCCTGGAACCGCTGCTGTGCTGTCGTATCGGGGTTGACATCGGGGTGCAGCTCGCGCGCCAGCTTGCGGTAGGCGCGTTTGATCTGATCCATGCTGGCGTCCCGAGACACGCCCAGGATCCCGTAGTAGTCCCTGGCCACGCTGGCGTCCTCCTGCCGCAGCCCGACGCCGCGGTCCTGTTGTCGCTTGCAAATCGGTGCGCCCGACCCCGCTCAGCGGGTGGTCAGGATCTCCCCCACATATCGTGCTACCGCGCGTACCGCGGCGATCGTGCCGGGGTAGTCCATCCTGGTCGGCCCCACCACTCCCATCCCCCCGAGCACCGTGCCATGCGAGGCGTAACCGATCGAGACCAACGAGGTACTGCGCATCTCCTCGGCCTCGTTCTCCTCACCGATCCGCACCGTGATGGTGGCCGGATCCCGGGCCGCTGCCAACAGCTTGAGCACCACCACCTGCTCCTCCAACGCCTCGAGCACCTGACGTAGGGAACCCGGGAAATCGGTGACGTTCCGGGTGAGGTTAGCGGTGCCGCCGAGCAACAGCCGCTCCTCGGGATGCTCCACCAACGTCTCGATCAGAACCGTCGAGGCCCGGATCATCGCGTCCCGAAGCTCGACCGGGGCCTGCTCGGGGAGATCGGCCACCGCTGCGGAGGCCTCCGCCAGCCTGCGCCCCGCCAAGGCCTGGTTGAGCAGCGTGCGCAGCGCTGCCACCTGGTCCTCGGTGATGACATCGCCCAGATCGAGCAGGCGCTGATCCACCCGGCCCGCATCGGTGATGAGGACCAGCATCAGCCGGGCCGGGGTCACCGCGAGCACCTCGAGGTGGCGCACCGTGGACCGGCTCAGCGTCGGGTACTGGATCACCGCCACCTGCCGGGTGAGCTGAGCGAGCAGCCGCACGCTGCGCCGCAACACATCGTCGAGGTCGACCGCGCCCTGCAGGAAGCTCTGCACCGCGCGGCGCTCGGCCACCGACAGCGGCTTCACCTCAGAGAGCCGGTCGACGAACAACCGGTAGCCCTTGTCGGTGGGCACCCGACCGGCACTGGTGTGCGGTTGGGTGATGTAGCCGTCCTCCTCCAGCGCCACCATGTCGTTGCGGATGGTCGCGCTGGACACCCCGAACTGGTGCCGCTCCACCAGCGAGCGGGACGCAACCGGCTCGTGGGTGGCCACGTAGTCGGTGACGATGGCGCGCAGCACCTCGAACCGTCGATCGTCGGCGTTCACATCACCTCCCTGGCGCTGGTAGCAGCCTGTCCACCGAGTCTAGTGCGCTGCAGGCGCAGGCGTCGGGGCGCGCCGGGGCGCCCGATACGCTGATCGCTCAAGCTGAGCGGGGTACGGAGGTGAGCGCCGGCTGTGATATTCAAAGAAATCCGGCGCGACCGCCCTTATCCCGAGCACGGGTTTTCGGTGAAGGACTGGGCGCAGATCCCCCCGCAGCAGGTCCCACTGGCAGACTTGATCACCACCGCGACGGTGGTGGAGCTGGACCGGCTGCTGTCCGAGGACCCCACCCTGCCCGGCGACCTGTTCCCGCACGCCGTCCGCTGGCACGGCGAGTTGTTCTTAGAGGACGGCCTGCACCGTGCGCTGCGCGCCGCCCTCCACCAACGCGTCACCCTCCCGGTCCGAATCCTCGACCTCGACCTCCTCCGCAGCTGATCTGGCGGCTGCCATGCTGGAAGAGTGTCGTCCTGTCGATGATCTGGCGAGCACGGCACAGTGGCGCTCGATCTATCCGAGTACCTGGTTCACGCCGCGGCATCGACCGTATCGCGACCTCTACAATCAGCTGAAACCATACGCCACAGCGCCTGCGGTAGGGTTTCGGTCGAGCACGAGGCTTTATGGCTGTGTAACCGGCCAACTTGCACCATTCGTGATAATCAACCGTTGCTGACGAGCAGGTCGCGCGACCGGCGGCGCTTCGCGGCGGGTGCGGACCAGGCTCGCCGGGGCGACGGTGCAGGGGCAGCCCGCGCGCGGCAGGGCGCACTCAGGCACATCCAGCACATCCAGTGGTAATCCGTCGACCAGTCGCAGACCGAGCATCACCTGCTCGGTGTGGCGCTCCTCGACAGCACCTCACGACCGGACGCTGGGGAGCAACCGGACGCGAGCACAGCGGCGTAACGCTCGGGATGTTTGACGTTCCACCACCGCACGCCACCCACGTGGGAGTGCGCGCCGGGGCCGGCGCCCCACCAGTTATCCCCGGCCCAGTAGCCGAGATTGTGCCGGCACCTCGACTCAGCAGAGCCAGCCCAGTTGGACACCTCGTACCAGTGCAAGCCAGCCGCAGAGAGCACCGAGTCGATCTGCTCGTAGCGCTCGGCGAGCACGTCGTCGTCCGGCGCGGGCAGCTCACCGCGGGCCACCCGGCGGGCCAGCGCGGTACCGGGCTCGACGACCAGGGCGTAGGCCGAGACATGGTCCACCCCGGCGCGCAGTACCGCGTCCAGCGAGGCGGTCAGGTCGTCGCGGCTCTCCCCCGGCGTGCCGTAGATCAGGTCCAGGCTGACGTGCTCGATCCCGGCGGCGAGGGCCTGCGCCGCCGCGGCCACCGGCCGGCCCGGAGTGTGCACCCGGTCCAGCACGGCCAGCACGTGCGGCACGGCGCTCTGCATCCCCAGCGAGACCCGGGTGTAGCCGGCCGCCGCGATCCCCGCGAAGAACTCCGGTGACGTCGACTCGGGGTTTGCCTCGGTGGTCACTTCAGCACCGACGGCCAGGCCGAGTGAGCCGCGGATGGCGTCGAGTACCGCGGCCAGGTCGGTCGGGCAGAGCAGCGACGGGGTGCCGCCACCGACGAACACCGTGTCCACCGGCACCGGCTCTTCGAGTACCCGGGCGGCCAGGTCGAGCTCGCGGCGCACTGCGTCCAACCAGGTGGAGAGTGAGGAGGAGCCCTGCTCCCCCGGTGTGTAGGTGTTGAAGTCGCAATAGCCACAGCGAGTGGCGCAGAACGGCACGTGTATGTACACCCCGAACGGCCGCCCGGCCAGCCCACGCAGGGCGACACCGGGCAGTGCGCCGTCAGCGGGCGCGGGATCACCGAGGGGCAAGACGACCATATACACATTGTCCCAACCTCCGGGTCTCCAACGCGCTGTGCCGCCCGATGAGCTACCGGTGCACCAACTCGAAGACACCTACGACCGCTACGGGGTTGGCCTCGGTGGTCACCTCGGTGCCGAAGGGCCAGGCCGAGTGAGCCGCGGATGGCGTTGGGGACAGTGGCCAGGTCGGTCGGGCTGAGCAACGACGGGGTGCCACACCGACGAACACCGTGTCCACCGGCACCGGCTCGCTGAGGACCCGGGCAGCCAGGTCGAGCTCGCAGCGCACCGCGTCCAACCAGGTGGACAGTGAGGAGGAGCCCTGCTCCCTGGTGTGTTAGGTGTTGAAGTCGCAGTAGCCGCACCGGGTGGCGGCGATCCGCTCGGCTTCATCGACGGTGGCAGTATCACCTTCACCGCCACCGCACCATTCTCAATTCACCTGGAACTCGACCGGCTGCTCCGGTGAGAGCATTGCTGGCGAAACTAGTTCTCGTAGGATCACCACCCCACCGACAATGAGCCGACCAGTTGACCCCCGGGCACGCAATACATCCCTTCGTGGGTAATTGCGCATACCCGAAGCGGCGGTGTTCTGCGTGGCCGTATCGTCCGCTCGGAATCCGCAACGGGAGGTCGTTCATGCGCGATCAGGAGCCCACGATACGCAGCCGAGAACTCGGCGACGGGCTGCGCCGGGCCATCGAGCAGGCGGGATTGAACGGCAAGCAGGCCGCCCACCTGCTCGGCTTGTCGCCGAGCAGGTGGGCGGCTGCTGTCGGGCAAGCGCAGCGCAACGAAGGTGGATGTCGCGGCCCTGCTCGGAGTGTGCCGGGTGAAGGGCAAGGAGCGGGACCGGTTGCTCGCGCTCTGCCATGAGCAGAACATCCCGGGTTGGTCCCAGCAGCACGGATCGCGGTTGCCCAAGCAGCTCGTGACACTGATCGACCACGAGAACCGGGCCGTGGCCTACAGTCATATTCAACCGATGCTCGTGTCTGGCTCATTGCAGACCGGTGACTACGCCCGAGCGGTGATCAGCCGCATCGCCAATGTGCCGGCGGACGAGGTCGATGACCGGGTGGCCGCCCGGGTGGCCCGGCAGAGTTTGTTCAGCCGGGAGTAGCCCGCGCGGTTCACCTTCTACGTCCATGAGTCCGTGCTGCGCACACCGATCGGCGGGTCGGCAGTGATGTCCGAGCAGCTGCACCACCTGCTCCGGATGGCCGTACGCCCGTACATCACCCTGCGGGTGATCCCGATGGCGCTCGGCGCGCACGCCGCGACGGCAGGACCGTTTATCTTCATGGAGTTCGCCGA
Source organism: uncultured Actinomycetota bacterium (assembly GCA_963712995.1). Lineage (GTDB taxonomy): Bacteria > Actinomycetota > Actinomycetes > Mycobacteriales > Pseudonocardiaceae. Next base: position 96,753 of record CAVQKH010000036.1, on the reverse strand, counting down.
GTTCAAGCCAGTGGTGTATCTGGAGAATGAGACCACCAGCTTGTTTCTGGAGAAGCCGGAAGAGACCGCCGCCTACCAGAACATCCTCGCGGCGCTGGCCGAGACCACACTGGGCGTGCTGGGAGGCGGTGATCATCCTGTGAAGCGGCGAGGGTTCGTGTTCCTGAGCGGCTTGACGTTGACCGCTCCTGCGCATCAGTGGTTGATCCACGAGCCGGGGCCGCTGGTATCCGGCTTGTCGGGGCGTCGGGTGTCCTCAGCGCTGGCAGGCCGGTTCATGGCCATGATCCCTGAGCTACGGGCGATGGACGATGTCGCCGGTGGCGGCACAGTGCTCTCGCTGGCCCAGCAGCACTTCGGGATGGTCGCTGAGCTGCTCGACCGGGCGTCCTATGACGGGCTGACCGGCCGGAAATTCCTTGTCGCATTGGCTGAGCTGGGACAGCTCGCGAGTTGGGCTGCTTATGATGCGGGGCAGCAAAGCCTCGCGCAGCGCTACTACGTCGCAGTGCTGCGGGCGGCGCATAGTGCTGACGATCGGCCCCTCGGTGCGCACATCCTCGGATCGATGGCGTATCAGGCCGCCCGCGAGGGACAGCCGAGGGAGGCCGTGACCCTGATCGACACCGCGGTAGCCGGCGTGCGGGGCAGGGAAACTGCCCGGCTGCTGACCGCGCTCTACAGCAGACAAGCCTATGCCTTGGCCACGCTGGGAGACTCGCCGGGCCGCACGGCGGCGATCTCGAAGGCTCGCATGCAGGCCGAGGGCATCAAGCACGACGACGGTCTGCCGTATCTGTACTGGGTCGGTCCGGCGAAGGTCACGGCAGGTGCTGGGCGGTCTTTGCTGAAACTGGGAAGAGCTGATCAGGCGGTCGGCCTGCTGGAGGAGGGTATCGACCTGTTTGATGAGTCATTCGTCCGTGACCGGAGCAATTACTTGATCCGCTGCGCGGAGGCTTTGACCCATCCAGGTCCGCAGCGGGACCTTGATGCCGCTGTTGAGCGCGGCAGAGCAGCACTCGATTTATCTGCAAGCCTGGATTCGACCCGTGGTGTTGACCGTCTCCGGAATCTCGTTAACCAGATGAGACCGCACATCAAGGTCCCGGTGGTGCGGGACTTCATGGACCGCACACGCGATCTTGTGGCCGTGTAACGGAGATCGTAGCGGCGTCGCGGTTCGATACGGATCAGGCTTCGTTCGCCTCCTCGCCCTGAGGTCCCACCAGGCGCACGTCAGCCGCACGTCATCTCTGTGCGGGTGGGCTTCTGCGGCCATGCTGTTGGGATAGTGTGCAGGTCGCGTACTTGATCGACCCGCGAGTGGGGAGCTGGGAACCGTGCCTGCCAAGCGCCGCGCACTCGCGGAGCGACGTGAGATCGTCGGTCACACCCAGGAAACACTGGCTCGGATCGTGGGCGTCGAACCAACGACGGTCGGCCGCTGGGAGCGGGGCGAGACCTCGCCGCAGCCATGGACCCGACCCAAGCTCGCCGAGGCCCTGACGGTGTCGGTGGACGTGCTGGACGCCATGCTGACCGAAGACCAGAGAACAACCGGCTCGGAACGACCAGCGGCTGCGGACCGGATCGGTGATTCCGAGCACGACCCGGTGCTCTCGCCTGCCTGGAACCACCGGGGTACCGTCGAGTCGGCAGTCGTGCTGAGCGGTGGTGAGCGGGTGAAGCGGCGAGAATTCGGGTTCTTGACCTGCCTGGCCTTGACCGCTCCGGCGCATCAGTGGCTGGTGCACGAGCCAGGGCCGCTGGTCACCGGGTTGTCCGGTCGCCGGATTTCGGGCGTGCTGGCTCATCGGCTGATGGCCATGATCCCTGAGCTGCGCGGGATCGATGACGTCGCTGGTGGCGGCACGATGTTCGCGCTGGCCGAGCGGGGCTTCGGGGTGGTCGCCGAGCTGCTGGACCAGGCGTCCTACGACGAAGCCACCGGTCGCACGCTCCATGGTGCGCTCGCCGAACTCGGACGGCTGGCCGGCTGGGGTGCCTACGAATCCGGGCAGCCGGGACTAGCCCAGCGTTACCACATTGCGGCCTTGCGCGCCGCGCACACGGTTGATGACCGCCCACTGGGCGCGCACATCCTCGGTTTCATGGCCTACCAGGCCACCCGCCAAGCGCGGCCCGCCGAGGCAGTGACGCTGATCGAAACCGCTCTCGCGGGTATCCGTGGCCAGGAGACTCCGGCCTTGCTTGCCGAGCTCTACGGCTGGCAAGCCGACGCCTTCGCCACCCTGCGCGACATCGCTGGCGCCACCGCGGCCATGTCGAAGGCGCGCACGCAAATCGCGCACCTCAACCCGAACCGTGATCTATCGTACCTGTATTGGGTGACCCCGGCGGAGATCACCGCCTACGCGGGTCAATGTCACCTGCAGTTGGGGCACATCGGTCACGCGATCACGCTCCTCGATGAGGGCATTGCACTGTTCGATGAGTCATTCACTCGTGACCGGCAGGCCTATCTGACACACTCGGCGGTTGCCTTGATCCAACCAGGTAAACATCGTGATCTCGACAACGCCGCAGCCCGGGGCATGGAAGCGATCGACATAGCACAGAGCCTGCACTCGACATATAGCGTCGGCCTTCTGCGCGACCTGTACCATCAGATGAAACCGCACGCCAAGTCATCGGCAGTGCGTGACTTCCTGGAGCGCGCTCAGGGATTCGTGACGGTGTAACGAACACGGCACAGTTCCGCAGGACGGTCAGAATTTCTCGCGCGCCACCGCCACGGTCTGCGCCGTCGGCACGATCGTGTCGGTCGAGCCGTCGACGACCGCGACCGGTACCTGGACCCGCAGACCTGGGGCCAGGTACACATCACCGCGCCTGCTGACCGCTGGTCGGACCCACAGACGGGCACACAGGCGCCACAGCACTATTATATGAGCTACGATACGATCGAAAAGTCCGAATCGTAGGAAGAACCAACGAGCACTGAGAGGCCCCGATGGAGCACCCCCCTGTCGATGCCCTCGCCACGGCACTCGACGAGCTGGCCCGGGGCAGCGCGCGTACTCGTCCGATCTCAGTCAGCCTGCCAGGACCACTCCTGGACGCACTCCAGTCCCTGGCGCAGGACGGCAGGATCAGCAGCACGTCCGCAGCCGTCACCGAGGCGCTCACCACGTGGCTCCACAACAAACTGCTGCGCCTGACCCTTGATGAGATCTACGACGAGCACCCCGACCTGCGACCGACGCCAGAACGGGTAGCGGCGATGGCCCGACGCGTCGGAATCACCATGCCCCACGAGGGAGACGAGGTCGCCTGAGTTGGACGTGGTGCTCGACAGCGGTGCGCTGACCGCGTGGGCCCGCCCTCGCCCCCCGGCCGATCTGCTCGACCTCCTCGAAGTCGCAGCACACTCCGGCGGTGCCGTCGTCGTCCCGACGGTGACCGTGGTCGAGTCGACAACAGGCCGGCAACGCGAGGACGCTCGAATCAACCAGTTGCTCCGGCGCGTCGTTGCGGACAGCTGCACTCTCGATCGATCCCGTCAGGCCGCCACGCTGCGCTTTCGCTGCCTGCGCACGGTCTCGGCAGTCGACGCCGTGGTCGCGGCGACCGCTGCCGACCGCACTCGAGCAACCGTGGCGACCAGCGATCCCGACGACCTGCAGGCGTTGCTGGCGAATACAGCACGCGCTGTGCCCGTCCTGGCAGTCTGACGCGGGTTACGGCGCTGGGTCGCCGATCATGACACCACCGGGGCGGCATGCTACGCCGACACGGTGACCTGGTAAGGCAGACTGATCTAGGTGAGTACCCCGTCCGAGCGGATCTTCGCGCACATCGACGATGACGATGCCGTCGAGCTGCGGGACTTCCTGCCGGCCCAGGCTCGGAATCCGATGACGCTGGCCCGGACGGCAGAGCGGATCGCCGCCGGGACCGCACTGAGAGAAGCGGTGGCCGATTTCGTCGACGATCTGAGCTGGGCGCGGGACGAGGACGACATCGCACGCCGGATCGTCGAGCGTCCGCGCACTGTCGATCCGCACACCGACGCCTACCTCGCGGCGCTCGCCGAGCACTTCGCCACTGCACATGGGGCTCCAGCGTCACCCCGGGTCGGCGAACCCGGCCGATTTCTGTCCCGAATCTGGTGGCCGCGCTACCCCGACCTGTGGGCGCGCGCCATTGTGGAGTCGCCTGCGGCGTTCCGTCGGCGGGGCATCCTGCTCGGCGCAGGCATGCTGAGCCGGGTGTAGCGATGCGCCGGGACGATATCCTCACAGCCCTTACCGCCCTGGGAGCCGAACTGGCCGAACGCGGTCTGGTCGCCGATCTCTATGTGGTCGGCGGAGCGGCCATCACGCTGGTCTACGACGAGCGCCGGGCGACCAAGGACATCGACGCGGTGTTCGTGCCCAAGGGTGTACTCGGCGGCCGTTCGCGTCGCTGCCGCGCTCGATCTGCCCGACGGCTGGCTCAACGATGCGGTCAAGGGATTCCTGCTGGGTCCGGACAGATTCCCGACGACCACGCTTGAGATGCCACAGGTGGAACTGTTCATCAGGGCGGTCCTGGACGTATCCGAGGCGTCCGATTCTGCACATGATCTGTAATGGCAAGATCGCACCTCGCAAAACCACTGAGCAGCGTCAGCGCCGACCTACAAAACCACTGAGCAGCGTCAGCGCCGACCTATTTGTAATGCGTGCAGTCCGGGTCATTCACGGGGCATGAAAGCGGGTCGAAGTCCTCGGTGAGCTTGCTCGTCACGAACGCACGGGTACGTGGCTCCTCGGGCTTCAGCCATCGTCCGAGCGCCACGATGGTCACGCTCGCCGCTCCCCCGCGCCGGAGCGTCAGAGCCGCGGACTGGGCATTGCCACCACTGGTCCAGGTGTCCTCGATCAGGAGGACATGACGGCCGACCACATGAATTTTCGCGGCGATCACGAACCGTTCGACGCTGGTCACGCGCTGCTCCGGGTCCACGCGCTCACCGATCAGGAGCACGATCTCGGGTAGCGCCACTCCCGCTCGCTTGGCCACCACACGCAGTGGATGCTCGCCGATCCGGTCGGTCCGAACCGACGGCACGAACGCCCAGGCATCGACGGTGTGGCCGAGCCGGCGCTCGATGCACCCGCTATGGAATTCGAGAGCAGCGAGCAGCAGCACGCTGAGCACGGTCTGGTTGTGCCTGGCAGGCGCTTCGAGGTCCTTGAAGCTGTGCATGAGGTGCCCGGACTGTCGTCCGCGGATCGCATAGCACAGGCAGACGACGAGGTCCGCGAGCTCGTCACCGAACTCCTGCTGGTCTCGCCAGCAGCGCAGGCACAGGTCGAAGGCGGGCTTGATCGGCGTCGCGCACACGGCACACGGCACACGGCACATGTGGCTCGTGCACCACGTTGCGCAGGTAACCGCCGACCTCCGAGACCAGCCGCTCGCGGATCGTCCTCCTCCCGGCGGCGGACAGGCGATCCCCGAGGCTCATCCGTCGACGGCGAGCACGCCAGACAGGACGTCATCGAGATCGGGTCGCAACGCAGCGACGACGCCTAGAGCCTCCTCCACACTGGTCACGACGTGCACGCCAGGCCGGTGCCGCAGCGCTACGGCCCACTCGTTCGCCCGCACCACACCGTCGCGCAGGATAACCGGCCGGCCGTGCTCGACGCCGATCCGCGCCTGGATACGGGCACCGCTGGTCTCGCCCGCCTCCACGACGATCGTGGCTCGGCCGTAGCCGCTCATCGTGGCGTTGCGCAGCGGGAATGACTTCTTCGTCGCCGCGGCATCGGGCCAGAACTGGGACAGCACCAGGCCTTCACCTGCGATGCGCTCTTGCAGATCACGGTTCGCAGCCGGGTACACCCGGTTGATCCCGGTGCCGAGCACCGCGACCGTCCGCCCACCGGCGTCCAGCGCCGCGGTATGCGCGACGGTGTCGATGCCTGCCGCCAGTCCGGAGACGACCGTGATCCCGGCCGACACCAGTGCTGTGGCCATCCTCGATGCCCAGTCCACGCTCTGGTCGCTGGCTCGTCGGGAGCCGACCACCGACACTGCCGGCTCACCAGGGCGAAGGACTCCCCGGCTGAACAGCACGGGCGGAACCTGGTGGATCTCGCGCAGCTGCGCAGGGTAGGTGACGTCACGGAAGGTGTGCACGTCCAGCCCGGCCGCTCGCCAGGCAGCGAGCCGGCGAGCAGCCTGGGCGATCGGAGCGGGTATCTCGGTGTCGAACAGTGACTGCGCGTAATGCGCGTCCCACACCGCTTGGGCGCTGCCCGCCTCCATGACCTCGGCGACCACGTCTGGCCACGCCGCGGTCCGCGACCGCTCCTGTAGCAGGGCGAGAAGCGTAGCCCGCTCCAGGTCATCCCATGCCGGCATCCGGCGCAGCCTAGAGGTAGCGAAGGTGCTCACGGTCGGCCTCCTACTCGCGATGGCTCACGCCCAGTGTATCGAACACATGTTCGATACACTGGGCGTGGCGCGCCGAGGACCTCGTGCCGCGCCAGACAGCAAGCCTGGGATCGAGCCGGCTCGCGACGATAACCCGCCGCCGGAAGTCACGGTAATCCACCCACGGGAAACAGCGACAATACCGACCCCGGCGTCAGATCCTCCACAACACATTCACTCAATCAGGCGAAAACGCACCTACCGCGATTTACCCGTTCCGCACGCAGCTGCTAGCGTTGCCCCGCTCGAGTCATCATAACTCTCGCGAAATAGGTGACCGATGAGCATTCCCGCTCTCGACCTGCAGTCCACGGAATACAGCCTGGCGCATGCCTACTGGCTTGGCAAAGCAGCACGACTCGCCTATGACGACGAGTCCGACATTCAAGCGGAGACCACAGGATGGGGTTTCGACCACTTTCAGTTCTTCTACTCGAAACACCAATTACCGTTTCCGCTCGATGACACCCAGGTCTATGTCGTGTCCAGCGACCATATGATCATCGTGGCGTTCCGCGGAACCGAGCCGAGCAAGATCTACGACTGGCTGTCGGACGCCAATACGCCCGGTATTTCCCGGTCCGGCGCGCAAGGGTCTGGTTCATCTCGGCTTCCACCAGGCACTTGCGTCCATCTACTGCGGAAGTCAGGGACGAGATCACACAATTCCGCACGAACAACCAGACCCTGTGGTTCACCGGACACAGCCTCGGCGGCGCACTGGCCATGCTCGCAGCCGCCAGAATGTATTTCGAGGATCCAAAACTGCTGGCGGACGGAGTCTACACGTTCGGCCAGCCACGCACGTGCGATCGCCTACTTGCGAGTGCGTACAACACGGCTTTCAAATCCCGCGTCTTCAGATTCGTCAACAACAATGACATCGTCCCACAAGTGCCTCCCGAGCCCGGTTTACCATCATGTCAACACCATGATGTATTTCGACGCCAGCGGGAAATTGCACGAGAAAACTTCTTTCGCCAGCACCCTCCTGGATAGATTCGAAGGGTTTACCGCCGATATGTTCGCGCCCGGAACCGACGGGATCAGGGACCATTCGATGGATAGATACCTGGAGAACCTCGCAAAGAATCTTGGCTGACTCCATCGCCCAGCTAGCGGGCCGCTGTGCGTGGACGCACAGCCATCAGATGCCGACCAGGCCGGTATGTCTCTGTCCCGGAGGGCGAGCCCGATCCCCGGCCCGGGTCGGGTAGCAGCCTGAGCAGAGCGCTGTGGTAGGCAGTCACCGACTCAGCCACGGACCAACCTGGAGCGCCACGTGACAAGCACGGATCGGCGAGCCCGCAACCAGCGGACGACAGCGCTGACCTGTGGTCTGATGGCTGAAGTTGTCATGGGCACCGCGCTGCTCGTCTGGTCCAGCAGCTTCTCCGCCGGGAGTCACGCGGTGTTCGGGCCGGGCGGCTCGATCGGCGTTGTCGTCACCGCGATGGTGCTGCTCGCCGTGGCCATGGTCGTGATCATGTTGGGGCCACGGACCAGCAGGAAAATATCGTTAACAGCCGTTGCGATGGTTTCTCTGGCCGGCGCCGGAGTCGGCGTCATCGCCGTCGCAACCCTGCTCACCGACCCTGGAATCGGATTCTTACTGGGTTTTGGCTGGACTCTCACCATCCCCGTCACCTTGGCAATCACCCGCGGCAGCGTCCCGTCGGGCCGCGCACCGAGGTCTGAGTAGAGAGATCATAAATGGACGATCTCGCAAGGCAGTTCGCCCAGATGCAAGGCTACGCGGCTGCTCTGCACAGTCTGATCATCGACGCGCAGGCCCAAGCACCACAGCACGCCGAGGGTGCAGACCGGAGCAGAGCGGTGCGTGTTGTGCTCGGTCCTGACGGGCTACCCGCAACGTTCCGGGTGGAATCCGACTGGAAGCGTCGGATCGAGCCCACGGCCTTCGGCGCCGCAGTGCTGGAAGCCTTCCAAGCCGCTGTCAGCGACCGACTCTCGGCATGGACCAGAACGCTCGAGGACGACCGGCTGGAAGACGAGGGCCGACCGACTCACCAGCGGAGCTGATGACCCGGCGGCTGCGCCATCGCGCGGCCGCGTTCCGCCCGCGTTCCAGCGACCCGTATCGAAGAACCGATCGCGCCCGATCGGCGACGTCACCGAGGACGTGATCAAGGCCTTCGACACCATGCGCACGATGGCCGCGCAGCCGCCGCAGCCCGCCGTCGGCAGCGGCTCAGGAGGCGGCGGCAAAGTGACCATCACGCTGTCGAGCACCGGGCTCACATCGTGCAGCGCCGATCCTGGTTGGGTCTGCGAGCGGACCGCGGCACAACTGATGAACGCGCTCAGCACAGCGCTTGCCGCTGCGAAAGAGGATCTAGCGAACAGGCCACAGAGTTCGGGACCGGGAAGTGGGTTGGACGGCCTGCTCGCCGAGGCCATGGCCGTACTCGACGACCCTCGCAGGCTCGTGAACTGAAGGGACATCACCGATGGCTCAACCTGGCGACGGGCAGATCGACGTCATCACCGACGCTCTGCGGAAAGACGCTCACATCTGGGACGGCGAGGCAACCGAAATGGGTAAGATCCGCCCGAAGGCGGAGGAACTGCGACTCAACCGCATCGAGGCCGGGCTGTTTCAGGTCATATTCGACACCTACGGCGACGTGATCGACCAGGTTATCGCTCGATCCAGCGAGGGCCGGCAGCGCATGACAGAGATCGGCTCGACCCTTCGCGCCGTCGCTGAAAAATATGACCAGATAGATGCAGACAACGCACAGAACCTGCAGAATATCAATTAGACGTAAAGGTCGGCGATGACTTTCAGTAACGCACAGTTCCAGGAAACGATCAACAAGCTCAACGACGGTATGGACGAGCTGTCCAACAAGATCGCGGCAGTGCCGCCGGCCGCGAACGCGGCCATGGATCATTGGTACATCCCCGGGTTCATCAAGGATGCCATCAAGTGGCTCGCAGAGAAGATCACCGAGTTGGCCACCTGGATCTGGAACAAGATCAAGGAGGTGATGGCGGGAATCGCCGCACCCGTCTACTTCTTCCAGTACGCCTTCGACTGGCAGGATATCCGCGGAATCGCCAGCGGGGTGACCGGCCAGCTCAAACCAGATGCGATGCCCACGACCAGCTCATGGACCAGCCCGGCGGGCCTCGCATACAGCAGGATAATCAAGCCACAAGGGGATGCGGCCAACAAGATCGCGACGATCTCCGACAAGACCGCGACCGCGCTGCAAATCTGCGCAGGCGTCGGATTGACATTCTACGTCGCTATCGCCGTCATCCTGGTGAAGTTCATCGTCGCCATGGTGGCGGCGATCGCCGCGTTCGGGTCTGGGATATTCAGCCACCCCTGACAACGGGCCGCGACCTACCGTGGGGTGGCCACGCAGAAGCGGGTCGTTCTACGGTCTAGACCATGAGCGACGAGCTGGTGCACCTGGCTGTGCAGTCCGGGATCGCCACCATCACGCTGGACTCCCCTGTCAACCGCAATGCGCTGTCGGCCCCGCTGCGCGCCCAACTGCTGGACGCCCTGGAGCGGAGCACCGACGACGCCGTGCGGGTGGTGGTGCTCGACCACACCGGCCCGGTGTTCTGCGCCGGGATGGACCTCACCGAGCCCCCGGACGCCGTCAAAGAACTCCCGCGCATCCTGGAGCGGATCTGGACACACCCCAAGCCGATCGTCGCCAAGCTGGCCGGGCACACCCGCGCCGGAGGGATCGGCCTGATGGCGGCAGCTGACATCGCCATTGCGGCGCAGCACACGACGTTCGCGTTCACCGAGACACGCATTGGTGTGGTGCCCGCCGTGATCTCAGTAACCGTCCTGCCCCGGATGCTTCCTCACCTGGCGCACGAGCTGTTCCTCACTGGGGAAACCTTCAACGCCTCCCAGGCGGTCGCAAGCGGACTGCTCAACAGGGAGGTACCGATCGAGCAGCTGGACGCCGAGGTGGATCGCTACACCGGAATGCTCATCCAGGGTGGACCGCAGGCACTCGCACTGACCAAGCAGCTGCTGCGTCGCGGCCATACCCCGGACTTCGCGGCCATGCTCGAGCTCTCCGCCGCACCGCTTCGCCTCCGCAGAGGGCCAGGAAGGGATTCGCGCCTTCGCCGAGAAACGCCCGCCGTCCTGGGTCAGCGGTCTGCCTCAATCGCGGTGACCGGGATCAGGTGTCCGCGAGCAGTACTGACAGGGGGCGGCTAGAGCTGGCTGCGGCCGCGTCGTCGAGAACCGTGAGCACTGCGCGGTGACCGTCCGGGTCGGCGAGTTCCAGTTCGCGGTGGCCGGCCCAGATCAGCACGTGCTCACCAGCCGGCAGCCAGGACAGGTCGGTCAGGCAGTCGTGTAGCGCGTCGAGGTTGCGGCCGTACCAGGCCGGGAAACTCAGCGCGACACCGATGGCGTCGAGTGCCTCGGGTTGGCTGGTCACCGGGCCGACCATGTGCGCCACCGCACCCCGTTCCCGGGCTTGGGCGAGCGCGCGGGCGGCATCGGGAACACGACGCGGCAAGAGCGTCACCTCGTCAGATCGACTGCGACGAAGGTCACATAGTGATCGCCGGTGTAGTACAGCTGCGTGGTACCACCGGTGACCAGGCGGCGAGGGCCCCGGTCCTGCTCTGCCGGTGTCGGGACGGTGTACTCCCGGTAGAAACCGGAGTGCTGAGGCGGCAGCCGCCGCTCCCGGTTGCCGAACACCGCACCATCCTGCCGGTAGCGGAAGGGACCGCCGTGCTGGATCAGCTGCCACACCTGCGTGGCCTGCGGCGGTAATTGCGACAGCGCCCGTACCGGCAAGCCGGCCGCCGAGGTGACCGCCACCGGCCGGTCAGTGGTGGGTGAGCAGGACAGCGCGTGGCGCCCCAGCCATCCGCCCGCCACCAGCACGAGCAGGCCGATCAACGCCGCGCTGACCCGCCGGCGGGAGCTCAACACGGTTCCTGTGGATCCTGGGATGAGCCCACGGCGTAGCGGTGGGCGAAGCGTTCGAAGAGTGCCCCGACGCACCGGTCCAGGGCCCGGGCCGCCCACCAGCACAGCGGCAGCAACACCAGCATGACCAAGGTCACTTGCAGTACGAGGCCGAGCTGGGTGAGCCACAGCTCCACCCCGTCCCACCAGCGGACCACCACGTCCCACGCCGACCACAGCACAGCCGAAGGGTAACTCGCCCGGAAGTGGGTGCCGGTGGCCGGCACTAGGTTGAGCGGCATGTTCGCTGTCTATGCCGCGGAGCCGAATCCATCAGACCCGCTGGCCGCACTGCGGATCGGGGACCGTCCCGAGCCGGCCGTGTCCGAGGGCACCGTGGCCGTCCGGGTAGCAGCGGCCAGCGTGAACCTGCATGACCTGTGGACGCTGCGCGGGGTGGGCATCACACCCGAGCAGTTCCCGATGATCCTGGGATGCGACGGTGCCGGCGTGCTCTCTGACGGCTCCGAGGTCATGATCTATCCAGTGATCACCAGCCCTGGTTGGACCGGCGACGAGACCCTGGACCCGCGCCGCACCCTGCTCACCGAGCGACTGCAAGGCAGCTTCGCGGACACCGTCGTGGTGCCTGCGCGCAATGTGGTGCCCAAGCCGCCCGCGCTGACGTTCGCCGAAGCCGCGTGCATCGGCACCGCGTGGCTCACCGCCTACCGCATGCTGTTCGTGAAGTCCGGGCTGCGACCGGGGCAGACCATGCTCGTGCAAGGCGCCTCGGGTGGGGTGTCCACCGCCCTGGTGCAACTGGGTCGGGTGGCCGGGATGCGGGTCTGGGTGACAGGGCGCACCGAGGACAAACGCACGCTGGCGTGCTCGCTGGGCGCACACCAGGCTTTCGAGTCCGGCGCCCGGCTGCCCGAGCGGGTGGATGCGGTGTTCGAGACAGTCGGCAAGGCCACCTGGTCACACTCGGCGAAATGCCTCAAACCCGGCGGGATCATCGTCTGCTCCGGCGCCACCAGCGGCGACGCCGAGCGCGCCGAGCTGCAGCGGCTGTTCTTCCTGCAGCTGCGAATGGTCGGCTCCACCATGGGCACCCGCGCCGAGCTGCTGGACCTGCTGTCCCTGCTGGAGATCACCGGCATACGCCCGCACATCGGCACCAATCTCCCGATGTCCGAAGCCGCCAAAGGCCTCAAAACGATACTCGACGGCGACACCGCCGGCAAGATCGTCTTAACCGCTGACACTACGGCCGCAGGCCGTCCAGCAGTCGGGCCGGGATGATGGTAGCCGGGAACGGCCGGTCAGTGGTGAACTTCTCGTCCCCGCAGACGCTTGCCACCTCGGTGTAGCGACCTCGCTGGTCGAGCTCGAAGACGGTGAGCCTGCCGGGCGGCTCGGGATCAAGCACCCAGTACAGTGCGGTTCCCATCCGCTCGTATGCGGCCTTCTTGTTGTTCAGATCGTTGAGCGCGGTGCTCGCAGAGAGCACCTCGACCGCGAGCACCGGCGCGACCGGCAGGTTCTTGGGCGTGAGATCGGCGTAGCGGGCCACCAGAATGTCGGGCTGGAGCTCGTTGCGCACCGAGGTACGGACCCCGAAGGGCGCCGAGAGCACCCTGAACTCGGGTGTGCACGCGTTCCGCAGCTGCACGAACAGCTCACCGCTGCTCTCCTGGTGATTCCAACCGGGAGCTGGGGTCACGATGAGCACCCCGTCGATGAGTTCGTAACGATGGCCATCATCGGGCATTACCTCCAGGTCGTTCACCGTGAACGGGCGACCTGCGGCGACACCGGCGAACCCCGGCTGGGTTACCTCTGGCTGGGCACTCATAGCTGTCATGGTCCCCCTCCCCTTCACGTCCTGCCAAGCCTGGCACGGGACCCTGACAGTTCCGTGATCGCGGTTAGTGTGCCTGGGGTGACACATCGTGTCGTTTTCCACACCCAACCCGTGATCATGGGCTACTTCTTGCCGGGTTTCGCCGAGTCGTTGGTGGACAGGGCGGCTACGAAGGCCTCCTGGGGGACCTCGACGCGGCCGATGGTCTTCATCCGCTTCTTGCCCTCCTTCTGCTTTTCCAGCAACTTGCGCTTGCGGGTGATGTCCCCGCCATAGCACTTGGCCAGCACGTCCTTGCGGATGGCGCGGATGGTCTCCCGGGCGATGATCCGCGAGCCCACTGCGGCCTGGATCGGCACCTCGAACTGCTGGCGCGGGATGAGCTCGCGCAGTTTGGTCGCCATGGAGGTGCCGTAACCGTAGGCGGCCTCGCGGTGCACGATCGCGGAGAACGCGTCCACCGGCTCACCCTGCAGCAGGATGTCCACCTTCACCAGGTCGGCGATCTGCTCGCCGGACTCCTCGTAGTCCATCGATGCGTAGCCGCGGGTGCGGGATTTCAGCGCGTCGAAGAAGTCGAATACGATCTCGGCCATCGGCAGCGTGTAGCGCAGCTCCACTCGTGAGGCCGACAGGTAGTCCATCCCCAGCAGGACACCGCGCCGGCCCTGGCACAGCTCCATGATCGTGCCGACGAACTCCGCCGGTGCGATCACGGTGCAGCGGACCACCGGCTCGTACACGTCTGCGATCTTGCCGTCGGGCCAGTCCGCGGGGTTGGTGACGATCTGCTCGCCACCGTCCTCGCGCGCCACCCGGTAGACGACGTTGGGCGCGGTGGAGATGAGGTCGAGACCGAACTCGCGTTCCAGCCGGTCCCGAGTGATCTCCAGGTGCAGCAGGCCGAGGAACCCGCAGCGGAACCCGAATCCCAACGCGGCGGAGGTCTCCGGCTCGTAGCTCAGTGCGGCATCGTTGAGCCGCAGCTTGTCCAGGGCGTCGCGCAGTTCCGGGTAGTCCGAGCCGTCCATCGGGTACAGCCCGGCGAACACCATCGGCTTGGGGGTGCGGTAGCCGGGCAAGGCCTCGGTGGCACCCTTGCGCTCGCTGGTGACGGTGTCCCCTACCCGGGACTGCCGGACGTCCTTCACCCCGGTCATCAGATAACCGACCTCGCCGACACCCAAGCCATCACACGGCTTCTGGTCAGGCGAGATGATGCCGACCTCGAGCAGCTCGTGGGTGGTGCCGGTGGCCATCATCCGGATCCGATCCCGCGGGGTGATCCGCCCGTCCATCACCCGGACGTAGGTGACCACACCACGGTAGGAGTCATAGACCGAGTCGAAGATCATCGCTCGGGTGGGTGCCTTGTCGTCCCCCACCGGGGCCGGGACCTGCGCGACCACCACGTCGAGCAACTCCTGTACGCCCTGCCCGGTCTTGGCGCTGACCCGCAGTACATCGCCGGGCTCGCAGCCGAGGATGTGCGCCAGCTCTTCGGCGTAACGGTCCGGCTCGGCGGCCGGGAGGTCGATCTTGTTGAGCACCGGGATGACCCGGAGGTCCTTTTCCAGCGCCAGGTACAGGTTCGCCAGCGTCTGCGCCTCGATGCCCTGCGCGGCGTCCACCAGCAGCACCGCCCCCTCACATGCCTCCAGAGCGCGAGAGACCTCGTAGGTGAAGTCGACGTGGCCGGGGGTGTCGATCAGGTGCAGGACATGATCGACACTGCCGACGCGCCAGGGCAGCCGGACGTTCTGGGCTTTGATGGTGATGCCCCGCTCGCGCTCGATATCCATCCGATCGAGGTACTGCGCACGGTAGTTGCGCGCATCGAGCACGCCGGTGAGCTGCAGCATCCGGTCGGCCAGGGTGGACTTGCCGTGGTCGATGTGCGCGATGACACAGAAGTTCCGGATCAGCTCGGGCGGGGTGAACGTCTTGTCAGCGAACGTCGTCACTCAGCATTCCTCAGGTGGCAGCAGGGATCACATCATGGTTGCATGCCGCATCGAGCTCACCTCCGGCCGCCAGGACCATCGCCCGTATCCGGTCACCGCGATCACAGAGTTCGTGCAGGGCAAACCTGCTGAGTGACAAACCCACGGCCGCAGCTCGCTGTTCGCTCTCAGCTGCGTGACGCCGACCGAGCGGGCGGGGATGATCGAGAGGGAAAACCCTCGTCGGGAGGAGACCCACCGTGACCATCGTTCCGCTGCCGGCATTGGGACGCCGGGAAGCCGCAGCCGCAGCACTGGCCGCCAAGCATCGCCTCCAGGTGTCCTGGCAGAAGATCTCAGAAACACTGGACCGGTCGTTGGTGTGGAGCACCTCGGCTGTGCTGGGCCAGCAGCCTCTGGACGCCGAACAGGCTCGGGCGGTGGGACGCCTGCTCCAGTTGGACGGGGATGTCATCGACGCCTTGCAGTTGCCACCGGTCCGCGGTGCGGAGATGGTCGACGTCACCGAACCGGTTGTCTACCGGCTGCAGGAAATGGTCCAGGTGTACGGCGGCACGCTGGCCGAGCTGATCCGCGAGGAGTTCGGTGACGGGATCATGAGCGCCATCGACTTCGAGCTGTCCTTCGAGCGTCGTGAGGATCCCCAGGGTGACCGGGTGCGACTGGTGCTGGACGGGAAGTTCCTGCCTTACCGGGTTTTCTGAACGACCGCCGGGCATCCCCTGCTGCCCATGAGAGCCGCCTTCGCTGATAGAATCAGGCGAGCCTAGCCGTGATTTACGGAGCGCCGGCCAACCCCATGTCCTGGTGCGACCGAGCTTCGTGTGGGGTTTCATCTGGGGTCGGCATAGCAGCTGTTACGATCGTCCACCGTGCCGCGCGACGGCACCCCCTACCGAAGGTGAGATCGAAGGTAACCGCGTGGCCAACATCAAGTCGCAACTGAAGCGGATCCGGACCAACGAGAAGGCGCGTCTGCGCAACAAGTCCATCAAGTCGTCCCTGAAGACTGCGATTCGCCGGTTTCGCGAGGCTGCCGCCGCTGGCGAGAAGGACCGGGCGCGCAGCGAGCTGGCCACTGCCAGCCGGGCTCTGGACAAAGCCGTGAGCAAGGGCGTCATCCACCGCAACCAGGCAGCGAACCGCAAGTCGGCCATGGCCCAGCGGAGCCATCAGCTCTGACAGCGATGTCTGATGCGCCGCTCAGCGGCGATGCGCGGCGCATAGCGCGAGCACCGCTCGTTCCAGTGCGTATTCCGCGTCTGCTGCGGCTCCCTTGACGTCGGCGTTGACCGCCGCCACCAGCTGGATCGCTGTGGCCAGCCCGTCGCGTTCCCAGCCACGGGCCTGGGTCATCGCCTTCTTCACCTTCCACGGTGGCATGCCCAGCGTGCTGGCCAGCCGGTACGGGTCAGCACGGCCCGAGGCACTCACCCGGGCGACGGTCCGAACGGCATCGGCCAGCGCGTCAGCGATCAGGACGGGCGGCACGCCTAGTTGCATCGCCCAGCGCAGGGTCTCCAGAGCGCCGGCGCGGTCTCCGGTCATCACCTTCTCGGCGACCGAAAAACCGGTGACCTCGGCACGTCCCCGGTGGTAGCGGCGCACTGCGGCCTCGTCCACCGAACCCCCGCTGTCGGTGCTCAGCTGGGCCGCGGCACAGGCGAGCTCACGCAGGTCAGAACCGACCGCATCAAGCAATGCGGTGACCGCACCTGCGCTGATCCTGCCCCCGGCCCGGTGGACCTCGTCGCGGACGAAGCCGGCTCGGTCCTCGAAACGGGTGATCCGGGGGCATTCGCGGACGGCGGCACCCGCCGTCCGCAACCCGTCAGCCAACGCCTTACCCCGAGCGCCGCCCGCGTGCACGACGACGAGAACAATGCCCTCGACGCCCTCCGACAGGTGGCGAGCATGGTCCATGATCGCCCCGGCGGTGTCTTTGCCCGCCTCATGGGAAGCGGCCAGTACCACCACCCGCCCCTGCGCGAACAGTGACGGGCTGACCAGTTCGTCGAGCTCACCGGGCACCAGATCAGTGGCACGCATCCGGCGCACCTCAGTCTGCGGGTCGGCTTGTCGCGCCGCATCGACGACAGCCTGCACGGCCCGTTCGACCAGCAGTTCTTCCTCGCCGATGATCAAGTGCAGCGGTGCGGTCGCAGCCCCGGGAGAATTCACGCCACCCATCCTTTCATCGCGCGCTGACCCGCCCACCAGCTCCCGCATGGTGGACACCCGCTGGGCGGTCGGTACCAACTGACGTACGGTGAGGGGTACAACCGAATACAGCTCATCCAGAGGGGCAGAGGGATCGGCCCGACGAAGCCCCGGCAACCGACGCCAGCTGACGCGCATGTCTTCATCCGCGAGGTCGCTTGCGATCACGGTGCCAATTCCGACCCGCACTGCGGGAGAGATGAGGAGAGACCTCGCGATGACCGGCATCCTTGATAGAGCAACGACCGCTACTGTGGACCTGGGAGCTGCCCACCGGCTGGTATGTCGGGAATGCGGATTCAGTATGCCGCTGGCTGCGGAGTTCGCCTGCGCCGAGTGCTTCGGGCCACTGGAGGTCGGCTACGACTTCGAGCCGATCACCCGTTCGGACATCGAAGCCGGACCACCGTCGATCTGGCGCTACCGCAAGCTGCTACCGGTACCGGATGACGTCGACGAACACCCGAACACCCAGCCCGGTCTGACCCGGTTGGTGCGCGCCGACCGGCTCGGTGCGGCACTGGGATTGCACCGGCTGTGGGTCAAAGACGACACCGGCAACCCCACGCACTCGTTCAAGGACCGGGTCGTGGCGGTCGCGCTGGCCGCCGCCCGGCAGCTCGGTTTCCGGGTGCTGGCCTGTCCATCGACCGGCAACCTCGCGAACGCGGTGGCTGCTGCGGCTGCCCGGGCCGGCTGGGAGTCTGTGGTGCTCATCCCCTCCTCGTTGGAGCGGGCCAAGGTACTCACCACCGCTGTCTACGACGGTGTGCTGATCGCGGTGGAAGGCACCTACGACGACGTCAACCGGCTCGCGACTGAGCTCGCCGCTGAGCACGAGGACTGGGCATTCGTCAACGTCAACGTCCGGCCCTACTACGCCGAGGGCTCCAAGACACTGGGTTTCGAGGTTGCCGAACAGCTCGGCTGGCGACTGCCCGAACAGGTCGTGGTGCCCATCGCGTCCGGCTCGCAGTTGACCAAGGTGGACAAAGGATTTCGCGAGCTGATCGAATTGGGCCTGGTGCAGTCTTCGCCCTACCGCATATTCGGCGCTCAGGCCACGGGCTGTTCGCCGGTGTCCGCGGCGTTCAAAGCGGGTAGCGACGTGGTCACACCGGTTCGACCGGACACCATTGCCCGCTCACTGGCGATCGGCGCGCCCGCCGACGGCCCGTACGTGCTGGACGCCGTCCGCCGCACCGGAGGCGCGATCGAGGACGTCACCGACGCCGAGGTGGTCGAGGGTATCCGGCTGCTGGCTAGGACCGAAGGAATCTTCGCCGAGACCGCCGGCGGGGTGACGGTCGCCTGCGCCCAGAAACTGGCTAAAGCCGGGAAGCTGGATCCCGATGCCGAGACCGTGCTGCTCATCACCGGCGACGGGCTCAAGACCCTGGACGCGGTGGAGCACCATCTGGGACTGCGAGCCACCGTGGCGCCGAACACCAAAGCAGTCCGCGAGGCCCTCGAAAACTGATCCGGCCGCATTCCGCGCGCTTCTCCCGGAATATCCCACCCATCGGTAACGCACGGTACAGTCTCGCCGACGTATGGTGATGGACCCTTGGCGGTCCGAGCCATACACCGCGAAAGGGAGCGTGTGTCGCTGATGGTCGCTCATTCGTCCGCGTCACCCAGCTCGTGGAGGCGCACGACACGCACCCTCGGCGCGCTGTTCGCTGGATCGGCGGTGACCCTGTCCGCCACGGTCCTGCACGGAGGTCCACTGCTGCTGGCGGGGGACGAGACGGGATTCGTGGCTGATCCATCCGCCGGCCCCGTAGGTGCTCAACCGCAGCAGCTGCCCATGACCGGCTCCACCGTTGAGGTCTCAGAACCGGGTCAGGCCGCCCCATGGACACCGGGCGCGACCCCCCAGTGGGGTTCGCCGCTCAAGGACCTCCCGGTACGACGAGCACCCGTGTTGGACTCCCCCCAGCACAGCGGGCCCGCTGCACCAGCCGCTATCGCCGCCAGCTCAACGGAGCCGACCCGCTCAGGCGCCTCCCTAGCAGGACCCACTGAATCGACGAGCGGCAACAGTGGTGCAGGTACCGGTGCCACCGAGGCCGTGCCCCAGGCCGCTGATCCACAACGCAAGCCAGTGGACGGCCTGCTGGGCAGTGTTTTCCACGCCACAAAAGGGATCTCGCGCTAACGCGCTGGTACCGCTACGACACGGTCTCCTCACCAGTCCTCGTATAGCTCGACGACCTTTGTCATCACTCCACGGTCGAAGCTCCACAGTTCGCCCACCTAATGGCGCGTTCGGTGTCCACTACAAGGCCAGGGTCGATCTGCTCCAGTCGTGAGAGATAGGCGATCTGGGAGTCAGTGTTGGGCGCTGCCGTTGGTGGAGGGACACGTGGGGACGCAGGCGCAGCAGACCCGCACCCGGCGGTCAGAACGATGATTCCGGTGAGTGCACCAGTGAACGCAACTCGACGCATGGCGGTGGATCCTAGGGCGGGCCCTCGATCACCTCGCCCGCTAAGGACTCGGTCACCTCAAGCTCCCCTCGGAGGACCTGGATGGTGTCACTGATCCGCTCCCGGACGTAGATCACCAAGAGGGCTACGAGCGTCATCACCACAAGCGGAATGGAACACCACAGCGTCAGGCCAACTGCGGTGTAGGACTTCGCCCTCAGGGTGGTACCCACGACAATCGGCAGACAGAAACCGAAGTAAACGAGAAAAACCACACCAGCGCCCTACGGTAGGTGCACAGCTGCTTGATTCTCGCTCAGATCTCATCCAGCGTACGAGGGGCACTCACCACGCAACACTGTGCATCACGTCATACCGGGCGCGGCTTCACCGTGAACCACGGTGCCTCGTCCTTGGCCATCAGGTCCCTTTACGCTTCGTCGCCGCACCGAGCAACTTCGCGACTTGCTCGGCCTCCGGATCGGTCAGCGCCACGGTAGTTCGCAGCGCGCCCACGAAGGTCAACCAGACACGGGCGGCCTGGCCCTGTCCTTGGCGGGTCACGATCAGGGTATTGGCTTCTCCGTCGGGGGTGCGGCCGGGGAAGACCGCCCGGAACATCTCGGTTGGCGTGCTCCCGGACCTCGGCTCCAGATGATCAGCAGTCACAAGATCACTGTTGAGCAGGGCCACCTCCCCGCGGTGGTGCACCCTGCCCTACCGACAGGGCGCCATCCGATGCTAGCTGACTACGTCGGTCGGGAGGCCCGCCCAACATTCAGTCGGCTCGCCAGCTCGCGCAGCCGCGCTGATGGGCGCCCTCGGGTCAACAGCTCATCGACGAGCAGCCGGGGCAGCTGGTGATGAACCGTCCATTCCGGAGCGGCCCGCTCCATGGTGAGCAGCGTCGACTCCGCAGCCTGCGTACGACCCAAACGGAGCTGCGCGTGTGCGACATCCGCCAAATGCCGGGACCGAAACATCAGAGGCAGCGTCGAGTCACGCGGCATCTTCCGAGCGACGTCCGCGGCGGCCACGTAGTCCTCGGCGACCACCGCGCAGTCCGCAGACTGCATGACCAAATTCGACGGACCGAAGATCACATCGACGTCCACTCGATCCACACCGGTGCGCTGCGCGACAGTGGCGGCCTCAGCCAACAAATCATTCGCAGCACCGGCCCGGCACTGCCGGGCAGCGGCGGTGGCCCCGCGCAGCAGCAGCCCGCCGTATACAGATAACTGTGCCGTGCTGGCCTGTCCGCTGGGTTGCACCTGCTCAGCAGTGGCCACCGAAACGCGCTCCGCGTCAATGAATCTGCCTTGGCGGATGAGTACGTGCCCGAAGATGTAGCGGGCCGAGGCGGCACGTAGCGGGTCCAGTGCCAGTGCCGCCAGACGCACCGCCTCCCGCGCGGCGACATGCCCCAGGTCAGCCGCGTCGAACCTGACTAAGACGCCTGCGGTGAGCTGGTGCACCTGGGCCGCGAGGTCGGCCACGCGGGCTGAGTCGGCCGATGGCGCGGCGTGGGCGGCGGCCTGGGCGTCGACCAGCAGCCGGGGCAGCAGGGTGGCCAGCGGACCGTAGCGGCCGGCGTAGAAACACCCCCATCCGTAGATGACGGCGCGCTCCAGGTCGGCGAGATCGGGCACGTCGACGTCATCCAGCTCGCCCAACAGATCATCCACGCCGGTCAACACGTCGCGAATAGCCCCCACTGGGGGGTCCTCCCCGGTCGTGCACGCCGGGCGAGAGGGGCTTAGAAGGTCCGCAAGATCAACGCCGAGAATATGGGCGATGCGGGCCAGGGTGGCGATCGAGGCGGTACGCCGGCGGCCCTGCTCCAACTTGCGAATTACGTCGACGCTGACGTCAGCCGCTGCCGCAAGATCGTTTTGCGTGCAGATGCCTTGGCGCAGCTCGCGAATGCGATCTCCGATGGTCAAGTCGGTCACGGCCTGCACCTCCGGCGATGTGAGACCTTGGGGAGTGTTCCATCGCCAACGGTAGAGGCGAGCGCTGACGAACGCGCCACCGGGCGGTGCACGGGCTACTACTCCCAGAGCTGCGCCGTGGGCGGGTCGTGCTGCGCGAACAGGGCGCTGAGCACGCCGTCGCCGAGCTGGCAGAGCACCTACGGGCGCTCACCCGTCAGGGGCTGACGCGGCGACGGCCCCCGGTCAGCACCAGGGGGCCGCATCGTGCCGCACACCCCACGCAGCCAGAGCCGGGTGCCCTTGGCGTAGGGCACGGCGATGGTGATGCGCCCGCCGGCCGGGGTGGGGCGCCACACGCGGGCGGTGCTCATGAGCACACCTCCGTCGCCGCCCGGCGAGCAACTGTCGCCAGCCTGGCGACAGACCGGCGACAGTTGTTTCCGCAGTTCAGCAACGTAGAGCCCTTTTGAGGGCTCGCCGTGGCTTGTGAAGATTGCGGGTCAGCTGCGGTGTCGTGTGGGTCAAAGCGCCCCAGGCACCGTCCACGCCATCGATCCCGCCCCTGACGCAAGCCTGCTCTCAGCGCGGGTCGACCCCAACCCCGCGGGCCACCACCTGGAGGGTGGAGCCGCCCACCACGGCGACGTCGCCGTGCAGGTCGGTGCGCATCACCCGGGTGCCGGCCCCAACCAGCACGTCAAGGACGTGCTGGTTGGGGTGGCCGTACCGGTTGCGCGCTCCGACGCTGACGATCGCCACCCGCGGTCGCACCGCTGCCAGAAACCCGTCGGCGTTGTAGCGCGAGCCATGATGGGGAACCTTGAGCACCTCAGCGTGCAGATCCGCCCTGCTCGCCATCAGGTCCGCTTGGGCGTCGAGTTCCACGTCTCCGGTGAGCAGCACCCGACCGGCGGTGGTGCTCGCCCTGAGCACCACTGAGGCGTCATTCACCGTGGTGCCGTCGACCTCGGCCTGGTGGTCCTCCAGTGGTGGGTCCCGCAGCGGGGCCAGCACATCGAGCGCCAGCCCGGGCCAGGACAGCCGCTGCCCCGCCCTCAGCGCGACCACCGGCACGCCAGCCACCGTCGCGGCCCGCAGGACCTGAGCGAACGCCCACGGTGGGCTCCTTCCGGGACCGAGCGCGACCGCGCTGACCGAGCGTCCCCGCAGTGCACCGACCAACCCGCCGATGTGATCGGCATGCAGGTGGCTGATCACGACCAGCGCGAGTCGCCGTACACCGAGGCGGTCGAGACAGGCGGATACGGGCCCTGGGTCGGGTCCGGTGTCGATGAGCACGGCCCGACCGGGCTCTGCGGTCGCGAGCACCACCGCATCACCCTGACCGACATCGCAGCTCACCATCGCCCAACCGGCCGCAGGCCAGCCGGGCGAGACGAACCTCGTCGGCACCAGGACCAGCAGCACGCCGACCGACCCGGCCGCAACGAGAACCCGGAACCGCTGCGCCCGCATTGCCAGCAGCACCAGCACCACGATCAACGCCAGCAGCAGCGCACCGAATGTTCCTCCGGGCCAGCTCACCACCGCGCCGGGCACTGCGGCCCCGTGGTGAGCGACCCCCACCAGCCAGCTCACCGCAGGTCCGGCCAGTTGCACCACGACCACGGCGGCGCCTTGATGCAACGCCCCGACCGCCGCGGCGAGCACGCCGAGCACTGTCGCTGGTGCCACAGCCGGAGCAGCCAGCAGGTTGGTCACGATCGCCACCATGCTCACCTGCCCGGACAGTCCAGCCACCACCGGCGCGGTGATCACGTGGGCGGCGGCGGGAACCACGAGCGCCTCGGCGATCCCCGGGGGCACTCCGTAGCGGCGCAACGCCGTCGACCAACCCGGGGCGAGCAACACCAGGGCACCGGTGGCCAGCACGGACAGCGCGAAACCTGGGTCAGCGCCGAGCGCCGGGTCGATCAGCAGCAGCACCAGCACAGCGGCGCACAGCGCTGGAACCGCTAAGCGCCGCCGCCCGAGCACCAGGGCCAGCAGAGCGACGCCACCCATCACAGCCGCCCGGAGCACGCTCGGCGACGGGCGGCACAGCACCACGAAACCGACCAGCGCCAGCCCAGCGAGCGCGACCGCGCTGCGCGGTCCCAACCGGGCCAGCCGCGCCAACCCGAGGACGGCGCCACACAAGATCACCACATTTGCACCGGAAACGGCCGTCAAATGCGTGAGGCCGGCGGCCCGGAACTCCTCCCGGACCGTAGGCACCATCGCCGAGGTGTCACCCACCACCAAGGCCGGGAGCAGTCCGGCTGGCTCCGGTTCGAGGACCCTGGCCGCCAGCCTCAGCCCCGACCGAAGCCTCTCGGCAGCCTGTTGCACTGCGGTCGGTGCCGACAACACCTCCGGCCCACCACGTACCCGCAGCACCGCCACCGTCAAGTCGGATCGGTCGGGCAACGCCAGCAGTCCGGCGGCCCGTACTCGCTGGCCGGGCAGCAAGCCGGTCCACCCCCGCGCGGGGGCAAGCAGGATGACTCGTCCACCGGTCCGCCACTGATGGCCAGCGATCTGCGCAGCCTCGAGCTCGGCATGGATCACCACACGCTGGGGCTGGGGTTGCTGGCCCCCGTATCCCGTGGTGGCCAGCGCACGTGGATCATCGCGCAGCTGCACCACCACGGTCGCCGCCGAACCGCGGTCCGCGGCTGCGCGCACCGGATGATGCTCAACCTGCCAGGCCTGCGTGCCCACCACGACTGCCACCGCAGCGGATACCCCACCCATGGCAAGCACCACCGCCGAGCGACCCCGGAGCGCGGTCGCTCCAGCCGCCAGCAGACCCATGACGCCCAGCGCAGCCGCAGCCCAGGACCCGAGGTAGAGACCGCAGAGCACCACGGTCCACCCGACGAGGGCGGCGGGCACCAGGCGCAGGTCATGGCGGGCCGCGACGGGTGCAGCGGTGTCCACGGGGCGCGTTGCCGCGGTGGTCACACTCGCACCAGACGCTTGAGCTGGGCCAACCGCGCCGGTCCGATGCCACTCACCTCACGGAGCTGATCCACTGACCGGAAGCGGCCGTGCTCGACGCGCCAGTCGAGAATCCGCTGGGCGGTAACCCGGCCGACGCCGGGTAGGCCGTCGAGCTGCTCGAGGGTGGCCGTATTGAGGTCGACCGCCGCAGGCACACCGGGGCTGCCCGACGCCGGGCTGCCGACCGGCTGCCCCGGCGGTGGTGCCACCCCGACCAGCAGTTGCTCGCCGTCAGAGAGCCGCCGGGCGATGTTGAGACCCATCAGGTCGGTGCCGGGCAGCGCACCGCCGACCGCGGCCAGCGCATCCGCTACCCGGGTACCGTCCGGCAGCCGGATCAGACCGGGCCGGGCCACCCGACCGAGCACGCTGACCACGACCTCTTGGGCTGGGCCAGCCGGTGCGCTCGCCGATGAGGCCGGCGCGTGCCGCAGTGACCAGCGGCAGCGCCGGAGCCGGCTCGGTCACCGGACGTTCCCGCCACACCCCGATCGCGGCGACCACCGCGGCCAGCGCTGCCACCACCGACAAGACGAGGGCTCCAGGCCGCCCGGGTTCCCACCGAGCCTCCCGCAGTGGTGCGGGCACCCACCACCGCACCAGCCGGCCCGCTCGCGATGTGGCGGACACACCGTCCTGACGGGTCTGCTCCGGCGGCCCGTGCCTGGGTTCGGCAGGAGCACCGTGCAGCCCCACCAACCGGGCTCGGACGCCCTCGGAGTCACCGGTGTCGAGGGAGGGGACGCTGGGGAGCAAGGCCACGAGGGCGACGCTAGGACGATTCCTCGCTCACCTCGATGACCGCAGCCCTTAGCTGTGGACAACAGGGTCGGATGTGGATAAGTCAGCGTGATTCACACCGGCCCCAAGGCCGATGCCGGGAGATCGTGCGTCTGCAGGTCGTATCGCCTCGCGATCTCGCGGCAGCCGGTAGCGCCGGTAGATCAGTCGGTGGCGGGCCGCCCCTGGACACCTCCGGGTAGGACGACAACACCCAGCACGCCCGGGCCGGAGTGCGCGCCGATGGCCGCTCCCACCTCGGAGACGAGGCAGTCGGCCAGCATCGGGAGCCGGGATCGCAGTTGCTCCACAAGATCCGCGGCGCGCTCCGCGGCACCGAGGTGGTGCACCACGAGGTCGCAGGAGGACGACCCGGCCGCCTGCACCGCCAGCTCCACCAGCCGGGCCCGGGCCCGCGCACCGGTGCGGACCTTCTCCAACGGGACAACCCGGCCTGAGTCGACGTGCAGCAACGGCTTGACGGCCAGCGCGGATCCCAGCCGGGCGGCCGCTTGGCCGATCCGTCCGCCACGCCGCAGGTACTCCAGGCTGTCCACGGAGAAGAACACCCGGGTGCGCGCGCCGACCCGCACAGCGGTGTCGTACACCGCACTCAGATCACCGCCCTGCGCCGCGACACCCGCCGCGGCGAGCACGGCGAACCCCAGACCCATGCCGGTGGAACGCGAGTCGACCACCCGCACTCGATCGACGCCGACCTGCTGCGCGGCCAGGCTCGCGGATTCCCAGGTGCCGGAGAGCGCTCGGGACAGATGCACGGACACGACGGTATCCGCACCGGCCCGGATAGCTTCGCTGTACACCGCATGGAACTCCCCCGGTGTCGGCCGGGAGGTCGTGACCGAGGCCCGCCGCGCCAGAGCGGCCACCAGCTCCGCCGGCCCGAGCTGCACCCCGTCCAGCCAGTGGCGGTCGTCGATCAGGACATGCAATGGAACCTGCCGGATACCACAGCGCTCGGCGACACCGTCGGGGAAATATGCGGTTGAGTCGGTGACAACGGCAACGGACACGATCATCAGCGTAGGGTCACAAAGGGGCGGCACTGTTGTAGGCGAATAACCGCCAGCCGGAACCGCGGCGCACCAGCACCGTCCAGTGGCAGTTACTGATCCCGCCGAACACCGACCACCCCGATACCGGCAGGCCGAGCAGCAGCGGAGTCAGACCGGCGATCAGGCCGCCGTGCGTGCACAACAGCGCACTACGCTCGGTCTCCGCGTCAAGCTCGGTGACCACCTGCGCGGCGCGGCTGGCCACCTCCACCCGCGTCTCGCCACCCGGCGGCGCCCACAACGGGTCGCCTCGCCAGGCCTGGATGCCGCCAGGGCACTGCGCCTCCACCTCGGCATGGGTCAGACCCTGCCACGTTCCGCAATTGGTCTCCCGTAACCGCTTGTCGACCCGCAGCGGCATCCCCGTCTCGGCGGCGAGCACCGCTGCGGTGTCCTCTGCACGGGATAGGTCAGAGGTCATCAATACCGCCGGCGCCAGCTCCACGAGCGCACGGGCCGCCCGGCGGGCCTGGCGCAAGCCGTTGGCGGTCAACGTCGAATCCAGCTGACCTTGAATGCGCTGCTGCGCGTTGAAGTCAGTCTCGCCGTGCCGCCAGAGCACGAGCTGCCGCAGGGTCACCCCGACTCGTCCACCTCGGCGGCATCGACGTCGAACGGGATCGTCGGGCAGTCCTTCCACAACCGCTCAAGACCGTAGAAGGAACGCTCCTCGGCATGCTGAACATGCACCACGACGTCGACGAAATCCAGCAACACCCAGCGCCCCTCACGGGTGCCTTCCCGGCGTACCGGTTTGCTCCCCGCGGCCGCCATCTTCTCCTCGACAGCGTCCACGATGGCCTGTACCTGGCGTTCGTTAGGTGCTGAGGCGATCACGAAACAATCCGTGATCACGAGCTGGTCGGACACGTCGAGCAGGGTGACGTTGTGCGCCTTCTTGCTGACCGCGGCGTTCGCTGCGGTCAGCGCAAGAGCTCGTGCATGATCGGAGGCTGACACATCACTCCTTCTCCCCCAGCTCCGGCAGCCGACGCTGAGACTACGCGTGGTGCCGTCGACGCTCCGGCTGTCCGCCCGGCCACAGATGAGCGTACGTGCTCGGTGTTCGGCAGCCCGCGGGGCTTACGTGTGGTTGTCTGTATGCGATCTGCTGGCGTTCCCGCGCCGCTTGCTGACAGAGTGGGAGGATGCTGTCCGATGGGTGACATCGCGAGCAAAGTGGACAAAGCATACGAGGACAAGAGCATCCCCGAGCTGGCCGACGCGCCCGTGGCTGCTCTGCAGGGCGTGAGCGACGCGGATGCGGAGCACCTGAAGTCGGCGTTCGGGATTACCACGGTCCGTGACCTGGGGACCAACAAGTTCTTCCTGTGGGCGCAGGCGATCGCGAAGCTGGCCGACTGAGCTCCGGCGGTCTCCACCGGCAGACCATGCCGGTGGGCCCAGCCGCGCGTGCCGCCGCTTGACACGCCCATACCGGTTCTGAACTCTGTGGGCATGAGCGAGCTGCGCGCGAACCCGCTCGTCTATCTCGGCTCGGAGGAACAATGCGGCTCTCGCAGCCCGCTTCAAGGGGCTTGGTCACCCTGGTCAATCCCAATTTCGTCAAGCCGGGGGTCACGCCGTACGCCCTGGACATCCTGTGCTCGCATCTGGAGCTCGCAGGCTTCGATGCGGAGGTCTTGGATCTGACGTTCAGGGAGACCGATTGGCAGCTCGCCGAGTACTTCGCCGTTCGCGATCCCATCCTGGTGGGGGTGACGCTTCGCAATGCGGGGAGTGTGCAACCCCAGGAGCAGCGCGTCTTCCTGCCCGACCACCTGGCGGTGATCGACGCGATCCGCGCGGAAACCAGCGCCCCAATCGTGCTCGGGGGTGCGGGTTTCTCTTCAATGCCCTACGCGGCGATGGAGTACTTCGAGGTTCCCTACGGTGTGAAGGGCCCAGGCGAGGTGATCCTGTGTGATCTGGCCGACGCGCTGGTGTCCGGACGGTCACCGGAGACCGTCCAGGGGCTCCTCCGGTACGACGGGCGAACCGTCCGGCCAGCGGGTGGAGCAGGGCATCCGGTGGCCGGCGCTACGCTCGGCCGTCACATCGTGGCCCGCTACCACCGGCGATCCGGCGTGCCGTATCGCGTCGACAACCGCGAGTACTACGACAAGGGCGGACTCGGCAACCTGCTCACCAAGAACGGTTGCCCGTTCGCGTGCAATCACTGTGTCGAACCTGACGCCAAGGGCTCGGCCGTGTCTCGGCGGACCGCTGACGCCGTCGTCGACGAGCTGGAGTCACTGGTCTCGCAGGGGATCTACGACGTTCACACCACCGACAGCGAGTTCAACATCAGGCCCGCCCACGGTAAGGAGATCCTCCGCGAGATCATCGCCCGTCAACGTCGCAGCGTCGGCCCGCTGCGCAAGCTCCGGCTGTGGATCTACGCGCACCCGGTGCCCTTCGACGAGGAACTCGTGGATCTCCTGGCTGAGGCAGGCTGCCACGGAGTCTCGCTGTCGGCCGAGCACATGTGCCGCGAGAACTTGGCGGTCTGGGACGCACCACGTGGCCGGGTCGGCCTCGCCTACACGATCGACGACGTCCGCCGGGTGACGAAGCTCCTGTCCGATCGCGGCATCACCATCACCACCGAGCTGCTCCTCGGGCTGCCCGGTGAGACCCTCGAGACGCTCAAGCGAACCATCGACGAAACCCTGGAGCTGCCGACGACGGTGGTCGGCTACACGCTCGGGCTCCAGGTCTTCCCGCATGCGCCGCTGGGCATCCGCTTCGCTGCCGAGTCCGCGGGCCACAACGTCATACGCGGCTTGCAGTCCAACACGGCCAGGGGCCCGATCTTCCTGAAGCCCCTCGACCAATGCGAGTCGATGACCGAGTACGAGCGTCAGTTCTGGTTCGACGAACAGGGACGCATCCGGCCGGTCTTCTACTTCTCCCCGGATCTCCCCGAAGATCCTGAAACCATCGAACGCCCTGACGGCAAATGGGTGAACACGATCCGATGGATCCAGCAGTACGTCCCGGAGTCTGAGCACTATCGCGTGGCGCTGCCGACCGTTGCCGGAGATGGCCAAGATGACAACAACTACGCGGACAACCCGTTTCTCAAGCACGCAGTCGCATTGGGGTACAAGGGTGCCTACTACTCCTGGTGGCGCGACCGCGAACGGATCCTCAAGGAAGCGAGCCTCGCGGGGCTCATGAGCTGACCGGCGACCAGCGCGCACCCGCAGTCAGCTCGAGCGGACACCGGTTAGTTCGGCGCGGTGCTGGTCAAAGACGTGTAGCGCGGTACACAGTTGCTGTCCTTCTCAGCTGTACACGTAAAGACAATCAGGTTCAGATCAGGGTTGATCATGACCGGGCGCTGAGGTAGGTGCAAGATAATCGACGTGCACGGTGGTGCCTCGGGCACAACGACATGAAGGGATGCCATGGCCACCCAGACCCTGACTGAAACGAACTTCGATGAGGTAATCACCGGCAACGATGTGGTTTTCGTCTGTTTCTGTGACTCCTCGTCCGACGGCTGCCGCAGGTTCGCGCCGACGTTCGAGGCGTCCTCGAACGAACACCCCGACGTCGTCTACGGCACGGTCGATGTCCAGGCCGAGCAGGGCTTGGCGGCCGCTGCCAACATCAGCAGGAGCCCCACCATCATGGCGTACCGGAATGGTGTGCTGGTGTACTCGCAGCCAGACGGGCTGCCCCCGGAGGCCCTGGAGGGCGTGGTCACCCAGGTGAAGGCCATTGACCTGGGTGACCACAAGGACCTGGACCAAGCGCGCAACCAGCTGGCTGGGGAGTAAGCGAAACACAACACACGGTCGGTTGGCTGTTTGGGGGACCTTCCCCGCGGCGCGGCCACGGGGAGAGTCCATCGGGGTAGTTCCAGGGACGAACTGGTGCGAACTCCCATGCCTACTCGATCAAACTGGTTTGTAAGTCCTGGACGGGCCGTGTGGGCCAGTGTGGTCGTGGTATCCCGACCTCGAAGGATCTTCGGACACGATGTGGGGCATCCGCCGTGCAGGCGAGGAGTGCGGCTCGATGATCATCAACTCAGCCGAGGTCGGCACGAGCAGTGGCCGAGGTGCCCGGAAGCTCGGAAATTTCAAGTTCTGCAGCCACCAGTCCGGCCCTCTGTAGCTGTGGCAGTACCTGGCTGAGCAGATAGCCGGCCAGCGCCTCAAGGGTGGTGTTGACCAGCGGCAGCATGGTCACGTCCTCGGCGGGCAGCAGATAGTGCTTGCGGCCGCAGATGATTGACAAGGACTCGTCGCTCGGCGTGATCCGCAACTCCGGCGCCTGTCCGGGTACCAGGGTGCGACGTCGCAGCGGCGCGACGGCGTCCCGCATGGCAGGCTTGATCTCGCTGAACTCAGCAACCATTCCGCTGGCATCG
Organism: uncultured Actinomycetota bacterium; assembly: GCA_963712995.1. GTDB lineage: Bacteria > Actinomycetota > Actinomycetes > Mycobacteriales > Pseudonocardiaceae. The sequence goes on along the minus strand of CAVQKH010000036.1, from coordinate 65,704 downwards.
AGCTCGCCGGACACGCGCAAGGCGACCTGGAAGGTATGTCCGTGCAGGGGTTCGACTTCACCGTTATATAATGCAATGTGCGCCGCGTAGAAGCCGAACTCGGCGCGAGCCATCTCCAATGTGGTAAGCATCTTCGTTTTCTTCAACTCCTGTGCTCAGCCGACCTTGAACTGTTCGTCACCGAAGTTCGCGACGACTTCAAGGAGGCCTCCGAGAGCAGTGACGTAACGGTCGAGAACATCGATGCCGGAGAGCTCACCGTTTTCGATCTGGCTGACCCGTCCGACGGTCACCCCCATCGCCTGGGCGACTTCGCGCTGGGTCAGGCCGCGCCTCTTGCGCATGTCAGCGAGCCGGTGCGCACGAACCTGGGAGATGAGCCGGGACGTGCCACGCTCGACGTCCTCGCGACCGATCGCCTCGATGTGTTTGTCGCGGATGTCCGACCAGCGCACGGTGCTCATAGTGGCGGCTCCTGTTCAGCGGCTCGTTCTTTCAGGTAGGTCTCATAGAGCTGTTCCGCGTGGGGGATGGCGTGGCGGTACCAGCCTGACCAGTTGCTCGCCTTGTCTCCGGCGACCGGCAGGATCGCGCTGCGCCATGGGTCGAAGACAAACAGACCCGCACCTCGGTGGAACCTGCGGATCCGGGGCGGAGTTCTTTGAGATTGTGGATGGCTGAGCCCTTCATCCGATCGACTAACGGCCGACCCAGGTTCGTGCCGACCTCGGCCAGCGCCTCGATCGCATAGACGACCTGTCGGTAGCTGCCATCGTCGACCGTTGCCAGGTCGTCGAGCCATCCGTTGACCTCATCAGTAAGGAAGATCTCCCACGGCATCCTGTCGCTCCGCGTGCCAAGAGTATAGCTCACGCTATACCTACGGGTCATGACCGACCTAAACTGGCAGGTGACAACCACACGCGCCGTACACAGCTTAGGGTTCGGCCGTGGAGCCGTGAACTGCTGGACGGCCGGTGGTACTCCACCGAAAACTTGCCACGCTGTTAGGCGTAAACGCGTCGTCGCGCCGATGTCGGCGGACCTCCCGTCCCGTGGAAGGGCCGCCATTCGTCAAGTTATCGTCGCACGTCACGGTCTACAACGCGCTGAATATCGAAGCCGAGACCACGCACCAGCCAGACCCCATCATATGATGATGGCGGAGTACGACTGCGCAAGCGGGCGAGTCGACCATCATCGGTTGGTCAGCCGATACGCAGGCCGACGGGTACATTGGAGGCTGATCACTATCCCGTGGAGTTCAGGATATCGGCCCTGTGTCGCCAGGCGAGGCTTAGTCCGGTGATTGCGGTGGATGACACCAGTTGCTCTGTGTGCAGGAAGCGGTTGACGGTGGCTTCGTCGAATGAAAGGCTATGTCCTTCCTTGTCGCCTCCCCAGCGGACCACGATTTCCCCTTCAGCGTTGATCTGCGCCGCTTCACGGAACAGAGAATCGAAGACGGCGCTGTCGATGACCGCGACAGTCACGATGGAGGCATTGAGGCTCAACGCATGTAGTGCGACGCCGAGTACGTAAATCCGCAGTTCGCCTCGGTCACGAGCCCTCTGCATTGCCCGGAAGAAAGGCCAGTGCGTATAGTCGACCGGTCGTCCACTACTTCCGTCATGTTCCGGTTGCCCGAGTAACTCTTCGCTGTACTCGCGCACAATATTCCGCCAAATGTCCAGATCTGACAGCACGCTGTCAGGAGAGACACTTGCCGGCTGAAACTCGCCAGCCGGAATGAGACAGTATTCACCGCCTCCTGTCACGACCTTGGCCGGTTCCCGGCGGAGCAAGAAGAAACTCGCCTCACCACTCGCAGGATCACGCCGGATGGTGAGTGTCACGATAGAAGTGTTCACAGCACGAAGAACAAGATCGAACGGATCCGAGATGAGCGAGCGGAATGGTAGCTCCAGCCGGGAATCCGTCGAATTGATCATCGCCGAGGACAGTCCGTGCACAAGCGCCTCGGATACGTCTATCTTATCGAAATAACAGGACTGGCCGAACCGTAGGCATGCTTGGGCATGTCCGTTCAATGCTGCTTCAAGCAACCTGTAACAAGGGCGGTTTTCGAACAGGACAGGCGGACTGAGATAGCGGATCGCGCTGCTGTAGCTGGGAAATGTTTGGCGCTGCGTGCGCAGCGGAAGCAACGAGCGGGCTTCCGGTTCACTGCCCACGATAATCGGTTTCGGCGGATTCGGCTCCCATTCGAGTTTGATATCCTCAAGTGCGATTGGTGTATCGGGTAGCCAGGAGGGCCGGGAGAGCATCGGCGCCTGCGGTAGCCGCCACGGCGGCGCATATAGTTCCACGGCTCGTGCGTGCAGCTTCGCCTGATTGAGTCCCACGTATTTTCGTGCATCGTGCCATGAACGCTGGCTCACCGTGACCAGATCGCAACTATCGTCGAATCCTGCCTCATTCGCGCGGTCTTTGTCCGTGCCAGTAGCTAGCCTGAGATCGGCAGACGTCCCGGGGGAAACCCTGTGAGACAGGGTTGCAGGATTTTGATCGGCCGGTTGGGTAGTCGGCGCCGCCGCTCGTGATTTAGCCGGTTCGGGTATGAAGTCGATTCCGCCATCGTGGGTTTGGAATAGTTGGTTGACCGTCCAGCCGGGGAACATGCTCTCTAGAACTCGGCAGTGGTCGGGGTACGGAAGCCCAATTAACTCACCGGAAAGCCATCGGTAGAACTGTGCCTTGCTCGGCCACCCTCCCCGCAGAGTCGGATCAGCTTTAGCCGCAACCCTGTCGTACTCGCGACAAAAGGCGCGGTGAGGTTGTAAGTGACGGTGCTGGAGTAGCACCTTCAGCACAACTGGCCGGGCGTCCAACGCTGTTGATCCCTCCTCCTCTGAGGCAGGGCCTCGTTTTGGTTGGCGACGTCACACCAGACAACGAGTATCAAACGCGCGAGGACAAGGCCTCTGGGCGACCGGTGCGATCGCGCTCGATGGGCTGACCGCAGAGCCCCGAGTCGCGGGTAACGGCGAGTTCAAGTATCAATCCTACCTCTACCGGGCAACCGGTTTCACCGCGACGGCCCGTGCTGCCGGGACCCAGCCGTCGCCATCGATCAAGCCGAGCAGCGCCGCCGGGAGCGGTGAGCAGCCCCGTAAGGCCGCGTGAGTCTCGCGATGGGCCGCGGCGAGGGCGCGCGGGATTCGGGGTGCTGGTCGGGAGGGTCCTCGGGCCCCCCGGTCGGTCTCCGGACCATTTGCACCACGGTGCGCACCTCGTGTCGGGCTCTGGGGGCGATGTGATGGCGTCAGAGAAATGCACGCGTGTCTGGGAAGCGGCCTACCGGCAGTACGGCCGCGCCTGGGAGATGACGGCTCGACGCGGCAAGAGTGATCCGACAGCAGCAAGAGAAATAGCTGCGGCGTCCTGGGCGGTGGCGGCGACCTGGCGGCAAATTGCCTCCGCCACCACGTTGCCCTGGTGGATCTTGGCGGCCCTGGAGCAGGAACTGGCAGCGCGCGAAGGAGATCAAGACCGAGATGTCCGCCCAGCGGCAGGCCGGTGAAAGCGAGCAAGGATAAATAATGTGAAGAAGACCGGGCGAGTTGTACCGGTGTTGTACCCAGGGCACTCAACGACACTATTGATGCTGTTCAGTGGCGTGTACCCCGGTACAAACCGCGTTTGCTGATGTACTGCACCACCCCGTCGGGCACCAGGTACCAGACTGGCTGGCCGCGCCTGACCCGCTGCCGGCAGTCCGTCGAGGAGATCGCCAATGCGGGCACCTCGACCAGGCTCACCGCCCCATCGGGCAGGTGCTTTCCGTCGAGGTCGAACCCCGGGCGGGTCACTCCCACCAGATGGGCCAGGGCGAACAACTCGTCGAGGCGCTTCCAGGACAGTATCTGGGCCAGCGCATCAGCACCGGTGATGAAGAACATCTCATGGCTGGGGTACTGGACCTGCAGATCAGTCAAGGTGTCGACGGTGACCGTGGGCGCCGGGCGATCGATGTCCACCCGGCTGGTGGAGAACCGCGGGTTGGACGCGGTGGCGATGACGGTCATGAGGTAACGGTCTTCGGCTGGACTGACCGCACACTCAGCTTTCTGCCACGGGATCCCGGTGGGCACGAACACGACCTCGTCCAGACCGAAACGGGCCGCCACCTCACTGGCGGCGACGAGGTGACCATGGTGGATCGGGTCGAAGGTCCCGCCCATGACCCCCAGCCGCCGGTCGGACATGGCCGAAGCCTAGGCGAAACGTCCAGGATCGGTTCCGGCGGCGATAGGCTGACCCCTCAGTTAGGCTGGGCAATCGTGGCGAGCGGAAGTCTCAGTGCGGCCTCGTCGAGAGAGCTCGCGCTCATTGATGCCCTGGGATCTGGATGCGTGGTCGAGCACAGCACCCGCACCGTTGAGCAGTTGGCAACAACGGACAGCCCCAGGTACAGCGTCCGTGCTGAGTTGCTGCGGGAGCTGGTGCTGGGGCGGGGCGGCGAGCGCCTTGATCCACTGGGAGTGCGCCTGCACGGGGCTCGGATCACCGGAACACTTGATCTCACCCACGTGCCGGCCGTGGTAGGACTCGAGCTGCGAGACTGTTTCTTCGAACACCCTGTGCTGCTGGTCAGTGCCCGTTTACCCTGGCTGACCCTGGCGGGGTCGCATCTTTCGGCCCTGGATGGCGACGGCCTGCAGGTCGAGGGCGATGTGCTGCTCGGTGACGGATTCACCGCCACCGGGGACGGCAACCACGGTGTGGTACGGCTGCTCGGCGCCCACATCAGGGGCCAGCTCAACTTCAACGGCGCACGGCTGAGCAACCAGGCCGGACCCGCCCTCGTCGCCGACGGACTCCACGTCGACGGTGACGTCTTCGGTGGGGGATTCATCGCCACCGGGGCGGGTGAGCTCGGCGCGGTGCGGCTGCCCGGCGCGCGGATCCTCGGGCAGCTCAACCTCAATGGTGCCGAGCTGGCCAACCAGGCCGGGCCCGCCCTCATCGCCGACGGGCTGCATGTCGGTGGCGGGCTGGTGCTCGCCGAGGGGTTCACCGCGACCGGGCACTACGAGCGCGGCGCGGTGCGGCTGCCCGGCGCCCACATCACCGGCCAGCTCAACCTGGATGGCGCTGCGCTGATCAACCCCGCCGGGCCGGCCCTCATCGGGGACCACCTGCACGTCAACGGTGGGGTGTTCCTCGACGGGTTCACCGCCACCGGACATGGTGAAGACGGCGTGCTACGGCTCCCGGACGCACATATCAGCGGCCAGCTCAACCTCGACCGCGCCGAGCTGATCAACCCCGCCGGGCCGGCCTTCATCGGGGACCACCTCCGGGTCGAGGCCGACATGTTCGCCGAAGGATTCATCGCCACCGGACACTGCTCCGACGCCGCCGTGCGGTTAGCGGACGCGCATATCAGCGGCCAGCTCAACCTCAGCAACGCGAAACTCACCAACCAGGCCGGCCGGGCCCTGATCGGCGACCATCTACAGGTCGACAGCGACATGTTCGCCGAGGGACTCACTGCCACCGGGCATTGCCAGGACAGCGCCGTGCGGCTGGCGGATGCCCACATCAGCGGCCAGCTCAATTTCAGCAACGCGAAACTCACCAACCCGGCCGGTCCCGTCCTCGACCTGGAGGACGCAGCGGCCAAGCACCTGTTCCTGCCCGCCCTGGTGATCTGTCCAGAAGGCGCCGCCCAGCGCTCGAGCTGTGTCGCGCCCGCTCCTGCGCTGACGCTGTCCGGGCTGTCCTACACATCGCTTCACGGCGTCGGCTGGCACGAGTGGCTGCACCTGATCACCCACCACACCCGTGACTATCGACCACAGCCCTACCAGCAGTTGGTCAGCGCGCTCAGAGCCTGCGGTCAGGAATCCACCGCGCGCGAAGTCCTCATCGCTGCGCAGCAGGACCGTTACCACCGTGGCGAGCTCGGTGGTCCGCTGATCAAGGCCGCGCATCGGCTCTGGGGGGCCATCGCGGGATACGGCTACCGCAGCAGCCGCGCTGTCCTGGCCCTGCTGCTGGTGTTGGTGTTCGCGGCGGGGCTGGGTGTGGCTGCCGGGCACACCTCCATCGGTCCGGGTCGCTACGTCACCGTGCACACCAGCCTGGCCCCCGATCCCAACTCACCGTGCTCCCTGATCGAACAGATCGGGGCGGGGATCGACCGCAGCCTGCCACTGGCTCCAGCGGCGATCGGCGACCGATGCGATTTCGACACATCCAGTCCCGCCGGCCAAGGTTTCACGGCGATCACCTGGATACTGCAAGCCCTGGTCTGGACCCTGGCCGCGCTCGCGATAGCCGGCTATCTCGACCTCATCCGCAAGACCAGTGGGTCGGGATGACGACGAACTGCCGCAGGTAGAGGTCGGCGAAGGTGACCGGCCCACGCGGACCGGGCACCCGGTCGACGTTGATCCCCGTCTCGGGGACCCGCCGTAGTTTGAACCCGTCGAGCAAGCGGGTGCTGGCGTTCCAGAACGCCCCAGTACCAGCGTAGTCGTCCAGGAACTCGCCCGCGGCGGCCTCATCATCGGTGACGATCGTCGCAGCCAGTCCGGAGGTCTCCTGGTTGGCAAGTTGCGCGGCGTGCCGCGGACTCCTCACCCGGCTCACGGTCAGCGTCGACTCCCGGCCGGTGTCCAGAGCCCACTCGTGCCCGAGCGGGTGACCATGGGGCGGTAGCGACAGCGCGATCCCGCGCTGCTGAACGGCACCCAGCAACGCGTCGTACAACTCCGCCGGCGCGTTGTCGGCGACCAGCAGAAGGTTGACGCGATTGCAGACACCCAGCCGGTCCAGCCCGGCCACCAGCAGCTCGAGCGCCATCGAGGGGTCGGCAGCCGTGTCGATGTAGAGCACTCCCCCGCCGTCGGCATGGGCCAGCACCCGCACTCCGTGTCGGGCACCTTCGGCGGCCAGCATCCGGGTGATCTCACCGCTGCCCCGCACGATGACCAGCGGGATCAGTCCGGGTTGCTGCACGAGCGCGACGGCGCTGTCCCGTCGTGGGTCCGGCACCAGCTGCACAGCGCCCGGTTCCAGACCGGCGTCGCCCAGGGCCGGCGCGATGACGTGCTCGCGCAGCGCCAGTGCGGAACGCAGCGCTGCCGACCCGGTCCGCAGCACCCCGGCGTTGCGGGATTTCACCAGCTGCGAGGCGACATCGACGGTGACGTTCGGGCGGGCCTCGAAGGTGGCGCCCACCACTCCGACCGGGCGGCGGCGCTCGATCAGCCGTAACCCGTCCGGACGGTCTTCGAGTACCTGATCGCGCGGCGGGAACGGGACCTGGGCGAGCAGGGCGAGCTGATCGGCCATGTCGGTCAGCCGCGCCTCGTCCAAGCGCAGCCGGTCGATCAGTGCCTGGGTCATCCCGGACTGCTCGGCGACGGCGATGTCCGCGGCGTTCGCGGCGAGCACGTCGGTGGCGGAGGCGGTCAGCCGCCGCGCCATGGCGTCCAGCGCGGCGTTAATGTGCTCGTCGGATGCGCTGGCCAGGGCCGGCGCGGCGTGCTGCGCTCGCCGCGCGCACTCCGCGACCACCTCGGCGGCCGTACCGGAATCCACTCGCAGCTGCACGGTCCCCCACACTACTGCCCGCCCACCCCCTACACGGGTACGAGGTCATCGGCGTGGACGACTTCGCGGCGCAGCTCGGGAGGCAGGTCCAGGGTGGAGCGGCCGATCAGCTCGGGCAGCTCGGCCGCGTCGAATCCGACCATCCCCCGGGCCACCACGACGCCACACCTGTCGATCAGCTCTACCACGTCGCCGGCCCCGAAATCGCCCTCGACGCTGATGATGCCGGCGGCGAGCAGCGAACGCCGGCGGTGCACCACCGCGCTCACCGCCCCGTCGTCGAGTTGCAGCCGACCTGCCGCACCCGCGGCGTGGCGCAGCCAGAACCGGCGGGCCGATAGTCGAGTTCCGCTCGGCGCGAAAGCGGTGCCGACGTCGGCTGGTCCCAAAGCGCGTCTGACCTGCGTCGCAGCGGCCAGCAGGACCGGTACCCCGGCTTGGGAGGCTACCGTCGCGGCGTCGAGCTTGGACACCATCCCACCGGTACCCAGCGCGCCACCGGCGCCAACCCGCACCCTGCACAGGTCCGCTGCCGCGGTCACCTCCGGAATCAGCCGAGCCGGGCCCAGCCGTGGATCGCTGTCGTAGAGCCCGTTGACGTCGGAGAGCAACACCAGCGCGTCGGCACCGACCAGGTGCGCGACCAGCGCCGCCAGCCGGTCGTTGTCCCCGAACCGGATCTCGTCGGTGGCGACGGTGTCGTTCTCATTGACCACCGGCACCACGCCGAGCCCACGCAGCCGCGCGAAGGTGCGCTGCGCGTTGCGGTAGTGCGCGCGGCGCACCATGTCATCTGAGGTCAGCAGCACCTGCCCGACGGTGTGGCCGTGCCGGGCCCAGGACTCGGCGTAGGCGTGCGCCAACGCCAGCTGCCCGACGCTGGCAGCGGCCTGCTGGGTGGCCAGATCGCGGGGCCGGCGGCGCAGCCCCAACGGCGCCAGCCCGGCGGCGATAGCACCTGAGGACACCAGGACGAGCTGGGTGCCGGTCCCGGCGCGGTCGGCGAGCGCGTCCACCAGGGTGTCCAATCTGGCCCGGTCCAGGCCGCCGGCCGCGGTGGTGAGCGAGGACGAGCCGACCTTGACCACCAGGTATCTCGCCTGCGCCACGGCCTGCCGGGTCGGGCTCACTCCTGTTCGACCTCACCGTCTGCGGCCGGCTCACGCCGAGCACGTCGAGCGGCCTTGCGCTGCGCTGCCCCCGTGCGGTCGTCATGCTCCAACCGCCAGTCAGTGCCTCGCCCACTCATACGGATGGCAGCGGCTCCAGCCGGCGTGGCCGGCTCCCAATCGAAGGTGACGTCACCGATGGTGACCGGGCAGCCAGACTGGGCGCCCGCACTGGCCAAGGCATCCTCCACGCCGAGGCGGGCCAACCGGTCGGCCAGGTAGCCGACCGCCTCGGCGTTGTCGAAGTTCGTCTGCCGCACCCACCGCTGCGGGCGGGCACCTCGGACGATGAACCCTTCCGGCCGATCGGGATCGGCGGTGATCTCGAAACCGGACTCGTCGAGCGCCGTCGGGCGCACCAGCACCCGGGTCGGTTCTGCGCAGGGTAGCGACACCCGATGCTGGCGTACGGCCGCGCCGAGGGCAAAACGCAGCTCCCGCAGACCCTCGGTGGTCACCGCGGACACGCAGTGCACCGGCAGCCCGCGGGCTGCGAGCTCGGGTCGTACCAGCTCGGCCAGCTCCCGGGCGTCCGGAACGTCGATCTTGTTGAGCACGACCAGCCGAGGGCGGGAGACCAGCTCGCCACCCAGGGTGGGGGTGTAGGCGGCAAGCTCGCGCTCCAAGGCATCGACGTCCGAGAGCGGATCACGGCCGGAAGCAACGGTCGCGCAGTCCACCACATGCACCAGCACAGCACACCGTTCGATGTGCCGCAGGAACTCCAGTCCCAGACCCTTGCCCTGGCTGGCGCCGGGAATCAGACCGGGGACGTCGGCGATGGTGAACACCGTCTCTCCCGCGGTCACGACACCGAGGTTGGGCACCAGAGTGGTGAACGGGTAGTCGGCGATCTTGGGGCGAGCCGCGGAGAGCACCGACACCAGGGAGGACTTGCCCGCTGAGGGGAAACCGACCAACCCGACGTCGGCCACCGACTTCAGCTCCAGCACCAGCTCACGCTGCTCGCCCGGCTCACCGAGCAGGGCGAAGCCCGGCGCCTTGCGGGTCTTGGACGCCAGCGCGGCGTTGCCCAGCCCACCCCGTCCGCCCGCCGCGGCGACGAACCGGGTGCCACCGCCCATCAGGTCGGCCAGCACCTCACCTCCGGGTGTGAGCACCACGGTGCCTTCCGGCACCCGCAGCTCGCAGTCCTCGCCCACCGCGCCGTTACGGTTGCCACCCTGCCCCGCCTTACCGCTGGAGGCGATGGCCTGAGAGCGGTAGTGGAAATCGAGCAGGGTGTGCACTCCGGGGTCCACCACCAGCGCCACGTCGCCGCCGCGCCCACCGTTGCCCCCGTCGGGTCCGCCCAGCGGGGTGAACTTCTCCCGGTGCACCGAGGTGCAGCCGTGCCCGCCGTCGCCAGCGGCGACGTGAATCACCACCCGATCCACGAAGCGGGACACGTTGTTGCCTCAATTCGATCTCGATCGCCCGGCCGCAACGCCGATGAGGGGCGGGCCGGTCCTCACCGGTCCCGCCCCTCAGGGCTGCGTCGTGTGGGTGCCGGACTCAGGCCTGCGCCGGGACGATGTTCACGGTCTTGCGCCCACGCTTGGTGCCGAACTCCACCGCGCCCGCCTCCAAGGCGAACAGGGTGTCGTCACGACCACGACCGACATGCACGCCCGGGTGGAACTTGGTGCCGCGCTGGCGGATGAGGATCTCTCCCGCGTTGACCATCTGGCCGCCGAACCGCTTGACTCCGAGCCGCTGGGCGTTGGAGTCACGCCCATTGCGGGAGCTGGAGGCGCCCTTCTTGTGTGCCATCGGTGCTCACACCCTCGTTACAGTTCTCTGAACGTCCACGATCACCGGGCGATTGCGGTGACTTCGACGCGGGTCAGCTGCTGCCGGTGCCCCTGACGCTTGTGGTAACCGGTCTTGTTCTTGAACTTGTGGATCCGGATCTTGGGTCCTTTGACCTGCTCGAGGACCCTGCCGCGGACCGCGGCCACGCCCAGCGTAGCCGCGTCGGCAGTCACCTCGGCGCCGTCGACGAGCAGCACCGCGGGCAGGCTGACCTCGGTTCCGGGCTCACCGGCAAGCTTCTCCACCTCGACGACGTCCCCTACGGCCACCTTGTACTGCTTGCCGCCGGTCTTCACGATCGCGTACATCGGGTGGTACTCCTGGTTGTTCGACTGGCATGGACTGATCCGGGCTGACGCTGTGGTCTGGCAACTGCGGGTGCGCGTGCGGCATACAGAACTCGGCCCGCCGAACCGGCGGGCCGTCCACGAGGGTACGGCCCGCCGACTAGCTTGGTCAAACCGGGGTGCTGACCTCATGGGCGTTGTCGCGAATGGCCGGGCCAGCCGGGCCAGCCGAGCCAGCATCCTCAGGCAACTCGGTGGCGGGCGGCCCGGCAGGCCGGGAGGCAGCCCGGCGGCGCCGCGCCGCGGTCCGCGGTGCAGCCTGGGCAGGCACGCTCGGCAGGTCGGCAGCCGGTGGGGTTGATTCCCGGACAGTCGATTCCGCGGCAGCAGGTGCCGGCACCGACGTCGGTTGCGGATCATCCGCCGGCGCCGGCACGGGCGCAACCTCGGATACAACCGGGACCGGCGTGCTCGCCTGCTCGGATGCTGCGGAGGCGCCTGAGGACCCCCGTCCCCGGGACCGGGAGCGGCGGCCGTTCAAGCTGCTGGAGTCCCGGGCCACCGCCGGTGTCCCAGCCGGCTGCGCAACCGGCGCCGTAGCCGGCTGCGGTCGGACATTCACCGGCTCCGCGGACACCAGCACGCCCCGGCCCTTGCACTGCTCGCACGTACTGGAATAGGCCTCCAGCAGGCCGGTACCGACCTTCTTACGGGTCATCTGGACCAGCCCCAGCGAGGTGACTTCGGCAACCTGATGGCGGGTGCGGTCCCGGCCCAGGCATTCGGTCAGCCGGCGGAGCACCAGGTCCCGATTCGATTCGAGCACCATGTCGATGAAGTCGATGACGATGATCCCGCCGATGTCGCGCAGCCGGAGCTGCCGGATGACCTCTTCGGCGGCCTCGAGATTGTTCCGGGTGACGGTTTCTTCGAGGTTGCCGCCAGATCCGGTGAACTTGCCGGTGTTGACGTCAATCACGGTCATCGCCTCGGTGCGGTCGATGATCAGATAACCGCCGGAAGGCAGCCACACCTTGCGATCCAGGGCCTTGGTGATCTGCTCGTCGATCCGGAACTCGGTGAACACGTCGTCGGTGCCGGTGTGGCGGCGCACCCTGGGCATCAGGTCCGGGGCGACGTGCTTGACGTAACCGTCAACGGTGTCCCACGCGTCCTCGCCCTGGACGACCAGCTCCCGGAAGTCCTCGGTGAACAGGTCCCGGACCACCTTGACCAGCAGGTCGGGTTCCTCGTACAGCAACTCCGGTGCGGTGACCTTGCCACCGCCGGAGCGGTCCGGGGACGTCCCTGACCTGTCCAGGATGACCTCCCACTGAGCCTGCAACCGGCGCACGTCCCGGGACAGCTCGTCCTCGCTGACCCCTTCGGAGGCGGTCCGGATGATCACGCCGGCATCGTCGGGGACGATCCGCTTGAGCACCTCCTTGAGGCGCCTGCGCTCGGTATCGGGCAGCTTGCGGCTGATCCCGGTGGCCCGGCCGCCCGGCACGTACACCAGGAACCGACCGGGCAGGCTGATCTGGGTGGTCAGCCTGGCACCCTTGTGGCCCACCGGGTCCTTCGTCACCTGCACGAGAACGTTGTCACCGCTGGAGAGCGCCTGCTCGATGCGCCGCGCCTTGCCTTCCAGCCCGGCGGCATCCCAGTCGACCTCCCCGGCGTAGAGCACCGCGTTGCGGCCCCGGCCGATGTCCACGAACGCGGCCTCCATCGAGGGCAGCACGTTCTGCACCCGGCCGAGATAAACATTGCCGACCAGCGACCCCGTGCCCGACATGGTGACGAAGTGCTCCACCAGGATGTCGTCTTCGAGTACCGCGATCTGGGTGCGTTCCGGACGCTCACGCACGACCATGGTGCGTTCGACTGCCTCGCGCCGGGCCAGGAACTCCGATTCGGACAGAATCGCCACCCGCCGCCTGCCGGCCTCCCGGCCGTCGCGCCGGCGCTGCCTCTTGGCCTCCAGGCGGGTGGAGCCCCGGATGGACTGCACCTCGTCCTCGACCAGCACCTGGCCCTTGCTGTCCCGGACATGCACCACGGTGTGCGGTGGGTCGTCCTCACCGAGGTCGGCATCCGCGTCGCTGCCGTCGCGCCGACGTCTGCGGCGACGGCGCCGGCGCACCCCGGCATCTCCGGGCTCTTCGCCCGCACGCACCTCGGCAGCCCGGTCCTCGGCCAGCTCGTCCTGGGCGTCGCCGTCGTCCTGTTCACTGCCGGCGCTCTGCTCGGTCGAGCCGTCTTCGGCATCTGCGCCGGCTTTACCGCGGCCACGGCCACGGCGACCTCGCCGCCGGCGCCGCCGGGTGCCGCCATCGGCCTCCGCCTCATCTGTACCGGTATCTTCCGCGCCCGCCTCGTCCTCCTGATCGTCATCGAGGTCGGGCTCGTCGACCACCGTCGGCTGCGGGGCGGGCTGGGCCGGAGGCAGGAACACCGGCGCGGCCGCGTTGAATGCCAGCGGCCGAGCCGCCAGATCCAGCCCCGGCGGCCGAAGCATCACCTCGTCGATCTCGGTCGGATCGAGCTCGGGTTCCGGCAGTAGCACCTGCAGCGCCCGCAAGGCCGTCTCGCGGTCGATGCTCGACTGCGCGCTACGGGCCGCGATACCGAGCTCTGCCAGCACGGCCAGGACATCCTTGCTGCTCACCGACAGGAGCTTGGCCAAGGCATGCACGCGTGGCCGATCCGGCAACGAGGATGCAAGATCAGCCCCGTTGGGCGGCGTGCTTGCGGGTGCAGTTGTCCGCCCGCCGAGGTCTCCGGCGGGGGTTGTCGTGTTCGCCATTCAACTCCTCCAGCCCCCGGGCGCGTCCCATATGCCGGGACGCGGCCGCACAGAGGCCCTGTGCGTTATCCGCCGCCGAGTCCGGCGACGGAAATCCTGTCTGTCACCGGCAGCTCCGCGGCCTTTCAGCGGTCCACCGGTATGTCCGCGACGTCGTGCTGATCCGACTCATCGTCAGACTCCCTCAAAGCCATCCGGGCGGTTGCCCGGTCCACTGCGAGCGGATCGACGAGACCCCCGTCGTCGTCAAGCCGGCCTTGCGCAGTCCGGATCGCTTTCACGAGCACCGCCGACGGACCTCCGGCGACGGCACCGAGCGCGCTCAGCACATCGTCGGGCCGCACTGCAGGGCTGACCTGTCGTACGACCACGATGAGTATCCCACACCGGCTGTGCTGATCGAGCACAGGCGGCCCCATCCGAGGATCCTCGACGTCCAAGGACACGATCGCCGCCCGCGCGTCGATGCAACGCCGGCCATCCTTGGTCAGGCGTTCGACCAGCACCGTCGAGGCAGCGAGCAGAGCTTGGACCGCCTGCCGGAGCTGCTCACCACCGAGCCCACTCAGCTCGATGCGCCAGGCACTGGCCTCGATCCGCTCGGCGAGCCCACCAGGGCCGGCGAGCACCCCCTCGAGCACGGCCAGCCCCTCGGGCAGCGCCGCGTCGAGCCTGGCGCGGACCTCCTCGGGGTCGACGTGCTCCACCAGCTGGATCTCCACGTACTCCGCCTCGCTGGCCGCCCCGGTGGGCGCCGCCCCCACCCAGGAGACCTTCGGGTGCGGGCTGTACCCCTGCGAGTACGCCATCGGCAAGCCGACCCGCCGCAACGCCCGCTCGAAGGCTCTGGTGACATCCCGGTGCGAGGTGAACCGCAGCTTTCCCCGCTTGGCGAAGCGCAGCCGCACCTTGCACACCGCGGCGGCGGAGGGATGGGGAGTCATGGATTCCTCTCATGAGTGCGTAACAGTGTTCTAGGTTCTAGCACCGAATGCCACTCACGACCCCACGTGCGTCCCGACCGGGTCGGGTCACTAGGGTCACGGCAACCTTGCCGCGGGCGAACGCCCCGTCCACCCGGAGGTTTGCGGGTGCTGTTCCGTCTCCTGCGGGTTGCCGCAGCCGTCGCAGCCGTGCTCGCGCTGGCCGGACCGGCTTCTCCGGTGATAGGCCAGGCTCCGGAGTGCGCACCGACCGGGCCGCTGCTGCGTTATGTGGTGCTCTTCGACGCGAAGACTCCCGAAGGGTCCGCGGCACGAGCCGTCCGGGATGCCTGTGGCACCAGCACTGCCTACTACCCACAGATCGGCGTCGGAATTGCCACCTCCACCGAGCCGAGATTCGCGGCCCGGTTCGGCCTCAGCAGGGCCTACAGCGCGCAAGCCGAGACACTCGGCGCCCCGCGGCGGGCGGAGCTGGCCGGTCCGGTGGTGCCGCTCACCGCAGCGCGCCTTCCCGGGGCGGCCCAGGAGCTGGGTGCGGACCGCTCAGCCGAGCAGTGGGACATGGAGATGATCCGTGCACCGCAAGCCAGGGCGATCAACCCGGGCCGGCCCGAGGTGCTGGTAGGGGTGCTGGACTCCGGGGTGGACGCGACCCATCCCGATCTGGCCGCCGCCGTCGACCCAACCCGGTCGGCAGGCTGCCTGTCCGGCAAGCCGGACCCCTCACCTGCTGCGTGGAGCCCGGCCACTTCGGTGCACGGCACGCACGTGGCCGGCACGATCGCCGCGGCCGACGATGGTCGGGGCATCACCGGAGTGGCGCCCGGGGTCCGGCTGGCCTCGGTGAAGGTGGTCGATGACGACGGGTTCATCTATCCGGAGTACGCGGTGTGCGGCTTCATGTGGGCGGCGAGCCAGCAGGTACGCATCGCCAACAGCAGTTACTCACTGGACCCGTGGCTTCTGACCTGCTCTGATATGCCCGGTCAGGCGGTGGCCCACGAGGCGGTACGGCGTGCGGTGCACTACGCCACGGCCCAGGGGGTGCTCAGCATCGCCGCCGCCGGTAACGAGCGGACGGACCTGGCCAACCCCGAGCAGGACCTGCGCAGCCCGGACAACGCGCCCCACCCGCAACCCCGCCCGGTGGACGAGAACTGCGACGTGCTGCCCGCGGAGCTGCCCGGGGTGGTCGCGGTCTCCGCCGTCGGCGCTCGGCGCGTCAAGTCGGAGTACAGCTCTTATGGGCTGGGCGTGGTCACCGTGACGGCACCCGGCGGGGACCGGGCGCAGCCCTCCCGCCCGGGTTCCAGCGGGTGTGTGCTGTCCTCGGTCCCCGGCGGGTACGGCTACGCCTGCGGCACCTCCATGGCGGCCCCGCATGTCTCCGGGGTGGCGGCGCTGCTCGCCTCGGCCCGGCCCGAGGCCGGCCCGAAGGAACTCGCGGCCCTACTGGCCCGGTATGCCGATCCGCTGCCATGCCCTGGCCCCGCTGACGACCCGGCGGCAGCGTGCGCCGGCGGCGCCGACAACGGCTTCTACGGACATGGCCTGGTCGATGCGCTCAGAGTGGTCAGCGCACCGCGGGACTGATCGGTAGAAGCTGCCGGCCACTGGGTCCGATCTGGATGTCGGTACCCATCGACGGGCACACACCGCAGTCGAAGCACGGGGTCCACCGGCAATCGTCCTGCTCACGCCCGGTCAGCGCGTCCTGCCAGTCGTCCCAGAGCCAGTCGGAGTCCAGCCCCGAGTCCAGGTGATCCCAGGGCAGGACCTCCTCGCGGCCGCGCTCGCGGGTGGTGAACCACTCCAGCGACACACCCAGCGGGGCCAGTTCGGCCGCGCACGCCTGCACCCAGCGGTCGTAGCGGAAGTGCTCGCTCCAGCCGTCGAAACGGCCACCGTCGCGCCACACCCGCTCGATCACCCGCCCGACCCGCCGGTCACCGCGCGAGAGCAGACCCTCGATCAGCGAGGGTTTCCCATCGTGGTAGCGCATCCCGACGTTGCGGCCGATCCGGCGGTCACTATTGATCTCAGCGCGGAGTTTTCTGAGCCGGTCATCGACCACGTCAGGGTGCTCCTGGGCGGCCCACTGGAACGGGGTGTGTGGCTTAGGTACGAAGCCGCCGATCGAGATCGTGCATCGGATGTCCTTACTACCGCTGGCGTCCTGCCCGGCCCGGATCACGTTGTGCGCCAGGTGGGCGATCTGCAGCACGTCGTCGTCGGTCTCGGTGGGTAGGCCGCACATGAAGTACAGCTTCACCTGACGCCAGCCGGCGCCGAACGCGGTGGACACGGTGCGGATCAGATCGTCTTCGGACACCATCTTGTTGATCACTCTGCGGATCCGTTCGGAGCCACCCTCGGGAGCGAAGGTCAGCCCGGAACGACGACCGTTGCGGGAGATCTCGTTGGCGAGGTCGATGTTGAACGCATCCACCCGGGTCGAGGGCAGGCTCAGGCCCGTTCCGCTGCCCTCGTAGCGGTCAGCCAAGCCCTTGGTGACCTCGTGGATCTCGGAGTGGTCCGCGCTGGACAGCGACAGCAACCCGACCTCGCTGAACCCGCTGGCCGCAAGCCCTCGCTCGACCATCTCACCGATGCCCTGGATCGATCGTTCCCGCACCGGACGGGTGATCATGCCGGCCTGACAGAACCGGCACCCGCGGGTGCAGCCGCGGAAGATCTCCACGCTCATCCGCTCGTGCACGGTCTCCGCGATCGGTACCAGCGGCTGTTTGGGGTAGGGCCACTCGTCGAGGTCCATCGTGGTGCGTTTGGCTACCCGGTGCGGGGCACGCTCGGTGTTGCGGACCACCTCGCCGATCCGGCCGTCGGTCAGGTAACTGACGTCGTAGCAGCCCGGCAGGTAGAGGCCCTCGATCCCAGCCAAGCGGTGCAGCAGTTCGCGGCGCCCACCAGGTCGTCCTTGCGCCTTCCACCCCCGGACGACGCCGGTGATCTCGAGAACGGCCTCCTCACCGTCACCCAGCACCGCGGCGTCGATGAACTCGGCGATCGGCTCCGGGTTGAACGCAGCGTGGCCGCCGGCGATGACGATGGGGTGTTCGCCGGTGCGCCGGTCGGCGTGCAGCGGAATCCCGGCAAGGTCCAGCGCGGTGAGCAGGTTGGTGTAGCCGAGTTCGGTGGCGAAGGACACCCCGAGCAGGTCGAATGCCCCGACCGGCCGGTGCGAGTCCACGGTGAACTGCGGGACCGCGTGCTCGCGCATCAGCTTCTCGAGATCCGGCCACACCGCGTAGGTCCGCTCGGCGAGCACATCGGGCTGCTCGTTTAGCACCTCGTAGAGGATCATGATCCCCTGATTGGGCAACCCGACCTCGTAGGCGTCCGGGTACATCAACGCCCAGCGCACCGTGGTGGTGTCCCAGTCCTTCACCGTGGCGTTGAGCTCGCCTCCGACGTACTGCACGGGCTTAGAGACCCGGAGCAGCAACGGCTCCAGCCGCTCGAACACCGATGTGACCGCCATGCCGCCCAGCGTAGTTGGCGGCTCTTGAGAGCCGCCTACCGCAGGAGGAGGGTCTTCAAGCGGCGGGAGACCACCACGATGCCCAGGACCGCCATCACCACGAAATATGCCACGTGTCCCAGCATCGACCAGCCGACGACGCCGGTGGTCAGACCACGCATCAGGTCCACCGCGTGGTAGAGAGGAAAGGACTGCACCAGCCACTGCACCACCGGCGGGTACACCGACAGCGGAAAGAAGGTCGCGGAGAACAGGAACATCGGTAACACCGCCAGTTGCACGAGGTCGAAGTCCTGCCAGGAACGCATGAACGTGGTAGCCGCGAGTCCGATTGACGCAAATGCGAACGCCACTAACAACGCGGCGGGCAACGCCAGCAACGCCCACGCAGAGGAGATCAACCCGGCAGCGAACATGACCCCGAGGAAACCGGCCGAGTACAACCCACCCCGGATCAGCGACCAACCGATCTCCCCCAGCGCGATGTCCACCGGCCCCAGCGGGGTGGCGAGCATCGCGTCGTAGAGTTTCGAGTACTTCAGCTTCATGAAGAAACTGAACGTCGCGTCGTACACCGCGCCATTCATCGCCGATGCGGCGAGCAGAGCGGGCGCGATAAACGTCGCGTAGCTCAGTTGCACTCCAGCTGGCCCCGCCACGGTGCCGATCAAGCTGCCCAGCCCCTGGCCCATCGCCAGCAGGTAGAAAAACGGTTCGAAGAACCCCGAGACGATGGCGAGCCAGACACTTCGTGACGCCAAGGCCGAACGCGCAACGAGCATCCGGGCCTTGCCTGCGTACAGCCCTGGTGGCAACACCCGGAGCAACAGCCCACCGCGTGGCGCGTCGATCTGCCGCGGCAGCTCCCGCAGTGCGCTCACCGGGCCAACCTCACCCGGAATTGCCATCGCACCAGCTGCACGCCCACCACCAGCAACGCAGTCAGGTAGGCGAGGTGTCCCGCTGCGGAGGCCAGCTGCCAGGTGCCCAGCGCGGCGCCGCGGGCCAGTTCGGTGCCGTGCCACAGTGGGCTGATCCAGGCCAGAGGCTGGACGACCCTGGGTAACTGGGAGATCGGGAAGAAGGTCCCGGAGAACAGTGTCATGGGCAACACCACGAACCGGAAGATGGCTGTGAATACGCCCCCTTCGTGCTCCTGGGTCGCCGCGAACGCCACCAGCGGCGCGCTGAACGCCATACCACACAGGACGGCGAAGACCAGTGCGATCAGCAAGCCGGGTCCGCGAGCCGCGCCGAACAACGTGACTACCAGCAGGTAGGCGGCCCCGGACATGGTCAACCGAAGCGCGATCCAGGTGAGCTGGCCACCGGCCAGCTGGCCCGGCGTGATCGGGGTGGCCGTGATGCCCTCGTAGGTACGCCGCCATTTGAACGCGGCGAGGATCGGGTAACTGGACTCGAACGCGGCCGTCTGTACTGCGCTGACCGCCAGCAGCGCGGGCGCGAGGTACACCAGGTACGGCACACCGCCGGTGACCTGGGCCGCCCGATCGCTGGTGTCGATCAGGCGGCCGAAACCGACACCGAAGGCCACGAGCAACAGCAACGGCTGCAGCACGCTGGACACAACCGTGGCGCGCCAGTTACGGCGGTACCAGATCCACAACCCTTCCAGGACACGCATCATGGCTCCGCACCCGGTCAGTACCCGGGCCGCGGCATCATCGGTCATCGGTCCGCCGGCCATCAGTCCACCAGCGATCGGCCGGTGAGCTGGAGGAACACGTCCTCCAGGGTGGACCGCCGGACGAGAGTGGACATCGGCTGCATTCCACGCTGATGTACGGTGGCCAGCGCCGCCTCGCCATCTGAGGCGTAGAGCAACAGCCGATCGGGTAGCTCCTCGACTCGATCGGCCAGATCGTTCAGTTCCTCCCGCCAGCCGAGTTGCACACCTGGGGTGAACCGCAGTTCGAGCACCTCGCGCGTGGAGTACCGGGCGATGAGCTCGCGCGGCGAGCCTTCGGCGACGATCAGCCCGCCGTCCATCACGACGAGACGGTCGCACAGCTGCTCAGCCTCGTCCATGTAGTGGGTGGTGATGATCAGAGTGACGCCCTGCTGCTTGAGCCGGAACAGCCGGTCCCAGAGCAGGTGACGGGCCTGCGGGTCCAGCCCGGTGGTCGGCTCGTCGAGCAGCATCAGCTCCGGGTCGTTGACCAGCGATCGAGCAATGGTCAATCGCCGTTTCATCCCGCCCGAGAGCTGCTCGACGGGGTCGGCGGCCCGATCGGTGAGTTGGACGAAGTCCAGCAGCTCGACGGCTTTGGCCCGCGCCGCAGCCCGGGACATGCCGAAGTAGCGGCCATAGACGTACAGGTTGTCCCGCACCGAGAGCTCGACGTCCAGGTTGTCCTGCTGGGGCACCGCCCCCAGACGGGCGCGGATCCGGGGACCGTCGGCATCCGGGTCCATCCCGAGCACCTGAAGCTCCCCGTCGCTGCGCGGGGACACGCACCCGATCATGCGCATGGTGGAGGACTTGCCGGCGCCGTTGGGCCCGAGGAAACCGAACACCTCGCCCGCCCGGACGTCGATGTCGATCCCCCGGACCGCCTCGAAACCCCCGAACCGTTTGGCTAAGCCGCGAGCCTGCACCAGGGAATCGGACATAACCTCGACGCTACCGGGCACCCCCGACAATTCCCGCGGGTTTTCGCGACCGGTCGCCGGTGCAACGCCACTGGTACTACAGCTCGGGAAACCACAGCGCGATCTCGCGCTTGGCGGAGTCGACCGAGTCCGACCCGTGCACCAGGTTCGACTGGGTCTCCAACGCGAAATCACCCCGGATCGAGCCCGGCGCGGCCTTGTCCACCGGATCGGTGCCGCCGGCCAGCTGACGGAATGCCGCCACCGCACGCTCCCCCTCCACCACGGCGGCCACCACCGGGGCCGAGGTGATGAACTCCAGCAGCGAGCCGAAGAACGATTTCTCCGCATGCTCGGCGTAGTGCTGCTCGGCCAACTCGCGCGGGACCATCCGCAGCTCCAACGCGGCCAGCGTCAGACCCTTGCGTTCAATCCTGGCGATCACCTCGCCAACCAGGCCGCGGCTGACACCGTCGGGCTTGACCAGGACCAGGGTGCGCTCGCTCACAGCAGCTCATTCTCCTCAAGGCGATGACGATGATCGGACGCGAGGAGCCTACCGATCGGTCATCGAAGCGATGAGCTCGATGGTGGGGAACCACCAGCGGTACGCGACACCGCCCGGCGTACGTACAGCAAGTAGCCCCAGACCAGCACGAAGAGCAGGCCCAGCCCACCCAGCGCGGGGTGAGCGAACCAGCCGCCGACCATCGCGACCTGCAGAGTGAGGGCAACTCCGAGACCCCACCAGCGATGCTGCACGCATGCCGCGAGGACCATCGCCAGCGCCAGACCAGCGGTATACCAACCAGCCGGCCCGCCCAACCCGCCGCCGAGCCGACCGACGACGAGCAGGGCGAGCCCGACGACGATCGCCTCCAGAACCAGGGTGCCGGCGAAGATGCCGCGCAATCCACGTAGTGGATCTTGCAGGGTCGGCCGGTCGCTCACAGCGGATCTCGACCGAACAGGCTGCGCGCCGCACCGACCAACGCCACCGAGCCGGTGACGACGACGCCCGAGACACCGTCGGAGTCCGGATCGGCTGCCTTGATGGCCACCTCTATAGCGTCAGCCAATAGGGCCTCGACTCGCAGCCGCGAGTCGTCGAAGACCTCCCGGGCCGCCGCGGCCAGGTCGTCGACGTCCATCGCACGCGGCGAGCCACCGCTGGTGAGGACGACCTCGTCGACCACTGCCTCCAACTCCGCCAGAATGCCGCGGGCGTCCTTGTCCCGCATGACCCCCACCACCGCGACCAGCCTGCGGAAGGCGAACTCCGCACGGAGGGCGACCGCCAGAGCGTGCGCACCATGCGGGTTGTGCGCGCCATCGAGGAAGACCGAGGGCGCCGTGCGGACCCGCTCCAGCCGTCCGGGCGCGGTCACACCGGCGAAGGCGGCGCGCACTGCATCGCCGTCCAGCGATAGACCACCACCCACGCCGAAGAAGGCCTCCGCGGCGGCCAACGCGAGCACAGCGTTACGCGCCTGGTGCGGCCCGTGCAACGGAAGAAAGATCTCGCCATAGACCCCACCCAGGCCCTGCAACTTCAGCTGCTGTCCGCCCACGGCGATGTCACGCTGCAACACGCCGAACTCGATGCCCTCCCGCGCCACGGTCGCGCCGACCTCGACGGTGCGGGCCGCGAGAACCCGCGCCACCTCGGGCGGCTGCGCTGCGAGCACCGCCACCGAACCGGCCTTGATGATCCCCGCTTTCTCCGCGGCAATCCCTGTTATGTCGCTACCCAGGTAGTTGATGTGGTCCACGGCAATCGGGGTGATTGCGGCCACCGCGGCATCGGCGACGTTCGTGGCGTCCCAGCTGCCACCGAGCCCGACCTCGACGACGGCGGCATCCACTGGTGCGTCGGCGAAGGCCGCGAACGCCATCCCGGTCAGCACTTCGAACTTGCTCATCGGCACCGGTGATCCGGCGTCGACCAGCGCAACGTAGGGCGCGACGTCGTGATAGGCCTCGACATAGCGTTCCGGCGTGACCGATGCCCCGTCCAGGCTGATCCGCTCAGTGGCTCGTTGCAGGTGCGGGCTGGTGTAGCGGCCTACCCGCAGACCGACGCAGGACAGCAGAACATCCAGCATCCGGGCCACCGAGGTCTTGCCGTTCGTGCCAGCGATGTGCAGCACCGGATAGTAGCGCTGTGGCGAGCCGAGCAGGTCGACCAGCGCCGCGATCCGGGTCAGCGATGGCTCGATGCGGCTCTCCGGCCAGCGGCGATCCAACTCGGCATCGACTATCCGGAACGCTGCCAGCGCGGCATCCTCGTTACGAACCGACGGCTCAGTCATCACCCATCACAGTAGAGTGCCTGCTCGCGGAGCTGGCGGACACCTGGAATGCCGCGGGTTGGCAATCGGATACCGCGCTACGGCGGGTTGGCAGCTGACGCGGTCAGGCGGACTTTTCGCGGCGTTCGCGGCGGGTGGGCTGGCGGGTCACGATTGTCGGATTCACATTCTCCCGCACGGTCTGCTCGGTGATGACCACCTTCGCCACGTCAGTGCGGCTGGGGATGTCATACATCACCGGCAGCAGCACCTCCTCCATGATGGCGCGCAGCCCGCGTGCGCCGGTGCCTCGGAGGATGGCCTGATCGGCGATCGCCTCGAGTGCGGTGCCGGTGAACTCCAGCTCCACGCCGTCCATCTCGAAGAGCTTGCAGTACTGCTTCGACAACGCGTTGCGGGGCTCGGTGAGGATCTGCACCAGCGAGCACTTATCGAGGTTCGTGACGCTGGCGATCACTGGTAGCCGCCCGATGAACTCGGGGATCAGCCCGAACTTGATCAGATCCTCTGGCATGACGTCGGCGAAGATGTCCGAGGTGTCGAGGTCGGCCTTGGACCGCAGCTCCGCGCCGAAGCCCAGTCCGCGCTTGCCGATCCGATCTTCGATGATCTTGTCCAGGCCGGCGAACGCACCGGCGACGATGAACAGCACATTCGTCGTGTCGATCTGGATGAATTCCTGATGCGGGTGCTTACGACCACCCTGCGGTGGGACGCTGGCGGTGGTGCCCTCCAGTATCTTCAGCAGCGCCTGCTGGACTCCTTCACCGGAGACGTCCCTGGTGATCGACGGGTTCTCCGACTTGCGGGCGATCTTGTCGACCTCGTCGATGTAGATGATGCCCGTCTCGGCTCGCTTGACGTCGTAGTCTGCGGCCTGGATCAGTTTGAGCAGGATGTTCTCGACGTCCTCACCGACGTAGCCAGCCTCGGTGAGAGCGGTGGCGTCAGCGATCGCGAAGGGCACGTTGAGCAGCTTGGCCAGCGTCTGAGCCAAATAGGTCTTGCCGCAGCCGGTCGGACCGAGCATCAGGATGTTCGACTTGGCCAGCTCGATCTCGTCGTCGCGACCCTTCTCACCTGCCTGAATACGCTTGTAGTGGTTGTAGACGGCGACCGAGAGGGTGCGCTTGGCGTCGTCCTGGCCGATGACGTAGGCCTCGAGGAAATCGTGGATCTCGCTGGGCTTGGGCAGCTCGTCGAGCTTGACGTCACCCGTGTCGACGAGCTCTTCCTCGATGATCTCGTTGCACAGATCGATGCACTCGTCGCAGATGTACACGCCGGGCCCGGCGATGAGCTTCTTGACCTGCTTTTGACTCTTCCCGCAGAAGGAACACTTCAACAGGTCGCCGCCGTCACCGATCCGTGCCATGGGCGCTGGCCTCTCGTCCTTCCCGGCGCGTGATGTGCAGCGCGCCTGGCTGCATGTGTGCTCGACGTTACCCGCCCGACCCCGCCGTGCGGGAGAACTAGCTTTCCCGATATTGACTCCGTGGCGCGGCTGCCCTACTCGCTCGGCGTGTCGCGCCACGCAGGGTCACGCTCGTGCAGCGGAGAGCTTCCGGATCTGGGTGATCTCGTCGATGATCCCGTACTCCTTGGCCTCGACAGAGGTCAGGATCTTGTCCCGGTCGATGTCCATTCGGACCTGTTCCATTGTCTGACCGGTGTGGTGCGCCAGGGTGCTCTCCAACAGACGACGCATCCGCTGGATCTCGGCAGCCTGGATCTCCAGATCCGAGATCTGCCCGTAGACGCCCTCAGTGGCCGGCTGGTGGATGAGGATCTGGGCGTTGGGAACGGCGAGTCGCTTACCCGGGGTACCTGCGGCGAGCAGTACCGCAGCGGCCGAGGCAGCCTGGCCCAGACATACCGTCTGGATCTCCGGGCGGACGAACTGCATCGTGTCGTAAATCGCCGTCATCGCGGTGAACGACCCGCCCGGCGAGTTGATGTACATGGTGATCAGCCGGTCCGGGTCGGTGGACTCCAGCACCAGCAGCTGCGCCATGGTGTCGTTGGCCGAGGTGTTGTTGATCTGCTCGCCGAGGAAGATGATGCGCTCTTCGAACAGCTTGTTGTACGGGTTGGATTCCTTGACCCCGTAGCTGGTGCGCTCGATGAACGAGGGCAGAACATATCGCGACTGCGGCGCGCGATCGTGGAGTGTCTGATCGAGCGGCATAGCGCCTGTGGACGGGTAGTACATCAGTGCTCCTCGAAATCTTCAGCGGCTCGCGTTGGTCGGCGGGTTGTCGCTGGTCAAGACGTAGTCCACGAAGCCATAATCGCGAGCCTCCTCCGCGGTGAACCAGCGGTCGCGGTCGGAGTCGGCGATGATCCGATCTATTGGCTGACCGGTCTGCTCAGCGATGAGCTCTGCCAGCTCATGCTTGTGCTTGGTCAACATGTCGGCCTGGATAGCGATGTCGGCTGCGGTACCGCCGACACCAGCGGACGGCTGGTGCATGAGGATCCTGGCGTGGGGCTGCGCATATCGCTTGCCCCGGGTTCCTGCGGAGAGCAAGAACTGTCCCATCGACGCGGCCAGACCCATTGCGTAGGTCGCCACGTCGGGTTTGATCAGCTGCATGGTGTCATAGATGGCCATTCCCGCAGTCACCGAGCCACCCGGCGACATGATGTAGAGGCTGATGTCCTGGTTGGGATCCTCCGCCTCCAGCAACAAGAGTTGCGGGACGATCTGCCGGGCGATGTCGTCATCGACCTGAGAGCTGAGCATGATGATGCGCTCGCGCAACAGCCGCTCAGACACCGAGTCGGTCAGGTTGAGGCCAGCCGTGCCGGTCCGCATCACGGGGGCGCCCCGCAGCGGCACGGCCGAGGTGATGTGGTCCGAGCTCACGTATGCCTACCTTCTGTCATCCGATCCACCTGCGGCGGGTCATTGGGTCAGATCGGAGATCGAATCCGAACTCCGACACTGCCGACCCTAACCAAGGCGAGCGCTGTGTAGTTCCTGCCGCGCCCGAGGTTCGCTCAGAGCGTTACGCCAGTCTTTCGGACTCCGGTCCCGTCCGGCGGGGGCGGCTATCCCTGCGCGGTGGCCTCGATCAGGGCGTCGATGTCGATGCAGTTTCCGGAGGCGTCAGTGACGTTCGCCTGGCGCACCACGGTGACCAGCGCTTTGCCGCGCCGGACGTCGGCGTAGATGGCGCCGAGTTCGCCGGACTCGTGGGCTTTCAGGGCGTACTCGTTAGGGCTCACGCCGCGACGCTGCGCTTGATACACGATGCGCTCCCTGAGCTCGCTGTCGCTGACTGAGAGCTCCTCGTCGTCGGCGATCGTGTCGAGCAGCAGGTGAATTTTGACCGTCTCCCGCGCGCCCTTGCGCAGGTCGGTGTCGAACTCCTCGGCACTGTGGCCCTGCTGCTCCAGCCACCGGCCCAGGCGCTGCTCGTCTTGATCGAAGGCATGCAAGGCGTCGTGCTTGCGCGACTCGTACTCGCTCTCGACGATCGACTCGGGTAGCGGGACTTCGGTGGCGGCCAGCAGCGCCTTGAGCACCTCGTCTCTGGCCTGCGCACCCTGCTGCATCGATTTGACGCGGCCGAGCCGGGTGCGCAGATCACCGCGGAGCTCCTCGAGGGTGTCGAACTCGCTGGCGAGCTGGGCGAACTCATCGTCCGCCGCGGGCAACTCCCGTTCCTTCACCGCCTGGATCTTCGCGGTCACCTCGACCTGTTGCCCGGCGCGCTCCCCGACCGCCAGGGTGGCGGTGAAGCTGCGTTCCTCGCCCTGAGCGGCGCCGACCAGCGCATCATCGATTCCCTCGATGAGTTCACCGGAACCGATCTGGTAGGACAGGTCGGTAGTCGCCAGCTCCGCGACGTCTTCGCCATCGAAGGTCGCCGACAGGTCGAGCGTCACGAAGTCCTTGTCCTGCACGGGTCGCTCGACCGCGAGCAGGGTGCCGAAGCGGGAACGCAGCCCCTCGAGCTGCTCTTCCACCTCGGCCTCGGTCACCTCGACGTCGTCGACGGATACTGCGAGCTCGCTGAACGCCGGCATCTCGATCTCCGGACGGACGTCGACCTCAGCAGTGAACGCGACGTGGTCCCCATCCTCGATCTTCGTGACCTCGATCTCCGGACGGCCGAGCGGGTGGACCTCGCGCGCGGAGATGATCTCGTGGTACTTGGCCGGTACCGCTCCGCTGACCACCTCCTCGAGCACCGCCCCGCGGCCCAGGCGCTGCTCCAAGATCCGGGCCGGCGCCTTGCCCGGCCGGAATCCCGGGATGTTGACCTGCTGGGCGATCTTCTTGTAAGCGCGGTCGAAGTCGGGTTTCAGCTCGTCGAACGGCACCTCGACGTTGATCTTCACCCGCGTCGGGCTGAGCTGTTCGACGGTGCTCTTCACGGACTACTCCTAGGGAAAAGGGTGGGCACGCGCCGGCTGGCCACGGCCGCCGGCTCCAAGTGTCACCGAGTCTAGGCGAGTACTCCGATCAGGTAGCTCAGGGCGCCCGCTCGGGAACAAGTAACCACAAACCACCTGTCCTGGCGACGCTGGCTGCGGCGCGTACCGGCGACCCGTGGCGGGGGTGGGAGCTGCTACGCGGACCAGCGAAAGATGCCGCCGAGCGGGTCGGTTGAGGGCCAGACCTACTAATTCGATACCAGCTCAATGTGTTGGACGTCTCACTCTAATTCCTAGAATTCCGTATTTCCTGGGGAAGCCGGGGAAACCCTGACTTAGGCCAGCATGCGCTGCTATCGGGAGATCTCTGGATTCAGGGGGGTTCCCGATGACGGCATCCGGGCTCCGCCCCGACACTGTGTTCATGACACCATTGCCCATGACACCATTGCCCATGACACCATTTTTTAGGGATGTGCTCGCCCTCATACGCGACAGGTCCACCGGCGGACCGAATGTGCTGACGAGCACAACAACGATACGCCGCGAACCGCCTCAAACGGGCAGATGAGAGATTCGACCATGCCTGTCATCAAACAGCCCCGAAGGACCGCAAAAAACACAACAGACTGGGTGAAGTGCTCCGGATGCGGTTATCTGCAGTATGTGAAGCGGTTGGCGCGCAGCCTTTACGTCTGCCCCGAGTGCGGTCACCACTTCCGGCTCACGGCACGAGAGCGGATCGCGCAGCTCGCTGACGCGGACAGCTTCGCCGAGTGTGGCGACGACCTCGGGGCCGCGGACCCACTCGGCTTCACCGATCAGCGTCCGTACCGGCAGCGACTTGTGGAGGCGATCGGCACGACCGGGGAGAGTGAGGCCGTCGTGTTCGGCACCGCCGCAGTCGAGGGGCATCAGGTCGTCCTGCTGGCGATGGATTTCCGGTTCATGGGCGGAAGCATGGGCAACGCCGTCGGTGAAGCGGTGGCTCGCGCCGCGGAAACGGCATATGCGACCCGATACCCGTTGCTCCTGGTCTGCGCGTCTGGCGGTGCCCGGATGCAAGAGGGCATCATCTCGCTGCTGCAAATGGTGAAGACCAGCCAAGCGCTGGCCCGCCTGCACGAAACGGGCGTGCTGTCGGTGTGCATCCTGAGCGATCCGACATTCGGCGGCGTCACCGCGTCGTTCGCGATGCTGGGTAGCATCGTGGTCGCGGAGACAGGCGCGCTTGTCGGATTCGCCGGTCCACGGGTCATCGAGCAGACCATTCGGCAGAAGCTGCCGGCGGGTTTCCAGACCAGCGAATTTCTCTTCCAGCACGGACTCGTCGACCGGATCGAGAACCGCGCTGGGCTGCGGCCGTTACTCAGGCAGCTACTCGCACTCCATGTCCCCTCGAGCGAGGCCGCGCCTGCTGAGGTGGTGGCCCTGCGCTCGCGCGGCACGGTAGCGGCGCTCAGCTCGCGCCGCGCCGACCCGTGGGAGGTGGTGCAGGTCGCGCGGAACATCGAGCGTCCCACCGCGCTGGATTATCTGCGCGACGGGTTCGACGAATTCGTCGAGCTCCATGGGGATCGCTGTTTCGGCGACGACCCGGCGATCGTCGGTGGCCTCGCGCGCATCGGTGGCCGCCCGGTGGTGGTCATCGCCCACCAGAAGGGCCACAACACCAAGGAGCTGATCGCCCGTAACTTCGGCATGCCGCACCCCGAGGGGTACCGGAAAGCGCTGCGGTTGATGGAGCACGCGCAGCGGTTCGGTATGCCGGTCGTGACGCTGGTCGACACGCCCGGCGCCTATCCTGGTGTGGAAGCCGAACAGCGGGGCCAAGCCTCGGCGATCGCCCAGGTCATCATGCGGGCGAGCCGGCTGCGGGTACCCCTGGTCTGCGTCGTCACCGGAGAAGGCGGCAGCGGCGGCGCGTTGGCGCTGGCCACCGCGGACCGCCTGCTCATGCTGGAGAACAGTTTCTATTCGGTCATCAGCCCAGAGGGCTGTGCGGCGATCCTCTGGCGCAGCGCCGACGCCGCTCCCGCAGCGGCTCGTGCGCTGCGAGTCACCGCCTCCGATCTCCTGCAGCTGGGGATCGCCGACGCGATCATTCCCGAGCCGCCCGGCGGTGCCCACCAAGACACCGCCAGCGCAGCCGACCGCCTCCGGTTCGGCGTCCTGAGAGCGCTCTCCGAACTCACCGCGCTGGATGTCCCGTCGCTGCTCGCGGCACGGTACGAGCGGTTTCGGCAAGTCGGCGCGGCGCCACCGGCGGCCTCTCCGGGGGAGGTGCGCAGCGCATGAACGAGCCCAGCCGCGGCACGTACGAGGACGAGCTGCGGGCGCTCTGCCAGGAGGCCATAGCGCTCGCCCGGACCCTCCCCGGCCCCCTCCGGCGGGTCGTCGTGCGCAGTACCGATCACACCGTCGAGATGGAGTGGCAGCCGATCGGCGGCGCCTCGCCCGTCGATGTCACCCCACCCTCACCACCTCAGTCCCGGGCACCCGACTCGGTACCGGAGCAAACACCGACTCTCGACACGGCCGCCCACATCGTCCGCGCCCCACTCGTCGGGACCTTCTACCGGGCGCCACAGCCCGATGCGGACCCGTTCGTCTCCCCCGGCGACATCGTCGAGGTCGGCCAGACGGTCGGGATCATCGAAACGATGAAGCTGTTGAACCAGATCGTCACGGAGGTCGCCGGACGTGTCGTGGAGATCTGCGTGGGCGACGGCGAACCGGTCGAATTCGAGCAGCCGCTGCTGCACGTCCTACCGCTGACCGACGACGAGGCTGAGTGAGGGAGGTCGAGGTGTTCACCAGGATGCTCATCGCCAACCGCGGCGAGATCGCGGTACGCGTCGCTCGTGCCTGTCGCGAGCTGGGTATCGGCGTTGTCGCGGTGTACTCGAGCGCGGACCGGGATTCGCCGGTGGTACGGATGGCCGACAAGTCCGTACACATCGGGCCTGCGCCGTCGAAGGAGAGCTACCTGCACATCCCGAATATCATGGAGGCGGCGCGGTGCTCCAACGTCGATGCAATCCATCCGGGGTACGGCTTTCTGTCCGAGGACCCCGACTTCGCGGAGATCTGCGTCAAGGAAGGCATCACGTTCGTGGGCCCGCGGCCGGAGGTGATGCACCAGCTCGGCAACAAGGCGACCGCTCGTGCCCTCATGGCCGAGGCCGGGCTGCCGTTGCTGCCTGGCACCGTCGAGCCGATTCGCACCACCGAAGAGGGCGAGACCATCGCCGCTGAGATCAAGTATCCGGTGATCATCAAGGCCGCCGCGGGCGGCGGCGGGCGCGGAATGACCGTCGTTCACAACCCGGGAGAATTCCGGGAAGCGTACCGGAACACCCGCGCGGCCGCACACGCCGTGTTCGGCGATGACACCGTTTACATCGAACGATTCCTTACCGGTGCCTCACACGTCGAGGTGCAGATTCTCGGCGATTTGTACGGCAATGTCATCCACTTCGGCGAGCGTGATTGCTCTGTGCAGCGACGGCACCAGAAACTCATCGAGGAGGCGCCTTGTAGGCGGCTCACCTCGACGCAGCGGGAAGAGATCGGCGCCGCAGCGGTGCGGGGTGCCCGTGCCCTCGGGTACAGCGGCGCCGGCACCGTCGAATTCCTGCTCGATCAGGATGGACGGTTCTTCTTCATGGAGATGAACGCCCGGATCCAGGTCGAGCACCCGGTCACCGAAATGATCACGGGAGTCGATCTCGTTCAGGAGCAGATTCGGGTCGCCGCCGGGGAACCGCTATCGCTGCGGCAGCACGACGTCGGCCTCACCGGCGCCGCGATCGAGTGCCGCATCAACGCCGAGGATCCGGACCGCGGCTTCATCCCCGCTCCCGGTGTCCTGGACGTGTTCGACCTGCCGGCCGGGCCGTGGACCCGGGTCGACTCCGGCTACCTGCCAGGTGCACGGGTAAGTCCGTATTACGACCCGCTGCTGGCGAAACTCATCGTCTGGGCGCCGAACCGGGAGCAGGCACTGGCCCGCATGGACCGCGCGCTCAGTGAGGTCCGCATCGAGGGTCGGGGGGTCGTCACCACCGTCGGCTTCCACCGCTCGATCCTGCGCCACCCGGTGTTTCGCGCCGGCGAGCATTCGATCCACTTCGTCGATCAGCTCAGCACCGAGACAACCCGCTATTGAGCCTGACCACAGTCCGCCCGAGTCACCAGGAGCTCGTCATGATTATCTCGGAGTCCACCGTGAGGGAATTCCCGTTACTGCGTCCTGGGGATGGCCTCCGGCGCCGAGCCGGACGCAGTGAGGGCGTCAGATCGCTGCTCGCTGTCGCCGTGCCCGAGCCGGAGAATGCAGCGCGCCTGCATGTTTCGCTCGTATTGCGCAATCACGTGGAAAGATTAGGAATCGAACAGATGCTGCTGTCCTTGGCTGCCGTGGAATCGTGCCAATCTCATGACGACGTGGCGGCGGCTCTTGGCGACACCACCGCCTGGCACGAATCGACGGTGCTCGTCATCGCGCTGCGGGATCTCGATGAGGTGACCGGATCGCTGCTGCGCAGTGCAACCCGGCGGGGAATGAAACTGCTGGTCCTGATCGACGATGAGCTCACCCATCTCCATCGCCTGGCCGGGGTCCGTAGCAGTGGCTTCGCGTCCGTCAGCGATCTCGACGCCACCAGTTTGAACCTGGCGCTCGAGCGGTTGGGCCGCGGTGAGATGCCGATACCGCCGCACGTCGCGCACCTGTTGGTTTCCGTCGCGAGTGAGCAGTACGACGCGGGCGCCTCCCGGACCCGCGTGCGGGTGACGCCACGTGAGCAGGAGGTCCTCGTGCTGCTCGTCGAGGGTCTGAGCAACAAGCAGATAGCTCGCCGGCTCGGGATCTCCGTGCACGGGGCCAAACGCCACGTGGCCAACGTCCTGGCCAAGCTGGACTGCCCGAATCGCACGCTTGCGGTGGCCAGAGCACTGCGTGAGGGACTCTACGAGGAATACCTCGCGCAGGCCGGACAGCAGTCCACAACCACGCCGGTCAGATAGTGATCGCCGTGCCGTCGAAGCGGGTGACAGTCGAAGCGGGTGACAAATAAAGGTACCGGAGAGTTCGGCTGTCTCAGCCTAATTCTCCGGTACCTTCATGCGAGGGACGGGGATCACGAATCTCCCCTTCATTCCCTGCTGTCGCGAGGTTCTGGCGGCACTTCCGGGATTTCGGTGCTGGATCTTCAGCGGTTGAGGAGGCTCATCATCGCGGCCGGGTAGCGGCTGCCCGCCGCGGCTCCCATGGGGGCAGCCTCGCCGAGCTGGCGCAGATCCTCGTCGGTCAGGCGGAGGCTCAGGGCCGTGATGTTCTCCTCGACGCGGTACGGCTTAGTGGTGCCGGGGATCGGCACTATGTCCTCGCCTTGACTGAGCACCCAGGCGAGCGCGAGTTGCGCGGATGTCACACCCTTCGCCTCGGCGATGGCGCGTACTCGGTCCAGGATTTTCTGGTTATGAGTGAAATTCTCGCCCATAAAGCGCGGGCTTGCGCGTCGCCAGTCATCCTCGGCGAGGTTATCCAACGAGGTGATCTGCCCGGTCAGAAAACCTCGCCCGAGCGGGCTGTAGGCCACGAACCCGATGCCCAGCTCCCGCAGCGTGGGGATCACCTCGCTCTCCATGTCACGGGTCCACAGCGAGTACTCGCTCTGCACGACGCTGAGGCGGTGTGTCGCGTGGGCACGACGGATCGTGGCTGCCGAGGCCTCCGAAAGACCGAGAAAACGGACCTTGCCAGCGCTCACCAACTCGGCCATCGCACCAACGGTATCCTCGATGGGGACAGAGGGATCAGATCGGTGCAGGTAGTACAGATCGATGTGATCCACACCGAGACGTTCCAGCGAACGGTCGGCCGCGCGGTGGACATACTCGGGTCGGCCATCGGGCCCACGGTCCGGATCTTCCAGTGATCGGCCGCCGAACTTGGTAGCCAGAGTCACCTCATCACGTCGGCCCGCCAGCGCCCGACCCACCAAACGCTCATTCGTCTCGGGACCATACATATCGGCGGTATCGAAAAATGTGACACCGAGTTCGAGTGCCCTATGAATGGTGGCAACGCTCTGGTGTTCATCCGCCACGCCGTACGCGAACGACATACCCATACAACCCAGGCCAACCGCCGAGACCTTCAAACCCTGGCTGCCAAGTACTCGTTGAAACATCATTGCCTCCTTGTCTTACGTCGCGTTCACCGACTGGATTTCTGAGCCTGGACTTGATCTGTATGACACTCGGGACCGGAATTTGCGAACGGTCTCGATGAGCCACGCTAGAGCGGCCACCGTCGGGAAAACCGCGCCGAGAACGCACACCCCGGTCCATCCGTAAACCGGATAAATGATCGCGGACAACGCACTACCCACTGATGCGGCGATGAAGCCCGAGGTCATGTAGGCGGTATTGAGTCGGCTGCGCGCCTCTGGTCGCAGTGGAAAGATCAGCGTTTGGTTGCAGATGTGTGTTCCTTGACAACCCAGATCCATCAATATGGCGCCTGCCCCCAGCGCCACCGCCGAGGTCGCGCCGAATTCCAGCAGCACGTACGAGAACACCATGATACACAGGAACGCACCGGTCGTCATCAGCGCCAAGCCGCGGTCCGCCAGCCATCCGCCTGATTTCACCGCCACTGCGCCCATCGCACCCAGGAGCGCGAACGCACCGATTTGCGCGTCATTCCATTCGTATGGTGGGCGGCCGAGTAGGAAGCCGACGCTGGTCCAGAACGCGCTGAACGACGCGAACATCATCGCGCCATAGAAGATCCGTATCCGCAGGACTGGCTCGTCGCGAATCAGGTGGAGCACCGAAGTCAGAAGTGCCGCATAGCTCATCCGCACGGTGGCGGCGATCCTGGGCAGCTGCCGCCACAACAAGAACGTCACCCCAGCGGTGACCAGCGCAGCGAGCCCGAACACGGCACGCCAACCTGCCACCGAGGACACCAGCCCGGACACCGCCCGGGACAGCAGGATACCGAGCAACAGCCCGCTCATCACCGTGCTGATGACCCTGCCCTGCCGTTGCTTCGCGGCAAGTTGCGCGGCCAGCGGCACGATCACATGTGTGGCCACCGACGTCAGCCCGACCACGGCGGCGGCGACTCCCAGCACGAGCAATGAGGGAGCCAGCGCCATCACGACCAGACCGATCACGCAGCCGCTGAGCATCGTCGCGAGTAGCCGGCGCCGCTCCAACAGGTCGCCGAGCGGTACGAGCGTCGCGAGGCCGATCGCGTAGCCGATCGGGAGCAATGTGATGACCATTCCGACTGCGCTGCTCGAAGCGTGGAACTCCCTCGAAAGCGTCTGTGCCAGCGGCTGGATGTAGTACAGATTGGCGACCACCGCCCCGGTGGCGAACGCCATCGCCGCGATAAGCCCGCGACTCAGGGTCGTGGTCGAGGTGAGTTGCTTCGCGGTGGGTGCCGGGTTCGAGATGTCCTCGCTCATCTTCTTGTCCCGTCCTTAGCGTTCATACCGGTCACGGCAGCGCCGTGCCGGCCAGAGGTGCCGGGCTCCGCCCAGACCGGACACGGACCAAATCCAACTAAATCGTTGGATCTGACGTTAAGACACGGCGCGGCCATTGTCAACGTTGTAGTTGGAGTTAGACTGTCGGCGTGGCCTGGAACACTGCGGAGACCCGACGGCGGCTCAAGCAGGCGGCGACCGACGAGTTCGCGGCGCGGGGCCTGGACGGAACGACCATGGACCGTATCGCTGCGCGGGCGGGAATCAACAAGGAGCGGCTGTACAACTACTTCGGCAACAAGGAGCAGCTCTTCGCGACCGTGCTCTGTGACGAGCTCGCCAAGGTCGCGGCGGCGGTGCCGCTGGAGTCGATACGGGCTGAGGACGTCGGTGAGTTCGCCGGTCAGATCTTCGACTACCACTCCGCGAACCCGCAGCTGGCTCGGCTGTTGCACTGG
Organism: uncultured Actinomycetota bacterium; assembly: GCA_963712995.1. Classification (GTDB taxonomy): domain Bacteria; phylum Actinomycetota; class Actinomycetes; order Mycobacteriales; family Pseudonocardiaceae. The sequence goes on along the minus strand of CAVQKH010000036.1, from coordinate 30,311 downwards.
GAGGGGCTGGCCTTCGACGGGGAGGTTCCCGACGAGGTCGGGCGCGCGGAGTACTACCAACGCAAGGTTGACGCGTTCGCCTCCGCCCAGCGGGATGGAGTGCTGACCGGTCAGCCGGATGCGGGGTATCTGGTCTTTTTCATCATCGCGTTGTCGGCGTGGTGGTTCGCCGTGCCGCAGGTCGCCCGCATGCTCACCGGAGCGGATGGCAACAACGAAGTCGAACGCGCCAGGCGCCGCGCCGCCGTGGTAGCGGCCGCGCGGCGCCTGGCGTTGCCCAGCACCGTGGGAGCCACGCCCTGACGCAGAGCGTCCAACGTGTCGGGGCCTCATACCCGAACGATCCGGGCGCGTTCGGTTTCCAGCCTCATGTCCAGCTTCGAGTACTCCTCGCGAGCGAGGGCTATAGACTCCTCGACTCCCATCACGGTCGGGAAGTCGAACAGCTCCACGATCACCCTCAACCGTTCGGAAAGACCACCACCCACCACGTGATACGGGATTCGTAACTCGTCCAGGGTGGCCAGTAACATGTCGTCGATCGTCGACCGGAAACGGTCGTTCATCGGCCGGTGACCGTCGTTCGCGATCGGTAGTTCGTGACGTAGATGGACGAACGCATCGAAGGTGGCCTTGACGTGCTGCTTGAACGCGTGCCCGAACTGAGCGACCACCTGCTCGAAAAATCGCATCTGGTCGTCGTGTTCGGTCTTCTCCGCACTGTCCAGGTGGGCTGTCGCGTTCGGGTTCATGCCGTGCATGACCCGCGCCGCCCCGTAGAGCCATTCCTGCAGGGACGATCCATCCGAGACGAAGCCGTTCGGCAGCCGGCACTCATGCACGGCACGTTCAACGTGTCGACGCATCATGAGCTGCAAGAACTCGGCGGGTGTGCACTGCGCGAGTCTCTTGCCAGGCACGGCTGCCGGCATGATCTCACGGATCGCCTTCGCGAGCGTGCGCGGAATTCCGGTGTAATGGGACAGCGCCATCACGGTCAGGGTCTTCCCTGACGAATAGGTCCCGGAAACTGCAAGTTTCATCGTGTCCATCTCCCATCGCGGGTCGCGGGTAATGACGTCGTCTCCTCCGACGTGACTGTGGCGTTTTTCGGTAATTCGTGAGCGAAGGAAGCCCGCAGGCTCACACCGCCACAGTCACCCACGATGTCGACGTTTCGCCAGGTACCTCCGCGCAGGGGTAGCAGGTGTTTCCGGGAGATCGAGGCGCGCGCCTCGAGCGGTTCGGTACAAGGCCGGTGCGGCCGGGTGGCGTCCAGCACCGTGCGCAGCATCCACAGTGTGTTGCTGTCCTGTCGCTGCACCGAATCCATTTCGTACATCAATACCTGCGCCATCTGCAGGTTCACCACGAAGCAGTCGATCATGGACAGTGAGGGGTGGTATCGTCCGTCGATGCCTCCTGTCGCGGCATGGCCCTGTTCGGTTGATTCGATCCGCACAGTGGCGCTCGACTGGAGCGTCGCCATGTCGACCCGCACGTCCTCGATGTGCTGCTGCCTGGCCTTGAACCCATCGCCGTAGTAGCGGGATTCGGCAGGGCCCAGAGCCTCCTCGATCGACTCGTAGGATTTCGCGCGATCTGCTCGATGAACAATCTGGTGCTCGATCTCGCATCGCGCCTGCATCTGGCCGATCCGGCAGTCGTACACCGAGACGAAGAGGTTCGGTGCATCCGAGACGGGCTTTGTTTCACGGAGTTTCGCAGCACCCGCGAGACCGACCAGATCCTCCTGCGGTGCGGAGCCAGCGCGCAGCGTCACTCGACGCAGCCACGCCGTTCGGCGTGAGATCTCGTCGAGACCATATGCCTGGGCCAGGTGCAGCTCGCTGAACTGCACGCCTAGCACGAGCATGTCGACCGTGCTGAGATGAGGCCGGAGATCGACGTCGGTCTCCTTCACCGACCAGTCCCGTGGGTATTCGACGGTGACCGTGGCGCGAACGCCAGCATCTGCGCAGTCCGCAGGTGTGGTCGTGATGTCGGCGACCCGATACTGGGCACGCCGGTATCCGTGGCCGAAGAACCTCGTTTCTGCCGGTCCCAGGTAATCGTCGATCGACCGGTACAGCAGTGGGGTGTGCCCCATCATCAACTCCATTCCTCAGGCGCGCTACCACGGTTCAGGCGGCGTCGCTGTGCTTCACCTGTTCTCCATGGGCGGCGCCTACCAGTGCGTCCTCGTAGACGGCTGCCAGGGCACCCACCGACCGGGCGTCGGAGATCGTCACGTGCTCGCTGAACGGGTCGACTCCGAGCTCAGCCTCCAACTGGATGATCAATCGAGCCAGCAGCAGGGAATTCAGTCCGAGATCATGTAACTGGTCGTCATCGGTCAAATTTTCAATCTCTTCACCTGATTCGCTCAGTAGTGCGCGGATCTCGTTGCGCACCACGGTGGAAACGGCTGATAGCGCTAGCATGTGATACCTCCATCAACAACGATCGTCTGGCCTGTCACGAAGGATGAGTCGGACGAAACCAGGAACATCACGACGTTGGCCACCTCATCGATATGCGCGAGGCGTCCCAGCGGCGTATTCCGGGCGATCCGTTCCCGATTGACATCGGTCACCTCCGCCGTCATGTCGCTTTCGAAGAATCCGGGCACTACGGAATTCACCCGGATGTTGAACGCACCGAGCTCGCGGGCGAGGCTTCGGCTGAATCCGTCGAGGCCGGCCTTGGCCGCCGAGTAGACCGCCACACCTCGGTAGCCCCGGACGGCGTTGATCGATGACACGTTGAGAATGTGTCCTCCGGCGCCGCGGCGGGTCATGGCCCGCGCGCAGGCCTGGGCAATCGTGATGGGAGCGACGAGGTTGGTCATCACCAGTTCGGCGACCTGCTTGGGCGGCATGGTGAGTAGCAGCTGCTGGTGCAGCACGGCGGCGTTGTTGATCAACAGGTCGATGCGGCCGAAGCGACGCGTCACGTCGGTGACGAAATCCCGCAGCGTCTGCGGTTCGGCCAGATCGGCGGCGGCCCAGAAGAAGTCATTCTCCTGCTCCACGAGGGTGTTTTTGACGAAGGTGTTGGCGGAGCGGCTACAGGTGGCGACCTGCCAGCCCTCCTGCAGCAGACGTTTCACCAGGACCTGTCCGAGACCGCGGCTGCCGCCGGTGACCACCGCGACCTTGGCGCACTCTGATGTCCCCATGGTCACACCCCGTGCCTGATCTTCTTGAAGCGGTCGGAATGCTGTGGCGTGGTGGAGATCTCGACGACGGCCGGGACCTTGAAAGGTTCCAGTCGCTCGCGGCAGTACTCCCGCACCCGGCGCCCGAGGGCGCGTCCGTCCTCGCTCTCGAGCAGTTGCACGGTCGCCTTCACGACCATGCCGACGACATGGCTCGGGCGGCCGGTCACCGAGGCGTCCACGATATTCGGAATTTCCAGCAGAACGTTTTCGACCTCGCTCGGATAGACTTTCTCACCGCCGACGTTGATGATTTCCGAGCGGCGTCCCAGAATGCGGATGTACTCGCCGTCGGTCTCCACCACGTCCTGAGTGTTGAAAAAACCGTCGTCGTCGAACGGCGCTGGGGCGTTCAGGTAGCCGAGCATCGCCATCCGTGAGCGCACCCAGAGCACCCCGTCGACGATCTTGTGTTCGAACCCGGCGGTGCTACCCAGCTTGAACCAGAGCGTGTCGTCACCCTTCGAACGAGTGGACAGGATGCCGAGCTCGGAAAGTCCGTAGGTCTGTTTGAACCGGACCGAGGGCAACGCCGCTGTTAATCGCCGCAGGGTCTGCAACGGCATCGGCTCCGTGCCGTAGGTGATCAACGTCAGTGATTGGGTCGAGTGCCGCTGGTGCGCCCCCGATATCAACACCATGTTGAGGAATGTGGGAGTTGTCGGCAGTATCTGGACCTCATGCGCGGCGATCGCTGCGAAGACCGCATCCGGGGTGCGTTGTGCGACCGTGACGACCGTGCCGCCCTGGCTCAGGGTGTGCAGCAATGTGTTGACACCACCGATATGGTCAAGGCTCAGGAAAGAGAGAATTCGGCGGGGTTGTTTGGGGTCGCCGTAACGATCGATCACCTTGTCGAAATCGAGCACCGAGGCCTTGCTTCGCCCGGTCGTGCCCGAGCTGAACAGCACCAGACCCGGCGTGCCGGCGTGGCGCAGTGAGTCGTACAACTCGTGCTCAGCGCGCCGGCCTGTGCGCTCACCGTGGCGGCGTCCCTGGTCATCGACCTCGATGACGACCTCGACCTGGGCAACGTCGAGGAACTCGGCGCGCTTGGCCTGCGGCAGCGTGGTGAGCGGCACGATGATCGCGCCCCGTTCGATCAGCGCCAGAAGTCCGGCACACACATGGGGCGAGTACGCCCCCTCCAGCGTCACGACCTCGCCGGCCCGTATTCCACGGATGTCGAGGTAGTTGCGCCAGTCGTCGACCAATCCGAGCAGGTATTCATAGCTGTAGGTCTGTGTAGCGCAGACCACAGCGTCAGCGTTTCCGAATTTCGCCAACCGGTGCAACAACGGGTGCGTCGCCACTGCTCTCTCCTGTGATCTTTCCGGAGTCCCAGTCATAACTGTGATTCGACTCCGAAATGTAGGCGAGCCGCGAAAGATCGAACAAGGGAACTTTTAGAGGCAGCACAACTGCCACGCCGCCAGGGGAAGACAGCAGGTCATTCCATACCGGTAATCTACTCAGACAGTCCGCTTGGGGTACCCGATCGGCTACCTACCGATCTGGGGGTGGCTCTGCCGTCTCCATCAACTCAGCTTTCTGAGTTCTCAAGCGGTCCGTCGGTATTCCGCGCGGAAGATCAGCGCCAGTCTGGGGTCTTTGGGCAACTTGTTGGCCGGCCTGGTTGCCGCCGTGGCCCGCCTCAGCGCTGTCCCCTGCACATCGATACCCGGACCCGCGCTGCTCCTACATCGCAGCTGTACAGACCGATCCGGGTGTGTCAAACCGGTCAAGAGACCGCGGAGTGGACTCCTGACCTGCGGATCTGAACTGTCGGGGTGGCGGGATTTGAACCCACGGCCCCTCGCTCCCAAAGCGAGTGCGCTACCAAGCTGCGCCACACCCCGATGCACCGATTAATGTCGAGTGCAGCCTACGCGACCACCGGAATCCCCGTGTCGGCACCGCTCCCGTCCAACGGGTGAGCGGGCAGCAGGTAGGCTGGGGGACGCCTCGCCACGGCGGGGCACGCGGGCGTAGCTCAATGGTAGAGCCCCAGCCTTCCAAGCTGGCCATGCCGGTTCGATCCCGGTCGCCCGCTCCACCCCACTGTGACCAGGTCAGGCATGATCCCTGCAACGGTCCTTCTAGGGCCCCGACTGCCCACGCTTGCGCCGTCGGCGATCGCCGTTGGTTGGACCATATGACTCAGTGGGACTTGTAGACACCGCTTCGATGATCAACATCCATGATCGTGGTCGTCCGCGCCTTGTCGTCGATCCGATAGATGATCCGGTAGCTGCCACGCCGAGCGCTGTACCGATCATCCAGCGGCGCCAGCAGACGTCGGCCCGCACTGTACGGATTGTCCCGCAGCGGTCGGTTGATGAACTCGAACGTGGCAAATGCAACCGACTCGGGAAGCCGCTCAGCCAGCGCTCGCCGCAGTGGGAGTCACGCGCAGCACGAAGCGTTCGGTCGACCCATGACTCACGCCGAGTGTCAACGCCGCGCCGCCATCGACTCCGCCCACCCCTCAGCACCGACCCTGCCCACCAACTCGGAGAGGCGCGCCTTCACATCGGCGAGCGGCACTGTCGTCATAGTCAGAAGTATGGCCAAATCGCCGAGCCGTCTCTTTGGTGATGAGCACGCGGCTTATCAGTCGTTGTCTGGCAGGTACTCGTTCCTCTCATAATACTCGAGGAGGTCGATGAACGTCGGGTAGTCATAGGTGACCAACTCGTCGCCCTCCCACCTGGCGCCCAGCTCCTCGGCCCACTCCACCTCGTTCAGACCGGGCGGCGCCTCCTCGGACCAGTGGAACGGCACCATGGTGCTGACCCTGTTACGCCGACCCAGGACCACCCGTTCGCCCTCAGCTTTCGGCGCTGTCACAGGCGCCGATCCTACGCCGAAGCTCGGCGACGGCATACCCACTTCCACCCCTGTCCTTGCAACAGGCCAACGCCCGCCGTGCCATTAGCGTGCCATGAACACCGGTCACCACGGTCAACTGCGGTACCCGGTGACCAGGTCTGACCACAGAAATGGGCCAGGGCCGTCCAAGGCGCAACTACCCCGAGCTTGATGTTCGAGCGGGGGAGGCGGGCTGCTTCTCAAGCTGAATCGAGAATCCGCACGAGTTAGCTGTCTGTGCTTTCTTGGATGTAGGCGGTGTACTCGGCCGAGGTGAGCAGTCCCCTTGGCTGGGTGACGGTCGCCATCCGGATCTCAACCAGCCATCCCTCGCCGTACGGGTCATCGTTGATGTAATCCGGTGACTCGGACAGCCCATCGTTGATCTTGGTGATCTCACCGGTAACCGGAGCGTAGACCTCGCTCACTGCTTTGACCGACTCCACCGTCCCGAAAGGATCGCCCTCCTCGATGCGGTCACCGACACTGGGCAGCTCAACGAAGACGATCTCCCCGAGCTGCCGTTGGGCGTGGTCGGTGAGACCGACGACGACGACTGAGTCGCGCCGCTGAGCCCATTCATGGTCGTTGGTGTACTCGCGATCCTCAGGGACTAACGCCATGAGTGAACACCTCCCCCTTGCCGCGTCTGCGGCGCCACGAGATCTTGCATCGCGTTTCTATCGTCACAGCCCGCCACGCACGAACCCTCCTCCGCCGGATTCACCCGTTGTCGCAAGCAGATTCACGCTCGCCCCTCCACCAGTGTCCTGGCTGCCGGTCAGCCGTTGGTGACGGTCACCGAACCGACCTGCGAGTCGACCTTGATCCGGTGCACGGAACCGGCATCCCGCTGGACCGTCACCTCGGCAGTACCGACCTGGGTGTCAGACTCGACCGCATAGGCCGTACCGGCAGGCAGCCGTACCGTCACCGAGCCGACTTGGGTCTGCGCGTCGACGATGCTCGGTGGCGCGGTGAACCCCAGTGTGATCCCGCCGGCACTGGCCCGGGCAGTCACCGTGCCGCTGGTGAGCCCGGTGGCGTCGATGTTCCCGGTGCTGGAGGTGAGGATCAGCTGGCCGGCCAGCCCGCTCAACGTAGCCGATCCGACCTGGCCGTCGATCTGTACCGCGATTCGTCGGGGCACCTTGACCACATAGGACACACTGCAGCTCTGGCCGATGGCGGCGGCACCGGACGGACAGCGGTAGCTGAGGGTGAGCCGGCTGCCAGCGACTGAATGGCTGGTCTGCGGCGGGTCGCCGGTATAGCTGAGCTGTTCGGTGACTGAGACCGTATCAGCATCGGTGCCCTCGATCTGAGTGTTTCCAACCGGATTGTCGATCTTGAGAGAGGTGACCAGCTCCGTAATCGTATAGGAGGTGTTCTGCGTATCAGGCGCGCCAATACCGGTCCCGCAGCCGGAGACGGCCAGCGCTGACGCCGTCAGCAGTGTGACTCCCAGGACGATGAGTTGCAAGCGCATGAGAGCTCCTCCTCTAGCCAACCCGCCACGTAGGAGCGATCAGGAAATCCTGACGGAGGGTTGCGGTGTAGGCACGTTGCGAGCGACCGTAGGCGATGGGATCAGCAATACAACGGTAGACCTCACATCGTGGCGGCGCTTCCGGGAGCAATCGTCGAGGCGCCATTCCAAGGGGGGCGGGGGCCGTGCGTTCGCAGCGACCGCACGGCCCCCGACTTGGATGTCCGGGATCTAACCGGTCGGGCAGGCCCATCCTGCGAGCACCCGTGGCCGATGGCTGTCTCGCTCGTACCCCAGAGCGCCGCTGGGCTCCTCAAGGGAGTGCGCCGGGCCCTTCGGCTGGCTGACGATCGTCGGCTGCGCGCCGTCATTCGGCCAAGCCCTACTGGCCTCGAGGATTTCCCGGCACAACTGCTCGAAGATTGGTGTGGCTGACATCATTGCGGTCCTTCCCTTGTCCAGGCGAGGGTCGTGACCGGCGGGCCCGCTGTCAACACCTGATCATCCACCCGTGGTAGACGAGACGGCGAACGGTCCTCCCCACGCGATCAACGGTTACCTCACGCCACCCGCCTGCGCCACCGGAAAGCCCTCTCGGCCGGGGGTAATGTCGGCACTGGCCGGTCCGGTTCGAGAAGGAGGTCGTCGTGGGCACGCTGCTCTCGGTGGTGATTATTGTGCTGCTGATCGGTGGTGGCGCCGTGTACTACTTCAAGTCCCGGCAAGCCAGTCAGCAACGCGATCTTGATGATTCGAAAGCCGAGGCGCGCCGTTGGGTGGAGCGGCTCGGCGGGCAGGTGCTCAACCTGGTGGGCACCGACGAGCCGTCCAAGCAAGCGCTGGCTGACGCCGGTGAGCGCTACACGGCCGCGAGCTCCCAGTTGGAGTCCGCGCGAACCGCGGCGCAGAGCCGCCTGGTGACCCAAACGGCGTTGGAAGGTCTCTACTACGCGCGAGCTGCTCGTGTCGCGATGAGCATGGACCCGGGCCCCGACCTGCCGCCGGTGCCGGGCCAGGGTGGTGCAGGTTCGGTCACCGAGGACCGCGACGTCAACGTCGAGGGCCACGACTACGCGGCCTCCCCGAACCCGAGCGACCGCACGCCGCACTACTACCCGGGCGGTCGGATAGCGGGACGGCCGGTCCCCCAGGGCTGGTACAGCGAGCCCTGGTGGAAACCGGCCCTGATCGGTGGCGCCTGGGGGCTGGGTTCGGCTCTGCTGTTCGGATCATTGTTCTCGGGAATGGGCGGGATCGCCTCCGCGGGGGCCTGGGAACAAGGTTATGACGCCGGCCACGACGAAGCCTTGGCAGGTGTCGGGGATTCAGGCGGCGGGGATTCAGGCGGCGAGGGCAACGCCGACTTCAGCAACGCCGACTACGCCGCCGGTGGCGATTACGGTGGTGGAGATTATGGCGGTGGAGACTGGGGTGGGGGCGGAGACTTCGGCGGCGGCGATTTCTAGGCCAATGGTCGCTAAGATCATCGCGGCCCCGGTCCGTGCAGCGGGTTACTCTTTGGGCAGGGCCTTGCGCACCCGTCGGATTGCCTCTGCGTTGGCTTTTGGATCCCGGCTCAAGGCCTGCACGTCGGCGACGATGCGATCGATCTGGTCGAGTGCCGTCTGCTCTTTGACCGTTGCTATCTGCTTGGCGAGTTCGTGGAGCTGGTCTAGCGCGTGAATTTCTGCCTCGCCGAGGCCGCGCCGAGACTGCCGCTGGGCTAGCACATCGACAGCTTCGACAAGTCGGCCGAGTTGACGGCCGTAGCTGGCCACCTGAGTGATGATGCGCTGTTCCAACCCGGGGTCACCGGAGCGCGTGGCGTTTATATTGAGTAGGCCGAGTTGGCCGCCGAATGAGGTTGCGATGTCCTGGGTCACGTCACCGGACAGCGGCGCCCGCAGGCCAAACATTGACAGCCATATCTGCCATGGGGTCAGCGGCTGCGAGCCGCGGGTACCGTCGGACACGGTTCTGCGCTCCCCTCACGTCGTCGGTCGCGCTGCTGGCCAGCTACTATGCGTTCGTCGTTCAGTACAGCCGTCAAGCAGCGCCGTCGTGGCGACTCACCTGCTGATGTGGTGTTCCGTCTCGCGTCAACAGGCGAGGCGCATACACCAGTTCAGCCCACCGGTCCGCCACTCCCCGACGACGCCGCTAGCGTGACCGGCTGAGCGAGCAAGATCTGTCCACGCCGCTGATCTGACCCGACTGTTCCTGTGGCTGGGGCCGGACGACATCGACCTACTCGGGCTAAACGAGCATCGAGTCGATCTCGCCCTGCTGGCACTGCTCAGCTTGCTAATCAGCTTGTTGTCGTTTCGGTGGTGGCGATTTTTGGAACCACCGACATCTAAACCTCCGACCGCCGCTGACAGCAAGGACACCAATAGAGATTGCGTCCCGCGTGCCGCGCGGTGGCGACCACCGTGCCACACACCAGGCAGGGCGCTCCAGCGCGGCGGTAGACGTAGACCTCGCCGCCATGCCGGTCCTGCCGCGGAGCACGTCCCATCCGAACCGGGTCGTGCTCCGGTCGGACGGTGTCGATCCGGCCGCGACGCACCCCGTCGCGCATCAACCCGACAAGATCCGACCACAGGCTCTCCCACTGATCAGCCCGGAGCGCACAGCCAGGCTGCAGCGGATCCAGCTGATGACGGAACAACAACTCGGCGCGGTAAACATTGCCCACTCCGGAGAGCACCGCCTGATCCATCAGCAACGTGGCCAGCGGAGCCCGGGACCGGGAGATGCGGGCCCAGGACCGGTCAGGGTCGGCGTCACGACGCAGCGGATCCGGACCCAGCCGGGTCCGTACCACCTCCGCCTCGGTCGCGGTGAGCAACTCGCAGGCCGCCGGACCACGCAGATCTGTCCAGTGCGTGGCGCCGACCAGCCGCATGCGCACCTGGCCCTGCGGCGGCTGCACGGGCAACGTCGCGTCGGTGAAGGAACCGTACAGACCAAGGTGCACGTGCACCAGCAGGTCGGGGCCATAGACGTGGAACAGGTGCTTGCCGTGTGCCTCGGCGCGCTGCAGCACCCGACCGTCGAGCACCGCGGCGGCCGCCGCGAAGCGACCCTGCGGGCTGGACACCGCAACCGGTGACCCGCCGTAACACCGCTGGTGCGCACCTGCCAGCCGGTGCGTCGTGTGACCCTCCGGCATCGCAGGCTCAGCCCCCAGCGATCGGGGGGGATTCCCCGGTGGACTCGAAATCCGCGATCTGCATGATCCGGCGGGCATGGCGCTCACCACCGGAGAACGGGGTCGCGAGAAACGTCTCGACGATCTCCGCCGCCTCAGCGGCGGCGTGCATCCGAGCACCGATCCCCACCACCTGGGCGTCATTGTGTTCCCGGGCGAGCCGGGCCGTCTCGGTGCTCCACGCCAGCGCGGCCCGGCAGCCCGGGACCTTGTTCGCGGAGATCTGCTCGCCGTTGCCTGATCCGCCGATCACCACGCCCAGACTGCCTGGGTCGGCGACCACGCGGCAGGCGGTCTCGATGCACAACGGCGGGTAGTCGTCGTCGGGGTCGAAGGCGGCGGGGCCGACGTCGGTCACCTCGTGCCCCCGGCTGGTCAGATGTTGTACCAGAAACGCCTTGAGCTCGAAGCCGGCGTGATCAGAACCTAGGTAGACGCGCACAGCGTGCAACATTGCCATATCACGCACCACCGGGTGCGGAGGGCGCAAGTCTGCGGTGGGAGCCAGCTACACCGGCGACTGACGTCGGTCGGCCGGCCGATCGGAACGCAACCCGGTAGCGGCGGGTGCTAGTACTGACCGCGTGAGCGGACGATGGATCGAGCTGGCCGACGGTGTGCTGGTGCGTCGCTACGCCGAGCTGGACCTCTCGGTCGGTGTGGTGATCGGGGACCGGGGATGCGTGGTCGTGGACACCCGCAGCGACCCGAGCCAGGGCGCTGAGCTCCACGAGGCGGTGCGTGCGCTCACCCGGCTGCCGTGCACCGTGGTGCTCACCCACGCGCACTTCGACCACTGCCTGGGCACCGCCGCGTTCATCCCGGCCATGGTGTGGGCGCACCCGCGATGCCGTGATGATCTGGCCAGGGGTGGCGCGGCGCAGCACGCCGAGGCGCTGTCCTGGTACCGCAGCCAGCCGGTACCGCGGGAACCAGTGCCGGTTCCTCCCGTGGTGCCGGACCGGGTTGTCACCGGGCAGACAGAGATCGACCTCGGTGATCGACGAGTGCTGCTGACCCACCCCGGGCTGGGGCACACCGACCACGACGTCGCGGTGTGGTCACCGGATACCGGGGTGCTCTTCGCCGGTGATCTCGTCGAGCAGGGCGCCGACCCCGACTTCACCGACGCTTACCCGCTGGACTGGCCCACCGCCGTGACCGAGCTTCTCCGGCTGGGCCCACGCATCGTGGTCCCCGGGCACGGCGACCCGGTCGACGCCGAGTTCGTCACCGCAGCGCGCGACGACCTGACTGCCCTGGCCGAGCTGTGCCAAGGCGTGCTGACCGGCGAGCGAGCCGCAGCGAGCATCCTCACCGCCTCGCCCTTCACCGCAGCGACCACCCGAGCGGCCCTGAGCCGGCTTCGCCCACCCGAGCCATGACCAATCCCGGGCCCACCAGCAGGGTTACTAGGAGAAATCAGGCTTTTCGTGGCGGGTGCGCTTGAGTTCGAAGAAATGGGGGTAGCGGGCCAGCAACAGAGCGCCGTCGAAGATCTTTCCGGCTTCCTCGCCGCGCGGAATCCGGGACAGCACCGGCCCGAAGAAGGCCACCCCGTCAACGTGGATCGTCGGAGTGCCGACGTCCAGCCCGACTGGTGCCATGCCGGCCTCGTGGCTGGCACGCAACTCCTCGTCGTACTCAGTGGTATGAGCAGCCGAAGCCAGTTCGGCGGGCAACCCCACCTCGGCCAGCGCCGCCGCGATCACCTCATCGGTGTCCTTGTTGCCCTCATTGTGAATCCGCCGGCCCATCGCGGTGTAGAGCGGTTCAAGTACCTTCTCCCCGTGGCCGCGGGCGGCGGCGATACACACTCGAACCGGCCCCCAGCTCTGGTCCATCAATTTTCGGTAATCGTCGCTGAACTCGCGATTCTCGTTGAGCACTGCCAGGCTCATGACCCGGAAGTGCAGGTCGATGTCCCGCACCGACGCGACCTCGAGCATCCAGCGGGACGTGATCCATGCCCACGGGCACCGGGGATCGAAGTAGACATCCACCCGCGCGGGCGCGGTTCGATCTTCGGCGGTGTAGCCGGCGGTTACCGTCATCACACTCTCCGTTCCTCGTTTCGTCGTACAACCCGTCCGGGTGGTCAGCTCTTCCCCGGTGCGAACCGACCTGCAGGCAGACCCACACCCATGATTGGATGCCAGAGACTTCCGATCTGACATTCGAGGTGATCTGTGGCCGTCCCAAACCTCACCCAGGACCGAGCCGTCGAGCGTGCTGCGCTGCTCGATGTCGACTCCTACACCGTTGAGCTTGATCTCACCGACAGTGCCGGCAGCCCGAGCGAAAGCACGTTCCGAACCACCACCACGGTCCGCTTCGGCTGCCGCGCTCCCGGAGCGTCCAGCTGGATCGATCTGGTGGCCGCCCGCCTCGGCGCTGCGACGCTCAACGGGACTGCCCTGGACGTCGCCGGCTACGACGAGGCGAGCGGGATCGCGCTGGCGGCCTTGGCCGCTGACAACGAGGTCATCATCGAGGCCGACGGCCGGTACATGAACACCGGCGAGGGACTGCACCGCTTCACCGATCCCGTCGACGGTAGCGTGTACCTCTACAGTCAGTTCGAGACGGCCGACGCGAAGCGGATGTACGCCTGCTTCGACCAGCCGGATCTCAAAGCGGTGCACCGCATCCGGGTGGTCGCCCCCGCCGGCTGGGTAGTGATCTCCAACGCACCCTGCCTGCGCACCGAGCAGCTCGGCAACGGCGCGATTCGCCATGTCTTCGCCGACAGTGCCCGGATCAGCCCCTACATCGTCGCGCTGGTCGCTGGTCCCTACGCACGCTGGACCGACGAGTACACCGACGCCGAGGGGACGATCCCGCTGGGCATCTACTGCCGCGCCTCGCTGGCCGGGCACATGGATGCCGAGCGCCTGTTCACCGAGACCAAGCAAGGATTCGGCTTTTACCATGACGCCTTCGGGATGCGCTACCCGTTCGAGAAGTACGACCAGTGCTTCGTGCCCGAGTTCAACGCCGGAGCGATGGAGAACGCCGGTTGCGTGACCTTTCTGGAGGACTACGTCTTCCGCAGCCGGGTCACCCGCTACCTCTACGAGCGGCGCTGCGAGACGGTGCTCCACGAGATGGCGCACATGTGGTTCGGCGACCTGGTGACCATGCGGTGGTGGGACGATCTGTGGCTCAACGAGTCCTTCGCGACCTGGGCCTCAGTGCTGTGCCAGGCGCAGGCCACCGAGTACACCGCGGCGTGGACCACCTTCGCCACCGTGGAGAAGTCCTGGGCCTACCGGCAGGACCAGCTGCCCTCCACCCACCCGATCGCCTGCGAGATCCCCGACGTGCAGGCCGTCGAGGTGAACTTCGACGGCATCACCTACGCCAAGGGCGCCAGCGTGCTACGCCAACTCGTCGCCTACGTCGGGCTGGAGGAGTTCCTCGCGGGTCTGCGGATCTACTTCACCCGGCACGCCTGGGGCAACGCCACCCTCACCGACCTGCTGGCGGCGCTGGAGCAGGCCTCCGGTCGTGATCTGTCGGGATGGAGCGCGCAGTGGTTGGAGACCACCGGGCTCAACACCCTGCGACCGGAGTTCACCCTCGACAGGGACGGTGCGTTCGCGTCGTTCGCAGTGCTCCAGGACGGTGCCCGGCCCGGCGCCGGGGAGCTGCGCACCCACCGCCTCGCGGTCGGCGTCTACGATTCCACGGACGGCAGCGCCCTGGTCCGCACCCACCGGGTGGAGCTCGACGTCAGCGGGGAACGCACCGAGGTACCCGAACTCGTTGGAGTGCCGGCAGGGCAACTGGTACTGGTCAACGACGATGACCTCACCTACTGCGCGATGCGACTCGACGAGACCTCACTGGCGACACTGGTCGATCGGATCGGTGACATCACCGAGTCGCTACCCCGCTCGCTGTGCTGGTCGGCGGCCTGGGAGATGACCCGCGAAGCCGAGTTCAGAGCCAGGGACTTCGTCGCTGTGGTGCTGAGTGGATTGCCCGCCGAGACCGAGGTGGGCGTTGTGCAGCGCTTGCTGGCGCAGGCCCAGGTCGCGCTGTCCTCCTACGCCGATCCCACCTGGGCCGGCGAGGAGGGTTGGCCCAGATTCACCAGCACCTTGATGAGGCTCGTCAACACCGCTGAGCCCGGCTCCGACCATCAGCTCGCCCTGGTCAACGCACTGACCGCGGCGCTGCTGGGCAAGCCGGAGCTGGATGTGCTGGCCGGCTGGCTGGCTGGGGACGGGGTGCCCGAGGCACTGGCGGTGGACACCGACCTGCGCTGGCGGTTACTCCAGGCGCTCACCGCTCACGGAGTGCTGGGCGAGGAGGAGATCGACGCCGAGCAGCACCGCGATCCCACTGCGACCGGGCGCCGGCAAGCCGAGCGGGCCCGAGCGCTGCTCCCCACCCCGGCGGTCAAGGAACGCGCCTGGCACCAGGCGATGTGCGACGACGAACTACCCAACGCCATCACCGAGGCGATCATCGGGGGCTTCAACCACCCTGCGCAGAAGCAGCTGCTGGCGCCCTACCTGGACCGGTACTTCACCGAGATCGCCGAGGTGTGGGCCCGCCGGACCTCCGAGCGCGCACAGTCGTGCGTGATAGGGCTGTTTCCCTCGTGGGTCATCGAGTCGCGCTGCGTGGACGCTGCGAGTGCCTGGCTCGAGGCCGATGAACACCCACCTGCGCTGCGTCGGCTGGTCTCCGAGGGTCGGGCGGGGGTAGTCCGGGCGCTGGCTGCGCGGGTCGCCGACAGCGCTCGGGACTGAGCTATGACTCGGTATGACTCGCCAACATCCGCAGGCCGGAACTCAGACCACCCGCGAGGTCGCCGTCCTTGAACGAGGAGATCATGCTCTCCACTGCGAGCTTGCACCCGCGGTCGGGGAGCCGGTTCGCGGCTTTGCACCCGGTAACCACCTCGACCACCCGCTGGCCGGGTGACACGGCCACCAGGACCGCATCATCGGCCCACTCACCCAGTGAGTCGTGCAGTTCCTCAGCTCGAGCCCGGGTGTCGGTGCCCAGATCGCCGAGATAGATCCCGAAGTGCACGCTCGCCGTGCGACTGACCCGCATCAGGACGTCGTCGAGGGTAGCGAGCTGCGAGCGGCTGAAGGGCAGCATGCGCAGCACCGGTCTGATCTGCCGTGCGGCGGAGATCCGTCCGGTGCCGACGAGAGCTTCCCCGGGCGCAAGCTCCGGCTGGTGATCCTCACCCCGGGAGTGATCCCGCCGCGCAGGATCCGCGGGTTGCTCATTACCAGTTGCCACGAGCACCTCCACGGGCGCCTCCAGATCCGCCTCGGCCATGGTGAGCGCCCCCACCATCACGCAACGCCTCAGGATGCGCCGTCCACAACACCGCGGGGTAGTTCCACGCATCGCCAGAGCGGTAGCGGCGCGGCCGCGCGAAGCTGCTCCGCATCGTCAGCAGCCCCAGCAATGCCATGATGGCCAGCGGCACACCCGCCAAGACAAGGACGACCTCCAACGATGTCACGAGATCACGGTAGCTGACCGCTACCTATCGCCGCCTCACCAGGTAGGCGGACGGCGATGCACCCACGGGTTAGCCCGCTCGAGCTGGCCTGCCAGCTCGAGGAGCGCGGCTTCCCCACCCGGTCTGCCCACCAACTGGATCCCCACCGGGAGTCCGTCCCCAGTCCAGTGCATCGGCAACGAGACAGCGGGCTGACCCGTCACGTTGTACAGCGCGGCATATGGGATGAATCGCTTCTGCCGTTCGAAATCCTCCGCAGGAGGTATCGATCTGAACCACCCGATCGGGGGCGGAAGCTGCGCCAGTATGGGGGTGAGGACAGCGTCGAATTCCGCGTGCGCCATGATCGCCGCCCGTCCCGCGCGCTGGACCTGGCCCATCGCGTACAACAGCTCGGGCCCGCTAACCGCAGCCCCCCGCGCGCGCATCCAACGGGTGAAGGGCTGGAGCGCGCCCTGCGCTTCCTCGGGTACCGGCACTGACGTCGCGCCCACCGCCCAGAGCCGCTCAAAGGATGGCAGCAGCACCTCGGGGTCTACCGGCGCGGTGGTATCCACCAGGTCGTGACCCAGTCCGGCCAGCAGGGCGGTGGTGTCCTCCCAGGCCTGACGGCACTCTGGTGCCAGTTCAGCTCCCGGCAACGGAGAATCGGCATAGCGCCCGATGCGCAACCGTCCAGGTTCCCGATGGGCATAGTCGAGGAAGCGCCGCCCGGCCGGCAGCGGCGGCGCGATCACCGGTTCGGCGGGGCAGGGCACCGCCATGGCGTCGAGCAACGCGGCCGCGTCCTCGACCGTACGGGCCAGTGGTCCTATCACCGAGAGCAAAGTCACATCACCCGCCGCCGGGCCGCGGGATACCCGTCCACGACTGGGCTTGAGACCCACTACGCCGCAGGCCGCCGCCGGCCCGCGAATCGAACCCCCGCCATCGCTGCCCTGCGCGAACGCCACCAGCCCAGCCGCCACCGCCGCAGCCGCACCGCCGGAGGAACCGCCGGCCAACCGGCTGGTGTCCCAGGGTGTCACCGCCGGTGGCAGATCGGCCGGTTCCGTGTAACAACACAGTCCGAACTCCGGAGTGCTCGTCTTGCCCAGACTGATCATCCCAGCAGCAGCGAGGAACCGGACCACATCATCGTCGACAGGCGGCAGGTACCGCGCGTAGACCGCAGAGCCGAAGGTGGTCCGTACGCCAGCGGTCGCGGTGAGGTCCTTGATCGCGACTGGGACACCGAACAGCGTGGGCAGCGCGGCCGGATCGATCCGGGTCACCAGAAGATCAGCGGCTCGGGCCGCGTCCATCGCCCGGTCGGCGGTGACTGTGGTGAAGGCACCCAACTGGGTGTTCGCCTCCTCCACTCGGCGCAGGTAGTGCTCGACGAGCTCGCTCGGACGCACCTCGCGTCGGCGCACCGCAGCAGCCTGCTCCACGGCAGTCAACTCATGCAGGTCTGCCACGGACCCCACCCTACGGGTGCTCCCCCGCTACTCAGGCGACCTCGCCGAGGTAGGGCAACCACAGCGGGTCGGCGTCGGGCACCGTGGCCAGCAGTCGCCAGTGTTGCCCGCGCGGGGGGCGCGGCGCCACCCGCAACTTCCACCCCAACTCGCTGAGCAACCGGTCGGCTTTGCGATGGTTGCAGCCTGAGCAGCAGGCCACGCAGTTCTCCCAGCAGTGCTCGCCGCCGCGGCTGCGCGGCACCACATGATCGATGGTCTCGGCGCGGGCTCCGCAGTAGCCGCAGCGATAACGATCCCGGTGCATCAATGCCGCCCTGGTCATCGGGACCCGCGCCCGGTAGGGCACCCGCACGAAGGTGCACAGTTTGATCACTGAGGGGGCCAGGACGCTGGCTGCGGCGGAGTGCAGCACCAGGCCCGCGGCGTCGTCGTGCACCACATCAGCCTTGCCGCACACCACCAGGACAATGGCTCGGCGCAACGGCAGCGCGGTCAGCGGCTCGAAGCTGGCGTTGAGCAGCAGCACCCGTCGGCGGCCCCAGGCCGGTGCGCCCGAAGCCCGGGTCTGGTCAGCAACAGCCCGGTCCGCGACGAGGACAGTAGGTTCGAGAAGCCCGGTTGAGGTTCCTGAGCGCGAGGCGGTCCGCTGGTCCGCCCCCGCTGGGTGACCCTCCGGGCTGGGTTGTCGGTCGTGCACGCGACCACCTCCGCCAATGCGCGCGACTAGTCCACCATAAAAAGCGGCCATCATGCACGTGTCGGAGAGCAACGCGTGTCGGTGAGGACCGGCGCAAGCGCCCACGAGCGGTGGCCGGCGGGGGGCTACGGATACAGTCTGGCGGGTTGAGGAGGAGGTGCCCACCAGATGATTGACCTACTGGCAGCCCAGCCCGCCTGCTCCCGCGATAAGGGCTCCTGGTGCGCACGCATCTACCAGCTCACGCACAACGACCTGGTGTCCCGTTACGCCGACACCGTGGTGGGAACCGGACTGCGCATCCTGTTGATCGTCGTGCTCGCGGTCGTGATCCGGCTCATGGTGCACCGGGCGATCAACCGGTTGAGTCAGATGACAGCAGAGGGAACGGCTCCTGGACTGCTGCGACCGCTGCGGGAGCGGGCCCCGGAGTCCTGGCTAGGCAGCGGGTTGCTGTCGAAACGACGCTCACAGCGGGCCCGCACGATCGGCTCGGTGCTGCGTTCGGGCACCACGCTGGTGGTCTTCGGGGTGGCATGCACCCTGGTGGTGGGTGAGCTGGGGATCAACCTCGGGCCGATCATCGCCTCGGCCGGCATCCTGGGTCTCGCGCTGGGCTTCGGCGCCCAGAACCTCGTCAAGGACTTCCTGTCCGGGATGTTCATGCTGGTCGAGGACCAGTACGGGGTCGGCGACGTGATCGACCTCGGCGAGGCCGCCGGCACCGTGGAGGCGGTGGGTCTGCGGGTGACCACCTTGCGGGACACCAAGGGCACCGTGTGGTACGTCCGCAACGGCGAGGTGGTCCGGGTCGGAAACTCCAGCCAGGGCTTCTCAGTAGCTGTCGTCGACCTACCCGTCGGGCATGACGCGGATATCCCGGCCTCCGCCGAGCTCGCCGGTCGCACCGCCACCGAGCTCACCACCGACGGCAGCGCTCTGGCCGCCGATGTTCTGGAACCACCCCAGGTGCTCGGGGTCGAGTCGATCAGCTCGGAAGGCGTGACCCTGCGGATCACCGCCAAGGTGCAGGCCGGTCGGCAATGGGCTGTCCAGCGGGCGCTGCTGGCGGGCATCAAGGCGGCTTTCGCCGACGCCGGGGTCCCACCGCCCTCACCAGCCAGTCATATCCTCCCGCCATCCTGACACCTCCTCCCCCAACGGGCAGCCGGCAAGGCAGGATGAACAGGTGGCTGCACCGGAGAACTTCTACGAGGCCGTCGGCGGCGAGCAGACCTTTCGCCGGATCGTCGGGCGCTTCTATGAGCTGGTGGCGAAGGATGAAGTGCTGCGCCCGCTCTACCCGGGGGAGGACCTGGGTCCCGCCGAGGAGCACCTGCGGCTGTTCCTCATGCAGTACTGGGGTGGGCCACACACCTACTCGCAGGCGCGGGGGCATCCGCGGCTGCGGATGCGGCATGTCCCGTTCCGTATCGGGCCGACCGAGCGCGACGCCTGGCTGCGCTGTATGCGCATCGCAGTGGATGAGGCCGAGCTCGACGAGGCACACCGCACCGTGCTGTGGGACTACCTGGAGATGGCCGCGAACAGTCTGCTGAACTCGCTGACCTGATTGCCGACGATCGCGGGGAGGCACTGGCAGGATGAGCGTCGTGCGACGCGCCGACGACCGCCGCCTGGCCCCGCAGGACGAGGCCTGGTGGCGCGATGCCGTGTTCTACCAGGTCTACGTCCGTTCTTTCGCCGATGCGAACGGTGACGGCGTGGGTGATCTGGAGGGCGTGCGCAGTCGGCTGGGTTACCTGGAGCTACTCGGGGTGGATGCGCTGTGGCTCACCCCCTTCTTCCGCTCCCCGATGGTCGACCATGGCTACGACGTGAGCGATCCCCGTGACGTCGACCCGCTCTTCGGTGATCTGGGCGCCTTCGACCGGCTGCTCACCGACGCTCACCACCGCGGATTGCGGATCATCATCGATCTGGTGCCCAACCACACCTCCGACCGGCACGAGTGGTTCCAGGCGGCGCGTGCGGCGCCACCGGGCAGCCCCGCACGCGGGCGCTACATCTTCCGGGACGGCGCCGGCCTCGGCAGGTCGCAGCCACCGAACAACTGGACCAGCACCTTCGGCGGGCCGGCGTGGACCCGACTGCCCCCATCGACGGGTGAGGCCAGCCAGTGGTACCTGCATCTGTTCGCACCCGAGCAGCCGGATCTGAACTGGGAGAACCCGGAGGTGAGCGCTGATCTCGAGCAGACACTGCGGTTCTGGCTGGACCGCGGGGTCGACGGGTTCCGGATCGATGTGGCCCACGGGATGGCCAAACCCGCGGGGCTGCCGGACATGCCGCACCCGATCGCGGCCGGCACCGGGCTGCTCGATACCGACGTCGCCGATCCCCGCTTCAACGCCGACGGGGTGCACGACATCCACCGGATGATCCGGAAGGTACTCGACGAATACCCGGCACGGGTCGCGATCGGTGAGATCTGGGTGAGCGACGAGGCCGCCTTCGCCCACTACCTGCGCCCCGACGAGCTGCACATGGGGTTCAACTTCCGACTGCTGGAGGCGGCTTTCGACGCCGCGGGGGTACGCGAGGCCATCGAGCACACCATGGCGGCTGTCCAGGGCAGCCCAGCACCGGCGACCTGGACGATCTCCAACCACGACGCGGTACGTCCGGCGACCCGCTACGGCGGTGGCGAGGTGGGGAGGGCTCGGGCGCGGGCGATGGCACTGGTGCAGCTCGCGCTGCCCGGACCGGTCTACCTGTACAACGGCGACGAGCTGGGCCTGCCGAACGTCGAACTGCCCGACTGGGCGCTGCAGGACCCGATGTGGCGGCGCTCCGGGTTCATCAACCGGGGGCGCGACGGCTGCCGGGTCCCGCTGCCGTGGGAGGGTCTCAACCCGCCGCACGGGTTCAGCGCCACACCCGGCACCTGGCTCCCGATGCCGGGCGACTGGGCCGGCTATGCCGTGGAAGCGCAGCTGGAGGACCCGAGCTCGACGCTCTCGTTGTACCGGCAGGCGGTGGAGCTACGAAAAGGACATCAGGCGTTCACCGGCTCGGAGTTGGAATGGTACGGCGCGCCGCCCGGATGTCTGGCGTTCCGCCGCAAGAGTGGCGGGCTGGTCTGCGGCCTGAACACCTCCGGTACTGCGGTGTCCCTACCACCGGGTCAGGTCCTGCTGGCCAGCGCTCCGCTTCCGCCCAGCGGCGAAGCGCTACCTCCCGACACCGCCGTCTGGCTGATCTGACCATCCCGGGCCCCTCCCCCACCGCCACCTCAGACGAGCAGCGATAGCAGCGCGTTACGGCGCCGCAGCACGGCACCGTAACGGGCATCCAGTCGCAGCCACGCGTCGGTGGCCCACACCCGGACGGTCTCAGCAGCGGCGTGGCTGCCCACGAAGCCCATGCTGGACAAGGCGAACAAGCAGCGCAGCGGCACTCCGACGTCGAGACCGGCCCCACTGACAGTGATCACCTTCTGGTCCAGCAGCGCGGCGGATGGCGAGCCATGCGGGCCGGGGTTATCCCTGGCCAGGGATAACCCCTGGTCAGCGAGGTCGGAGAGGACCTCAGCAGGCACCTGATCCACCTCGCGCCAGCCCCGCTGTGGCGGCAGCGAGCAGCGCCACAGCGAGTCCTGTGCCCGGCCAGGGTTGATCACCGTGTCGCCGGCCGACGCCACCGAAGCGAGCAGCTCTGTCCCCTTGATGGTGAGATCATCAGGCCGCACCGCACCATGCACCGAACGAGTCACCAACGCATCGAACGGGGTGTCCACCCACGCGTGCAGCCGACCGCTGCCAGCCCTCAACCGCACGATCACCCCGCTGTCCAGACGGACTGCGCGGGTCACGAAGACGCCCAGATCGTCCCGCCCGACGGGGTCTGGGAGGTAGAGCTCAGCCACCGTCACCGCCATCTCGAAACGCGGCCAGGAACTCCCGTTCGGCAGGCATCAGCCGACGTGGCCGCTGCGTTGCAGTGTCGTAGGCAGCGAGCTGAGTGTTGGCGGTGACCGCATGCCCGTCGGTGCCCGCCACGACGTAGTCCAGTGCGAATGAGGCGGCCCGCAGTTCGCTGACCCATAGCCGTACCCGCACCGGACTGGACGAGTACACCAGCGGCTGCCGGTAGCGGACCATCAGTTCGACCACGACAACGCCCTGGGCCAGCGTCTGGGCACCACGTCGGGTGCCCTCGCCGAACAGCAGCTCAGTGCGCGCCTCCTCAAGCAGCGTGACTACGCGAGCATTGTTGACGTGCCCGTAAATGTCCATGTCCGACCAGCGCACTGCCACGTCCGTCACGAACACCGCCAACTACCCTGCCCCCACCTCGACCTGCACTAATCTCCGGCGGCGGACCGACGACCCGTCTCGGGCGGAACCCACCGGGGCTCAGCGGTGAGATCCGGCAAGCGCAGCAGCGGACTGGTGGTCGCCTCTGAGGTTTCCCCATGGTCCGCGCCAGGCACAGGGAGGTCATGCACCTGCGGGTGGCTCACATCCTGGTCACTCGGGTTCGGAGCCAGCGCCAGACCAGCCGTCCATCGCGTTGCTGGCCCATGGTAGCGAGGCAGATCTTGGATGGTCTCGGCCTCAGCGGCGGAAGAACCGTCATTGCTGAGCGTCCCGGTAGAGCGAGCGTCAGCGTGGACATCACGGCTTTCCTGGTACGCGGCGAGCGCTTCGGCCAGCAGATCGCCCAGCCCCATCCGGGGTGTCTCGTCGTTGCCTGCATTCGCTGCCGAATCCTCATCCGCAGGTTCCAATTCCAACGCCCGTGGCGTTGGGGCCGGAGGCGGTCCCGCAGCCACCGCCGGGTAGGGCAGAGCCGGAATGTACGGCACGTCCGGACCCTGTCGAGGACTCTCCAGGCCCTCTTCGGTGCCATCGGCCCGGTGCTGCTCGACTGCGGATCTGTCGTCAGCGGATCTGTCGTCAGCGCGTTTCCCGGTGGATTCCTCAGCCCGCCGCCGACCGGAGCGTCCCGCCGACAAGGCCGAAGCAGGAAGCAAGTCACTCACAGACACCACGTTGCCTGTCCCGCTGCGACGGTGCCGCGCCCTGGATTGCCAGGAGTCAAGCCCGCTTGAGGAGTCGGCATTCTGAGCTACCGCATCCTGTTCCTCAAGATCAAGCCGCGTCGCCGCCGGGGCATCGACCGGTATCTCCGCGACAGCAAGCTCAGTCTCAGAGACGCCCGTCTGGGCGATCTCCTCTTCGGCGATCTCCTTCGGCGATCTCCCCCTCAGCAGTCTCCGCTTCGGCAGGCTCCTCCCCAGCCATCTCCTCCTCAGCGACGGCCGCTGCCGCGAATTTCACCCCGGCAACCTGGGCCTGCGGGTTTTCCTCCTCGGTGTCCTCGACCTCTGGGACGTCCTTGACCTCTGGGCACCTGGTATCCGCGACCTGCACCTGAGGAATCTCCGACACGGCGTTGCGGTGGTCCGCCGTGTCCACCACGGTCTCAGCAGGCAGCGATCCGGTGTCTGTGTCGAGGCCGGCACACCCCGTCCCGGCGTTGGCCAGCAGCCCGGCGATCTGGCCGACCTGGCGGGCCTCCTCGCGGCGTGCGGACCCACAGTTGTTCAGCAGGATGGACCGCGCGGCCGCTACCTCGCCGCGATGGCGACCTTCCGCCGCCCGAGCTGCGCGCATGCAATGCAGGGCGTCCGCGAACTCGTCCCTGGCCTCGTGCACGTGGGAGAGACCTTCCAGGCATTCCGCGAGGACCGCGTCCACCCCGTAGCGCTGGGCCCCTTCCACCGCATCGGCCAGCAGGGTCAACGCCGGCTCATGGCGACCGTCGGCGAGGTGCACTCTGGTAGCCAACGCCAGCCGTATTCGACCAACCGCACCGGCCGCAGCGGCACGCACCTGCCGTCGTAGCAGCGGCCGCACTTCCTGCGTTGCGGTCTCGCCCGCGCCACGATCAAGCAGGGTGAGCGTCAGCTCAAGCATCAACCGCGCACTCACCTCACCACTGTCGTGGTCAGGGTCGACCAGTCCTGCCAACAGCTGGCGGCCTTCCCGAGCCTTGGTCTCGGCGTCTTCGGCCGCGCCGCTGGCACGGTGGCGCGCCGCATCGGTGGCCCGGACGGCGGCTCTCAGCAGCAGTGCGGTGTCATGATCGAGACCTTGGTCCTCGCGATAAAGCTCGTCGGCTTCCTCCAGCGCAGCTGCGACAAGGTCGTCGCGACCCAAAGCGCCAGCCGCTTCGGCCACGGCCACGAGCGCTCGGCCCCGCAGCACAGGAGCGATGTCGTCACCGGCGGCCAGCACCGCACGCACCGCGCTGAGCGCGGTTGCGGGTTCCCCCAGAGCGACCGCGCAATGAGCGAGCTCCACATGTAGCTCATGCCGCAGCCCTTGCGGAGTGTCAGCGTCCCGGATCGCCGGGAAGAGGCGATGGACCGCTTCCCAGTGCCGGCCGAGACGGTTCAGCGCGAACACCGCGAGGTGATCTGCCCGCAGGCTGGCCATCTTATCGTCCTGCGCAGCGCTCACTGCCCGATTGGCCAGCAAGAGCGACAGCTCGGGCGCTCGCCAGCGCAGCAACATGGCAGATTCCACCAGCGATGCGGCCTCGCCCCCGTTGGCCACCATACCGGCCCTGACCTCACGCGCCGTACTACTCACCTCCCACCCCCATCGCAGTTCCCGATCATCGACCGCCCCATGCCCGATCAATCCCGGGTCAATCTGCGGTACGTCACGCGGTGCGGTCGCGCGGCCTCGGCGCCGAGTCGCTCGATCTTGTGCTGCTCATAGGCCTCGAAGTTCCCCTCGAACCAGAACCAGGATGCGGGATTCTCCTCCGTGCCCTCCCAGCTCAGAATGTGGGTCACCACCCGGTCCAGGAACCAACGGTCGTGCGAGATCACCACGGCGCAGCCGGGGAACTGCTCCAGCGCGTTCTCCAGTGAACCCAACGTCTCCACATCGAGGTCGTTGGTTGGCTCATCGAGCAGGATGAGGTTGCCGCCCTGTTTGAGAGTGAGCGCCAAGTTGAGCCGGTTACGTTCACCGCCGGAGAGCACTCCTGCTGGTTTCTGCTGATCCGGGCCCTTGAAACCGAAAGCACCGACGTAGGCCCGCGACGGCATCTCGGTGTTACCGACCTGGATGTAGTCCAGACCGTCGGAGATCATCTCGAAGACCGTCTTGTTCGCATCGATTCCCGCACGCTCCTGATCGACGTAGGACAGCTTCACCGTCTCGCCAACCCGGACCGTGCCGGAGTCCGGCTTCTCCAAACCGATGATGGTCTTGAACAGAGTGGTCTTGCCAACGCCGTTGGGACCGATGACCCCCACGATGCCGTTGCGGGGCAGCGTGAAGGACAGATCCTTGATCAGCATGCGGTGGTCGTAGCCCTTGTCCAGGTGCGACACCTCCACCACCACGTTGCCCAGCCTCGGTCCCGCTGGGATCTGGATCTCCTCGAAGTCAAGCTTGCGACTGCGCTCGGCTTCGACTGCCATCTCCTCATAACGCTGCAGCCGAGCCCGAGATTTGGCTTGCCTGGCTTTTGCCCCCGATCGCACCCAAGCGAGCTCGTCGAGCAGGCGTTTCTGCAGCTTCTGGTCCTTACGGCCTTGCACCGCGAGGCGGTCGGCCTTCTTCTCCAGGTACGTGGAGTAGTTGCCCTCGTACGGGTAGGCCCGGCCACGATCGAGCTCCAGGATCCACTGGGCGACGTTGTCCAGGAAGTACCGATCATGAGTGACCGCCAGGACCGCACCCTGATAGCCCGCCAGGAACTGCTCCAGCCACAGCACGCTCTCCGCGTCCAGATGGTTGGTGGGCTCGTCGAGCAGCAGCAGATCAGGTTTGGACAGCAACAGCCGGCACAGCGCGACCCGCCGCCGCTCTCCACCGGAGAGGTGAGCGACCGCCTCGTCAGGCGGTGGGCAGCGCAGGGCGTCCATGGCCTGCTCCAGCTGCGAGTCCAGATCCCACGCGTCGGCGTGGTCGAGTTCCTCCTGAAGCCGCCCCATCTCCTCCATCAGCTCATCGGAGTAGTCGGTAGCCATCTTCTCGGCGATCTCGTTGAACCGGTCGAGTGTGACCTTGACCTCGCCCAAGCCCTCCTCGACGTTGCCCAGTACGGACTTGTCCTCATTCAGCGCAGGCTCCTGCTCCAGGATGCCCACTGTGGCACCCGGCGCCAGGAACGCCTCCCCGTTGTTCGGTTGGTCGAGCCCAGCCATGATCTTGAGCACGCTGGACTTGCCAGCTCCGTTGGGTCCAACCACTCCGATCTTCGCTCCGGGAATGAACGCCAGGGTGACACCGTCGAGGATGACCTTGTCGCCGTGCGCTTTGCGCACCTGCTTCATGGTGTAGATGAACTCCGCCACGGTCGCGATCGTAGAGGGGAGCGCCGGGACCGGGCAGCGCGGCCGACCGCCACCCGGTCCCGCCCCGGGCGATCAGGCGGATACCGGCACCAGCGGCCGGGCCGCGTCTGCCAGGTCCGACAAGCTCACCTTCTCCGGTAGGTCCACATCGTCGAGTACATCCGGCAGGTCATCGGCGGGCGAGGCCGGCGGGTTGTCATCAATACGGGGACGCTCCTCCCAACGCTGCTTGCGCACGGTGGCGGCGCAGCGAGCCAGGTCAGGTCCGATCGCGCTGGCCTCCAGCTCGACGACTGACCGGCGCTCACCCTGCTCGGTGGCCCACTCCCGGGTACGCAGCTTGCCCCTGACGATCACCGGATCACCCTTGACCAGAGCGGCGGCGTTCTCGGCGAGCCTGCGCCAGCAGCTCACCGACAGATACAGACTCTCCCCGTTCACCCACGACTCGGACGCGCTGTCGAACCGACGCTCATTGCAGGCAACCCGGAAGTTGAGCACGAGCGTCCCATCAGGACCAACCCGGCGCGGTTTCATGTCACTGACCAGTGTTCCTACCACGGTCACCGGTGTCTCTCTCATCACATGCCCTCCTGTGCAACCCTCCCCACCCGGTAAAGCGGAGAGCCGACCCCGTCGGCCGGTAGCGCCCAGACTGCGCGGCAAAAGCCCGCACCGGTAGTTAGCCATGATCGACATGTGGATGGCGGTGCGCCATGTGTACAACTGCGCGCTGAAGCGCGAGAACACCACCGGAATGTCGGGAACCTGTGCTACGGGGCTGTCAGGACGATCGGCGGGGCGCGGACTCATCTCGGGCTGGGCTACGTTCGGCCAAGCGGGCAAGTAACGCGTTATGGGTCGCCAGTTCGGCATCGGCGTCTGATTCGGCCCTGTGGTCGAACCGGTGGGCCTCACGAGCGTCGCCCCGTGCCCACTGCGCGAGCAACGCTACCAGGACGATTACCATCGGGATCTCGCCCAAGGCCCAAGCGATCGCTCCGCCGACGCGCTGATCGGCCAGCAGATCGGGGACGAATGGTAGGGCGAGCGATCGGTAGAAATCGCCACCGATGACCGTTGCCGAGCCCATCAGCGAGATCCCGAAGAACGCGTGGAATGGCATAGCCGCCAGCAGCATGCCGAGCTTGCCCAGATAAGGCAATCGGCGGGGCGCGGGGTCAATACCGATGATGAGCCAGTAGTACGCATACCCCATCAGCAGGAAATGCGCATTCATGACCAGATGCGCCCCGTGAGACGGTGCGGCGGCATCATAAAGGCCGGTGAGGTACATGACGTAGAACGATCCGACATACATGCCCAACGCCATCAACGGGTGCGTGCTCATCCGCACGATCCAGGACCGGGTGAACGCCAGTAGCCATTCCCGCGGTCCCGGAGGGTCGCCCACGCCGGCGGCAGGGAGTGCCCGCAGCGCCAGCGTCACAGGCCCGCCGAGCACGAGCAGGATCGGAGCCATCATCGACAGCAACATGTGCACTCCCATGTGCACGCTGAACATCGCCATCGAGTAGCGGCCGATGCCCGACGACGTGGCGATCAGGATGATCGCGCAGCCGGCCAGCCAGGCAACCGTGCGACCCGCCTGCCAGCCCTCGCCCCGTCGCCGCAACCGTCGCACCCCGGCCAGGTAGAGACCGGCGAGAACCAGCGCGGCGACACCGAACACCAGATCCGGTCGCCAGTCCAGGAGAAGTCGCTGAGCTGTGGGTGGTCCGGCCAGGTTGTAGCCCAGTAGCACCTCGGTGCGGCTGGGCGCTGCGGCGATACCCCCGGGCGGCGCGGTCCGGCTCAGCGCCACCGCCAGACCGATCGTCGCGAACATCACCAGCACCTCGACGCCGCCCAACCGCAGGATGGCCGCCCGCTCACCCCGCCCGACCACCGCCGCCACCGCGCCACGACGGTGCAGCCAGCCGATGACGCCCAGCACCACCAACGCGGCGATCTTGCCCATCACCAGCAGCCCGTAGTTGGTGAGCAGGCGGTCGGGAGTGACCCGGACCAGCGCATTGATCACTCCGGAGGCGGCCATGACGATCCAGCAGACCAGCGCCAGCCGGGAGAATCGGGCGCAGGCCAGCCCGGCGTGCTCGCCGCGGCGGGCTAAGTGTGCCAGCAGCGCGATCAGACCGCCGACCCACAACGCCACAGCGACCAGGTGATACAGCAGGCTGTTGGTGGCGACGTCGTGGGCCCCGCCCGCAGAGGAGTGCCCGGTCAGCGCCACCGGCATCAGCCCGATGACCGACAGCACGAACAGCCACACCGCCGCGCCCCAGGTCAGGGTGATCCAACAGAACCCAGCCAGGACCAAGGCTATCCCCGCGGTGAGCGCCCAAGCCCCGATCTGCGACAGCACGGAGGCCATCGACGCCAGTAGTCGCAGGTCCAGCACTTCGGTCACCGGGCGGCCCAGTACATCGGCAGCAAGCAGGGGAACCATTCCCATTGCGCTCAGCAGCCAGACCAGCGCGGCGATGCGTGCCGTCCGCACCGCCGCGTAGCCGCCGGTATCGAGGTAGCCGGACGCTTGCGGCGGCACCAGGAACGCGGCCAGCAGCAATGACCCCACAGTGACCAACGCCGCGCATTCGCACAGCACCCGCACGGCTGGGAGCGCGGCCCGAGTGAACAGTCCAGGATCGGGCAGCCCCAAGCCGGTCAGTCCATCCTCGCCCGATACAACGATGAGCCCAGCACTGACAACGATCCCCAGCAGCACCCCGATCGCCACCAGCACGCCAAACCGGGACCGCGCCGATCCTCCGCGACGCGCGACGTCCTGGGCACTCACCCGTTCCACCCTAAACACCCTCTGCCCCACGCATTCGGCAGGCTCAGCGGGGTTCGCGAGCAGTCCTCGACCCCGTTGAGGCCGCTGAATGCGATCCGGCGGCTGGTCGCCGCTAGTCTGCTCACAAGCGCCCACCGGCGCCAGGCCCCCGTAGCTCAGCTGGATAGAGCAAGCGACTTCTAATCGCTAGGCCGCAGGTTCGAGTCCTGCCGGGGGCGCTCCGCACCAGCTCAGGGCCTTACGAGCAACTTCACCCAAGATCGACCCCACGTTTACCCCGCGCTTTCGTTCGGCGCGAGCCGGTCCAGTGCAACCGCCGCAGCGACCCCCGTCGTCTGTCGCGACATGTAGACGTCCTGTGTCATGGAGATTCGCTCGTGTCCCAAGTAGTCGGCGATCTCCCGCGCGGAGAGCCCCGCCTGATCCAACCGAGTGGCGACCAGGTGCCGGAATGCGTGCGGATGCAGGCCCTCCCATGGTGTCCCCCGCACGACGTCGCGCAGTCTCGCCCGAGTGTTGTCCGGATCTCGCAGGGTGAGCCGAGTTGACGGGAAGATCCACTCACCGAGTGCGCCAGCGTGCCTGCGCTGGAACAAGTCCAGCACCCAGCCCGGCGGATGGATTGTGCGCATACCTGCCTTCGACTTTGTATGCGGCTGAACAATCAGCCCCTCCCCCGGCACGCGGATCAC
>CAVQKH010000035.1:0-54230 GCA_963712995.1 uncultured Actinomycetota bacterium | reverse complement strand
GCCGCCCTGGCGCGCTACGAACTCGGCGTCGACCCGGAGATCCCAGTACGGCCCTGGCCGCAGATCGCCGAGGATCTGGAGCGGCTGGTCACGACCATCCTGTGGACAGCGGACTACGCGGCGCACACCGCGCTGGCGCCGGTGGTGCTCGGTGAGCTGCATGCCGCTTACCTGCGTCTGCCGCATCAGCGGTCCGATGTGCTGATAGGGCTGATGAGGGCATATAACGTAGTGGGTTTGACCACCATGCGGCTTGGTGCTCCCGGGATGCCGACTCTGGCCGCTCGTGCTGTGCAGCAGTACGCGGAGATTTTGAATGATCCGATCTGGCTGGGCTATGCGGCCATCTCACGTGGGTCTGCGATCGGGCGGCTCGACCGGGCGGCGCACTACCAGCGCTCGGTGGCTGCGACGGAGAGCCTGACCAGTCAACTGGACCGCGATGACGCGCTACAGGCGTGCGGGATGCTGCACCTCTCCGCTGCGCAGGCGGCCGGGGCGCAGGCCGATCACGACGCCGCGGCGACCCACCTGGCGGAGGCGTCGGCGTTGGCGGCCCGGATGGACACCGAGGTCGGCAGATGGCAGCGTAACGCGAAGATGTTGGGGCAGCGGGTCCGTGAGGTGCGAGGGTGGCATCGGTTGTCGGTGCGGCAGGCGGCGGCCAAGGCCGGGATGTCCCCCTACCTGTGGGGCCAGATCGAGCGAGGGGACATCGCGGTCCCCAACCGCAACACCCTGGAGGCGATGACGCACGCCCTGCGGGTGCACCCGAGTCAGGTGACCGGGCAGCCGTGGGCCCCGACAGACCACATCAGTTCCGAGGCGCACGCGGGGCTGATCGGGATCGAGGTCGCGCTGGAGCGTTTCGAGCTGGAGATCGATCCGCAGGTTCCGGCGCGGAGCTGGTCGGAGATCGCCGCCAATCTGGAGCATCTGGTCACCACCCTGGCCGGTACCGCGGATTACGCGGAGATGGGAGCGGTGATCCCGGTGGTGCTCGGCGAGCTGCATGACGCCTATCGGCGCTTCCCGCAGCACCGCACGGAGATTCTGATCGGGTTGATGCGGACGTACGCCTTGGGGATGTGGATCACGAAACATCTGGGTGTGCGCGGGGTACCCAGTGTGGCGGTGCTCTGCGCGGAGAACTGCGCGCGGGCGCTGGGGGATCCGGTGTGGCTGGGGTACACGGCCTTTCTGCGGGGGCAGTCCGGCGGGTATCTGAACCGCCCGCTGCACTACCGGCGCGCGGTAGCCGCGGCGGAGAGCCTGACCAGCAAGCTGGACTCCCCGGATGCGTTGCAGGCGTGCGGGATGCTGCATCTGTCCGCCGCGTGGGCGGCCGCGGTGCAGGCCGACCGCGACACTGTGGACACTCACCTGACGGAGGCCTCGTCGTTGGCCGATCGGATGGATACCGAGGTCGGCACCTGGGCGGGCCTGTGGTTCGGACCCACCAACGTAGGAATCTGGAAGACCAGCCTCGCTTTGGAGCTAGGTGATTATAGTCAGGCCCTGCACTCCGCCAAGACAGTGCGTCCCGAGCTGATACCCAGCGCCTGCCGCCAGGCCGAGTTCTGGGTCGATCTCGGCCGCGCCATGATCGCCAAGAAGAAGACCCGCGAGAAAGGCACGCTTCTGTTGCTGCACGCCGAAGACCTTGCCCCGCAACGCGTCCGACACGACATCTTCGCCCGCGAGACGATCGCCGATTTCCTGCGTCAAGCCCGCCGCCAAGCCGGCGGCCCTGAACTGCGCGGCTTGGCCTGGCGTTTGGGAGCCGCCGCCCCTATCGAGTGAACCGTGCCCTTGTGCACCAAGAGCGCACAAAAACCCCTTATCGGGCATCATTATTTCTGCATGTCCGAACACCGGCTCGCTGTGCCTGATCTCGGCACACATCTACATTCCCTGCTGCGCCGCGCTCGGGTCGCCGGCAGCGCGGAGGGCGGCAGCCGATGAGTCGGCTCGGCTCTGCGGTGGCGGCTCACCGCGACGAGCAGGAGGTGAGTCTGCCTGCGGCGATGGAGGAGTTGCTCGTCGACGTGGTGGCTGATGGGTTCACGGTGCACTGCTGCGGTCCCAAAGCGGCCCCACGGGCGTTGGTGGCCAGCTACCAGTGGGCGCACTGCGTGGACCTGCTGACCGTCCGGGATTTCGCTCGGGTGATCAGCGCGAGGGTACCGACCCGGGGCCGCAGGGTCGACATTTTTGCTCCCGAGGTGGTCTGGGCCTATGAGGGCCCACCGCAGCACGCGGTGCGGGCTTTGCTGGAGCTAAACATTCCTGGCTCATACACTACGTTGTCATGGACAGCAGGCAGCGTGACAGGGCCCGGAAGCGGGGCCGGGATGGTAAGGCGCCGGGGTGGGTGGGGCAGCCGGCGGCGATCTATTGCCGGATCTCGAAGGCCCGGGATGAGGATCAGACCGGGGTGGATCGTCAGGAGCGGTTGTGCCGGGAGGTTGCCGAGCGGCTGGGCCTGGTGATCGTGGCGGGGTGTGTGTTCGTGGACAACAACCGCTCCGCCTGGCGGCGTAATCGCAAGCGTCCGGGCTGGGATGCGTTGCTGGCGGCGATCCGGGCGGGGCGGGTAGGGCATGTGATCGTGTATCACCCGGATCGGCTGATGCGCCAGCCCCGCGACCTGGAAGAACTGCTCGCTCTCTCCGACGAGCACGACATCACGCTGCATGGGCAGGCGAACCGCCGGGACCTCTCGGACCCGGATGACCGGTTCTTCCTGCGGATCGAGGTCGCGCATTCCTGCCGCTCCTCCGATGACACCTCGCGGCGGTTGCGGGATGCGCTGGAGGATCGCGCGAGGGCGGGCCGTCCGCATGCCAGCGCGCGGCGGGCCTACGCTACGCCCCGGGCGGGATGGTCATCGTGGAGGAGGAAGCGGAGGTGGTGCGGGAGATCTTCGCCCGGTATCTCGACGGGGAGGGTCCGCGCCAGATCGCCACGGGGCTGAACGAGCGCGGGGTGCCGACGGCGGAAGGGTGCCGGTGGCTGCCGGAGTCGGTGCACGCGGTGATCTCCTCCCGGCACGTGACCGGCATCCGGGTCTTCCGCAAGCAGGACTACGGGGACGGGGACTGGCCGGTGATCATCGACCGGGGCACCTGGAGTGAGGCCCAGGAACGGCGGGCCTACCGGGCTAGCGCGTTCCGGGCCCGGCCGTTCCGGTTTTATCTGCTGCGGGGACTGGTGATGTGCGAGGACTGCGCCCGACCGATGGGCGGGGCGATGAACAACGGTAAGCCCTACTACGCCTGCACCCGCCGCCGCGACCGCACCGGATCAGCGTGCATCCGCCGAATCTATGCCCCCAAGCTGGAAGCCTTCGTCACCGACGCCGCCGTGAAGTTGCTGAGCGGGCTGGACATCAGCGGGACGCCGAGGGCGACCCTGGCCCTGCCGCAGGCCGATGAGGCGGCGATCAGCGCGGATGAGGCGGAACTGGCGGAACTGAAGGACATGTGGACCCATCGGGAGCTGTCCACCCGGGAGTACCGGGCGATGCGCAAGACCATCGTCCGGCCCACCGTCGAGGTCCTCTCCGGGCTGGTCGGGCCCGCGCGCGGGCGGCCTGGGAGGCACTCGCGGTGAGTGGGGATCTCCAGCGGCTCAACGCCGTGCTCCGGTTCCTGTTCGCCGCCGTGATCATCGACGCGCACCACGGAACACCGGGCACCTTCGACTACAGCCGCATCGAGATCGAACCCAACCCCCTTTAACCAGCGGGTGATCCATCGGGCAGGCAACCCGTCACAGTCGGTGTGACGGGTAGCGCCGTGCTCTGTGACCCGTTGTCTGGTGTGCTGAGCTGGGGAAACAGGTGGTGTGACGGGTGTGACAGGTTGGGGGTGCTACCCGTCACACCCGTCACAGAATCGGGTGGGGACGGCGGTTATGGTGACTCGTCGGGGCTCACGCGGAGCAGGCGCGCGAGCCGGTGGGCGCCCTGGGTGCTGATGGTGGTCGGGAAGCGGGCGCACACCCGGGCCAGGTGGTAGGCGCGGTCATCCCGGCGCGCGGGGTCGGCGGCCGGGTGGGGGTCGTGCTCACCTCCTGGGGGATCGGTGGTCGGGGCGGTTAGGGCCGGGGTGGCAGCGGATCACCTCCTGATGGTCGAGACGAAAAAATGGGCTGCGCATTCTATGCCATCTTCGACAAAACGGCAAATTTTTACACTCAATTGAGTGATGTGTGTTGAGTGGGGCAGCGACCGCACCCCGCTACCGGCACCGGTGCGCCACCCAGGGGGTAGCGGGGGCCCTCTACCCCGGTAGAGGGCCCGGGTAAGGGGTCCTGTGCTGCACGGTAGCGGGGGTAGACCCCCACCACCGTACCGACCCAGACCCCCGTGACCGGGGTCCCACAGCCCGCTCGCCGGGCCAGGCCACGCCGGCACCCGCTCGCCGGGCCGGCTCTCTCTGGCGATTTCCCGGCGGCTGCTGCGCCGAGCACGGCCCGGCCGAGCTGATCCGGCGGACAACGCGCCCGAGGTCACCGACCGAATGGAGCGCAGTGGCCCCGGGCGAGACGCACGACGACGCCACCTCTGCCTGCGCGACGAGCGCGTCCAGACTGGAGTGCGGGACCGGCCGCGAGCGTCGGAAAAGCTCGATTTGGCTGAACAGTCTTCACGCACAACTACAGTAGATCGTCTAAACTCTCAACAGTTCTCGGCACGGTAATCCCAATGTAGTCAAATCGCGTTTGATCCAAACTGTGGGCATTTTCCTCCGGGACATGTTCGCTGAGCAAGCGGAGCATTGGGTATCCGACGGAGGGCTCGATCGAAGCGATGTACCGAGCCCATCCGTAGAGGCGATTGGGAATCATCCGCGCATCGTCGCCACCGAAATCCTCCATGTAAGACTGATAGCCAAACTGCTCAATTAGATAGCAAACCCGCCTCATTTGACGTTTAATCCGACGCGGAATTCGAGGCCTATCGGCGCATCCCACAAACAGCCCTGTAACGTATTGCGGTCCGCCACGTCGCATAAAGACCGTCTTCCGGTCGTTTACAAGCCACCCGTCCGCGAGGAGAATTTCCTTAATGTCACCGAGGTTTCGATCGGCAACATCGCCCGAGAAGACCATGTCATCGACATATCGGGTGAATTCGAGGCCTTCGCATTCGCAGTAGCTAGCAAGCGTGTAGTCGGTAGGCTCGAATACTATATTTGAAATCAGCGGCGATGTGCTTAGGCCAATTGGCAGACGGCCATTAATGGTGACGATCCGCGTGCAGAGCTCTAGCGCGTTCGTTTGAAATCCTTGAGTTTGAAGCGCAGTGCCGACCCGATCCGAATTGATGGACTGAAAGAACTCTCGAAGGTCCACCCTTAAGACGCAAGCCTTATCAAGATGCTGCGCCGCATTCGTGAGAGGCGAACGTCCCTTCACAAACCCGTGTACATGCAATGGAGGATTATACGGAAGTTCTGCTACGAAGCTTCGATGCAGGTTCTTCGTCACCGTATCAAGCGCAGTGGCCGGTGCAACTATCTCCCGACGACCCCTGTTGTAGGTTGTGTAGACATGCGTGCTGAAGTCGACGCGCTCCCGGAGCCGATCGGCAAGTTTCTCCAGCTTTGCTACGGACGTGCCTGCGTACTCGGACAGATCCTCAATCGTCACCAATGGAGCGCTCCCGCAGCTTACTTGTTAAGGGTGGGTCCCAGGGTCCCTCCGCACGGATTGTAGCGCAACGCGTGCGTGAATCGCACACAAAATTGACCCTGGGACCCGCGCCCGTTATCATACCACTACGGACCTTCGAAGCTCATCTTGCGGCTCGCCAACTTTCCATCTTCTAAGGATTGAAGAAGGGATATGGATGGCGCTATCTCCCGGTACCCCCTGTATGCGCGACTGGCAGGGTCCGTAGTGAAGTTGCTGGAGATCCACCGACTCGTAGCAAGCATTGCATAATCGGCGATAGCCAGCGACAGCACCGACCGTTTCTTCACCATTTCCATTCTAATTTGAGGCAGTTTGGCGATCGTGCCAAGCTTTACTAGTGCCCGAAATGTGGCGAATCTCGGAAGGTTGTGGAGCATGGGCCGCAGGGCGTCATTCTCCTCAATGCAGACGGTCAGAGCGGCTTGGTCCCGATATCGGATCAAGTTGTCGGCAATAATCGTCTCGTACATCTCGGATATCACTTGCGGTTCGGTCAGGCTTTGGTAGGAGTGCTGACGAGTTGCGATCATGTGGACCTTGAAACCTGCACTCCGCTGAATTAGCTCGATGAATGGCTGCGAGACTTCCAGTGGATCCGTACTTGCATGGAAACCGGTCGAACGGAACTTCTCGAATCCTTCATGGCCCCTCAGTGCCCTCCGTGCCGACAGTTCTCGATACAGCTGGCGGATTTCTCCCTCTATATCGCCAGTATCGGCATCGGTCACGACAGCGCCGACTATCAACGGCTGATCAGGATTCCCATTTCCCGATTCATCCATGTAGATGACAATTGGGCAACGCGCATCGGTTACTTCTACGGAAATTCCTCGACTCCGCTCCGATGGGAAGATTGAGTATCGCTTGTAGACCAACTCGGGCCTGCCTTCGTGGGCGGTGAGGCGTCATCATAAGGCATAGCGCGATGCGGCACCTGCTCGCCGGGCCAGGCCACGCCGGCACCCCGGCGACACCCGCTCGCCGGGCCAGGCCACGCCAGCCCGCACCACCATCGACCTTGATGCCAGCGACTATTTCGCGCTGGAAGGCCTCGCCGCCTACGCGCGGGTCACTCTGAAGCTGCGCGGGGACGAACGCCCCACCACCGCCGGGCGGGTACTGCGCCGCTGGTATCACGCCAAGGGCTTGACTAAGCAGGTTCGTAGGTCACGTATCGACCATGCGACCGGCGAAGTCGTCCACCGCCCGTCGTACCCGGAAGCGGAAACAGTTGCTGCGCAACAACCGTGATTTCGTCGTCGTCAACAACGGACGCGCGTTTGCCTCGCAGCTGGCTCGATACCTCGCCTCAGAGATGTGCTAGAGGCTTATGCGAAACCCCAGTTATCGCTAACCAGAGGTTCGTTCTGAAACTTGGCGACACGCGGCATGAAATAACAGGCAACGGCTTCCCCGGGCGATAGAAAGGAGGTGACGAAACCAAACCCTTCACGACGGAGAAGCCGTTGCGGTTCGATCGTATATCAGGACTGGATACTGGGCAACTCGACGAGCTGGAGCAAAGGGTCAGCGACCTGCTCGAGAAACCCTGGGATCAGGGCACCGGCCGCCCGAAAGAGCTCACCTTGCGCGAGGCACTCATCGTCACCAGCGGCTATATGCGCCATAACATCATCGAAGATGTATGGGCGGAGATGTTCGATGTCGACCAGTCGACGATCTCGCGGTACATCACCGTTCTGACGCCACTCATCGACCAGGTTACCGCAGAGTTCCGGCCATCTGCCCAGGACGCGGCAGAGGCGACTAGGGACGCAATCGCCCTCGTAGACGGCACTTTGTGGCCATGCTGGTCCTGGGTCGGCGAACGTGAGCTATGGGCTGGGAAGTACAAGACAACGGGTCACGGATCGCTCATCATCACCAATCTCGCTGGCCGTGTCACCTTCGTCTCCGAGCCAGTTTCCGGCAAGCACCACGACATGGCCAAACTGACAGGATCAGAGTGCGAGATGATCCTCAAGCTGGCAGGCGATGTGATCGGCGACAAGGGATTCATCGGAACTGATTACATCATCACTCCGGTTCGTAAGCCCAAACACCGTGACCTGTCCAAGGGCGAACACGACTACAACAACCAGATCAGCTCCCTTCGCGCACCCGTCGAGCGAGCCGTCGCCAACCTGAAGACATGGCGAATCCTCTTCACCGATTACAGAAGACCACTGAAGACCTTCATGTCCTCGTTCCGGGCCGCTATCGGGCTCTACTTCTTCAAGGAGGGTTTCGCATAAGCCTCCTAGTGTTAAGCAGATTGATTCGGTTTGCCGGGAGTAATGCCATGACGTCGGCCGGAGACCAGGGGTTCGTATCATCGGCCAGTGGATGAATGCCGACGACAGCGGTTAGCAGATTGGTTCATCTGAGTGGGTCAATCCGGTCGAAGGAGAGGGAGGAGCAGTTCACCACGTCACAGATGGATCAGAACTGTGGCTCGTCCTGGCTGGCCGGCGAGCCGAGCTTTGACGTTAGGGAATGATCGGATCAGTACCACTACGGAAATGATGGACTAAACCCTGACTAGTCGAACTCGCCAGCCTTGATGCCAGCGATAAACGCTTGCCACTCGGCCGCCGTATACCTCAAGACCGGGCCGCGCTCGCCGTGTTTGGTGTCTCGCACCAGACGGCTACCATTGGGCAGGTCGGCGACCTCGACGCACGTGCCGTTATTGGTGTAGCTGGACGTTCGCCAGTCGATTCGCGTTTCGGTCATTGCTTCTTCTCCCATTGGGTTGCGAGGTCGCTGATGAAGGACACCGATTCGGCCGGGGGCAGCGCCAGGCTGGCTGCCTGGTCGAACGTGGCGGCGAAGTAACGCACCTCGTCGGCATCGGTGATGAATTGGCCGCCACCGTAACCCTCGATCCACACCCGCGGGTTCCCCCACACGTGCGTCATGATCACAAACGTATCCAGACGGCGGGCCTCGTGCTGCCCAGCGTCGAATGTGGTCACCCTGACGGTGACGTTGGGCAGCTCTGATAGGACGAGGAGTTCTTTGAGTTGTTCGGCCATGACCGGCGCGTCACCCACCCGCACGCGGAGTGCCTGCTCGGCTTGGACGACGTCCAAGACAAGGCTGCCATCACGAACCCGCTGTTGCCGGTGCCGTCGCTGGTTCACGGCCTCCCTTGCGTAGGTGTCGGGGACGCCGGACAAGCCAACCTTGCGGACGACCTCCTCCGTGTAGCGCGGAGTCTGGAGGAGCCCATAGACGAGCTCGGGTTCATGAGCTCGAAGCTCGACGGCCGACTGCTCCATCCCCAGGTAGGTGCTCAGCCACTCCGGGGCGTCGTCGCCGTCTGGTGTGGGCATGCTGGATAGCATCGCCGCCAGTTCGCTCAAC
This sequence comes from uncultured Actinomycetota bacterium, assembly GCA_963712995.1. Lineage (GTDB taxonomy): Bacteria > Actinomycetota > Actinomycetes > Mycobacteriales > Pseudonocardiaceae. Next base: position 45,158 of record CAVQKH010000035.1, on the reverse strand, counting down.
GTGATGCCGAGCGCTTCGGCGTAGGCCGGGCGCTGGTTCGGGTGCGGGGTGCTCTCGTCGCGCTCCCACTTACCGATCGTCGTGCGGTCGACGCCGACAGCGCTGGCGACATCTTCCTGGTTCTTCCCCGCCCGCTTGCGGGCATCGATCAGCCGTTGCCGTCGCATAGGAGCATCGTAACAGCCCGCAGGCGCCGTGGATGTTGAGTTCGTGGGCATGTCATGGTTCTCGCCATGTCGGGGACATCGCCGCAGTGGTGGGTGGCCGGGCCTCCGCTCGCGCGGCACGGAGGCCCGGCACCGCGTACCGAGGCGGAGGCAGACACGCCGTGTCCGCAGCTCGGTCGCTGGTGTTCCGTCCGAGGCGTCTGGCGCGGACCCGTGGGTGACGTGGATTCGGTCGCAGCCGGGCCTGGCCGAGCGGTTGCTGGCCGAGCACATCGACGACGGGACGGGGCGGTGTCGGGTCTGCTCGGCGGGTGGGCAGACCGGGCGGCTGCTGGACCTCGCCAAAACCAAGGCTCGCCTTCCAGCGGATCGCACCGGCGGAGGACGGGCCGCTGTTCGGCCGGTGTCGCGTGCGGAATTGGCGTTGTGCGCTCTGCATGGGTTCATGGGAGGGGTGACGTTTGGCGGATGGTGCGGCGCGCCCGGCTGAGGTGCGTATGGGTGTGTGGCTTCGGCGGTGGCGACACAAGCGCCAGAAGTCGCTTCGAGTGGTAGCCGGGCTGTCCGGTGTGAGTGCTACGTATCTGTGTTCCTTGGAGAGGGGATCTCGCCCGATGCCGACGACGAGGATCCGGCTTAGGAGCCGTAATGAAATAAACTATTCTATCGATGGTGCGATGGTGTAATTCCAGTCACCGTGGAAGAGGTGCCGAGTAAGGGGTATCGATTCCTTCTGCTGGTCCGTGAGTTTGATTTTTGTGGGGTAGAGGCTGGGGTCGAGTTCGCAACGGACGGTCAATCCCGTGGTGGTTGTGGTGCTGGCGATGAGGTTAACGATCGTTTGATATGTCTCGAGTGGTCGTCCGCGCCAGTTTTGGGTGATTCTGGAGAAGAGCCGGTGCTCGATCTTGTTCCATTTGCTGGTGCCGGGCGGGTAATGGGACACAATGATTTCCAGTCCGGTCGCGGCGGCGAGTCGTGCGAGTTCGTGTTTCCAGAGCCAGGGGCGGTGTCCGTTGGATCCGCCACCGTCGGCGGTGATGAAGATTCGGCGGGCGTCAGGATACTTTTCCTTGCCCATGCTTTGCCACCATTTTTGGATAGTAGCGACAGCGAATACCGATGTGTCGTGATCGATACCCACAGAGACCCAGGCGCTGTTGTCGGCCAAATCGTAGACTCCGTAGGGGATTGCTTTACCGTCGGCTTCGCTGGGGAAGTCGTAGGTGGAAACGTCGACCGGTTCGCCCTGTGGATGCCATTCTTTACCGGCCTGGGTGAACCGCCCGACGAGTTCCTTTTTCTTTGTATCGATGCTGATCACAGGGTCGCCGGCGGCGAGGAACTCCTTGGCTAGCTTGTTGATGTACCGGAACTGGTCATCCCGGTCCGGGTGCTGGCTTCCCTCCAGTTTCTTGCGGGTGCCTTGTAAGCTGTAGCGAAGAGAATGGAGGATTTTCGCGACGACGTCGTGGCTGACCGAGTGACCTATTCCGCCCAGCTCCGCAGCGAGGTGACGTGTCGATTTTGTGGTCCACCGCAACGGCGATTCGGGATCACCTCGCGTCTCCGGTTCGATCAAACTATCCAGTACATCAACCAGTTCCGGATTGGCGATCTCCGCTTTCTTGCGCCCGCCTCCCGGCGCCCGGACCCGATCAGGGCACCGCTCTGCAGAATTGTCGGCGAGCTCGGTCATGCCACGGCGAATTGTCTTCCGTGACGCACCCGTGGCTTGATGCACAGCCTCAATTCCGCCGCGTCCCCACGATTTTGCCTCGGTGGCCAGTGCCAGGCGGCGATCGCGTTCGTTCAAGCGGGGCAACAGATCTGCCAAACGTGCTTGCATCGCCTGAAATTCCTCATCACTCTTGCTCGCCATACGTCAATTTTGTCACGTACTCCAAAACGTCAGCCGAAACGACATGCGAAACGTTGGCAGATTCACTCGATCGGATTAGTTATTTAATTACGGCTCCTTACGGTCCGATTGGCTGATGCGCTGGGTGTTCCGCGTGAGGCACTGCTGTCGATGCTGATCCGGGAAGCCGAGATGCAAGACAAGGAAGGAAGGTCGTTGATGGAAGAGTCGGCGGTGCGCGTGGCGGCCAGCTTTTTCATTGCCCGCCGATCATGCCGATCTAGCAGGGAAGTAACCGAAGATGAGTGAACCCCTCGAGTCCATGAGCGATCCCTGGATCGATGCGTACTTGAGGTTCCGGCGGGCATGGCTGGACGGCGCGACGGAAAGCGAGCTCACCGACCTCGTGACCGAATGTCGGCGTGATTTTCCCAGTCCGACGCCTCCGGTGCCGGCGGCGATGTTCATCCACAGCGACATCCTGATCACCAGCCAGCGCACCGCGTTGCCTCGCCAGCTGGTCACGGCGCTGTGGGTGCCTGATGGCGCGGGCATCGCCCGGTGAGCGGACAGGGACGACCAGGCTGCGGCCCGTGGCGCGACGGGAAGGACACCCCCATCCCGATGAGTGCCCGGACGGAGCAGACCGGGATGGACGCTCAGCCAAGCGCGCTGCGCTCCCGAGGCAGACAGGGGTACCCCATCCGGATCACTGAACGCGGCTGTTTCCGGGGTGGTGGATTGCTGGTCTGCCTCGCCAGTGGGTCTGCCTTGCCGCAGCTCACGGATAGGGCAGGTCCCTGGGCAAGGGGTGAGGCATGTGCCCTAGCGGAAGGTGGGTGCCTCACCGCCTGCCTCACTCCCGAACCACGTCCATGCAGGTCATCACATAGTGTACGAACCGGGCTTGGCGCTGGTGCATCCGGCCACCACTGGTGCTCTCACCCTCGGCTACCCGGCACCCGCGCGCTTGTACGTACCCCGCGCCCAGCAGCGTCCGATGACGATCCGGCTGCCCGCACCAGGGCAGGCCGGTGTGCGGGCCGCCCGGCTGGTCACCGCGATGAGCAGCCACGGTGGTGATTGTTTCTGAACATCGCCGTGGCTGCCGCCCCCGATCGTCGGCTGGTCGACAGGTAACCGAGCCGCCCCCCGCTCGACTGCCGTCGGCCAGCCGACTACCCCATCCCCCACGTGAGGTGTGTTGATGTCTGCTACGGCACCGCGTCCAGCCCAAGGTCGGTGGTGCGATGTCCAGGCGCTCCCGTTGGTCTGTTCGACTGGGTGGAGCAGGTCGCGGAGAGCACCGAGCCCGCGGCGCTGCCCTCCCGGCTGCACCAGCACGGCCAGGTCGTGGGCCGGGATCTGGAGTCGTTGCTCGTGTGCTTCTCGGGTCATCAGGTGATCAGCCTGCGGGCTGATCTGGTGCGCGTGCTCGATGAGCTCCCCGGGTGAGTGCTGATGTTCACCACCCTGCCCGCCCAGCGTAGGAGCAAACCGCCCCGGATCGACGCCACACTGGGGCTGTCCACCCGGACGGTGAGCTGGCTGGCCCTGCGGCCGGCCGCCCGGTTGGTGGTCGACTCGGTGTGGGGCACCCTCACCGAGCTGGAGCGAGCCGGTCACCACCCGCCGCTGCTCGCTGCCCTGCGCTTCGTGTTGGTGCACCACGAACCCACCCGCGCAGGTCGTTGCCGCGCCTGCCGCCGGATGAGCTGGCACGGCCTGTGGCGCCGACGCCGGTTTCCGTGCGTGGTGTGGCGCCAGATCCGCGGCGAGCTGCTGGGACACCTCACCCTCAGCGGCGTCCATCGCCTCCGAGTCGACAGCGGCAGAAGTGCCCTCTGACCGGGACACCGCATACTACAAGATGTCCTCATGCGGCGGCCCTCGGTGTTCACGATCGTGCTGGGTGTGCTGTTCGTGGGGCTGCTCGGCGTGGCGACCAACATCGCGACGGCCGCCTTGCCCGAGGTCGTGCAGGCACACGCCTGGATCGCCTGGCCGCTGGTGGTGATCGCCCTGCTCGCCATCGCCGCGATCGAGCTGCGGCGCGACCTTGATCGCGACGATCGCTCGGCCGGGGGGCCCACGGCTCGGGCAATCCTGCTCGAACGCTGTGAGAGGCGTTGGATCAAGGAGCTGTTGGACCGCTCGCTGTACCGGAGGCTCGGATCGAGCTCGGTTTCGACACCACCACGAGCCCCGATCTGCGCCCGTGGGACATGGTGGCAGCCCCGACGCAGGGTGAGCCACAACGAGTGCCTGCGGCAGAACCGATGCGAGCCGTGTTCGATGAGCTGGGCGGCGCGATGCTCATCCTCGGCGATCCGGGCGCCGGCAAGACCACCATGTTGCTCGAATTACTGCGGGACCTGCTGGCCGAAGCACGAACAGACCCGGCTGCACCGATTCCCGTCGTGGTCAACCTTTCCTCCTGGGCCATCCGGCGCCACCCGCTGGCGGAATGGCTGGCTCAGGAGATAGCTGAGCGCTTCCAGATAGCACAGCGCCACCCCGCGACGTGGGTTCAGCAGGAGCGGCTCATTCTGCTTCTCGACGGACTGGACGAGGTAGCCGAGGAACATCGGGAAGCCTGCGTGGCTGCCATCAATAAATTTCATCATGACTATACGGTGCGGCTAGTGGTGTGTAGCCGAACCGCTGATTAAGCGGATGGCTGCTCAGCTAAGACTCTATGGCACCGCGACCATCCTACCGCTGACCCGGGTGCAGATCGATGACTTCTTGCGCCGAGCGGGCTCGGTGGTGGATGGTCTGCGCAGCGCGCTGGTCAACGATACGAACTTGTGGGGAACGATAGAGTCCCCCTTGATGCTCAGTGTTGCCGCGCTGGCCTACGCTGAAGCCGGAACCGGGACCGACACCAGCGCCACGTCCACCGATCCGAATGAACGTTTGTGGTCAACCTACGTCCGGGCGATGCTCAGCCGCCGCAGGGATGCCCGACGTCCGCCAGCCCAGACCATGCGAAGCCTCACTTTAATCGCCAGAAAATTGCGGACCGACAATTTGAGTTTCTTCTCGTTCGATCTGTTGTCTTATGATTGGTTGCCGTCGCGACGCTCGTATCCTCCGATCTTCTGGACGGTGCGGGTAACTGGTGGAGTTGTCTTCTCTGTCGTTCTCGGTTTTCTCGGTGTCAATTTTTTCGGCTGGCCGGGCCTGGTTTGGGCGGCCGCCAATGCTGCTTTGACAATCACAGGGCTCGTTGCTAATATAGAAGGAAGTGCTATTCTCAAACATATATCTGACATGGCTCGTGAGAGTCAAAAACAACGGAGGGTGCGAAGGTCCCTTTTCGGCTCACTGCATTATTCTCTAGGTGTAGCGATTGACGACGTCTTCGGCGAATTCTGGATGTTATTTGTGTTTACTGTTCCTCTCGCGGCGGTCGTCGGTCTGGCGTTCGGGCTGTCGACTGGAATATGGATCGGCGTTGCTGTCGGAGTAGGCCAAGCTGTCTCTCTTCTCGTATTTTTTATGATAGCCAAATTGGTGGCTGTTCTTGCAGGCGAATCGAGTTCAAACGAACGTCGGCGAAATGGTCGAGAAGTGCCAAGTCCAGGTCTCTTGGTCTCTTGGTATTGATTCGGCTGGGTATCGTCGGTTCGCTTGTTGCGGGAGGGCTGGCGGGAGTACTGGCCGGACTGATTGTCGCATGGCCCGGCGCGGCTGAGTACGGCCGGAGTTTCGGCATCATCACCGGTGTCACGGTCACGTTATCCATTGCGCTCCTATTTGTTGGTATTCCGCTTGTCGAGCAACTGCTGGTTCGCGCCCTCATTGCTCGCAGTGGGATTCTGCCGTGGCCGGGCAGACCGCTGCTGGACCACGCATCGGGGCTGCTGTTACTGCGAAAGGTCGGGCAGGACTACATTTTTGTGCACCGCGAGTTGCTGGATTTTTTCGCCGACCTGTCACCGGAACGGCACCCATCGCTCCTGTCGGAACCTTCGGACAGAAACGTGAGACGGCGGCGAGCAAACCTGTGGTATCACCATCGGAGTGAACGACTGTCTGATCGTGCGCCCACGCCCGTCCCGATGAGCTCGATCAGGTCGGTCGGCTCACCGTGACGGTCTATGTTGCCGATGGGTACGCGAATCCCGCAGGGTCCTACGCCGCTGCGCTGGCCGATGCGGCGCGGCGGGCCAAGGACGCCGAGTTGCTGGTAGCGGTGAATGCCAGCGAGACAGTGCTGGGCACGGTCACGGTGTGCCTTCCTGGCAGCCCGCTAGCGGCCGTGGCCCGGCCCGGTGAACTGGAGTTCCGGATGCTGGCGGTGGCATGCGATGCGCGCCGCCGGGGTGTCGGCGAAGCCCTCGTGAAATCCGTGCTGCGGCGGGCGATAGAGATCGGCGCGCACCAGGTGGTGCTGTGCAGCGCGCAGAAGATGCACGTCGCACACCGGCTCTACGCTCGGTTGGGGTTCGGTCGGTTGCCCGAGCGGGACTGGGAACCGGTGCCCGGCATAACGCTGTTGGTCTTCGGCGCGACCACGCTGGCGTCAGAACCATGAGGTGTATCGTTGGTGTATTGAGTCGCACAAACATCGACATTGATGATGATCTCATCACTGAGGTGATGCGCAGGCTCGGGGTCAAGACCAAGAAAGAGGCGGTCGACCTCGCTCTGCGCAGGGTGGCAGAGCCCCGGCTGCGGTGACCCAGCCGGTACAGGCAGAGGTGCGGGCCGGCACTCCTACCGGCGCCCTGCCCCGCGTCGACCGGCTGCTGGGGGCTGCGATCCAACTCGACGTCGACCCCCGCATCGACTTCGATGTCGCCGCCGGGCTATACCGCGCTACCCGGGAGGCGGGGCGTCCGGTGCGGTCGCTGATGGACTGCCTGATCGCCGCGGTAGCCGTCCGAACCGGCGCGATCGTGGTACACCAAGATCGGGATTTCGACGTCCTGGCGTCGGTGGCTGCCGACCTGACGTGCATTCGTGAGCTGCGATAGGTATTTTCAGCGGCGCAGCACTACCGCGACGATCCCAGCCAGGTGCTCCAGGCGGGCCACCTCGGCGGCGCGGAACATCGGTCCACCCGGCCGGCCCACCAGCAGGACCTGCTCCGGTCCGCCCAGCGGGGTGGCCGCCAGCTCGGTGCCCAGCTCGCGCCACGGCAGGGGGACCCAGGGATCCTCCCCGTCCAAGATCGTGGCGCGGCGCAGTGGCCACCAGGGTAGCTCCCCGGCCACCGTCTCGGGTGCGGCGAAGGACGCGGCGATCCGCTGCGGTTTTCCCTCCGTGTTGGTGAGTACGATCGCCCACCCCGCCCGGATGATCTTAGGTACTCCATCGGTGAAGGTCCGCAGGCCGTGCGTGGGGTTGGCGGCGATCTCCTCCACCAGCTCCAGCTCGCGGTGGGTGTCCAGCACGCCCGCCCACGGGCGGACCGCGTCGACCTCGACCCCCTCGATCGACTCCGCCGCGGTGATCAGCACGTCCGGCAGCCGACCGGAGGGCAGTTCTACGACGAGATCATCGATGGCGACGCCGGATCTCCGCTCGACGACGTCCAGGCTGAGAATGTCGACTCCCGCCTTGCCCAGTGCGGTGGCCACCGCACCGAGCGCCCCAGGGCGGTCCGGCAGCTGAATCCTGATCAGGAAGGACATCCGCCGCCGTGCCTGTTCATCCGCCCCGACTCCATGGACACCCTCCATTACGACACGGGACCCCGGAAGCCCGCGTTAGCCGGCCGCGATTGTGACAGAGCGCGCTGGAAGCCGCGTCCCCCAGCACGCCGCCGGGCCTCCCATCCCGGGCACGACGCGAGGCTAGACTCGCCGAGGTCACCCAACCCCACGAGTACTTCAGGAGTCTGCGTGCCCACCATCTCCCGTGACGAGGTCGCGCATCTTGCCCGGCTCGCCCGGTTGGCCGTCACCGAGGAGGAACTGGACCTGTTCGCCGGCCAGCTCGAGGTGATCCTGGCCGCGGTCGCTCGGGTCGGTGAGGTGGCGGCCGAGGACCTCCTCCCCACCTCGCACGCCATCGGGCTGACCAATGTGTTCCGCGAGGACCTGCCGCGCCCCGGGCTGACCCAGCAGCAGGCACTCTCGGGTGCCTACGCCACCGAGGACGGCCGCTTCCGGGTGCCGCGCATCTTGGAGGAGTCATGACCTCACTGACCCGGTTGCCCGCCGCCGAGCTGGCCGGGCTGATTCACACCCGGGAGGTCTCCGCGGTCGAGGTGACCAGGGCACACCTGGATCGGATCGCCGCGGTGGATCCTGCGTTGCACGCCTTCCTGCACCTCGATGGCGAGGGTGCGCTCGCCGCCGCTGCAGCCGTGGACGACGGCCTGCGACGGGGGGATCCGCCGGCGTCACCGCTGGCCGGAGTGCCGCTGGCGCTCAAAGATGTGTTCACCACCGTCGACATGCCGACCACCTGCGGCTCCCGGATCCTGGAAGGCTGGCGACCCGCCGTATGACGCCACGGTCACCCGCCTGCTGCGGGAGGCGGGTGTGGTGATCCTGGGCAAGACCAACATGGACGAGTTCGCCATGGGGTCCTCCACGGAGAACTCCGCCTACGGCCCCACCCGCAACCCGTGGGACCTCGACCGAGTCCCGGGTGGATCCGGTGGCGGGTCGGCGGCGGCGGTGGCCGCGTTCGAGGCGCCGTTGGGGATCGGCACCGACACCGGTGGCTCGATCCGCCAGCCCAGCGCGATGACCGGTACCGTCGGGGTCAAACCCACCTACGGTGGGGTCTCCCGGTATGGCCTGGTGGCCTTCTCCTCCAGCCTGGACCAGGGCGGTCCGGTGGCCCGCACGGTGCTCGACGCCGCGCTGCTGCACGAGGTGATCGGCGGGCATGACCCGCTGGACTCCACCTCGATCGATGTGCCGGTGCCACCGGTGGTACAGGCCGTGCGCTCGGGTGCCACCGGTGACCTGAGCGGGGTCCGGGTCGGCGTGGTCAGTCAATTCCGCGGAGAGGGCTACCAGCCGGGGGTGCTGCGAGCTTTCGAGCTTGCGGTGAACCGGCTGCAGGCGCTGGGCGCAGCGATCGTCGAGATGTCCTGCCCGGCGTTCGATCATGCACTGCACGCCTATTACCTCATCGCGCCCAGCGAATGCTCCTCGAACCTGGCCCGTTTCGACGGCATGCGGTACGGCCTGCGCCTGGGTGATGACGGCACCCACAGCGCCGAGGAGGTGATGTCACTGACCCGCGAGGCCGGTTTCGGGCCCGAGGTCAAGCGACGCATCATGCTCGGCACCTACGCGCTGTCCGCGGGGTACTACGACGCCTACTACGGCCAGGCGCAGAAGGTCCGCACTCTGATCATCCGGGATTTCGTCGCGGCCTTCGAGCAGGTGGACGTGCTGGTCTCGCCGACCACCCCCACCACGGCGTTCCGGATCGGTGAGCGGGTGGCTGACCCATTGGCGATGTACCTGTCTGACCTGTGCACGATCCCGGCCAACCTGGCGGGCAACGCCGCGTTGTCCGTCCCGGCTGGGCTTTCCGACGACGACGGCCTGCCGGTGGGTCTGCAGGTGATGGCGCCCGCGCTGGCGGACGACCGGGCCTACCGGGTGGCCGCCGCCTACGAGGCGGCCCGGGATGCCGCCGATGGGGGCCCGCTGGCCCACCGGGTGCCCGATCTGGAGGTTGCTGCCCGATGACCGCTGCGTTGCTGGACTACGACGAGGTGCTGGCGCGCTTCGACCCGGTACTCGGCCTTGAGGTGCACGTCGAGCTGTCCACCGCGACCAAGATGTTCTGCGGCTGCACCAACTCCTTCGGGGCACCACCCAACACCCAGGTCTGCCCGACCTGCCTGGGCTTGCCCGGATCCCTCCCAGTGCTCAACGGCGCGGCTGTGGAGTCGGTCATCCGGATCGGGTTGGCGGTGAACTGCTCGATCGCGCCGTGGTGCCGCTTCGCCCGGAAGAACTACTTCTATCCGGACATGCCCAAGAACTTCCAGACCTCCCAGTACGACGAGCCGATCGCGGCGCACGGCTCGCTTGAGGTGCAACTCGATGACGGCTCGACGTTCACCGTCAGCATCGAGCGCGCCCATATGGAGGAGGACACCGGCAAGTCGCTGCACGTCGGCGGTGCGACCGGCCGCATTCACGGTGCGAGCCACACCCTGCTCGACTACAACCGCGCCGGCGTCCCGCTGATCGAGATCGTCACCAAACCGATCGTCGGAGCGGGGGCCCGCGCGCCTGAGGTGGCCCGGGCATATGTGACCGCGTTGCGCGACCTGCTGCGGGCGCTGGGCGTCTCCGACGTGCGAATGGACCAGGGGTCGCTACGCTGCGACGCCAATGTCTCGCTGATGCCACGGGGCTCATCCACTTTCGGCACCCGGACCGAGACCAAGAACGTCAACTCGTTGCGCTCGGTGGAGCGCGCGGTGCGCTATGAGATGTGCCGGCAGGCCGCGGTGCTGACCTCCGGTGGCGAGATCGTGCAGGAGACCCGGCATTTCGACGAGGCCAGCGGCACCACCTCGCCCGGCCGCCGGAAGGAGACCTCGGAGGACTACCGGTATTTCCCGGAACCGGACCTGGTGCCGATCACCCCCAGCGATGAGTGGGTGCAGCGGCTGGGGTCCACGCTTCCCGAGCTGCCCTGGCAGCGCCGGGCCCAGGTGCAGGCCGAGTGGGGCCTGTCCGATCTGGAGTTACGCGATCTTGTCAACGCCGGTGCGCTGGAGCTCATCTTGGCCACCGTCGACGCCGGGGCACCGCCGACCGAGGCGCGGTCCTGGTGGGTGGCCTATCTCGCCCAGCAGGCCAACTCCCGTGGTGTGGAACTCGCTGAGTTGCCCATCACCCCGAAACAGCTGGCGCAGGTGATCGCCTTGGTTGGTGCGGGCGCGCTGTCCAACAACTTGGCCCGCCAGGTCATCGACGGGATCCTCGCCGGCGAGGGCGAGCCCGACGACATTGTCGTCACCCGTGGCTTGGCCGTGGTCTCCGACGACTCCGCGCTGACCGCCGCCGTGGAAGCGGCCTTGGCGGCTGCGCCCGATGTCGCAGCGAAGATCCGCGGCGGCAAGCTGGCGGCCGCAGGCGCGATCGTGGGTGCGGTGATGAGAGCCACCGGCGGCCAAGCCGACGCCCAACGGGTCCGCGAACTGATCCTGGCCCGCTGCGCCCCGTGACTGGCGCAGCGCCAGCGAGTCGCTGACCGGTCGCCCGAAGAACTCGATCTCGATCTGGCGGAAGGCACCAGCGCAGCCCGCTCAGTCGTGCCCACCACCCGGACCGACCGGGTCGGGGAGAATGAAGACCCGGTCGTCGCTGGAGATCCGCTTGTCGCCGGTCTTGTTGACCGTGCCCAGCCACAGCACCTGTCCTTCCGGGCTCAGGGCAGTCGCGGAGATCCGGCCGTAGCGCTCCAGCGGGATCTGCAGCGGTGGGCCGACGAACGTGCCGCCCGGTCCGATCCCGAGCACGAACATCGGTGCTCCGCTGGCGAACACGACCTGGATGCGGCCCAGCATGACTGCACACCCCGCGGCACCACTTCCTCCTGGCCAGGTCCATGAGGCGCGGCCCAGCGGGCGTCCCGGCGCTACGCGGTGCAGCAGGTCGTGGTCGGGGACCCGGTCGGTGATCCAGAGCTCCTTGGTCAGTGGATCGATACACAGCCCGCCCGGTGCGTGCAACCCGCTGACCAACACCTTCGATCCGGCCGGGTTACCCGGCGCGGGACGGCCGAAGGTGTCGATTCGCAACACCTTGCCGGCCAGCGACTGCGGGTCCGCCGCGGCGGCGGGGTTGCCTGCGTCGCCGGTGGCGACCAGGAGCATCCCGCGCGAGTCGACTGCGAGGGCGCCCGCGTTTCCGGTGGTGCCCCGCGGGATACCGGTGAGCACCGGTTTGGGCAGATCGCCAGGGGCGATCCGAACCACCCGATTGTCGATAGCAGTGGTGATGTAGGCGTAGATCAGCTCGTCCTCGGCGTAACTGGACGACAGTGCGAGCCCGGTGAGGCCGCCGTCGCCGGCAGGGTCGACGGCCAGCGCGGACACCTCCTGGTTCGGCCGTTGCCGCTGCACCTGCAGGATCCGGCCGGTGGTGCGCTCCGCGGCCAGCGCCACCGGTGTGGAGCCCGGCAACACGACCAGCGCGGAAATCGGTTCCAGGCAGGTCGCGACGACCTGCGGGTCGGGGTCGGTGCAACCCTGCGGTGGGCCCGGTGGCGGTCTGCCGGGTGCGCCCGGCCCCGGCGGCCTGGACGGTCCCGGGATCTGGGGTTGCGGTCCGGCCTCGGCCCCGATTTCGAGTTTGGGGTGGAAGGGTCCGGCGCCCCGGTCGGGAAAGTTCGGCGTCACCGAACACGCACACAGCAGCGCAGCCCCCGTGAGCAGCACCCAGATCGCACGGCAGCCCCCGCGCAGGCGGCAGTCGGCCGCGGGCCCGGCGGGGCCCGGCACGGGAAGGCGCACGGTCGGCCAGGCTAGGTGCCGAGCCGTGTGCCGATGGTGAGCTACGGCTGCCCGCTTCCCGCGGACGCCGGCCCTTCGCCGGCTTCGGTGAGGGGAGCGGGCAGCCGTCCCCCGCTGATCGCCGCCAAGACCGGAAGATGCCGGGCGCGCACCGCGGGCAGCCCCACCTCGTCGCCGCTGTGCAACACCGCCCATATCCGGGACTGGTCATCCACCCGCAGGCCCGCCAGATCGGACCAGGTGATCCGCCGCGAGCTCCATACCCGGTAGGTGACCATGGTTTCGGGGTCGACCACAGTGCGGGTTCGTACCAGCCAGACCCCGAGGACCAGCGGGACCAGGTACAGCAGCTGCAGTCCCGGAGCGCCGAAGGCCACCGGGGTCATGCACACGATCAGGCCGAACACTGCGAGCAGTGCGGTCAGTGGCAGCCGGAAGGTCACCGTGGCAGAGTCGGTCACAACCGTCATATTGACAGGTACTCGATGGTACTGTGTTGTTCGAAAACTCGGATGGGTTGTTCGAAGCTCGAACGGGTTGGTCGGCAGACCGGATGGACGGGCTCCCAGGATGCGGGAGGGCCTTCCACGAGGTTGACGGTGTTGGGTTGGGCCGTTACCGTCGGCAACGTGCTGATCCCCACCGTTCTCGTACCTCAGAGGCGCGTCGTCTGAAGAGTCACAGACGTCGACGCGCCAACCCTCGCTTGAGCCCGATCGGGCGGCGAGGGTTTTTTGATGTCCGGGGCCGAGCAAGCGATGAGTAAGGCAGGACCATGACAATCGTGACCCCCAGAGACTTGTCCAGAGACATCCCGAACTCGGCGCAACCGCCCAAGCCGGCCCCACCGGTTGGCGCACCGGTGCGAGTCACCGGTGCGCAGGCCCTGGTGCGCTCTCTGGAGGCACTCGGATGCGAGGCCGTGTTCGGCATCCCGGGCGGCACGATCCTGCCGGCGTATGACCCGCTGCTGGACTCCACGATCCTGCGCCATGTGCTGGTCCGCCACGAGCAGGGTGCCGGGCACGCGGCCACCGGGTATGCGCAGGCCACCGGGAAGGTCGGAGTGTGTATGGCCACCTCGGGTCCCGGGGCGACGAACCTGGTCACGCCGCTGGCCGACGCGCACATGGACTCGGTTCCGGTGGTGGCCATCACCGGTCAGCAGACCAGGGCCTTGATCGGCACGGATGCCTTCCAGGAGGCGGACATCACCGGCATCACGATGCCGGTCACCAAACACAATATGCTGGTGAAAGATCCGTCGGAAATCCCGAGGGCGATCGCGGAGGCGTTCCACCTGGCCGCCACCGGCCGCCCTGGACCGGTGCTGGTGGACATCCCCAAGGATGTGCTGCAGGAGCAGACCTCCTTCGTATGGCCGCCCGAGCTGCAGTTGCCCGGCTACCGGCCGACCACCCGGCCGCATGGCAAGCAGATCCGCGAAGCCGCCCGGCTCATCGCCGCCGCGCAGCGCCCGGTGCTCTACGTCGGCGGCGGTGTGATCAAAGCGCGCGCCACCGCGGCGTTGCGGGAGCTGGCCGAGCTCACCGGAGCACCGGTGGTGACCACGTTGATGGCTCGCGGCGCCTTCCCCGACTCGCACCCGCAGCATGTCGGGATGCCCGGCATGCACGGCACGGTCGCCGCGGTCGCCGCGATGCAGCGCTCTGATCTGCTGGTGGCCTTGGGTGCCCGGTTCGACGACCGGGTCACCGGGCAGCTGTCGTCGTTCGCGCCGGACGCCGCGGTGGTGCACGCCGACATCGACCCTGCCGAGATCTCCAAGAACCGCCGGGCGGACGTCCCCATCGTCGGTGACTGCGGTGAGGTGATCGGCGAGCTGATCGCCGCGGTGCGCGCCGAGTTCGAGTCCAGCCGTGTGGATCTGGCGCCCTGGTGGCGGCAGCTGCGCAACTGGCAGCAGACCTTCCCGTTGGGCTACGACCGTCCGAGCGACGGGATGCTCTCCCCGCAGTACGCCATCGAGCGGATCGGCGCGCTGGTCGGTCCGGATGCGATCTACACCGCAGGGGTGGGCCAGCACCAGATGTGGGCGGCGCAGTTCATCCGGTACGAGAAGCCCGGCAGCTGGATCAACTCCGGTGGCCTGGGCACGATGGGTTTCGCGGTGCCGGCGGCGATGGGCGCCAAACTGGGCAGGCCCGATGTCGCGGTGTGGGCGATCGATGGCGACGGCAGCTTCCAGATGACCAATCAGGAGTTGGCGACGTGTGCGATCGAGAACATCCCGATCAAGGTCGCTGTGATAAACAACGGCAGCCTGGGCATGGTCCGGCAGTGGCAGAACCTGTTCTATTCCGAGCGCTACTCGCAGACCGACCTCGGGACCCACCTGCGCATCCCGGACTTCGTCAAGCTCGCCGAGGCGCTGGGCTGCGTGGGCTTTCGCTGTGAGGCCGAGCCGGACGTCGACGGGGTCATCGAGCAGGCCATGGCCATCAACGACCGCCCGGTTGTGATCGATTTCGTGGTGGGCAAGGATGCCCAGGTCTGGCCGATGGTCGCGGCCGGCAAGGGCAACGACGACATCATGGCGGCGCGCGACATCCGCCCGCTGTTCGACGAGGACGGGTCATGACCAAGCACACCATGTCGGTGCTGGTGGAGAACAAGCCCGGCGTGCTGGCCCGGGTGGCCGGACTGTTCAGCCGACGCGGGTTCAACATCCACTCGCTGGCGGTCGGACCCACTGAGAACCCCGACATCTCCCGGATGACCATCGTGGTGGCTGTCGACGAGCTGCCCCTGGAGCAGGTCACCAAGCAACTCAACAAGCTGATCAACGTCATCAAGATCGTGGAACTCGATCCGGCGATGGCGGTGCAGCGGGAGCTGCTGCTGGTGAAGGTCCGGGCCGACACCACGGTGCGATCCCAGGTGCTGGAGACAGTGGCGCTGTTCCGAGCCAAGGTGGTCGACGTCTCCGCGGAGGCGCTCACCATCGAGGCCACCGGCACCACCGATAAGCTGGACGCCCTGTTGCGGATGCTCGAGCCCTACGGCATCCGCGAGATGGCCCAGTCCGGCATGGTCGCCATGGGCCGCGGCCCCCGCGCCATCACGACCAACCCACCCCGCTAGACCTCCAGAGTTCTCGCGTTCTGGGGACAGAACGCAGTAATTCCGCCCGAATAAGTGCGTTCTGTCCCCAGAACGCCGTGTCAGAGGAGCTATGGATGAGTGCAGAAGTGTTTTACGACAGCGACGCTGACCTGTCGGTGATCGGCGGGCGGAAGGTCGCTGTGATCGGGTACGGCAGCCAAGGGCATGCGCACGCGCTGAGCTTGCGCGATTCCGGAGTGGACGTCCGGGTCGGCCTGCCGGAGGGGTCGCGCTCGCGCCCGAAGGCGGCCGACGAGGGCTTGCGGGTCCTCACGCCGGCGCAGGCAGCCGCCGAGGCCGACGTCATCATGATCCTCGCGCCGGACACCAGACAGCGCACCATCTACGCCCAGGACATCGCACCGAACCTCAATGCCGGCGACGCGCTGCTGTTCGGGCACGGCTTCAACATCCGCTACGGATTGATCGAGGCACCGTCCGATGTGGACGTGGCGATGGTGGCGCCCAAGGGGCCCGGTCACCTGGTGCGCCGGCAGTTCATCGACGGCAAGGGAGTGCCCTGCCTGATCGCGGTGGAGCAGAACCCCACCGGTGGTGCCCAGGCGCTGGCGCTGTCCTACGCCAAGGCGATCGGCGGCACCCGAGCCGGGGTGATCAAGACCACCTTCACCGAGGAGACCGAGACCGATCTGTTCGGTGAGCAGACGGTGCTCTGCGGCGGGCTCGTCGCACTGGTTCAGGCCGGGTTCGAGGTGCTCACCGAGGCCGGGTATGCGCCCGAGGTGGCCTACTTCGAATGCCTGCACGAGGTCAAGCTCATCGTCGACCTGATGTATGAGGGCGGGATCTCCCGGATGCACTACTCGATCTCCGACACCGCCGAGTACGGGGCTCTCACCCGTGGACCGCGGATCATCACGCCCCAGGTCAAGGACGAGATGCGCCGGATTCTCACCGAGGTCCAGGACGGCAGCTTCGCTCGGGAGTGGGTCACCGAGGACGACAACGGGCGGCCCAACTACACCAAATTGCGCGCCGAGGGGGAGCGGCACCCCATCGAGCAGGTCGGCGCCCAGCTGCGCGGGCTGATGTCCTGGATCGACCGCCCCCTCACCGACACCGCCTGAGCTACCTGATAGCGCTATTGCCTGTGCCGTTAACGCCGTTAACTCCGATCCGACTCGTGCCAGCCGTAACCACGTGAAAACGAGCCGGAAACGAGTGAGGCGGAGGGTGGGGAGGTGGATGGCCGCCCGATCCGGACGCACTGCCCGTACTGCTCGCTGCAGTGCGGGATCACCCTGAATGTCAGCGCCGGACGCCGCGTTGCGCTGGAACCCCAGGAAGACTTCCCGACCAACCGGGGTGGGCTGTGCAGCAAGGGCTGGACCGCGGCTGAGTTGCTCGAGCACCCGGACCGGCTGGAGGCGCCACTGGTCCGCGACCGGCGCGATGCGCCGTTGCGCCCCACGACCTGGGACGACGCCCTGGACCGGGTTGCCCAGGCGATCAGCCGCTCGCAGCAACGGCACGGGCCGGACTCGGTGGGTTGTTTCGGCGGCGGTGGGCTGACCAACGAAAAGGCCTACCAGCTGGGCAAATTCGCCCGGGTCGCGCTGGGCAGCTCCCAGATCGATTACAACGGCCGGTTCTGCATGTCCTCGGCGGCCGCGGCGACCATGAGGGCCTTCGGTATCGACCGGGGACTGCCTTTCCCGCTGGCCGACATCGCCACGGCCGAGGTCATCCTGCTGGTCGGCGCCAACCCGGCCGACACCATGCCGCCCGCGATGCAGTGGTTCGACGAGGGCCGCAGCCGCGGCGCGACGCACATCACCATCGACCCCCGGTGCTCCTCCACCGCCCGGGGCTCGAAAGTTCACCTGCAACCGGTGCCCGGCACCGATCTGGCGCTGGCCAACGGGCTGCTGCACTTGATGATCAAGAACGGGCAACTCGACACCGCCTACATCGCCGCCCGTACCAGCGGCTTCGAGCAGGTCCGCCGCGTGGTGCGCGGGTACTGGCCGGACCGGGTGGAACGGATCACCGGCGTGCCGGTGGCCCAACTGGACGAGGCCGCGAGGCTGCTCGGAGAGGCGACCACAGCCATGGTGCTCACTGCCCGGGGAGCCGAGCAGCACAGCAACGGCACCGAGACCACGCTGGCCTTCATCAACCTGGCGCTGGCTCTGGGCCTGCCCGGGCGGCCCGGTTCCGGGTTCGCCACCCTGACCGGGCAGGGTAACGGGCAGGGCGGCCGGGAACACGGTCAGAAGGCCGACCAGCTACCCGGCTACCGGCGTCTGGATGATCCCGCCGCTCGCGAGCACGTTGCTGCGGTGTGGGGAGTCGACCCGGAGTGCCTTCCCGGACCCGGTACCTCGGCCTACGAGATGCTCGACCGGTTGGGCACTGACGGCGGGGTGCGGACCCTGCTGGTGTTCGCGTCCAACATCGCCGTCTCCGCGCCCCACCACACCCACGTCGCCAACCGGTTGGCCGAGCTGGACTACCTGGTGGTCAGCGACTTCGTGCTGTCCGAGACCGCAGCACTCGCCGACGTCGTGCTGCCCTGCACGCAGTGGGCGGAGGAGCAGGGCACGCTCACGAACCTGGAAGGCCGGGTGCTGTTGCGCCGCCGGGCGCTGGATCCACCACCCGGGGTGCGTTCCGACCTGCAGATCCTGCACGCACTGGCGCAGCGGCTCGGCTGCCCGGCCACCTTCTCCGAGGCGCCGGAGCAGGTGTTCGACGAGCTGCGCAGGGCCAGCGCGGGCGGCCTGGCGGACTACGCGGGCATCAGCTACCAGCGCATCGCCGACGAGCAGGGTGTCTTCTGGCCGTGCCCGGACCAGGAGCATCCCGGCACGCCGCGGTTGTTCGCGGACCACTTCGCCACGCCCGACGGTCGCGCCCGGTTCCACCCGGTGGAGCATCGTGGCCCGGCGGAGCTGCCGGACTCCGAGTACCCCTACTACCTCAGCACCGGTCGCAGCCGGTCGCATTACCAGTCCGGAGCGCAGACCCGCCGGGTGCGCGCCCTGGTCACCGCCGAGCCGGAGGCCTACGCCGAGCTGCACCCGGAGCTGGCCAAGCGGGTGGGCATCGGCCCTGGCGACCAGGTGCGGCTGCACAACCGCCGGGGCAGCGCGGTGCTGCGCGCCAGGATCACCGGCAACATCCGTGCCGACACCGTTTTCGTGCCGTTTCACTGGCAAGCCGCCAACGTGCTGACCAACCCGGCGCTGGACCCCATCTCCCGGATGCCGGAATTCAAGGTCTGCGCGGTGGCGGTGAGCGCGATACCCAGCGAATGAGAAGGAGATCGCCGATGCACACCACACCACGGTTCCTGCAGGGCAGCTACCCCTTCGAAGGGCAGGGCCTGTACAAACCCGTCCCGATCGATCCCGCCCTGACCTATACCGTGCCTCCCGGGACGACTGGGCAGGCGCTGTACTTCCGGGGTGGGAACAGCACCGACGAGATGATCACAGTGCTGCTCGTGCGCGACGGCCAGCCGATGCGGTACTTCCCGATCGGGGCTCGCGGTGGCACCCACGTGCAGTTACGGGTGGTGGAGGACTTGATCAGTAATACCCAGGTTGAACTCCACGTTGCCGCACCCGAGGGGTGCGTGGGAATCGTGATTGTCGATCTCGGCCTGCTGGAGGTGTGAATCCCGATGCAAGAACTGGTCGTGGTCGGAAATGGCATGGCGGGCGCTCGGGCCGTTGAGGAAATCCTGGCCCGGGGTGGTGCCGAGCAGTTCAGGATCACCATGTTCGGTGACGAGCCGCACGGTAATTACAACCGCATCCTGCTGTCCGAATTGCTGGCAGGCGATGAGAACATGTCACTGGATGACATCTTCCTCAACCCGTGGGAGTGGTACGAGGACAACGGGATCACGCTGCACGCCGGGGTGCGGGTGGTGCGCATCGACCGGTTCGCCCGCCGGGTCTACGCCGATGACGGGTCGATCGTCCGCTACGACAAGCTCATGCTGGCCACCGGTAGCCGCTCCTATTTCCCTCCGATGGACGGGTTGTGGGCCGATGACAAGACGCTGATGCCGGGAGTGTTCGGCTTCCGCACCCTGCACGACGCGATGGCGATGATCCGCTATGCCCGTGGCAAGCGGCGCGCCGCGGTGATCGGCGGTGGCCTGCTGGGTCTGGAGGCCGCCCGCGGGTTGCAGGCGCACGGCCTGGATGTGCACGTGGTGCACGGCGCGCCGGGGCTGATGAACCAGCAACTGGACGCTCAGGCGGGCCTGGTGTTGCGGCGCTCGCTGGAAGGACTCGGCATGATCGTGCACACCGGCACCCGCAGCACCGCGATCCTGAGCGGCATCGACGGTGCCGTCACCGGCGTCACCTTCTCCGACCAGACCACGCTGGAGGTCGACATGGTGGTGGTCACCGCCGGAATCCGCCCGAATATCGGGCTGGCCTTGGTCTCCGGCTTGGAGATCCAGCGCGGCATCGTGGTCGATGACCAGCTGCGATCGGTGGACGACGACAACATCTACGCCGTGGGCGAGTGCGTGCAGCATCGCGGTGAGACCTACGGGCTGGTCGGCCCGCTGTGGGAACAGGCCGTGGTGCTGGCTGACCACATCACCGGCGCCAACCCGGCCGCCGCGTATCACGGCTCGCGCCTGGCGACCAAGTTGAAGGTCGCAGGCGTGGACGTGGCGGCGATGGGTCTGAAGGAACCCGAGCGGCCCGACGACGAGTTCGTCCAGTTCAGCGAGCCCAGCCGGGGGGTCTACCAGACGGTGATCATCCGCGAGGGCATTCTGGTCGGCGCCACGCTGCTGGGCGACGTCAGCAAGGTCGCGGCGTTGACCCACGCCTTCGACCGGCGGGTGCCGCTGCCCGAGGAGCGGATCAGACTGCTGTTCGACATCGGCGTCCCGGCTTCGGAGGTGGGTGCGGCTGAGCTGGCCGAGGAGGCCCAGGTCTGCAACTGCAACGGGGTGAGCAAGGGCGCACTGGTCGCGTGTGTACGGGACGGGCAGCGCACCGTCAGCGGTGTGATGGCCGCCACCCGAGCCGGCCGGGGGTGCGGCTCCTGCAAGGGTCTGGTCGCCGACATCGTCACTGCGGCGCTGGGCTCCGATCTCCAGGTCGATCCGGCCGAAGGCTACTACGTGCCGTGCATCCCGCTGGACAAGCCACACCTGATGGCCGAGATCCGGGCCCGCGGGCTGCGCTCGCCCTCAGCGGTGTTCGCCGCGCTCGCGACCGGCGGCGCGGAGCACGCGGGCAGCAAGATGGCGCTGGCGTCGCTACTGAAGATGATGTGGGGCGAGCAGTACATCGATGAGCGTGACTCCCGGTTCATCAACGACCGGGTGCATGCCAACATCCAGCGCGACGGGACCTTCTCGGTGGTGCCGCAGATCCCCGGTGGCGTCACCACCCCGGCGCAGCTGCGGCGGATCGCCGACGTCGCGGAGCGCTACGACATCCCCATGGTCAAGATCACCGGAGGGCAGCGCATCGACCTGCTCGGGGTGCCCAAGGAGGATCTGCCCCTGGTGTGGGCCGATCTCGACATGCCCTCGGGTTTCGCCTACGGCAAGAGCTTCCGGACCGTCAAGACCTGTGTGGGTCGCGAGTTCTGCCGCTTCGGGCTGGGTGACTCCACCCGGCTGGGCATCGACATCGAGCGACGCTACCAGGGGCTGGAGAGCCCGGCGAAGATGAAACTGGCCGTCTCCGGCTGCCCGCGCAACTGCGCGGAGTCCTACGTCAAGGACGTGGGCATCGTTGCTGTCGAGGGTGGCCGCTGGGAGATCTACATCGGCGGTGCGGCCGGCGCCACGGTCCGCAAGGGTGACCTGCTCGCCACCGTGGAGAGTCCCGAGGAGGCCATCACCCTCACCGGGCGATTCATCCAGTACTACCGGGAGAACGCCCGATGGCTGGAACGCAGCTACGACTTCGTCCCCCGCATCGGCCTGGCCGAGCTACAGGCGATCCTCGTCGAAGACCGCGACGGCATTGCCCCCCGGCTGGACGAGGAGATCCAACACTCGATTGACGCCTACCGCGACCCCTGGCAGGAACACCGCCACCCCGCCACCGAAGGCCAGTTCCGCCCCGCCCTCCCTCTGACCGAAATGTCGCCCCGATGAGCGCCCCCCATCGCATTGCGCAGGCTCAGCGGGGTGATCGGCGCGGTGTTCACCCCGCTGAGCCTGCTGAATGCGGATCGGTGACGTGGAGGGTGGGGTTGCTTGAGGAGGTTCCGGTGGGGGAGGGGCGGGTGTTCGTGGTGGGGGACGAGCAGGTGGCGGTGTTCCGGCTGCGCGATGGTGCGGTGCGGGCGGTCGCGGCGCGTTGCCCGCACCGCGGTGGTCCGCTGGCCGATGGCCTCATCGACGGGCAGCAGGTGATCTGCCCGCTGCACAACCACGCGTTCCGCCTGGTCGACGGTCAGTGCACCACCGGTGAGGCACCGGTGCGGGCCTACCGGGTATCCGTGGACAGCGGCGAGCTCGTGGTCCACCTGTGAGATCATCGATCCGGAAGATCCAACTGCGCTCATCGCGGCTCATTCTTCCTCAACGATGATCATAGGGTGGGCCGTGTAGGACACACGTCGTGCTGCGCCCGGCGGTACGTCAGTAGAGTTGTCGGTCGTGAGCACATCCAACCGACCCGTCGTCCTGATCGCCGAGAAGCTTGCACCGTCCGTGCTGGACGTCTTCGATGGCGAACTCGATGTTCAGCACGTCGATGGCACCGACCGGCAAGCCCTGTTCGCCGCGCTGGCCGCCGCCGACGCGCTGCTGGTGCGATCCGCCACCCGAGTGGACGCCGAAGCGCTCGGGCAGGCCCCCCGGCTCAAAGTGGTCGCCAGGGCCGGTGTCGGGCTGGACAACGTCGATGTGCCGGCGGCCACCGAGCGTGGGGTGATGGTGGTCAACGCGCCCACCTCGAACATCGTCTCGGCCGCGGAACACGCCATCGCGCTGCTGCTGGCCGTGGCCCGGCGCGTCCCCGCCGCCGACACCAGCCTGCGCGCTGGGCAGTGGAAGCGCAGCTCGTTCGGCGGTGTGGAGCTTTTCGGCAAGACCATCGGCGTGGTCGGACTGGGCAAGATCGGCCAGCTGGTCGCGCAGCGGCTGGCGGCCTTCGGCACCGCACTGATCGCGTACGACCCGTATGTGTCCCCGGCGCGCGCCACCCAGCTGGGCATCGAGCTGGTCGACCTGGATGAGTTGCTTGCGCGCGCCGATGCCATCTCGATCCACCTGCCCAAAACCCCCGAGACGCTCGGGTTGATCGGTGCCGACCAACTGGCCAAGACCAAGCCGGGCGTGCTGATCATCAATGCCGCCCGAGGTGGCCTGGTCGATGAGCAGGCATTGGCCGACGCCGTGCGCAGCGGTCAGGTCGGTGGGGCCGGGATCGACGTGTTCAGGACCGAGCCGTGCACCGCCAGCCCCTTGTTCGAGCTGCCGCAGGTCGTTGTCACCCCGCATCTGGGTGCCTCCACCGCCGAAGCGCAGGACCGGGCAGGCACCGACGTCGCGCGCAGCGTGTTGCTGGCCCTGCGCGGGGAGTTCGTGCCGGACGCGGTCAACGTGGTCAGCGGTGGAGTGGTGGGTGAGGAGGTTCGGCCCTGGCTGCCGTTGACCCAGAAACTGGGTACCGTGCTCGCGACGCTGGCCGCACGCGCGCCCGACTCGGTGATCGTCGACGTGCGCGGCGAGCTGGCCGCCGAGGACGTCTCGGTTCTCCAGCTCGCGGCGTTGCGCGGGATCTTCGCCGGTATGGTGGACGAGCAGGTCACCTTCGTCAACGCGCCTCGGCTGGCGCAGGAGCGCGGGGTCTCAGTCGCCGTGGCCACCGCGACGGAGAGCCCGACCCACCGCAGTGTGGTCAGTGTGCGGGGCACTTTCGCTGACGGCACCGGTTACTCGGTCTCGGGAACGCTGGCCGGGCCCGCGCAGGTGCAGAAGCTGGTCGAGGTCAATGGCCGCAACTTCGACCTGCGGGCGCACGGCGAGGCGGTGCTGCTGGAGTACCCGGACCGCCCGGGTGTGATGGGCATCGTCGGCACACTGCTGGGCGAGGCGGGAGTCAACATCGAGGCGGCCCAGATCAGCCAGACGACCGAGGGCACCGACGCGATCATGGTACTGCGAGTGGACCGACCCGTTCCGGCGGACGTGCTGGCGGCGATCGGACCATCGGTCGGCGCCCACACCGCTCGCTCGATCACGTTCAGCTGAACCGGCGCCTCGTCACTGCACGGCGATCGAAACCGGGGCTTCGGGGAGACGTACCCGTTCGAGTGTCCCCATTTGGAGTATCCATCGTGGGGTCTCCGGGTAGCAGCGGGTAACCTGCCCGCTGCGGAGGGTCTCATGTCGGGGGCCCGGGTACTGGAGGTGGCGCATGCGGCTCGCGGTGATCCCCGGCGACGGGATCGGCCCGGAGGTGATCGGCGAGGCGCTCAAGGTCCTGGATGAGGTCGTTCCCGCCGCGGAGACCACGCCCTACGATCTGGGTGCCGCGCGCTGGCATTCCACAGGGGAGTTGCTCCCGGAGTCGGTGCTGGGCGAGCTACGCCAGCATGACGCCATCCTGCTCGGCGCGGTCGGGGATCCCTCCGTGCCCAGCGGAATCCTGGAGCGCGGGTTGCTGCTGCGGCTGCGTTTCGAGCTGGACCATCACGTGAACCTGCGCCCGGCTCGGCTGTACCCCGGGGTCCGCAGCCCCCTGGCGGACCCGGGAACCATCGATCTGATCGTGGTCCGCGAGGGCACCGAGGGCCCCTACGCGGGCAACGGCGGGTTGCTGCGCAAGGACACCCCCCACGAGATCGCCACCGAGGTCAGCATCAACACCGCCTTCGGTGTGGAGCGGGTCGTCCGCGACGCGTTCGCCCGGGCCTCGGCGCGACCGCGCCGGCATCTGACGCTGGTGCACAAGACGAATGTGCTCAGCCACGCCGGATCGCTGTGGTCGCGCATCGTGGAGGAGGTGTCCCTGCAGCATCCCGAGGTGACGGTGTCCTACCAGCACGTCGATGCGGCCACCATCCACCTGGTAACCGATCCCGGCCGGTTCGACGTGATCGTCACCGACAACCTGTTCGGCGATATCCTCACCGATCTGGCGGCCGCCGTCACTGGCGGGATCGGCCTGGCCGCGAGTGGCAACCTCGATGTCGCCCGCCGTAACCCCAGCATGTTCGAGCCGGTGCACGGCTCCGCCCCGGACATCGCCGGTCAAGGCATTGCGGATCCCACCGCGGCGGTGCTCTCGGTCGGCCTGATGCTCGCCCACCTGGGGCTGGAGGAGCCGGCGCGCCGGGTGGAGGCCGCGGTGGCCTTTGACCTCGCCACCCGGGATCACACCCACCCCGGCGGTACCCACGCCGTCGGTGACCGCTTGGCCGCCCTGGTCTCCTCCAGTCAACGCGTCGAACGCGCCGGCCTGTAACTCGCCTCCCCGCTTTCCTCGCAGCGCCTTTCCTGCTCCCGAGTTCAACAGCAGCTACAGCACCAGCGCGGCCCATTGCGTCGAGGTGGCGCTGGGCGGCTCGTCGTCGGGGTCCGCGACTCCAAGGGCCCCGACGGCCCGGTACTCGCCGTCCCGGTGGGCCGCTGGGCGGCATTCCTGCACGGCATCGCCACCGGCGGCTTGGACCACTGAGCTCTCCGCTCGTCGTGCGTCTGGCAGCGTGGCGATTTGGGTGCTTCAGCCAGCGGTACTGGTGCTGAGCCGACGAAGTATCTCGGTCAGTAGCTCACCATGTTGCGTCAATGTTGCACTCTGCTCTGTCAGCGCTGTGCTTTGTTGTGTTAGCAGCTCACCGTGCTGTGCCAGCAGGCCGCTGTGTTGTGTCAGCGTCTGCTCGATCGTTGTCAGTGCTTCGGTGTGCTGATCCACCGTTTCCTGGATCGCTGTCAGTGATTCGGTGTGGTGGCCTACGGTCTGTTCGATCGCTGTCAGTGATTCGGTGTGGTGGCCTACGGTCTGTTCGATCGCTGTCAGTGATTCGGTGTGGTGGCCTACGGTCTGTTCGATCGCTGTCAGTGATTCGGTGTGGTGGCCTACGGTCTGTTCGATCGTTGTCAGTGATTCGGTGTGGTGGCCTACGGTCTGTTCGATCGCTGTCAGTGATTCGGTGTGGTGGCCTACGGTCTGCTGGATCGTCGTCAGTGATTCGGTGTGCTGGTCCACCGTCTGCTGGATCGTCGTCAGCGCTTCGGTGTGCTGGTCCACCGTTTCATGGATGTCCAGCAAGGTGTCGCCGACCGCGCGAACAGTCTCGTCCTGCTCATCGACTCGGCGCGTGAGTCGAGCAAGTTCCAGGCTGGCCATGCCGGGGAGCCTATCGCGCGGTACCGACAACGGAGCAGCCCAGGAGACGACCGCTGGACGCACGCGCACCTGTCATCACATGACGTCGAACTCGCCGTCCTTGGCGCCGAGCACGAATGCCTCCCACTCGGACGGTGTGAAGATCAGGGTCTCGGAGTCCACCGGCTTCTCCGAGCTGCGCATCGCCACGTACCCGTCCTGTACGAATGCGATCTCCAGATGCGGTCCCTCCAGCTCCTCCGAACCCGCCGCACGCTGCCAGACCGCGTTCGACAGGTCGATCTTGCCGCGGATGTGCTTCTTGTCATCGATGATGTCACTCATAGCGCCCACGGTATCGAGCCGGTCGAACAATGCAGACGCCCGCCCCGTGCCATCAGCTGACCCAGGAAGAGCGGGTCGTCGCGTGTCACCGTCATGGCGCGGCGGTATCCGATGGGTCGCGCTGGTCCGGTGGAGGCTGGTCCGCGTGCCGGTGGACGATGTGCCAGTCACCGTCGATCCGCTTGTAGATGTGGGTGACCCGCAGCGTCATCGGGCGAGGCTCACCATCGTCGATGCGCACGGTGCCGGCAGGTTCATGGTCGGCGTGGCTCCCTGTTCAATCTGACCGTGTCAGCATGGTATGCGGGCGGCCAAGCACTGCAGGCTCGCCTCGTCCGGAGGGGATCGCTACCGGCTCGGTCCCCGGCGCCAACATCCTCGAGTTCCGGGACGGGCAGATCAGCTGGGAGAATGCCTGGAGGAATACCGCTACCTTGCTGGCGCAGCTGGGCGCTCCTGCCGTCGTCGCGGTGCACGAGCGTCCGCTGGCAGTCGATCAGGATCGCATGCGGGCCGTGGAGCGAAGGCCCGCCCTGGGCGGTGTTACGTCCTATTTGCCTGGTATCGTTGATCATGCATGAGAACAGCCCGCTACTCTCGCGCCGAGAGGCGGGACTCCAGGACAACTCGGGAAGGCCCTGGCGATGAGAGACAAACGCCGCACGATTCCTGTCACCTGCACGACTCACAGCGGTGGAAAGAATTTCTGCAACCTGATGATGACCAAGGAGAACGACGGCACTATCGTGCTGGACCCGCACGTCGCCAACTGCTGTGTGCTCAGGCTCGACGAGAAAGCCGCAACCGCGATCCACGACACGCTGGGAGAGTGGTTGGGATGACGGGTACCGACCTCGCGCACTCGCCGTGACACCCCGATGGCTGGAGTTCGACCGCCGGGTGTGCCACACTGCGCTCGTGGCACACCACACGGTGACGATCATTTCTCGGATGATCCCCTCTGGGATCATTATTGCTGAGCGCGCCGGGTAAGTAAGTACCATCACCCGACGCGCAGACCTCTCGCACCCGCGGGGGGTCTTTTTTGTTGGCCAGCACAACCTCTTGGAGCCTCGACGATGTCCCGCACCAGCCCAGCCGGCACCCCCCTCGGTGACGAGTTCCACCTCTACGACACCACGCTGCGCGACGGTGCCCAGCGAGAAGGGATCTCCTACTCGGTGGCCGACAAGCTCGCCGTCGCGCGGTTGCTGGACGCGCTGGGTGTGGGCTTCATCGAAGGCGGTTGGCCCGGTGCGCTGCCCAAGGACACCGAGTTCTTCTCCCGGGCCAGCGCTGGTGAGCTGGACCTGAAGCACGCCGCCCTGGTGGCCTTCGGCTCGACCCGCCGCGCTGGGCTGACCGCGGCGCAGGACCCCCAGGTGCAGGCGTTGCTGGCGTCGCGGGCTCCGGTGGTGACGGTGGTCGCCAAGTCCGACCGGCGGCATGTGGAGCGGGCGTTGCGAGTGGACGTCGCGCAGGCGTGCGCGATGGTCGCAGACACCGTCGCGCTGCTGGTCGGCGAGGGCCGTCGGGTCTTCCTCGACGCCGAACACTTCTTCGACGGCTACGCCTTCGACGCAGACTGTGCTCTTCGAGTGCTCGAAGCTGCCGTTACGGCGGGCGCCGACGTCGTGGTGCTCTGCGACACCAACGGCGGGCAGCTGCCGTTGCAGCTCGCCGAGACCGTCGCCGAGGTGGTGGCCCGCACCGGTTTCCGGGTGGGGATCCACTGCCAGGACGACACCGCCTGCGCGGTGGCCAACTCGGTCGCGGCCGTGCAGGCCGGGGCCACCCATGTGCAGTGCACCGCCAACGGCTACGGCGAGCGGACCGGCAATGCGGATCTGTTCGCCGTCACCGCCAATCTTGTCACCAAGCTGGGCATGCCGGTCCTCCCGCAGGACCGGATGGCCGAGCTGACCCGGACCGCACACGCGCTGGCCGAGATCGCCAACCTCGCGCCCGACACCCACCAGGCCTACGTCGGGCGCTCGGCCTTCGCCCACAAGGCGGGGCTGCACGCGAGTGCGATCAAGGTGGATCCGGAGTTGTACAACCACCTGGACCCCGCGGTGGTCGGCAACTCGCAGCGCGTACTGGTGACCGAGATGGCCGGCCGGGCCAGCATCGAGCTCAAGGCAGGCGAACTCGGACTGGACCTGGCCGGCCGCTCGGCCGAAGTCGGCGTGGTCACTGCCCGGGTCAAGGACCTCGAGTCCCGGGGCTGGTCGTTCGAGGCCGCCGACGCCTCCTTCGAGCTGCTGTTGCGCGACGAGGTCGACGAGGTGCCGCCCGCGCCACCGTTCCAGCTCGAGTCCTACCGGGTCATCGTGGACCACGCACCGGGCGGGACAGTGGTCGCGCAGGCGACGGTGACAATGCACCTGGCCGGAGAGCGGGTGATCGCCACCGCGGAGGGCAACGGGCCGGTCAACGCACTGGACGGCGCCTTGCGCAAGGCGCTAGCTGCCCAGGTGCCGTGGCTGGGCAGCGTGTCACTGTCCGACTACAAGGTCCGGATCCTGCCCGGCACGCACGGCACGGACGCGGTGACCCGGGTGCTGGTGGACACCAGCGACGGGATGGGTTCCTGGACCACCGTCGGCGTGCACAGCAATATCGTGGAAGCCTCCTGGCTCGCGCTGCTGGACGCGATGACCTACGCCGCACTACGCCACTACGGCGTCGCCAGCACCGCCTGAGTCGGTCGCCCTTCGGGTTTGGACCGGATTGTCTGGTGGAGGGGCAGATCCATCCAGCTACCCGGTCTCGCGAGAAGAAATCTGCTCCACGATGGCGCTGACGTATCCCTCGGGGTCTTTGTCGCTGGTATCGAGGTCCTGGGCGGCATGGTTGGTCTTGAATTCGAGGAATTGGCGGCCCAGGTCCTCCCGCACACCGAGTGGGGTGTTACGCCGAAAATCGGCCAGTGCTTCGTCCTCTTCTTCCGCCATGTGCTCGCTGTTGGCCATCCGAGCCTGCCGGACGCCCTCCCACCACTGTGAGCTCCCGATAGGATGTCGGGCCGCCTCGTGAATGCCGTCGCGGATGTCGTTGTGATCACCGATCGCATCGACGGTCTCGTCCTCGGCGTTGTCACCGCGTCGCAGCAGCTGCGGATAGAAGACCGCCTCCTCGGCCACCGCGTGCAGGTCCAGGAGCGCCGCAAGGGGTTCCCAGACCTCACGTAGCTGCTCGTTGCCCTCAGCGTCGTCCAGGGCGGCGAACTCCCGCCGGAATGTGTCGTGATCATCCAAGATGAGTTGGGTGATGTCCGCCATCGCAGTGCTCCCCGGGTTCTTCTCCTAGGCGTGTCAAGGGTCGGCTACCCCTGGTGGCTGAACCTGAAACGCGGTCGTCGGCCGCCGGGACCTGGTAGGCAGCTCCTGAGTTTGCGTTGACCGATCTGGCTGGTGTTAGGCAAGCTCGAAAACGTGTGACCGATGTTGCGGTGCGCTCTCGGGTGCGGGCCTGGTGTTACGCCTTGCGCACCACCAACCCGCCCGATGGCCCGATTGACGCGGTCACCCGCTGGATCGTGGTGTCCCGCGCTGCGGTGCTACCGATGACGCTGGTCGCCGGGTTGGTGGCGGCGTTGCTTGCGGCCCGTGCGCCCGGCGTCGACTGGCGCTGGCTGGTTCTGGCCGTCGTCGGGATCACGCTGGCGCACGTGGCGAACAATCTGATGAACGACCTGTACGACACCCGCGCCGGTTCGGACACCGTGAACTATCCGCGGGCGCTCTACGCCCCGCACCCGATCCTGTCCGGATTGGTCACCCGCCGGGCGCTGATCGTGTCGGTACTGGTCGTCAACGCCGCCGACCTGGTCATCCTCGTGGCACCTACTACGCGGCGGTCGGGTCGTGCCCGGGCGGTGACGCTGGCTTTGATGGCCGGGTTCTACCTGCTCATCGTCGTCTGCGTGCTCGTCGGCGCGCTCCCGTGGCCTGCGCTGCTCGCCCTCGGCGGTCTCTACCGCCTGGTCTCGGTGTGGTCCTGGTTCCGTCAACCCCGGCCTGAGCAGCCGCCGCGCCCGGTGCCGGTGTGGCCGTTGTGGTTCGCCGCGCTGGCGTTTGTGCACCTGCGGATCGCTGGCCCGCTCCTCGTGCTCGGCCTCGCCATCGCCGTCATCGCGGGAATCTGACCAGGTCTGTGTGGGCAGGATGGTGGATCTACGTCGGTGGCGGCTGAAGGAACTGGCGGACGGGGTGAGCGGCGAGGCCGGTGTGCTGCCCTGTGGCCTGCGTAGGGATCTGGTCGATGGAAAGGGAATCGGCGGCGACCTTGGCGCGCTGGCTGAACTGGTCGCCGCTGGCGGCCTTGAGGTGACCGACGGGCACATCCGGCGTCTACTGGTTTCCGGGTATAGCTCGGACGCGGTGTTCGAGTGTGTCGTTGCGGCGGCCGTCGGCGCGGGGCTGCAACGGCTACGCGCTGTCGAGCGGCTCCTCCAGGATTCCCCGCCGTGATCCGTCTTCCGGTGATCGAACGAGGCCTGGGATTGCGCACGCTGGTATTGCGACCGGCGTTGAGGTGGTTCTTCGGCTGGCCGATCCCCGGTTTTGTGAAGGTACTGCTCTACCGGCACAAGTTTTTCGGCAAGCCCGTGGGGCGATATGGCCAGGCGGTGCTACGCGGCCCGAGTCGGTGGTCGGTAGCCGAGCGCGAGTTGTTCGCCGCGCTGGTGTCGGTCGGGAACCAGTGCGGCTACTGCGATGGGGTGCACAGTGAAAACGCTGGAGTTGTCCTGGGCGCCGGTGTGGTCGATGACGTGGCGCACGACCGTGACCCAAGTCGCGCCGGGCCCCGGGTGGCCGCGATGGTTCCCTTCCTGCGCCGCTTGTCCGAGGGATCCGACCGGATCGCTACCGGGGACGTGCTGGAGCTGCGCTCCGCCGGCCTGGACGATGAGGAGATACTGGATGCGGTCCACGCCGCGGTGCTTCTCGAGATCTGTAACCGCGTGGTCAACGCTCTCGGTGTCGAGCCGATGGACCCTGCCCAGAACCGGCGCGCCGCTCGGTACCTGCTCCACCACGGTTATGAGCTGTAGATCCTCGGCCCGCAGGCGAACGGGCAGGATCGAAGGATGACACGGTGGGTGCACCCGATCCAGCATGGCTGGGTGGTCGCCGATCGCGTTCCCGGACCTGACGTCGATGAGTTCGCTGAGGTCACCGAGGTCACAGCAGCGCTGGCCCGGTCCCAATGCGGTGGTGACACGTTGCTGGCCGTGCAGCACCCTCATCGCACCCCCCAGGCGCTGGCGCAACGATTGTCGTTGGCCGATGCGTTGCCCGCTGCCCGGCAGGTCTTGGCGCGACTGTGCGCCAGCGCATACCGGGAGGTGGCAGATGTGGTGGCGCCGTACCGGGTGAACGGCCCGGACGGGATGGCGGTCGGCGTGTTATGTCTGGTCGACTCGGCCGCTGTGGATTCCGGCGGGAAGTCCTTCGTGCGGCACAGCGAGGAGGTCTACCCGCAGGTGGTCCTCGAACGTGCCGCGGTGCTCGCCGGTCTGGGCTGCGCGACCAGCGCCGCAATGCTTGTTCCAGTCCGGGACGGCGAGCGGCTGAGCGCAGCCGTACTGGGCAGCATCGACAAGCTGGGAGAGCCCGCGGTATCGACCATCGACTCAGGTGGCCGTACTCACCAGTTGTGGTTGCTGGGTCCCGGTGTTGAGCAGGATGCCGTGCTGGCCGCACTGTCGCGCAGCCCGCTGCTGGTCGCCGATGGAAACCACCGGGTTGCCGCCGCTGCGGCCAGCGATCGATCCAGCCTGCTCGCCTTGGTGACCGCAGGACCGGCGCTGCGTATTGGTGCGATCCACCGTGCGCTGGTCGGTACCGGGCTGACCTGCCATGATCTGGCCGATGCGTGGCGGGGGGCTGGGGCGGTAGTACGGAACCTCAGCGAGCTGGACCCACCGCTGCGCCCCGGCAGCGTGGTGGCGGAGACCGCAGGCGGCAACCTCCTCGTCCTACTGCCTGGGCCGGCGTCCGGCGAACCGATCCCCAGGATTGATCACGGGCTGGTGGAGCGGTGGCTCATTGCCGATGCCCTGGGTATCGATCCGGAGAGTCCGCAGGTGCGTGCTCTGCCAGCGGGGCATCCCATGTGCCCGCAGGTCGATGCAGTCCTGCGGCTGGCCCCGGTGCCTTTCGCCGACGTGCTCGCTGTGCATGCGCAAGGCCGGCGGATGCCGCGCAAGAGCACCTACTTCACCCCCAAACCGCGGAGCGGACTGTTGCTGGCCGACCTCACCGGCTAACGTGCGGCGGTTGGCCGGTGCACTGCGCGGCTACCTCATCTGTGCTCTTTGTGCGATCAGGTCAAATCACGCGAACGGGTGGTGCTGCGGTTGCGTCCGTTCAGAAGTGGGTACCAACCAGTAAGCATCTCTTGTGGGTGCCGTGACCTATTGACCCTCGGAAGGGCCCCGATGAAGATCGACAAGATTATTACGAACCCCGCACCCCCCGGTCAGCTCGTGATCATTGAAGGTGACGGATTGGCCGCTGCGGACAAGCTCCACTTCGGCGACGAGTCGATCCCGTTTAAGGTCAACAGCACCGGGAGCATCGAGACGACCATCCCTAGCGGCTCGGGCACGGTCGAGGTGGCCGCCGAAGGGAAGGATGGCGATAAGAGCAACAGCGTCAGCTTCACTTTCCTCGAGGTGCCCTAACCTCCTCGAGGTGCCCTAACGTCGCCGGTGCTGTCATCAGCTCGCCGCCGACGCCTGACTCTACGCTAATCAAGATCGTATTGCGCTTATCCACAGTGGGGCCGCAGTGGGGCCCGGCAAGCGCCCGTGTGGCTCCAACAACTCAGTCGTCGTCGGGTGGGTACTCCAGCAGAACCGGTATAAAATACCAGCCCCATTCGAATGATGGACTTGCACAGCGTGGGCACTCGCTGTGCCGACGGCGGGCTGCGCGAACCGCTGAACCGCCCCAGGTTTGGTGGAGACTTCAACCTTTGAAAGGATGGAGTCGTGCCCGCTCCCAGGAAGTACCCCAACGAGCTTCGTGAACGTTCGGTTCGTCTTGTGTTGCAGATGAGGAAGGAACAACCGCAAGAATCCCATCGCGCGATCTCGACTGTCGCGAAGCGGCTGGATGTGCACCCGGCAACGCTGCGACTGTGGGTGAATCAAGGCGAGCCGGACTGTCTGTGGTCCTGGGGAGCGTTGGGTTGGGCTGGTCATCGGGCGTAGGCCGTAGGAGAGTGGGCAGTCGTGGCGGTGCGTGCGGACGAACATCGGTTCGCCCTTTTCGGCACCGTGGGAGGACCGTCGTGCATCCAGGGGGCGTCGTGAGGCTGCTGCATTTCGCTGACCTACACCTGGACACGCCGTTTCGCTGGGCGCCGCGGGACGTCGCGCGAGCGCGGCGGCAGGGATTGCGTGAGACGTTGCTGCGTATCTGCGAACTCGCAGGTGAGTTGCGGGTGGATGCGCTGACATGCGGCGGTGACCTGTACGAACAGGAACGGTTCACCCCGGATACCGCCGAGTTCCTGCGCTGCGCCTTCGCCGCACTGGACCCGTTGCCGGTGTTCCTCGCGCCCGGCAACCATGATTGGTTCGGCCCGGCCAGCCTGTACCGCCAGGTGAACTGGACACCGAACGTTCACGTGTTCCGCGAGGCCGAGCTCATTCCAGTCTCGCTTGCGGACGGGATAACGCTGTGGGGGGCTGGTCACCGAGCTCCGGCGAACACGCTCGGGTTCCTCGAACGGTTCCAGGTGGATCGCGATGGCGTGCACGTCGCGTTGTTTCATGGCTCAGAGCAGGGCGAGCTGCGTTTCCAAGGGAGCGGCAAGGTGCCGCACGCACCGTTTCGGGGCGAGCAGGTGCAGCGAGCGGGGCTGCATCACGCCCTGCTTGGGCACTTTCACCGCCCGATGGACGCGCCTGCCTACACCTATCCGGGCAATCCGGACCCGTTGACGTTCGGGGAGGTCGGCGAGCGGGCGGCGGTGC
Organism: uncultured Actinomycetota bacterium; assembly: GCA_963712995.1. Classification (GTDB taxonomy): domain Bacteria; phylum Actinomycetota; class Actinomycetes; order Mycobacteriales; family Pseudonocardiaceae. Next base: position 10,912 of record CAVQKH010000035.1, on the reverse strand, counting down.
TGCTTACCGTTGTCGGTGATGGTGCGGTCTCCCGGGAGCGGTTTCCTGTCGCGAGATCGGTGGTGAGCGACGTGACGGTGGATTTGACCGGTGCCACGTATTCGGGACAGGTGGCGCAACGGGTTCGTGAGGCGCTGTCCGGTCGGTCCGGCGTTGCCCGTGTCACCCTGTGCGGCGAGGTTGGCTCGGACGTCGATCTGCGGTTGAACGACATCGCAGCGCTGGCAGTACCGGGCCTGGATGCGGTGGTTCCTCGGGTTGGCGCGGTCTCGGTCGCCTACGACTTTGAAGGGTTGGCCCTGGAGCAGACGGTCCGCGGGCAGTTCGTTCGGGATGTACAGGCCGATCCAACTCTCACCGATGATCAGCGCCGCCGGATACTGGTGACCGGCTTACGCGCCCTGGACGGCCGTACCGATGAGCTGGACGTGCGCTGATGCGTATTCACTCGGTGACCGCGCACGCCTTCGGTCCGTTGCGCGAGGAGACCCTGGCGTTCGCGGAGGGGATGACTGTTGTCGTGGGGGACAACGAGTCGGGGAAGTCGAGTTGGCACGCGGCGATGTTCGCGGGGCTGTGTGGCCGTCGGCGCGGGCGGGGTCAGCCGCGGAAGGACGAGCAGCGATTCGCCGACTTACACAAGCCGTGGGACCACGGCGACTGGCGGGTCAGTGCACAGATATCGCTGGATGACGGTCGCCGGATCGAGTTACGGCATGATCTGGCTGGAAGGGTCGACTGTCAGGCAGATGACCTGGGTCTGGGCCAGGATGTGTCGTCTGAAGTGATGTACGAGGGCTCACCGGACGGCTCACGTTGGCTGGGACTGGATCGATCGACTTTTGGCGCAACAGCATGCGTTGAACAGGCGCAATTGCTGCGCGTGCTCGGCGAAGCCGATGGTCTTCAACAGCATTTACAGCGGGCTGCGTCGACCGCGGGCAGGGACACGACGACTGCGGCCGCGTTGGAGTGCCTTGAGGAGTTCCAGCGTGAGCGGGTCGGGACTGACCGGGCTAACTCCAGCAAACCGCTGCGACTTGCGATGCAGGCGCTCCAGCGTGCCGAACACGAGTTGGAAGACACCCGCCGCGCCCATGACGGTTACCTCGCTCGCTTCCAGCGGGTCGACGAGTTGCGCGAGGTCGCCGCAGCTGCCGCTGCGCATGTGCACGCGCATGAGGCAGCGGTGGCGGCCTCCCGCGCTCGCCAGCGCGCCGCCCAGGCTGCCCGCGCGTCTGCGCTGTATGCGGTGCACGGCAATACTATGCCGGCATCAGTTGCCGATGATGACTCGCTTGTTCGTCAGGTCGCCGAGGCGTCAGCTGCCTGGCGGTCCATGCCACCGCGCCCGTCGGCGCTGGGCCGGACAAGCGAGCAGCTGCGGGAGGAGTTGTCTGGGCTGCCCGCCCCTCCCGAAGGGGATGTTGAGGAGCATTCGAGCGTGCAGCGTGCTCTTGAGCGCGTCGGTCGTGGGCAGGCGCAGCTTGAGCTGCACGATCGAGATCGCCCGCCCGGTGACACACCGACCGTCTCGAAGGTAGCTGCGACTGACGACGAACTCCTTGAACTCGCCCGGGCCCTAGAGGCACCACCGCCGGACCTGATATCGGCGGGCGCCTGCGGGCGGACGGCCGGGGCCACTACCCGTGCGGACACCCCGCGGCGGTGGATGGCGACAGCCCTGCTGGTCGTGGGAGCGCTCGTCGCCGTCGTCGGGGTAGTCGTGCTAGTCGCAGCCGGCTCGGCAGTCGGGATCGCAGGCGTCGTTGTCGGTGCTGCGCTGTTGGTCGGGGGCGCGGTCACGCGCAAGCGGCACCATGACGGTGTCGACCCTAGTGATCGAGGGGACGCTGCGCGGGGGCCCGCAGGTAACGCCACGCGACGTCGTGAGCGGGCTGCCGCGCGCTGCAGCGAACTCGGTGTGGCTGCCGACCCGATGCTGCTGCGCTGGATTCCGAAGGAACGGGCCCAGCCTCAACGCTGGGCGCAGCGCCGGACCGAGCTGCACGGCGAAGTGATGGCGGCCGCAGATGAGTTGGCCAAGGCGCTGACCGAACGAGGGCACCCGAGCGACGGGCTGGATGACCCGGTCGCTGCCGCCGCGCAGTACCGAGACGCTTGCCGCGCTCGAGCGGCCCAGGCGTCGGCGGCCCGTCGTCATGACGATCTGACCGTTCAGCTGGCCGCGTGCCAGGCCGCCGAAGCGCGGGCCGCCCGAGACACGCAGGAACGCAGCCGCGCCGGAGAGCTCGCTATCGCGGCGGCACGAGCATGCTCGCTGCCTGCCCAGACACCTCAGGAGGCCGCCGCTGCTCTTGAGGAGTGGTCACGGCAGCGAGAGACACAGCTCCCGACGCGGTCGCGTGCCCACCCGGAATGGGCCGAGCTGCAGGCGCTTCTGGAGGGCGGCTCCATCACCGAGCTCGTTCAGTCAGCGCGTAGGACCGAGGAGGAGGCAGCTGAGTTGGCCGCTGGCGTGGATCGGGCTCTTCTCGCTTCCCTCGATGAGGCGACGGCCGGGGACAGGCTGCCGGGGCTACGACAGGCTGCCTCAACAGCACAGACTCAGGCCGCCACCGCCGAGGGTGAACTGGGCGCATTGGCCGCGACGGTCGGTAGCATCGCGGAGGCCGAAGAGCAGTTGGAAGCCGCTAAGGCCGAGTTGGAGGGCGTTCGCGAGCTGCGGCACACGCTGGATCTGACGCGCGAATTCCTCCAAGCCGCGCAGACCGGTGTGCACAGGCAGATCGCTCCCATACTCGTCGAGACGGTCAAGCGCTGGCTGCCGTCGGTGACCGGCGGCCGATACACCGACGTCACCGTCGACCCGAGAAGCTTGCAAGTTAAGGTGTGCGGCCCGACGCGGCATTGGCGCTCAGCGGACCTGCTTTCCCATGGCACCGCCGAGCAAATATACCTGTTGCTGCGAGTCGCGCTCGCAGACCACCTCACCAGAGGCCACGACACGTGTCCGCTGCTCCTCGATGACGTAACGGTGCACGCGGACGCGGCCCGCACCCGCGGCATCTTGGACCTGCTGCTAGACGTCTCGACAGAGCGGCAGGTCGTTGTATTCACCCAGGAAGAGCAGGTCGCGGTGTGGGCGCATCAGCACCTGCCCGGTCCCAAACACGCCATCGTGGAGCTCTTTCCAGTAACAGTCGTGTAAAAGGATCAGGGTCCCAGCTGCATTCGTGCAGCACTACCGCGACGACACACACATCGCCCACGAGCGCGGCGAGCACATTCCCAGCGGCGAGTCGTCACAGATCACAGCTGAACGCTGACGATCACTGACACTAAGTAGCCGAAATGAAATAAATTATCCGTTTGGAGGCATTGTCGAGCTTGCGACCTGCGACGATGTCAACTTCGCTAGATTTGTTTGTTCCATTACGGCCCCTAAGTCCGCCCGACCACTGATGTTATCTCCGCCGGCCACTGTCAATATCTCCGCCCTGAACACACGTCGGACAGCCTCGCGGACCACCAGTGCATGATCATCGGGGCTGACCACTCTCGCAGATGGGCGGTTCCCGACGTTCGAAGATAGCCTCACTGCTACTGACGAGTGAGATGTCCATCTAGGCACCTCAGAACACATGCGCAAGAAGTATTAAGAGATTGATGGTTTACTTGTCCAAGACCATTGGACAGGCGGTGGGCCTCGGTGAGCACGCCACCGACGCCCACCGCGACCACGCCCACCGGCTCCACGCCGAACTCCGCGTCACCCCCTGCTCACCCCGCTGCCCGGTGTGGCTGCTCTACGGGATCCAACCCCACGGTGCCTGCCACTCCATGACACCGGGACGGTATAAGGGCAAAGCCCACCAACCCGAACACCTCGGCATCGCTGGACGCCCCGTCCTCGTCTCCCGCAAGTGGTCCAACAAGACCCTCGACGTATCGATATGTAGTACGTCCACCCGAATAGCCCAGCGGCGGGTGCCGTGGGGCCAGACCTCTCTGTCTGACTCTCAGCGCCCTGGCCAGCCGTTTTGAATGGATCGCTGATGGGGGTGCAGGTCTGTCCGAGCCTCAGGCGAACAGGGACGTGAGCCACGTCACGAGGGCGAGAAGGGTCGTCACCATCGTGCACCAGAAGATGAGGCGACCCTTCGTATTTTCCATGATCTCGACTTGCACCGGCCCACTCGTACCGACGGGCGCCCCGAGTCCACCAGCTAGGCGTTCTCGCCTTCGGTCGCGAGCGGGAGGCTCCTGCCAGGTCTGCTCACGCCTTCCGAATCTGGCCTTGGCCTTCATGGTGAAGTGGTACTGCCAACAACCGAAGATGACCCCGTATGACCGAAACCGGCACGGATGACCATCCTTCACCGTGGCCATGCCGCAGCGGTTCGGCATCTGCATGGCAACGAACCAGGTCGGGATCGCGAGACCAACTGACGTGTAGAGCGCCATCGTGAGCAGGTCGTGATGCGAAAAGGCGTAGACCCCGTAGAGCACGACGACGATGAAGATGGCCAACGGGATCAGCGAGTCGTCCTTCCGCCTGCGCGTTCGCCGAGCCACCGTTGTCCCCGTCCACCAGCATCGCAGCGATGCTCTCCCGACCATCCATTGTCACTGAGAACGCCTCTCGCCAGGCTGCGGCGTTCGGGTGGCATCACGTGCTCCACCTGCGGTGACGCCGGAAGTTTTGTGCGTGTGAAAATCGCTTGATACGCGTGTGGCCTGAGGGAAGGATGTGGCCATGACGACGGTGTGGCCCTACGTCTCAGCTCGATCGGCAAGACCGCGCTGCGCACTGTAATCAGCGCCCCCCGTGTCGCGATACTCAAAGGGTCATACAGAACGATTAGGAGGGATTCCACTCGATCAGCTTCCGCTGGCTATACCCATTGCCGCTGGGAACACATCTGTTGCAACAGCGCCGCACTATCGGAAAGGACCGATATGGGCATTTTCTGGGACACCCCTTTCGCTATTATCCAGAAGAATGGAACAGAACGACCCGCGACCGCGCTCGAAGAAGCCTGGATAGAGCGATTCAAGGAAGACCATAAGCGCGACAAAAGCGCCAAGTTTAAAAAAATCGGCGGAATCCTGAATGAATACCGGTGCGCTGCATGTAATGAAGAAGTATAAAAAAGACTCCCGCTGTCACCGGCGGGGCTCTTTTTCCTATAGTGCTGCTGGCTATGACCTGGAATCCGGCAGCCGGGTGCGGGAACGACACGCGCGATGGTGGCACCCGGACGGGACAATGCCTCGTACAAACCCATGCGCACCTTACCGCGCCATCATCGCCGTCTCGTTGTGGTGACGCAGGTACCGGCGCTGAGCCCGGCACTGGCGACGATAAGTACACGCCGTTGGGGCAACGAAACGATCCCGGCTAGGCAGCGGGAGGTAGCGGAGTCGATCGGTGAACCGGACTACTTCGGCGGGAACCTACCGCGACAGCGGCGCTCACGCTGGTGGTCACGGTGGGGCACGCCGGCCGGGAAGGGCATCCGGCGCAGACCTGCGCTGCGGCGGCTCGGCGTTCCAGCTCGGCGTGCTGCTGCCTGATGGTGGTCCCGGTGATCGGATCGAACAGCTTCCACCGGCCACGGCAGGCTGCGCCGGGTAGCGACGGGGCACCATATAAGGATCTCGCACAACAGCTGCACCACGGCTTCACGATCCACAACTGGCAGTGTTCACCACCACTACGCTGAACGGCCCCGCCAGGGTTGCCAGCGGGTCGTTCCGGGTGTTGCTGCGGGTCAGTCGAACTCGCCGGCACGCACACTGGCGGTGAACGCGGCCCACTGCGCTGGGGTGGACATCAGTGCCAGATCAGCCAGGTCCGTGCTGTCCTGCACGCGCCGCCGCTACCGAGGTCAGCCACCTCGGCACAGGCGGCGGTGATCATCCGCGTCCGGCGGACCGGACGCGGCGCTAGCCCGAAGTCACCTCCTTCACCGCGAGGTTCTGCAGGTCAGCCACGTAGAGCCCTCCTGAGGGCTCTACGTGGCTCGCGAAGATTCCGGTCCCGAAGGGCAGCCTGGGACCGGAATCTTCGCGTCAGGGCTTTTTTCTCCGTAGTGGGCCGCCAGCTCGGCGATGCGTTCGGATCGGCGTCCGCGGTGCTCGACTAGGTACCCGACGACTGTCTGGCCCAGCGGCTGCACTCGTGACCATTGCGGCGCCAGCGTGCGGGCGGCGTCGAGGTGGTCGGCGACGTCGCCCCACCGCTCAAGGTCGGCGCACGCAGCGGCGAGATGCAGCCGGTGTCCGGACTCCCAGAATGCTGGCACGGTGCCATTGGTGTCCGGTATCTGCGTTGCGAGGCGCAGAGCGCGGTCGGGTTGCCCGGTCCGCATGGTTTGGTCAACGGCTTGCATGGCGGCGACCCGGGGGCCGAATACGCCGGTCTCGTCGACGCGGTCCATGCCGGAGCGGGTGGCTGCCGCCAATGCGGCCCGGAGGAGATCGTCCGCGCGGTCGGGTGCGCCCTGGCGGGCGGCGGCGCTAGCGGCATTGAACAGCAGCGAGCCGAACACCCCGATGCGGTCGGCGTCGGGTCGAGCCAGCAGTCTGCCGTCGAGGCGTTCTGCGGCGCGTACGGCGATGCGCTCAGCCTCCGCGAGATCGCCCTGACGGACGAGTACCCACGCGAGGTAGCGCAGTGCTGCGGCTTTATCTAGCTCGGGCCGGGTAGTGAATCGGGCGGTGTCCAGTGCGCGGTGGGCGGCGTGCGCGGCGAGGTCGACGAGCCCGAGCCGTCCGGAGAGTCCAGCGGCCAGTCGGTAGGAGGCGGCCAGCAGACCGGCGGCCTCTGCGGCGTGGTCGTCGGCCAGTGCCTGCACGGCGCGCCGGGTATCGACCATCAGTGCCGGTAACCCGGCGAGTAGTTCGGTGTGCCGGCCAGCGAGGTAGTCCGACCATGCCCCTGACGCCGCCTCGTGCAGTTCCGGCAGCGCCAGCACTTCGACGGGTTCGGCGAAGTCGGGGAGATCGAGTGCCCGCACTGCGCGGCGCAGTTGCTCCGCGCCGGTGGTGTCCTGCTCGGGTGGATTGATGCCTAGCAGCCGGGCCGGATCGGTGCCCAGTGCGCGCGAGATCGCCGCCAGCGTGGAGCGCCGGGCGGTGGTGTGTGCGCCGCGCTCCAGTCGCGAGATCGTATCGACGCTGATCCCGGAAGCCTGCGCTAGCTCGTCCTGGGTAAGCCCTCGGGCGGTACGGATCCGGGCCAGGTTCTCCCCGAGCTGAAACATCCACAGACAGTACCCGAGCTAGGCGTTTAGCGCCTAGTTACGCCGGGCTATGCCTAGCAAGATCCGGTCCCGCGCGGTTCCGCCGCATGAGCCGCGTCGCGAAGCTACAGCACATGAGTTGGTACCAGCGGTCGCTGGGCGATCACGACACCCACCGCGGGGACCTGCGGGAGGACGGCACGGTGCTGGCCCAGTGCGGGGTCAGCTTCACCCCCCGGCCCACGTTGCGGGTGGTGCGCCTGCCGCCGGGGGAGCTGGTCACCGGTGATCTCGCGCTGGGAGGGAGTCCACCGGATCCGGAGCAGGTGTGCCCGGAGTGCGGGCATGGCAGTGGTCGCCGGTGAGCGGGCCGTGCTGAGGATGGGTAGACACCGACAAAGGCGGACGGGCCCGGCTCACCGGGCGCCCCGTCGATATGGACTGTGCGCGTGGGTGGATCTCACCACCCTCATCGAGCACCTGTTAACCCCCGATGCCGCCGCCGCGGGTCGTTTGGGCGGGGGGCGCTACATCGCGCTGTGCGGGGCCGATGTGATCCCCGCGAGCATGGTCGAGCCCGGGCGTGGCTTCTGCCAGCCCTGCCGCGTCGCCTTGATCCTCGCGCAGAGGTCGAGGGGGTCGCGCCGATGACCGACCCTGAACGGCCCCTCGCCCCCGGGGAGGCGCTGGCGAAGTTGTTCATGGACAACGCCGACCGGGGTGCGAACGCCGCGAACGATGAGCTGGTCACGGCGCTGCTGGAACGGGCCAAGGAGATCCGGGCACTCGCCCCTCCGACAGACATGATCACCCCGCACCCGCACCCACGGCTGCCGGAAACCACCGCGCAGGAGTAGACCCCGCCGGCCGCCGGTCGAGCTTGCGTTCCCCCGACGCTCCTGCTCCCGACGCCCGGCCGGTCCCACCCCCTTATCGGCGAAAGCGAAGACCATGGCAAAACACAGGCTGGCGGATCGCCTGGATCGATGCGTATTTGACGTTCCGGCGGGCTGGCTGGACGAGGCGACGGAGGGTAGCTAACTGCGCGGTGGTCAGGGGGCGAGCGGAAGGGCTACACGCTGCGCCCCGGCGGCGCAATGGGCGGTTCACGCTTTTTACCAGTGAAATACTAACATCGAACACGAATTCGATTGATTAACTTGTCGTCGCCCTGTATATATTAATCGGTGGACGGGCGCTGAAACATGGGCCAGTTCATGTCACCGGGGGGTGAACGAAATGGGGTGTTTCTGGGGACGCTGGGTCACGATAGACGGTCGTCCAGTATGCGTCGAGAACAAGGGAATTAGGGCTATTGTAGGCGTGGCCGCAGTTCTCGTTGTTTCAGCGGTCGCGGGGGGTGGCGCAGCCAGCGCTGCGGCGGCCAGCGGAGCAGCTGAGGAGTTCAGCCTCGGTGCCAGAATCCCGCGGAGCCAAACTGCAGTACGTATCAGAGGCTCTAACGACTCTCTCAAAATAACAATTCGCCTACAGCGACTAGGCCATCATCCTACTACGCTTGATGCGCAGTCCGGCACTGTCTGCGACCCATACGCCAGCGGCGAAGCCCACCGTTACCTGGTCGAGCATCGGTGCGTCTCTATCCACCGCACACTCATAGAAATTCGAGAGAGGAACTATGCGGTCCGGTTCGCCACCGCAACGATCGAAATGCCTGCCTACTTATCCGCGCAAGATCTTCGTGCATTGCTCGCAAAGAAAGGCGGTGGAGACATCACCCCACTCTTGCCGAAAGGTGGGAAATACCTACACATTCCCTTCATCTCCGCATCGTCGCACACCACCTGCCACGACGCAGTCGTGATCAACACCCGGGTTCAAGGAGTTGGCCGCACCCCCGGCACTGACGTGCTCGCCTCCCTGGCCACAAGCGTGCTGTTCAGCCTTGACTAGCTATGCGGTGACCGAGGGCGACCCTTGGGTCTCCACCCTGTCCTGCGTGCCGACGTCCACCCTGGCCGGTAAGGAACCCACACCATGACCGTCACCACCTCGGCGTCCCAGTGAGAACGCTGTACGACTGGCGCTGTCGCGATTACGGTCCTCGCGCCCGCAGGGTAGGCCGGTACCTGCGCTACGAGCCGGCGGAGGTCCGCGACTGGTTCGAGTCCCTCGACAACCACGCTGCCTAAGAGGTTGTCGATGGGCAGGCCGCCACTACCGGTCGGCACGTACGGCCGCATTCAGGTGTACCGGCTGAGCTGGGGCGGGTTCCGCGCTCGGGTGCGGTACCGAGACTACGACGGCGTGACCCGGCACATCGAGCGCGTCGGTACCTCGCGGACGGGAGCGGAGAACAACCTTAAGCAGGCGTTGCGCGACCGCGCTCATGCCTCGTCAGATGGTGAGATCACGGCACAGACCAAGGTCAGCAGAGTCGCGGAGCTGTGGCTGCGCGACATCGATGAGTCGGACCGCGCAATCCGTACGAAGATTATGTACCGTGACGTGTGGGATCGGTGTCTGGCGGCATCGATCGGCGAGTTGCGAATCGGCGACATCCGGGTGTCGAGCGTGGATAGAATCATCCGAGAGATCCGAGAGATCCGAGAGATCCGAGAGATCCGAGAGATCCGAGAGATCCGAGAGATCCGAGAGATCCGAGAGATCCGAGAGATCCGAGAGATCCGAGAGATCCGAGAGATCCGAGAGATCCGAGAGATCCGAGAGATCCGAGAGATCCGAGAGATCCGAGAGATCCGAGAGCGACGGGGGCCGGAACGCGCGCGACACTCCAAGATCGTGCTTTCGGGGATCTTCGGCATGGCGGTTCGCCATGACGCGCTCGACGACAACCCTGTACGCGAGCTGAGCCCGACCCGGAAGAAGAAACAGTCACTGGCCGTCGAGCTTACCGAGGAGAGCCTGACCAAACTACGGGAGCATCTGTGTGTTTCGGTCGACGCGCGCAAGCACGATCTCATCGGCCTAGTGGATGTGCTATCCGGGCTCGGATGCCGCATTGGTGAGTTGCTCGCGCTCGACTGGACGAAGGTTGATGCGGAGGCTGGAACGCTGAGTATTGAGGGAACGGTGATCCGTAACCATTCAGCCCTGATGATCAGTGCATGACGTTGTCGCCGGTCGGCCGGTGTGCGGCCGGTGGGTTGGTAGTGGTCGGTGGGATGTCGTGTTAGGTGGGTGCGGGTAGTGCGGGTATCCAGGGTTGGCCGGTCAGTGCGTCGCGTAGGACGGTGATTTTGTCGAGGCCGTGTTTGGTGGCGGTGGAGAGGTAGCCGAGGATGGTGTAGCGGTCTTGGGTGCGTGCTTGGCTGGTCAGGCGCCCGGATATTTTTTGTTGGATCTTGCTGGGGCGTAGGTCGCGTTCGGCCTGATTCGAGGTGGGGGGCACCTGCAGGTCGTGGGCGAAGCGCAGCACGTCCTCGGGGCGGTCGCGCAGGACTTCCAGCAGCAGCCGGGCCTTGCGCTCGCCGGGGCGGGTGGGGTGGGTGGTGGTGTCGGACAGCCCGACCAGCATCCCGTTGCGGAGCCGGGTGAGCAGCGCGTCGCGGATGCCGGTGGGGATCGCGGGCAGGCCCTGTTCCCGGGCGAGGTTGGTGTGGTGGATCAGCCCACGCAGCGCGTCGGCGATCTGGACGGGCCACACCGCGTCGGGGTAGACCTCGGCGGCCGCGGCTAGATCACGCAGGAGGTGAGCGTTATCCCGACATCGGGATAAC
>CAVQKH010000034.1:0-10977 GCA_963712995.1 uncultured Actinomycetota bacterium | reverse complement strand
GCTCCGGGGAGCCACCCCGGGGCGTTTACCTCGGCGAAGGGGTACCCGACAGGCTACGCCGCGTGTTTCTCGCCACCGTGACGACCGTCGAGGCAGCTGCCAGACCAATGCTGACCGGATACCATGATCCTGGGTGAACGCGCCGACGCCTTTTCTTCACTGTACTGTAGTACTGATTTTCACTTCTTCTTCGCAGATTCTGGCTGCACATCGACAATTGTCACCGATTCGGATGGGTAGCCCGTCGGCTGGGTTGGCACATAGGCGACAGCCAGTTCAGTGGGCCTGACGCTCACCATGACTTTGTCCAGGTCAGCTTCCCATCCTGGAGTGTCCGCGTGGTGAGCAGCGGAGCGGATGGCCACGAGCCCCCTACGTAGGGCGCTGGCTTCGTCTTCGCCTTCGACCACCGCGCAGACATCCGTCCAGCCGTGGCGCAGATCCGCGCCCACATTGGCATCGATCAGGTCCGCCTCTCCGCTCAGGGCGTCCATCATCGCGTCGGTGTGCTCGTCCACGGCGTCCACCGGTGTGACCCGGTATCGCACTTCGAGGTAGTAGCGAGTCATCACTGTTCCTCCTCCCAACACGTCTCCCGTCTCAACCACCCGACCAGGTTCTGCTGGTAAGTGGGGTCCGAGGGTGTGAGATGGACCGTCTTCTTGTGATCACCGCACGGGCATATCCCTTGAAATATTTCCGGCTCTTCTCGATTCTCCAGCCTGCTGACTCCAGTGATCGGAGCAACGCCTCAAGATCCTTATCGGGATGTCTCGGCCTGGCCACATCGCCCTTCTTGGTAGGCCCTTACGTCTCGTGTCAACGCTCCCTGGACACGTCAGACGTGTCAACGTTTCGGTAACGACCTGCACGGCGCGCGGGATATGCCGTCCCTGCCCAGGGACGCCACCGCCAGTGGGCTAGACCGGCAGGCCAGCGTGGTATGACTGCGGCGGTTCGGGTGGGTCGTCGCTCAGCGTCGCGAGTTCGTCCGGCACTGCGGTCGCCTCGGACCGGAGTGCGACCGCCCGCAGCCTTCATCGATCAGCTGAGCTCACACGTCATGGCGATCAGCTTAGGAGACCTCTGTCGGATGTGTTCGTGTTCCTCGGCTGTGTCGCTCCACGGCGCGAGGGCGATCACTGGCATGCTGGGCTGGCTATGAGCATGCGGACCGGTGTTGCGATCGTCAGCTTGGGGGTGCTCGCGGGCGCGTGTTCGGCAGCACCAGCGCCGGGTGCACCCGCGCCGAGTGAACCCCAACCCAGCCTCGCGCCGAGTCCGAGCGTCAAGGCCTCGGAGCCGGCGACGTCGGAGCCTGGGGTGAACTGGTTGCGGGTCGCGCCCCAGGAAGGCCTTCGGGGCGCGACGGTCTCGCTCGACGTGGCGTGCCTGGACAACCTGGGTGCGGTGCGCTCGCCCGTGCTCGATGTCGGTCCGTTGGCGGGCGACCCCGCGGGCCACCAACCCTGGCACCTGACCGGCAGCGCCACCGTCCACTTCGATGCAACGCCCGGCGCGTACCCGATTTCGGCGACCTGCGGCACCGAGCAGCTCTCGGCTGTCTTCACCGTTGTGCCGAATCCCTGATCGCACTGATCGTCCGGCACCGCCACCGTCCCAGAGCGCGGATAATCGGGGTCACGGTGGACGGAGGTAACGGGTGTTCATCGATCGGGCCGACGCGGGCCGCCAGCTGGGGCAGCGGTTGAAGTATCTGCGCGGCAGCGACGTGGTGGTGCTGGGCCTGCCCCGCGGCGGGGTTCGGGTCGCGGCTGAGGTGGCGTGCGCTCTCGGTGCCCCGCTGGATGTGATCATGGTGCGCAAGCTCGGTGTCCCCGCGCAGCCCGAGCTGGCCATGGGCGCCATCGGCGAGGGTGGCGTGCGGATTCTGCTGCCCGAGACGCTGGCCAGGGCCCGGGTCAGCGCAGCGGCGCTGGCCGCGGTGGAACGCCGGGAGCGGGCGGAGCTGCGACGACGCGCGCAACGGTTCCGTGGTGACCGGCCCCGCGTCCCGCTGGCCGGGCGGATCGCCGTTGTGATCGACGATGGCATCGCGACCGGGTCCACCGCGCGGGCGGCCTGCCAGGTTGCCCGCGCTCGGGGCGCGGTGCGGGTCGTGCTTGCGGTCCCGGTGGGGCCCCCCGGCTGGGTTCGCGCGTTGCACGATGCCGCCGACGAGTTGATTTCGCTGGCTACGCCTCCGCAGCTGCGGGCGATCGGCATGTGGTACTCCGATTTCTCCCAGAGCTCCGACGAGGAGGTCCTCGCCTGCCTGCGCAGTGCCGTCAGGAGATAAGACGTCAGGGAATGAGTACGGCCGCGCCGTGCACCCGGCCGCTCGCCAGGTCGGTCAGGGCCTCGTCTGCCCGATCCAGCGGGTAGCGGGTGGTCACCACCTGCAGGTGGTGCTCGGCGGCGAAGCGCAGGAACTGCTGACCGTCCTGCCGGGTGTTGGCCGTGACACTGCGGATCTGCCGTTCCTGGAACAGGTGCTGCTGGTAGCGCAGCGTCGGGACGTCGCTCAGGTGGATGCCGGCCACCGCGAGGGTGCCGCCCCGGTCCAACGACGCCAGCGCGGCCGGCACCAGCTCCCCGGCGGGGGCGAACAGGATCGCGGAGTCGACCGGCTCGGGCGGGGCGTCGTTCGGGTCGCCCACCGAGGTGGCGCCCAGGGCCAGAGCGAGCTCCCTGGCCTGCTGGCTGCGGGTCTGCACATGCACGCGCGCGCCCTGCGCGAGGGCGACCTGCGCGGTGAGGTGCGCGCTCGCTCCGAAGCCGTAGAGGGCCAGCCGGCCGCGGGGTGGCAGGCTGGCCCGGACTAGTGCCCGCCACCCGATGATGCCCGCGCACAGCAGCGGCGCGAGCTCGACGTCGGAATAGTCCGCGGGCAGGGCATAGGCGTAGTCGGCGGGCACCGTGGCGTATTCGGCGTACCCGCCATCGGCGTCCCAACCGGTGTACTCCGAGCGCGGGCACAGGTTCTCCGCTCCCCGGGCGCAGTACCGGCACAGTCCACAGGTACGCCGCAGCCACGCGATGCCCACCCGCTGCCCGGCCTCGACCCCCTTGCGCCCGCCTCACGACCCGGCCTCGAACGACCCGGCCTCGAACGACCCCCTGAACTCGACGACCTCGCCGACCACCTCATGACCAGGAATCACCCCGTTACGATGAACGGGAATGTCGCCCTCAGCGACGTGCAGGTCGGTGCGGCAAACCCCGCAGGCCAGCACCCGGACGAGCAGTTCGTCCGCGGCCGGCCGGGGATCCGGTTCCCGCACTCGCTCCAACGGGTGGGTGCCCATCGCCCCTGGCCGCTGCACTCGCCAGCCTCGCACCCACTCATCATGACGTATTCAGCGGGCTCAATTCGGGTAGCCTCAGACCTCCGGAAGTTGGTTTGGGATCACTGTTTAATGTTGATCACGGTGTGGTGAGCGTGTAGGTGATTGGTCGGTGGTCGCCGGGTATGCGGGGTGGGTTGGTGTTGATTTCCTCGATGAGGAGGGCGAGGCTGCGGGTGAGTTTGGGGGTCTGTGGGCTGATCACTTGGCGGCGGTGCTGCGGGCGAGTAGCCCAAGCCAGCCGGTCCGCAGTGCGGGATGAATCTGGACGGCGTTCGAAGGATCTGAGAGGCTGCAAAGCTGGGCATCCGCTGCCCAGTTTATCCTGAGGGAGATGACGATGGCGACAGTGCGTTTTTTGTCGGATTGGTCACAACGGCAGATGGGTGATATTCGCGCTGGCGAACCATTGCAGATCGAATACGATCCTCAGCGGCTGCCACGCTGCCGGTCATCTCGCTATGGCCAACCCGCCTGGAGTATTGCCGCCTATCTGCGCTTTCATCCCGGCGGCCAGGAGCAATCCGGACGCATCGCGCCAGCGTCGGAGCCTCTGGAAGTTAAGGTACCGAGCGATGCCACGAAGATCGAAGTGTGGTTCACCAACACAGACCAAACGGGATGCACCACCTGGGACAGCCGGTATGGCCAGAACTACTGGCTAGACACCGCCTCGGAGTAACATCACCTTCTGGTCATACAGCCCGGTTGGGGACAACCTCGGCGAACAGCGATTTCGCCCGGAATCGGCCAGCGCATCGGGCGTCAACAGGTGACCCCCACGGTCCCATGCATCCGGGATCTGCACCGTGCGCCTCGGTGCCTGCGGGCTCCGCGGGCCTGTCCGGCAGCGGTCAGCGAGAGTGTTTCCAGCCCGAGCTGATCAGGCTCGCTGAGCGTGAGCAGCCCCACGCGCACCAGCACTCAAACAACGGTGTCAGCGGCGTTTGGCCACGGTGAGCAGCACGGCGGAGTCTTCGAGCGCGTCGAGGGAGTGCCGGACGGCGGGCACGATGAGGAGATCTCCGGGGGAGCCTTCCCAGCTGACGTCACCCGCGCTGAGGCGCACCCGCCCGTGCAGCACATGCAGCGTGGCCTCGCCTGGGTTGTCATGCTCATCCAGCTTGTGGCTGGCGGCCAGCGCGATCAGGGTTTGGCGCAGCACGTGTTCATGGCCGCCGTACACGGTGCGCGCGCTGCGTCCGCTGGACGCCTGCCGCGCGATCTTCAGCTGTTCACGGGCGAGGGCGGTCAGCGACGACTTCTCCATGGATGCACCTTTCCTTCAGCCAGATTCACGGGGACAGCTCTGGGGAATCGTGCCCGTATGGTGGTCTTGGCGGGGGTCGAGCAGCCGGCGTGCCTCGCGGGCGATCTGCAGGTCTTCCCGGGCGGTGATCACCAGGGTCTGCACGGTTGCTGGGGCGGCGGTGATGTTGCTGTCGTCGTGGACGGTGTCGTTGCGGTGGGTGTCGATGGTGACGCCGAGGAAGCCCAGCCGCTCGGCCGCTCGCCGTCGCACCGTGGCTGAGTGTTCGCCCACGCCGCCGGTGAACGCGAGCACGTCCAGGCCTGCGGTGGCTGCGGTCATCGTGGCGATGCCGCCTACCAGCCGGTGGGTATAGATGTCGAGGGCGAGCACCGCGGCCGGATCACCGCGATCTGCGGCTGCTTCGACCTCACGCATGTCGCCGGTGCCGGCCAGGGCGGTGAGGCCGGAGCGTTGCTCCAATGCGGTGGCGACCTCGTGTGGTGAGAGGTGTTCGTGTTCTTCGAGCCAGAGCACCAGTCCGGGGTCGATGGTGCCGGAGCGGGTGGCCATGACCAGGCCTTCCAGCGGGGTGAAGCCCATGGTGGTGTCGACGCTGCGACCATCGACGACCGCGGCGAGTGAGGCTCCCGCGCCCAGGTGGCAGGTGACGATCCGCAGGCCCTGCAGCGGCCGGTCGAGCAGTTCTGCGGCGCGGTGGGCGCTGTAGGCGTGCGAGAGCCCGTGGAAGCCGTAGCGGCGAATCGCGTAGCGGTCCCGCCATTCCAGCGGTATCGCGTAGGTCGCGGCTGCGGCCGGGATGGTGGTGTGGAAGGCAGTATCGAAACACGCGACCGCGGCAATGCCGGGCAGCTGCACGGTGACGGCGTCGAGCGCGGCGAGGGACTTGGGCTGGTGCAGCGGGGCCAGGTCGGTCAGGTCCTCCAGCTGCGCCCGCACATTGTCGTCGATCCGTACCGGGCCGGTGAAACGCGTGCCGCCGTGCACGATGCGGTGACCGACCACATCGGGCTCACCCCAGCCTTGCAGGAGGTCGGCGAGGCGGGAGGTGTCGAGCCCGTCCGGATCGGCGGGCAGATCAGCACTGCGCTCGATGGTGTCGTGCGCATCGAGCAGACGCAGTTTCAGGCTGGAGGATCCGGCGTTGACGACCAGTACCCGCACCGATCAGTCCCGCTCTGCAGATTTCTGATGGGCAGATTTCTGATGGGCAGATTTCTGATGGGCAGATTTCTGATGGGGCCAGGTCCAGTTGGTGATCGCCGGGTCGTCCTCGCCGTGTTCGCGGGTGTAGGCGCGGGCGGCGAGGCGGGCGTCGGACATTTGCTGGCGCAGAATTGCGGCGTGGCTGCCCAGGGACGGGACGCGGTCGATGACGTCCATGACGAGGTGGAAGCGGTCGAGGTCGTTGAGCATCACCATGTCGAACGGGGTGGTCGTGGTGCCCTCCTCCTTGTATCCGCGCACGTGCAAGTTGTGGTGATTGGTCCGCCGGTAGGTCAGCCGGTGAATCAACCACGGATAGCCGTGGTAAGCCAAGATGACCGGTTTGGCGGTGGTGAATAACGCGTCGAAGTCGAGGTCGGACAGCCCGTGCGGGTGCTCGATGTCCGGCTGCAGCCGCATGAGGTCCACGACGTTGACGACCCGGACCTTCAGCTCGGGCAGGTGGGTCCGCAGCAGGTCAGCAGCTGCCAGGGTCTCCAGCGTGGGGGTGTCTCCGGCGCAGGCGAGTACCACGTCGGGTTCACCGTCGGTGTTGCTGGCCCACGGCCAGATCCCCAGCCCGCGGGTGCAGTGCGCGATCGCCTCGTCGATGCTCAGGTAGGTCAACGCGGGTTGTTTGCCGGCGATGATGACGTTGACGTACTGCCGGCTGCGCAGGCAGTGATCGGCCACGGAGAGCAGGGTGTTGGTGTCCGGTGGTAGGTACACGCGGACGACTTCGGCCTTCTTGTTCACCACATGGTCGATGAATCCCGGGTCCTGGTGGGAGAAGCCGTTGTGGTCTTGGCGCCAGACGTGGGAGGACAACAGGTAGTTCAGTGATGCGATCGGCGCCCGCCACTCGATATGGTTGGTTGTCTTGAGCCATTTGGCGTGTTGGTTGACCATCGAGTCGATGATGTGAATGAACGCCTCGTAGCAGTTGAACAGGCCGTGGCGCCCGGTGAGCAGGTAACCCTCCAGCCACCCCTGGCACAGGTGCTCGGAGAGCACCTCCATCACCCGCCCGTCCGGGGAAAGGTGATCGTCACCGGGCACCGTGGTCGCGTCCCAGGCCCGGTTGGTCGCCTCGAACACGGCCGAGAGCCGGTTCGACGCGGTCTCATCCGGGCCCATGAGGCGAAACCGGTCGGGGTTGGCGGCGATGATGTCGCGCAGAAAGCCTCCCAGCACACCGGTGGCCGAGCTGGACTTGACGGCGGGGTGCTCCACCGCGACGGCGTAGTCCCGGAAGTCGGGCATGATCAGATCACGCAGCAGCCGGCCGCCGTTGGCGTGCGGGTTGGCGCTCATCCGCCGGCGCCCCTGCGGCGCGAGCGCCTGAAGCTGCGGGACCAGCTGCCCGGCGCCGTCAAACAGCTCCTCGGGTCGGTAGCTGCGCATCCACGCCTCGAGCAGGGCGCGGTGCTCTGGGTTGGCGCGGGTTTCGGCGAGCGGGACCTGGTGGGCGCGGAACGTTCCCTCGACCGCCACGCCGTCGACCTCTTTCGGGCCGGTCCAGCCCTTCGGGGTGCGCAGCACGATCATCGGCCACGCCGGGCGAGTGGTCGGTGAGTCGCCGCGGCGGGCCGCGTCTCCGGCGCCGCGGCGGGCCGCGTCTCCGGCGCCGCGCCGGGCGGCGTCCTGGATCGCGGCAATGTCGTCGAGCACCTCGTCGAGCGTGGCCGCGAGCTGCTGGTGGACCGCGGCGGGATCGTCACCGATCACGAAGTGCGGTGTGTAGCCGTAGCCGCGCATCAGGGCGGTGAGCTCGTCCTCCGGGATGCGGGCCAGCACGGTCGGGTTGGCGATCTTGTATCCGTTGAGGTGCAACACCGGCAGCACCGCACCGTCGGTCACCGGGTTGAGGAACTTGTTCGAATGCCAGCTGGCCGCCAGCGGCCCGGTCTCGGCTTCCCCGTCACCCACCACACACAGCGCCAGCAGATCCGGGTTGTCGAACACCGCGCCGTAGGCGTGTACCAGCGCGTAGCCGAGTTCACCACCCTCGTGGATGGAGCCGGGCGTCTCGGGTGCGACGTGGCTGGGGATACCCCCGGGGAAGGAAAACTGCCGGAACAGCGCGCGGAGCCCGTCCTCATCGCGGCCGATCGCGGAGTAGACCTCGCTGTAGGTGCCCTCCAGGTACGCGTTGGCTACCAGGCCGGGCCCGCCGTGCCCGGGGCCCGTCACGTAGAGGGCATTCAGGTCACGTTCAGAGATCACCCGGTTCATGTGCGCGTACAGCAGGTTCAGCCCCGGCGTCGTCCCCCAATGCCCCAGCAGCCGCGGCTTGACGTGCTCGGCGCGCAACGGTTCGCGCAGCAGCGGGTTGTCCAGTAGATAGATCTGCCCGACCGACAGGTAGTTCGCTGCCCGCCAGTACGCATCGATCAGTTCCAGCTCGTGGTGACCGCAGGTGCGGGTCGACGTCGAGGCGCCAAATGGCTCATTCCCGGTGCCATCCGGCCGAACCTGACCCTCGGGCGACGCATCGATCACACCCACAGACCATCAACTCCCGGGCTAAGCCGTGTTACTCATCTGCCTCGCAGCACCGGGGTCTGGGGCGCTCAACGTCCACCACCAAGCGTAACGGCAAACGGGGCGGGTTGTCTGAGAACCCGGGGCCGGGCTTGACTACGAACTCGTACCAGCTGCGGGGCCTGAGCGAGCCCCTGTACTTCAGCCCCACCCCGACGCCTTCCGATTCATCTCCGGCCAGCACGCCGGAATGGTGCGCGACCTCGACGTCGAGCGCTCCGGAGTGCTGAGTACACCGATCGCCCTCGCGGTCCATTCGTGCGAGAGTGGAGCCATTCAGCGCGCCTGGCTCTGCCCGGACCTCGCATTCCCTCGCCGCTCGTTACTGATGGATCAAGGCGGCGAGACCTATGACAGCCCGCCCGTTCGGCAGTAGCCGACGATGACGGTCTCCGCCCCAGCGCAGCCAGCCAGGTCCACGACGGGGATCATGTCCGCCGCCACGCGGTCCGCGGCGGACATGCTGGGCGAGCTTAGCGTCACCGCCGAGGAGGGCCTGCCCAGCGACGAGGTCGCGCGGCGGCAGGCGCAGTACGGGCCCAACGCGGTGTCCTCGCATCGTGCCCGGCTGCTGCCGGTGCTCTGGCACCAACTGCGCTCGCCACTGCTCGGGCTGCTGCTGACTGCGGCAATCGCGTCCTACTTCGTCGGCGAGCGCGACGGCGCCGCCATCATCGGCGTGATCGTCGCCCTGTCGGTCGGGCTCGGCTTCGTCAACGAGTACCGGGCCGAGAAGGCCGCCGAGGCGCTGCACTCCCAGATCAGCCACCAGACCACGGTCATCCGCGACGGGCGGCCGACCACGGTGGACGTCACCACCCTGGTGCCCGGCGATCTGATCGAGCTACGGCTCGGCGACATCGTCCCGGCCGACATCCGGCTGCTGGAGGTCACCGGCCTGGAGTGCGACGAGTCGGTCCTGACCGGCGAATCGCTGACCGTCCAGAAGAACACCATCCCTGTGCCGTCGGGGACACCGCTGGCCGAGCTGTCTGGGTGCGCGTTGATGGGCACCGTGGTGCACGCCGGCAGCGCCCGCGGGATCGTGGTGGCCACCGCAGCCCGCACCGAGTTCGGCAAGATCGCCACCGGACTGAGCACGCACCAGATCGACACCGGGTTCCAGGTCGGGCTGCGCCGGTTCTCGATGCTGCTGGTGTATGTCGCCGGCGCGCTGACCACGTCGATCTTCGTGATTAACGTGGTGCTGCACAAGCCGATCATTGATGCGCTGTTGTTCTCGCTGGCGATCGCGGTCGGGATCACCCCGCAGTTGCTGCCCGCGGTGGTGTCCACCAGCCTTGCGGCGGGGTCGCGGCGGATGCGCCGCCGCAAGGTGCTGGTCAAACGGCTGGTGTGCATCGAGGACCTGGGCGATGTCGACGTGCTCTTCACCGACAAGACCGGCACCCTCACCGAGGGCCACATCGACTACACGCGCGCCGTGCCGGCGGCTGATGGCTATCCCGACACGGTGTTGCGATGGGGGCTTTTGTGCACCGAGAACACGGCGTCCGACGGGTTGGCCGTGGGCGGGAACCCGCTCGATCAGGCGCTGTGGCGGTCCCGGGCTGCCGCGGGGGAGCGGGCCGCCTTGGTCGGTTACACGCGCCTCGCGGTACTGCCCTTCGACCACGAGCGCCGGATGGTCTCGGTCCTCGTTCGTGACCCGACCGGCAAGTTGACCCTGGTCACCAAAGGGGCACCGGAAACCATCCTGGACCGCTGCGTCGATGTACCAGCCGCGGCGCACAAGGCGCTGGACGCGGAGTTCGCCGCTGGCAACCGGGTCGTCGCCGTGGCTACCCGCCCGGCCGCCGGCGAGTGCCAGCCCAGGGCCGAGGACGAGCACGGCCTGCACCTGATGGGGCTGCTGGTGTTCCTGGACCCACCCAAACCCGACGCCGCCGTGGCGCTGCGCCGGCGCCACACCCACCACCACACCACCCACGCCACGGCGTTACAGCAGCCACCGCCACCTGCGTCGCCGCGCCGCCTACTTCAGCACCGCCACACACACCCGCGACAGCGCTATCCAGTCGACGAGTTCTTGCGCGGTGAGCATCGGGGGAAGTTCGCACTGCTCCGGGGTGTTCACCGGGCACCCCACTGGCAATCCGGGCAGACCTGCTCAGGGTCCTGCGGGCTCCCCGGTAGCGCCGGGCCACCCAGCGGCAGTTCCTTGGGGACGAACTCGATACCGCACACCGCGTGCACGCTGCGGGTGAGGATCGAGTAGTCCCCACGGTGGGTGTCGGCATCGGCCAGCGACCGCGAGGTAGGCCGTCGGGCGAGGTGCCAGCTGTGCTGGTCCTGCTCCCGACGGCCCCCTCCCGAACCGGACATGATGTAGGGCGCAAGGACGCCTACGTTCTGACTGTTGAGCTCCCTGGTGTGAAGGTCGAGGATCTGGAGATCGCGTTCCAGGACGGTTTGCTCACGATCCAGGGCGAGCGGTCACTGATTCGGGACTCCGCGGATGAGCAGGTGCACGTGCTGGAGCGCCACTACGGACTGTTCCGTCGCTCGATCACGCTGCCCCTGCATGTGCAGGCGGATGCCATCGAGGCATCGACCGAAGACGGTGTGCTCCAACGTCGACTCCTCGTT
>CAVQKH010000033.1:0-58875 GCA_963712995.1 uncultured Actinomycetota bacterium | reverse complement strand
GTCTCCGGTGATCCGGCGCTATGCGCCGGCACGCCGGTGGCGTCCCCGCGGACTGCCACTGAGGTGGCTGCGGCCCGGTCCTCGCTCCGTGTCCGGCTCCCCACCCCACCATCCTCGGGAAGGACGAGGCGATGCAGGCGATGACGCTGCACGCGCAAGCCGATCTGTGGCAACACGGAACAGCCACATTCGCGGCGCTGTTCATCGAGGGCGAAATGCGGTCGCCTGACGACGAGGCCGATCGCACCGGTGTGCTGCTCTACGCGGTTATGAACCGCGGGCTGCGCTTAGCCACCGACCTGCCCCGGCTGGCGCTGCGTCCGCGTCCCGGCTGGGCGATACACCTCAACCCCGCCGGCGCGCTGACCCTCACCTGGCCACACGTCCAGCCCCTCCTTCTCGACGCGCCGCTGAACCTCCCCGCCGGCTGGCGCGAGGCAGCAGCAGAACATGGCTTGGTGCTGCTCTTCGTCGGCGACAGCCTCGGCCTGCGTGACGACACCAAAAACCACCAGGCCAACCCCGGGCAACGATCAGCACAGGCCGCCGAGCGAGGGGAACTAGCCGCCGGAGCGATCGCCTACCCGCACCAGCAGCGAGAACCCCGCCCAGCACACCAGCCCAATCCCCAACCCAGAAGCCGAGCTAGCCGATGGACCCCTAAACATCGCTGGCACCTTCGCCCGACCCCATTAAGCACCGCGCATCCACCTCCGACGCCATGACTCCCATCGGGGCCCTTGTCCTGCTGTCGGCGATGACCACGTCCGGGTCGGCATCACCACCGTGATCAACAGATCGGCCGGTACAACGATCGTGCGGGCCGAGGCCCGCGGTCCGGACTTCTCCGCGGCCCTGGCCGCCGCGCTCACCAAGCTCAAGACCCAGCTACGCCGCAGCCACGACCGCCGCCAGGTACGTCGGGACGAAGAGGCCGTGGGTTCGAATCCCGCCACCCCGACTCTGCGCTCGAATCGGCCGTACAGCTGCGAAGTACAGCAGCGCGTCTCAGCCCGAGTCGCCGCGGCGGATGCCGATGCGGCAAGCCCAGTCACCACCTCTCCGAAATTGGCGACGCGGCTGCACGTCGTCTGAGTGCGTCCCCGTAGGGTTTTCGCCGTGGCGGACGACTCTCTCGATCGCAGCCGTGCCTACGTCGCCGCTGGCGTCCTGTTCTTCGACGATGCAGACCGGATGTTCAAGCCAGAATAATTGTGTGAGAACTGGCGAGCGATCACGGTGCCCGAACGGATCTGTGGCGCCCGCGTCGACGCTTCACGTCACCACGTCAGCTGACCAGACCCGTTCTGGAGAGTGAGTTGGCTCTCCATCGCTGGGTGGCCGGACCGCCAATGATATTCAATGGGTACCGGCAGGTGATACCACATGTGCGGGATCGTCGCGGCCTTCGGCGAGATTGACGCTGACAAGTGCGAGCGGATGCTGAACCGGGTACAGCATCGGGGACCGGATGACACCGGGACATTGACGCTCGACTCGGCCTGGTTGGGCCACCAGAGACTCTCCATCGTCGACGTCAGCCGCGGCAGGCAGCCGCTGGCCAACAGTGACGGCACGGCATGGATCGTCGGCAACGGTGAGATCTACAACCACGAGGACCTCAGCGCGATGCTGCCTCCCGGAATGTTACAGACCCGGTCGGACACCGAGGCGGCTCTGCACCTCGTGATACGGGATGGTCCCGCCTCGGTGGCCAAGCTCAGCGGCATGTTCGCGCTGGCGATGGTTACCGCCACCGGGGACGGGCTGGTCGCCCGCGACCCGATGGGTGTCAAGCCGCTGTACTGGATCGACGGGGCGGATGGCTCGCTGTTCGCCAGCGAGCTGCGGGCCTTCGATCCCGAGGATCGGCCCCGAGTGGCCTCCTTCCCACCTGGCTGCCTGTGGACTCCGGCCGCCGGCATAGTGCGCTATGCCGACTCGGTTCCGGTGGAAGTCCGTCCAGCCCGCCGGGCGCAGCGCCCGATCTGGGATAGCGGGACGCTGGAGAAGGTCAGGGACTCAGTGGTGCTGTCCGTGCGGCGGCGGATGATGAGCGATGTCGGGGTGGGAGTGTTCCTCTCCGGCGGGCTCGACTCGGCGATCGTCGCCGCGATCGCCGCGGAACACGCCCGCCGCCGCGGCGACGTGCTGCCCACCTTCGCCGTCGGCACCAAGGACAGCAACGACCTGCTGGCGGCCCGGCGCGTCGCCGAGTTCATCGGCAGCGACCACCACGAGGTCGTCGCCACCGCCGAGTCCATCGGCGAGGAGTTGGACAACGCGGTCGAAGTGATCGAGCACTACGACCCGGCGCTGGTCCGCAGCGCGGTGCCGAACCTGCTGCTGGCGCGCGAGGCGGCCAAGAAGGTCAAGGTGGTGCTCACCGGTGAAGGCGCCGACGAGCTCTACGGCGGCTACAGCTACATGCACAGCCCGCAGTTCGCGGATCCGGACGCATTGCAGGCCGAGTTGGTGCGCAGCCTGGAGCAGCTGCACCACCTGAACCTGCAGCGCTGCGACCGGACGACGATGTACTTCGGGCTCGAGGCCCGCGAACCTTTCCTGGACCCCAATGTGGTGCGCACGGCGCTGACCCTGCCGCCGGAATGGAAGAAGACCACCGA
Source organism: uncultured Actinomycetota bacterium (assembly GCA_963712995.1). Classification (GTDB taxonomy): domain Bacteria; phylum Actinomycetota; class Actinomycetes; order Mycobacteriales; family Pseudonocardiaceae. Next base: position 56,248 of record CAVQKH010000033.1, on the reverse strand, counting down.
TGGACGGCCCGAGAAGGCGATACTACGCGAAGCCTTCACCGACTGGCTGCCCAAGGAGCTGCTCTGGCGCGGCAAGGAGCAATTCGGTGACGGCTCGGGTGCCGGCGAAGTGCTCGCCGCGCTAGCCACGGACAAAACTGCCGAGGCCAACAACACCGAAGGCACTGTGACGCAGCCACCGGACAGCTGGGCGCTGCGCAGCGACGAGGAGATCCTTTACTACCAGATCTGGCAGCGCTATTTCTCCGGGGTACGCCCCAACTCGACGCTGGGCTGCTTTGCGACTCCGTGAGTAGCAAGACTCCGTGAGTACAGTAGCAATTTGCGCTATGGCACCGATCGGCGCTCACGCACTACAGGTCGCCAGCTTCTTCGAGGAGGCGGTCGATCTCCCGGCGTAGCAAGCCCAATCGACCCTCCCGCACCAGGTCGTTGCACGTATCGTCCTCGGTGACGCCGCATAGGAGTGGTCGTGGCCCGTATCTTCATCAGCTATGCGACCCCGGACAGGCCGGTCGCCGACGAGGTATCGAGCTGGTTGCGGGTAGCCGGCCACGAGCCGTTCCTTGACGACGATCGTCGCGACGGGATCAGCGTCGGCGAGGACTGGGAGCAGCGCCTCTACCGCGAGCTGCGGCGGGCCGACGCGGTGGTCGCGGTGGTGACGTCATCGTTTGTGGCGTCGAAGTGGTGCTTTGCCGAGTTGGGGATCGCAGGGGCGCTGGGTTGCCGGCTCATGCCGTTGCGAGCTGAGGCCGGCGTGGCGCACCCGCTGATGTCGCGCCTGCACGTATGCGGACTATGCGGCCGATTCCCGGCGAGCGCGCGAGCGAGTGCTCCAGACGGCGCGGTTGCTGGACGACGGTGCAGGTAGTTGGGGGGAGGGCGATAATCCTTTTCCCGGGCTGGAACCGTTCACCGCGGCGTTGCGCCGGGTGTTTTTCGGTCGGGTGGCGGAGGCTCGCGAGGTCGGCAACCGGCTGCGCGCGATGAGCGGTCCCGGCGGGATGCTGGCCATCGTCGGTCCGTCCGGCTGTGGGAAGTCGTCGCTGGTGAACGCCGCGGTGGTGCCGCTGCTGGACAGCGACCCGGCATGGTTGACGGTAGCGCCGAGGTTGGTTCCGGGGAGTGATCCGCTGCCCGAGCTGGCTCGGGCGCTGGCGGCCACCGCCAACCGTCTGGGGATGGGCTGGTCGGCGAGCGATGTCCGCCGCGTGCTGGAGGGCGCTACCGATGGCCTGCGCCGCGTAGCAGACGATCTGCTGGCGGCCGGCCCAGCCAGGCACCTACTGGTGTCGATCGATCAGGCCGAGGAGCTGTTGCGCTGGATGACCCGGGACGCCCGGCAGCGATTCGCGCAGCTGTTGGGCGTCGCGATCGCCGGCCCGGTGCAGGTGGTTGTGGCGGTGCGGTCGGAGTTCCTCGATGACCTGCGTGAGCTCTCCGCGCTGGCCGGTGTGCCGATCGAGGCCTATGTGCTGGCCCCGCTGGACCGGGAGATGCTGCGTGAGGTCATCGAAGGGCCTGCGAAGGTGGCCAGGTTGCGCTTGGAGAACGGACTGGTAGCTGCGCTGGTCTCCGACACCGGCGGTGGGGAGTCCCTGCCACTGCTCGCTTTCACGCTGCGGCAGCTGGCAGAGGGCCTGCCTGCCGGAGGCACGTTGACCCTGGCCCGCTACGAGGATCTCGGCGGTGTCCGGGGCGCACTGACCCGGCATGCCGACGCTGCGCTCGCTGAGGCCGTCCGGGTCAGCGGCCTGACCGAACCCGAGGTGTTGGCCGGACTCACTCGCCTGGTCACCGTCGACGGGACCGGTCGACGCGCCCGGCGGCGGATCAAGTTCACCGGCCTGACCGAGCCGCTGCGGGGCGCGTTGCAGGTCTTCGTCGATCGCCGCCTGCTGCTCAGCGATACCGGCAACGGCCAGGTGTGGCTCACCGTGGCCCACGAGGCCCTGCTCACCGGCTGGCGACCCCTGGAAAGCGCCACCGCCGACATCACCCTCGCCCTGCGCACCGCCCGGACCGTCGAAGGAGCGGCCGCGGAGTGGACCAGCGCCGGTCGGCCGGAGAGCTACCTCTGGGACGCCGACCGGCTTGTCGCCACCCGAACCACCCTGGGGATGACCGGCGAGGGCGAAGACCGCAATCCCGCTGCGGCTGCCGTCGTCGAGCTCGACGATGAGGCACGGGCATTCCTCGACGCCACCGCCCAGTGTGTCCACGCCATCAAGCAGCGTGAACGGCGTCGACGCGCCCGTACCATCATCCTGCTGTCGACCCTGCTGGTGCTCGCGCTGATCGCCGCAGGCATCGCGGTCTGGCAACGGCAGGGGGCCATCAGCGCCCAACGCCTCGCCATCGCCCGAGGCATGATCGCCGAGATCGACCGGGTCCGTGACCAGAATCCCCGGCGTGCCCTGCAACTCGGCGTTGCCGTTGGACAGTTCGACGGTGGTCCGCAGACCCAGGCGGGCCTCCAGCAGACTCTCACCTCAGCCTTGCGTTTCAGGACGCTTCGCGGCCACACAACCACGGTGTGGGCCGTGGCGTTTGCCCCGGACGGGCGCACCCTGGCCACCGCCAGCCTCGATAAGACCGTCCGGTTGTGGGATCTCAGCGACCGGGACCGGCCCCGGCCGCTGGGTCAACCCCTGACCGGCCACACCAGCTCGGTGTACGGGGTGGCATTCGCCCCGGACGGGCGCACGCTGGCCACGGTCAGCGACGATCAGACTGTCCGGTTGTGGGATCTCAGCGACCGGGACCGGCCCCGGCCGCTGGGTCAACCCCTGACCGGCCATACCCGTGCGGTACGGGGAGTAGCGTTCGCCCCGGATGGGCGCACCCTGGCCACCGCCAGCGACGACCAGACCGCCAGGTTGTGGGACCTCAACGACCGGAACCGGCCCCGACCGCTCGGCCCACCCCTGACCGGCCACACCAACGCGGTCTACGAGGTGGCATTCGCCCCGGACGGGCACACCCTGGCCACCGCCAGCGCCGACCAGACCGCCATCTTGTGGGACCTCAACGACCGGGACCGGCCACAACCACTCGGCCCACCCCTGAGCGGCCACACCGGCGCGGTGTTTGCAGTGGCCTTCGCCCCGGATGGGGGCACCCTGGCCACCGCCGGCACCGATCAAACCGTCCGGTTGTGGGATATCCAGGACCGGGACCGACCCCGGCCGGTTGGCCCACCCCTGACCGGCCACACCAGCTCGGTGTATGTGGTGGCGTTCGCTCCCGATGGGCGCACCCTAGCCACCGCCAGCACCGACCAGACTGCCCGGTTGTGGGATATCCAGGACCGGGACCGGCCCCGGCCGCTGGGCCTACCCCTGATCGGCCACACCAGTGCGGTGTACGGGGTGGCCTTCGCCCCGGACGGGCGCACCCTGGCCACCGCCAGCGACGACCAGACCGCCATGTTGTGGGACCTCAGCAACCGGGACCGGCCCCGGCCGCTCGGCCCACCCCTGATCGGCCACACCGGCGCGCTCATCGGGGTGGCCTTTGCCCCAGATGGTCGGACCCTGGCCACGACCGGCATTGACAAGACCGCCAGGTTGTGGGATCTCAGCGACCGGGACCGACCTCAGCCGCTTGGCCCACCACTGACCGGTCACACCGGCGCGGTGTACGGGGTGGCATTCGCCCCGGACGGGCGCACCCTGGCCACCGCCGACGACGACCAGAAAGTCACGTTGTGGGACGTCAGCGACCGGAACCAACCACGGCCACTCGGCCCACCCCTGACCGGCCACACCGGTGCGGTACGGGCAGTGGCGTTCGCCCCCGACGGGCGCACCCTGGCCACCGCCAGCGCCGACCAGACCGTCAGGATGTGGGACGTCAGCGACCGGAACCGACCTCAGCCACTCGGCCCACCCCTGACCGGTCACACCGGCGTGGTATGGGCGGTGGCGTTCGCGCCGGATGGGCGCACCCTGGCCACCGCCAGCGCCGACCAGACCGCCATGTTGTGGGACGTCAGCGACCGGAACCGACCTCGGCCACTCGGCTCACCCCTGACCGGCCACACCGGTGCGGTACGGGCAGTGGCGTTCGCCCCCGACGGGCGCACCCTGGCCACCGCCGGGCTCGACCAGACCGTCAGGATGTGGGATCTCAGCGACCGGGACCGACCTCAGCCACTCGGCCCACCCTTGACCGGCCACACCAGTGCGGTACGGGGAGTAGCGTTCGCCCCCGACGGGCGCACCCTGGCCAGTATCAGCAATGACCAGACCGTCAGGTTGTGGGATCTCAGCGACCGGGACCGACCTCGGCTACTCGGCCCGCCCCTGACCGGCCACACCGGTCCGGTGCGAGGAGTGGCGTTCGCCCCCGACGGGCGCACCCTGGCCACCGCCGGACTCGACCAGACCGTCAGGTTGTGGGATCTGCCCCACTTCGACAGGTTTACCGGCGGCGATGAGGTGCGAGAAGCCTGCCTCCGAGCCGGTGGGCCGCTCGACCGGGCGACGTGGGATCAATACGCCCCCGGTGTCCCTTACCAGGACACCTGCGCAGACCGTTGAGCCAGCCGAACTCACTTCTCCTCGGCGTGAACAACCATCGCTTCCAGCTGTGGCCCTCCGAACGTGGTCACCATGGCCACATCAGAGGCGTCGCGTCCGCGCCCGATCACGATGCGCCCTTTGCGTCGCATGTTGTTGCGGGGATCAAAGGTCCACCAGCGCTGCCCGAGCCACACCTCCATCCAGGCCGCGAAGTCCATCGGTGCCGGATCCGGGGCAACATCGAGATCGGGCAGGTACCCGAAGACGTAACGAGCGGGAATGTTCAATGCTCGGCAGAACGAGATCGCCAGATGAGTGAAGTCCCGGCAGACCCCACGCCCGCCCAGGTTGACGTCCGCAGCAGTCGATAGTGCGGTGGTACTCCCATACTGAAACGTCAGATGATTATGGACGTGCTGACAGATTTCCTGCACGCGGCGGTATCCAGGCGCAAGCCCACCGAACCGGGACCACGCTTCGTTTCCCAGTACATCGGGCAGGCAGTAACGACTCGGCAGAAGGTAGATCAGAGTGTCATCCGGCAGCGCATCCGGCGCGCACTCCGGTGCCTCCTCATCGGCGTCTTCGCTGGCATCCGGACACGCGACCACGGCGTTGTAGCGGAAGCTCGACCGCCCGGCCGGTAGCACAGCACGCACACACGGGTTTCTATACAGATCGGTGTAACCCCGGATCACAATCCACGGCTCCGATGACCACCGCTGTTCCTCGATCATGATCTGCGGTGACTCACCCGGCTGCACCTGGAAGATCACCGGCGTATCTACCGCAGCCACGTAGGTGAAATCGCATCCCACCCGGATTTGTCGCAATCCCATAACCTCATCATCCTCGCCCTGTGCTACCCGGTGGTAGGGCTGTAGCTGTCAGCATTCTGGATCGACCTCTGCCCGTCCGGCAGGGGTGTGGCGCACCCAGCGGCGCTACAACCCGGTGACCGGGGGCAGCTATGCCTGGCTGGTGCGCTCCGGCCTGTCCAAACGGCTGACCAACCTGACCGCCTGAGACGATCGGCTTCTCCGCGAACCGGCGCCTGCTGGGCGTCCAACGCATCAGCCATGACCCGATCCACGGCGCCCAAGCATTCACCAATCTCACCGCGCCGATCATCACCAACGAAGGCACCGGTCGCGACTGGCCAGGGCGCACGAAACAGTGCCAACACCAGTCAAGGGAGTGACATCTCATGAAAGCGTGCGTTGTCGGGGCAGGACCTGCAGGGATCGTCAGTGCCAAGGTGTTGCTGGAGAACGGCTTCAACGTCACGGTCTTCGACAAGTACCAGCGGGTCGGCGGGATCTGGTCTCCAGGGGGCTGCTACGACGGGCTACACAACCAATCCACGCGCCGCCTCTTCGAGTTCGCGGACCTTCCCAACCGCCTGCACCTGGCCAGCGCCGTGGACACCCAACGCTACTTGGAGAACTACGCCGAGACCTTCGGTGTCCTCGACCGTCTCCGACCGGCCACCGAGGTGATCTCTATCAGACCGGTGGAAGGACCTGGACGGATGGGCGCCTGCGGCTGGTTGATCGACTCTCGAGATGCTGAGAACACGGCGGCACCGGTTCAAAGCGAGTCATTCGACTATGTCGTTGTCGCCAGCGGGGCACATCATCATGTTCATCTGCCCGAACTGCCCGGGCGTGAGTTGTTCAGCGGGACGGTGCTGCACTCCAACGAGGTGCGGGCCGGGATGTTCGCCGGTCGGCGCGTGGCCGTCGTGGGCGGCGGCAAGTCCGCAATGGACCTGATCACCCGAGCCGCGCACGAGGCGAGCGCGGCCACCATCGTGCAGCGCACAGTGAACTGGATGATCCCCGAGCGACTCCTGCTTGGCCTGGTCGGCTACAAGTGGATCTTGCTTAGTCGGCTCGGTGAGGCGCTCCTGCCCCGGTACCACGATCCGGCCTGCATCCGCCCGATCGACCGCGTTGACGAGCGGGTCAAGCGAGCTCTGTGGTGGCTCATCACCCGCGACATGCTGATCACCACGGGGTTGTACCGGCTGCCGAGGCAGCTGAGGCCCGCTCACGCGCTCCCCTTCCACCTGGCCCACACGGGAGTCATGCCACGCGGCTACGCGCGAGCCGTCCGCTGCGGCCTGATCGACCCCAAGATCAGCACTGTCCGGGAGTACACCGATAAGGGGCTGCGGCTGATGACGGGCGAGGAAGTGGCGCACTGGCTGGCCGGCTATTTCGAGGCAGCCCTGCGCAGTAATCCGACCGAGCAGGAGATGCAGGACGCCATCGATGCTCGTCTGGCCTGGCAGGAGCAGGTGTTGCCAGGCTCCCGGGGTTACGACTTCGGCCCCTACGACATCCACTGCGCGGACGAGCTCCTGCACGATATGGGGTTGCCATCCCACCGGGCCGGGAATCTGCTGGCCGAGTACCTGCTGCCGGGCGGAGTCGCACACCGCTACACGGGCCTGACCGCCGAACGTCGGGGCACGACGTAACCGGATGAACGGAATGCGGCTGTTGCGCCCGAGGGTAAGCGGGGGCTCAGGGCTGCTTCACCAGAACGGCGCGGGTATAGAGCAGATCGAAGCCCCGACGTTGCGCGTTCTGCTGGGACTTGGACCCCGGCTGCGTGGTGATGACGGCGACGTCACAGCCGGCGGCTGCGGCGTCGGCGAGCCGGGCCGAGAGCAACGCGGTCTGGACACCCCGTCGGCGGTGCGCGGGCGCGGTCGCCGCGCCGGTGAGCTGAGCGACGCCCTCTGCCATACGGAAGCTGGCGCCGCCGGCGATGATCTCGTCGCACAGCCCGACGTAGCGCATGACGCCGGCCGCCGCCACGAGATCACGCATGGCCCTCGCGATGACCTCGCGCGGAAACTCCTCGTGCGAGGGCACCCCTTGCGGGTCGGGGTGGGTGAAGCCATCGGCCACGACGTCGAGCCACGAGTCGAACTCGTCCTCACTGCTGGGCCGAACCTCGACCCCCGGCGGCGTGACTCGCTCGTACTCTCCTTTGAGAGCCAGGCCGAGCACGTTCTCGAACGAGACGAGCCGATAGCCTCGATCGGTCACCAGGGCGCCGATCGCGGGGTCGACGAGGTGGGCCAGCTCGATCTGCACGGGGGCGTCGCAGGCGGTGAAGGCCCGCTCGATCTCGTCGAGGGCGGCCGCACTCGGCACGCCGCCGAAGCCGAGCCCCGCGACCTTGTTGAGCGGCGAGCCCTCCTCGGCAAAGCTCGCCACACCGCCGGCAAGAGGGATCACGAAGCCCGCCGTGTCTGCCCGACGATGGCGGGCGGCCTCGCTGCCCTGGGCGACGAGCTGCGCCTCGACCCGCTCGATGCGCTCGGCCAGCGCAGTGTCGCAGAACAGGGACGACCGGTCGGCGTTCATGCCCAGAGCCTAGGACGAGCCGATGCCCTCGGACCTGTGAACAGGGACCAGTTCGAACTGAGGTCGGTGCTGCTGACGGTAGCGGACAGAATTCTGCTAAAAGTAGCGTTCAAGCCCTGCTATCGGCAGCGTTCAATCACTGCTAACGGTAGTGTAGAAGGCGTTGGCAAGACGGCGACGGCCCAACGGCGGGCCGCCACCATACTGGCGCTCGACGACGCCAACCAGGTGGAACTGCTGGTTGCCGACCCAGCCCGGCTGGATACCTCCCCGACGCCGGTGCTGGTGGACGAATGGCAACGGCGCCCTCCGGTGTGGGACCTGGTGCGGCGAAGCGTCGACCGCGACCCGAGCCCCGGACGGTTCCTCCTGACCGGCAGCGCCACTCCGACCAACGTGCCGACCCACTCTGGCGCGGGTCGGATCGTCCAACTACGGATGCGCCCGATGTCGCTGGCCGAGCGCGCCCTCGAGCGGCCCACCGTGAGTCTCCGTTGCTTACTGACCGGCACCTCTCGCGACATCGCCGGTGACACCGCGGTCACTCTGGCCGATTACGCAGAGGAGATCGTCCGGTCCGGTTTCCCCGGGATCCGGCGGCTGCCCGCGCGCGCCTGTCGGGCTCAGTTGGACGGCTATCTCAGCCGCATCGTCGAGCGGGAGTTCCCGGAAATGGGTCATCCCGTCCGGCGACCAGCGACGCTGCACGCCTGGTTGCGCGCCTACGCCGCAGCCACGTCCACCACCACCGCCTACAACGCCATCCTGGACGCCGCTACCCCGGGCGAAACCGACAAGCCCGCGAAGACCACCACGATCGGGTATCGGGACGTGCTGACTCAGCTGTGGCTACTCGAACCCGTGCCCGGCTGGTTACCGACTCGCAGCGTTGTCGCCCGGCTTGCCCAGGCTCCCAAACACCACCTGGCCGACCCGGCCCTGGCCGCTCGACTCCTGGGCACGAACGCCGCTGCTCTGCTGGCCGGTCGCGATCCGGCCCGGGCAGCAGCATCCGAGGGTCCCCTGCTCGGAGCGCTGTTCGAGTCACTGGTCACGCTCAGCGTCCGCGTGTATGCCCAGGCGGCTGAAACCACCGTGCACCACCTGCGCACCCGCAATGGCGACCACGAGGTCGACCTCATCGTGGAGCGGGACGACGGCCGGGTGGTGGCGATGGAGGTCAAGCTCAGCCCGTCGGTGGGCGAGGCCGATGTCAAGCACCTGCGCTGGTTGCGCGAACGGCTCGGGGATCACCTCCTCGATTCCGTCGTGATCACCACGGGGCGGCACGCCTACCGGCGAGCTGATGGGATCGCGGTGGTTCCGGCCGCCCTGCTCGGAACATGAAACCCTGCTGATGACGTCCCAGCGGCGCCGGCGACGATCGCGTGACATGATTCGAACGCTGACCGCTAGGCACCGAGCGGAGCATCTGAGCTAAGCGGGATTGAGGTGACGACACATGATCGGTTACGCGGTCATCGTGGAGCAGGCTGACGACGGCGGCTACGGGGCCTGGTCACCGAACCTGCCCGGCTGCGTCGCGCTCGGCGACACGATCGAGGAGTGCCTTGCCGAGATGCGGGATGCGATCAGCCTCTACGTCGATGTCCTCCGGGAACGCGGGGACGAAGTCCCGCAACCGCGAGCGATCCAGGCCCTCACACTGCCCGCTGCCTGAGCGGGCATGTACTGGGGACGGTTGCCGCGTCGCTGCGATTCCGGTTAGTCCAGTGGAAGTCGTTCGATGTGGCGTGGGTGCACTCGATAAACGAAGGGTCCGGGCATATCGCATACCGCGAGGATGGCGGCGAGGTTGTGTACTACCCGTTCGACGTTCTCCACAGCGGAGATGCGGCCGTTGAGGATGAAGTTCTGCACGGCGGCGTCGATCAGCACTGCTCGTTCAGCGGGACGTCGGCGTCGACGGTGTTGGGAGTCGCAGCCAAGGACCGGCCAGCCGAGTCGGGCCGCTTCCGACATCCACTCATGATCGGCGACCTCCTGGTCACGAGGAACCCCGTAGTACTCGGCCAGGGTCACGACGGTGAGCCCAGCTTGACGCAGGCCTTCGGGAAAGGCGTGGCGTCCAAGGTCCCGGTCGATGAAGAAGGTTGGGCGCCCCTTGTGATCGCTAGGCGGCTGCGGTGTGGACACGCAGAACGTCCAGGAGGTCCTGCTCCGGTACGCCGTATTCGTTGGTCAGCTCGGTGATTCCCGCTCCTCGCTTGAAGGCAGCGAGCACGGTCTCCAGCCGCACCCCCCCATGGGCGAAGATCGGTGCACCGAAGCCCCTTTGGTGATCGACCACGACGTCGGCCTGGCGGTACTTCGGGAGGTGAATGACACGAGCCCACTGGTCGTCGTGAAAGTCGATACGCTGCAAGTAAGAGTCGACGATCTCGTTGAACACTCGTTGGTCGTTGCGAACGACGACGAGCTCGCGAGCGCTTCGCGCTTCGGGAGTGTCGCCCTGTTGCTCAGCGTAGTCGTAGAGCACCTCAGCACCGTCAGTGAACAGCTTCCGGGACGCGAGGACATGCTCGATCCCCAGCTCATCACGAAGGCGATCGAGGGCAGGCCGGATTCGTTGGAGCGGTACGCCCGCTCGACGAATAGCGGCGAGTACATAGCCCTCCGCGAGACCGACGAACGGGATCGAAGCACCGCTGTCGACGGGCACGGTGGTGATAATGGGATCGCCGACCACAGGGGATCGCCCCTTGGGCAGGTTCCGGTAGCCACGCGCCCAGGTCCGGAACGTCGATGCGGGCACGTCGAGGTGCCGGGCCGCGTCGGTCGCCGAGTAGAGCGGCACCACGAAACGTTCGTCGTCGCTGCTCATTGCCCTGATTCTGCCACCGAGCAACGATGGTTCCGGCGACCCCACGCCGATGCCGGCTGGCCACCAGTAGCTGAGCGTCGCCCGTCTCAACCGGCAGCCAGCCGACGATCCGGTGTCCCGGTAGACCTTTCAGTAACATGATCAACTTCGGGGATCGTCATCGCGGGCGACCACCGACGGCTCGACGGCGCGGGTGAGTTGCAAGCTCGCGGCCGAAGTCGCCGCGGTCAGCGGTGATGAGGGTGAGCCCGTCGGCGGCTTCCTGGTCGAGCGCATCAACAGCGTAGCTCAGTGCCGCGGGAATGTCCTCGGGTTGCAGGTCGGGATGCTCACCGACGATGTCGTCGACGCTCATCCCGGCCGCGAGCATGCGCAGCAAGGTGACGACGGGGAAGCGAAGCCCCCGGATGCAGGGCTGGCCGTTCATCTTGTCCGGCTCGATCGTGATGCGGTCATGCCCCTGCACGCCCACAGGAGATCACCCCAATACCCCGGTCAGTGTGCCCACTGCCGCTGTCAGCACTCTGGGTCAACCTCAGTCCGTCCGGGTTCCGGATGTCCTTCCAGGGTGATCGGCGGCCGAGAGGTGCACGGCACCTACCCGCCCACCCGGCGTTCCCGCTGTGTTCGCATGCCGTGTACGTCTGTGCACGAGTTTATCTGTCCCGGCGCCGACATCACGTTGACTATCCCTCTTTGCCAATTCCTCGACCCGTGCAGCTAGAAATAAGTCGAAATCGCTATCACCTAAGAGCTGATGGAAATCGTCATCCAGCTCAAGGTGATACCTCAACACGCCAAGCATCTGACCAACATCCATGCCGTGACGATCTCTGAGCTTCCCACCAATGACACCGTTAATAGCCTTTCCGGTCGACCGACCCGGACTGATTTCGAGTCCAAACCGAGCAACAATCCGTTCCAAGAGTTGACTAGATGTGAGACTCGTCTTGAGCTCCGACGGGCAGGAGTCATCGATATGCTGATACCAGTAGACGGTCTTACCGTTAACGACAGTATTAGCGTGACGGTAGCTCGTTGCAACTAAAATATCATGAGGCGACCCTCCTGCGGTTTTGATGATATGAGTACCGCGAGACCTCGTAATGATGACTGGTCGTGGCGACGGCTGTTCAATCACGAAGGAATAACCGGACGGGAGATAGTTTCGCAGTGCGAGAACGCCAGCGTGGGCACTAACCTGGCAGCGCGAGACCTCACTGAGCCAGAAATTGGGATCCTTACTGGCCGCAATGGTTGCTCGTATGAAACGGTCTGGTATGATTATTCTTGCGGCGAACTCGTTTGCCTCTCGTTCCCTGTTTCCCAACGTGGGCATCGTAGCAACCTCTACATGACACCGCAGTAGCGACTCGACATGCCACGGAATTGAGATGTGTCCCCACTCGTGCGCGATCGTAAATCGCATTCGATTGGGAGGTTGGTTCAACTTCAAGAACACTCTGGCTTTGCCGGGCTCACTTAAGCCCAATACTAGGCCGTCAACCTCGAAGCGCCACTCGACCTCTTTAACGTCCGCGACTGCATCCAGTAGCGCGCGCACGTTGACTGGCGGTATCAGATCATATCGCTCTACGAGGTGGTCGGCAAGTTTACTTGATGTCATTCGCTGCTAGTCGACCGGTCTCTTCGAGCCATTCAAGGAGTTGTATCGCGTCCTGATCATTCGCTGTTCGTGCCGCCGCCAGTGAGTATCTTGCCGCGGACTGGACGTCCTCGACCGGAACGTCCTGATGGCGAGCGGCAACGATGAGGCGAAGCATGCTGGGCTTCTCGGCCCACAGCGAGTACTCGAAGTCATGGAAGCCGAGGTAGCTCTTGAGGCTCTCAGCCGTGCCGCGCGGGCTGCCTCCGGCATCGTGCCACGCGTCGACCCAATCATCGACATCGTCCAGTAGCGCTTGGCCTGCGAAGCATGCATCCATGAAGGTCATCGTGCTAGACATCGATCCTCCTTCCGGGCACAGCTTCTCCGATTATCGCACCTGTAAAAGCGTCTAGTACAGCGACATGCCGTCCCCTGAGGTTGAAGACCTCGACATGACCGTGTAGAGCGTCCCACGTGTAGAGACGCCGCTCCACGCGAGACCGCCATAGCTTTTGGCCCTTGAAGCCCAGGTACTCGACATCCGCCTGGTTCAGGAAGCATCCGTCTGGGATCGGAACAGGCGAGGGTGGGGGCCAGCCGGCCGGGCGTTGACCCAGGTCCAGTTCGTCCCCCATGCGGATAGCGTAGTGACTGTCCGCGACGCATCAGGTGTAGGTACTTCCACCGTTGGCGATAGTCTCACATACCTCGACCTCGGCTCGCTCTGCCGGAGTGCGTGATCGGCGGCCAGGGGTGCACGGCGCCTACTGGCTCCCTGACCCGGCACTGCCGCTGTGCTTGCATGCCGGGCAGATCTGGTCGGGGTCGGGTGGGTGGCCCGTGAGTGCGGGATCGGCGTCGACCAGCGTGCCGGGTGGCGGCCCGGCGACCTGCAGTCTGCGTTGGGGAGTGAAGATGACGCCGCAGTCCGCCCGCACGACGCCGTCGCCGTTGAGTTCGCCGCGGTGCGTGTCGTGGTCGCGCAGCGATCGCAAGTACCACGTCGGCTTTCCGGATGGGGAGCGGATCGGCAGGTCAGGCATCGGCGATCCAGGCGAAGAGCACCGTGTGCAGCACGGTGAGCGCGTCGCCGCTCAGTTGCTCGGCGATGGGTAGCCCGCCGGGCACGATCAGGGAGTAGCGCCGTCGCCGGATGGCGGTGCAGGAGTCGGGCTCCCCGCAGCCGGCGAGGTAGATCTCGTCGCGCCAGTCCAGGGTGTCCCGTACGCCCAGCAGTGGGCCGTCCGGACCGGGCGCGATCCGCTGGAAGGCGAACCCCCGGTCCTTGGCGTGGTCGAGCAGTCGCTTGGCCGCTGCCAGCTGCGGGCTCTCAGCCATGACCATCCCCCGTCGAGGCGGGCGACAGCGCACGGAGCCGCCCGATGAGGCTCCTCACGAGGTCGCCCACCGGTGACAGCGCCGGCACTGCGTGCGCTCCCGCGTCGTGAGGCTCGCGGCGAACACCTGCACTCCACACAGCGCCAGATAGCGCCCCGAGTGGCGGTGCGCCACCACGGTGTCCTCGGTCACCAGATGCTCCACCTCGGTGTTCGCGTCGGTGATGCCCAGCGGGCGCGGACCGCGCTGCTCAGGTATCCGGACGCGCGCAGGTCGGTGCCGGTGCCTGCCTGCCATGGGGTCACCTCCGCTCGGAGCTGGGGTGCCGCCCGGCTCCCGTGCTGATCGCGAGGGCCGGGCGGCCGACGCCAGCCCTACGCTGACATCGTGGGCAAGTGACTAGAGTCACCAGCCCTGATCAAGGTATGCCGTCAGGTGACAAGAGTCAAGTGCCTACGAGGGAGGCGTTTGATGCGGCAGAGTTGGCAGGAGCAGACTGAAGGCCGGTACGTGATCACGGAGGTGACGGTGGCGGACAGAAGTCCGACGATGCGGATGCGCCAGCTCGGCATGGAGCTGCGGCGTCTGCGCGACGCGGCCGGCAAGACCCAGGAGGAGTCCGCCCAGTGGATCGACGTCACCGACACCGCACTGAGCAAGATGGAACGCGGCGTGCGGCGCGTCAGGGTGGCCTACGTCAAGTCGCTGTGCCAGCTCTACGACGTCGGCTCCCCGCACGCCGAATTCCTCGAACGGCTCGCTCGGGAGTCGGGTGAGCGCGGCTGGTGGGCCGACTACGGCAACACCGTGCCGCACTGGTTCGCCGACTTCCTCGGCATGGAGACCGTCGCGAGCGAGGTGTGGACCTACGAGTCCGAGTACGTCCCCGGCCTTCTGCAAACTCAGAAGTACGTCGAGGCGGTCGCAAGTGGCTCCAGTCCCAACGATGTTGAGCGGGTCACCAGGCTGCGGGCAACTCGATGGAAGAGGCTGGTCGATGACGATCCGCTGACCCTGCGGGCAGTGCTCAACGAGGCCGTGCTGTCCCGTGTCGTGGGTGGCCCCGACGTGATGCGCGGGCAGATCCGCCACATCATCGAGACGGCTGAGCTGCCGAACGTCACCGTCCAGGTTGTGCCGTTCTCAGCCGGATTCCACCCCGCCATGACCGGATCCTTCGCGGCGTTGCGGTTTCCCGAGGCGCCGATGAACACCGTCTACGTGGAGATCAAAGGCGGTGCCATCTACATGGAGAAACCGCCTGACGTGCAGCGGTACACGGCCACCTTCGAGCGCCTGGCAGAAGTCGCGCTCAGCGGAGAGGAAACGGTCTCGTTCCTCGAACAAGCCGAGAGGAGATATTCGGAATGAAAGATCGACCAGTGTGGAGAAAGAGCCGACACAGCAGTTTTGAGGGAAACTGCGTCGAGGTCGCCGACCTCGGCAGCGGCGGCCGTGCCGTGCGGGACAGCAAGCATCCTGCCGGACCCAAGCTGACGTTCACCGCGGCCGAGTGGTCCGCGTTCACCGCCGGAGTTCGGGCCGGCGAGTTCGGCCTGACCCAGTAACGACCACCTGCCCCAAGCCCCTTACCCGCTGGTCTCGGTAGGGAGCTTGGGGCATTGGTTCGGGGGGCTCAAGCGGAAACGGAGGTCGCCGAGGTCGATCTCGCCGATGCAGTGGCCGTCGGTGAGCCACGCAGCGCCGATCCCGATATCCAGATCTGAGCGTGCCCGTCGCTATCTTGTTGTTCACTCTGCTGGAACGTCAGCCAGACACCTGCGAGGCACCGCGGTAGCCCTGAACATCGAGCCTCCGCCTCACAGCGCTTGGTGCCGTAGCTCGATGGCGGCGATGCCAGCTCCCGCTACGACAAGGCGTACGCCTGTCGGCGATTGCAGTGTTGCGAGCGCCGTGACGGGGCCGACAAGGTGAAGCGGCTCCTGCATCGCTGTCATGCGCTCCAGATCCCAGATCCGCACCGTGTCATCCAGGCTGCCGGTGACCGCGATGGGGCGACCATCGGGCAGCACCGCGGTCGCCACCGCCGTCACCGTGTTGGTATGGCCGGTGAGGGGATCACCGTGGGGAGCGCCGGTGGTCAGGTCCCAGATCCGCACCGTGCGGTCCCAACCGCCGGTGACCGCGATGGGACGGCCATCGGCCAACACCGCGGTCGCCACCGCCACCACCCTGTCGGTGTGGCCGATGAGAGAGTCACCGTAAGGGGTACCGGTGGTCAGGTCCCAGATCCGCACCGTGGCGTCCCCTGCGCCGGTGACCGCGATGGGACGGCCATCGGGCAACACCGCGGTCGCTACCGCCCTCACCGAGTCGGTGTGGCCGATGAGGGGGTGACCGTGGGGAGCGCCGGTGGTCAGGTCCCAGATCCGCACCGTGCGATCCGCGCTTCCGGTGACCGCGATGAGACGGCCATCGAGCAGCACCGCAGTCGCCACCGCCGTCACCGTGTTGGTGTGGCCGATGAGGGGGTCACCGTGGGGGGCGCCGGTGGCCAAGTCCCAGATCCGCACCGTGTCATCGTCGCTACCGGTGACCGCGATGGGGCGGCCATCGGGCAGCACCGCGGTCGCCACCGCCACCACCTAGCCGGTGTGGCCGGTGAGGGGGTCACCGACGGGGAGTGCCGGTGGTCAGGTCCCAGATCCGCACCGTGCGATCCCAGCTGCCGGTGACCGCGATGGGGCGGCCATCGGGCAACACCGCGGTCGCCACCGCCACCACCCCGCCGGTGTGGCCGGTGAGGGGGTCACCGATGGGGAGTGCCGGTGGTCAGGTCCCAGATCCGCACCGTGTCGATCCCCGCTGCCGGTGACCGCGATGGGGCGGCCATCGGGCAGCACCGCGGTCGCCACCGCCCCCACCGAGCCGGTGTGGCCGGTGAGGGGGTCACCGACGGGGAGGCCGGTGGTCAGATCCCAGATCCGCACCGTGTCATCCCGGCCGCCGGTGACCGCGATGGGACGGCCATCGGGCAGCACCGCGGTCGCCACCGCCATCACCCCGCCGGTGTGGCCGGTGAGGGGGTCACCGTGGGGAGTGCCGGTGGTCAGATCCCAGATCCGCACCGTGCCATCCCCGCTGCCGGTGACGGCGATGAGGCGGCCATCGGGCAACACCGCGGTCGCCACCGCCACACCGAGCCGGTGTGGCGACCTAAGATCTCCCCAGGGCTGGTCGGCCAGCGGGCCCAGAGGGCTTTCCAGGGGACTGGCTCGCCTGGGTCGAACGCGGGGTGCCCTGCTGAGGCGGCCCACATCTGCAGCGCCCCGGCGTTGGCGGTAGGCCGCTGGAAGTCCCACAGGTGGCGGATCTGCCGCAGGACACCCAGCAGCGGCAGGGAGGGGCGGCCACCCTTTGCCGGCTCGTCACCGGTTTCCCGGTTCGTGGCCACTCCGCGCAGTCGGGACAGGTCGACATAAGGCAAGAACTGCGGGGGCAGGATGTCCTCGTTGAGGATGCCGCCGGCAGCAGCGTGCTCGGCGAGGTGGCGGCGCACATAGGCTGGCGGCCCCACCAGCTGCCCGCCGAGGGAGCGCACCTCGGTCAACCGGGCGAGTTCTCGCGCGATGCGCTGCTCGACTCCCCGCAGGTCATCGCGCCCGTTACCGGCGGTGGTCATCGGAGGCCGGTGTCGAGCAGGGCGTGGGATCGCTCGCGCAGGGTGGAGCGCAGCGCGTCGTGGAACAACCGGTACACGGTGATGCCGTCCTCCCGATCGGTCACGAGATAGGCACCCAGGCGAGAGCCGAGCAGCCAGGCGATGTCACTGTCGCCGTACGTGCGCTCGCCGTCGGCGATCGCGTTGGCGACCAGGGGCCAGATCTGCCGCCAGGGCAGTCCGCGGCCGTAGGCGAACGCGACGGCCCGCAGCAGGTGGACCGCTTTCTGGCGGTCGATGGGGTCGGGCAAGGTGGTGTGCAGGTCGTCACGGAAGACCCCGAGCACCCCGTCGGCGAGGGTGGCCTGCCATGCCGGGTTCGCTGGGTCGACCCGGTCGGCGCGGTGGGCCAGGGAGGTGGCCGCGATCCGGGTGACCAGGAACGACTTCCCCGCCTTGGTCGCAAGCGTGTGGGCCACCTGCTCGGCCTGCTCGCGGTGCTCGATGTAGGGCGAGCCGTCGGTGGAAATCAACAGTTGCGTGGCGTACATCGTGGAGGCCCACCACAACGGGTGGCCATCGGCATCGGTGCGATCCGGACGCGGCAGCCCGGACGGTGTCTCGGCGAACAGGGCGCGGGCGCGCCCCTCAGAGATCCCGGGCCGCCGGGCCAGTTGAGCCAGAGTATGCGGCGTCCGGTCGAACGGCTGACCCATGCTGATCCATCCTCCCTGCCGAGCGGTTCCGCCGATCACCTGTGTGCACCGCGCCGCCAGTTCTCCAGCGCGGCCCGATCACCTCGGACGTGCAGGTCATCGGCGGAGCGGCGGTTCCACAGCATCAGGAACAGCTCGCCTGCGGTGGCCTGGATTTCCGCGTCCCGTGGACCCGTGGATGTCGCGCCGCGGCCCGAGGTGGGCGCATCAGCGCTGAGCCGAATCCACCATCGCCCGCCGGTATCGGTGGCATGCAGGGCGATTGTGATGGCGACGTCAGCTCGCAAATGCTCGGCGTAGCGGGTGATGAATCCACAGACCATCTCATCAACGCCGTCGGCCGCGACGCGAGGAACCAGATCAGTGCCGTCGCAGACCCGCACCGTCCCACTGTTCTGCGCGTCCACGCGGTGCACGAGTGTTTCGTAGAGCTGTCGGCGGATCCAGAAGGTCCGGGCCGAGGTGGTCGGCCACACCGTCCAGCAGGCGAGATCCGATCGAGCAGTCTGAAGCGCCTGGACGAGATCGGAGTGGGCCAGGAGGACCCGCTCGATCAAGGCCGGGCCATCGGTCGGGTCAGGATCCTGCAGCGAAACCCGCTCGGCCTGATCGGGTGGTACGCAGCGTTCCTCGCGCACCACCCGGGTGACCCAGCGGTAGACCAGGCCCAGGTGGGCCACCAAGTCACCCAGTGTCCAGCCCGGGCAACTCGGGATCGGCGCAGCCAGGTCTCGGCTGCGAGCAGTCACGGCAAACAAGGCACCTTCGTCTGCGAGGACGGCAAGACGTTCGTCGTCGCCGAGCAAGCCGGCTGCGCCTTCGGTGCGCGTTCGCGACACGGTGGCCCTCCACGGACCCGTCACCCCGGGGCCAATTCAGGTTGAAACGGCCACCTCCATAGAACACCCCCAGCACTTGCCCGAAGCAAGAATGGATCACACCTCAACCGACGTGGCTCCGAAGGTCGACGATCCTGGCGATCTACGGGGCGGTGTTGATCGATCCGGTGGTATCCCATACGATCCTCAATGTGAAAACCAATACAACTGTCACTATGGAAGACACGGTATTGTCACAGGCTCGGCAGGCCGCCGCCGCCGAGGGTAGGACGCTGTCTGCCTGGACAGAGCGAGCTGTGCGTGCTGAGCTCATGCGGATATCGGCCGCGATCGCCGCGGAGTGGGAGCGCACTACCGGAGACCCGCAGGCACGTGCGCTCGCTGAGCTGGTCGAGCAGCAGGCTATGAGCGAGGCCATCCGCTCTAGCGGACAGACCTGGTGAGTGTCCCAGCGCCGCTTCGCGGCGACATTTGGTCGTACCTGCCAACCGTGGCCGGACGAGACAAGCCCTCGAGTCTTGGCGCTGACCGCGTGATGGTGTTGTCCACCAGTACCGCTAACGCGCTGTTGCCCACGGTGTTTGCCCTGCCGGTAGTTGTCGATGCACCGCGCATGCCCGCCTTGGCGGTCGCGCTGGCCGCCGATGATCCACTACCGGGGTATTCGGTCGTGGTCTACCAAGCCAAACCGGTCTACCGGCCCTGGCTGGTCGAGCGAATCGGCACGGTGACCGAAGCGACCCTGCGCTCAGTGTTCGCCGTGATGGTCGGCTACCTCGATCGTTGAGCTGAAACGCGATCTCAGATGCTTGCGCCCACCGGCCTTCCTCTTCTGGGCGGCAACCGGCCCGAGCGTGGAGCAACCGTCTGACCTGGTGCTCACCGCCGCACCCGAGACGATCGGCGCAATTCTGATCGGGGCGATCGGGGTTGACCAGGCGCTCCATGGCGCTCTGCTGACCAGAGCCGCAACCAGGCTGAGGCCCGCCGCTTCGTCGCCATGTTCGCCGGCCTGACCGAGGAAGCCGCTCGGCGAGGTGGCGGCGCACGTAGGCCGGCGGCCCCACCAGTTGCCCGCCGAGGGAGCGCACCACGGTCAACCGGGCGAGTTCTCGCGCGATGCGCCGCTCGACTCCTCGCAGGTCATCGCGCCCGTGACCGGCGGTGGTCATCGGGGGCCGGTGTCGAGCAGGGCGTGGGATCGCTCGCGCAGGGTGGAGCGCAGCGCGTCGTGGAACAACCGGTACACGGTGATGCCGTCCTCCCGGTCGGTCACGAGGTAGGCGCCCAGGCGGGAGCCGAGCAGCCAGGCGATGTCACTGTCGCCGTACGTGCGCTCGCCGTCGGCGATCGCGTTGGCGACCAGGGGCCAGATCTGCCGCCAGGGCAGTCCGCGGCCGTAGGCGAACGCGACGGCCCGCAGCAGGTGGACCGCTTTCTGGCGGTCGATGGGGTCGGGCAAGGTGGTGTGCAGGTCGTCACGGAAGACTCCGAGCACCCCGTCGGCGAGGGTGGCCTGCCATGCCGGGTTCGCTGGGTCGACCCGGTCGGCGCGGTGGGCCAGGGAGGTGGCCGCGATCCGGGTCACCAGGAACGACTTCCCCGCCTTCGTCGCGAGCGTGTGGGCCACCTGCTCGGCCCGCTCGCGGTGCTCGACATACGGCGAACCGTCGGTGGAAATCAACAGCTGCGTGGCGTACTCGGCCAGGTCCTCGGGTTCCCACCACGGGGCCTCGTCCACGCGCAGCCGGACCGCTTCCAGCGCGTGTTCGGCGACGTCGGCCAGTGGCCTCTCCCGCAATCTGTGATCACCGGCACCGGGATCCTCCGGGCCACCCGGGGAGCGGACACCGACGATCAGTCGCACCCGGCGGCGGGCGGGATCGGGTGGGTTGAGTTGGGCGAGGACGTCGCTCAGCAGGGCGTGCGGGTTCTTCGCCTCGTCCAGGGCGTCCACCACGATGGTGATCGTGGCATCGTGCGTGGCCAGCCATGACCACCACGCGGTGCGCAGCTCATCCAGGGCGGGGCTCGCCGGGGGAGGTGAGCCGGTCACCGCCTCATAGATCTGGCCCAATACCTCGTGCGGCACCTTGCCGGTAGCCAGGACCGCGACATCGATCGCCCCCGGATCGGGTCGCAGATACGCCGGGATGCGCTCCACCACGTCGGCGTACCGCGCACAGAAACCCGGGTCGCTCAAGGTGACCAATCGGGCCAGCACCGCCGACTTCCCCGATCCGGCAGCCCCGGTCACCAGCACCGGTGGGTCATCGCCGTTGGTGGCCTGGATGAGGCGCCGCATCAGCGCGGTGCGCCCGCTGAACAGCCAGCCACTCTCAGCGCCTGCCGCGACCCCGCGCGACCTCGGGTCCCAGTGCGCCTCCAGATCGGCCGGGCGCAGCGCCAGGTCGCGGCGGGCTCGCTGGACGCTCACCTCGTCGGGCTGGTAGCGAGGATTGGGCAGGCACGGGCTCTCCGCCAGTGACGGCAGCCCAGGATGCAGGTGGGCGAGGCGTTGGGCGTCACCGAGCTTCGACTGGATGGCGTCGAGGAACTGATCGACCCGCAGGTAGGGACCGTGGTTGAACTGCTCACCGGTGGGGCCGGCCAGCTCAGCCAGAAACTCCGAGATGGCCGTGGTGAGCGCCCCGGTGCGGGCTTGCTGCGTGCTCGTGACGCTGGCCAACGCCAGCCACGTCGGCGGGAAATCAGCGAACGCGGCGGTGTCAGCGGCGGTGGAACCGGCGTGGCACAGGTCCAGAATGATCAACAGGTGCTCGATGCCGGTGTCGGCAAGCCAACCGACCAGATCCGAGGTGCGCAACGCCGTTCGGTGCAGCCGGCCGGTGTCTGTTCGGTGCAAGACGATCCAGTGCGCGCCGTGGCCGACCATGCCATGACCGGTGACGAACACCTCCGCGGCATCGGAATGGTTCCACAGCTGTTCAGGCTCCTCGAAAGCCTCGCGAACCTGCTGCTTCGTCGGGTTGCATGCAAGGTCCGGGTACTGCTGGGTGAAGCGGCGCGTACCCAGCCGCTCCTCGCACCACCATGCCTGGAGGGCCTTCACCTCGTCCATGACACCCGGCAGTGCCTCGCAGACTCGGGTCCTCGTAGTCGGAGGTGGCGATCGCGACGAAGTGCCGCCGCAACACCTCGGTGTTGATCCCACGCATGTCGATCCCACTCATGAGGCCAGCTCCGGGGCCACGGACAGCACCGCGTCACCCGTCTGCTTCTTGCTCAGATAGCGCTCGGCCGAATGCGCGGAGTTCTGGTTGTCCACGATGCCATCCCGGATACCGGGCCACCACGTCGTGAGGCTGCCGGCGCACGCCACCGGGTCACGAAGATCACGCAGATTCACCCATGCCCCGACATTCCCAGGGACCCCCGCTGAGCCATAGGCCGGGTCCGGCATCAGGTGCCGGATCGCCCGCAGACCCAGCGGCGATCCCAGCGTTATCAACAGGTCGAGGCGATGTCCTGTGTGCAGCCGGAGAAACTCGAACGCCACCACCGACCCCAGCGAATGACCGATCAGAATCCGGCACTCCTCCGTCACCGTCTCGGCCACTCTCGCCTCGGCCTTGATCTTCAGTTCCGGGTCGAGGAGATAGCGGCGGACCTGGCGCAACTCACCCACGAACACCGCACCCGCGTGCGTTCCGAACCGCCGGTCCAACCCGGCCACCATCGCCTGCCACGGCAGCGGCACCCGACCGAAACCCTTGTGCGCCACGTCCCGGGCCGCGGCGGTCACGTCATCCTCGGACAGCACCTCGCCGGCCGCGGCAACGAGATCGTCGATCTCCGCGTCGGTCACGTCGTCCCATCCGGCGCCATCATCAGATCCTTTGGCTCCCCCACCAGCTGGAGCCGGCAGGAACAGATCACCGTAGAAAGCGACATCCAAAGCTGGTACTGGAACGCGGCGCCCGACCGACCGTTCCATCCCGTCGGCCAGAGCCCGCGTCCACGGCGCCTGCAACTGATGACGCCCCACCTGCTGCTGCGCGATCCCATGCACACCGACCAGCCTGCTCACTGCGCTACACCCGTCACGTCAACCCGGGCCACACCATCACCCACGATCACCGCGATGACATCGCGCTCGCTCCGACACATCGCCACGCCTCGTACTGCCGCGGTGACATGCAGCGGGTAGCCCGCCGCATCGGGCGGAGCAAGGTCCCAGACCCGCACCGTGGCATCGTCGCTGCCAGTCACAGCGATGGGGCGGCCGTCGGGCAGCACCGTCGTTGCCACCGCTCCCACGCCGCTGGTATGGCCTGTAAGGGGGTTACTCACGGGGGCGCCGGTGCTCAGGTCCCAGACCCGCACCGTGGCATCCCAGCTGCCGGTGACCGCAATGGGACGGCCGTCGAGCAGCACTGCGGTGGCCACCGCCCCCACCGGCTGAGTGTGGCCGGTGAGCGGGTCGCCCACGGGGGCGCCGGTGCTCAGATCCCAGACCCGCACCGTGGCATCCCCGCCGCCGGTGACCGCGATGGGACGACCATCGGACAGCACCGCGGTGGCCACTCCCACACTCAGCCGGTGTGACCTTGAAGGGACCGCGCACAGGAGCGCCGGTGCTCGATCCCAGACCCGCACCGTGGCATCCCAGCTGCCGGTGATCGCGATGGGACGACCATCGGGCAGCACCGTCGTGGCCACCGCCACCACCGGCTGGGTCTGGCCGGTCAAGGTCACCTACGTGAGTGCCGATATTCAGGTCCCAGACCCGCACCGTGGCATCCACGCCGCCAGTGACCGCGATGGGACGACCATCGGGCAGCACCGCGGTGGCCACCGCCCCCACCGGCTGGGTGTGGCCTGTGAGGGGATCGCCCACAGGGGCGCCGGTATTCAGGTCCCAGATCCGCACCGTGGAATCGTCGCCGCCGGTGACCACGATGGGACGACCATCGGGCAGCACCGCAGTCGCCACCGCCCCCACCCAGTCGGTATGGCCGGTGAGGGGATCGCCCACAGGGGCGCCGGTGCTTAGATCCCAGATCCGCACCGTGGCATCCCAATCACCGGTGATCGCGATAGGGCGGCCATCGGGCAGCGCCGTCGTGGCCACCGCCCCCACTCCTCTGGTGTGGCCGGTGAGGGGGTCGCCCACGGGGGTTCCGGTGCTCAGCTCCCGTTTCCGCACCGTGGAATCGTCGCTGCCAGTCACAGCGATGGGACGGCCGTCGGGCAGCACCGTGGTGGCCACTGCCACCACCCAGCCGGTGTGGCCGGTGAGCGGGTCGCCCACGGGGATTCCGGTGCTCAGATCCCAGATCCGCACCGTGGAATCGTCGCTGCCAGTCACAGCGATGGGACGGCCGTCGGGCAGCACCGTGGTGGCCACCGCCCTCACCCCGCTGGTAGGGCTGACGAAAGCGATGAGGGCGGTGGCCACCGCCCTCATCCCGCTGGTGTGGCCGGTGAGGGGATCGCCTACGGGCCTGCCGGTATTCAGGTCCCAGATCCGCACCGTGGAATCGTCGCCGCCAGTCACAGCGATGGGACGGCCGTCGGGCAGCACCGTGGTGGCCACCGCCACCACCCAGCCGGTGTGGCCGGTGAGCGGGTCGCCCACGGGGCTGCCGGTACTCAGATCCCAGACCCGCACCGTGGCATCCCAGCCGCCGGTGATCGCGATGGGACGGCTATCGGGCAGCACCGCAGTCGCCACCGCCTCCACCCCGCTGGTATGGCCGGTGAGGGGGTCGCCCACGGGGCTGCCGGTACTCAGATCCCAGACCCGCACCGTGGCATCCCCACCGCCAGTGACCGCGATGGGACGACCATCGGACAGCGCCGCAGTCGCCACCGCCCTCACCCCGCTGGTGTGCCGACCAAGAATCTCTCCGCTACCGGTGCGACACAGCACCCACCGTGTCCGCCACAACCCACCCACAGCGGCCACATCACTGGGCTCACCCAACGCAGCGCACCAGAAAGCCAATGCGTCCGCATTCGCGTCCGGCCAAACCCAGCTCCACACGTGAGCCGCCCGGCGCCACGCCTCCACAAGACCCGACCGGCCTCGACGGTGTTGTTCATCGCGCCGTCGATCGGCCACCATCGGCCGCAACCGGGCCGCGTCAACGAAGGGCAGGAACTCCGCCGAGAGATAGCGCTCATCAAGCATCTCGCCCGCGGCTGCATGCTCAACCGCGTGGCGGCGCACGTACGGCGGGGGAGGCACAAGCCGGCCGCCCACCCGACGGGCCCGCGTCAACCGCAGCAACTCCTCCGCGATCCGGGACTCCACCGCAGCGGTCTCATCAACCTCAAGCCCACCCATCGCGAACGCCCCTTCTCGCCCGGCGTCCCCGACACCACCAGGCATTCTGCCGGAAGGTCGCGCACAGAGACAGGTTCAGCACCCTGTCACAAGCGAGACACCGAGGGAACCTCGATTCGGCGTCCTACCCACTACGACACCATTTCCTCAGGTTAGAGTTGCATTCCGAGATCATCGAAAAGGGGTGTTTTCCTGCCTGCGTGACCAACTGCTTGGCTGCCTGAGTGGCCAGGTACTGAGAGCCTCGCGGCGCTACCCGTCGAGAGTCAGGGCAAGATCCTCAAGTCCGACATTCTGAGTGCCAAGCCAGCGGCTCGCGCCGTCGGGTCTGCTGTTTTCGGGCCCGAGTATGCCGATCAGGCAACCCACGGGCACGGGGGGTGATACCGCAGGCTGGGCAGGTATTGGTTCCACTCGTTTTGGGTGATCGTGGGCGTGGTGCCACAGATTCTGGCGGCGACACTGTCGACATTGGTTTCCCACAACCGCGCGGTTCGCTGGCGGTAGCCAGGGTATGCCCATCAGGGCTGAAGGCCACCGATTTGACGCTGCTGGTGTGGCCGCTCAGGGCCCCGAGTGGGCTGGGATGGCGGAGGTCACGGATGTCCCACAACCGCACCGTGTTGTCGGAGCTGGCCGTGGCCACCGTGTGCCCATCAGGGCTGAAGGCCACCCCGTTGACGCTGCTGGTGTGGCCGCTCAGGGCGCCGAGTAGGTGGGGCTGACGGAGGTCACGGACGTCCCACAACCGCGCGATCCCGTCGTAGCTGGCGGTGGCCAGGGTGTGCCCGTCCGGGCTGAAAGCCACCGAGTTCACCGCACCGGCGTGGCCGGTGAGAATAGCCAGCAGGCTGGGATGGGCGGGGTCGCGAACATTCCACAACCGCACGGTGGTGTCTTGACTGGCGGTGGCCAGGGTATGCCCATCAGGGCTGAAAGCCACCGAGTAGACGATGTCGGTGTGGCCGGTGAGGGTGTCCAGCAGGCTGGGCTGGTGGGGGTCGCCGACTTCCCACAACCGCTCGGTGGTGTCTTGACTGGCGGTGCCAGGGTGTGCCCGTCGGGGCTGAGGGCCACCCAGTAACGCCGCCTTTATGGCGGGTGAGAGTTCCAGCGGGCTGGCTGGTGGGGGTCGCGGACATCCCACAGCCGCCCGGTCTTGTCGTCGCGGCCGGTGGTGGCCAGGGTGTGCCCGTCGGGGCTGAAGGTTATCGAGGTGACGCCGCCGGCGGGCTCAGCAAGAGTAGCCAGCTGGTAGGGCTGGCGGGGGGTGCGGACATCCCACAACAGCGCGGTCTTGCCATAGTTGCCGGTGGCCAGGGTGTGCCCATCCGGGCTGAAGGTCACCGAGGAAACGGTGTTGGTGTGGCCTTCCACGATGGGTCCAGACAGGCTCCACAGCCGCGCGGTGTTGTCATAGCTGCCGGTGGCCAGGGTACGCCCGTCGGGGCTGAAGGCCACCGAGTAGACGATGTTGGTGTGGCCGGTGAGAGTGTCCAGCAGGCTGGGCTGGTGGGGGTCGCCGACTTCCCACAACCGCACGGTGGTGTCTTGACTGGCGGTGGCCAGGGTGTGCCCGTCGGGGCTGAAGGTCACCGAGGAGACACCGCCGTTATGGCCGGTGAGAGTCCCCAGCAGGCTGGGCTGGTGAGGGTCGCGGACATCCCACAGTCGCGCGGTCCTGTCGTCGTAGCTGCCGCTGGCCAGGGTGTGCCCGTCGGGACTGAAGGCCACCGAGGAGACACCGCCGTTATGGCCGGTGAGAGTCCCCAGCAGGCTGGGCTGGCGGGGGTCGCGGACATCCCACAGTCGCACGGTCCTGTCACCGTGGCTGCCGCTGGCCAGGGTGCGCCCGTCGGGACTGAAGGCCACCGAGGAGGATCCAGTGAGAGTCCCCAGCAGATTGGGATGGTGGGGGTCGCCGATATCCCATAACCGCACGGTCCTGTCCTCGTTGGCGGTGGCCAGAGTGTGCCCGTCTGAGCTGAAGGCCACCGAGTAGACGACGCCGGTATGGTCAGTGAGGATGCTCAGCAGACTGGGCCGGCGGGGGTCGCGAATGTCCCACAACCGCACGGTGCTGTCGTCGCTGGCGGTGGCCAGGGTGTGCCCGTCGGGGCTGAAGGCCACCGAGGGGACGTAGCTGGTGTGGCCGGTGAGAGTGCTCAACAGCTGAGGATGGTGGGGGACGCTGATACCCCACAATCGCACGGTCTTGTCGTCGCTTCCGGTGGCCAGGGTATGCCCGTCGGGGCTGAAGGCCACCCCTTTGACGGCGTTGGTATGGCCGGTCAGTCGGATGGCGTCGGGATTGGCGACCGTGCTGAGCAGACTGCCGCGAGCTTCCGCGGTGGGGACAAGCAGGTACGCGGCCAAGCCGAGTTGGGCGGCCAAGGCTGGGTTCGTAGCGCGTAGCTCCAGGGCCTGGGCAGCGACCCTCTGGGACACCGCGACATTGCGTTCCTGCTCCGCGGCGCGCTGCGCGACAACGGCGAGACCCGCTGCGACTACAGCCAGAATGAGCAGCGCCGACAAGACGATGACGGCTCGCCCCCGCCGGAGGCGATCGCGGCGGATACTGGTGCGCAGGAAGTCACGGGCCGTCGAACTGAGATCAACGCGGTCGGTGAGCAGGTCGCGGGCCTGGAGGTGGGCGCCGGTGTCGGCCAGGGCAGCGGCGAGTTGGCCGCGTTCCCACAACCGAGCCGGTGGGCGACCGTCGTTGTTCCATTCGGTAGCGGCCTGCTCGACGGCGCGGCGGGCGCGCAGCGCCGATGCGTTCTCCTTGATCGCCTGGGCCAGTGGGGGCCAGGCGGACAGAAATGCTTCGTGGACTACCCCTATGACCAAGGTGTCAGTGTCGGTGTCGGTGGTGACCAGCCGTCGCGTGACGAAGACATCCAACTCCCGGGCCACCGGCTCCGGCAACTGAGCCTTGGGGATCCGCCATCGGGTGGGACGACCCCGCTCATCCACCGTGACCAGGCGCAACAACCCGGAAATGACCTCCTCGCGGTGCCGGCCACCGGCGGTGACCGCCTCGGCCAATGCGGCGTCGGCCTGACGGGTCAGCGCACCCTGCACTCCTCCAAGCTGGTCATAGCGTGCGCCTGATAGCCGACTTCCCCGTCCGACACCGTCGGCGAGCTGAGCGAGGGTGAACGCCAACAACGGCAGTCCTTCCCCGCTGTCGGTGTCGGCGACCAATCGGGCCACCAGATCATCGGCGATGTTGATACCCGCCACCCGGGCCGGCCCTTCGATCACCGCCCGCAACGCCTCGCGGTGCAGCGGCCGCAGCGGGTAGATCCGGGTCGGCAACACAGCCAGCTCAGAGTCGGCCAACAGCTGGTCCAGAAACTCCGCCCGCAGCGTGGCGACCACCTGCACCGGACCGGACAGCGCCGGGCGCAGCAGCTGCGCGAACCGGGCCCGCTCCGCGGGCCCGGTCTGAGTGAGCAGCTCCTCACACTGATCCACAACGAGAAGTAAGCGCCGCAAAGGACCACCCGGGTTCGCCAACAGCAGCTCATCAGCAACACCCACCAGACCTCGCTCAGCGAGCACGCGGTGAACGTGGTCCACCGTCCAGTCCAGGTCACTCTGCCGTGCCGCAGCGGCCAGTTCCCGGGCCAGTGCTGCGACTGGATCGCACCCGGCAGGATTGGCGGAAGGGTCAGCCAACCCGGTTTCTCGGCCATCACATGCAGCAGCCCGGCCCGGACCAGCGACGACTTGCCGCACCCTGACGGGCCTACCACCAGCAACATCGCCGCTTTGGCCTGCTCGGCAGGGGAGTGCAGCAACTCGGCAAGCTCCTCGGTCTCGCCAACTCGGCCGAAGAACACCCGATGCTGCTCGACGTCGAACGGGCGCAGCCCCGGAAACGGTGACAGGCCATCGGGCCAACCGGAACCGCCGGCGGCATCGACCCGGCGCAACGCTTCTACCAGCGCCGCACGCCCCGCGGTGGAGTCGACGGTGAGATCGGCGTACTGCTCGGATCTCAGCAACGGGTGATTCACCCCCGCCTCGGCCCGTACCGGCAACAGCCGGCTACCCCGCGACCTGGCAATGCCGAGCTCCTCCGAACACCACGGCGAGGCCACCGCTGCCGAGGTGACCACACACACCACCGCGTCAGCCCACCGCAGCCGCTCCTGCAGCCGCTGGTGCCAATCGTCACCTACCAAGATCCCATCGTGGATGTCCTGAGCTAAAAAGACCTCGTGGCCCTCAGCAACCAACCACAGGTGCAGCCGATCGGCACACTCACGGTCCTCACTGGCATGGCTGACGAATACCCTGGCCATCGCCCCTCCCGAGCCAGTGTAAGGGCTCCCACGGCGACAACTCCTCCGCGATCCGGGACTCCACCGCCACGATCTCAGCAACCTCAAACCCACCCATCGCGAACGCCCCTTCTCCCCCCGGCGTCCCCGACACCACCAGGAATCGCTCCCTGCGACATCGTCGTGCCGCCAGGCGCGCCGGAACCCGAGATTGTCAGACCGTGTCCTTAGCATGGTGCTCCCTTGAACCGTTCGATTCCCGAAGGCTGAGCCGTGGACTACGACGAGATCGAGCAGCTACGCAGGAGAAGCCCTGCCTGGCGGCTGCTTCGTGCAGATAACGCGCCGTTGGTGCTGGGTTTCCTCGGGCGCGTGTTCGTCGAGGAGAACGTGCGATCGCTGCCGGGTTCCGAGCTGGTGTCCCGCCTCGACGACGAGCTGTTCGTGCTCAACGAGCGGCTCGGGCCGAGCGCCTACCCCAAGGCCGCCAAGGCCTATCTGGACGACTGGGCCGCACCGGAGGCAGGGTGGCTGCGTAAGTACTACCCGGAGGGCTCGAACGAACCCTACTTCGATGCCACCGTCGCGGTCGAGAAAGCCCTGAGCTGGATCGCGTCGATTCGGGAGCGTTCGTTCGTCGGCACCGAGTCGCGTCTCAACATCGTCTTCGAGCTGCTCCGCCAGCTGGCCTTCGGCGCCGAGACCGACCCGGACGTCCGGCTCGCCGAGCTCCAGCGGCGCCGGGCTCTGCTCGACGAGGAGATCGCGCAGGTATCCGCGGGCCATGTCGAGATCATGGACGGGGCGGCCCAGCGGGACCGCTACCAGCAGTTCTCGGAGACCGCGCGCGGTCTGCTCGCGGACTTCCGCGAGGTCGAGAGCAACTTCCGGCGACTCGATCGTGAGCTCCGCGAGCAGATCGCCACCTGGAGCGGCCCGAAGGGCGAGCTGCTCGACGAGGTTCTCGGGAGCCGGACCAGCATCGCCGACTCCGACCAGGGCAAGAGCTTCCACGCCTTCTACGACTTCCTGCTCTCCGAGGACAGGCAGACGGAGTTCACCGACCTGCTCGAACGGGTGCAGTCCCTCGGCGACATCGAGGACATCGATCCGAGGATGCGCCACATCCACTACGACTGGCTCGACGCAGGGGAGCGCACCCAGGCGACGGTGCGGGTGCTCTCCGAGCAGCTACGCAGGTTTCTCGACGATCAGGTGTGGCTGGAGAACCGCCGCGTCATGGACATTCTCCGCAGCATCGAGTCGTCCGCGTTGGCGCTGCGTGAGCAGCGTGACGTGCCGGTGTGCAGCGAGATCGACGACACCTGTGCGACTGTGACGCTGCCGATGGAGCGGCCCCTGTACACCCCGAGGTCAAAGCAGGCCCTCGACAGTGCCGGGATCGAGGCCGGTGGGGAGGCCCTGGACACCTCGGTGCTCTTCGAGCAGATCTATGTCGACCCGGCTCGGCTCACGCGAGTGGTGCAGCTTGCCCTGCAACGCCGCTCCCAGCTGGGGCTTGGTCAGCTGGTCGAGGAACAACCGCTGGAGCAGGGGCTCGCTGAGCTGGTCACGTACCTGTCGCTGACCAACCCCGGCTTCACCGTGGTGTTCGACGAGCAGCAGACCGAGCAGGTGCACTGGAGAGATCTGGATGGGCGCTCCAGGGTCGCCACCCTGCCCAGGGTGACCTTCGCGCGCGCCACTCCGGCCGTGATCGCCGTGGAGGGCCGATGAATCCCACGTCGCCCTCGGGTAACGAGCTCAACATGCCGCTGGTCGTGACCCAGTTGATGAAGGGTGCCCTCTATCGCGACACGCATGGCGTTGCGTGGCAGCACCTGCTGCAGTTGCAGGCTCAGGTACGGGACTTCGTCGGGGTGATGGGCTTGACCGCAGTCGTCGACGAGGCGGAAGGCTACGCGTTCCTGCGGTCAAAACCCGACACCGATGTCGAGGACGGCCCCCCGATACCGCGGCTGGTCGCGCGTCGCTCGCTGTCGTTTCATGTGAGCTTGCTGCTCGCGTTGCTGCGCAAGAGGTTGGCGGAGTTCGACGCCGACAACAGCGACACCCGGCTGGTGCTGACCCGTGATCAGATCGTCGAGATGCTCAGGGTCCTGATGCCCAGTAGTACGAACGAGGCCAGGCTGGTGGACCAGATCGACACCCACATCGGCAGGATCGTCGATCTGGGGTTCCTGCGCCGGGTGCCCAGCCAGGAGGGGACCTATGAGGTGCGGCGCATTCTCAAGGCGTTCGTCGACGCGCAGTGGCTGGCGGATTTCGACGAGCGGCTGGCGGCCTATGCGGCGGAGCTGACGGGCGACCCGGTGGAGAGCCCAGTGGAGAGCCCGGTGGAGGAGGAACTGATGGACGGCCCTTTCGCTGCCGTCGAGCTGGTGGGCACAGACGCCGATCCACTCGTCGGGTATCGCCTCGACCGGTTGGAGGTGCTCAACTGGGGCACGTTCGACAAGAGCGTGTGGACCTTCGAGTTGGGCGGCGAGAACGGTCTGCTGACCGGTGATATCGGGTCCGGCAAGTCGACGGTCGTCGACGCCATCACGACCCTGCTGCTACCGGCGAACCGGATTTCCTACAACAAGGCCGCCGGCGCCGACGCCAGGGAACGCAGCCTGCGGTCCTATGTCCTCGGGTACTACAAGTCCGAGCGTAGCGAGACCAGCGGGGCCTCCCGGCCCGTCGGGCTGCGGCGAGCCAACTCCTACTCGGTGATCCTCGGTGTGTTCGCCAATGCCGGGTACGACTCGCAGGTGTCCCTCGCGCAGGTTTTCTGGATGCGCGACGGCGACCAGGGGCAGCCGGACCGCTTTTTCGTCATTGCCGATCGCCCGCTGTCCATCGCCACGGACTTCGCGGATTTCGGCACCGACATCATCGCCCTCAAGAAGCGGTTGCGCACCAGCGGTGCCCGCGTTCACGATCACTTCCCCGAGTACGGGAAAGACTACCGGCGCCGGGTCGGCATCGAGTCGGAACAGGCCATGGAACTGTTCCATCAGACGGTGTCGATGAAAGCGGTCGGTAATCTCAACGACTTCGTCCGGGGTCACATGCTGGAGCCCTTCGACGCGTCCGGGTGGACCGCCCGGCTGGTCGCGCATTTCGAGGACCTCACCAAGGCCCACGAGGCCGTGCTCAAGGCCCAGGCGCAGCTCGGTGTGCTCGCGCCGCTGATCACCGACTGCGAACGCCATGACGCCCTCGGGGAGGAGATCGGCTCGCTGGCCGGGCAGCTGGCCGCCGTCCGGTTCTACCGTGCCGGCGGTGTGGCAGCGCTGTATCGCGGGCAGATATCCGAGCTGCGGCGCTCTATCACCGAACGTGACCGGGAGCTGGCGCAGCTGGTGGAGTTGCTACGGGAGCTGCGTGATCGGGAACGTCGACTCGAACGGGATCGGGCCGGTCTCGGCGGCGACCGCTTGGGTGAACTCGACCGGTTGATCACGGCTGATGAGAGTATCCAGGAAGCGCGGCGGCGCCGGTCGGACCGCTACCACCAGTTGCTTGCCGACGCGGGTATCGAGCCGGTGGAGACGCCCGAGCAGTTCGCCGATCGCGTGCACGAGGTGGCGCAGGCGGCGGCCACCATGAACGGGCTCACCGCCGAGCTGCAGAACCAGCTCACCGATGTCGCAGTGGAGCTGGCGAAGCTCACCGAGGAGAGCAAGGAACTCAACGCCGAACTGCTCAGCCTGCGTTCCCGGGTCAGCAACATTCCCAAGCGGAGCCTCGACCTGCGGGACTGGTTGTGCCGCGAGCTCGGGTTGACCGGGTCAGCGCTGCCTTTCGCGGGTGAGCTGATCCAGGTACGGCCCGAGGATGCGGAGTGGGAAGGCGCCGCCGAACGGTTGTTGCGTGGTTTCGGCCTGTCCCTGTTGGTTCCCGATGAGCATTACCGGACCGTCGCAGACTGGATCAACGATCATCACCTGGGAGCCAGGCTGGTCTACTACCGGGTGCCGGCCGCCGTCTCGGTTCCCGCGCACCGTGACGACGATCTGGACGGCCGTCGACTGTCCACCAAGCTGGAGATCAAGGACACACCGTTCGCGGCCTGGCTGGACAAGGAGCTCGCCCAGCGGGCCGGCTACGACTGTGTCGACTCCATGGAGGATTTCCGGCGCGCGACGCGGGCCATCACCAGAACCGGCCAGATCAAGGGCGCGGGCGGCCGGCACGAGAAGAACGACTCCGCCCGGATCGACGACCGGAGCACCTACGTGCTCGGCTGGAGCAACGAACAGAAGATCGAAGCTCTGCTGCGGCGCGCGAAGGAGGCGAATCGCCAGCAGAACACTGTCGGCGAGCTGCAGAACCGGTTGAAGAAGCAGTTGACTGAAGCGGCGGGCCGTGCGGCGACGCTGGCGAAGCTCGAGGAGTTCGACACCTTCGCCGAGCTCGACTGGCACAGCGTCATCCGGCGGATCGCCGAGCACCAGGCCGAGAAACGGCGGATCGAGGGGAGCTCCGCGGAGCTGGGCCGGATCTCCGACGAGCTGGAGGGCGTCCAGCACCTGATCGAGGAGGCCGAATCGGACAAGACTGCCAGTGTCGACGCCCGCTCGCGCGCGCACCAGAAACTGGAGACCGCGCAGGAAGGTCTCACCAACGCCGAGGCGACCTTGGCTGAGCCCGGTTGTGATGCCGCCCGCAGCTACGTCGAGTTGCTGGCAGCTCGCGCCGGTGCGCCGGCACCGGCCACGGTGGAGGGGTACAACCAGCTGGCGGAGCGGCTACGGGGCAGTATCACTCAGGCGAGGGACGAGCACACGGCACGGCGGAACCGGCTGAGCAACAAGATCGTGGTTCAGATGGGCGATTTCCGACGAAGATATCCGCTCGAAGCCGCGGAGATGGACGACTCCTTGCAGTCCATGGGCGAGTACCGCGCGCTGCGCGACCGGCTGCTCGACGACGACCTGCCGCGGTTCGAGGCCGACTTCAAGGACTACCTGAACACCAACACCATCCGCGACATCGCGGGCTTCCAGTCCGAGCTGAACAAGCAGGGTTCGCTCATCAAAGAGCGGATCACGACGATCAACGAGTCACTGGCCGGCATTGACTACAATCCCGGCCGCTTCATCCGTCTGGAAGATCAGCGCACCCCCAACGTCGAAATCCGCGACTTCATCAGTGAGTTGCGCGCCTGCACCGATGGCTCGCTGTCCGCAGACGGGTCCGACCAGTACTCCGAACAGAAGTTTCTCCAGGTCAAGGGAATCATCGAGCGCTTCAAAGGACGCGAGGGACAGACGGAGATCGACAAGTCCTGGACCAAGCGGGTCACTGACGTCCGGAACTGGTTCGTCTTCTCTGCATCGGAACGGTGGCGCGCCGATGATACCGAACACGAGAATTACACCGACTCCGGTGGAAAATCGGGTGGGCAGAAGGAGAAACTGGCCTACACCATCCTCGCAGCCTCATTGGCCTACCAGTTCAGACTCGATTGGACAGCGACGAGGTCGAAGACCTTCCGCTTCGTCGTCATCGACGAGGCCTTCGGGCGCGGCTCGGACGAGTCCACCCGCTTCGCTCTGGATCTGTTCCGACGACTCGGCCTGCAGTTACTGATTGTGACCCCGCTGCAGAAGATCCATGTCATCGAGCCCTTCGTCGCCGCCGTCGGGTTCGTGGACAACGTCAACGGCAACTATTCGCGGCTCCAGAGCCTGACCATCGAGGAGTACCACGAGCGGCAACTGGCCCATGCGATACGCGGTGGCCGGGGCGTCGGAACGCTCGCTGATCGGCCCGGTGCATGATCGTGGCGTCGGCACGGGTGCCGACCGACTGGATGACGAGGCCTGACGTGGTTCAGGTGCTGCGGCGGCGCTATGACAAGGGCGAGTTCCTCACCCGGTTCGCGGTGGGTGCCGAATGGGAGCCACTGGCGATCCGGCTGAAGGGACCCACCGTTCGTGACGTCGCGAACAACTTCGCGGCGGCCCAGGACTGGGCACGCCGCTGGAGTGCAGACGCCGACGCCACGCTGCGAGTCGAGTTCGCGACGGTGGGCGGCCGGATCGTCGGTACCAATCAGGTTCCCCGCGTGGTCTGGGTCGATGGTTATGAGCAGCTCTGGAAGCTGCTCGGGGTCGGTAGCCAGGTGCGGTGTCTTGCCGATCTGCTTTCGACGACGCGGTCCGAGGCCCCCCGCCTCATTGACTGGATGACACTTCATCCGATGAGAGTGCTTGCCCTCGCGCAGGACTGGCCGAAGATCGTGCGGACCGTAACCTGGATCGACGAGAACCAGCAGCCACAGATGTACCTGCGGCAGGTCGACGTTCCCGGGGTCGACACCAAGTTCATCGAACGGCACCGAACGATCCTGTCGGATCTGCTCGACTGTCAACTCGAGCCGAATAGAGTCGACTCGTCGCGCCCACGAACGGATTTCCTGGGTCGGTTCGGCTTTCGCGACAAACCGCAGTACATCAGGTTCAGGATCCTCGGCGCCGCTACCGAGCAGTTCGGCACCTTCTCCGAGCTCTCGGTCCGTGCTACCGAGCTCGCGTCCGTCGCACCGCCGCCGTCGATCGTCTATGTGGTGGAGAACGAAATCACCTATCTCGCGTTCCCGCCCATCGATGACGCCATGGTGGTCTATGGCGGAGGGTACGCGCTGACCACGTTGCATCAGCTGGCGTGGCTCGATGGGCGAGATATCGTCTACTGGAGCGACATCGACACACATGGATTCTCGATGCTGGACCGTTTGCGCAGCAGGTTCCCACACGTCCGGTCGATGCTCATGGACCGGATCACGCTACTGGCGCACGAGACACAGTGGGTACGCGAAGAACGCCCCATCAATACCCGCCTCGAACGGCTGACGTCGGATGAAGCCGACCTGTACCGGGACCTCGTCGAAGACACGATCGGCCCGTCCCTTCGCCTGGAGCAAGAGCGTGTCCGATTCTCTTCGATCCTGGAGGCGTGTGCTCACAACGATTCGTCCTCTGATTCAGCGATTTCGGCGTCCAGCACTTCTTCGATCGCGGCCACACTGGACATGAAGATGTAGTGCTTGCTATCGGTTGTCAGGTACTCCAGCAGGTTGTCGCGGAGTTGCTGGGTTCCGAGATAGTAGTCGCGGAACGTCTTCGAGCACGCGGCGGCCACCTCAGGGTTCGGTGGGACAGGGATGCGGATCTCGTTGTACCGGCGACCCACGTCCTCGCGATTGGTCTGCATGAACACGATCCGATCCCACTGGCGGCGCACCGCCTTAAGGGTCATGGCCCACAACAGGTAGAAGTTGTCGAAGGCGGCATCATCCGCCGCACGAAGGACCAGCACCTCCTTCGTCAGCACGACCCGCTCTTGGCCCGGCATCAGCACGGCGAACTCGCCGATGTTCTTACTGGTCCGGATGGGCGTGATGAGGTCATAAGCTCTCAGCCCGGAGTCTCCCGTCTTCCAGAACCGCTCGGCGACGACCTCGGTGACCCGATTCGTGGGGTTGATGTTGATTTGACCAGCCCGAATATCGGAGACCTTGATGTAGGGTACGTGGCCGGTGCGAAAATCAGCCGAGGGGCTACCGTGCCCATTCATGACCACAAGCAAGCGATCCGCCACCAGTTCACCGATGGTCCTGCTGGTGAATCCTGACATCTCAGGTAGCGCCATCAGTGCGTCGAGTTCCCGAAGCGGCCGCTCATCGAAGTACACCGGAACGGCAATGAGCCGATCAGTCAGTGCAGCACTGGGCACCCATCGACTGGTGTCCGTCGTAGCGCATTCTTCAACGAGGAAGTGCACGTCCTCAGCCAGCTTGTCATTCATCTCGCTGGTACGTGTACCCCTTACCGGGTCGACGACGAACAGTTCTTCGCCATCCTTGTTGATGCCAACCGTCGGCGCATAGGAGACAAAGACCTCTCCGTCGCGGAACCACGCCGGCTTATGCACCATGGCGATCATTTCTTCTCGAAGACGTAGAAGTTGGTCTTGGCTCGGCAGAAGCCCTGGAAAGCCTCCATCGGAATGTTGAGCACACCACGCAGGATGAAACGATCACGCAACCAGTCGGGCAGCCACCAGTAGGTAGCGGAGAAGAAATAGGTCTCAGGCAGGATGATACCCAATCGACCACCTTTCATCAACAGCCGGTGGGCGCGCTCCATGAACACCAGACCGATTTCAAGGTCTACATAGTCCTCGTGTTTCTTCGCCGCCGCGGCGGCGGCAATGCTGTATCCGTTTCGGCGCGAATCGATCTTGCTTACCTTCAGGTTCTTGCCGAATGGAGGATTCGTGATCACAACAGTGAAGGAACCGTCCGTCATCGGCATCTCCAGATGCGGGTAATCCCTGACCCAACGATCAGCCCTGATCGAGTCGCCAACATGGATGTTGACCGAGCCGTCACCCAGACTGACCATGATGGCTCTGGCGAGCTTGACGTTGATCGCATCTCTATCCACGCCATAAACCTGCCGGTGCGCCCACGTTCGCGCACTCGCCTCAGATCTCTTTCCCTTACTCTTCCCGATCACCGACAGAAACGCCTCAACCAAGAAACCCCCGGTACCGCACGCCGGGTCTATAATCTTGTCCCGGGGTTGGATGTCCATCATTTTAACGGCAGTCGAGATCACCCTTTGGGGCGTGAAATACTGACCCTCTCCTGCCTTCAGGTTGGCTCGACGGAAGACCTGGAACGCCGAAGAAATCGCCTCCGGGTGAACGCTCAGCAAATTGAGGCCGGATAACTCGTACACCGCCTCCTGAATAGTGTGATCATCCAAATCCAGTTCACCTTCGCGCTGCTCGGCAAAAACCTCCGGGCGTAGTTTTTTCAGCGTCGCGAACTGTTCGCGCATGGCCCGAGCCGTGTACGTCTCGCCACCCTGGGACAATTGGAACGCCAGGGGTTTGTTGGGGTCGTACTCGCCGTTGGTGTCCGACTCCAGTTTGAGTAGCAGGAGGTTGCACAGCTCGTTGAGCTGCGCCTCCGCCCGGGTAGATCGACTGTCCCGCGCGACCACGACATCCAGCAGGCGGCCGAAGACGGATCGGAGGTTCCCATTCGTGGGGATGGCCAGGTCCCGATACTTCAGCGGTTGCTCAGACGGCCGGACGAAGTCATCGCCGGGCCGCGGCAGACCGCGGTTCCTCAGATGCTTGAAATTGCCATCCGCCAGCTTGTAGACCCGGACGTCTTCGGATCCGTTGGTCCAGTAACCCATGCGAGCTCGGGGCTCACGCGCCAGATAGATTTCGAGTTGTGAAATTCCCTGCTCCAGCGTCGGTTCCTTGAACTCACAGATCGCCAGGATGTGCTCCCATTCTCCGACCTTGTTCGGGTCATCAAAAATCACCAGATCAACAGGCCAGCCTGCAAACGACCTGCCACCGTCGCGCTTCGCAGCGTCATGCGGCGATTTGGGGACGCGCCACTCCGGCTGCCACCGCAGTTGCCCCCGGTCCCAGCCAGACTCGACGAGTCCCTTGATCGTCGGTAGCCGTACCTGCTGGTGTTCAGGTCCGCCGAGGGCGCGGGAGGACGTGGCGGCGTCAGTCACGAGCGCAACCTTAGGGCGCGGTGCAGGAGCCGCAGTAGTTGCAGGAGCCGCAGACGCCACCGGTCCGCGCCGGTCGGGGGTGACCCTGCTGCACGGGGCTTTGTCCAGACCCTGCCAGAATATACCCGTTCCGGGAGACCAGGTTTTCCAGATTGAGGTATCGAGAGGTCGGCCACATGGTGCTTTCTCACGCTTACCGCATGTCCCTCGAAGCAGAAGGCGCAGCGGCCCGTCCTGCTTGGGAGGACCTCGTCGCCCGGGACGAGAGCATCGCACTCTCGAAGACACCCGAGTGGATTGACTGCATCTGCAGTTCCAGCCGTTTCTCGGACGCGACCCTGCTGTTCCGGGGCGAAGATGGACGTCGACTGATCCTGCCTCGGCTGCGGAAAACCGGAATCCCCTCGCCCCTGGGGCTGTTCGAATCACCGCCCCATGGATGGGGTCTCGGTGCTGATGCGAGTGGTCTCCTCAGCGAGGAAGGGCCGGCCTCAGCCAGCCAGACCCGGGCGCTGATCCAGGAACTCCAGCGCCATCCCGGTCTGCGCACCCGCGTCATGGTGGGGAGGGACGACGCCCTGGTATGGGCATCAGTGACTCCGAGCACAATATATTCCACCAGCCGGACCGGGCAGGTACTCGATCTCCGCGGCGGTTTTTCCACGGTCTGGTCAGAGCGTTTCACGAGCAAGGTACGATCCAATTCCCGGAAAGCGGAACGACGCGGCGTCACGGTGGAATCGGACAGCACCGGAGCGCTGATTCCTGCTTTCGACATGCTGTACCGGAGCTCGGTCGACAGATGGGCCCAGGAGCGGGGTCATCCGTTATCACTCATGCGCTGGCGAGCGCAGCGTATCGAACCGCAGTACAAGTTCGCCACTGTGGCCCAGAGGATGGGCGAGCGTTGCACCGTGTGGATGGCCTCGCGGGAAGGCGAACCGCTCGCCGGTATTTTAGTCCTCACGCGAGGTCCACTGGCCAGCTATTGGCGGGGAGCGATGGACAAGGAACGGGCGCGGGGCACCGGCGCGAACGAACTCCTCCACCGTTGCGCCATCGAGGCCGCCTGCGCCGATGGACGGCAGAGCTACGACTTCGGCATATACCAGACCGAGGAGCTGAAGAAATTCAAGAGTACTTTTGGAGCGCAGGAGGTTCCCGTGCACTCCTATTACTTCGAGAGATTTCCCACAGCGGCCGCCCAGGCGAAGTGCCACCACGCCGCCAAACAAGCTGTACACACCGCCATGCGACTCGCCCGCCCCGGTAAGTGAACGCCAGCACGATCGTCGTGGTGGAGCATGTGCCCACCTGGGCCATTCCGAATGTCTCGAGCTGGCCGAGGAGACCGGGCTGGTGCGCGCCCTCGGGCGCTGGCTCGTGCAGGAGACCTGCGGTGTGCACGCCCAGGCATCGAAACATCGGCAGCGGCGACCACCGCTACGGGTCGACCTCACCGCAGCGCTGAGCCAGGACCCCGATCTCGTCGAGGTGGTGCGGGAGGCCCTGACCGCGAGCGGTTTGCGGGCCGAGCAACTCTGGCTGGGGGTGCCGCTGGCGACCGTAATCGTCCCCGGGGTGGACACCCCGGAGCAGGCGCAACGCTGGCGCGGACACCGCCTGGGGCGCCCGGTTCGGCCCACCCGTGCCGAGCTGACGTGCGAGCTGGACCCACCGCAGCCGCCCCCGAACGCGTTAGAATGCTGGTCCGACGTAGAGCGCCCGCCACCTAGCCGGGCGTCACGCCAAGTCGGGGTAAAGCAGGACCATGGACAGCACAGACCGGGAAGCGTTCGCCCACCGGTGGGCGGATGCGATCGCCGGGACGAGCTACGTATCGATGGGATCCAGCGAGACCGTCGCTGTCCTGCGCACTCACGTCGACCGGTTGATCGAGGCGGCGCTGGCCCCGCAGTTCGATCCCACCGCCGGGGGGCGGGTCGGATCCGA
The DNA here is from genome assembly GCA_963712995.1 of uncultured Actinomycetota bacterium. Taxonomy (GTDB): domain Bacteria; phylum Actinomycetota; class Actinomycetes; order Mycobacteriales; family Pseudonocardiaceae. The sequence goes on along the minus strand of CAVQKH010000033.1, from coordinate 15,243 downwards.
CCTCGTCGCCACCCATTTCACCAGCACCGACACGCTCAGCAAGACACTGGCCCTGATCGCCGGAGAGTTGCCGGACCTGCTGGGGGATGCTCCGCCAGGCGTCGATCTCACCAGCCGGGTGGCGATGCTGAGCGCGGAGTTGGCCGGCAGTTACGCCCGTGCCTTACGCGAGCGCAGCCTCGACGAGCAGGACAAGATCTACCGCGCTGGGTTGCGGGCCCGCAAGCAGGCCGAGCAGGCGCTGGCCTCCAGCGAGGCTCGGTTCCGGCAGGTGTTCTACGCATCCCCGCTGGGCATCGTGATCAACGAACCCGGCGGGACGATCGTCCAGTGCAATCGGGCGCTGGAGGACATTCTCGAGTACCCTCCGGGCGAGCTGGTAGGGCAGGAGCTCAGCGAGCTGTTCCTGCCACGGGACCGGCTCGTGATGCAGGAACGCTACCGGGGCCTGGCGACCAGCCGGGATCCGCAGTTGCGGATCCGCTACCCGCTGTGCCGCGCGGACGGTGAGCCCGTGTGGGTCAACCTGAACGTCTCTGTGCTCCCCGGCGGCGAGCAGGCGACCCACCACCTCCTGACGACGGTCGACGACATCACCGACCTGCAGCTACTGGAACAGCAACTGCTCCACCAGACACTGCACGACCCACACACCGGGCTGCCGAACCGGCGATACCTGCTCACCCATCTGGAGCGGGTGCTTCCCGGGCTGGACCCCTCGACCGTCGTCACGCTGATGCATCTGGACCTGGACGGCTTCTCGGCGGTCAACGACGGTATGGGCCACCGCGTCGGGGACCAGATGTTGGAAGTGGTCGCCCGCCGGCTGGAAACCGTGGTCGCGGACCGGCCGGGGATGGTGGCCAGGCTCGGCGACGACGAGTACGCGGTCTTCCTCGAATCGGACGATTCGGCACTCAATGCGAGCACCCTCGCCGAAATGATCAATATCGAACTCGCCGAGCCGCACTACGTCGACAAGACCGGGCTCGCGCTCACCGCAACCATCGGCGTCGTGCAGCGCCGGGCCGGTGAATCCGTGCCTGATGAGCTGATCCGCGACGCGAGCTCCACCCTGCGCCGGCTGCGGGGCCAGGGCCCAGGGCAGTGGGCACCGTTCGACACCGACACCGACACCACCGACCGCGCGGAGCTCCAACTCGCCGCGGAGATACCCGGCGCCCAGGAAACCGGCCAGCTGCACGTGACCTACCAACCCGTGGTCACCCTGGCCGAGCACCAACTGGTGGGTATCGAGGCGGCACTGTGCTGGGAGCATCCGCACCGCGGCAAGCTCTCCCACGAGCAGTGCGTCGCCGCCGCCGAGCGGACCGGTTCGGTGCACGTGATCGGTGAGTGGTGGTTGCGCACCGCCGCCCAGCAGGCCGTGACGTGGCGACAGCACACCAGGGACACCGTTTCACCTGACCCCGTGCCACCGATGGCGGTCAACCTCAGCCCGTCGCAGGCGCAGGACCCGGAGTTGATCGCCACCGTCACCGCGGTGCTGGCCGAGACCGACCTGCCGCCGGCCCAGCTGGAGCTGCGAGCTCCGGTGGCCGCGATCCGCGCCGCCACCGGTGAGTTCGCCGGCGAGGGCGGCGCGCAGGCCGAGGACAACCTGCGGGTACTGGCCGAGCTCGGGCTGCGCATCGGGGTACACGACTTCGGCGGCGGCATCGGCGGGCTGCGCTGCCAAGCGGAGCTCGCCCTGTCCACCGTGCGCCTCACCGCGCTGGTGTCCCAGCAGATCACCCACGGCCCTGGCCCGTGCCCGATCCTGTCCCCGGCGATGCAGACCTCGATCCACAGCCTGCGGGCCGCGGGCATCGACGTGCTCGCCTACCCGATCGACACCGCCGAGCAGGCCGTGTACTGCACCGGCCTGGGCGCCAACTGGGCACTCGGCGCGCTGTACGGCGCGGCGGGACCACCAGAGCAGCTCAAGGCACTGCTCGACTCGTGAGCCAACAGCCGCACGAAGTGGACGAGGGCCTGCTTGAGGATCTCGTTCTCCCGCTCCAGGCGCCGGGTCTGCCGGCGTAGTTGCGCGAGCTCGCGCTTCTCCGAGCTCGTCAGCCGGGAATCGCTACCGTTGTCGTCGATATCGGCCTGATCCATCCAGCGACGCAGGCACGACTCGCTGATCTGTAACCGCTGCGCCAGCACGGCGATCGGTCGATCTCCCCGGCGAGCCAGTTCCACAGCTCGCCGCCGGAACTCAGGCGGATGCGGCGCGGGCACGGTCACGTCGTCCGGGTCAGGCGTCAGGTTGCCGGCGACTCAGCCGCTGCTGTCCCGAAGCCGCGCAGCACCTGCAGGTACTACGCAACTCCCCCGACCGGGAACTCCCCGACTCGTGCGCAACAACGACGCCGGCCTCCCCGATGATGCGCCCGCCGCATGCTCGCGGCCCCAGAATCCGGCGGCGGACCGGATCGCCGAGGCAGTCGAACGAGGCCATACCGCGAACTCTTGCACCATCCCTGCCAATCAGTCAAGCCAAAAAATCCTCCATTGCGGTGAATATTGCGCATATTTCTCCGTTAATATTGATATTTTCCCCAGAAACATCCGCACCAGCGGAGTTCGACAGCGGGGTGGTCGAGCACGCTCACCCGGTAGTGCTGTCATTCCGTCACCACACTGCTCCAAATTGGGTACCACCAGCGGGTTCTTGCGTCCGACTGCGTTCGTTGGTTCCATGAACGCACGTGAGCAACGGAGGTCACGCATGCAGTTCCGGACGGTCCGCAGGTGGTTGCAGCGTCAATGGTGACGACTGAGGATGCTCGCTGGCTGGCCGGCTATCTGCGGAAGATGGTCGCTGCCCGCCCAGCTGCCTGGGCCGGCAGTGAGCTTACCCTGTCTCAGCTCATCGCGCTGCACATCATCAGCGCGCGAGCTCCGATGACGCTGCTGTCGCTGTCCGAGGCCCTGGGTACCCGGCCACCCGCCACCTGCGCGATGGTGGACCGACTCGCCAGGGCCGGGCTGGTCCGCCGCACCCCGGACCCCGACGATCTGCGACGGGTGCTGCTGGCCGTAACCAGCAAGTCCGCGCAGATGATCGGCAAGATCGACCCGGACACCGCCCGCAAGCTGCAGTCGGTGCTGACCACCATGGGCTCGGCCGCCCAGCGGGTACTCACCGAGGTCATCAAGGACACCGCGCGGCGGTTAGTCCGGTAACCCGAAGCTGGTCAATCCCCGAGCCGGGTGCTGATACGGCACTATCGGGGGGTGAACGCAGCGCCGCACTCCGCTACCGTCCCCGACACCTTATTCGACGACCCGGACGCGGAGGCCCGCTGGCGGGCCCGCTTCACCGCGCCCCGGGTCAGCCTGCCGCAGTGGGCCCGCGACGCACCGGATCGCTGCCTCTACACCTCCAACGCATCAGGCACCCGGGAGGTCTACACCTGGGATCGGGCCACCGGGACGCACCGGCAGCTCACCAACCGCCCCCACGGCACCCACAGCGCCACCGTGACGCCCGACGGTTCGCAGGTGTGGTGGTTCGCCGACAACGACGGAGACGAGTTCGGCAGCTGGGTGACCGAGCCCTTCGCCGGCCTGCCCGTCGATGCGCAGCCACAGCCCGCCGTGCCGGGCACCGCACCCGGCTACCCCGCCGGGCTGGACCTCGGGCGGCGCATCGCGGCGGTCGGCTCCTCCACCGACGATGGCACCACGGTGTGGATCTCGTGGGGCGAGGACGCCCAGGTCGTCTACCGCAGCGAGCACGACGCCGGGGTGGGCGCGCTGTCCCGGGACGAGCGACTGCTCGCGATCATGCACTCCGAGCACGGTGACTCCCGGCATCCCGCGGTCCGGGTGCTGCGCGTCGGGATTTCGGGCGTCGGGATTCTCGGGCATCGCCGCAGAAGCCACCAGCCAGACCGTCGCCGAGAAATGGGACGGTCCCGGCAAGGGCCTGGAGGTCTTCGGTTTCGCGCCCGTCGAGGGTGACTCCAGGCTGTTGCTCGCCCACGAGCGGCGCGGCCGCCAGGAACTGCTGATCTGGGACGTCGTGAGCGACACCGAGACCGAGCTCGACCTGGAGCTGCCCGGCGAGGTGACCGCGGACTGGTATCCCGACGGCACCGCGCTACTCGTCGAACATCAGCACGCGGCTCGCTCGACGCTGCACCGCTACGAGTTGGCCACCGCAGAGCTGACCACACTGGAGATCCCCCGCGGCACGGTCGGCGGCGCGGCTGTTCGCCCGGACGGCACCGTCGAGTACGCCTGGTCCTGCGCCGCCGAGCCCCCCACCATCAGGGCACTGCACCCCGACGGCACGGATCGGGCGCTACTGATCCCCCAGGGTGAGCCCGCGCCCGGCTCGCAACCGTTGAGCGACCATTTCGTGCCGACCCCGCACGACACCGTGCTCCACGACACCGTGCCTCACGACACCGTGCTCACGACACCGTGCCTCACGACACCGTGCACGCCCTGGTTGCCAGGCCGGACGGTGCCGCCGACGGCCCGCTGCCGACCGTTTTCCTGCTGCACGGCGGGCCGCACGCGGCCGACGAAGATCATTTCTCGGCCGATCGGGCGCTCTGGCTCGACGCGGGTTTCGCCATCGTGCACGTCAACTACCGGGGATCAACCGGATACGGCTCGGCCTGGCGAGACGCGATCGAGGGCAGGCCCGGGCGCAGCGAGCTGGACGACGTCGCCGCCGTGCACGACTGGGCGGTCTCCAGCGGATTCGCCGACCCGATGCGGTGCGTGGTGGAGGGCTGGTCCTGGGGTGGTTACCTGGCCCTGCTCGCCCTCGGGACCCAGCCGCAACGCTGGGCCGCCGGGGTGGCCGGGGTCCCAGTGGGTGATTTCGTCGCCGCCTACGCCGATGAGATGGAGCCGCTACGAGCCTTCGACCGCGCACTGTTCGGTGGCTCACCGGAGGAGCTGCCCGAGCTCTACCGACTGTCGTCTCCGATCACCTACGTGGCGCAGCTAAGGGCCCCGGTGCTGGTACTGGCCGGGGAGAGCGATCCGCGCTGCCCGATCCGCCAGATCGACAACTACCTCGCCCGGCTCACCGAGCTGGGCAAGCCCTACCGGAGCTACCGCTACGACGCCGGGCACGGGTCGCTGGTGGTGGCCGAGAACCTCCGGCACGCCGCCATCGAGGTAGCTTTCGTACGGGAAGTATTCGAGGGCCTTTAGATTCGCCCGTACGCGTTCAGCGGTCTGCTAACGGACGAATTGACTTTACTCTTGGTCAACGTGGCGGTAATGCGAACAGCGGAAGCTGAGCCAGGAGGTGGTCAGTGTGACCCTATGGCGGCTGCACGTCGACGTGGCCGATCAGCCTGGCAGGCTTGGCGCGCTCGCTGCCACGATCGGCAGCTGCGGAGCCAACATCGTCTCGCTGCACGTCATCGGTGAGCCCGCCCAGGACGGTGCGGTGACCGACGAGCTGCTGGTCAAGGTATCTCCGAAACGGGCGGTGCCGGAATTGGTGGAAGCCATCGAGGCCGCCGGGTTCCGCGTCACGGTGGTCGTGCAGGCCGACGCCCAGGCGCTGGCCGATCCGGTGAGCACCGCGCTGGCGCTCGCGCACTGCGTCGCGGTCGACCCCGGCAGCGCCGCGCGGGCGGTGGCCGCCCTGCTGCGCGCGGAGCTGGCCGGGGACGGCGCGCCACCGGCCGCGCACCACACCGAGGTCGGCACCGGCGCGAACCGGATCCGGTTGCGCCGCGGCTGGCCGTTCACCGCCACCGAGATCTCCCAGGCCACGGCTCTGCTCGAACTCACCGGCAGCTCCGACGGCCGGCGGCTACCCCCACCCCGGGTCAGCGTGCAGCTCACCGACGGGTCCGAGGTGATGCTGCGGGCCGCGACCGCAGCCGATGCACCGCTGGTCGCCGCGCTGCATGCGCGCTGCTCACCGCAGACCCGATCGCTGCGTTCGCTACCCACCCGGCCGGTGCTGGCAGCGGCGGTACTACAAGAGCTGATCGGCACCAACGGGTCCATCAGCATGCTCGCGGTGACCCCCGACGGTGGTGCCGCAGTGGGGCTGGCGAATCTGACCCACGGCGCACCCGGCACCGCTGAGGTGGCCCTGCTGGTGGAGGACGCCTGGCAGGGTCGCGGAGTGGGCACCGCGCTGGCCCGCAAGATGGTGGAGCTGGCCCGAAGTGATCAGCTCACCGAGATCGTCGCGGTGTCCCAGGTGGGCAACGGCGCGTTGACCCGGGTGCTGCGCCGGGCCGGGCTACGCCCGCGCGGCCGGCTGGAAGGCGGCGCCCTGTGCGTCCGAGCCGCCCTCCAATCCGAGGAAGCCATCTCGCCCGCCCAAGCCAGCCTCGCCTAGCTGGTTGACCCCGCGAAGATCATATGAGCTGCTATCCCAGCTGCGGGGGTTTTATGGATGCTTGAGCACCTTCCAGACCCCTTGTGCAGCGACTTATGGATGCTTGTGCACCCTCACCCCACGCTCTGCTGGGTGAGCGGGGTGGCCGGCCAGTGTGATGATCTCCCGCCGCAGCGACCGGGAGGAGCCAAGCTGCTCGATCACCGGGCCGCCGCCGAGATCGCCTGCGCCACCTCGACGGCTTCGGCAGGGGTGAGCACGGTCGCGGTGGTCATCGTGGCGTCCAACGTGAGCACCACCCGGCGCACCACCTTGCCGCCCACCAGGTCGGACTCCCGCCACAAGATGATGGTGCGGTTGCGGCCCTCGGGGTCGGAACCGGTCAGGGCGAACCGGTGTGAGCGCTCAGCGGACATCGGCGCGACCCCCGGGATGTCCGCCCTCGCCGCCGTTTTCGCCTCCACGAGTGGTCACCGGCGGGCGCCGGAGCTGGGGGTGCAGGTGGGCACCGGGTGAGCGGACGGGCAGACGCTCATCACCAGGCGGATCATGAGGTGGTGGTGAGCCGCGCTGCACGGCGCGGATAGCGGTGATGACGTCGAGTTCGCGGCAGAGTTGGAGCGCGTGGGGCACGGCTGGGTGTATCCAGGTGATCGCTCCGCGGGCGGTCGCCGTGGGCGGCAGAAACAGGGTTCCGGCAAGTCGCGTGGCCAGCGGCACGGCAATGATCAATGCCACCGCGTTCCCGTCCAGGCGCAGGCACACGTGGTCGCCGCGCAGGGTGACTGGCCAGCCCCATGCCTGGTACTGGGCCGCCGCTCGCTGCGGTGTGAGATCGGTGCTGTCCTGGGGTGAGCAGGCCGGTCCGAGGTTCTCGGTGGGCAGCATCGACATGCTCTCGGTAAGACGGGGGCTGAGCAGGCAGCTCGTGCACGGCATGCCATGACCTGGGGTAACCGCCTCGACCTGCTCCAGCGACAACAGGGCTCCGCAGAGCGCCTTGGCCTCGCCCGCGCCGCCGATCGGCAACGGCGCCACATGCACGGTGCGGGCGCACCGCCCGACCACACCAGGCTGGTACCGCAGCAACACCCACGGCGGGACCGGGTGCTGCGGGGGAAGGCACCCCGGTCCCGCCGTGAGTGGAGTCCGGCCGCCGCACTCCCCGGGGAGTGGCGAGGAAAGGGGGATGGGGCGGCCGGAGTCGTGAAGGGCTGCGTTTGTCCACGGTCTGGACATGGCGCTCTCAGCGCTCGCTCGGGATGTCGGAGAGCAGGCGCAGAAAATGGGGAGGCGCGCTGGCCAGCTGGTCGTCGTCAAAGCGAACATAAACCGAATCGCGCCCCCAGCCGACGACCTCACCCCATTGATGCAGCCGGGAAGGCAGTATTCCGAGTTCTGCGTTCTCCGTGACCTGCTCGACCCAAGAGAACAGAACGATGCGCTCGCCATCGGCATCGCACCATCGGTCACCGATCGAGAGGGTCGATTGGGTCACGGAGAGCGCCTCCATCTCGGGGTTGGGGTTGCGGACTGGCTGGCTGCTGGGAGCTGAGTTAGGGGCCGCTCTCGTAGGACCGGCACGTCGGTTATCTGATCAATGGCTCGACCGGTTGGGCAGGCTGTGCTGCCATATGTAGGTGCCCCCGGTCGGTGGGATGTCGATTGCGAGGGCCGGTTAAGCGGGCTTTGGTGTGGGGCCGTTATGGTTGATCCACTCAGGAATCCACTCAGGACGGGCGGGAGCGAGACATAATGAGCGGTCATTCCGGCACCGCGCCACACCGTATCTGCGCGCGATGCGGAGCCCGACTGCGTCGAGGACACTCCGGCACGCGCTGTGACCCGTGCTCACACCACCTCGACGTCGCTGAGGTGCTGCGCGAGGCAGGGTTGTTCACCCGGGAGCCGGTACGGCGAGCACTGGCCGCCTACGACTTCGGCTACCTGTTCCGGGCGGTGCGGCGCACCGTGGAGCTGACCCAGGTCGAGCTCGGCGAGGTGCTGGGGATCGAGCAGGACCGGATCTCGCGCTTCGAACGCGGGGAGTACCGGCTGCGGGACATCGAGACCGTCGCCCGCCTCGCCACCCGGCTCGGCATCCCCCCAATGCTCCTGGGTTTCGACGCGGACCCGACTAACGTGGACCGTACAGAGACCGAGGACACCGGGGAGGTGGAGAGCGTGCTACGGCGAAATTTCTCCTGGACGGCGATCGGGCTCGTCCTAGGATTGGGCGCCACCACCCTGGACGTCGAGCGGCTGGCCAAGTTGCTGCCCACCGACTCCACTGAGCCGGCCGAGCGGATCGGGACGGCTGACGTGGCGGCGATCGAGCAGGCCACCGAACTGTTGCGCCGCATGGACTACAGCAGTGGTGGTGACTCGTGCCGCTCGGCCATCGTGTCGCAGCTGCGAGCGGTGCTGCCGCTGCTGGATGCGGACGGCAGCCCTGAGGTGCGGGATCGCCTGCTGGTGGCCACCGCCGACCTCGGCCGGGCCGCGGCGTGGTCCAGTTACGACGCCGGACGCCACGACGAGGCCCGCCGCCTGTTCCTGCTCGCCTTGGAGGTCATCCAGCATGCCGAGCATCCCAGCGCGGCGGACCTGACCGCGTTCCTGCTGACCAGCATGACCAACCAGGCCGTAAGTCTGGGCCAGCCCCGGGAAGGGCTGAGCCTGATTCAGCTCGCCTACGGCACCGCCGCCCGCCGCGGCCAGCCGCTCTCGGCGTCCACGGCCAGCTACCTCGCGAGCTACCAGGCGTGCTGCCAGGCGGCCCAGGGTGACGTTCAGGGTTGTGACCGCGCGCTCGGCCAGTCAACCGAGCACTTCGCCGCCGCCGACCCGAACACGGCCACGCCCTGGGCGGTGCACCTCACCACCGCCGAGCTCACCGCCCGGCACGGCACCGCCCTCTACACCCTCGCGCAGACCACCGCCGACCCCAAGTACGCCGCCCGTGCGGTGCTGCTGCTCCAGCAGGCGGTGGACGGTTTCGGGCCAGACGACTTGGCCCGCAGACGGGTGATCAATCTCACCTACCTCGCTGGAGCACACGTGTTGGCCGGAGACCTCGACACCGCCGCAGGCACCGCCCACCGCGCGGTCAACGAGATCACCACGCTCGCCTCACCCCGCGCCTACGACCGGCTCCGCGCCCTCGACACAGTCCTGACACCCCACACCACCAACCCAGTGATCAGCGAAGTCCGCAGGGAGATCCGGACAGCGTTAACGGCGGCGTAAGACGATCTTGCCCGCGTCCTACCCCTCGTCCCCTGTCCGATGACGGCGCAGTGCTGGAGGGTCGGTCGAGGGCGACGCTCCCCTGCGGATCAGCCTCAGACCTAGCGCGCCGGTGGTGACCCAGCTCAGCACTTGCCATGCGCGCCACCAGCACCGGAGCCGACGCGGTGATCGCCGCCCAGCGCGTCGACAAGCCGACGCGTGCGACAACCATCGGGGTGGGGGTTGAGGACTGACTGGCTGCTGGGCGCTCAACTCGGGGTCGCTCGGTCGCCGCACCGGCACGTCATCATCTCCCGGACGTCTCCGCCGCGCTGAACAGGAGCCTCAAGCATCCGCCGCCGGTCAGGTGGCCCAGCCTTGAGCGAATTGCACGACCTGCTCGCCGATGGTGTGGAGGATGCGTTCCACCGCGGGGTCGGAGGGGACACCGTGGTTGTCGAAGCTCATCTCGGCGGAGTTCAGGGCGGCGCCCAGGGGGGTGGGCCAGCCGCGCAGGGCGTGCACGATCGAGCGCAGCGCGGTCAACGTGGTCACCGTCGCCTGCCAGCCCAGCGCCATAGCGACACAGCCGACGGCCCGCCCATCAAGATAGGGCCGGGTGTCGGCACGGAGGTCCTCGACGTAGTCCAGCGCGTTTTTCACCAGCCCGGACACGGTTCCGTGATAGCCCGGCGAGACCAGCACCACCCCGTCAGCCTCGCGTAACGCCTCCACCAGGCGCAGCGCCGCGGCGCTGCGTTCGAGCACTGCGGGGTCGTAGAACGGCAGGACCAGGTCCGTGCCGGTGATCGCGACGGTCTCGGCCCCGGCGAGCCGGGCACTGCGCAGCACGACAGACAGGGCCAGTTCGGACTGCGAGTCCTCCCGCATCGAACCACCGATACCGACCACGGTGAGCCCCATGGCAGCTGACCTTACGCGGCGAGCGCACGACCCCGCGGGGGCTCGTGGATGGGCGAGGGCCCGGCACCCCCAGTTGCCGGGCCCTCACTTCGTCCCCCGTCAGGACCCTCCGGCGCGGACGCCCTGCTCGATCCGGTCGCCGAGGTCCTTGTCCACATTGCGCCAGTACTCGAAGGCCCGCTGCAGGATCGGCTCGCTGACGCCACCCAGCAGGTGGCCGACGATGTTACTCACCAGCCGCGCACGTTGGTCATCGCCCAGCACTTCGCGCACCATCGTGCCGGCCTGACCCCAGTCGTCGTCCTCGACCCGCAGCGTGTAGGCACAGCGCGTCATGTCCCCATCGGCGTACCACACCGCCGACTCGTCGTAGGTCGCGCTGTCGGCTTTCGGACCACCATAGGAGTTCGGCGCGTACACCGGGTCCGTGACGTTCTGGATCCGCATCGCGCCGTCTTTGCTGTAGCTGTTGACCGGCACCTTCGGCGCGTTCACCGGAATCTGCTTGTAGTTGACGCCGAGCCGGGCCCGGTGCGCGTCCGGATAGGAGAACAACCGGCCCAGCAGCATCTTGTCCGGGCTCGGACCGATCCCCGGCACGAAATTGCTGGGCTCGAATGCGGCCTGCTCGATCTCGGTGTGATAGTCGGTCGGGTTGCGGTCCAGCGTCATCTTCCCGACCTCGATCAGCGGGTAGTCCGCGTGGGGCCACACCTTGGTCAGATCGAACGGGTTGAACCGGTAGGTCCTGGCGTCCTCGAACGGCATGATCTGCATCTTGAGGGTCCAGCTCGGGTACTCCCCGCGCTCGATCGCCTCATACAGGTCGCGGGTGTGGTAATCGCCGTCCGCACCGGCCAGGTGGTCGGCTTCCTCCTGGGTGAGGAAGTCGATGCCCTGGTCGGTCTTGAAGTGATACTTCACCCAGAACTTCTCGCCCTGCGCATTGACCCACATGTAGGTGTGGCTGGAATAACCGTTCATGTGCCGCCAGGTCTTCGGGATTCCCCGGTCACCCATCAACCAGGTCACCTGGTGCGCCGACTCGGGCGAGAGCGTCCAGAAGTCCCACTGCATGTCGTTGTCGCGCAGGTTGGTGGCCGCACGGCGCTTCTGGGAGCGGATGAAGTGCTGGAACTTCATCGGGTCGCGGATGAAGAACACCGGGGTGTTGTTCCCGACCATGTCGTAATTGCCCTCGGTGGTGTAGAACTTCACCGAGAAACCGCGGGGATCACGCCACGTGTCGGGGCTGCCGCGCTCACCGGCCACAGTGGAGAACCGGATCAGCATGTCCGTCGTGACGCCCGGCTGGAACAGTGCGGCCTTGGTGTAGGCGCTGACGTCGCCTGTGACCTCGAAACGCCCGAACGCGCCGCCGCCTTTGGCGTGCGGCTGGCGCTCCGGGATGCGCTCCCGGTTGAACGCCGCCATCTGCTCGATGAGGTACACATCCTGGAGCAGGATCGGCCCGTCGGCGCCGAGGGTCAGCGAATGCTCGTCGCTGGCGATCGGAGCGCCGGAATCTGCGGTTGTCGGCTGGGGTGGCGTGCTCATCACTACCGTGCCTCCTCGTAGCGGAGTGGATTGTCGTCGTCGTTACCGGCTGGGGTTTGGCAGGCGGGGCAGGTCCCCCAGAACACCACCTCGGCCTCGTCGATCAGGTAGCCGTGCTCCTCACTGGGCGACAGGCACGGCCGGAGGTTAACGGCGCAGTCGACGTCGTCGGTGCGCCCGCAGCAACGACACACCACGTGGTGGTGATTGTCTCCGGTGCGGCGCTCGAACCGGGCCGGGTGACCGGCCGGCTCGATGCGGCGCACCAGCCCAGCGTCGGTGCAGGCGGCCAGCACGTCGTAGATGGTCTGGGTGGAGACCGACCCCAGCTGCTGCTCCACCCCAGCGCGGATCTGCTCGACGGTGGCGTGTGGCTGCCCGGCCAGCCACTGCAGCACTGACTGGCGCGGCGCGGTGACCCGCAAACCCGCCTGGCGCAGCCGACTGCTGACGTTCTCGGAGTCCATGTCGCAGCCCACCATCCCGCATAATCTGGAACGAGTCAAGAAAACCCTTCCGCGCACCTCCTCGCGCGCTGCGCGCCCTCCTGTTCCCGAACTCAACAGGAGAGTTTTTCGATCAAGCGCGGGCAGCTCTGCTGTTGAGTTGGGGAGGCTGAGAGTGGCGGGGGGCTCAGACGATGGTGATCAGATACTCGCCTCGGGGGACCAGGTGGCCGATCACCGGGGCGCCGGGGATCTCGGCGGCTACCAGCAGGCCGCCGGAGGTCTGCGCGTCGGCCAGCAGCAGTAACTCGTCCTCGCTGACCGCCGCCGCGAGGTGCGGGCGCACCCAGTCCAGGTTGCGCCGGGTACCTCCGCTGACGTAGCCGGCGGCCAGCGCCTGGCGGGCGCCGTCCAGGTAGGGGACCGCGGCGGCGTCCAGCACCGCCGAGACGCCGCTGGCGCGGACCAGTTTCATCAGGTGCCCGAGCAGCCCGAAACCGGTGACGTCGGTGGCGCACCGCGCGCCGGCTGCCAGCGCCGCGGTTGCGGCCGCGGCGTTGAGCGTGGTCATGGTCGCTACCGCATGCGGGAAGACCTCGCCGGTGGCCTTATGCCGGCTGTTGAGCACCCCGACGCCCAGCGGCTTGGTCAACGACAGCGGCGTTCCCGGCACTCCGGCATCGTTGCGCAGGAGCAGCTGCGGGTCGGCGACGCCGGTGACGGCCAGGCCGTATTTGGGTTCCGGGTCGTCCACGCTGTGCCCACCGGCCAGGTGGCAGCCGGCGACGGCGCACACGTCGCGGCCGCCGCGCAGCACCTCGGCGGCCAACTCGAAGGGCAGCACCTCGCGCGGCCAGCCGAGCAGGTTCACCGCGACCACCGGCCGCCCGCCCATCGCGTAGACGTCGGACAAGGCGTTGGCCGCCGCGATCCGGCCCCAGTCATAGGGGTCATCGACCACCGGGGTGAAGAAATCCGCGGTGGCGATCACCGCCAGATCCTGCTGGATCCGCACGACCGCGGCGTCATCACCGTGATCCAGACCGACGACCAGCTCCCCGGCCGGATCGGTCACCTCGGCGCCGACCAGCCCGGCGACCACCGACTCCAGCTCGCCGGGAGGGATCTTGCATGCACAACCACCGCCATGCGCGTACTGGGTGAGCCGAACCGAGGTCGCTGTCATACCGCTAACCGTAATGCACCCGGTTGATTACAGATGCCAGCCGAGCCACCAGCCGATAATGGCGCCCAGCACGAGCGTCTCCACGATCAACAGTGCGATGACGATGAACCAGTAACCCACCCGCGACCGCTGGCGGCGTTTCGCTCGGCGTGCCCGGCGCGCCTGCCGCAGCAGCCAAAACCGCCGCCCCAACCGGGACCGTCGGCGGGGGAAAATCGGTGGTGGAAGGTGTTCCAGATCGGGGTGCAAACTGATGTACTCGGCTAGCTCACGCTCCCACAATGCGTGGTCGATGCCCTTCACCGTCTGACCCTTCCCGATCGACACATTGTCACCGAATGCCGATCTTCCTATGGGCCCCGACGCCGACTTGACGCTGTCTTCGCCGATGTTACGATCCGACCTCGACCGAGTCGAGCGGGCAAAAGAGCGTGATTTCCACACGAATCGCGGGTGTAGGGACGCATCAGTCTGGGCATGGGGCAGCAGCACCACCCGCTTCCGGGCTGGTGGAGGGCCATTGGCGGTAGCCGCCGGCAGCAGTGCGCCCAGGGCCTGGTGCTGAGCCAGGCCTACCGCGGCCGAAGTGACGCCCAGAATGGCCAGATGTGCGGGATGGACACCCCCGCCACGATCCGCGACAGGACGATCTCGCGATCCGAGCCGGAATCTGTAGTTTGGGCGGCCAACGGCTCGACTGGCGAAAAGATAGGCGGTGGCGCCACCGATGCCCCCACAAAGGCAGCACCACCGCCGGGGCCGGCCGCTGTACTCCTCCCCCGAACCCCCGTTCCGGGTTCCAGCTGCCGGCCGCTGGATCCGGTCGAGCCGTAGCCCACCGGAGTTCGCGCAGATCAACCCACGAGTATCCGCCACGCCGGGCGGAACGCTGGGCGCCAGCTTAAAGACATGGGAAGACGCGCAACCTCACACGATCGCAACGGTCGTGGAACACGCATAACAACCCCTGGGCGGCCAGCGCTCGGCGCGAGTCGCCGAACTCTCGTGACGCCAGGGTCTTGAGCGCGTGCAACGGACAGTAGCAGGGCTAGTCGATCCCGTATACCCATTTGACCGATTAGAGTGGCGTAGGCCTCCCGTGGGTTGTGTCGTTGCGGATTTTTTGATCATCCGCTGTGGGAAACGACCCGCGCGCCGAACGTCGCCGGCATCTTGCCGAGCTGGAACTGACCTACGCCGAGCTCTGCGACCCACCCAGACGCTCTGGGGATCTATCGGCGATTTCTGCGATGGCGGTCGCGACCCGTTGGACGGTAAACAGGCTCATCGCCGGGTGGCGGCCTGCTGACGCCGGCGTGGGCGGCTTGTGGTGAGCGTTGCCCAGGATTGGCCTGGTGGCCTTGGGTGTTGTCGCGCAGGCCGAGGCTGTCGCCGATGAAAAGACGCTAAGGACCGACCGCAGTCACCGCCGTGGCAGTCCGCGGGACGCCACCAGCGCGGTGGCGTCCCGCCAGGTCACGCCACCGGCCCACTCCCAACCCCACCTGGCTTAGGCCTCACGCCACCCAGTCTCAGGTCCTCTTCGCCGTGCTACACGTTGA
>CAVQKH010000032.1:0-125958 GCA_963712995.1 uncultured Actinomycetota bacterium | reverse complement strand
GAGTATGACGTGCGAGGAGTAGCGCTGTTCGGTCAGCTGCGACGGGAACGCCAGCGAAGTGTCAAAGTCCGTCGTGTGCCGTGAGCTCTGCCGCCGACGTTTTTCGGCTCGCGACGTCGGTGAACCGCCCCGGGTGCCGGTCGAGACGGGGCTTGTTGCCCAGCGCGCCCCGGTGACGCTCGATTTTTCCGATCAGGGCCTCAGAAGATGCTCGGCCCCCGCCGTGCGCAGCGCGTGGAATCCAGCACGCGCTTGGTGCTCTGTGGCTCGGCGATGACCTTCATGGGGGTTGCTGTCCGGGTCCGCTCCGCTGCGCGGCCGGGCGGGTCTGGACCTCACGGTACCCACCTTCGACTACCGTCAAGCGGCCGAGGAACGTCACTGAACCGTCGAGATCCAGGGGTCTGCCAGGTTAGGGCCTCCAGCGCGTGCGGAACGGCGGCAGGAATCTGGGTCCGGCATCCGACACTATCCCGACGTGCGTGAGCTGTTGCTACCGGCAGATGCTCGGCTCGCTGAGGAGACGTTGAGCGTGTTGGTGAAGAGGTTTCGCGAGGTCCGGGTAGTCGCCACCGTTCACGCGCAGAAGTAGGCGTCCGATCACGTGGAGTTGCGCGCGTATCCCGTCGAGGATGTCGGTAAATGTCTCGTAGACCCTGCGGGCTGTGTTGGGGGCCAGCAAGGAGTAGCAGTAGAGAGTGGCGGCGTCGTAGCCTGTTGGGGCGATTCCCCAGCCTTTGATCAATTGAAGGGTGGCAGGTTACGGAATGTCCGGTGAGGACATCCAAGATCACGCGTGCTGTCTAGCTGGTGGCGCTGCTCAGGTTGCCCCTGGGGTGAGCATGCCGGCGTAGCCTTCGGCGAGGTCTGGGATGACCTCGGCGCAGATTCCTTCCATGATCAGTGCGTCGGCCAAGGCGGCGGCGTCGACGCCGGTCGCTGCTGTGATCTCGTGGACGCGGGCCGGATGTCCGCTCAGCAGTAGGCGTAGCGCGGGCAGGACGTAGGTCGGGACGGTGATTTTCTTGCCTGCGGTCAGGATGACTGTTTTCCCGTCGTGGGTGTGCAGCTGTGGTGGGAAGTCGGTCACGCAGGCCACGGCGTCTGGTGGGCCGAAGACGCCGAGGGTCGTCACGTGTCTGGTGCTGGTGTGCTCGCGTTGGCGGGTGGTGCGGTAATCGGAGGGGCAGTGCGTCTGGACCAGCCGGGTAGCTGCGGCTGCGAGATCGCGCTGTCGGGCGTCGTGATCGTCTGGGGTGCTGTGGTGGGGGAGGTCACGGCGGAACCGTTCGTCGGTGCGGGCCTGGTCGGCTACCCAGGCCAACCAGTCGACGCCGGTGCGTTGGGTGAGTCCGAAGGTGGCGTGCAGGCTGAACCCATTGCCCTGGTCGGTTCTGGTGGCTTGGTGCCACCAGCCGCGCGGGATGTGCATGACGTCACCTGCGCGTAGGGTGCCTGACCACACGAGTTCGGTGCTGGGCTCCCGGTTGGGGGCAGCGTCGCGTTCCATGGGTGCGGGACGGGAGGGTCCGCGTACCTCCCAGCTCTTCTGCCCGGCGAGCTGGACGCAGATCACGTCGTGGGAGTCCCAGTGCAGGCCCCAGCCGCTGGCGTCTTGGGTGGTGAGGTAGGTGTTGACGCGGGTGATCTCGCCGGCCCACCAGCTCAGGGCGCGGCAGCCGACTTCCAAGGTGGCATCCAGCGGGCCGACGTCGTCGAGAACCAGGGTTGCACCCTCGTGCAGCAGGCGGCCGAGCCGGAGCATGTCCGCGACCTCGATGCGCTGACCCCGACCGGTTGTCATGGCTGTCAGGTAGGCGCTGGGGTGCAGGTCTGTGCCGTGTTGCAGGCAGCGCAGCTGCGGGTAGGTGAGGCTGCGGCGCAGGATGAGGCCCAGTAGCTTGTGTGGGGTGAGCAGCCGGTCGCAGAGACTGGGGTCGGGCATGGATCCGACACCGAACTCGGCGCCTAAGGGTTGGGGGCCGGCCCAGCCGAGGGCACTCTCGACTTGCTGGACAAGCCGGTGGTCCATGGGTTTCGCCTTCCTCGTGCGTGCGCGGCGTGGCCGTGGCGGGCGCGTGAGTAACGACCCGCCACGGCGTTGATCGCGACTTCATCGGCGCCGGGCAGCTCAGCCGTCCCTGTTCTCGCCGGAGTCACCGGTCGGGCCGTCGCCGTCGACGGCGTTGCGGTCGCGGACGGTTGTCAGCTCCTCGACGATGATCTCCAGTTCTGTATGCTCGCCCATCTGGTCACCTCCTCTCTGTCCTATCGCAGGTCTTTGACGAGCTGGTCGGCGGCTACCTTGGCCGGCTCGGCGACGTCACGGGCGTCGGCGCGCTGCTCGGTCATGCGCAGGATGTTGCTGCAGACCCACAGCCGAGCGATCTTGCCGGAGCGGCAGTCGAGGTCGTCGCGGAACTCCGCGTGCACTCGGTCGGCGGTGTCGGGGACGGCCAGCGCGCTGCCCCACAGGCAGGCCGCGTCGTTGCCCCGGGGCGCCAGTCCCCAGTCGGCCCAGTCCAACAGATAGAGCCCGGGGGCGGTGATGTTGCCCCAGTGTAGGTCGCCGTGGGAGGTGGCCCACTCAGTGATGGTGGTGTCCACCACGCCGCCGAGCACCTGGCTGACCCGTCGGGTGATCAGTTCCTGCCGGCCCGACACCCGCAACGTCCGGAAGCCCGCCAGTGCCGCCAGGGCGGCGCGCAACGCGGCCCACCAGCTGTCCGGTAAAGCAGGTGCGGCGGTGAGCATGCTGCCCGTCATGGCCACCACGGGCTCGGTGACCAGTTCCATCTCCTCGGCCTGCCACACCCGCTCGCGGCTGGTGTCGACCCAGATGGCCGACTGCAACCAGGCAGGCTTCGGGACGCCGGGTATCACCGAGGCGGCCTCCGCACCAACCCAGGACTGCGCCTGGATCACCGACCGCGACCGGGAATCCACCCGCACCCACGTACCCCGATCGGTGCGATAACCGGCCGAGGTCGCCCACGCCCCTGTCCTCGCCGATGAGAGGTCCAGCCCGACATCCAGCCGGCGCTCGACCTGGGCGATCACATCATCAGGCAACCGCATCACGGTGTCCCTTCTTGAGGACTGGAAGACAACCTCAGTTATTATGCACATATAAGATCTGTATAATTCAAGAGATGGTATTGACTAAACCTGATCGGACCAGAGACACTCGCTCTTGACCGGGAACGCCCGTGGTGGGAGGAAACCCATGATCGCTGTGCTGCATGACCTGTCTTGCCCGAACACGTTGGACTGCCCCGAGATCCGCGGGCCACTGGACGACGGGCGGGTGGTCGTGCGAGGCGACAAACCGGACACCGCGATCCTGGCGGAGCTGAACCTGCCTGACCACGAAGGCGCTGTGATCGTGCCCCCGTCGCTGGTGCTGGGGATCTGCGACGTGCTCAGTCTCGATCAGTTGGGCGAGTTCGTGGCCAAGTACCACACCTGGGACCTGTTCCGGCTGGAGACGCTGTCTTTCTACAACGCGGCCTCAGACGCCGACGACCTCCACCGGTACCTGCGAGGCGAGCCTGCGCCGACCGCTGAGGCGAAGCGGCCGTGGCTGGACCGGATCCGTGCCGATATCACCTCAGGTCGGACCTGGCGCCGCATCCATGCCGTCGCGGAGCCGTTGTCGGATTACGTCCGTTACGAGTGTGAATGGGGCTACGTGCCGAACAGCGCAGCGGGTGAGCAGATCCGCATCGCGGAGCTGACCCCGGCGCTCGCCCAGGTTGGGGATTTCTTCGTCCTCGACGGGAGCCATGTCGTCCGCTCCCGCTACGACGAGACAGGTCGGTTTGTTCATGCCGAGGTGATGGGTGACACAGCTAGCGTGCCGTTCCTGGCCATCGCCGAGCTGCTGTGGAGTCAGGCGACGAACTTCAGCACATGGTGGGACGCTCACCCGCGCTATCACCGCGACACCCCGGTGGCATGACCACGTGCCCCGAGGGAGGTCGCAACCGGTCGCACACACCGAGATAGCAAGGTTGTTGCGGAAGATCCGCGACGACGCCGGAGTGAGCTCCGGAATCGAAGCAGGACGTCTCGCCGGCTTCTCTCAGGCCAAGGTCTCCCGAATGGAGGCAGGTCGGTTCGTCCCCTCTCCGGCCGACGCCGACCGCTACGCCCGCGCGCTGGGCGCCTCGGCCGCGACTCGACGTCAGCTCGTCGCTATGGCCCGGGACCTCCACGAGCAACACCGGGCTGCGACACCCGCGCGGGTGTCCCTCAGCCGCTCCCCAGCCACCCACGAACAACGAGTACGCCGCAACGAGGCGCGATCTGCCCACCTGTCGGTGTTCCATCCCCTCGTGATCCCGGGCCTGCTCCAAACCGAGGAGTACGTCCGGGCGGTGTTCAGCTCCGGTGCCCTGGCGCAGCCGGAGGTTGATGCTCGCGTTGCCGCACGGCTGGCGCGTGCTGAGATCCTGCGGGAACCAGGCCGTCAGTTCACCTTCGTGCTCACCACGGGTGCATTGGGTTGGCGCGTGGGCAGTCCTGAGGTGATGGTGCGGCAGGTCGAGCACATCGCTGAGATGAGCCGCCATCCTCAGGTCCGGATCGGTGTGATCCCCTGGGGAGTCGAGGCTCACGTCTTTCCACCGTGCGGGTTCGACCTTTATGACGAGCACACCGTCGTGGTCGGGGTCATCGGAGGATCCGCGTACTACAACGACCCGGCGGATGTCGCGCGGTATGTCGCGATGCTGGCGACACTCGAGCATCTTGCTGTCTTCGGGGACGGGGCCCATGCTGAGCTACGACACATCGCAGACAAGTACCGGAACCTCACCTGACGCGGAGATTTACGGAATTTCCGTGAACCGCTGGCCGGACTTCCGAGATTATCGACATTGGTTCTCTTTACCACTGTGGAGTCTGCTGCCGACAGGCAAAGTGGACTCGCCGCGCACTGGCTGCCCGCTCCGATAGGCCGCATCGAGCACTCGCCACAGGGGCACGGCGTCCTCCCGCGACCAGGGTCCAGCAACGGCCGGAGCTGGGATTCTGCCGGTGTCTGTCATCCTGGTCTGGGGCATGGATGCCTTTCTGTCGCTGCATTCGGCCGACAGTGCCGAGCACACCGCGGAAGCGGGGCGTTCTTCTAGGCTGATACAGGCTCACGGTGCGCTCACGCACACGAACGCGCAGCAGTGGAGGGGCCGATGACGGACGGGCAGCGAGGTTCGAGCACGGTGCCCGATCAGGACGTCTTCGTGGCGGAGTTCCGCCGCTGGCGTGACGTGCGAGGGCTCTCCCGGTCGGCGCGGGCACGGCAGATGGGTTACAGCCGGTCCTATGTGTCGAAGATCGAGAGTGGCAGCGAGCACGCCTCACGGGACTTCGCTACAACAGCCGACACGACGCTGAACGCGGGCGGCGCGATCCGCCGGGCCTGGCGGGATCAGGAGGCGGCCAACCGCCCGGCAGCCGGTCGCGCGCCAGGGCTGATCGCGCCGGGAGCTGGCGCAGAACCGCTCGGCAGTCTGCTGGTCGAGCACGACCACGCAGAGTTGCGCTACGACGGCGGGACCTACTGGGCAACGATGCGGCGCAAGCTCGTCAACAACGGCGAGTATCCGATCACCCGGTATCTGATCAGGGTTTCCGTGGACCGGTTCCCCGGCGATCCCGAACGGTCGAATCAGCTCTACCGGGACAACCCGCTCACCTGGCAGGAGATCGGCCTCCAGGCATGGTGCGGTGAGTACCGCGCCGAACCGATGCGCTGGACCGTCCAGCATGACCGGGATGCGTTCAAGGAGGTGTGGCTGGAATGGCATTTTCGCGATGCCGAACACGCCAACCCTGAGGCATCACCGAAGCCCAGCGAGACCATGAGCGCGCTCGGCATCGTCCAGGAGGGCGACCTTGTTCTTCGCCGACCCGCTCGGCTGTTCTCGCTGCCTGCCGAGGCTGAAGACGCCCGCCGCGTCATCTCCGAACTGCACTCCGCCACTCAACGGGTGGCGACAGTTCACACCTTCGGTAAGGGCATGGGTATCGCCGCGCCCCAGATCGGCATCGAGCGCGCGGCGGCTATCGTGCGACCGCGCGATACTGACGATGTGCTCACGCTACTCAACCCGCGCATCATCGACACCGGCGATGAGACCGACGAGCAGTACGAGGGTTGCCTGAGCTTCTTCGACGTCCGCTGCCTGGTCAACCGTCCGCTCGTCATCCACGTCGAGCATCAGGACATCAATGGCGAGCGCCGAATCACCATCTTCGAGCGCGGGATCGCGCGGCTCGTGGCCCACGAGATCGACCACCTGAACGGGATCCTGTGCCGCGACCACCTCCCCGCCGACCTACCACCCATTCCTGTCGAGCAATACCGCGGCACCGGAACTGGCTGGCAATACCACGAGAATGGCGCGATCCGCTGAGGACTCGCTGTCGTGGCTGACCGGCACAGCCCGCTGGTTGTCAGACGTAGACGGTCAACTCGTCGTCCCGGACCCTGCTCTCGGCGTCTGCGGCGGTTCAGGCGTCGTGACCAAGCTTTCGTAGCCACGCGGCCACCGAGCATCGACGTCGTGGTCGCACACGAATCGCAACGTCAGGCGACCGTCTCACGACAGACCGTGTCGACGTCGCTGGCGGCGAGCATGGGGAACGCCTCCAGCACGTCATCAGTGGAGCGGCCGGCGGCCAGGTACCGCTGCACAGTCTCGACCGGTACCCGGGTGCCGGCGAGCAGCGGCTTGTTGCCCAGCGCGCCCCGACGACGCTCGATTTTTCCGATCAGGGCCTCATCCCGCTGTGCGCCCTCCGCTATTCGCCGGCGAAGCGGTTCCAGGTCGAGCACTTCGCGCAGGACGAGCTGGTCGGGTCGGAGGTCACCCTCCCATGTTCCGTCGTCGTGCTGGAAGTACACGCGGTTACCGACCGTGGCGAACGTGAGTTCGGACAGCGGACGGTCATAGCCCCGTGATGCCAGGTGCCTGACAATCTGCCGGATATGCCGCACCGATACACCACGGGCGTTGAGTTCCGCGGCCACCACGAGAGCGAGCAGGTCGAGGAAGCCATACAACCGGACCCGGGCGTCGTGACCGCTCGACCCCCTGCAGCGCTTGTCATACATGTTCTCCTCTGCGGTTCACTCATCGTGGAGTGGTGGTCGCCACTGGGGTTGGCGGGCAAGATCGGCGCCCATCCCAGTGCCGATGAATAGTCTGGTCAGCGAACGTCTCAAGGACGATGGCCCGAGCACGCACTCACTGCGCACTCCTGATGCACCCGCGGCCGGTAGGGCCATGCCCAACTACACGCCTGATCCCGGGGAGTCACCATGACGACCACCGTGCGTCAGTGGACGGGCCTCGAAGCCAAGGCTCTGCGCGTCGCCCTGCGCATGACAATGCACGAATTTGCCGATTATCTCGGTGTCGGTACCCGGACCGTCGCCAAGTGGGAGGCGCGCGGTAGTGACATCCAGCCAATGGCCCAGACCCAGGCCATCCTGGACACGGCGCTGGCGAAGGCATCCGGCGATGCCCAGGCCCGTTTCGCCGCCGCGGTCAGTGACTCGGTCGCCAGTGTTTCTGACGTAGGCGCTAATCCCGGGGAACGCAGTGCAGACGCTTCCGCGTTGTCATCGGCACCGATTCTTCAGAGCAGCATATTGCTGCCAGTCGTAGTCGACGGTCGTCAAATCTTGCTGCCGTTGGACGCGGCTGCTGTCGCTGGTCGAGGCTTGGCGTTGGCTGTGAACCTAGCTCCATCGCTGGGTAACCCATCCCGGCTTGAGGTCAAACCGGCCAACGTGGAGCGAGCATATGAACTGTATTTGCGGGGTCAAGGGCTGTTAGCCACCAACGATGAACAGCACGTCGAAGCTGCCACGACCTTGCTGGACCGCGCTCTCGACATCGATCCATGCTTCGCCCGAGCCCAAGCTGCTCGCGGTTATGCCCAGTGGCGGCAGTACTTCTCTGGGTGGAGTTCGGATCTCTCGACGCTGGACCGAGCGCTCGGCGACGTCGACGTTGCGCTACGGCTCGACCCCAACTCGATCGGTGCCCACACCACGCTCATCCGGATCTGCTGGGATATGGGCTGGCACGAAAGGGCGCTGGAGATCGGTCGAGCGATTTACGAGAAGAACCCTGACAGCTTGGACGCTACACTCGCGTTCGCTCGCGCGCTCAACAATGGTGGCATGGCCGAGGCAGCCCTGCCACTGACCCGGGCAGTACTTCGGGTGGACCAGACCAACCCCACCGCCTTGAAGCTGCTCATCTGGAACCATCTGATGGTCGGTGACTACCCTTCCGCCTTGGCTGCGGCGCGCCTTTATCTTCCCGCATATCCGCAAGACTCCAACACGCGCTGGGCAGTCGCGTTGGCTCACTTCGGCAGTGGAGATGTCTACGAAGCTATTCATACTGCGCAAGACGCTGTTGCTGCGGACCCTTACGACGTCATGGTCTGGAATCTGCTCGGCTACCTGCACCGTCTTGGTGGTGATGAGGCTGCCGCGCAGGATGTCTGGTCGGCAGGAATCGAGCACGCTGCGGCACGTCCCCGTACAGGGACTCGGCCCAATCTGCGTGTGCAGTCGTGGCTTGCGAACATTGAAGCGTGCGTGGGCCACACCGAGCAAGCGCGCGCGAAGGTCATACGGCTGGTTGAGGCTGAACCGCACAACGGGTATCTCAAGTATCGGTTGACGCATGTTCTGGCGGAGTTGGGCGATGCTGAGGAAGCCATCCGAATCTTGCGTGAGGCGGTACAGGATGGTTTCCTCTCGGCGCAGCTGCTGCGGCAGGAAGAGCGACTGGGTGTGTCCAGCCTTGTTGACCTAGCGGAGTATCGCGAGGTCAGGCGGACCCTCCACCAGAACGTCGAAGGGGTGAAGAACAAGTACGCACCCAGTCCGTGACCTGAACGGCAAGGACGGGATCGTCCGATATGCCCTCGGCGAATACGATAAAAGGGAGAACGGAAGATGCAACTCGCCAAGAGCGACCGTGGCTGGATGTCCGGTATCGCCGGCGACGACGTCGTCACTATCGGTGATCCTCGGCTCAAGATCGAAACCCAAGCTGTCGGCGACGTCCACGATGTTGCGGACCTCCTGGTACGTATGGTGGATCGATTGCGCGAGTTGAAGGGTGCTGGTCTGGCGGCTCCGCAAATTGGCGCCTCGGTCAAGGTGGTCGTTGTTGAGGTCAGGAAGACCGATGTGTTTCCGGACCGCCCCACGTCTCCACTGCTACAGATGATCAACCCGGTGATTGTGGAGCAGTCCGGGACGACCAGTACCGGCTGGGAGGGCTGCTTCAGCGTGCCCGGGTTCATGGGTCTTGTGCCACGAGCCGAGACCATCACCGTCGAATACATCACAGCGGATGGCGCCGACCTCACGGCGCAGTACTCCGGGTATGTGGCCAGGGTGATCCAACACGAGATCGATCACCTCAACGGCGTTGAATTCGTTGACCGGATGACGTCAATGAAGAGCCTGACAACAGTAACGAACTACTTAGAGTTTCATAGGTGATCACAACCGTGCCGCAACAGACCTGTGATATTCGGTGCTCCCGTGAAGATCGACTTAGTCCAACCCGGCCGACGAGAGCACCCGCAGCATTGCCGCACTCGGTCGCTGCTGCGACCGAGCCGATCCGGGGGAACAGCACCCGCGCAAGCAACAGCGTGTCCTCGAACATCGCCAGACCCGCCAGCTCTGTAGCAGAAAACCAGCCGAAGAGTGCGTCGACTCGCTGACCGGAAGCAGTGACGTCTCCGTTCATGCCGCTATCCGGGTTCTATCTTGACCAGGACGCCGTGTACATCGAGACGTCACCGTGGAACAGCAGCTCAGCGAGCCGGATGACATCGCCATCTACGGAAAGCGTTTCGAACTGCTTCACTCCACCGCGCTGGCCGGCCAGAATGTAGCGGCCCTGATCCAGCGGGTAGCAGCCGAGCTGCGAGCCTGGCGGGGCCTCCACCTCACCCAGGTCATGGTGATGGACCGAAGTTCGGCGTGCGCCGCGCGAGCTCCTCCAACTGCGGATCGACCGTCATCGCTCACCGTCTGTACCCGGCACGAGCCAAGACGTTAACAGGGTGAGGCGGTGGAACAGACCGCATCCGGCCCGGCGGCTGATCATTCGGCGTCCACCTCGCCACTCGTCGTGTCCTTCATCTCCATCGCCGGGAGAGTGGCCTGTGTTGCGCGAAGCTGGCCTGTCATGCGTGGATCGGGCGCCTGCATCGGGGAAGATACAGCTGTGACGCCTGACGAGCTGCGGGAGCGGATCCTCCGCTGGGAGGATCCACACACCGACTTCAAGGAAGCCGTCAGCAGCAACAGCGAGCTTGCCAAGGATCTCGTGTGCTTCGCCAACAGCGACGGCGGTCAGCTCGTGATCGGGGTCGCCAAGGACCGTAGCGTGGTCGGTGTCCCTGATACCGACGAGTTGCTCTTGCGGGTGGATGACGTCGCGTTCCAGAGTTGTTCACCCCCCTTGACGGTGGTGCCGGAGGTTCTCACGCTGGATGGCAAAGACGTTGTCGTCCTGAACATCGTTAAAGGTGACCAGCGGCCTTACTCCACTCGCGAAGGTCGTTATTATGTTCGATCCGGCGCGCGGTGCCGTCGGGCGAGCCGGGAAGAACTGCTCAGGTTGTTCCCGGCGGCGCATTCACTGTTCTACGACGAGCAACCACTTCCGCGGCTCGACCTGACCGATCTGGACCTGGAGGTGCTCACCAGGTATCTCGATGACACCGGCCAGGTAGATCTCGACGACGATCTGGTGCGGTTGTTGCGGGCCTGGCGCATGTACGACGGCTCCCACCCCACGGTGGGCGGCCTCGTCCTGTTCGGTCGACGCCCGCAAGCTGAGCTCGAGTCGTCCCGTGTTGTCGTCGGAGCACTGGCCGGCGATGACATCGGGGACGACTTCGTGGATCGCAAGGACCTGTCCGGGCCGTTGCTCGGTGTTATCGCCCAGATCGAGACGTTCCTGCTGCTCCACCTCAGGACTGGTCACGAGATCGTCGGGTTCGAGAAGGAGAAGCGCGAAGAGATCCCGATGGCGGCGCTGCGCGAGGCCGTGGTGAATGCGCTGGTGCACCGCGACTACACGATCGCCGGCCCGACCCGCGTGTTCGTGCTTTCCGACCGGGTCGAGGTGAGATCCCCTGGGCGCCCACCGAATAGTGTGGATGCCGACGCGATGCGAGCGGGCGTGCACGTCACCCGCAACCCGCACATCTACAGCAGGGTCGTGGCGGCCGAGCTAGCCACCCGGGCCGGTACCGGGATACGGCGCATCGCTCGACTCCTCCGGCAGGCCAACGGCACCAGTCTCGGCATCAATATCAGCGACGCCGAGGTCGCCTTGACCCTGCCGCGGGGCCCCGCCACGCCGAGCGCGCTGCAGGCTGATCAGGTGGCGCGACCGTAGAGTTCGACTGCGGGTGCGGCGAGCGAGCGTGGACGCACCGGTCGCATCGCGATGTGACCTGCGGCGTTGCGCCAGCTATGCCGGCCGGCGCGGCGCAGCACGGTGACCGCGTCGTCGACGAAGCCCTCGCGCTCGAGCTGCTGGGTTATCGCTGCGGTGCCCTCATCGAGACCAGCCCCCTCATCGAGACCAGCCGGAGTCACCCGCTCGCCCGCGGCACCCAGATAACCGTCAGGCTGACGGCGGCAGATTCCTTTCTGCGCGAGCAATGCATCGAGCCGTTCATCGAACCGGGTTCGGAAGCCATCGTCGTTTCGAATGATCCCCACTGCTTCGGCATTGCAGAGATTCTCGTGACTGTCATCGTGCAGTGCGTACCACGGGGCTATGGAGACGGGGCGCACGTTGTCGATGCTGAAGGCGAACTCCCTGGGCACGAGCCGGCCGTCGTGTTCCTGGTAGACGGTGTAGCGCGAGCTGGTCGAATACGCCCAGTTATTCCCGCAGATGAACAGACCGCCGGGACGCACCAAGCCGGTGGCCCACACCAGGGTTCGCTCCCGGAATGCGTGGTCGAAGTACATGAATACGTTCATGCATCGGATCGCGTCAACACCTCCCTCGATGTCGACTGAGCCGATTTCGCCGTGGGTCAGCCTCAGGTTGTCGCGTTCGTAATGACGGAGCGGATTGTGCACCAGGCGCATTCCCTGGTGTTCCACCTCCGCCGGTTCGCCGTCGTTGCCGGCGGGCAGTAGCGGCAGCAGCTTCCGCAGCAGACCGCGGAAGTGCGCTCGCGTCAAGGCCGGGTCGCCGGCCAGGGTGCTGGTGTGGAAAAAGCGCAGGAGCTGGTCGTCGTCGAAGCACGCGTAGTCGTCCCCGTCGTAGACGAGGTACCGGTCGAACGAGGGATCGACGCCGATGACCCGCCAGCCGGTGAGGGTGGTCGCGCTGTCCAGGGCGGTCACCGGCGGGAAGCCGCAGCCGAGATCCAGTAGGACCGGATCGCGTCCCGGTCGGTGCCAGGGGTTGCGGGCGAGGTAGTCATCCAGCTTCTGATGCCGACCCGGCAGGGTGATCGGGGGTATCGCGCCATCCCAGGCACTGGGCACCGACCGGGATACGGCGCCCATGATCTGGGCCGTGTGGACCGACAGGTCCATCGCGTCGAATCGAGCGACCCGCATGAGCCGAAACGTGCGGTCGGCGAGGGCTTGCGCGTCGGTACTGGCCTCGTTCAGAGCTTCGAGAGCAGTGAGCGCGGTCGGTGACAGGCGGTTGTCGAAATACGCGGCGTTCCACCTGCCCACAACGCTGCTCATCCGATCACGCGCTCCGTATCGGTCGCTGCCCACCCCGCAGCGCGGTACACCAATGTCCTGCATATTGAACCGTGCGCTGACCCTGCGATGATTTCCTCCATGCATCTCCATCGACCCACCGCTGCCACTGGACTGGTCGCACTGCTCACCAGCACGGGGATACTGCACTTCGCGGCGCCCGCTCAGTTCGACGCGATCGTGCCCGAGCAGCTGCCCGGTAGCTCCCGCACCTGGACCCACCTCTCCGGAGCCGCCGAGCTGGTGATCGCGGCGCTGATCGCGCTACCCCGAACCCGGCGACTCGGCGGGCTGCTGGCCGCGCTGCTGTTCGTCGCGCTGTTCCCGGCCAACGTGAAGATGGCGATCGACTGGTCGGACCGGCCGGCCTGGATGCGGGCGCTGATCTACGGGCGGTTGCCGCTGCAGATCCCCCTGGTGTTGTGGGCGGTACTCGTGTCCCGCCGTGCCGCCATCCGCCCCGGCCGGTAACCCTCGCGAGTGCCACGCCGCTCGTCGCCGGCCAACCGGACGTCGTGGCCGTCCACCGGATCACTGATCTACCGCTCGGCGCGCCGGCTCACGCACCGGGCGCAAGTGACACGCCTGCGCTGTTACATGGTTTGCCGCAGTCGTGGCCCTACCGTTACTTTCCGCCCGTCGCAGATGTCGCAGATCGCGATCTGGCCGCGAGCCAGGTCGCCGGTGTGGAAGGGATCGACAGTTGGCGCGTCACCGCTCCCCCCGCGGTCGTCAGCGGCAGTCCGAGTTCGTCCCCCAGCCCCGCTCCGTGCCCGGGTCCTCCGGCGCGCATCGGATGCCCCGGCCCGGTCCGGCGCTGCGGGGCCGGGCCGTGACGGCCGCGGTGGCCGCCGGGGCCATCGCCGTGGCTGGTCACTCGATGCAGGGCACCACGGAGGCGGCCACCGAGCAGGTCGCCGACGTCACGCCGGCCGCGATGACTTTTCCGTCGCTGGAACCGGAGGTCATGCAGCTCGGCCCCGCGCGTAACGGCGTCGCCGAGCTGCCTGCGTTGCGCCGCGCCGTTGAGCGGGCGGATCGTGCCGCTGCCGCGGCGGCCTACCAGGAGGCGCTGCAAACCCGCCTCGGGCAGCCTTACAAAGCCGGCAACAGCCACAGCCTGGACGGCTGGATCGCCAAGGCACTCGGGTTGCTGGGGCTGCCGCAAGCCTTGGCGAACGGCGTCAAGACGATCATCATGCACGAGTCCGGCGGCAATCCCAACGCGATCAACAACTGGGACAGCAACGCCAGGGCGGGCATCCCGTCACAAGGCCTCATGCAGACCATCCCCGGCACCTTCAAGGCCTGCGTGCTACCCAGCCTGGCCGGCAGCCCGATCACCGACCCGGTGGCCAACATCACCGCCGGAATCCGCAGCATGATCACCCACCACGGTCTCGGTGCCGTGATGAACGGTGGGCGCCGCGATGCCAAGGGCAACTACCTCGGCTACGGCGGGGCTGGCTGCCCGTCCTACGACCTCAATGATTACGCCGCCCAGCTACGCCCCCTCTGGAAGGACGAGCCGCTGCCCGGGCTGTAGCGGCCATTCCGCCACTGCACTCGTGTTGAGCTGCCCACCCCCGTTGGGGAAGTCAGGTGAGTTCATCGTTGTTACTGGCTTAGGTCGCCTAAGACAGGAGAGTGCTGTGGCCCAAGAACAGACGCAACCGGTACAACGGATTCTGGTCGTCGCCGCGCATCCAGACGATGTGGACTTCGGATCGGCCGGCACGATCGCGACCTGGACCGACGCGGGTCTGGAGGTGTCCTACTGCATCGTGACCGACGGTGACGCTGGTGGTATCGACCGTGACGTCCCTCGGGAGGTGATCGGCGGTATCCGGCACGACGAGCAGCGCAAGGCGGCCGCGGTGCTGGGCGTCACAGACGTGGAGTTCCTCGGCTACCCTGATGGCCGGCTGGCGGTGAGCTTCGAGCTGCGCCGCGACATCACCCGGGTCATCCGCCGGACCCGCCCGGACCGGGTCGTGGTCCAATCCCCGGACCGGGACCTGCGCAGCGTGTACCGCAGCCACCCCGACCACCAGGCTGCCGGGGAGGCCGCGTTGTGCGCGATCTACCCCGACGCCCGCAACCCGTTCGCGCATCCCGAGCTCCTCGCGGAGGGTCTGGAGGCACACACCGTGCCCGAGGTCTGGGTGATGATCGCGAACGACCACGTCGACCACTACGTCGACATCACCGACACCTTCGACCGCAAGGTCGCGGCGCTGCGTGCGCACACCAGCCAGACCTCGCACATGACGAATCTGGAGGAGCGGCTGCGGGGCTGGGGTTCCCTGCAAGCCCGAGCCGCGGGATTCGCGGAGGGCAGGCTGGCCGAAGGCTACCTCGTGCTCGACACCCGCTGATTGGTCGTGCCCCCGCGCGCTAGCGGTTAGCCATACAGCCGCATTTCCCATGTTGTCAGTGTGGGAGTGCTCATCAGCGACCCCATCCGTGCGGCTATACACATCGCGATATCGACGCTGGCCCGCCGCCCAGGGAGCAACCACATCAGTGATCGCCGAAACTGAGCCGTGACCGTGCAGTTCTGTACGGCTATGCCTCAGTTTCGGTGATCACTGATGCGAAACGTACCCCAGGCCGAGGTACCCGGCTAAGACACCGGCGCAAACCCCCACAGAGAGGCACCGGGCACTCCGCCCTCGGTACTTTCGCCGCGGCATCTGACGGTCACTCAACAAAAGTGCGACTGTAGGGTTAGCCATTGTCATTCCACAGATGTAGGGAAGTCCTCCCGGCTACATCGTTCGGAGTACGTGGAAGCTGATCTCTGTGGATGATGACCGGCCCCTGAGTGTCAGGCATCCTGGCAGGGTAGAACTGATATGAGAAATGTCAGACGAAGTGGGGTTGGTCGGACATTTCACCCTTGACGGGCTGCGCGGTGGGGTCGTGATTCGCGGACTCGTCGGAATATGAGGGAGCGGGGTCGAGATGAGTAAGATACGGGGCGAGGGCTCGGATCCACGTAAAGCCGGACCGCTGGAGCAGACGTGGATCGAACGCCACCGCAGGCGAGCCGACTGCCCATGTGACGTTGTCGTGAAAAAGGGCTTCGTGACATACATATGTGCCAAATGCGGCAAAGAGATCTGAGGTTGCGTGGCGCGCTGGTCAGTCGCGCCGGATGAGCACCCGCTGGCTTCCTGCTAGGAGCCTCCGCTGTAGTAGGGAATCTGCATTATTTGTGCGGTGGTGGTGAAGCGGTTCCCGGTTACCTGCATCAACGGGCTGGTCTGCGTATGCGGTACTCCGTCGAGGTTGAGGAACTCCGGGTTGAACCAGACGTGCTGCGCTTGTCCTATGATGAGGCCGTGATCGCCGTTGAGGTCGACTCGGCATATCGTCCGGCAATCCATCCACCCGATACCGTCGATGAGGACGGGTCCGTGGGGAGTGGTGTCATAGTCGAAGGATAGTCCAGATGCGGTCAGCTTTTCTCGTGGACTTGCCGCTGGATAATGGGAGTATCTGGCGGCGAGTTTCCACACTCCTTCCAGCTGGCTCATGATCGGCACCGAGACTGTGAACCCTGCCGCGTTCAGCAGGACTTCGTAGGTGTGCCATCTCTTGTGGACGGCGAGGAGGACGTGCTGCGGATCAGTGGACACCGACGTCACGGGAAGGTTCGCGTAGGCTCTCGACCGTAGTTGTGCTTGGATCCTGTTGAGTGCCTGCGCTGTTTGCGGAATGCGCTGTTCGTCTGGAATGCTGAAGACAGGGGTCAGAGCGTCCCGTGCTCCCTCTGGGCCGTCACGGTTGAGGCGCGCTTGAGCGAGATGCACCTGAGACAGTGTCATCGTCACCGGCCAGCGCCGATCTATCGCTGGATCGGCGTAGAGACTAATGGCAGAAGACGCTTCGCTTTCGGCGGCTTCCCAGTCGTACATGTGGACAAAGGCTGCTGCATTATAATAGTGTTGACGGGCCCTCGAGAACGTGAAGACCTCCCCTAGTTCCCACAAGCTATCGATTCCAGAAAGTTTGTCGAATCGATCTTGAGAGGTCTGGATGAACTTGACTGCCTCATGGTGGTTGCCGCTGAGCGCCAAAGCTCGGGCTTCGAGTCCGGCAAGTCGTACCGCTCCGACTCCACTCTGCCCGGCGAATCGCGAACACTGGGCATGGTGGAGAACGTTGTCCGCGGTGCCCCACCATGAGGCGATCATGGCGCGGGTGGAATAAATCCACGTGATCAATCCTGCATGGCCTGCTAACTCGGCGGAGGAGAGAGCTGTCCGCGTTTGTGTCATGGCGGCGCTTGGCTCGCCCAGATCATGCGAAATCGATGCCAGCAGTACACAGGCCGCCCCAAGGAGAAGGTGTAATTCTCTGGCGTCACCCGGTCGTCTCCCGTATCGATCGAGCAGCATCCAAAATCGATCTCGCAAAATTACCAGCTCGGCGAAAGTTAATTCGATGGCTCGGGCCGCAGATTGGAGGATGGCTGACTGTTTCGAGCGGTCGTCGAGAGAGTCGGATCGGTTCTCCGACATGATTTCAATCCGTTTCTCTTACCGCATCGATCGCACCGCCTCCGACACGGAGTTCTTCAACGGTGGCTCTCGTGTCCCGGATCATCGGCCTTCTCGTCGTCCGAGACGGGTACGGACGGGCCGGCGGCGCCGGTGGGAGCTTGGTCGGGTTCGACGTCGCTGCCTTTGGGGACATAGCCGCGGGTGCGACGGGGGTTGGCCGGTTTGTCTTGCGGGGCAGGCTCAGTGGCGGCGGGGGTGTCTGGTGAGTCGGTCATGGCGCCTTCCGGGTCTCGGGTGGGTCGAGGAATTCCAGGACGTCGATGTCGCTGGCGCGCAGGTGCAGGCCGGCTGTCCGGTTCACTTTCGGGCCGAAGCTGCCGTCGGGGTTGAGCTGCCACGCCGATTGGAGGAACAGTTCGGCCGGCTGCGGATAGGCACTCGCGTAGGAACGGGGGCCGTACCAGCCACCGGCCCAGCTGCCGTTCTTGAGCCTAGCCCGGATGAAACACGGCGGGCGATCGCGGAACGCGTGATCCCACGCCGTCGGCGTACCCGCCCGGTAGCTCGCCTGCAGGCGGCGCCGTTGCACCCAGGACACTCCCGCCGCCGCGGCGGCGGGGATCACGATGAACAGCACCAGCGCCACCAGGCCGACCACCCGAGACCGTGCAACGAGCCCGTCCCACGGGGCTGCGGTCATGCCGTGTGCCAGCCGCACCAGTTCCGGGCCGGCCACCACGAGATAGACCGCATCGAGCAGCACCGAGGCGGCGAGTGCCCGCAACACCCGCTCTCCGAGATCGCGTTCCCCCGGCATCGGCCCACGCCAGCGCTCACGCAGGAACTGGTAGGTGATTCCGGGCAGCACGAACAGGACCAGCAAGGCGGCCTGAGCCACCGTCGATGGTGCCTGTCCCACCGAACTCTCCCGCCACAGGCCGATTCCCCGCGAGCGCCGTTCACACCGAACGGCTGACAAGGCAGGCTACGCTTCGGCGTCGCTGCCGGTGAGCAGGACGTGGTCCACCAGTTCGGGATTGTCGTTCATCGGTACGTGCCCGCAGCCGGGCAGCCGCAGCAGCCGAGCGTGCGGGATCAGCCGGGTGACCGCTGCGGCCCGGGGTCGCCGGAAGATCAAGTCCCGGGATCCCCAGGCGATGGTCACCGTTCCCCGCGGTGCTCGGCCAACCGCCGCTGGACGGGAAGCCAACCCTGCCGCCGATGCCCGGCCCCGTGCAACAGCACCAGCGCCGGCCCAGCGCCGCATCGGTCATAGGCCAGCTGCACGCCGAACACTGTATCGATTTGTGACTCACCGGTAACTAGTGCTCTAGGGTGTGTGACCGGGGTCCGGCACGTGGCCCCGGTGCCCGGCCGGGGTCCGTGGCCATCGTCCATATCCGCGCGAGTGAAGGAGATCGCGACTTGTGGGCCAATCGTTGACCGAGGCGCGGATCGCCCGCCGGCAGGCCGCCCTGCCGCGGATCCACTACCCGCCGGGACTGCCGATCAGCCAGCACACCCGGAAGATCCTCGCAGCGATCCGGGACCACCAGGTGGTGGTCGTCGCCGGGGAGACCGGGTCCGGGAAGACCACCCAGCTACCCAAGATCTGCCTGGAGCTGGGTCGCGGGATTGTGGGCACCATCGGGCACACCCAGCCGCGCAGGCTGGCGGCGCGCACTGTGGCCGAGCGCATCGCCGAGGAGCTCGACGTCCCGGTCGGTGGCGCGGTCGGCTGGAAGGTGCGCTTCACCGACCAGGCATCCGAGGACACCCTGGTCAAGCTGATGACGGATGGCATCCTGCTGGCCGAGATCTCCTCCGACCCCTCGCTGCGGCAGTACGACACACTGATCATCGATGAGGCGCATGAACGCTCGCTGAACATCGATTTCGTGCTGGGTTACCTCAAACAGCTGCTCCCTCGCCGGCCTGACCTCAAGGTGCTCATCACCTCGGCGACCATCGACCCCGAACGGTTCTCCCGGCACTTCGACGACGCGCCGGTGATCGAGGTCTCCGGCCGTGCCTTCCCGGTGGAGCTCCGGTACCGCCCCTTTGGCCCCGAGGGCGTGGACGATCGTGATCAGATCCAGGCGATCTGCGACGCGGTGATCGAGCTGCGCGGTGCGGGTCCCGGCGACATCCTGGTGTTCCTCTCCGGCGAGCGGGAGATCCGCGACACCCGTGATGCCTTGGCGGCGCTGAGCCTCACCGACACCGAGATCGTTCCGCTCTACGCGCGGCTCTCGGCCGCCGAGCAGCACCGGGTCTTCGAACCCCCGGGCAGCAAGGATCGGCACACCGGGCGCCAGGACGCGACCCGCCCGGCAGGGAGGCGGACGCGGCGGATCGTGCTGGCCACGAATGTGGCCGAGACGTCGGTGACGGTGCCGGGGATCCGGTACGTGATCGACCCCGGCACGGCCCGGATCTCCCGCTACAGCCGCCGGCTCAAGGTGCAGCGGCTGCCGATCGAACCCGTCTCGCAGGCCTCGGCCACCCAGCGTGCCGGCCGCTGCGGGCGCACCGCGGATGGCATCTGTATCCGGCTCTACTCCGAGCAGGACTTCCAGTCCCGCCCGGAGTTCACCGATCCGGAGATCCTGCGGACCCACCTCGCCTCAGTGATCCTGCGGATGGCGGCATTGAACCTGGGTGCGGTGGCGGCGTTCCCGTTCATCGACCCCCCGGATCGCCGGCAGATCTCCGACGGTGTGGCGCTGCTGCACGAGTTGGGGGCTCTTGAGGGCCGGCCAGCCGGCGGGTCGACCGGCTTTCACGAGCCCCGGCTCACCCGGGTTGGGCGCACGCTGGCGCAGCTGCCGCTGGACCCCCGGCTGGCCCGGATGGTGGTGGCCGCCCACCACAACGGATGCCTGGGCGAGGTCCTGGTGATCGTGGCGGCGCTGTCCATCCAGGATCCGCGGGAGCGACCGACCGATGCCGAGGCGGCCGCGGACGCCCAGCACGCCCGGTTCACCAGCAAGGATTCCGACTTCGTGAGCGTGCTCAACCTGTGGCGCTATCTCGAGGAGCGGCAGCGGGCGCTGTCGTCCACCCAGTTCCGCAAGCTGTGCCGGACGGAGTTCCTGCACTACCTGCGGGTGCGAGAGTGGCAGGACCTGCACGGGCAGCTGCGCCGGATCGCCCGGGACCTGAGTATGCGGGAGAACACCGGGCCCGCGGAACCGGGGGAGGTGCACCGCAGCCTGCTGGCCGGGTTGCTCTCCCATATCGGGCTGTTCGACGCCGAGACCCGCGACTACCTGGGGGCCCGCGGCGCCCGATTCGCGATCTTCCCCGCCTCGGCGCTGTTCCGTAAGCCGCCGCGTTGGGTGATGGTCGCCGAGCTGGTGGAGACCTCCCGGTTGTGGGGCCGGGTGGTCGCCCGCATCGAGCCGCAGTGGGTGGAACCGCTGGCCGGGCACCTGGTCAAACGCAGCTACAGCGAACCGCACTGGGAACGCCACCGCGGCGGCGCGGTGGCCTACGAGAAGGTCACCCTCTACGGCGTCCCGATCGTGGCGTCCCGCAAGGCCGACTTCGCAGGCGTCGACCCCGTACTGTCCCGCGAGCTGTTCCTGCGGCATGCGTTGGTGGAGGGCGACTGGGAGACCCGGCACGCCTTCTTCCACACCAACCGGGCGCTGCTCGACGACGTCGACGAACTCGAGCAGCGGGCCCGCCGCCACGACATCGTGGTCGACGACGAAACCCTGTTCGACTTCTACGATCAGCGCATCCCGGCTGAGGTCGTCTCGGCCCGGCATTTCGACAGCTGGTGGCGCAAGCTCAGCACGACCCAGCCTGCACTGCTCGACTTCGACCCCACGATGCTGATCACCGGTGAGGGCGTGGCCGCGGTCGACTACCCCGACTGCTGGGTGCAGGGCGCGCTGCGACTGCGGCTGTCCTACCAGTTCGAGCCGGGTGCCGACGCTGACGGAGTGACGGTGGAGGTCCCGCTGCAGGTGCTCAACCAGCTCGAGGCGGCGCCGTTCAGCTGGCAGGTCCCCGGCCTGCGGGAGGAGCTGGTCGTCGCGCTGCTCAAGTCGTTGCCCAAGCCGCTGCGCCGCCAGCTGGTGCCGGTACCCGACCACGCCAGGGCCATCCTGACCCGGCTGACGGCCGCGGGCGAACCCTTGCTGGACGCCTTGGAACGCGAGCTGGGTCAGCTGGGAGTTCCCGTGCGCCGTGCGGACTGGCGGCTCGACCAGGTGCCGGATCACTTGACGATCACCTTCCGGGTGTGTGACGGCGAGGTGATCCTGGCGCAGGGCAAGGACCTGGCGGCGCTGACCCACCAGCTACGCCCCCGATTACAGGCCACGATGGCGGCCGCGGCCCGCGGCCTGGAGCGCCACGGTCTGCGCAGCTGGGATGTCGGCACCCTGCCCCGGACCTACCAGCACGAGCAGGCCGGCCACCTGGTCACCGCCTACCCCGCGCTGGTCGACGAGGGTGACACCGTCGCGCTCGCCCTGCTGCCCACCGAAGCCGAGCAGCAGCACGCGATGTGGGCGGGCGCCCGGCGGCTGCTCCTGCTGGCGATGCCCGGGTTGATCAAATCGGCCCAGCGCGCCCTCGACCGGGACGAGAGGTTGGTGCTGGCCCGCAACCCGGACGGCGCTCTGGAGGCGCTGCTGGCCGACTGCGCCACCTGCGCCGCCGACGCGCTGATCGCCGCCTGCGGCGGGCCGCCCCATGACGAGGGCTGCTTCACCGCGCTGCGCGAGCGCGCCCACGCCGAGCTGGCCGGCGCACTGCGCGCCGTGCTCGCCCACGTGCAGCGCATCCTGACCCTCCTGCACACCGTCGAGGCGCGGCTGCCCGAGCTCACCGCGCCGGTACTGGCGCCCGCGGTCGCCGACATCCACGCTCAGCTCACCGGCTTGATCGGGCCCGGTTTCGTCACCGCGACCGGCGCGCAGCGGCTGCCCGATCTGGCTCGCTACCTCCACGCCATCGCGCGCAGGCTGGATACGCTGCCCCGGAACCCGGATCGCGACCGGGACTGGATGCACCGGATCGCCGCTGTCACGCAGGCCTACCAGCAACTGCGCGACGAGCTCGGCGAGCGCCCGGACGTGGCGCGGATCCGCTGGATGATCGAGGAGCTGCGGGTGAGCTACTTCGCGCAAGCGCTACGCACCCCCCACCCCATCTCCGATCAGCGCATCCACCAGGCCATCGCCAGCGCCCGCGGCTACTGATGTCGGTTTCGGGATGGTCGTAGGCTGTGCGCGTGGTCGATCTGAAGGTTGCGCTCAGTGAACGGCTCGGGCGAGCGTTCGAGGTGGTGGCGGGTGCCGGGGTGGATCCGTCGGTCCGGCGGTCCCAGCACGCCGACTATCAGGCCGATGGGGCGCTCGCGGCGGCCCGGCGGATGAAGTCCAATCCCCGTGAGGTGGCCGCCCGGGTGGTGGAGCAGGCCGCACTGGATGATCTGTGCGCCTCGGTCGAGATCTCCGGTCCAGGGTTCATCAATCTGACCATCCGTGACGACGTGCTGGCCCGGTGTGTGGTCGAGGCAAGCCGCGCGGACCGGTTCGGCGTAGCGGCGCCCACTCCGGAGACGGTGGTTGTTGACTATTCGGCACCGAACGTCGCGAAGGAGATGCACGCCGGCCACCTGCGTTCGACGATCATCGGTGACGCAGCCGTTCGCCTGCTGGAATGGCTCGGTCATCGGGTCATTCGCCAGAACCACATCGGTGACTGGGGCACACCGTTCGGCATGCTCATCGAGCACCTGCTGGACCTCGGCGAAGACGAGGCAGCCCACGAGCTGTCCATCGGTGATCTGAACGGTTTCTACCGGGCCGCCCGCGTCAAGTTCGACGTGAGTGAGGAGTTCAAGCAACGCGCCCGCCACCGCGTTGTGCTGCTGCAGGGCGGTGATACGGACACTCTCCACTTGTGGCGACTGTTGATCGATGAGTCACAGAAGTACTTCATGACCGTCTACGACCGGCTCGGTGTCCGGCTGACCGACGGCGACTTCGCGGGCGAGAGCATGTACAACGATCAACTCCCCGCGGTCGTCGCCGAGCTGGAGAACGCAGGTCTGGCGAAGGAGAGCGACGGCGCATTATGCGTGTTCCCGGACGGCTTCAGCGGCCGGGACGGCGAGCCGCAGCCGCTGATCGTGCGCAAGCGTGACGGCGGTTACGGATATGACTCCACTGACCTGGCCACCATCCGGTACCGGCTGCGAACCCTCGGGGCGACGCGCCTGCTGTACGTGGTCGGCTCCCCGCAACATCAGCATCTGGAAATGGTGTTCCAGACGGCCCGCGAGGCCGGCTGGCTGGTCTCCCCCGCCCGAGCCGAGCACATCGGACACGGCTCGGTGCTGGGTAAGGACGGCAAGATGTTGCGCAGCCGTGCCGGCGAGTCGGTTCGGCTGATCGATCTGATCGAGGAGGCCGTGGCCCGCGCGACGGCGGCCGTCGTGGAGAAGAACCCCGACCTGGACACCGCGACGCGGGCAGCGGTAGCGCATGCGGTGGGGATCGGTGCGGTGAAGTATGCGGACCTATCCACTGACCGGGGCAAGGATTACGTCCTCGACTTCGACCGGATGCTGTCATTCGACGGCAACACCGCCCCGTATCTGCAGTACGCGCATGCCCGTATCCGATCGATTTTCCGCCGGGCGGGTGTCACATCACCCGAGACGGCCGATCGGGTGGTGATCGCCGCTGCGGCTGAGCGCGCCCTTGCGCTGGCCCTGCTGGAGTTTCCCAGCGTGATCAGCGAGCTCGAGCAGAGCATGCAGTTCCATCGTCTCGCCGGTTATCTGTTCGGTCTGGCAACGGCGTTCACCGGCTTCTACGAGCAGTGCCCGGTTCTCAAATCCGAGGGCGAGGTTCGCGAGAGTCGTCTGGTGCTGTCCGCGTTGACGGCGCGCATCCTGGCTGAGGGACTCGGCCTGCTCGGCATCGAGGCTCCCGAGCAACTCTGATCCGGCGCCGGTGGCCGCGGTACAGATCGGCCTGGCCAACTGATCGAGTGGAGCTGGCGCCGCGGAAGGTAGCCCGTCACGGTCGGACGGAAGTCACCATTCCCCGACGCCAGGAGCTTCGGATGTCACGAACGGATGTCACCGTCCTCACCGAGGACGGTAGTTGTGCGGCCACACTGCACACGCCGTCGAGTCGCGGCAGCTGGCCGGCGGTGATCCTTTACCCTGACGCCGGTGGGGTCCGGGAAACCTTCGCCACCATGGCGGATCGGCTCGCCGGCCTCGGCTACGCAGTGCTCCTACCCGACATCTACTACCGAACTGCCGGGAGGCCGGATTTCGCTGATTGTGGCCGGGCATTATCCGGACCAGGTCGCCGCTGCAGCGTCGTTCCACGGCGGGCGACTCGCCGCCACGGACGACCCTGACAGCCCGTATCTGTTGGCCGGCCGGATTCGCGCGAGTGTCTACGTGGCGGCCGCCGAGAACGACGTACATTTCCCTCCCGAGCAATACCAGCGGCTGCAACAGGCCCTCATCACCGCCGGGGTGAGGCACACCATCGACATTTACCCCGCCGCGCACGGGTTCGCGGTGCCGGACAATCCGACCTACGACGCTGCCGCTGACGAGCACCACTGGGCTGCCCTGACCGAGCTGTACGCCGGGAACCGGCGCCAGGGGTTCTCGTCGGGAGTTACCAGTCACTGAGACGCGGCGTGGTGGCCCGGCTGAGGGGTCTGGTCTTGTGCCGGACCGTCGATGTTGGTGGTTGTGAGCTGGGTGGTCTGGTGGTGGGGAGGCGCCATCGACGCTGACCAGCTACGCGGCATTGGACCTGCTGCGCGTGTTACTCGTATCTGAGGGCGTGGATGGGGGGGAGCCGGGCGGCGCGGTTGGCTGGATAGCCGCCAGCGAGGAGGCCGATCGCCAGGCTGATCGCGAACGAGGTCGCGATGGAGAGAATGCTTACGGTAGGAGTGAACCCCTCGAAGGTCTCGCCGAAGGAGGGCGCGATCGTGGTGGCGAGTGCGGACAGGCCGATGCCGATGCCGATGCCGATGACCCCGCCGGCGCCTGCTAGCACGATGGACTCGATGAGGAACTGTTTGAGGATTGCCCGGCGGGTGGCGCCCACCGCTTTGCGGATCCCGATCTCGCGGGTTCGTTCGGTGACCGAGACCAGCATGATGTTCAAGACTCCGATGCCGCCGACGAACAGCGAGATCGCCGCGACGGAGGCGGTGAAGGTGGTGAGGACGCCGAGGGTGCGGTTGAGCGCGGTGAGCGCGCTGGCCAGGATGTTCACCTCGAAGTCTCGTTTCGCCGGATCCGTGATCCGATGCCGCTCGCTGAGGATGTCGATCACCTGGTCTCGCGCGGAGGTCACCACGGCCGCTTCGGTGGCTCGGACGATGACCTCGTTGAGCGAGTCACCCGAGCCGAAGACGACGCGGCGCGCGGTGCTCAGCGGCATGACCACGGTGTTGTCCGCCGACTCGCTGTCGGACTCCAGCAACCCGATCACCTTGAAGTTCTGGCGGTTGATCCGGAGCGTCTGGCCCACCACGGCAGCGGAGTCACCGCCGAGGAGGTCACTCGCCGCCTTGCGACCTATCACCAGGACCCGGGCACCGGAACGGACTTGGGTGTCGTCGAAGAACGATCCTGCCTTCAGCGTCCGGTTGTTCACCTCGAACCACAGCTCTGTCGAACCGACGACGTTCGTGAGGGACAAGGTGGCAGGGGTCTCAACGAGCCTCCGACCATTGATGACCGGGGTGACACTCGCGATGTCGGGGGCCTGGGCAGAGTTGCGTAGGGCCACGGCGTCGGAGTCGGTCAGATCCCGTGAGACGCCGCCGGAAACGTTACCGGACAACGACACAACGGTGATGACATCAGCCACTTTCGCGAGGGTATCGTTCACCGAGGACTGCACCCCGTTACCGACTGCGACGAGGAAGATCACCGCCGCAACCCCGATAATGATGCCTAGCATGGTCAGTACGGAACGCAACCGGTGGGTCCATAGAGCCACCAGCGCGCTCCGTACCGCCTCCAGCAGGCTCATTTCTTCAGCCCTCGCCCTGCTTGATCCCTGCCTGTACTGATTCGGCTAGTCCTGACACCAGCGCCTCCGCTGGACGCCCCTCGGTCGACCCCTGATAGTCGGTAGCAGCCCTGTGCGCTGCTCGCCGGTTTGGGGTAATGACCCCGTGCGTAAGGCATGCACGATCCCCCATTAATGGCGCTGTTCCCTGCCGCTGGGGTGTCATCACGGTCCCTACTTGTTCGGCGCCGCTGGGGTGTTCGGCGCAGAAGGGGGCGCAGCTGGCGTTGAATTCTTCTTGCTCAACTTAAGAGCGATGTCGGTACCACAGCCGATCTCGCCTCCTATAGCGGCTCCTAACCCCGCAGTCACAGGGCCACCGAAGGCGCCAGCGGCGCCACCGACGAGGGCGGGAATTCCCAGAGCGAACGTAGAGCAGTCGACCGGGTCGGATGCGAATACGGTGGCCGCCGGTTGGGCTAGGGCGGGGGCCGCAGGCAAGGTGAGCGATAGCGCCAACACCGAGGCTGGCACGAGTACTGCTTT
This sequence comes from uncultured Actinomycetota bacterium, assembly GCA_963712995.1. GTDB lineage: Bacteria > Actinomycetota > Actinomycetes > Mycobacteriales > Pseudonocardiaceae. The sequence continues at coordinate 99,076 of CAVQKH010000032.1, read as the reverse complement.
CTGGATCGTGTGGAGGTGAATAGACATGGTGATCAGCTCCTCGGGGGTCGCTCGAGTGCAGCTAGATATATTAGCTGCACATCGTCAGCATTCTGTGGGATAACTTGTTCATGGCTCTTTCGAAACAGTGTGGGCCGCGTCAGATCTCGGCTCGGATTCGCGGGAGGTGCTGGCGTTAACCAGGACGACGCCTCCGTCGGCGCTGGGCATCTCTGAACCAGTTATTCAATGCTGCCTTTCGGTGATTGCAACTGATTGCAGCTCCTCTCGGCATGCTAAACAGATCCGCACCGAAGCCGACTGGTGTCCGACAGGAACCATCAGCACGGGCCTGGGGGCAAGTCCAGTAGCAGCCACCCGGGTGCTTCATGCACCTACCTTGACTCATCTCTGTCTATCTCCTTTGCCTGTAGAGACAGCTATCCGCCAGCAATCCAACGGGAGTTTCGGCTCTAGGTGGCCGGGTCAGTGCACTGCGCTCACGGCGGGACGGCTCCAACGTCGGTGCTGGGAGGGTCGAGTTCAAGGGGTTGACCGTTTCCCGAGATGGGCCGGAAACGGTCAACCCCGAAAAATGGCATGGTTTGTCCGGATTCGCGGCCGCCGTGTTTGCCGGCCGTGGTCACCATGGCGTAGCCAGGGCGCTGACTGCAGCCATCGGAGGGGCGCCTTGATGACCCTATGCGCGGACAATAAGGTCAGTCCTAAACGAGGCGCGTCGGAGTTCGTGAGCAAATTCCGGCCGGAAATTACCGTTGGTGTCGCTGATCACCAGCAGGTAGCGGCACATCACCGGCAGACTGAGCTGCGCGCCGCGGTCGCGGCGATCGACATGACCCCCGGCTGCGGTACAATCTTCATCCCTTTGCTCGTGGCGCGGCGGAGTCGCCGATGGGCCGGGGCTTTCGATGGTGGGTTCGATCACGGTGGGCTGGCCACATCCCACAATCTGGCTGTCTTATTTTCACTGGTGGCGGCTAGGGCGCCCGTCGGGGGCCGAATGTCACGCCGTAGACAGAACCGGTGTGGTCGGTGAGCTGACCCGCATAGTGCTGGGCTTGCGCGCTGTGTCGGTACTGGCACGGTCTGGGTTGACGACGATCTTCGGGTGGACGAGGGCAGCGATGGTGGGATCGGTCCCGGGCGCGGACGCCGTGTTCTCGTCGATCGCGGAACCATCGGTAGTGGGTTAGGGGGTGGTAGCTCCAGGCGGTGAGGTCGATGATGACCTCCCAGGGCAGAAACCGGATCAGAGTTTGGCCGTGGCTCACCCCCGCCCGCATCCGCCGCGGGTTTCACAACCTCCGGCCGACGACCACACCTTCCAGCCAGCGCACCAAAACCCTCACAACCCGGACTAGGACGCCCACCCGGCTCCACAAACCGCCAGCCCGCCCACCGACACGACGCTGGCAAGAACACCACCATGTCCACCAACAACGTCAAGACAGGTTAAACAACAAGCTGAGAGCGGTGTTTTCGTCGGACGTGCCGACCACCGTCGCCAACACAACCGATGCTGGTAAACAGGTGGGGTGACTGACTCCACCATGAATGGTACTCCAGACATCGCGGGCGAGCAGGCCAGAGCCATTCTGCGCAGTCTGCGTGAGGCCCGGGGCTGGTCTTTGGCTGAGATGGCGCGGCAGGTGCCATACAGCAAGAGTTACCTGAGTAAGCTGGAAACCGGGGCCAAGCGGATCACTCCGGATATCGCGCGTTGTCTTGATGAGACGCTCGAGACCGACGGCGCGCTTGTCGCGGTCCTCCCCAACCCCGACACCCCGGTACCGGCGAGTGGTGAGCTTGAGCCGACCGGTACGGAGGTCTGCCCGTATCCGGGGTTGGCGGCGTTCGGTCCCGACCAGTCCCGGTGGTTTTTCGGCCGGGACCAGGTCATCGCTCGTCTGATCACCCAGCTCGACGATCGTCTCGCTGGGAATGGGCTGCTCGCGGTGGTGGCCCCGTCGGGGGCGGGTAAGTCTTCGCTGCTGGCCGCCGGGTTGATCACCGCCCTGGCTCGGGGGGCCTTGCCAGGCTCGCGGACCTGGCCGGTGGTAACCACCACCCCGGGCGCGCACCCGCTCGCCGCCCTTGCCGAGCGGGTGGCCGAGCGGGCCGGGGTCGATCCGGCGGAGGCGGTTGCGGCCGCCGGTGATCCGGAGCGGTTCGCCGCGTTTCTGACCAGGGCGGTCGCCACCTATACCGGGGAACAGGGGCAAGAATCCAGCACGGCCCAGATCGTGCTGATCGTGGATCAGTTCGAGGAGACCTTCACCGAATGCCGGCGGGAAACCGACCGTCAGACGTTCATCGCCGCGCTGTCCGCTGCGGCGCACAGCGCGGCGGCGCTGGTCGTGCTCGGGGTACGGGCGGATTTCTACGGCTCGTGCCTGGCGTATCCGGAGCTGTTGACCGCGCTGCAGAGCCCGGTGGCGTTGGGACCGATGAGTGCCGACCAGCTCCGTGCGGTGATCACGTGCCCGGCCCAGGCCGAGGGCCTGATCCTGGAACCAGGGTTGGTGGAGTTGCTGCTGCGGGACCTGGGCGTGGCCGAGGATGCCGGCGCGGCCAGTTACGATCCGGGCGTGTTGCCACTGCTGGCGCACGCGCTCCGCGCCACGTGGCACCACCGTCACGGCCACATGTTGACCGTGGCCGGATACCGGTGCACCAGCGGGATCAGTCAGGCGTTGGCCACCACCGCCGAACGTGCCTACACCCAGCTGAGCCCGACCGAGCAGCAGATCACCCGACAGGTGCTGTTGCGTCTGGTCAACATTAGCGACCTGGGCGCAAGCGACACTCGCCGTCGGTCATCACGAGCCCAGCTGATCAAGGCACTGCCGCTGCCGGAGTCCGCCCCAGCGCTCGACACGGTGCTGGACGTCTTCGCCCGGGCAAGGCTGCTCACCTTGGACACCGCCAGCGTGGAGATCACCCACGAGGCCCTGCTGCGCGCGTGGCCACGGCTACGTCACTGGATCGACGCCGACCGCGCCGGCAACCTGATCCGCCAGGAACTCGACCAAGCCGCCGCCGTCTGGGACCGAGACCGCCACGATACCGCGGGGCTGTACCGGGGGAACCGCCTGGAAGCGGCCCGCACCTGGGCCGCCTCGCACGCACACGAGGGTGACCTGAGCCCCACCGCGTCCGTTTTTCTCGCCGCGTCCGTCCGGCAGGAACGTCGCGCTACAGCGCTGCGCCGCGTGGCGTTCGTCGTGTTGTGCATGCTGGTCCTCCTCGCGTCCGGGGCCGCGGCCCTCGCCCTTCACCAGAGCGCCGCCGCGCAACGGGAACGTGACAACGCGATCTTTGATCAGATCACTGCGCAAGCTGACCGCCTGCGCAGCACTGACATCTCCCTCGCAGCCCAACTCGACCTCACCGCCTACAGTATGCGACAGACTCCCGACCTCTACACGGCTCTCTTAACCGATGCGAACGCCGCCTTGTCCACCCCGCTGGCCGGTCACAGCAACTACGTCCGCGCGGTGGCGTTCAGTCCGGATGGGCGTATCCTGGCCACCGGCAGTGCCGACCAAAGCGTGCGGTTGTGGAACGTGACCGATCCGGCCCACCCCACGTCGTTGGGTCCACCCCTGACCGGCCACACCAACTACGTCGACGCGGTGGCGTTCAGTCCGGATGGGCACATCCTGGCCACCGGCGGCGCCGACCACACCGTGCGGTTGTGGAACGTGGCCGACCCTGCCCACCCCACCCCACTGGGCTCACCCCTGACCGGCCACACCAACTCCGTCCGCTCGGTAGTGTTCAGTCCGGATGGGCATGCCCTGGCCAGCGGCAGCGACGACCAGACCGTGCGGTTGTGGAACGTGACTGATCCGGCCCACCCCACGTCGTTGGGCCTACCTCTGACCGGCCATACCAGCTTCGTCTTCGCGGTGGCGTTCAGCTCGGATGGGCGCACCCTGGCCAGTGGCAGCGCCGACCAGACCGTGCGGTTGTGGAACGTGACTGATCCGGCCCACCCCACGTCGTTGGGCCTACCTCTGACCGGCCATACCAGCTTCGTCTTCGCGGTGGCGTTCAGCTCGGATGGGCGCACCCTGGCCAGTGGCAGCGCCGACCAGACCGTGCGGTTGTGGAACGTGACTGATCCGGCCCACCCCACGTCGTTGGGCCCGCCCCTGACCGGCCATACCAGCTTCGTCCACGCGGTGGCGTTCAGCTCGGATGGGCACATCCTGGCCACCGGCAGCGACGACCAGACCGTCCGGTTGTGGAACGTCACTAACCCGACGCAGCCCACCCCGCTGGGTCAACGCCTGACCGGCCATGTCAACTCCGTCAACGCCGTGGCGTTCAGCCCGGATGGGCACACTCTGGCCACCGGCAGCGCCGACCACACAATCCGACTATGGAACATTCCCTCTGCGCTCATGACCGGCCATACCAGCTTCGTCCACGCGGTGGCGTTCAGCCCGGATGGGCGCACCCTGGCCAGTGGCAGCGCCGACCACATCGTGCGGTTGTGGAACGTGGCCGACCCGGCCCACCCCACCCCGCTGGGCCCACCCCTGACCGGCCACACTGACAAGGTCCTCGCGGTGGCGTTCAGCTCGGATGGGCGCACCCTGGCCAGTGGCAGCGCCGACCACACCGTGCGGTTGTGGAACGTGGCCGACCCGGCCCACCCCACCCCGCTGGGCCCACCCCTGACCGGCCATACCAGCTTCGTCTTCGCGGTGGCGTTCAGCCCGGATGGGCGCACCCTGGCCAGTGGCAGCGCCGACCACACCGTGCGGTTGTGGAACGTGGCCGACCCGGCCCACCCCACCCTGCTGAGTCCACCCCTGACCGGCCATACCAGCTCCATCTTCGCGGTGGTGTTCAGCCCGGATGGGCGCACCCTGGCCACCGGCAGCGCCGACCACACCGTGCGGTTGTGGAACATGAGCGACCCGGCCCACCCCACCTCACTGGGCCCACCCCTGACCGGCCACGCTGATACCGTCCGCGCGGTGGTGTTCAGTCCGGATGGGCACACCCTGGCCAGTGGCAGCGACGACCACACCGTGCGGTTGTGGAACATGAGCGACCCGGCCCACCCCACCCCGCTGGGTCAATCCCTGATCGGCCACACCAACTGGGTTGCAGCGGTGGCGTTCAGCCCGGATGGGCACACCCTGGCCACCGGCAGCGCCGACCACACCGTGCGGTTGTGGAATATGAGCGACCCGGCCCACCCCACCCCGCTGGGTCAATCCCTGATCGGCCATACCAACTGGGTTGCAGCGGTGGCGTTCAGCCCGGATGGGCACACCCTGGCCACCGGCAGCTGGGACCAGACCGCGCAATTGTGGGGCATGAACGTCGACCAAGCGATCCAGCGGATCTGCGCCACCACCACGAACACCCTCACCACAGCAAATTGGGAGCAATACGTCTTACGCGATCTGCCCTACCGCTCGCCCTGTCCATGATGTGCCAACCGTTGATAGATCGTATCCGCCGTCATAAACAAATAGCACCACAGTTTTGCGTGCCTGCAAACTGGAGATCACCTTGCGTGGATAATCTTTAGTCGGGCTCAACCCGCACCAAGGCCACACGACGTCAGCGGGCGACGCGACCACAAGTTTCACCGACCCGCGAGCGCCACGACAGGGGCATCAGAATCTTTGAGGATCCCCAGATTGCGCAGCGCGACCTTCGTCCGGGTTGGTAACGCCCGGTAGGACACGAGGCGTTCTCCCGGAGTGCGCACGGTAACGACGTGGGGGCCCCCGGCGCCGGTGTCCCGTCCTCATGGGTGTCCTTGCGTGCGATGGTGACCGGCTTTCATCGCCGCACAACACGGGTTCGTTGGCCAGCGCGGAGCTCATCGCGTCGTCGAAACCCGCAGCCTCAAGCCGCTGCGCGAAGCGTTCATGGGCGCGCGAGACGAACCCGGTCGACCGGCGACCCCAACAAGGCCGCCATCAGCATCGCTGTGCGCTCCACCGGTACGTTGCCCGCCGAGCCCAGCAGAATCGCCGCGGCATTCACGTTTCGGCCCGTAGGTCACGGTCCCGGCCTGCCCGAACGGCACCGCCGCGGTGGTGATCTTCTGGCAGCAGCGACACTTCCCCCGCGGCAGCAGATAATGCACCTTTTCCAGCCGGATCGCCGGGGTGTCCCAGACCTGTGTCCAGGACATACCCACATCGGTGCCATCGGCCAGATCAGACCCACACCCCGAATAGTCCTCTGCCACCGCTGCGGTCTCCGTCCGATCCGGTGCACTGGTCGCATCACACCCGAACCCTGACGGCTCACGTGCCCACCCGGTTTCCGGTCCTTCGACCGGACCCGCTGCGAACGCTGCGCCCGACGTTTTCTCTTCGCCGCCAACGAATCCTGCGACGGCGGAGTCGAGGAATTCGTCGAATCGGTACCCAACTTCCGCTTCAACGCGGCATTTTCCGCACGTAACACCGCGTTCCCGGCCCGTAGGTCGTCGTTTTCCATCTCCAGCAAAGCAACTCTCGCCGCCAACGCTGGAACTCCCGTGACCAACAGCCAACAACTCGTCATACGACAGACCCTGCGACCCGGCCTCACTCACCCCATCCCCCACGCCACGGGCCCCATCACGGCTAGACACGCCGGGAAACCAGCAGGTCAACCTACCCCCTGACTGGACACGTCTTGCTGCCTGAACTAGGGGCGACCGGCAACAGACAGAAAGGTCTGTCCTAGGAGCTGTTAGCGGAGAGACAGGGTCTGTCTTGGTTATCAGGACAGAAGGGTCTGTCTTGGTAACCTAATGGACAGAAAGGTCTGTCCTAGGGGCTTCAGTGCGGTCTCATAGTTTACACAGCGTACAGTTTTGGGTAGTGTCCCTCCGGTTCGTCGGGTGTTCAGCCGCTCTTTCGTGGCGAGTGGTTGTGTTTCTGGTCGTATCTGCCAATATCACTATAAAATTGAGTGATTCATCGTCACCGGAAGGTGGCTGCAGATGCTGCTCGGCACCCGGGTCTTGCCCATGATCGGCCTGATCGCCCACCTGGACTGGTTGACCGCTACATCCCCCCACCACGGCAGCCAACCGACCGCGTCCGACGGTGGGCCCACCGCGGGGCCGACGGCTGGTGTCACGGTGATCGGCGGCCGGGTGGACCACTGGGTCGCGCTGATCGTGGCAAAGCTCCTGGGAGCCCAATGGAAAGGATGAGGGATGATTCTCATCGTCTTAACGGTCGTCGTCATCGCGTTGCTGATCGCTACTCTGGCGATCTTCCTCTTCAGAATCGGTGTGCTACTCAGCCGCACTGCCGACGACCTCGATGACTGTGCGCAGAACGTGAGAAACATTTCCCGCCAGGCAGACGTGATCGGGCCTGGTGTCAAGCGCATCAATGAAACCGGTACAACAGTGCTAGGTGCGTTGCCGCTGCTGTGTGATGGTGTTGAAAGTGTCGCCGCCGCTAAGGGGGCTCCCTATGTAGATCCTTCCGAGGCTCTTACAAGGCGCTCCCCCCGCCACCGCACCCAAACAGCTGCTCAGTTAGCTGTTCCTTCTATGGTTTCTTCGCCGAGCATGGGTTATCAGGATGAAAATATAGCTGCGGATGAAGGAAGGGGGAACGTAGGTTACATGGATACCTGACAACGATAGCGGGCCGTTAGTATTGCAACGATGCTTTATGAGGGTTGGTGGCGGCAAGTGCGGGCTAACGTTGGGCGTAGTCCTCGCCAGTGTGATAGCTGATGATGTTGGCGAGACGGTGCAAAGGAGCTCTTCTGGGCAGGTGTTCGGCTTCATCGTCATCACCTGCGCTGAACCGGTGATTCTTCGCGAGGGGTAGGCGCATTTTCACTGAGACTGAACGATTCGCGGGAAGAGAGGCCAGATATGTTCTTGTGGTGGATTGGTAACCTTATTCTGCTCTTTGTGGTGCTACCCATCGTGGTAGTCTTGATGAAGCGCATCGTTACGCCAGTGGATCGAATCCGGGTGTCGGTGGATGACATTCTGAACGACGGTGTCATCTTGACTGGAAAACTCGACAATGTGCCAGAGCTGCTGGACGTGACAGACGGCGCGATCAAGGAGATATCTAGCGGCGCGACCGAGTATGTGAAACGCGTTGGCCATGTAATGGGCGCCCTGGGTGTCTAGCGCGACCCGGGAATAGGAGGACGTCATGCCCTTAGTCGCGTGGGTCACGTTACTCGCCATCGTATTGATCGTGGCCGTCGTCGGTATCTCGCTGTTGAAGGTGATTCATCAGTTGAAGCAGGCCGCCTGGACGCTTGGTACGGTGATAGTGGGGGTCAACGCGATCTCCTATCAGACGAGGACGATTCCAGAGGTTTTGCCTTCGGTCAACCGTCACCTCGGGTCGGTACGATCCATGGCAGAACAGGTTTAAAGGACACCGGGATTCACAGATCAACCCGGCTCTGCGGCAGTCATACCGGAACACGCTACCGTTGGCGGATCTGAGAAGCACGATCGACCATGCCGAGGTCCTCGTCGGAGGTCTGGAACATAGGCGAACTAGGCTTGGAGGTTAGCGATGATATTTCTATTTGGGTATGCCGGCGCCCCGGATGGATATGCGCCCGAAGAGGCAACCTTTTGGTGGGTCGCGATAGCTATGGGTGTTGGCGTCTTGATCGTAGTAATCCTATTATTGAGTTCTCTTGTGTCGATGGTGAAGTCCATCCAGCAAAATGTGAGAGGAGTGCGGGACACCCTGCGGACTGTTCGAGAGAGCACCGCGAATTCCGCGCTTATTCCCATCACCGCCGACAGGGTCGACTCGATATTGACAGAGGGCCTGGAGCATCACGCGTTCCTGACCAGGGTTCTGGCTGATTAAGGACGCCGACTGAAAGGTTTAGTGAGGCTGCGCCTCTGACCGCCGAGGCGGGTGGCTGGGTTGGTGGATGACGTGGTGGTGGTGGGGTGAGGCCAGGTTGCCGGGGTTGGGGTGTTTGCGACCGGGGGGTAGGCCATGGCAGCCCGTGCGGTGACGGTGAATGATGTTCTGGATGGGCATGTTGGTCTGGATCTGGAGTGTTTTGACCGGATCTACCTCAATGGTTGGGTGCCCAACTTGCAGGTGCCTGGTCAGGTGGTCAGTTTCCTGACCCGGCATCTGGGGTTTTCGATCCCGTCTCCGGCGGTCTTGGAGCGGATCGGGTTGGGGTTCCGCAAAGCGGTCGCGGACTTCGCCGCCGAGCACGACATCCCGGTGGTGCGTTTCGCCAAGGGGCAGCGCAAGGTGGTTCCGTACCGTCACTGAACTCGACGGCAACCGCCTGGCCCATGCCGGTGTCCGCTTTCAGCCGGAGCTCGCGAGAGGGGGCCTGCCGCTGCGCCTTGCACCCGGGGAGGACCGCCCGGTCAACATCTTCGGGGCCGACGACCGCTATCTGTTCTCGGACACCACCTTTCCCTGGCGGACCGGGGGTCGTGTCTGGACGGTGAACGGTGCCTGCGCGGGCGCCACGATCGGCTCCCGCCTCGTCCTCACCGCCAGTCACTGCATCGACTGGGACAATGGAAGCGGCCAAATCGGCTGGGTGAAGTTCTCCCCCGGCTACGACGGGGGCAATGGCCCCTGGGGCGAGTTCTACGCCACCAACGTGATCTATTGGAACCAGGCCGAGGGTGGGTTGACCGACCTCGAGACCGCTTTCGACTACGTCGTACTGGTCATGAACCAGCGTGTCGGCGATTCGGTCGGATGGCCCGGTTACCGTGCCTACGACTCGGCCTGGAACGGCGGCGCCTACTGGCAACACACCGGTTACCCGGGAGATCTGGCCAACGGCCAAAGGCCGTCCTACCAGGGCAGCTGTGTCATTTCAAGCGCGGCGAGTCAGAGTTTGAGCGGCCAGACCGGTCTGGTGCTGGGCCACTTCAACGACATCACACCCGGCCATTCGGGTGGGCCTGTGTGGGGCTGGTGGGACAATGAGCCGTGGCCCAGGGTCGTCGGCGTCTGTAGCGCCGAGGCGGCCGTCCCACAGATGAACACCTCCGGCGATAACGAGTTCGGCGGCGGGGAGGCGCTCAGCGCACTGATCGCCTATGCTCGGTCCACTTTCGCCTGAGTCGGTAATCGGTCCGAAAGCGCAGCCCCTGGCGAGAAGTTCTTCTGGGGCTGTCGCTGGTCCGACAGACGGACAGCAGTACCGATATGACTCAACCTCAAGAAATGCACCGGGGCGGACGGGGGAAGTTTCCCCACCACGTCCCGGCCGTCTTCCCCCACTGAAGCAGCTACAACACCACTCGGGGAAGCGCGGACACGCACCCTGAGCCCCCCGAGACCCCGCCAACCCGAATTCTGCGCACCATCTACCGGCTTCCACCGCCGCCGAGTCGGCGGCGGAAATGATCGGTGACCGGCTGCTCCCCGCCCGTGTCCTGGCGACGTTGGCTCGGCGGTGCGGGGCTTGACCGCCCTGGGTTTGCCGGCTCTGGCGGGTCGTCTCGGCGGGGAGCGGAACGTGAGAGCTACACCGTCGTTACTCCATGTGGCGTAGCCGTGCATCGGCAAATCAACGGGAGAGGGCGGTATGACGATCCGATCCGCAGGCAGGCACCGGAAGAGCAAGCCAGTCCGCCGGGTCCGGCTCGGGTCCCGGCGGTGGACGGCGATGCTCGTGCCGGTACTGGCGGTCACTACAGCGGCCACCGTGGTGGGTGCGGTCAGCACCGCCGTTGCGGCCGACAACCCGAATCCGACCGTGACCGTCGGCGGTGACCCGCAAGGCGTCGCGGTCGATCCCGACGGTAAGCACGCTTACGTGGCCAGCTACGCCGACAACGCTCTGCGGGTGATCGATACCGACAGCCAGAAGGTGGTCGGGAGCATTCGCGTCGGCGCCAACCCCCTCGGGGTGGCGGTGGATCCCGACAGTCGGCACGCCTTCGTGACCAACTTCTCCGAGAACTCGGTGAGCGTGATCGACACCCCCAGCGGGAAGTTGATCAAAAATGTGCCGGTCGGTCAGAATCCGGCCAGCGTGGCGGTCTTCCCTCGGGATCACTACGCCTTGGTGACCAATTACTACGGCAACACTCTGACCGTGATCGACAGCAGAGACCTCAAGGTGGTCGGTGTGGTGCCCGTCGGTGCCGCGCCGGACGGGATCGCGATCGATCCTCGCGGGGAGCTCGCCTACGTGGCCAACAGCGGCAGCAACACGATCAGCGTGATCGACATCCACAAGCAGAAGGTGGTCCGTAACGTCGCCGTGGGTCGCAACCCGCAGAAGGTGGCGATCGACCCCGACGGTCGGCACGCGTATGTGACCAACTTCGGTGACCACACCGTCAGTGTGATCGATCTTCCGACCCAGCTCGCCACCGACCTCTACAACGCCATCCTCAAGCTCAAGGTGAACAACGTCATTCGCGTCGGCATCAATCCGCGTGGTTTGGCGGTCGCCCGTGACAGCAAGTACGCGCTCGTCGTCAACGTCGGCGAAGACACCATGAGTGTGATCGATACCGCCAACTCGAAGGTGATCAGCACCTCATATGTCGGGTTCTCTCCCGACCAGGTGGCGATTGCTCCCGACAGCACCGCCTACGTCACCTCCCGCGGTGATGGAACTGTCACCGTGATCCGTCCATCCTGATGGGCGGACGTGGTACCGCTTTACGGTTAATGGTGGTTGGCTGACCTCAGCACTTCGCTGATCTGATGGTTACGTTGTGGGGTAGCGGCCGGGATGGGGTTGGGGGCGGCTGACGTTATGCTGCTTGGTGTCCATAATGAGAAGATCGTCTATATGAGATGATTTTCTTTACCACTTATGTCACGATAATTCGGTTTCATCGTGAGCGGACTGAAAAGCGCCTGGGCACTCCCGCCCGGGTGGAAGGCGACACGATTCGGCTGCCGACCGGAACGGACGTGCAGGTTGGCGACCACGTGGAGCATCGGCTGCTCAGCGATGAGCCACGCAGGGATGAGCCACGCAGGATGGTCGTGATCGACGCCATCCATCCGCATATGCATGGCGCGAGCAAGGAAGACGACCACATCGAGGTCACCTGCGCCCCCGTTGAGCGGGCGACGATCCCGCATGTTCTGGCGCCGGCGCTGCATCCGGCGATGTCGGTTCCGCTGGCGCTGGCGGAGGACGGACGGATGTCCGAAGCGGTCTACGAGGCTTTGGGGCTGGTCGAAGAACGGGTCCGGTCGCTCACCGCGAGCCAACGCTCCGGACAGCTGCTGATGGAGTCGGTGTTCGGGACGAACCCGCCGCAACTGAACTTCACCACCACCACGGGCCAGGAGGCTGAGGACGAGCGCGAGGGCTTCCGGCACTTGTTCATCGGTGCCATGCTCGGGCTGCGCAGGTTGTCTGACGAGGGCGGGGCGCTCACCGCTGCACTGGACGAGACCTGGGAGTACCTGGCGGTCGCGAGCATGCTCATGCGGCGCTTGGACCGCGCCGAGCGTAGGTCGAGCTGATGGGTCAGCTGTCTCAACCGCGCTCGGTGCTGGTCAGTTCCCGGTAGAAATCCTCGAGTGATCTCCTTCGCGGGGTCAGTTCCTGGATCGGTATGTGATGCTCCGCAGCGGCCGAGGCGATCCGCCATGAGTCCATCCCGACGACCGAGAGCCCGCCCTCGGAGCTGGCGCGCACGATGGCACCCATGCTGGTCAGCACGCTCGTCAGCCCGCTGCGGCGGGGCGAGCGCACCAGCACGTCGCGCTGAAAACGTTCCATCAGCTCGCCGGTGACGGCTTCCATGATCAATAATCCGCGGTTGATGATCAACAGTCGGTCCGCGGTCACCGCCATCTCACTCAGGTGATTGCTGGACACGAGGACCGTCCGGCCCTGATCGGCCAGCGACTGCATCAGATCACGGATCCACTGGATGCCCGCCGGGTCCAGGCCGCGCATCGGCTCGTCGAACAGCAGGACGCCGGGGTCACCGAGCAGTGCGCCGGCGATCCTGAGCCGCTGCCGCATGCCGGGGCAGAGATCACCGATCCGTTGTCTGGCGACCTCGGAGAGCTCCACCTCCTCGAGCGCTTCGGCCACCCGGTGGCGGCTGATCCCGTTGGTGCGGGCCAGGAACCGCAGGTGATCAGTCGCGCTGCACTCTACGGCCGAGGCAGACCGTTGGGTGGGTATCGCCTCCGCGTCGAGCAGCGCCCCCACGGTCTGCATCGGCCGGTCGACGCTGGAGTAGCTCCGACCGTTCACCAGCGCGGTACCGGATGTCGGGGCATCCAGACCGAGGATGATTCGCATGGTGGTCGACTTCCCGGAGCCGCTCGGGCCGACGAAGCCGGTCACCATACCTGGGTGGGCGGTGAATGACAGCCGATTCACCGCGCGCTTGCCTGCGTAGTCTTTGACCAGTTCGCATACCTCAATCATGCTGGCAATCCTGCCTCGCGCAGATCAGACGCACATCGGAGCACGGTCTGAGAGTGCGCTGTCAGACCCAGGTCTGAGGCGTTGTCTGTGGATTGCCGATACCGTGGCCATTGTGACCGAACCCGCTGGGGTTGATTCCGGCGTGTTGCCGCCGCAGTTTCGACAGCGCCGGTGGCAGCGCGTCGCGATCGACCTGCTGCTGGCGGTGTGGATCAGCCTGGTCATCGGCAACTCGACCCTCTCTACCGCACCGGGACTCTCCAGTGGGACGGTCGTGGCGGTATGGCTGGTGGCGGCGGCTCTCAGCGTGCCGCTCGCGCTCCGCAGGCGGCGGCCGGTCCCGGTGTTCGGCGTGGTGCTCACCTTCGCGATCGTCGCGGTGGTGCTCGGTATGTCGGTTGCGGCCACCGCGGTGGCTGTGGCCGTCGCGCTCTACCAGGTCGCGCTGTCCGTGAGGTGGTGGCGCTCGGTCTTGGCGCTCGGCGCGGCGCTGCTGGGGATCACGGTGGTCACGGTCACAGCGGCGGTGCTGGACCCCGACCTGTTGTTGGTGCTGCCGGAGGCGAAGTCGTTCAATACCGGTCTGCTGTCCTTGCTGAGTTTCTCGTGGTTCGCCATCGGCGCAGGCTGGACGCTCGGTCGCAGCGTCAGGGCGCACCGCGAATCCGCCGGCCAGATCGCCGAGCACCGCGCGCAGAAGGCGGTCTCGGAGGAACGGTTGCGGATCTCCAGGGAGATGCATGACGTGGTGGCGCACAGCATGAGCGTGATCGTGATGAAGGCGTCGGTGGCCAATCACGTGTACGACACACGTCCGGAGGAGAGTCGCGAAGCGCTCGGCGTCATCGAGTCTGTCGGTCGTGGCGCGCTCGCCGACATCCACCGTGTACTCGGTTCCTTGCGATCGGAGGGGGAACCCGACCTGGCACCCAGCCCTGGCCTTGATGAGGTACCCCGATTGGTCGAGAACGCGCGACTCGCCGACGTCGAGGTCGAGCTCGATCGCGGGCCCATCCCGGTACTGCCCACGGCGGTTCAGCTCTCTGCGTACCGAATCGTGCAGGAGGCGCTGACCAACGTCATCAAACATGCCCCGGCACCAGTCCGATGCACCGTCCGCATCACCGCCGAGCCGGGTGAACTGAAGTTGGCGGTCATCGATGACGGCATCCCACATGGCCCGATCGGCAAGCCGGGGCACGGTTTGATCGGCATGCGCGAGCGAGCGGCCTTGCACCACGGAACCCTCGTGGCGGGACGAGCTCCGGGCGGAGGGTTCGCCGTGCACGCCCGCCTGCCCTTCGACCCGGGGCCAGCATGACCAGCACACCGGTCCGGGTACTGATCGCCGACGATCAAGCGCTGCTGAGGGGCAGCATGCGGGTCCTCATCGAGACCGAGCCGGACCTGGTCGTCGTCGGTGAAGCGGGTACCGGTGCGGAGGCGGTGGAGCTGGTCGAGGCGCTGCGCCCCGATGTGGTGCTGATGGATGTGCGCATGCCGGAGATGGACGGCATCGAGGCGACCAGGAGGATCACCCGCAACGAGCAGGCCCCGAGAATACTGGTACTCACCACCTTCGACGTGGACGACTACGTGTACTCCGCGCTGCGGGCCGGAGCCAGCGGTTTTCTGCTCAAGGACACCCCTCCCGGTCAGCTGCTGGACGCCGTGCGGGTGATCGCCGCCGGGGAGGCGTTACTCGCACCCACCGTCACCCGGCGGCTGATCGCCGAGTTCGTCCGGCGCCCGGAGCCGGCCCGGCGTCCGGCCCGCACACTGGCCGGCATCACCGACCGGGAGCGTGAGGTGCTCACCCTCATCGCGCGCGGCCTGGCCAACAGCGAGATCGAACACCATCTGCACCTGAGCCGGGGCACCGTCAAGACCCACATCGGCCGGCTGCTCGCCAAGCTCGACGCCCGGGACCGGGCTCAACTGGTGATTGTGGGGTACGAGACGGGTTTGGTCGGAGCCGCTTCTTCGTAGCCACTTTACGCGCGCGACTTACGCCGGGTTGACGCACCGCAGGGTCTCCTTAATCTCACTCTAAGACCCTCCGAAGGGCCCCACTCTAACGTGTGATTCATGGGAGAGAGTGGGGCGGGTAATCGATTTGTCGCACATCAAAAGGGTGAATGCCACTCTGGGGGACAAAATTCTGACGGTGGCAATATTCGGACGAGAAATTCCAGCCTGGCCGATCCCCGTCCGGTTGACTCCAGCCCGGTTGACTCCAGTCCGGTCGACTCCAGCCCGGTCGACCCAGCGTGGTTGGCCGCCACGTTGGCCTCGTTGGCCGACGTGCACCAGGTCCCCGGTGCTCAGCTCGCCGTGCACGGCGGTGGGGTGACCGTCGCGGTCGAGTTCGGTGAGCTGGAGCACCGGGAGGGGATCCCGGTCACCCGGGAGAGTGCCTTTCCCATCGGGTCGATCAGCAAGGCCTGGACCGCGACCCTGGCCATGATCCTGGTCGCGGACGGTGACCTCGGGCTCGATGCCCCGCTGGACGAGCACCTACCCGAGCTCGACGATCTGGTCGGCCGGCTCACCCTGGGCCAACTGCTCAGCCATACCAGCGGATTCGCCTCCAGCCCCGACACACCAGCGTCCTCCACCCTGTCGCTGGGGCGCTACGTGCGGCAGCACTGCCGCGCACAGGATCTCCTGCTGGCGCCCGGGACCGGTTTCTCCTACTCGAGCCGAAACTACGTCCTGGTCGGTCATCTGATCGAAACGATCACGGGTATGAGCTGGTCGGAAGCGATGGAATCGATCCTGCTGCGGCCCCTGGGCGTCGAGCTCGCCACGGTGGCGGGATCGGGGCGGGTACCGTCGGGGCGCCTCATCGCCACCGGTCACTCGGTCAACACCGCCCTGGGCCGCACCCGAGCGGTGCAGCAGTCCATCGCACCCGCCGAGGCTCCGGCCGGCGCATTGGCGATGAGCGCCGTCGATCTGGTGACCCTGGGGCTGCTGCACGTCGGGTCGGGTTTCCCCGAGCTGTTGCCAGCCGGCGACGCCGAACGGATGCGGCGAGCCGTTCCCGGCGCTGATCCATTCGGCCTGGCCGATGGCTGGGGTGCTGGGCTGGCGGTGTTCCGGGGTAGCACCACCGACTGGGCCGGTCACGACGGCAACGGCAACGGCACGTCCTGCTACCTGCGTGTGGATCCGGCCGGCGGATGGGTGGTCGCACTCACCACCAGCGCCAACACCGGCTCGTGGCTGTGGGAGCAGTTGCGCACCGAGCTGGGTCTGGCGAACGTGCCGCTGGGCGCAGCTCAGTGCGACGTGCCCCCGGGAGTGCCGGTCGCCACACCGGCGGAGTTCGTGGGGAGCTACTCGAACGGCCCGACGGAATTCCTGGTCACCGCAGCCGACGATGGGGGACTGTGCCTCGCGTTGGGTGATGACCTCGCACCGTTGACCTTCTCCGACGACGTGAATTTCTTGATCCACGACCCGGTCTCGGGGAGTCGACAACTTGTCGGGCGTTTCCTGCGTGACCCGATCACCAAGCAGGTCGAGCACGTGCAGATCGGCGGCCGGCTGGCTTCCCGGCGGTCCTGCGCCGTGCCGCAAGTTCGCTCGCCGCTCGACTCCGTGAGCAGCCGAGTATCCGTCTGAGCGGTGTCCCGCCGATCCACTCTTCGCTGCATCGTTGCCCGGTTGCCCCGGTTGCCTGGAGGGATTCGAGATGGTGGCTGACAAGCCGACGCCGGTGCTGGCCGGAGATCTCCCTGTGATCGAGGTCCTGACGGCGGCTGAGCGCCGCCGGCTGCTCATCGAGTGGAACGACACCGACCGCGACATCCTCCCGGTCACATTTCCCGAGTTGTTCCAAGCCCAAGTGGCCCGGACCCCGGATGCGCCCGCCCTGGTGTTCGCCGGCCCGGCGCGGACCGAGCCGCTGAGCTACGCCGAGCTGGAGGCACGGGCCAACCGGTTGGCTCATCTGCTGATCGCCGGGGGTGCCGGCCCGGAGCAGATCGTGGCGCTGGTCCTGCCGCGCTCGGCGGACATCGTCATCGCCCAACTCGCCGTCCTGAAGGCGGGCGCGGCCTTCCTGCCGGTGGACCCGGCGTACCCGGCTGAGCGACTCGCTTTCATGGTGACCGACGCTCGCCCGGTGTCGGTGCTGACCCGAGCCGCGCTCGCCGCTGCGCTTCCCGTTGTCGAGGGCGTGCCGGTGCTGGTGGTCGACGAACCGGCTCTGCGCTCGGATCTGGCCAGGATGCCGGATCGCGCGCCCACCGATACGGATCGCCGGGCTCCCCTCGTCCCCGAGCACCTGGCCTACGTCATCTACACCTCGGGCTCGACCGGACGCCCGAAGGGAGTGACGCTCACCCACGCCGGGCTGGCCAGCTTCTCCGCCGCCGAGGTGGATCGCTACGCCGTCGCGCCGGGAGACCGGGTGCTGGAGTTCTCCTCGCCCAGCTTCGACGCCTCGGTGCTGGAGCTGTGCATGTCGTTGCCGGTGGGGGCCGCGCTCGTGGTGCCGCCGCCGGGTCCGCTGCTGGGCGACCAACTCGCGCAGGTGCTGGCCCAGGGGCGGGTGACGCACGCCCTGATCCCGCCGGCCGCGCTGGCCACCGTGCCGCCCGCGGCGGCGCGAGACGGGTTACCGCACTTCCGGACGCTGATCGTCGGCGGCGAAGCCTGCCCGGGTGAGCTGGTTGAACGCTGGGCCCCAGGCCGTCGAATGATCAACTCGTATGGGCCGACCGAGTCGACGGTGGTCTCGACCTGGACCGAGCCACTCTCACCGGGTGGGATCCCGCCGATCGGCCGGCCGATCTGGAACACCAGGGTGTACGTGCTCGATGCGGCGCTGCGGCCGGTGCCGACCGGTGTGGTGGGTGAGCTCTACGTCACCGGGCAGGGCCTGGCCCGCGGCTATCTGAACCGGCCGGGGTTGACGGCCCAGCGGTTCGTCGCGAATCCGTTCGGTGACCCCGGCTCCCGGATGTATCGCACCGGTGACCTGGCCCGCTGGAGTACCGAGGGCCAGTTGGAGTTCGCCGGTCGTGCCGATGACCAGGTGAAGATCCGCGGATTCCGCATCGAGCCGGGGGAGATCGAGGCGTTGCTGCGCCGGGACCCCGACATCGCCGACGCCGCCGTGATCGCTCGGGAGGACCAGCCCGGTCACCGGCGGCTGGTCGCGTACCTGGTTGCGGCCAACGGACGGGTGCCGACGTCGAGTGAGTTGCGCGCGTTGGTCGCCGCCTCGCTGCCCGAGTACATGGTGCCCTCGGTGTTCACGGTGCTGGCCCGCCTACCGTTGACGCCCAACGGCAAGCTCGACCGGCGTGCGTTGCCCGCGCCCGCGGCCGGCCTGGTCGGCGACGCCGGCTACGTCGCGCCGCGCACCTCCGCCGAGCGGGCGCTGGCCGGGATCTGGGGACGTCTGCTCGGCCTGGCGGAGGTCAGCGTCGAGGACGACTTCTTCGCCCTGGGCGGCGACTCCATCCTGAGTTTCCGGGCGCTGTCGCTGATCCGGGAGACCTTCGGCGCGCAGCTGCCCGCCCGAGCCGTGTTCGACACCCCGACCATCGCGCGGCTCGCCGAGCTCCTGCCCCAGCTCCCCGTACCCGGCTCCGCCGAACAGATCATCCCCGTCACACGGGGAGAAACCGTGCCGCTTTCTCCGGCGCAGCAACGGTTGTGGTTCCTGGACGATCTGAGCGCCGGCGGGGCCGAGTACAACACCGGCGTCGGGCTGCGCCTGACCGGAGCGCTGGATCTCCAGGCGTTGCGGTCGGCCCTGGCTGCCCTGAGCGACCGGCACGACTCGTTGCGCACGACGTTCGACACCGTCGATGGACGCGGCGTCCAAGTCGTCGCGACTGCTGGGGAGATACCGCTACGGGTGTTGGACCTGAGGGACCAGCGACCCGACGGTGCGCTCGAACAGGCGCTGGAGCAGGCCCTGTCGCAGGAGTTGCGGGTTCCCTTCGATGTGAGATGCGGTCCGCTGACCCGGGTGTTGCTGGTGCGGTTGGCCCCCAACGACCACGCGCTGCTACTCAGCCAGCACCACATCGTCACCGACGGTTGGTCGGTCCGCATCCTGGTGAACGAGCTGCTGGAGTTTTACGGCGCCGCCCGCCGGCACTCCACGGCCACGCTGGCAAAGCTGCCGATCCAGTACCCGGACTTCGCCGTGTGGCAGCGCGGACAGCTGGCGGATGCCGGGCTGACGCAGCACCTGGAGTACTGGAAACGCCAACTGGCCGGTGTCGAGGTGCTGGAGCTGCCGACGGACCGGCCCCGGCCGCCGCTGCGCACGAGCTGCGGTGCGGTGCACCGCCACGACCTGTCCGCCGGCCTGGTGCGGCGGCTGAGGGCGGTCGGTCAGGCACACGGTGCCACGCTGTTCATGACGCTGAGCGCCGCGGTCCAGCTGGTGCTGTCCCGCTACAGCGGCCAGCACGACATCGCCGTCGGCACCGTGACCTCCGGGCGCGACCGGGCCGAGCTGGAGCAACTGGTCGGGTTCTTCGTCAACACCGTCGTGCTGCGCTCCCGGGTGCAGCCCACCCAGCCCTTCGGTGAGTTCCTCACCGAGGTCCGGGAGACGGTGCTGGAGGCCTTCGCCCACGACGCGGTCCCCTTCGACCGTCTGATCGAGGAACTGCGACCGGAGCGCGATCCCAGCCGTAGCCCACTGGTGGGGGCCATGGTGGTGTTGCAGCAGCAGATGGTGCCGCCGCGGGAGATCGCCGGCCTGTCCGTCACCGAGCACGCCCTGCCTCGTCCCTGCTGCCGGTTCGACCTGGTGGTGGAGTTCCTGCCCCGGGACGGGTCGCTGAATATCACCGTCGAGTACAACACCGACCTGTTCGATGCCGGCACGATCGCGGGGCTGGTGGCGAGCCTGGAGGTACTGCTCGAGGGAGTAGCCGACGATCCGCACCGGCCGCTGGCGCAGCTCCCGTCGCTGGCCCACGGCGAGTGGCACCGGTTGCTGGTGGAGCGCAACGACACCGCCCAGCCGGCGCCTGCGGCGGCGTGGACGGAGCTGTTCGAGGCTCAGGTGGCGCGCACGCCGGGTGCGGTGGCGGTCGTCTTCGGCGACGAGGAGCTGTCCTATGCAGAGCTGAATGAGCGGGCGAATCGGCTGGCGCGGCTGCTGATCGAGCGGGGAGCGGGTCCGGAGCGGTTCGTGGCGCTGGCGCTGCCGCGTTCGGTGGACATGGTCGTGGCGGTAGCGGCGGTGTGGAAGGCGGGCGCGGCCTACTTGCCGATCGACCCCGGCCACCCGGCGGAGCGGATCGGTGTCCTGTGCGCCGAGGTGTCCCCGGCGTTGCTGGTGACCACCACCGCGGTGACCGGCCGGGTACCCCGGGCGCCAGGCGCGCGCCGGCTGGTCCTCGACGACGCCCCGACGGTCGCGGAGCTTGCGGCCCGTTCCGGCCTGGATGTGGCTGACGCCGATCGGGTGCGGCCGATCTCGCGAGCCCAGCCGGCTTATGTGAGCTACACCTCGGGTTCGACGGGGCCGCCGAAGGGGGTCGTCGTCACGCACGCGAGTGTGGTGGATCTCGCCGGGTGGGCGGCGGCGGAATTCGGGGCCTCGGGGTTGTCGTGGGTGGTGGCATCGACGCCGCTGACCTGCGATGTGTCGGTGTTCGAGATCTGCTGCCCACTTGTCGTCGGCGGTGCTGTCGAGGTGGTCCGCGACCTGCTTGCCTTGACCCGGCCGCGGGTGGGCGACCGGGTGGCCAGCCTGGTCAGCGCGGTGCCCTCGGCGCTGTCTCAGGTCATCGCGCAGGGGCCGGTGACGCTCACCGCGGGCACCGTCGTGCTCACCAGGGAGACGGTGTCATCCCGAGCGGTTCAGCAGATCCGGTCGGCGACCTCGTGCACGCGGATCGCCAACATCTACGGCCCGACCGAGGCCACGGTGTATGCCACCGCGTGGTATTCGAGACCAGGCATTGCCCGGTGATCAACCGCCGCCGATCGGGCGGCCGATCGCCAACACCCAGGTGTACGTGCTCGATGCCGGACTGCGGCCGGTGCCGGCCGGTGTGCGGGGCGAGCTGTACCTCGGTGGTGGCGGTCTGGCCCGGGGGTACCTGGGCCGCCCGGGCTTGACCGCGCAGCGGTTCGTGCCCGATCCCTTCGGTGTGCCGGGCGCCCGGCTGTACCGCACCGGGGATGTCGTGCGCTGGAACACCCGGGGCGAGTTGGAGTATCTGGGCCGGTCGGAACACCAGGTGAAGCTCCGGGGGTACCGGATTGAGCTGAGTGAGGTCGAGGCCGCGCTCAGCCACCACCCCGATGTCGCCGAGACGGTCGCCCTCGTTCGCGACGATGACTCCGGGCGCCCCCGCTTGGTGGCCTATGTGGTGCTGACGTCGGGCGCGGCGCCGGACACCGCAACACGGGCGTTACCCGCCTTCCTGCGCCGGCTGCTGCCGGACTACCTGCTGCCGTCGATCTTCGTGACACTGGATGCGCTCCCCCTGAACCCCACCGGGCAGCTGGATCGCGCTGCCCTGCCCGAGCCGGACTGGGGCCGCCTCGCCGGCCGGGACTACGTGGCACCCCGGACCGATGTCGAGCGCGCACTCGCCGAGATCTGGGCCGAGATATTAGGGGTGCAGCGGGTCGGGATCGAGGACAACTTCTTCGAACTCGGTGGGGACTCGATCCTGAGCATCCAGGTGGTGTCCCGGGCCCGCCGAGCCGGCCTGCGCCTGAGCTCCCAGGACATGTTCCTGCACCACACTGTCGCGTCGCTGGCGGCGAATGTGTCGGTGGTGGGGGATGTGGTTGAGCGGGGGCCGGTGTGTGGTGTGGTGCCGTTGACTCCGATTCAGCATTGGTTGTTCGAGTCCGGGTTGGTGCGGTTGGAGCGTTTCAATCAGGTGGTGCGGGTGGAGTTGGTTGCGGGTGTTGATGTGGCTGCGTTGCGGTCGGCGTTTGCGGTGGTGGTGGAGCATCATGATGCGTTGCGGATGCGTTTTGAGTTTCGGGATGGTCCGGGTGGGGTTTCCCGGTGGTGGCAGGTTAATGCGCCGGTTGAGTTGGTGGATGTGTTGTGGTGTCACGATGTGTCTGGTGTGGATGGTGATGACCAGGATGCGGTGATGGCTCGGGTCGTTGAGCGGGTGTACGCGGGTTTCGATCTGGCGTGTGGTCCGTTGCTAGCCGCGGTGTTGTTTGACGGGGGGGTCGGGCGGTGGCCGGTGTTGGTGGTGGTGGTGCATCACTTGGTGGTTGATGGGGTGTCGTGGCGGATTTTGTTGGAGGATTTGGATACCGCTTATCGGCAGGTGGTGGGTGGGGAGAAAGCGCATCTGGGGTCGCGGACGACGTCGTTTCGGGAGTGGGCGTTGCGGTTGAGTGAGCATGCCGGCTCGGGTGGGTGTGACGACGAGCTGGGTTATTGGGCTGGGGTGGTGGGTGATGCGAGCGTGGTGGCCCCGGCCCTTCCGACCCTGGCGTTGCCCACTGATGGGGTGGGGGTGAACACGGTTGCGTCGATGCGGTCGGTGACGGTGCGGCTGGATCCGGAGCGGACCAGGGCGTTGTTGGTTGAGGTGCCGGGGGTGTATCGCACGCAGGTCAATGATGTGTTGCTGGCTGCGTTGGGTCGGGTGCTCTCGGAGTGGACCGGGTGTGGGCGGGTGGTGGTGGATCTGGAGGGGCATGGTCGGGAGGAGGTGTTTGAGGGGGTTGATCTGTCCCGGACGGTGGGGTGGTTCACCACGATGTTCCCGGTTGCGTTGGAGGTTACTGAGCAGCGGGATTGGGGGGTGGTGCTCAAGTCGGTCAAGGAGCAGTTGCGGGCGGTGCCGCGGCGTGGTTTGGGGTATGGCGTGCTGCGGTATCTCACCGGCGCCGCGGCATTGCGGGGTGGGTTGGCGCCGCAGGTCAGTGTCAATTATCTCGGTCAGTTCGAGTGGCCTACCACTGGTGGTGGGCTTTATCACCGGGTGTGTGGGGGTTTGGGTGCTGATGCTGATCCGGCGCAGCATCGGACTCACATGATTGATGTGGTGGGTCGGATTGAGGAGAAATGCCTGGAGCTGACCTGGTTTTACTCCGAGCAGTTGCACTCTCAGGACACTATCGATGCGTTGGCGCTGGGGATGCTCGGTGCGTTGCGTGAGGTGATTGAGCATTGTGGGCGCCCGGGTGTGGGTGGTTGTACTCCGTCGGATTTCCCGTTGGCTCGGCTTGATCAGGTTGCGGTGGATTCTCTGGTGGGGGATGGGCGTGGGGTGGAGGACATTTATCCGTTGACGCCGATGCAGGCGGGCATCGTGTTCCACGCGCTGTCTCAGGGGGAGCAGGGGGTGTATCTGGAGCAGGCCACGTTCGTGGTGGACGGGGTGTCCGATCCGTGGGTGTTCGCGGTGGCCTGGCAGCAGGTGCTGGACCGGACGCCGGTGTTGCGCAGCAGTGTGGTCTGGGATGGGTTGGTCGAGCCGGTGCAGGTGGTGCACCGCCGGGTGGAGTTGCCGGTGGTCCATCACGACTGGCGGGAGTTGCCTGGGCAGGAGCGGGACCGTGAGCTGGAGGGTTTGCTGGCTGCGGAGCGCGCTGAGGGTTTCGAGCTGGGCAGGGCGCCGTTGCTGCGGGTGCGGTTGGTGCGGATCTCGGATACCGAGGTGCGGGTGGTGTGGAGTTTCCACCACGTGCTGCTGGATGGCTGGAGCGTTTTCCAGGTGCTCTCCGATGTCTTCGCCTGCCACACCGCACTCACCCACACCGGCACCGACCTGCGACCACCGCAGCGGCGACCCTTCCGCGACTACCTGCACTGGCTCCAACAACAAGACCACCACAACGCCGAACAGCACCGTGCCGAACAACACTGGCGCACAGTGCTGTCCGGGTTGGCCGCCCCGACCGGGCTGCCCTACGACCGGGTACCGGCGCAGGCACACACCAGCCGGTCGGCGGATCGGGTCTTGCTGGAGCTGGGGGTGAGGCAGTCCAGCCGCCTCTACGAGTTCGCCCGGCGCCACCACCTCACGGTCAACGCCGTCATGCAGGGGGCCTGGGCGCTACTGCTGTCCCGCTACAGCGGTGACCGCGACGTCTGTTTCGGGGTCACGATGTCAGGGCGTCCGGCCGAACTGCCCGGCGTGGACGAGATGACCGGAATCTTCATCAATACGTTGCCGGTGCGTGTTGATGTGCCCAGCTCCACCGGGGTGGTGGCGTGGTTACAGGAGCTGCAGACCGCGCAGGCCGAGTCACGCCGCTTCGAGCACCTCCCACTGTCCCGCCTGCAATCCTGGAGCGACGTTCCTGGTGGGGTGCGCCTGTTCGACAGTCTCGTGGTGTACGAGAACTACCCGATCAACGATGAGGCCGCCGCCACTCATGGCCTTGCCATCCGGGACCTGACCGCCGTCGAGACCACCAACTACCCGCTGTGCGCCGTGGTGTCCCCGGGCCGGACGCTGTCTGTCGCGCTCGGCTACGACGCTGCGCTGTTCGACCTCGCCACGGTCGAAGGGTTGGCTGCGCGTCTGATCCGAGTGCTGGATCGCATCGTCGAGGACCCGACGGCTCCGGTGAGCCGGATCGAGATCGTGACCGATGACGAGCGGACCCGCCTGCTCACCGAATGGAACGACACCGAGCGGGCCGTACCCCAGGTCGTATGGCCGGAGCTGTTCGCAACCCAGGTGGTGCGGACACCGGATGCGGTGGCGGTGGTGTGCGGGGGCGAGGAGCTGTCGTATCAGGAGTTGGACGAGCGGGCGAATCGCCTGGCGCGGTTGTTGATCGCGCGGGGCGTGGGTCCGGAGCAGTTTGTCGGGTTGGCGCTGCCGCGGTCGGTGGACATGGTGGTGGCGGTGGTGGCGGTGTGGAAGGCGGGCGCGGGATATGTGCCCATCGATCCGGGTTATCCGGCCGAGCGGATCGGGTTCATGTGCTCCGACGCCGGCCTGGCGATGGTGCTGGCCACGGCGGAGACGGTGGACCGGCTCCCGCAGGAGGCGGGTGTCGTTCAGCTGGTGATCGACCACGCCGGGATCGTGGCGGAGATCGCTGGTTGTTCGGGTGCCGGGGTGAGCGATGCTGATCGGATTCGGCCGTTGGTGGGGGCTCATCCCGCTTATGTGATCTATACGTCGGGTTCGACGGGTGTGCCGAAGGGAGTGGTGGTCGCTCAGCGCAGCGTGGTCGATCTCGCGGTGTGGGCGGCGGCGGATTTCGGTGTCTCGGGGTTGTCGCGGGTGGTGGCCTCGACGTCGCTGAGTTTCGATGTGTCGGTTTTCGAGCTCTTCTGCCCGTTGACCGTCGGCGGCACGGTTGAGGTGGTGCGCGACGTGCTCGCCCTGGGTGGGCTGGCACCGGGCGAGCCTGGGGTCGGCACCGGCGTGGCGAGCCTGATCAGTGGGGTGCCCTCGGCGTTTGCTCAGGTGCTGTCCCAGGGTGGGGTGGGGGTGTCGGCGGGCACGGTCGTGCTGGCCGGGGAGGCGCTCTCGGCGCGAGCGGTGCGGGAGATCCGGTCGGCGACGTCGTGCCGGCGGATCGCCAACATCTACGGCCCGACCGAGGCCACGGTGTATGCCACCGCGTGGTATTCAGACCAGGCATTGCCCGGTGATCAACCGCCGCCGATCGGGCGGCCGATCGCCAACACCCAGGTGTACGTGCTCGATGCCGGACTGCGGCCGGTGCCGGCCGGTGTGCGGGGCGAGCTGTACCTCGGTGGTGGCGGTCTGGCCCGGGGGTACCTGCGCCGCCCGGGCTTGACCGCGCAGCGCTTCGTCGCGAACCCGTTCGGAGTGCCGGGTACCCGGCTGTACCGCACCGGGGATGTCGTGCGCTGGAACACCGGCGGTGAGCTGGAGTATCTGGGTCGCTCGGACCACCAGGTGAAGATCCGCGGATTCCGCATCGAGCTCGGCGAGATCGAAGCGGCCCTGGCGCGACATCCCGCTCTCGCCGAGGCCGTCGTCGTCGCGCGGCACCACGAAGCCGATCACCAGCGGCTGGTGGCCTATCTCGTACCGGCCGGTTCGACCGCACCCGCTCCGGCGGACCTGCGGTCCTGGCTGACCCGAAGCCTGCCGGAGCACCTGGTGCCCTCGGTGTTCGTCGTGCTCCCCGAGCTGCCGTTGAATCCCAACGGGAAGCTTGATCGGCGGGCGTTGCCCGCACCCGATACCCAACCGGAACTCGACTCCCCGTACCGGGCCCCGAGCACCGCGATCGAGCAGGAACTGGCCCGCGTCTGGGCCGAGGTGCTCAGGGTGGAGCGGGTCGGGGTCGAGGACAACTTCTTCACCCTCGGTGGGGATTCGATCCTGAGCATCCAGGTGGTGTCGCGGGCCCGCCAGGTCGGCTTGATGGTGACGCCGCGGGATCTGTTCGCCTACCCGACGGTGCGATTGCTGGCGGCGAATGTGTCGGTGGTGGGGGATGTGGTTGAGCGGGGGCCGGTGTGTGGTGTGGTGCCGTTGACTCCGATTCAGCATTGGTTGTTCGAGTCCGGGTTGGTGCGGTTGGAGCGTTTCAATCAGGTGGTGCGGGTGGAGTTGGTTGCGGGTGTTGATGTGGCTGCGTTGCGGTCGGCGTTTGCGGTGGTGGTGGAGCATCATGATGCGTTGCGGATGCGTTTTGAGTTTCGGGATGGTCCGGGTGGGGTTTCCCGGTGGTGGCAGGTTAATGCGCCGGTTGAGTTGGTGGATGTGTTGTGGTGTCACGATGTGTCTGGTGTGGATGGTGATGACCAGGATGCGGTGATGGCTCGGGTCGTTGAGCGGGTGTACGCGGGTTTCGATCTGGCGTGTGGTCCGTTGCTAGCCGCGGTGTTGTTTGACGGGGGGGTCGGGCGGTGGCCGGTGTTGGTGGTGGTGGTGCATCACTTGGTGGTTGATGGGGTGTCGTGGCGGATTTTGTTGGAGGATTTGGATACCGCTTATCGGCAGGTGGTGGGTGGGGAGAAAGCGCATCTGGGGTCGCGGACGACGTCGTTTCGGGAGTGGGCGTTGCGGTTGAGTGAGCATGCCGGCTCGGGTGGGTGTGACGGCGAGCTGGGTTATTGGGCTGGGGTGGTGGGTGATGCGAGCGTGTGGCCCCGGCCCTTCCGACCCTAGCGTTGCCCACTGATGGGGTGGGGGTGAACACGGTTGCGTCGATGCGGTCGGTGACGGTGCGGCTGGATCCGGAGCGGACCAGGGCGTTGTTGGTTGAGGTGCCGGGGGTGTATCGCACGCAGGTCAATGATGTGTTGCTGGCTGCGTTGGGTCGGGTGCTCTCGGAGTGGACCGGGTGTGGGCGGGTGGTGGTGGATCTGGAGGGGCATGGTCGGGAGGAGGTGTTCGAGGGGGTTGATCTGTCCCGGACGGTGGGGTGGTTCACCACGATGTTCCCGGTTGCTTTGGAGGTTACCGAGCAGCGGGATTGGGGGGTGGTGCTCAAGTCGGTCAAGGAGCAGTTGCGGGCGGTGCCGCGGCGTGGTTTGGGGTATGGCGTGTTGCGGTATCTCACCGACGCCGCGGCATTGCGGGGTGGGTTGGCGCCGCAGGTCAGTGTCAATTATCTCGGTCAGTTCGAGTGGCCTATCACTGGTGGTGGGCTTTATCACCGGGTGTGTGGGGGTTTGGGCGCTGATGCTGATCCGGCGCAGCGTCGGACTCACATGATTGATGTGGTGGGTCGGATTGAGGAGAAATGCCTGGAGTTGACCTGGTTTTACTCCGAGCAGTTGCACTCTCAGGACACTATCGATGCGTTGGCGCTGGGGATGCTCGGTGCGTCTGCATGAGGTGATTGAGCATTGTGGGCGCCCGGGTGTGGGTGGTTGTACTCCGTCGGATTTCCCGTTGGCTCGGCTTGATCAGGCTGCGGTGGATTCTCTGGTGGGGGATGGGCGTGGGGTGGAGGACATTTATCCGTTGACGCCGATGCAGGCGGGCATCGTGTTCCACGCGCTGTCTCAGGGGGAGCAGGGGGTGTATCTGGAGCAGGCCACGTTCGTGGTGGACGGGGTGTCCGATCCGTGGGTGTTCGCGGTGGCCTGGCAGCAGGTGCTGGACCGGACGCCGGTGTTGCGCAGCAGTGTGGTCTGGGATGGGTTGGTCGAGCCGGTGCAGGTGGTGCACCGCCGGGTGGAGTTGCCGGTGGTCCATCACGACTGGCGGGAGTTGCCCGGGCAGGAGCGGGACCGTGAGCTGGAGCGTTTGCTGGCTGCCGAGCGCGCTGAGGGTTTCGAGCTGGGCAGGGCGCCGTTGCTGCGGGTGCGGTTGGTGCGGATCTCGGATACCGAGGTGCGGGTGGTGTGGAGTTTCCACCACGTGCTGCTGGATGGCTGGAGCGTCTTCCAGGTGCTCTCCGATGTCTTCGCCTGCCACACCGCACTCACCCACACCGGCACCGACCTGCGACCACCGCAGCGGCGACCCTTCCGCGACTACCTGCACTGGCTCCAACAACAAGACCACCACAACGCCGAACACCACCGCGCCGAACACCACCGCGCCGAACACCACCGCGCCGAACACCACCGCGCCGAACAACACTGGCGCACAGTGCTGCGCAGCTTCGAGTGCCGGACACCGTTGCCCTTCCGGCAGGCTCCGGCCCAGGCCTACCGCAGCAGCTCGTCCCAGTGGTGCTCCGCGCAGCTGAGCGAAGTGGACTCCGCTCGGCTTGCCGAGTTCGCCCAACGACACGGCCTGACACTCAACGCCGTCGTGCAGGGGACCTGGGCGCTACTGCTGTCCCGCTACAGCGGCGAGCTCGACGTGTGTTTCGGCGCGACGGTGTCCGACCGGCCGGCGAACCTGGCTGGGGTCGAGGACATCACCGGACTGTTCCTCAACACCCTGCCGGTGCGGGCCGAGCTGAACGACGACGCTGACGTAGTCGAATGGCTACACGAGCTGCAGACCGCGCAGGCTGAGTCCCGGCGGTTCGGTTTCGTGCCGTTGGCCCAGATCCAGAACTGGAGCGAGCTGCCTGGCGGCGACCACCTGTTCGACAGCATCCTGGTGTTCGAGAACTACCCGATCAACGACGAGTCAGCCGCCGCGCACGGGCTCCGGATTCGTGATCTCCGCGCGGTCGAGACCACCAACTACCCGCTCACCGTCGTGGTCTGCGCCCGCCGAGCGCTGTCCGTGGAGTTCGGCTACGACGCCGGCGCCTTCGACACCACGCTCATCGAAGGGATGTCCGCGCACTTCCTGCGGGTACTGGCGGTGCTGGCCGCTGATTCCGGCCTGCGCTGGGGAGAGATCGACATCTTGACCGGCGCGCAGCGCTCCCAGGTGCTGGTGGGCTGGAACGACACCGATCGAGATGTGCCGCCCGCCACGCTGGCGGAGCTGGTGCACGCCGCGGTAGCCCGGACACCGGCGGCCCCGGCGGTGGTGTCCGAGGGCGGGGTGATCAGTTTCGCGGAGCTGGATGTGCGGGCGAACCGGCTGGCGTGGCTGTTGATCGCCCACGGTGCCGGGCCGGAGCGGATCGTGGCGCTGGTACTACCGCGGTCGGTGGACATCGTGGTGGCGCAGCTGGCGGTCGCGAAGGCCGGGGCGGCGTTCCTGCCGATCGATCCGGCGTACCCGGGCGAACGGATCGGCTTCATGCTCGCCGATGCCGGCCCGGTGCTGGTCCTGACCCTGGACAGGCTGACCGACGGGTTACCCGTGGTGGCCGAGGCCACCACGCTGGTACTCGATGACCCGATCACGGTGGTCGCGGTGGCGGCGATGCCCGCGCGGGCACCGACCGATGCCAATCGCTGGGCGCCGTTGTCGGTGGCGCATCCGGCTTACGTCATCTACACCTCGGGGTCGACCGGACGGCCGAAAGGGGTGGTGGTCTCCTCCGCCGGGCTGGCCGGTTTCGCTGCTGCCGAAGCCGAGCACTTCGGGGTAGGGCCAGGGGATCGGGTGTTGCAGTTCTCCTCGCCCAGCTTCGACGCCTCGATCTTGGAGCTGTGCATGTCGCTGCCCGCCGGGGCGACCCTGGTGGTGCCCCCGCCGGGTCCACTGCTGGGCGAGCAACTGGCGGAAGTCCTCGCACGGCATCGGGTCACCCACGCCTTGATCCCGCCGGTGGCGTTGGCCACGGTGCCCGCGGAGATCGCGGCCGACGCCCTGGCGGGGTTCACCACGGTGATCGTCGGTGGTGAGACCTGCACCGCGGAGCTGGTGGCCCGGTGGGCCCCGGGCCGCCGGATGATCAATGCCTATGGGCCGACGGAGTGCACAGTGGTGGCGACCTGGACTCAGGCACTGGTGCCAGGTGCGGCACCGCCGATCGGCGCGCCGATCCGCAACACCCGCACCTACGTGCTCGACCGTGCGCTGCGGCCGGTCCCGGTGGGTATCGCCGGTGAGCTCTACGTCGCCGGTGCCGGACTGGCCCGGGGATACCTGCAGCGCCCTGGACTGACCGCGGCGCGGTTCGTGGCCAACCCGTTCGGCCCCTGCGGCACCCGGATGTACCGGACCGGGGACCGGGTGCGCTGGAACGCAGCCGGGGAGTTGGAATTCCTCGGCCGCGCCGACGACCAGGTCAAGATCCGTGGCTTCCGCGTCGAGCTCGGTGAGATCGAAACCGTGCTGCGCCGCCACCCCGATGTGGACGACGCCGTCGTGCTCGCCCAGCAGGACGAGACCGGCCGCACCCGCTTGATCGGCTACATCGTCTCGACGGCGCACCCGGCCCCGCAGCCGGGTGCGCTGCACAAGCTGCTCACCGCATCGCTACCCGACTACATGCTGCCCGCCGCGTTGGTCGCGCTCGAGGAGTGGCCGCTGACCTCGCACGGCAAGCTCGACCGGAAAGCCCTGCCCGCGCCCCCGGCTGTGGTAGCCGGCGGCGCCTACATCGCACCTCGCACCGCCACCGAACGCGTGCTGGCCCAGATCTGGACCGAGGTGCTCGCTGTGGACAAGGTCGGTATCGAGGACAACTTCTTCGAGCTCGGCGGCGACTCCGTCCGCAGCCTGCGGATCATCATGCGGATCAAGGCGGCCTTCGATGTCACCGTGACGCCGCGAGAGGTCCTGACCGCTCGCACTATTTCCGCGCTCGCGGAGCTCGTCGAGGACGCAATCCTGCGCGAACTCGAACGTGTCGCCTTTGGTGAGTGCAACGACGACGGAACGTGAGGGGACATCGTCATGCCGTCCAGCAGACAGAGCCGGATCGCCGCGCTGCCCGCCCATATGCAGGAGGTGCTGCGCCGTCGCCTCGCGGGGCAGGCGACCCAGTCCGACCCGATCCCGCCGGCTGACCGGACCGAGCCGTTACCGCTGTCCTTCCCCCAGCAGCGACTGTGGTTCGTGAACGAGTTCCAGAGCGGGTGGGAACGAGTACAACAGCGGGCTTGCGCTGCGCCTGCGCGGCCGGTTGCAGGTGCCGGCGTTGACAGCGGCCCTGCGGGAGCTCGTGGCCCGGCACGAGTCGTTGCGAACCACCTTCGACGAGATGGACGGGCGCGGAATCCAGATCGTGCACTCTGACCTCGAGCTGCCGGTGCCGATGGTCGAGTGCGCAGGCGCGACGGACGCTGCGCTGGACGAGGTGCTCTCCACGGAGTTCAGCCGTCCCTTCGACCTGCGCCGCGGGCCGCTGTTCCGGGTCTTGCTGGTCCGCCTCGCCAGCGACGAGCACGTACTGCTGCTCACCGCGCATCACATCGTCACCGACGGCGCCTCGATGGGCGTGCTGGTCGAGGAGTTGGGCGCGCTGTACGCCGCCGCCAGGCAGGGCCGGCAGGCGGATCTGCCCGCACTACCGGTGCAGTACGCCGACTTCGCCGGTTGGCAGCGCAACCACTTGCCCGGGTCGGCCTTTGACGGTGAGCTCGGCTACTGGACACGGCAGCTGTCGGGGATCTCCCGGCTGGAACTGCCGACTGATCGGCCGCGGCCGCAGGTGCGGACCTGCCCGGGCGCGGTGGCTGAATTCGTGGTGCCGGCCGAGGTCACCGCGAGGCTCGGCGAACTCGCCCGCGCCCAGGACACCACACTGTTCACCGTGCTGGTGGCCGCCTGCCAGGTGCTGTTCGCCCGCTGGTCCGCTCAGGATGACATCGCCGTCGGTACGGTCGTCTCCGGCCGCAGCCGGCCGGAGCTGGAGCGGCTGGTCGGGTTCTTTGTCAACACCTTGGTGCTGCGCGTCCACCTCGAGGTGGCGCAGACCTTCACCACCTTCCTCGGCACCGTCCGGCACACCGTGCTGGACGCTTTCGCGCACCAGGAACTGCCCTTCGAACGGTTGGTCGATGCGGTGCGCGCGGAGCGCGACGTCAGCCGCAACCCGCTGTTCGACGTCATGGTGCTGCTCAATAGTGAGCAACCCGGTAGTGAGCAACCCGGCACGGCGGCCTTCGCCGATCTGCGGGTCGAGCCCGTCGACATCTCAGGACACACCGCCATCTTCGACCTCACCTGTGAATTCCAGACCCGTGAATTCCAGACCCGTGAGTTCGAGCTGCGGGGGTCATGGACGTACAACACCGATCTGTTCGATCGCACGACCGTCGAGCGGATGGTGCAGCAGCTGTGCGTGTTGCTCGCCGGAGTCGCCGCCGATCCGGACCAGCCGGTGGGGCGGTTGCCGCTGCTTGCGGCGCAGGAGCGTGAGCAGGTCCTCACCGCGTGGAACGACACCGGGACGGTGGTGCCGGCGGTGACGCTGCCGGAGGTGTTCGCCGAGGCGGTGGCCCGGGCACCACAGGCACCGGCGGTGATCTCCGAGGCCGGCGTGCTGAGCTATGCGCAGCTGGCGCAGCGGGTGAACCGCCTAGCGCGGGTGCTGATCGCCCGTGGGGCGGGTCCCGAGCGGATCGTGGCGTTGGCGCTGCCCCGCTCGGTGGACATCGTGGTGGCCCAGCTCGCCGTTGTTGTCGCCGGGGCGGCGTTCGTGCCCGTTGATCCGGACTATCCCGGCGAGCGGATCGACTTCATGCTCGCCGACGCCGATCCGGTGGTCGTGCTGACCCATGCCGAGTACGTGGGCCGGTTGCGGTGCGACGCCGAGATCGTGGCGCTCGACGATCCGGAATGGTCCGCGGAGCTGGCCGCGACCGATGCCACCGCGGTGGGCGACGAGCACCGCGCGGCACCGTTGCTGTTGCCCCACCCGGCGTACGTGATCTACACCTCGGGCTCGAGTGGGCGACCGAAGGCGGTGGTGGTGACCCATGCCGGGTTGGCCAGTCTTGCCGCCGCCCAGACCGAGCATTTCGGGGTACGGCCAGGGGATCGGGTGTTGCAGTTCTCCTCACCCAGCTTCGACGCTTCGGTGCTGGAGTTGTGCCTGGCGCTGCCAGCGGGGGCGGCGTTGGTGGTGCCTCCGCCGGGCCGGTTGGTGTCCGATCTGCTGGCCGGCGTACTCGCCGGCCAGCAGATCAGCCATGCGCTGATTCCCCCGGCGGCGCTGGCCACCCTGTCACCCTCGGTGGCCCAGGAGTTGGCGGCATTCCGGTGCCTGATCGTGGGTGGTGAGGCCTGCCCCGCCGAGTTGGTGGCGCGCTGGGCCCCCGGCCGAACGATGATCAATGCCTACGGGCCCACCGAGTCCACCGTGGTGGCGGCCTGGAGCGGGCCATTGACCGCCGGGGAATCGGTGCCGATCGGGAACCCGATCGCCAACACCCAGGTCTACGTGCTCGACCAGCACCTGCAGCCGGTGCCCGTGGGGGTGGCCGGGGAGCTCTACATCGCCGGTGCCGGGTTGGCCCGCGGCTACCTGGATCGGCCCGGACTGACGGCTGCGCGGTTCGTGGCCAACCCGTTCGGTGCTGGTGGCTCCCGCATGTATCGCAGCGGGGACCTGGTGCGCTGGATCGCGGCGGGGCAGCTGGAGTTCATCGGCCGGGCAGATGAGCAGGTCAAGATCCGCGGGTATCGCATCGAGCTGGGCGAGGTGGAGGCAGCACTGCGCACCCACCCGGACATCGCCCACGCGGTGGTGACCCTGGCCGGCAGTGAGGGACGTCCCTACCTGCTGGCTCACCTGGTTGCCGCCGGCTCAGCCGGCGTCCCGACCATGGAGGCGCTGCGGGAGTTCACCGGTCGCCGGCTACCCGACTACATGCTGCCCTCCGCGGTGATGGTGCTGCCCGCGCTGCCCTTGACCCCCAGCGGGAAGATCGACCGACGGGCCCTGCCGGTTCCCGACCACCGCCCCGCCCTGACCTCCGGCTACGTCGCCCCGTACACCCCCATCCAACGCCAGCTCGCCGGCATCTGGGCTGAGGTGCTGGGTGCGGCGACCGGGGTCGAGCGCATCGGGTTGCACGACAACTTCTTCTCCCTCGGCGGTGACTCCATCCTGAGCATCCAGGTGGTCTCCCGCGCCCGCCAGCGCGGGCTGCGCCTGAGCTCCAAGGACATCTTCCTGCACCAGACCATCGCTGCCCTGGCGCCGCTGGTGGGCGTCCAGGACACCCTGCGCGACCAGCCCGCACCCATCGACGGGCCCGCCCCGCTGGCCCCCATCCAGCGCTGGTTTTTCAGCACGTACGGGGCGCTGCGGCACTTCACCATGTCCGTGCTGGTGGAGCTGGCCGAGGACCTCGACGAGAACGCACTGCACGCCGCCGTCGAGGCGGTCCTCGCGCGCCACGACGCGCTGCGGCTGCGATTCACCCAGGTGGACGGCCAGTGGTGGCAGCAGGCCGGACCCGTCGCCGGCGAGGTGCTCGTGCGCCGCGACCTGCTCGGGCTGACGGAGTCGCAGCAGCAGGCCGCGGTGCAAGCGGCGGCGGCCACCGCGCGATCCGGCCTCGACCTGGGCTCCGGCCACATGATCAAGGCGGTGCTGTTCGGGCGCGACCCCGGGCAGCGGCCCCAGCTGTTGCTCACCGTCCATCACCTGGCCATGGACAGCGTCTCCTGGCGCATCCTGCTCGATGACCTCGACACGGCCTACCGGCAGGCCGCCGCTGGCGCAGCGGTGGCGCTGGCCCCCCCCACCACTGCGGCCACCACCTGGGCGCACCGGCTGACCGAGCACGTCGGGTCCGGGGCGCTGGACGGGGAGCTGGCGTACTGGACTCAGGTGTCCCGCGGTGTGCGGGCCGAGCTGCCGGTGGACCGGGCGGGTGTGCCCACCGCCGGCTCCACCCGCCGGATCACGATGCGGCTCGGCCAGGCGCAGACCGGGGCACTGCTGCACCAGGTGCCGGGCGTCTACCGGACCCAGATCAGCGATGTGCTGCTCAGCGCCTTAGGTCGGGGGTTGTCAGCCTGGACCGGGCGCGAGCGTGTGCTCATCGCCCTGGAGGGCCACGGCCGCGAGGAGATCCTCGACGGTGTGGATCTCTCGAGCACCGTCGGCTGGTTCACCACGCAGTTCCCGGTCGCGCTCACCGTGCCAGGGGGTCCCGGGGAGCCCGATTGGCGTGCCGTGTTGATGTCGGTCAAGGAACAGTTGCGGGCAGTGCCCCACCGGGGCCTGGGCTACGGGGCGCTGCAGCAGCTGAGCCCGGTGGGCTCCCCGGCGGCCGCGTTGCGCTCCGACCCGGCGCCCCAGATCGGCTTCAACTACCACGGCCAGTGGGACGTCAACGCCACCACGGACGGGTTGTTCCGCGCTGCCTGCGATGGTGTCGGCGCGGAGCTGGCACCCGAGGTGCCGATCCCGCATCTGGTGGAAGTCATGGGCCTGGTGGTCGACGGCGAGCTGGAGCTGAGCTGGCTCTACTCCGAGCAGGTGCACGACGAGGCCACGATACGGCGGCTGGCGCAGCAGACGGTCCAGGCGCTGCGCGAGATCGTCGAGCACTGCGCCCAGCCCGGAGCCGGCGGCCGCACACCGTCGGACTTCCCGCTGGCCCAGCTCGACCAAGGCGGGGTGGACCGCCTGGTGGGTGACGGGCAGTCGGTGGAGGACATCCACCCGCTGACGCCGTTGCAGGCCGGCATCCTGTTCCACAGCCTGGTCGACCCGGACTCGGGTGCCTACGTCGACCAGGCCCGGCTGCTGCTGGACGGCGTGTCCGATCCGCATGCCCTGGGTGCGGCCTGGCAGCGGGTGGTCGACCGCACGCCGGCGTTGCGCAGCGTCGTGGTGTGGGAGGGCGTCGACGAACCGCTGCAGGTGGTGCACCGTCGGGCTGCCCTGCCGGCGAGTTACCACGACTGGCGCGGGCTGTCCCGGGTGGAATGGGAGCGGGAGCTGGCCCGGGTGCTGACCGAGGACCGGGCCGCCGGGATGGACCTGACCGCGCCGCCCCTGCTGCGGCTGGTCATCGCCACGCTGGCCGGCGACCAGGTGCTGCTGGTCTGCACCTCCCATCACGTGGTGCTGGACGGCTGGAGCCTGGCCCAGGTGTTCACCGAGGTGCGCGAGCAGTACGCGGCGATCGTGCACGGCCGGACGCCGGAACTTCTCACCCGGCGCCCCTTGCGGGACTACCTGAAGTGGCTGAGTGAGCAGGACCAGCGGCAAGCCGAGGAACACTGGCGGCGGGTGCTGGTCGGCTTCACCGCGCCCACCGCCCTGCCCTACGACCGCCAACCCCTCGAAGCGCACCGCACCGAGTCCGCCGAGACGGTGCGGATCGAACTGCCGGCCGGGGAGTCGCGGCGGCTCCAGTTGGCGGCCAGGCGCGGCGGGCTGACGTTGCACACGATCGTGCAAGGCGCCTGGGCCGTGCTGCTCGCCCGCTACAGCCGGGAGCCGGAGGTGCTCTTCGGCACCACGGCGTCCGGGCGGCCCGCCGAGCTACCGGGTGTGGAATCGATGGTCGGCATGTTCATCAACACGGTGCCGACTCGGGTGCAGGTCGCCGATGATACGGGTGTGGTGTCGTGGCTGCGTGAGCTGCAGGCCGCGCAGGCCGAGTCGCGGCGGTTCGACTTCGTCTCGCTGGCGCAGATCCAGGCATACAGCGACCTGCCCGCTGGGGTCACCCTGTTCGACAGCATGGTCGTGTTCGAGAACTACCCGTTCCAGACGCCACCGGAGGGCGAGCCGGGTCTGCGGATCCGCGAGGTCCGGGGCCGGGACACCACGAACTTCCCGCTGAGCCTGCGCGCCTACCTGGACGGACAGCTCTGCTTCGACCTCGGTTACGACCCGCGGTTGTTCGACGCGGCCACGGTGACGGCGATGACGCAGCGGTTGCGGTTGCTGCTGATCGGGATCGCCGATGATCCAGACCAGCCGGTGTCGGGGTTGCCGTGGATGACCGCCGAGGAGCGTCACCGGGTGCTGGTGGAGTGGAACGACACCGCTGGTGAGGTACCCGCGGGCAGCGTGGTGGAGTTGTTCGAGGCGCAGGTGAGCCACACTCCCGGGGCGACTGCGGTCCGCTGTGGCGGCGAGAGCCTGTCGTATGCGGAGTTGAACGCCCGCGCCAACCGGTTGGCGCGGGTGCTGATCGGGCGGGGCGTGGGCGCCGAGCGGTTGGTGGCGTTGATGGTGCCGCGTTCGGTGGACATGGTGGTGGCGTTGTGGGCGGTGTGGAAGGCGGGCGCGGGCTACCTGCCGATCGACCCGGCTTACCCCGCGGAGCGGATCGCGTTCATGCTCTCCGACGCACGCCCGGTGCTGGTGGTGACCACCTGCGAGGTCGAGAGCCGGTTGCCGGAGACGGAGCAAGCGGTTGCCCGGTTTCGGCTGGATGACCCGGAGACCGCCGCGACGTCGGCCGAGTGCGCCGGCAGCGATCTGACCGGCGCTGATCTGACCAGTGCCGATTTGACCAGTGCCGATTTGACCGATGCCGATCGGGCGGTGCCGTTGTCGGGGGACCATGCCGCGTACGTGATCTACACGTCGGGCTCGACCGGGCGGCCGAAGGGCGTGGTGATCGCCCACCGCAGCGTGGCCGATCTCGCGGTGTGGGCGGGTTCGGAGTTCGGTGCCGCGGGCCTGTCCCACGTGGTGGCCTCGACATCACTGAGTTTCGACGTGTCGGTTTTCGAGATCTTCTGCCCGTTGACCGTCGGCGGCACGGTTGAGGTCGTGCGGGATGTTCTCGCGCTCGCCGAGTACCGGGTCGGCGAGTGTGTGGCGAGCCTGATCAGTGGTGTGCCTTCGGCATTTTCTCAGGTGCTTTCCCAGCGTGGCGTGACGGTGGCAACGGACACGGTCGTGCTGGCGGGGGAGGCCTTATCGGCGCGGGCGGTGCGTGAGATCGCGTCGGCGACCTCGTGCCGGCGGATCGCCAATATCTACGGTCCGACCGAGGCCACGGTGTATGTGACGGCGTGGTACAGCGATGCGGGCGCATCCGACGGGTATGCGGCCGGCGATGATCAGGCCCCGCCGATCGGTCGGCCGGTCGCCAACACCCAGGTGTACGTGCTCGATGCCGGGTTGCGGCCGGTGCCGGTGGGTGTGCCTGGGGAGTTGTACCTCGCCGGTCATGGTCTGGCCCGTGGCTACCTCGACCGTCCCGGGTTGACCGCACAGCGGTTCGTGGCGAATCCGTTCGGCGCGCCGGGTGCGCGGATGTACCACACCGGGGACGTGGTGCGGTGGAACGCTGCGGGTGAGCTGGAGTACCTGGGACGGGTCGATCATCAGGTGAAGATCCGGGGGTTCCGGATCGAGCTGGGTGAGATCGAGGCCGTGCTCGCGGGACACCCTGGCGTCGCGCAGGCGGCGGTGATCGCGCGGAAGGACACGTCCACCGGGACGGACGGATCGGATCTCCAGCGGCTGGTGGCCTACCTGGTGCTGGCCGACTCGACCACCGTCACCACTGCCGAACTGCGGTCCTTCCTGGGTGAGCGGTTGCCGGACTACATGGTGCCCGCGGCGTTCGTGCTGCTGCCGGAGTTGCCGCTGGGCGCCAGCGGCAAGTTGGATCGCACGGCGTTGCCGGCTCCGGAGTGGGGTGGGTGCGCCACCGCGGGTTATGTGGCACCCCGTACCGGGACCGAGCAACTGGTCGCCGACATCTGGGCCCACGTGCTGGGTGTGGAGCGAGTCGGGGTCGAGGACAATTTCTTCGCGCTCGGCGGGGACTCGATTCTCAGTATCCGGGTGACGTCGCGGTTACGGGCGGCCTTCGACGTGGAGTTGTCGCCGCGCGCGCTGTTCACGCATTCCACGGTCGGGCAGCTGGCCGCAGCGATACCGGTCGTGTCGTCCGGTGGAGTGCCGGTGATTCCCGTCATTCCCCGACCCGGCGAGCCGGCCCCGTTTTACGCCCAGCAGTCGTTCGCGCAGCAGCGGCTGTGGTTCCTGCACGAGTTCGCGCCGGAGCGCGCCGAGTACGCCACGCGGGTCGGTCTGCGACTGCGTGGGGAGCTCGACCTCGACGCGTTGAACGTCGCGTTCACCGGTCTCCTCGCCCGGCACGAGTCACTGCGGACGACATTCGAGCAGGTGGACGGGCAGGGCATGCAGGTGGTGCACCCGCCGTCGGTGGTGTCGCTGCCGGTGCTGGACCTGACCGGACCCGACCGTGCCGCTGAGCTGGACCGGGTCCTGGCGGTGCAGAGCAGTCGGCCCTTCGACCTGAGCCAGGGACCGCTGATGCGCCCGCAGCTGGTGCGGCTGGGCGACCAGGACCATGCGTTGCTCCTGGTCCTGCACCACATCATCACCGACGGGTGGTCGATGGGTGTGCTCCTCGAGGAGTTGAGCGCGCTCTACCGGGCGGCTGCGCATCACGAGGCCGCCGATCTGGCGCCACTGCCGGTGCAGTACGCGGATTTCGCCGCCTGGCAACGAGCTGCCTTGTCCGGTCCTGTTCTCGACGAAGGACTGGACTACTGGCGCCGTCAGCTCGGCGGCGTGACGCCGTTGGAACTGCCGACC
This sequence comes from uncultured Actinomycetota bacterium, assembly GCA_963712995.1. Classification (GTDB taxonomy): domain Bacteria; phylum Actinomycetota; class Actinomycetes; order Mycobacteriales; family Pseudonocardiaceae. The sequence continues at coordinate 58,960 of CAVQKH010000032.1, read as the reverse complement.
GATCGGCCCCGGCCTGCGGTGCGGACTTCTGCCGGTGCCATGCACGAGTTCGTGGTACCGGCCGAGGTGACCGCGCGGCTCAAGGAGCTGGGCCGGCGCCAGGACTGCACCCTGTTCATGACCCTGGTGGCCTGCTGCCAACTGCTGTTGCACCGCTGGTCGGGCCAGGACGACATCACCGTCGGCACCGTGGTCTCCGGTCGCGAACGGACCGAGCTGACTGGGCTGATCGGGTTTTTCGTCAACACGCTGGTGCTGCGTTCCCAGGTGGATTCCAGCCGCAGCTTCACCCAGCTCCTGAGCAGCGTCCGGGACACCGTTCTGGGTGCACTCGCCCATCAGGAGGTGCCCTTCGAGCGGCTCGTGGACGAGCTCGCGCCGGTCCGGGATACCAGCCGGACACCGTTGTTCCAAGCCATGGTGATCCTGCAGAACAACACGAGCCTGGTACCTGATCTGCCTGGTCTGGAAATCGAGGACCTGCCACTGCCGGTGACCACCACGAACTTCGACATCACTGTGGAGTTCCAGGAATCCGGTGCTGAGTTGTTGGGTGCTTTTGTGTACAACTCGGATTTGTTTGATGCGGTCACGGTGGGGGGGATGGCGCAGCGGTTGGTGGTGTTGCTGGGTGGGATTGCGGCGGATCCGGATTGTGCGATATCGGGGTTGCCGTGGATGTCGGCGAGCGAGCGGCATCGGGTGTTGGTGGAGTGGAACGGCAGCATGGGTGCCGAGCCTGGGGTGACGTTGGTGGAGGTGTTTGAGGCGCAGGTGGCGCGGGCGCCGGGGGCGGTGGCGGTGTGTTGTGATGGTGAGGGTTTGTCGTATGGGGAGTTGAATTCTCGGGCGAATCGGTTGGCTCGGTATCTGGTTGAGTGTGGTGCGGGTCCGGAGCGGTTTGTGGGGTTGGTGGTGCCGCGGTCGCTGGAGATGGTGGTGGCGATCGTGGCGGTGCTCAAGGCGGGGGCGGCGTATCTGCCGGTGGATCCGGATCTGCCGGTGGAGCGGATCCGGCACATGTTCGACGATGCTGACCCGGTGGTGGTGCTGACCACCAGCAGTGTGCTGGAGGTGCTCTCGGGTGTGGGTAGTGGAGTGCCGTGTGTGGTGATTGACGGTGCTGAGGATGCTGCGTTGATAGCGGGCCGGCCTGGCGGGGATCTCACCGATGCCGACCGGCGCGCGCGGCTGAGCCCGATCAATTCTGCTTATGCCATCTACACCTCCGGCTCGACAGGAATTCCCAAGGGTGTCGTCGTCTCCCATCACAACGTGGTGCGGTTGTTCTCTGCGACGCGGCACTGGTTTAATTTTGATGAGCGTGATGTGTGGAGCCTGTTCCATTCCTATGCCTTCGACGTCTCGGTGTTCGAGATCTGGGGTGCGCTGCTGCATGGTGGGCGTTTGGTGGTGGTGCCTTTTGCGGTGTCGCGCTCGCCGGAGGAGTTCCTGCGGTTGCTGGTCGCGCAGCGGGTGACGGTGCTCAGCCAGACACCCTCGGCGTTCTACCCGTTGCTGCACGCTGAGGGAGTTCATCCCGAACTGGGTGCGCAGACCACCCTGCGATACGTGATCTTCGCCGGGGAGGCGCTGGACCTGTGGCGGCTGGCACCGTGGTACGCGCGTCACAGATCCAACGCTGGCGCGGCGGTGCTGGTGAACATGTACGGCATCACCGAGACCACCGTGCACACCACCTACCTCGCGCTGGACGCGGCCACCGTCGCGGCAGCCACCGCCAGCCTGGTCGGGGTCGGCATTCCCGACCTACGGGTCTACCTGCTGGACGCCGGGTTGAGCCCGGTGCCACCGGGGGTGACCGGGGAGATCTACGTCGGTGGTGCCGCGGTGACCCGCGGCTACCTGAACCGGCCCGGCCTGACTGCGGGCCGTTTCCTGGCCGACCCGTTCGGCGTACCCGGCACGCGGATGTACCGGTCAGGGGATCTGGCCCGCTGGAACTCCAGCGGCGGGCTCGAATTCCTGGGCCGGGCCGATCACCAGGTGAAAATCCGGGGTTTCCGGATCGAGCTCGGTGAGATCGAGGCCGTGCTGGTGGGGCATCCCGCCCTCGCGCAGGCGGTGGTGATCGCGCGGGACGCGACCTCTGCCGGGACGGATGGATCGGGTGGGCAGCGGCTGGTGGCTTACCTGGTCGCCACCGACTCGATCACTACCGACGAGCTGCGGGCATACCTGCACGAATCGTTGCCGGACTACATGGTGCCCGCGGCGTTCGTCCTACTCGATGCGTTGCCGCTCAATGCCAACGGCAAGCTGGATCGGCGTGCGCTGCCCGCTCCGGAGTGGGGAGCAGGCGCCACCACCGATCATGTGGCGCCCCGTACCGACACCGAGCACACCTTGGCTGCTATCTGGGCTGATGTGTTGGGGGTGAAGTGTGTCGGTGTGATGGACAATTTCTTCTCACTCGGTGGGGATTCGATTCTGAGTATTCAGGTGATGTCCCGGATCCGGGTGGCATTGGGTGTGGAGCTCTCGCCACGGGTGTTGTTCGTCGATCCCACAGTGGCGGGGCTGGCGGCGGCGGTAGCGGAATGTGTGGTGCCGGCATCGGCCGCGATTGGTGTCGTGGATCGCGGTAATGAGTTGCCGTTGTCGTTCGCGCAGCAGCGGTTGTGGTTCTTGGACAAGTTCTCCCCGGGTGGGTCGGGGTATGCCTCGGCGTTCGCGTTGCGGTTATCTGGTGAGTTGGATCTTGAGGCGTTGTCGGTGGCGTTGAGCTCATTGGTGGCACGGCACGAGTCGTTGCGGACGACGTTTGAGTCGGTGGACGGGCGGGGGGTGCAGGTGGTGCACCCCCCATATGTGGTGACGGTGCCGGTGCTGGATCTGTCGGGTCTGGCTGCGGGTGAGCGCGACGTGGAGTTGCGGCGGGTCGTGGGGATAGAGACCAGTCGTGGGTTTGATCTGGGCAGTGGGCCGCTGCTGCGGGTGGGTGTGGTCCGGATCTCGGACACCGAGCATGTGCTGACTGTGGCGTTGCATCACATTGTGACTGATGGCTGGTCGATGGGTGTGTTGCTGAGCGAGTTGGGGGTGTTCTACAGCGCCGCTGTCCGTGGGCAGGACGCGCAGCTGCCGGTGTTGGGGGTGCAGTACGTCGATTACGCGGTATGGCAGCGGGAATTGCTCTCGGGTTCGGCGTTGGATGAGACGTTGGCGTATTGGCGCGGCCAGCTCGACGGTGTGGCGGTGCTGGAGCTGCCGACGGATCGGCCCCGTCCGGCGATGCTGACGTCGGCAGGTGCGGTGTGCGAGTTCGTGGTCCAGGCTCCCGTTGTCGCGGAGCTCAAGGTGGTGGGTCATCGGGTGGACGGCACGTTGTTCATGACGTTGGTGGCGGCCTGCCAGGTGTTGTTCAGTCGGTGGTCGGGGCAGACGGATATCGCGGTGGGCACGGTGGTCTCGGGTCGGGAGCGGGCCGAGTTGGAGGGGTTGATCGGGTTTTTCGTCAACACCGTGGTGTTGCGTTCCCGGGTGGATGATCAGCGCAGTTTCGTGGAGTTCGTGGCCGCGGTGCGGGAGACGGTCTTGGATGCTTTTGTGCATCAGCAGGTGCCGTTCGAGCGGGTGGTCGATGAGCTCGCGCCGGTCCGGGACACCAGCCGCACACCGCTGTTCCAGGCGATGGTGGTGTTGCAGAACGCCCCCGTACAAGCCCCTGAGTTGGCCGGGTTGGAAGTCTCGGGTTTGGACTTGCCGGTGACGACGACGAATTTCGATGTCACGGTGCAGTTCCAGGAATCCGGTGAGGTGTTGGCCGGGGTGGTGCAGTACAACACTGACCTGTTCGACGCCGCGACGATGGGGCGGATGGCGGATCAGCTGCTGGTGTTGTTGGCCGGGATCGCCCAGGATCCGGATCAGCTGGTGCGGACGTTGCCGGTGTTGACCGAGGTTGAGCGGCATCAGGTGCTGATGGGGTGGAACGACACCCACCGAGACCTTTCCGCGGTGAGTTTGCCGGAGTTGTTCGCAGCCCAGGTGGCGCGGACACCGGATGCGGTGGCGTTGCGGTGTGGATCGGTGAGGGTGTCGTATGCGGAGTTGGATGAGCGGGTTAACCGGTGGGCGCACTGGCTGATCGGGGCGGGGGTGGGTCCGGAGCGGTTGGTGGCGGTGGTGTTGCCGCGGTCGGTGGAGCTGGTGGTGGCGTTGCTGGCGGTGGCCAAGGCCGGTGGTGGGTATCTCCCGGTCGATCCGGACTACCCCGAGCAGCGGATCGGGTTCATGCTCACCGACGCGGTCCCGGTGGTGGTGCTGACCTCCACCACGACCGCGCCGCAGATCCCAGCCGTGACCGGGGCTGCCCGGGTGCTCATCGATGATCCGGTCGTGCTCACCGAGGTGGCCACCCGTCCCGGGTGGGCCCCCACCGACGCCGATCGGCTCAGTGCCCTCGTGCTGTCGCATCCGGCGTATGTGATCTACACCTCGGGGTCGACCGGGCAACCCAAAGCGGTGGTGGTCACCCACGCCGGGCTGAGCAGCTTCGTCGCCGCGGAGATCGAGCACTACCAGGTCGGTCCGGGAGACCGGGTGCTGGCGATGTCCTCCCCGAGTTTCGATGCCTCGGTGCTGGAGTTGGGGATCTCGCTGCTGGCCGGCGCGGTGTGGGTGATACCGCCGGAGGGGCCGTTGGCTGGGGGACGCTCTGGTAGAGGTCTTGGAGCAGGAGGGGATCAGCCATGCGTTGATCCCCCCCGCGGCGCTGGCCACGATCCCCCCCGAGGTCGCGGCCACCGGATTGCCCGAGTTCACCACGGTGATCGTGGGTGGGGACGTGTGCAGCGCGGAGCTGGTGGCCCGGTGGGCCCCGCACCGCCGGATGATCAACTCGTATGGGCCCACCGAGACCACCGTGGTCGCCAGCTGGACCCCGCCCCTGCTCGCGGGCCCCGACCGCCCACCCATCGGATCCCCCATCCCCAACACTCGTATCTACCTGCTGGATCACTGGCTGCGGCCGGTCCCGGTCGGAGTGACCGGCGAGCTCTACATCACCGGCATCGGGCTGGCCCGCGGCTACCTGCACCGAGCGGGGCTGACCGCTACCCGGTTCATCGCCACCCCCTTCGGCGCACCCGGCGAGCGAATGTACCGGTCAGGGGACCTGGCCCGCTGGACCCCCAACGGAGAGCTGGAATACCGGGGACGGGCCGACGACCAGATCAAAATCCGCGGCTTCCGCATCGAACCCGGCGAGATCGAAACCGCACTGACCACCCACCCCGCGATCAACCAAGCCGCCATCATCACCCACGAGGACCAGCCCGGCACCACACGACTCGTAGCCTTTATCGTGCCCGCAGATGAGGGAATTCCGGCATCTGCGGAACTTCGTGCCCACACCGCCCGATTCCTGCCCGACTACATGATCCCCACAGTATTCATGGCACTGGATGAGTTGCCATTAGGGCCCACCGGAAAATTGGACCGCAAAGCATTACCCGCCCCCGACCAGCGCACCCAACCGGTATCGGAATACGTGGCCCCTCGAACCCCAACCGAACACACCCTCGCCGACATCTGGACCCAGGTGCTGGGAGTCGAACAAGTCGGAGTTACAGACAACTTCTTCGAACTGGGCGGAGATTCGATCCTGAGTGTTCAGGTGATGTCGCGGGTCCGGGTGGCGTTGGGGGTGGAGCTTTCGCCGCGGGTGTTGTTTGCCGATCCCACGGTGGTGGGGTTGGCGGCGGCGGTGGCGGAGTGTGTGGTGTCTGCGCTGGCGTCGATTGGTGTGGCAGATCGTGTTGGTGAGTTGCCGTTGTCGTTCGCGCAGCAGCGGTTGTGGTTTTTGGAGGAGTTCTCCCCAGGTGGGTCGGGGTATGTTTCGGCGTTCGCGTTGCGTTTGCTCGGTGATCTGGACCTGGACGCCTTGTCCGTGGCGTTGAGCGCGGTGGTGGCGCGGCATGAGTCGTTGCGGACGACGTTTGAAGCGGTGGATGGGCGGGGGGTGCAGGTGATCCACCCGCCCTCGGCGGTGGCTGTGCCGGTGCTGGATCTGTCGGATCTGGCCCCTCCCCAGCTGACAGGGCCCCAGCGTGACGCCGAGATGCGGCGGGTCGTGTCGGTGGAGACCAGGCGGGGGTTTGATCTCGGTCGGGGGCCGTTGTTGCGGGTGACGTTAATGCGGTTGAGCGCAGTGGAGCATGTGCTGACCGTGTCGATGCATCACATCGTGACTGATGGTTGGTCGATGGGTGTGTTGTTGAGTGAGTTGGGGGTGTTCTACAGCGCCGCGGTGCGGGGTGTGGAGCCGGTGTTGCCGGTGTTGGGGGTGCAGTATGTCGATTACGCGGTGTGGCAGCGGGAGGCGCTCTCGGGGGCGGCGTTGGATGAGACGTTGGCGTATTGGCGCGGCCAGCTCGACGGTGTGGCGGCGTTGGAGTTGCCCACGGATCGGCCCCGTCCGGCGGTGCTGACCTCGGCGGGTGCGGTGTGTGAGTTCGTGGTTCCGGCGCAGGTAGTCGCCGGGTTGAAGGGGTTGGGCCATCGGCTGGATGGCACGTTGTTCATGACGCTGGTGGCGGCGTGTCAGGTGTTGTTCTCGCGGTGGTCGGGCCAAGAGGACATCGCGGTGGGCACGGTGGTCTCGGGTCGGGAACGGGCCGACCTGGAGGGGCTGATCGGGTTTTTCGTCAACACCCTGGTGCTGCGCACCCAGGTTAATGATCAGCACAGTTTCGCGGAGCTCTTGGCTGAAGTGCGGGAAACGGTGCTGGACGCCTTCGCCCACCAGCAGGTGCCCTTCGAGCGGGTGGTCGATGAGCTCGCGACGGTCCGGGACACCAGCCGCACTCCGTTGTTCCAGGCCATGGTCGTGCTACAGAACGTTCCTGGGCAGGCCCCGGAGTTGGCCGGGCTGGAGGTCTCGGACCTGGAGTTGCCGGTGACCACCACGAATTTCGATGTCACCGTGCAATTCCAGGAATCCGGTGACGAGCTATTCGGCGCGGTGCAGTACAACACCGATCTGTTCGATGCCACGACGATGCAGCGGATGGCGCAGCACCTGGTGGTGTTGTTGGCCGGGATCGCTGTTGACCCGGATCAGCCGGTATGGGAATTGCCGGTATTGACCGACGCGGAAACCCATCAGGTGTTGGTCGACTGGAATGACACTCACCGGGAGGTGCCCGGGGTCACCTTGCCGGAGTTGTTCGCCGCGCAGGCGGCTGCCCACCCCGACGTGGTGGCGGTGCGCTGTGGGCCGGCGCGCCTGTCGTATGCCGAGCTCGATGAACGGGCCAACCGGTGGGCGCATTGGCTGATCGGGATGGGGGTGGGGCCGGAGCGGCTGGTCGCGGTGGTGCTGCCGCGATCGGTGGAGTTGGTGGTGGCGTTGTTGGCGGTGGCCAAGGCCGGTGGTGGGTATCTGCCGGTTGATCCGGACTATCCCGCCCAGCGGATCGCCTTCATGCTCACCGACGCCGCCCCGGTCGTGGTGCTGACCTCCACCGTGGTCGCGCCGCAGGTCCCGATGCTGTCCGGGGTCGCCCGGGTGCTCATTGATGATCCGGTGGTGGCGGCCGCCATGCCCGGGTGGGCACCCACCGATGCCGATCGGCTCAGTGCGCTTGCGTTGGCTCATCCGGTGTATGTGATCTACACCTCGGGATCCACCGGGCAACCCAAAGCTGTGGTCGTCACCCACGCCGGGTTGAGCAGCTTCGTCGCCGCGGAAATCGAGCACTACCGGGTCAGCCCGGGAGACCGGGTGCTGGCGATGTCCTCGCCGAGTTTCGATGCCTCGGTGTTGGAGCTGGGGATCTCACTGCTGGCCGGTGCGGTGTGGGTGTTGCCCGCCACCCCGGGTCCCCTGGCCGGGGACAGCCTACTGGCGGTGTTGGAGCAGGAGGGGATCAGTCATGCGTTGATCCCACCGGCGGCGTTGGCCACGATCCCGGCCGAGGTCGCCGCCACCGGGTTGCCTGAGTTCAGCACGCTGATCGTGGGTGGGGATGTGTGCAGCGCGGAACTGGTCGCGCGGTGGGCCCCGCACCGCCGGATGATTAATTCGTACGGGCCCACGGAGGCCACCGTGGTGGCGGCTTGGACCTCGCCGTTAGTGGTGGGTCCTGGTCGCCCGCCGATCGGGTCCCCGATCCCCAACACCCGCATCTACCTGATGGACAATTTGTTGCGGCCGGTGCCGATCGGGGTGACCGGGGAGCTCTACATCGCCGGGATCGGGTTGGCTCGAGGGCTACCTGCATCGCCCCGGGTTGACTGCACAGCGGTTCGTGGCCAACCCCTTCGGTGCGCCGGGTGAGCGGATGTACCGCAGTGGAGACCTGGCCCGCTGGACCCCGAGTGGGGAACTGGCATATCTGGGCCGGGCCGATGATCAGATCAAAATCCGAGGGTTCCGGGTCGAGCCCGGAGAGATCGAGTCGGTGTTGCGCCACCCATCCCGGGATCAGCGAGGTAGCGGTCGTCGCCCGTGAAGACCAGCCCGGGATCAACCGGTTGGTGGCTTACCTGGTGCCTACCGGGGACGCGGCGGCCGGTGAGGATGGGCCCAGCATCCGCGCAGCTGCGCGCTTACGCCGCACAGTCCCTGCCGGATTACATGGTGCCCCCGGTGTTTGTGGTGCTTGATACACTGCCGTTGAGCGTGAACGGGAAACTGGATCGTGAAGCGTTACCGGCCCCGGACCAACTCCCGACCCCGCAGCGGAATACCTCGCCCCACGGACCCCGACCGAGCACGCCCTGGCTGATATTTGGGCGCAGGTGCTGGGAGTGGAACGGGTCGGGATCGGCGACAACTTCTTTGAGCTCGGTGGAGACTCGATCCTGAGCATCCAGCTTGTCTCCCGCGCACGCCGCGCTGGTGTATCGGTGACCACCAAGGACATCTTCTTCCGCCAGACCGTCGCTGAACTCGCGGCGTGCGCGGAGCCGGTATCGGAATCGGTGGGCCGGGATGTGGTTGTGGGTCCGGCACCGTTGACGCCGATCCAGTGCTGGTTCTTCGCGACCTACGGGCCGTTGCTGCACTTCAACCAGTCCGTCGTCGCCGAGTTGACCGAGGATCTCGACGAGGCCGCGTTGTCGGTGTCGGTGGACGCCCTGGTGGCACACCATCCGGCGTTGCGGATGCGGTTCTCCCGGGTGGGTAGCGGCACCGAAGCGTCCATCGACACCATCGCTGGTGACTGGTGCCAGGACGTCGCGCCTGCCGAGACCGGTGAGCTGTTGCGCCGGTATGACCTGTCGGATCTGGACGAGGGCGATCGACGGTCGGCCATGGAGCAGGCCGCTCTCGCCGCCCAGTCCGGTCTGGACCTCACCAACGGCCCGTTGCTGGCCGGCGGTGCTGTTCGGTTTCGGGCCCTGCCGGCGACCCCACCTGTTCATCACCATCCACCACCTCGTCGTCGACGGGGTGTCGTGGCGGATCCTGCTGGAGGATCTGGAAGCGGCCTATCACCAAGCTCGCGGTGGCGACCCGGTGGAGTTGGAGCCGGTCAGCACGCCGTTCACCCAATGGGCACACCGGTTGAACGGCCACGTCCAGGCGGGTGGGCTCGACGGTGACGCGGAGTGCTGGTCCGCGCTCTGGCAGGACGCGCCTGCAGACCTGCCGGTTGCGCAGACCGGGGTGAACACGGCCGGTTCCAGCCGGGTGGTGGCGGTGCGGTTGGGTCGCGATGACACCGACGCGCTGCTGCACCGGGTGCCGGGGGTGTACCGGACGCAGATCAACGATGTGTTGCTCAGCGCCCTGGGCCGGGTGCTCGCGACGTGGACCGGGCGGGACCGGGTGCTCGTCGCGCTGGAGGGGCACGGCCGCGAAGAGATCCTCGACGGGGTGGACTCCTCCCGCACCGTCGGGTGGTTCACCTCCCAGTTCCCGGTGGCGTTGACCGTCGGTTCGGCCGACTGGGGTGAGCTGCTGAAGTCGGTCAAGGAGCAGCTACGGGCCATCCCGCACCGGGGGCTCAGCTATGGGGCACTGCGATATCTGCGCTCGGGTACCTCACCGGGCGGTGTGCGGGATGCGGATGTCCAGCCGCAGATCTGCCTGAACTACCACGGCCAGGTGGGGGTCGCGACGGAGCCCGGAGGGCTTTACCGCGGCTGGCCCGGTGCGCTCGCGCCCGATCACGCGCCCGAGAGCATCCGGACCTACCTGCTCGATGTCACCGGCGTGGTCGTGAACGGTGAGCTGGAGCTGGGCTGGACGTACTCCGAGAACGTGCACGATGCGGCCACCATCGCGCGATTGGCCTCGCAGCTGCTCGAGGCCCTGCGGGCGATCGTGGCGCACTGTGCCCAGCCACAGGCCGGTGGGTGCACTCCCTCGGACTTCCCCCTGGCCCGGCTGACCCAGCGCCAACTCGACCAGGTCGTCGGTGACGCTCGATTCGTGGAGGACGTGTACCCGTTGACGCCGTTGCAGGCCGGGATGGTGTTCCACAGCCTGCTCGACACCGACGCGGCCGCCTATGTCGCCCAGATCCGGCTGCGGCTCTCGGGGGTCGGCGACACCCAGGCGCTGGGTGCGGCCTGGCAACGGGTGGTGGAGCGCACCCCGCTGTTGCGCAGCGCTGTGGTCTGGGACGGGATCGACGAGCCGGTGCAGGTGGTGCACCGCGAGGTCGTGCTGCCCATCGTCCACTACAACTGGCGTGATCTCGCCGAGCCGGAGTGGGAGCGGGAGCTGGCCCGGCTGGCGGCGCAGGAGCGCGCCGGGGTGGATCTGCGCGTCCCGCCGTTGCTGCGGATGGTCATCGCACGGTTGCCCGACGACGAGGTGCTGCTGGTGTGGACCCACCACCACGTGGTGCTGGACGGCTGGAGCATGGCCGCGGTGTTCGCCGAGGTGTGCGAGCAGTACGCGGCGATCGTCGCGGGCCGGGCGCCGGTGCTGGTGGCTCGGCGTCCGTTCCGGGACTACCTGCACTGGCTGGGCGAGCAGGACGACCGCCAAGCTGAGGAGCACTGGCGAGCAGTTTTGTCCGGGTTCGACTCCCGCACCCCGTTGCCCTATGACCGCCCACCCCGCGAAGCTCACCGCTGCGGAATCCTCCGAATCGGTGTACCCCCAGTTGGAGACGTCGGACTCGGCCCGGTTGCACCAGGTGGCCAAGCGCAACGGCCTGACGGTGAACACGATCGTGCAGGGTGCGTGGGCGCTGCTGCTGTCCCGCTACAGCGGCCGGGGTGATGTCGTGTTCGGCACCACCGTGTCCGGGCGGCCCGCCGAGCTGGCGGGTGTGGAGTCCATGGTCGGCATGTTCATCAACACCGTGCCCACCCGCGCGATCATCCCGAGTGGGCACGGTGTTGACGGGCAGCAGACGCTGTCCTGGCTGCGTGAGGTGCAGGCCGCGCAGATCGAGTCGCGGCGGTTCGACTCCGTCTCCCTGGCCCAGCTCCAAGGCTGGAGCGAGCTGCCCGCCGGGGACACCCTGTTCGACAGCCTGGTCGTGTTCGAGAACTATCCCTTCGACTCCGCAACGGTCACCGATGCCGGCCTCCAGGTCCACGAGATCCAGGCCCGGGAGACCACCAACTTCCCGCTGACCTTGCAGGCCTTTCTCGGTGACCGGCTCGGACTGCGTCTGGCCTACGACCCGGCGCTGTTCGACGCCGCCACGATCGAGCGGATGGCAGACCATCTGCTGGTGTTGTTGACCGGGATCGCCACTGACCCTGACCAGCCCCTCCGCACACTGCCGCTGCTGACCGCGACGGAGACCCACCAGGTGCTGGTGGGATGGAACGACACCGCCCGGGAGGCACCCGGGGCGAGTCTGCCGGAGTTGTTCGCTGCCCAGGTGGCCCTCCGTCCGGATGCCGAGGCGGTGCGTGCCGCAGCGGTGAGCCTGTCGTATGCGGAGTTGGATGAGCGGGCCAATCGGTGGGCGCACCGGCTGATCGCGTTGGGGGTGGGCCCGGAGCGGCTGGTTGCGGTGGCGCTGCCCCGGTCGGTGGAGCTGGTGGTGGCCTTGCTGGCGGTGGCCAAGGCGGGTGGGGGGTACCTCCCGGTCGATCCGGATTACCCCGAGCAGCGGATCGGGTTCATGCTGGCTGATGCGGCCCCGGTGGTCGTGCTGACCTGCGCCGCTGCCGCTCAGCGGGTGCCGGTGTACCCCGGGGCGGCCCGGATGCTGATCGATGATCCGGTTGTGGTGGCCAGGGTGGCGACCATGCCTGGGTATGATCCGACTGACGATGATCGGCTCTGCGCGCTGGCTCTGTCCCATCCGGCTTACGTGATCTACACGTCGGGGTCCACTGGCCGGCCTAAAGCGGTGGTGGTCACCCACACCGGGTTGCGCAGTTTCACCGCCGCGGAGATCGAGCACTATCAGGTCCGTCCCGGAGACCGGGTGCTGGCGATGTCGTCGCCGAGTTTCGATGCCTCCGTTCTGGAGTTGGGGATCTCGTTGTTGGCCGGGGCCGTGTGGGTGCTGGCGCCCACACCCGGGCCGCTGGCCGGGGAGAGCCTGCTGGCCGTCCTGGAGCAGGAGGCAATCACTCACGCGTTGATTCCTCCTGCCGCGCTGGCCACGATTCCCGCTGGACTCGCCCGCGACGGGTTGCCCGAATGGGGCACCGTGATCGTGGGTGGCGATGTGTGCAGCGCGGAACTGGTGAACCGGTGGGCTCCGGGCCGCCGGATGATCAATTCATATGGGCCCACGGAGGCCACGGTGGTGGCCTGCTGGACCCCGCCGCTGGTTGCGGGTCCGGATCGCCCACCCATCGGGTCCCCGATCCCCAACACCCGGATTTACCTCCTGGATGCCTGGTTGCGGCCCGTTCCGGTGGGGGTGGCCGGGGAGCTGTACATCACCGGGATCGGGTTGGCGCGTGGCTACCTGAACCGGGCAGGGCTGACCGCGGCGCGGTTCGTGGCCGACCCGTTCGGGGCTCCTGGTGAGCGGATGTACCGAAGCGGGGACCTGGCCTGCTGGACCACCCAGGGCCAGCTGGAGTACCTGGGACGGGCTGATCAGCAGATCAAGATCCGGGGTTTCCGGATCGAACCCGGTGAGATCGAGGCTGTGCTGGCCGCTCACCCGGGCGTCCGCGACGCGGTGGTGATCGCGCGGGAGGACCTGCCCGGAATCAAACGCCTGGTGGGATATGTGGTACCTGCCGCCGGGGTGAGTCTGGATACGGTGCGGTTGCGGGCCGACGTCGCGCTGGCGCTCCCGGACTACATGGTGCCTGCGGTATTCGTGGTGCTCGACGAGTTGCCGGTGAGCCCGAACGGGAAGCTGGACCGCAGGGCGTTGCCCGCGCCGGACCGGATTGCCGACCCGGTGGCGGAGTACATCGCGCCGCGATCGGCGACCGAGCACACTCTGGCCGGTATCTGGGTTGAGGTGTTGGGGGTCGACCGTGTCGGGGTCAGGGACAACTTTTTCGAGTTGGGTGGGGATTCGATTCTCAGTATTCAGGTGATGTCGCGGGTGCGGGTGATTTTCGGGGTGGAGCTCTCGCCGCGGGTGTTGTTCGTCGATCCCACCGTGGCGGGGCTGGCGGTGGCGGTGGCGGAAAGCGTGGTGTCGGCCTCGGCGTCGATTGGTGTGGCCGATCGTGTGGGTGAGTTGCCGTTGTCATTCGCGCAGCAGCGGCTGTGGTTCTTGGATAAATTCTCCCCGGATGGGTCGGGGTACGTCTCGGCGTTCGCGTTGCGGTTGCGTGGTGAGCTGGACCGCGAGGCGTTGTTGGTGGCGTTTAGTGCGGTGGTGGCGCGACACGAGTCGTTGCGCACGACATTCGAGGCGGTGGAGGGGCGGGGCGTGCAGGTGATCCACCCGCCCTGTGCGGTGGCCGTGCCGGTGCTGGATCTGTCGAACCGGCCTTTGGGTGAGCGGGACGCGCAGCTGCGGCGGGTCGTGGCGGAGCAGACCGGTCAGGGGTTCGATCTGGGTCGAGGTCCGCTGCTGCGGGTGGTGCTGGTGCGCCTGAGCGCGGCCGAGCATGTGCTGTGTGTGGCGATGCATCACATCGTGACCGATGGCTGGTCGATGGGTGTGTTGCTGAGCGAATTGGGGTTGTTCTACACCGCCGCGGTCTGCGGTGATGAGCCGCAGCTGCCGGTTCTGGCGGTGCAGTACGTCGATTACGCGGTATGGCAGCGGGAATTGCTCTCGGGTCCGGTGCTGGACACCGCGCTGGGGTACTGGCGTGCGCAACTGTCGGGTGTTCCGGTGCTGGAGTTGCCGACGGCTCGGCCACGGCCTGCGGTGCTGAGTTCGGCGGGGGCGGTGTGTGAGTTCGTGGTCCCCGCTCCCGTGGTCGCGGGGCTCAAGGCGCTGGGTCATCGGGTGGACGGCACGCTGTTCATGACGCTGGTGGCGGCCTGCCAGGTGCTGCTGCGCCGCTGGTCGGGCCAGGACGACATCGCGGTGGGCACGGTCGTGTCGGCTCGGGAGCGGGCCGAACTGGAAGGGCTGATCGGGTTTTTCGTCAACACCCTGGTGTTGCGCTCCCGGATAGATGATCAGCGGAGTTTCGTGGAGTTCCTGGCCGGGGTACGGGAGACGGTGCTGGACGCCTTCGTCCACCAGCACGTGCCCTTCGAGCGGGTGGTCGATGAGCTCGCGCCGGTCCGGGACACCAGCCGTCCCCCGCTGTTCCAGGCCATGGTGCTGTTGCAGAACGCTCCGGGGGGCGCCCCGGAGCTGGCCGGGCTGGAGGTCTCCGGTCTGGAACTGCCGGTGACCACCACGAACTTCGATATCACTATGGAGTTCCAGGAGTCCGGTGCTGAGTTGTTCGGTGCGTTTGTGTACAACTCGGATTTGTTTGATGCGGTCACGGTGGGGGGGATGGCGCAGCGGTTGGTGGTGTTGCTGACCGGGATCGCGGGGGATCCGGAGTGTGCGGTGTCGGGGTTGCCGTGGATGTCGGCGAGCGAGCGGCATCGGGTGTTGGTGGAGTGGAACGGGAGTATGGGTGCCGAGCCCGGGGTCACATTGGTGGCGGGGTTTGAGGCGCAGGTGGCGCGGGCTCCGGGGGCGGTGGCGGTCAGCTTCGGTAATCAGGATTTGTCGTATGGGGAGTTGAATTCTCGGGCGAATCGGTTGGCTCGGTATCTGGTTGAGTGTGGTGCGGGTCCGGAGCGGTTTGTGGGGTTGGTGTTGCCGCGGTCGCTGGAGATGGTGGTGGCGATCGTGGCGGTGCTCAAGGCGGGGGCGGCGTATCTGCCGGTGGATCCGGATCTGCCGGTGGAGCGGGTGCGGCACATGTTCGACGATGCTGACCCGGTGGTGGTGCTGACCACCAGCAGTGTGCTGGAGGTGCTCTCGGGTGTGGGTATTGGAGTGCCGTGTGTGGTGATTGACGGTGCTGAGGATGCTGCGTTGATAGCGGGCCGGCCTGGTGGGGATCTCACCGATGCTGACCGGTGCGCGCGGCTGAGTCCGCTCAATTCGGCTTATGCCATCTACACTTCCGGCTCGACAGGTATTCCCAAGGGTGTTGTCGTCTCTCATCACAATGTGGTGCGGTTGTTTTCTGCGACGCGGCACTGGTTTAATTTCGATGAGCGTGATGTGTGGAGTCTGTTCCATTCCTATGCCTTCGATTTCTCGGTGTGGGAGATCTGGGGTGCGTTGTTGCACGGTGGGCGTTTGGTGGTGGTGCCTTTTGCGGTGTCGCGCTCGCCGGAGGAGTTCCTGCGGTTGCTGGTCGCGCAGCGGGTGACGGTGCTCAGCCAGACGCCCTCGGCGTTCTATCCGTTGCTGCATGCCGAGGGTGAGCATCCTGAGCTGGGTGCGCAGACCACCCTGCGATACGTGATCTTCGGTGGCGAGGCGCTGGAGCTGCGGCGCCTGCAACCGTGGTACGAGCGTCACGGCGAGGACGCCCCGGTGCTGGTGAACATGTTCGGCATCACCGAGACCACCGTGCACGTGTCCTATCGCCACCTCGACGCGGCCACCGTCGCGGCAGCCAACGCCAGCCTGATCGGGGTCGGCATACCGGATCTGCGGGTGTATGTGCTCGACACCCGGTGTTCTCCGGTGCCACCGGGGGTGGCCGGGGAGTTGTATGTCGGTGGTGCCGCGGTGTCCCGTGGTTATCTCAATCGCCCGGGGCTGACTGCGGCCCGGTTCGTGGCTGATCCGTTCGGGGTTCCGGGTGAGCGGATGTACCGGTCGGGGGATCTGGCTCGGTGGAATTCTCAGGGGGAGTTGGAGTATCTGGGTCGGGCTGATCAGCAGATCAAGATTCGTGGTTTCCGGATCGAGCCTGGTGAGATTGAGGCGGTGCTGGCCACCCATCCTGGGGTGGAGGATGTGGCGGTTATTGCCCGTGAGGATCAGTCTGGGGTTAAGCGGTTGGTGGCGTACCTGGTGTCTGCCATAGGTATCGCGCCTTCTCCGGCGGAGTTGCGTGGGTACGTGGGTGGGGTGTTGCCGGATTATATGGTGCCGGCATTGTTCGTGGTGCTGGATGAGTTGCCGTTAGGGCCCACCGGGAAGTTGGATCGTAAGGCGTTGCCGGCTCCGGATCGGCTCACCGTGCCGTTATCGGAATTCGTGGCCCCTCGAACCCCAACCGAACACACCCTGACCGACATCTGGTCCCAGGTGCTGGGAGTCGAACGAGTCGGAATCACGGATAATTTCTTCGAACTGGGTGGGGATTCGATTCTGAGTGTTCAGGTGATGTCGCGGGTGCGGGTGGCTTTCGGGGTGGAGCTCTCGCCGCGGGTGTTGTTTGGTGATCCGACGGTGGCGGGGCTGGCGGTGGCGGTGTTGGAGTGTGTGGTGTCGGCGCCGGTTCCGATTGGTGTGGCCGATCGTGTGGGTGAGTTGCCGTTGTCGTTTGCGCAGCAGCGGTTGTGGTTTTTAGAGGAGTTCTCTCCTGGTGGGTCGGGGTATGTGTCGGCGTTCGCGTTGCGGTTGTGTGGGGAGTTGGACCTTGGGGCGTTGTCGGTGGCGGTGGATGCGGTGGTGGCGCGGCATGAGTCGTTGCGGACGACGTTTGAGGTGATGGAGGGGCGGGGTGTGCAGGTGGTGCATCCGCCTTGTGCGGTGGTGGTGCCGGTGTTGGACCTGTCAGGCCTGACCCAGGGTGAACGGGACGCGCAGCTGCGGCGGGTGGTGGGGGAGCAGGCTGGTCGGGGGTTTGATCTGGGCCGGGGCCCGTTGTTGCGGGTGGGTGTGGTCCGGCTGTCGGTTGCCGAGCATGTGGTGATCCTGGCGATGCATCACATCGTGACTGATGGCTGGTCGATGGGTGTGTTGTCGAGTGAGTTGGGGGTGTTCTACAGCGCCGCGGTCCGTGGTGTTGAGCCGCAGTTGCCGGTGTTGGGGGTGCAGTACGTCGATTATGCGGTGTGGCAGCGGGAGGTGCTGTCAGGTCCGGTATTGGATACCGCCTTGGGGTATTGGCGTGCGCAGTTGTCGGGTGTGGCGGTGTTGGAGTTGCCGACGGATCGGCTGCGTCCGGCGGTGCTGACCTCAGCGGGTGCGGTGTGTGAGTTCGTGGTGCCGGCTCCGGTGGTGGCGGGACTGAGGGGGTTGGGTTATCGGGTGGATGGCACGTTGTTCATGACGTTGGTGGCGGCGTGTCAGGTGTTGTTCGCTCGGTGGTCGGGGCAGGACGACATCGCGGTGGGGACGGTGGTCTCGGGTCGGGAGCGGGCCGAGCTGGAGGGGCTGATCGGGTTTTTCGTCAACACCGTGGTGTTGCGTTCCCGGGTAGAGGATCAGCAGAGTTTCGTGGAGTTTCTGGTGGGGGTGCGGGAAACGGTTTTGGATGCTTTTGTGCATCAGCAGGTGCCGTTTGAGCGGGTGGTCGATGAGCTTGGGCCGGTGCGGGATACCAGCCGGACTCCGTTGTTCCAGGCGATGGTGGTGTTGCAGAACGCTCCGGGGCAGGCCCCTGAGTTGGCCGGGTTGGAGGTCTCGGGTCTGGAGTTGCCGGTGACCACGACGAATTTCGATGTCACCGTGCAATTCCAGGAATCCGGTGAGGTACTGGCTGGGGTGGTGCAGTACAACACCGATCTGTTCGAGGCCGCCACGATGCGGCGGATGGCGGATCAGCTGCTGGTGTTGCTGGCCGGGATCGCTGCCGACCCGGATCAGCCGGTGCGGACGCTGCCGGTGTTGACCCACGCGGAGCGGTATCAGGTGCTGGTCGGCTGGAACGACACGCACCGCGAGGTAGCTGGGGTCACGCTGCCGGAGTTGTTCGCCGCGCAGGTACTGGCTCGCCCGGATGCCGTGGCGGTGCGGTGCGGGCCGGTGAGTCTGTCGTATGCGGAGTTGGATGAGCGGGCCAACCGGTGGGCGCACTGGCTGATCGGGATGGGGGTGGGCCCGGAACGGTTGGTCGCGGTGGCGTTGCCGCGGTCGGTGGAGCTGGTGGTGGCGTTGCTGGCGGTGGTCAAGGCCGGTGGTGGGTATCTCCCGGTTGATCCGGACTACCCGGCTCAGCGGATCGAGTTCATGCTCACCGATGCCGCGCCGGTGGTGGTGCTGACTTCTCTAGCGGCTGCGGACCAGGTCCCGACCGTTACCGGAGCGACTCGGGTATTCATTGATGATCCTGTGGTGCTGGCCGGGGTGGCCGCCATGCCCGGGCACTCCCCTACCGATAGCGATCGATTGAGTGTGCTGGCGTTGTCTCATCCGGCGTATGTGATCTATACCTCGGGGTCCACCGGGCAACCCAAAGCGGTGGTGGTCACCCACGCCGGGTTGAGCAGTTTCGCCGCCGCGGAGATCGAGCACTACCGGGTCGGTCCGGGAGATCGGGTGCTGGCGGTGTCCTCCCCGAGTTTCGATGCCTCGGTGCTGGAGTTGGGGATCTCGCTGCTGGCCGGCGCGGTGTGGGTGATACCGCCGGAGGGGCCGTTGGTGGGGGACGCTCTGGTAGAGGTCTTGGAGCAGGAGGGGATCAGTCATGCGTTGATCCCGCCGGCGGTGTTGGCCACGGTCCCGGTCGAGGTCGCTGCTACCGGGTTGGGCGAGTTCCGCACCGTGATCGTGGGTGCGGATGTGTGCAGCGCGGAGCTGGTCACGCGGTGGGCCCCGCACCGCCGGATGATCAATTCGTATGGGCCGACGGAGGCCACCGTGGTGGCGAGTTGGACCCCGCCACTGCTCGCGGGCCCCGACCGTCCACCCATCGGGTTCCCGATCCCTAATACCCGCATCTACCTGCTGGATAGATGGTTGCAGCCGGTGCCGGTCGGGGTGAGTGGGGAGTTGTATATCGCTGGGATCGGGTTGGCCCGCGGTTACCTCAACCGAGCTGGGCTGACCGCGGCCCGGTTCGTGGCTGATCCGTTCGGTGCACCGGGTGAGCGGATGTACCGGTCGGGGGACCTGGCCCGCTGGGTCCCGAGTGGTCAGCTGGAGTACCTGGGCCGGGCCGATGAACAGGTCAAGATGCGTGGGTTGCGGATCGAACCCGGCGAGATCGAAACCGTGCTGGCCACCCACCCCGCGATCAGCCAGGCCGCCGTCACCGTCCACGAAACCCAGCCCGGCACCACACGCCTGGTCGCTTATCTCGTGCCCGCGGATGAGGGAATTCCGGCGTCTGCGGAGCTTCGTGCCCACACCGCCCGGTTCCTGCCCGACTACATGATCCCCGCAGTCTTCGTGGAACTCGAAGCATTACCACTGAACGCGAACGGGAAACTGGACCGCACAGCGTTACCCACCCCCGACCAGCACACCCAGCCGGTACCGGAATTCGTGGCCCCTCGAACCCCAACCGAACACACCCTGGCCGACATCTGGGCCCAGGTACTGGGAGTCGAACAAGTCGGAATCACGGATAATTTCTTCGACCTCGGCGGCGATTCGATCCTGAGCATTCAACTCGTCTCCCGCATCCGGAAAGCCGGATTCCAGCTGACGTCCAAAGACATCTTCTTCCACCAGACCGTCGCCGAGCTCGCGTTGGTGGTCACCACGTCCGGCGGCGAGCCCGCCGACCGGGAACTGGTCATCGGTGCGAGCGCGCTCACCCCGATCCAGCACTGGTTCTTCCGAACCCACCCAGCCAATCCGCACCATTTCAACCAGTCGATGACGGTAGAGCTGGCAGCGGACGTGGACGAGCAGTCCCTTGAGCGGGCGCTCGAGATGTTGCTGGTGCACCATGACGCGCTTCGGATGCGGTTCGAGCTCCTCGACGGGCAGTGGCGGCAGGACAACGCCCCACCACGGCCGGCGAAGGTGCTCCACCGGGTCGATCTGTCGGATCTGGCTGGTCAGGACCCGACAGCGGCCATGGAGAAGGTCGCCGACGACGTGCACGCGAGCTTCGATCTCCGGGACCCTCCGCTGCTGAGGGCGGCGCTGTTCACCTTCGGCACGGGCCGGCCATGCTATTTGTTCCTGGCGGCACATCACCTCGTGATCGACGCTGTCTCCTGGCGCATCCTGCTCGAGGACCTCGCCACGGCTTACCAGCAGGCGCTCCACGGCGAGAGTCTCCAGTTGGAAGCCAAGACGACGTCCTTCCAGGACTGGGCGAACCGGCTGGGCGAGTACGTGGCGAAGGGCAGCTTCGATACCGAGCTGGACCACTGGACGGACGCGTTGCAGACGCATCAGCTGCCGGTAGATCTTCCGACCGGCGAACCGCCCGCCCGCTCGCGCGCGGTGTCGGTGGTCCTGGATGTCGAGGGCACCGAGGCGCTGCTGCGGTCGGCGCCCACCGCCTACCGGACCCGGATCAACGAAATCCTGCTCAGCGCGCTGGCCTGGGCGCTGAGCCGCTGGACCGGAGCGAGCCGGATGTCGATCGACCTGGAGGGTCACGGCCGTGAGGAGATCCTCGATGGTGTCGACCTGTCCCGCACCGTCGGCTGGTTCACCACCATGTTCCCGGTCGCGTTGACGGTGCCCGGCCCGGCCGAACCTGCGCAGCGCGAACCCCGCTGGCGGGACCTGATCAAATCAGTGCGCCGCCAGCTACGCGCCGTTCCCAACAAAGGGTTCGGTTACGGGGCACTGCGTTACCTGGGTTCCCCGGCGGCCCGCGAGCGCCTCGCCGCGGCCGGGCCGGGACCCCAGATCGCGTTCAACTACCTCGGTCAGTGGGAGGCGGCGACCCGAGAACCCGGGGCCCGAGAAGCCCGAGAACCAGTGGCCCGAGAACCTGGGGCCCAACACTCGGGGACCCAGGGGCCGGGGTTCTACCGGGCCGTACACGGCTCGATCGGGCAAGATCACGATCCTGCCGACCCGGGCGCACACCTGCTGGAGGTGGTGGGCGCAATACAGAACGGACAGCTGTCCTTCTCCTGGCGCTACCAACCCGATCGCCACCATGAGGCGACCGTGCAGGCCGTCGCCGACGATTTCGCCGAGGCGCTCCGGAGCATCGTGCGGGACTGCAGGAACCCGAAGTGAGCGCGCCGCCCGAGGGCGCGCTCGTGCCCCTGTCCCGCAACCGCAACTACCAGCTGCTGTGGACCAGCCAGGTGCTCTCGGGGTTCGGTCACAGCGCCTCGGTTCTCGCCTTCCCGCTTCTCGTGCTCGCGCTCACCGGCTCGGCGACGGCCTCGGGACTCGTACTGGGCTCGATCGCCGCGGCGCAACTCCTCGTGGGACTGCCTGCGGGGGCTCTGGTGGACCGCTGGGACCGCAAGAAGATCATGCTGAGTTGCGAGGCGATTCAGGTGATCGCCGCGGCCAGCCTGGTGGCAGCCCTGTGGTGGAACGTGGCCCACGTTGCGCACATCGTCGTGGTGGCAATGGTGATGGGCGTGTGCACCGCGTTGTTCAGACCGGCGGAGGACGCGTGCCTGCCTCGAGTGGTACCGGCCGAGCAGCTCTCCCCCGCGGTGGCGCTCAACGCCGCCCGTGCGGCGCTGGCGCAGCTGTCGGGCACCGCGGGAGCCGGGTTCCTGTTCGCCATCGCCCGGTTCGTGCCGTTCGCGATCGACGCGCTGGTCCACGTTGTGGCCTGCACGCTGCTGGTGTTCCTCCGGGTGCCACCCCGGGAGGGACCACCCGCGCCGAGGACCCGGCTGACTCGGGAGATCATGACCGGCCTGCGGTGGGTGTGGGGGCAGCGCCACATCCGGGCCAGCGCACTGTGCGCGGTGGTGCTCAACCTGTTCTTCAGTGCCTTCTACCTCATCGTCATCGTGCTGGCCGTGGCCCGGGGAGTGCCGTCGGGGCAGATCGGCGTCATGGCGGCGATGCTCGGCGTGGGCGGGCTGCTGGGCGCGCTGGTGGCCTCGCGGCTGTCCCAGGTGTTGAGTCCGTACGTCTCGATCATCGTGGTGTTCTGGGTGGTGGCGGTGCTCACCCCGGTGGCGGCTTTCGTGCACAGCGGCTACCTCCTGGGCGTGTTGCTGGCCGCCATGGCGTTGCTGCCGCCGACCGCGAACACGACGATCATCACGCGGCAGCTGCTGCTCACCCCGGACGAGCTGCGTGGCCGGCTGAGCAGCGTGCTGGGCCTCGTCACCGGTGTCGCCGCCACGCTGGGCCCGGTGCTGGGCGGGCTGCTGGCCGCGGCGGTACCCGACACCGTCGCGGTGCTGGTGTGCGCGGGTGGCATCGCGGCCGCCGCGGTGGTGGTGACGCTGAGCCCGACCCTGCGCAGCTTCCCCCGGCACCCGATCGTCACGACATAGTGCCGATCATCACCGATGTTTCGACTGAAAGGAGATCGAGAGCATGGACGACGACGCGAGGTACCAGGTGCTGCGCAACGACGAGGAGCAGTACTCGCTGTGGCTGGTAGACCTGGATGTGCCGGCGGGCTGGTACCCGGTGGGCAAGGAGGGCAGCAAGGACGAGTGCTCGGCCTACGTCGATGAGGTCTGGACGGACATGCGGCCACGCAGCCTGCGCGAGCAGATGGACGGTGCCCCGTCCTGATTCCCAGGAAGGCGAGATGACGCAGCGCTTCGCTGGTTCGAGCTGGGTACAGGTCAGCCGTCCGCGGCCGGGGGCGCGGTTGCGGCTGATCTGCCTGCCCGCTGCCGGTGGCGGCGCCAGCCGGTACCGGGACTGGTCGGCGCGCCTGCCTGCCGACGTCGAGGTCGTGTCGGTCCAGTTGCCCGGTCGGGAGAACCGCTTCAACGAGACCCCGATCGAGTCGATGGAGGCGCTGCTCGACCCGCTGGCTGACGCGCTGGCCGGCTATCTCACCCTGCCGTTCGCGCTGTTCGGGCACAGCATGGGCGCGCTGATCGCGTTCGAGCTGGCTCACCGGATGCGTTCGTGGCGGGTGGCGCCGGTGCACCTGTTCGCCGCCGGATGCCGGGCGCCGCACCTGCCCAGCCGTTCACCGGATTGGCACACCCTGCCCGACCGGGAGTTCCTGGCCACCCTCGCCAGACTCGGCGGGATCCCCCCGGAGCTGCGGGCGGAAAGCGAGTTCCTGGATGTGATGTTGCCGGTGTTGCGTAGCGACTGCACTCTGGTCGAGACGTACCGGTGCCGCCCGCAGATACCACTGAGCTGCCCGGTGACCGCCTTCGGTGGTCTGGGGGACGAGGAGGTGTATCCCGAGGATGTGCAGGCCTGGTCACGCCACACCACCGGGCCCTTCGGCATCCACCTGCTGCCGGGAGATCACTTCTTCGTCAACTCGGCGTCCCCGGTTCTGCTCCGGCTGGTGGCCGCCGCGCTCACACCCCCCAGCACCCGCGCCGGCCCCGCCGGCTCACGAGGGTGATCGCGCCAGGTCATCGGCGATCGGTACGCCGGCCTCCTCGCTCAGCCAGGTCAGGGCAGGATCAACACCGGGTCGTAGAGGCTCTCGCATCGGGGCACGCGCAGCCCGATGGCGGTGGCGGCATCACCGGCCACGTACCAGGGGTGCAGGTCGGTGGTGGAGGTGGTCACCGGGTCGTCGTGGTGAGTCCGCATGCGGTGAGTTGGGCGTCGAGTGTCTTGACGGCGTGGGTGTGGTTCCAGGGTTGCATGAGGGCTCGGGCGGCGTGCAGATCCGTGGTGAGTCGTGGGTAGAGATGGGCGTGGCCAGCGGCATCGCCGAGGACGCGAGCGGCGTGGGTGATGTCTTTGGACAGGGCCAGAGCGTGACCTAGCGATACTTGGCAATGGGTGTATCTCGCTACCTGTGTCCGATCGTAATGTGCCAGGGCGGTGGTGGCGGCTTCGACGGCTTCCTGGGGTTTGCCCAGCAGCGCTAGAAATCTGCTGGCATTGCTGTCGATGGTGCCATGGTGCACCCAATAAGCGGGCGAGTCGGGATTGTTGCCGTTGGTCGTGGTGAGAAGATCATGGGCGCGTGTTGATGCGTTCATGCACGGCCCGTATTGCCCATCGAGTGCATAGGCACCGGCCGCGCACTGTTCTGCGCGTGCTTTGAGTTGTGCGTCATCGGTGCGGGCCGCCAGGCTCCGGGCGGCGGCAGCGGTGTCCAGCGCGGTGGGGGTGTCCTCGCGTAAGCGAGCGACGAGACTGTGGTCGGCTGCCGCGTAAGCTGCACAGGCGGTATTGCCAGCCTTGTGGGCGGCGTGGCGGGCGTGTTGGAGGTATCGGCTGGCTGCTTCGAGCTGGCCCATGTCGATCAGGTAGCCACCGATCGTGCAGGCCATGTTGGCATCCACCAGGTTCAACGCTTTGCGTAGTTGTTCTGGATAGTCGCCCGCAAGCAGGCGGCGCACCAGTCCGTGCTGAGCGATCACGGTGTCCAGTACCTGGCAGGGTCCGAGGTTGTCTTCCTGGCGTTTGCATACCGTGAGGGTGATTGTCAGGTTGTTGATGACTTGGGCGTCGATCCTGCTCGGGAGGGCTACTGCTTGGGCGACTCGGGTGTACTCGTCGGCATCGAGGCCGGACAGTCCGAAGGCGGCGAGTACTGACCCGGCAAGTCCGATCGCTTTGCGGCGACCGATCGAGCGCACCAATCTGGTGATCACGTCCAGCAGCTCCTCAGCCAGTTCCCCGGTGACCAGAGTCGTCTGTGACCACGCTACGTCCTGGTCCCGCTGATGCCCAGCGGGCAGCCGGGCATCAGGTGCCGACCAGGCCTTGTGACGAGTATCCAGCTGGGCGGCCGTGGGCGGTAACGGGCGGCGGGTGCGGCGGCGGTTTCGGTAGTCCGTCTCAGCCTGTACCAGCTCGGTGTAGGTGGCGGTCAGCGCGCCATCAGCACCACAGAGCTCATCGGCGGTCGTCCACAATGCCTCGGGCATTCCGCGGACGCCGTGCTCGACCTTGGAGATCAGACTCCGGGTCCGGCCCAGCGCGTGGCCGAGTTGCGGCTGGGAGATCCCCGCTGTGGTGCGGTAGGTGCTCAGTTGGGCACCCAGATCCGAACGCAAGACTTCCAGTTTGGCGCGCTGTGCGGCCAGATCCCCCATTTCTCCGATCACGGACATCACCCTAGAGGGGGTGACAGGGCAGGGGTGACACATCCGCGATCCGGATAACGGATAACTGTCACCGGTTGCCGTCACCCTGCCATGGCCGGGCCGGGCTCGTAGATCACCTGGCGGCGACTGCCCGGTAGTTTGGTAGCAATGACAGGACCGCCGGCTACGCATCCGTCCCCACCGCCATCCGGCCGCTCGTCGACCTTGACGCATTGACATGGCTTACGGTTTGCGCGCTCGTCGGCACCTGCCGCGCCTCGGTTTGCCGTTCGGTGTGTTCGATTTCGCTGTGACCCCTGACGGTAAATGGGTCTTTCTCGAGTGCAACGCTGGCGGGCAGTACGGATGGATCGAAGACCCTATCGGGGCGCCGATCACCGAGGCGCTCGCCGATCTACTGGAGCAGGGGAATGCGGCATGACGGCGGCAACGGCGCCTTGGCGAGAGCTGGCGCGCCAACTCGCCGACGAGTTGGCGGCTGAGCATGTTTTGCGTACGCCCGCATGGCGGGACGCGGTCGAGGCAATGCCGCGGCACCTGTTCGTGCCACGGTTTTACGTTCAGCAACCCGGTGGAGAGTGGGCTGAGACGACCGTCGAGGACGGCGAGTGGCTCGCGGCGGTGTACCGGAACGAGCCATTGATCACCGACCTTGCCGTCGCGACCAACGGCAACCGAGTCACCGTGTCGTCGTCGACGAAGCCGGGCCTGATGGTGCGCATGCTCGAAGCGCTCGACGTGCATGACGAGCACCGGGTGCTTGAGATCGGCACCGGCACCGGATACAACGCAGGTCTGCTCTCATACCGGCTTGGCGCCGACCGGGTGTTCTCGGTCGACATCGCGGCCGGGCTGGTCGATGCCGCGAGGAGTAGGCTTGCCGAGTTGGGGCTCGCGCCGACGCTGTCCGTCGCCCACGGTGCTGGCGGGATGCCCGAGCACGCGCCATTTGATCGGATCATCGCGACGTGTGCGCTGCCCGTGGTTCCGTGGGCATGGGCTGAGCAGGTGCGCGAGGGCGGACTCGTGCTCGTCGACGTCAAACGCAGCGTTCACGCCGGCAATCTCGTCCTTCTGACCCGCCACGCTGACCGCCTCGAAGGGCGGTTCTTGGCACAGTGGGCCGGATTCATGGCGATTCGCGACGCCGATCAGGCGCCCAACAGTGTCGCCACCGTCGGGGATGTCCAGGGGGGCATCCGGTCGAGGACACACCTCGACCCGTTGCCCTGGTCGTCACTCGTGCCGTGGTTTCTCGCGCATGCGCGTCTGCCTGGTGAACTCGCCTTCGGGTACCGCGGGGCGACCGAACAGGGGTGGCCAGAGTGGGCGGTGTTCAGCGCGCATGACGGTTCGTGGTGTGCAATCCGCATGCACGCGGATGACGCCGGCGAGCGCGAGGTGCGCCAGGACGGGCCGGTCACGATATGGAACGAGTTCGAGGCCACTCACAAGATGTGGGACGGGCTCGGCCGGCCCGGCTGGGACCGCCTCGGCCTGACGGTGACCCCCGAGGGGTTCCACCGGATATGGCTTGACGAACCTGACGGAGAATTCCGATGGAGCCTGCCGACGGCGAACTGAGCAGTGCAGACTGCGAAGGCCCGGCAAGCACGGGCGCGTCCGGCTACGGCCATGTCCACGTGATCACGGGTGACCCGTCGTTCCAGTCACTCGCGATCACCTGCTGGAGCTCGGGTGGAGCTCGATCCGTTGGCCGTCGGGGTCGAGGGTGAACTGCCAGGCGTCGACGGCTGGTTTGCCGTTGTCCAGCCACCAGTGGTAGGCGGTGTGCACCTCGTCCCAGAGCTTGCGCTGCCCGCTTTGGCGCACCTCGTAGGGCGTCTCGGTGGTGATCTCCAGGGTGGCCCAGGAGCGGCTCCACTGATCGATGAGGTACAAGGTGCCGGTCTCCGGGCTGTCCGGGTCGTAGAGGCTCTCGCACCGGGGCACGCGCAGCCCGATGGCGGTGGACACGTCGGCATCACCGGTCACGTACCAGGGGTGCAGGTCGGTGGTGGAGGTGGTCACTGGGTCGTCGTCGCGCACGATCCGGCTCACGATGTAGCGGGGGATGCGCTGGGCACGTAGCTGCATGAACGACGCCGGTCCGACGATGCGGCCGGTGGCGGTGGCGTCAGCGTGCACGGTGAGCGCGAGCAGGCCGCCCGGGTAGTAGGGGGTGCCCCAGGGGGTGAGGACCAGGCCTCCCGGGCGGGTCTGGGCCACCCACGCAGGGGGCACCTCAGGGACGGCCACGGTGGAGATCACCCGATCGTAAGGCGACCGGGGCGGGTAGCCCTGGGCGCCGTCGGCGGTTACCACGGTGACGGCGTCGAATCCTGTGGTGGTCAGGGCGTGGCGGGCGTGCTCGGCGATGGTTGGGTCGATCTCGACGCTGACGATGTTGTTTGCGCCGAGTCGGTGGGCCAGTAGTGCGGTGTTGTATCCGGTGCCGGTGCCGATCTCCA
This sequence comes from uncultured Actinomycetota bacterium, assembly GCA_963712995.1. Classification (GTDB taxonomy): domain Bacteria; phylum Actinomycetota; class Actinomycetes; order Mycobacteriales; family Pseudonocardiaceae. The sequence goes on along the minus strand of CAVQKH010000032.1, from coordinate 31,147 downwards.
GTACCCGCATTCCCGGCTCGACCTCCAGCGCGGCGAGCATCTGCGCCACCACGGCAGGCATCGAGGCCGAGGAGGTGAGCTCACGTCCGCACCCGTCCTCACCGATCGGGTGCCCATCGTCGACCTGGGTGTACACGGAGGCGTTGGCATAGGCCTGCTCCAGCCACCACTGGGGGTCATCGCTGCGGCGCACCGGCACCAGGTCGCAGTGAGCGTCTGTGTCGCGGTCGTAGCGCCACACCAGCTCCGGGATGAACTCGTGGCGGGCCACCTCGGTGAACGTGACCCGCCACCGCTCGTCGAGCTCTCCCCGCTGGGCCAAGCCCTCCACCATGCCTTGCCGGAGTGCCTCGGCGTCGGTCACTTCTTCTTGTCATCCTTATCCGGAGGGTCTGGCTTGCCGTGCTTACCGGGGTCCGGCGGTGGAGGTAGCGGCTTTTTCGGCGGGGGTTGCGCGTCATCCGCCGGGTTCGGCTTCGCGGGTGGCTTGTCGTGCTTGCCCATGAGACGCATCGTGGCAGTCCACAATCTTTTCACGCAACGACGGCACCGTTCAATGCCACTAAGTTAGCCGGCCGACGGCCGGCGACTCATGATCACGGTTTGGGTGCCGTAGGTGACACGACGTGTCACTTCTGACACCCAAACCGTGATCATGAATTGTCTCGTCCGCTTAACTTAGTGGCATTGCGGCACCGTTCCCTGCCACCTCATGCTCGTTGATTATTGATGGTCTTTGGGGCGGGTGTTGTCCGGGTGGTCGGTGTGAGTCCGCACGCGGCGAGTCGGGCGTCGAGTGTCTTGACGGCGTGGGTGTGGTTCCAGGGTTGCATCAGGGCTCGGGCGGCGTGCAGGTCAGTGGTGAGTCGTGGATAGAGATGGGCTTGGCCGGCGGCATCGCCGAGGACGTGAGCGGCGTGGGTGACGTCTTTGGACAGGGCCAGGGCGTGACCTAGCCGTACTTGGCACATGGCGTATCTCGCGACCTGTGTCGGATCGTGATGCGTCAAGGCGGTGTTGGCGGCTTCGACAGCTTGCTGGGGTTTGCCCAGAAGTGCCAGACAGGTGCTGGCTTTGCTGTCGATGATGCCATGGTGCACCCAATAGGCGGGCGAGTCAGGAAAATTGCTGTTGGTGTTGGTGAGCATATCGTGAGCACGTGTGGATGCGTTCATGTACGGCCCGTATTGCCCATTAAGTGCATAGGCATAGGCCGCCGCCTGTTCGGCCAGCGCTTTCAGTTGTGCGTCATCGGTGCGGGCAGCCAGGCTGCGGGCCGCGGCAGCGGTGTCCAGCGCGGTGGGGGCGTCCCCGCGTAAGCGGGCGGCGTCACTGGTATGGACGGCCGCGTAGGTCGCATAGGCGGTGTTGCCCGCTTTGTGGGCGGCGCGGCGGGCGCGCCCGAAGTAGCGGCCGGCTGCCTCAAGCTGGCCCATATCGATCAGGTAGCCACCGATCGTGCAGGCCATATTGCTGTCCACCAGCTGCAACGCTTTGTGTAGTTTTTCTGGGCAGTCACCTGCGAGGAGGCGACGCACCAGCCCATGCTGAGCGACCACGGTATCTACCACTTGAAGGGGCCCGAGTCTGTCTTCCTGGCGTTTGCACACCGACAGGGTGACCGCCAGATTGTTGACGACCTGAGCATCGATCCGGCTCGGGACGGCCACCGCCTGGGCAACTCGCGTGTACTCGTCAGCATCGAGGCCGGACAGTCCCATAGCGGCGAGGATCGACCCGGCAAGCCCTATCGCCTCGCGGCGGCCCAGCGACCGCACTAATTTTGTGATCACTTCCAGCAGCTCCTCAGCTAGCTTCCCGGTGACCAGCGTCTTCTGCGGCCACAATTCGTCCTGGTCATGCTGATGCCCAGCCGGCATCCACTCGGCGCGCGCCGACCAGGCTCTTTGACGAGTATCCAGCCGTGCAGGGGTGGACTGCAACGGGCGGCGGGTGCGGCGGCGGTCCCGGTGGTCGGCCTCGGCCTGCGCCAGCTCGGTGTACGCGGCGATCAGCGCGCCGTCGGCGCCGCACAGCTCGTCGGCGGTCGTCCACAACGCCTCGGGCATTCCGCGGACGCCGTGCTCGACCTTGGAGATCAGACTCCGGGTCCGGCCCAGCGCCTGGCCGAGTTGCGGCTGGGAGATCCCCGCCGCGGTTCGGTAGGTGCCCAGCTGCGCACCCAAGCCTGAACGCAATACCGCCAGTCTGGCGCGCTGTGCGGCCAGATCCCCCATTTCTCCGATCACGGACATCACCCTAGAGGGGGTGACAGCCCAAGGGTGACACATTCGCAATCCGGATAAAGGTCACGACTGCCGTCACCGGCTTCTGATACGCCACGGTGCGCTTATGCACCTGGTGCCGGGTTGCCGTCTCCTCCCCCGGGCACACGGCAGACGCGCACACCGCGTGATAACCACTCGGGATATGTGCGCGTGAGGCCCCACCCCCCGGCACCAGGCGCACCCACACACAAACCTGTCGGCAACGGGAAAAGGACCCATGGTGATCCAGTGCAACACACGAGTCGAGACAGCGATGGCGGGTGTGTCTTTTCTTCGCCTGATATCTCCGCCCCGGAGAGCCCTTCCCACCCGGCCGATCCCACGTCCCCGGAAAGCGATCACCATGACCGAACACGATCCTGATCACTTGCCGTCTGGACGGGTAGGCCCGCCAGGTTCTGAGGAGCATCGGGTGAGCACGGGCGACGATGCTGCGGTTCTGCTGATGTGGATCACTCTCAGTCGAGTGGCCGATGGGCGTGTCATCCAGCGGGGCGCTGAGTTCCGCGACGGGGACGCTCCGCTTCCGCCCTATCTGGCCGTGGCGGTCCCGACGCTGCTCACGGAGGGGTTGCTGACCGTGGCGGATCCGGATCCGGCCGGGTGGCACCAGCTCATCCTCACAGAGGCGGGGCAAAGTCAGCATGAACAGCTTGGGCGCTGTGGGGCCGGTGGGGTGGACGTCCTGTGATGGCCGATGACGGTGATGCCCGGTCTGGTCGCGAGGCGGTGGTCGCTGACCGGCGCCATCAGCGTGGGAGCGCTCTCCATCCTGAGGGCACGAACCTGCCTATGCGTGTCCCTGGTGCGCACCTGCATCCGCTGCTGCGCCGCCCGCCGTCGGGGACCGGTCCCTCCAGTCGAGTAGGCGGTCCGGCATGAGGCGGCTCGGCTCGGCAGCGCTTCTCGGTAGTGGGCAGGAGTTGGTTCTGCCCGCTGCGGTGGAGGAGCTGCTCGTCGAGGTGGTCACCGACGGGTTCACGCTGTATCGATGCGGGCCCAAGGATGCGCCGCGGGCGCTGGTGGCCTGCTACGAGTGGGCCCACTACGTGGATCTGCTCACCATTGGGGATTTCGAGCGGGTCGTCACCGCCCGGGTGCCCACCGCGGGCCGGCCGGTGGATATCTTCGACCCCCAGTTCGTGGTGTGGGCCTATGAGGGTCCGCCGCAGTACGCCGTGCGGGCTTTGCTGGAGCTGATCCATCCCGAGCACCCCGACGCCCCCACCAGCGGCTACCCGGCACCGGCGAGGTTGCGGGTGCCTCGTGCCCAGCAACGTCCGATGAGCATCCAGCCCCCGTTGCCAGGCCGCGCCGGGGTGCGGGCCGCCCGGCTTGCCACCGCGATCACGACCCTGGTGGTGACGCGGTGAGCACTCCTTCTGCGCAAGGACCGACACCCAGCGGCCCGGTGCGCAGGAGCCAGCGCCGGGTGTTGATGACGACCTGCCAGAAGCACGGCGCTGCGGGCTTCACCAACCTGCTGGTGACCAAAGAAGGCGGGTACATCGTGCTCAACCCGCACGTCGGGAACTGCTGTGTCCTGCGTCTGGACGAACAGATCGCCACCGCGCTCTACCACCTTCTCGGAGAATGGCTGGGACACGAACCACGTGATGCCGGCTATGCGGCGACCGACGGCGAGCTGGGATCGTCATCATGACCACCGCGCCCGCGCCGAGGGAAATCAACGGTTTCCGATAGGCGCACATCAGCCGCCGTCTGTTCGGCCCATGCTTTCAGGTGTCCAGCGCCGCCCCCATCCCCACGATGTCCATTGTGGATGACCTGGCGGACAATCTCCGATCCTGGCGGGCTATCGCCGAAGATCCGGTGCTGATCGAGCGGCTGGATTCGTGGGCACGGCAGAATCCACCTCACAGCGGGAGTGGCCACCGGTATGGGGACTCGGGGTGGTCGAACCACACGTATTGCAGTGCGGTGTCGTTGGGTGCGGTAACGCCGAACTGCTCGATGGCAGGGTCGCCGAGGTGTTGCCAGGTGTGGTGGCTGGTCTCGACGGTGTCCCAGAGGCGTTGCGGGCCGCCCTGGGCGACCGGGTAGAGCCCGTGGTCGGGGTGGAGGCCGGTGGTGAACCAGCTTCCGTCGGTGCTGTGCCCGGAGATCTCCGGGCCATCGAGTGCGAAGCCGCGCAGGCGCCGGCCCGCCAAGTGGAGTTGGGTGATGAACCGCAGCGACTTGTTCTGCGTCACCAAGGCGGGGTTGACCGGGGTGGTTCCGTGTTGCGGATTGCGCTGGTCGAGCACCACATCCCAGCTCTCGCCGTCCCGGTGGGGGCTGTCCAGCCGGGTGCGCAGGGGCATGAACGCTCCGGGGAGGTTCACGAACGACCCTTGCACCATGTCGGGCTCGGTCACGGTGAGGCGCAGCAGGCAGCCGGTGAGGCCGCCGCGCAGGTCGACCACGATGGTCCCGGTAGGGGTGAGTTGGGAGATCCACGCGGGCGGGACGTGGCCGGTCGAGGCGGTGACGATGATGCGGTCGAACGGTGCGGCGGCGGCGAGCCCGGCCGCACCGTTGCCGGCGTGCACTCTGGGGTGCAAGCTGAGCTCGGCCAGCGCGTGACGTGCCGCGTCGGCCAGGGCTGGGTCGAGTTCCACGCTGGTGACGTTGGAGGCGCCGACGCGATGACACAACAGCGCGGCGTTGTAGCCGGTGCCGGTGCCGATCTCCAGAATACGGTGGCCGGGCTGGAGATCGAGGGTTTCGAGCATCCCGGCCATGACAGTGGGCATGGAACTGGAACTGGTAGGAGCCCCGGCTGGATCGACGAGATCGGGCGCCGGGGTCAGTTGGGTGGTGAGGGCCTCGTCGGTGTAGACACCGCGCAGCCACTGTTCACGCTGCGCGGGATCGGTCCCCTCCACCAGCACCTTCTGACCGGACTGCGACCGGTGGTAGAAGCGAGGAACGAACACCTCCCGGGGGATGTCTTCGAACGCGCGCCGCAGCCAGGGGCTGCGGACGGCGCCACCGGAGACCAGCGCATCGGCTAGCTGTCGGCGGTGCTCCACGGCGGACGTCATGCGGCACGTACCAGTTCCTCGGCGATCGCTTCGGCAATCGGTAAGCCGGTCTCCTCGGCCAACCAGCCCCACTGACCGGCCGGGTTGCATTCCAAAAACCACCAGCGGCCATCGGGAGTGACCGAGAAGTCGAACGCCCCGAAAACGAGACCGAACGCGCGCAGGTATGTCACCACGCCGCTGCGCACGGCGTCGGGCGTCTCGCGCACCTCGTAACGCAGCTCGTCGTAGCGGGTGCGCCAGTCGATCTCGGTGTCGGGGCTGTCGGCGTGGATCGCCACTGCGAAGCATTCCTCGCCGACGACGGTGAGGCGAACGTCGAATGCTTTTGGTATCCATTCTTGAAATAAATGACAACTCAGCCCGATCGCCCGGTCGTCCAGATCGTCGGCGGTCAGTCGTGACGTGTAGATGATGCGCATCTCATCCTGTTCGGTGATCACTCCCGGGGAGAGCGACTTGTAGACGAGTCCATCACGGATTTCGGTGGCGAATTCGCGTACTTCGGCGCCGACGTTCGTCACCAGCGACCGCGGAACGGTCAGCCCGCATTGTGCCGCCACCCGCAGTTGTCGAGGCTTGTAACTGGCGTCGGCCACCATGGCCGGGTGGTCGATCCATCGCCAGGGTTGAGCGGAGAGCACGCCACCCAGCCCGTAGGTGGACTCCACTGCCGCGAACCGCTGCTCGGGTATCGACATTCCGGTAGGGAAGGTGAACTGGGCTGGTTGCCGCCGGTAGACGCTGCACACCGACGCCAGATCGATGCGAGTCCCCCGGCTGCACAGCCACCCGGGGGACTCGACACGCTCCGGTCTGGCGGATAACGAGAGCATGCCGGGGAAATCAGCTGTATCGATCCTCGCGACATCGGTTCCGCGAACCAGTAGCGCATCAACGACCAGGTCGGCTGTTGTGTCGTGAGCCTGCGCGACGACGAGCACGGTGCGGTCGCTCACTCCTCATCCATCTCGACGTAATGCTCGGTGTCCGGCTCGTAACCCTCCACCTGGCCATCGTTTATGATCTTCGTTGGTTTGGTCCTGGTCTTATTCGTCGGCACCTTGCTGTGCTTGCCGCATTCCACCGGCCGCACCGCATACCGCAGCCCGAACGGCCGAGTCGACGGCCCAGACGGCAACGCCGAGCTGGGCGTGACCCGGCCACCACTAGGCGACAATGGAAACCGACTCGTGAAAGGCGTCAGCGGATCAGGAACCCTGCCGTCGTACGACATCGGAGCCTCCTTGACGAACTTCATGCTCGTTGATCATTGAGAGTCGCTGGCGCTGGTGTTGTCCGGGTCATCGGGGTGAGTCCGCACGCGGCGAGTCGAGCGTCGAGTGTCTTGACGGCGTGGGTGTGGTTCCAGGGTTGCAGGAGGGCTCGGGCGGCGTGCAGATCTGTGGTGAGCCGTGGGTAGAGATGGGCTTGACCGGCGGCATCGCCAAGGACGCGAGCGGCTTGGGTGACGTCTTTGGACAGGGCCAGAGCATGGCCTAGCCGTACGTGGCACATGGCGTATCTGGCTGCCTGTGTCGGATCGTGATGTGTCAGGGCGACGTTGGCGGCTTCGACGGCTTGTTGGGGTTTGCCCAGGAGTGCCAGGAGCGTGCTGGCTTTGCTGTCGATGGTGCCATGGTGCATCCAATAGGCTGGCGAGTCGGGATTGTTGGTGGTGGTGAGCAGATCGTGGGCACGTGTGGATGCGTTCATGCACGGCCCGTACTGCCCATCGAGTGCATAGGCACCGGCCGCCCTTACTTCGGCATGTGCTTTCAGTTGGGCATCATCGGTGCGAGCAGCCAGGCTCCGAGCGGCGGCAGCGGTGTCCAGCGCGGTGGGGGTGTCCCCGCGTAAGCCGGCGGCGAAACTGGCACTCGCCGCCGCGTAGGCTGCAAAAGCGGTATTGCTGGCGTTGTGGGCGGCGCGGCGGGCGCGCTCGAAGTAGCGGCTGGCTGCTTCGAGCTGGCCCATGTCGATCAGGTAATGACCGATCGAGCAGGCCATATTGCTGTCCACCAGGTTCAATGCTTTGCGTAGGTGTTCTGGATAGTCACCCGTGAGCAGGCGGCGCACCAGTCCATGTTGAGCGATCACGGTATCCAACACCTGGCAGGCCCCGAGTCTGTCCTCTTGGCGTTTGCATACCGCCAAGGTGACTGCCAGGTTGTTGATGACCTGGGCATCGATCCGGCTCGGGAGGGCTACTGCTTGGACGACTCGGGTGTACTCGTCGGCATCGATGCCGGCCAGTCCGAAAGCGGCGAGTACTGATCTGGCAAGTCCGATCGCCTCGCGGCGACCGATCGAGCGCGCCAATCGGGTGACCACGTCCAGCAGCTCCTCAGCCAGTTCCCCGGTGACCAGCGTCGTCTGTGACCACGCTACGTCCTGCTCAGGCTGATGCCCAGCGGGCACCCACCCCGCAGGCGCCGACCAGGCTCGTTGCGGGATATTCAGCTTGGCCGGGGTGGGTGGTGACAGGCGTCGGGTGCGGCACCGGTCCCGGTGGTCCGCCTCGACCTGCGCCAGCTCGGCGTACCCGGTGATCAGTGCCCCTTGGGCGCCGCACAGCTCGTCGGCGATCGTCCACAACGCCTCGGGCATCCCACGGACGCCGTGCTCGACCTTGGAGATCAGACTCCGGGTCCGGCCCAGCGCCTGACCGAGTTGCGGTTGCGAGATCCCCGCCGCGGTGCGGTAGCTGCACAGCTGCGCACCCAGACCCGACCGCGACACCTCCACTCTGGCGCGCTCCACCGCCAGATCCCCCATTTCTCCGATCACGGACATCACCCTAGAGGGGTGACAGGCAGGGGTGACACATTCCAATCCGGATAACGGTCACCGGCTGCCGTCACCGGCCCCTGATACGCCACGGTGCACGCACACGCGACCTGCCGGCAACAGGGATAAGGACTCACGATGATCCAAGCACGCGCGTGGTTCGCCCCGCCGCCGCGGTTTGCTCGGGAGTCGCCGGTTGACCTGCCACCCGCGGCGTTCGGCCTGCACGATCGCGTGGCGTCCCAGCCTACGCATGCGTCCTCACCTAGGGTGAGCACCACCAGTGCACCACCGGAGGACGATCCCGTCCCGCGTCGAACGTTTCTGGTGGCCACCGGCATCGTCGGGCGCCGTCGTCATTGACGTCTTGCGGTCGCCGCGCCGAGTTCAGCCGCGCGCAGTACCTCCCGCTCGCCAGAGTCTTCCCCGGCCGGTCACGGCCGCCGAAGCGTACGGCGGCCGGGCTCGTGGCGCAGTCCTACAACCTCGTTACCCGCGCCCTGATCAATTTGCGTGCCACCGGCTTGGAGTGGATCAGCGCTGCCTGCGTCATGGCCGGGAAGGACTGCCGCAATGCGTGGACGTGCGGGAGCCGCCTAATCGATGGTGGGCCCGTATTCGCTCAGGAGTGGGGCATGGATCTCGGTGGACCGCGTTGTGAGTTGTAGCATTGTGACTTCGACCAGTGATGTGATCTGGCGGAGATCGCATCCACCGTCGGGTCAGGGTGTAGTGACGGAGGCGGGGTCGCGGACAGCACCGAGGTGATCATTGTGTCGTTTCGCCCCTGGCCGGCAGAGAAATGGTATGCCAACGCAGCTGTTGTCGATGGCCTGCTTTTCCCGAACTCGCCGAAACTACTCAATTTCGTCGAGCGTCTGATCGCGAGACCGCGCCGGTTCGGTGTGCGTGACAAGATGCTGCCGATCCTACTTTTCGTCGATGTCCGGTCTGACTGCAGCCCTATCGACGGTATCGAAGATCGCCTGGGCAGGCGGCCGCGTACCATCGTCGGATCGGTCCGTGAGTCCGTGGATTCTTCCGGTGATCGTCGCCGCTCGGTTCCACAATCCGTTCTCCAGCTTCTCGGCTTCATGGACGAGATTATCGGTGAGCTTTCCGCAAAATTTTCCCACTGTCGCCGGCTGCGTTTCCCGCATTACGCACTCGCGGTATGGCTCGTGTATCTCATCGGACACAGTCAGGTCGGCAACGGGGGTGATGCAGATCAGCTCAACCAACGTCTCGACGACGAGTTCAAGGAGTTCATCAGAGAGCGATACAGCCTCTCGCGCCGGGAGCAGGACGCGCACAACCTCGCCGCGGACGTTCCTTGGTGGGTGCGGTTGGCGGTCAGGATTCTCCCGTCGGCCGGACTGTTGTTGATGCGCACGACGTCGAGCGCGCCACGATGGTTCCGGCGCCGCAACACCGGCCTCGTCACCACGGACAGCTTCACCGGACTCGCGCGACGATTCCTGAACTGGACTCCCGAGAACATGAGCGCAGACGCGATCCGGGAGCTCGTCGTCGATGCGTTCCTGCAGGATCTCCGCCGCGCCTACCGGAGAAGCTCGCTGCTCGGGGCGGGACGGCGGCGCACGACGTACCCGGTGCTCCTGCTCAGGCGACATCCCGGGGCGACCAGTGTGACCGGTTTCGTCGAGCTCGTGCAGCGGTGCCGGAATCTCCGCGTCGAGCGCCGCAGCGGCAGGACGGCGAGCCGGTGGGACCCGTTACTGATCATCACGGACCGGCCCAACGGGATCGCAGGTCCCTCGGTCGACGTCGACCTCCAGAGTGCGGCGGACCCGGAGTTCGCCTACCGAGCGTGGCTGGCCCGGCTCGATGGCGTGGCGCCGACGCGGCGCGATCGTGTCCTCGCGCTCCGCGTGCCGGAACGGGGCGACTCGGACGGGCTGCTCGATGAGCTGCTCAACACGCCCATCTCGCACAGCGTGCCTGTCATGACCCCGCTGCTGACGACCGTCGTTCTGGTCGGCGGGCTGGTCATCGGGGTCGTCACCACGGACAACCGTTGCTGGACCCCGCCGTGGGCCCCGTTGATGAATCGCCACGTCGCCGCGAGTGGGTTCAGTGAATGTGTCGGTCTCGCGTCACCGGGCTTTCGTTTCTTCTCCGACCTCCGATCCGTCTACGAGGGGCGGATCAACCCGGCGCTGGCCGACCAGCTTCGCTCCGTCGAGGAGTCCATCGCGGCGGCGAATGACCGGATCGTCGAGAAGCCCAACCACCGCACGATCGTCTATCTGGGCATCCTGAGCCCCGCCGATCCGAGACCGCTCAAGCCTGAGCTGGAACAGATCCGTGGACTGGCAGTGGCGCAGGCCGAGTCGGAGACCAGTGCGGTACCACTGCGTGTCCTGCTCGCCAACGCCGGCTATGGCCTGCATCACGTGAACGAGACGGTCGATGCGATCGGCTCGGAGCAGGAGCGTGACCCGAGCATCGTGGGGGTGGTCGGTCTCGGCATCAGCGTCGATGCCACGCCCGAGGCATTACGCGCGCTGGCCAAATACCGGCTGCCCACAATCGGCACGCAACTCTCGGCTACCGGTCTTGCGACGGGGACGACCCAGTATTATCACCAGGCGGGGCCCACGAACGAGCGTGAGGCGAGTGTCGCCTCGTTCTTCGCGAAGCGGCTGGGTGTCGAATCCGCGACTGTCTACTACTCCGACGACCCGGCGGACCTCTATAGTACCGATCTCGCACAGCGTTCCGTGACCGCGCTGCAACGTGTCGGGATCACTGCAACGCTTGCGCCGTATCAGCAGTCTCCTGGCACCGGCACCGGTGATCCGATCAACGAACTCGGTCGGCGCGCCTGCGAGGCCAAGGGTCGAAACGGTCTCGTTTTCTTCGCGGGGCGCGCTGAACGCCTTCAGGAATTCCTCCGCGGAATGAAGGCCAGCTGTGAGGGAAATTACCCGAGACTCCTCGTGGATGACGACGTCAATCGTTTCGCGGTCGACATCGGGTTCGCTGAGTTTCCCGGGCTGACGGTCAATTATCTCGCTTTCGGAAGCAGCCTCGCCTGGCCCGGCAATGACTGCCAAGGTGCGCGCGACAAAGTGGGATTCTACCGGGGATACCTCGATGCGTACCACGACTGCTCCGCCACCAGGGACGGCTCGGCCGCAGTCGCGTACGACGCTGCTCTCGTGTTCCGAGTCGCCATCGATCGAGCCACCGAGGACCCGAACGCGCCTCCCTCGGGCGACCGGATCCTCGGCGAGATCAACGAGATGGTGGGCGAGAACGGAGTGAACGGTGCCAGCGGCCGTTTCGAGCTCAATTCCGGCTACGCCAACGGGCGGGTTCCGGTGAACAAGGCCATCGTCGTCCTCCAATCCGACGGCGGCGCGCCGGCGACCGTGCAGTTGCTCTGCGGGCGGCTCGACACGGCTGAGCCGCCACCGGACCCGCAATGTCCCAGCGATATCCCCGGGACCGACAGCTAGTGCGTGATCATTTTTCGGGACGTCATGTCCGGGAACGGGCTCGGCCGGACGTCGATCTCGGCCATCCGGCGGACGTAGTTCTGGTAGTGCCGGCGGGCCTCACCGAGGCGACCTGCGTGGAACAGGACTCCGATGAGGGTGCGGTAGGCCTGCTCGTCGTAGCGGTCCTGTTCGAGCAGGCGCAACGTGTAGCGCACCGCGTCGTCGGTGGCGCCGGCATCGCGCAACCGGACGGTCAAGGCCCGCAGCAGCGCGATGTGGGCGGCCCGGACCTCCTCAGCGATCGCGCTGGCCCACTCCTGGTAAGGGTCGTTCTCCAGGAAATCGCCGGTGTGGGCGGCGATGGCGGCGAGGAGCTGCGCGGTCGCATCCGGCTCGCCCGTCCGGTAAGCGTCGAAAGCGGTGTGGGCGTGTGCGAGGAAGTCCTCGACATCGACGCTGACCTGGGCCCGGTCCAACGACACCGCGCCGTCAGCGGCCGTTAATGGAGCCTCTCCCGCGGGGTGGGGTTGCAGCACATCACGGACCGTCGACAGCAGTACGGAGAGCCGGTTGCCGGCCACAGTGGGGCCCACCCCCGGCCACAACAACTCCATCAGCTGATCACGGGGGGTCGGTCGGCGGCGCGCGACCAGGATCTTCAACAGGTCCCGGGCCTTCTTCGACTGCCACGCGGTGTTCGGAATCGGGATCCCATCGCGGATCACCCGGAATTCCCCCAGCGTCTGGATGGCCACCGCGGGTGCGGAACGGATCAGCACACTGAGCGGTCCGGCGATCCGTCGCGAGTCGATATCGATGCCGTGGTCCCGAAGTATCTGGTCGGCACGGTAGGCGTCGAGATGAGGAATGAGCGCGCCGATGCGAGCGGCCACGAGCCTCGTCGCGGCCTCCTCCAAGTGGCACCCCGTCTCCTGCCAGATGTCGATCGCCTCGCGCAGCGCATTGGCCGTCATCGCGTGATCGCGGGTGGCCAGTACGCCCAAGGTGATCGCCTCGGCCAGCCCTGGCTTGTCCCGCCGTTGCCGCGCGGCCACCGCAGCTTGATCACCGTCAGCCGAGGCGCCGGCCCGATCCCCGGCCATCAACGTGATCCAGCCGCGGGCCAGCAGTGTCGGGACCCTGCGCAGTCCTGCGCCCAACTGCACGGCCCGATCCGCGCGTTCCCGGGCCCGCGGCAGATCATCGGCTGCATCGATGCGGGCCAGACCGGTCAGCGCGCAGGTGAGACCGAATACGTCGTGGTAGGGCTCTGCGAGGGTGAGCGCCTCCTCGTAGGCTGCCTGGGCCTGCGCTACCTGACCCCGATTCCGGTGCAGGTCACCGAGGCCGCACAGGGCCCAGGCCAAGAATCGTGAGCCCAGACGCTGGAAAAGACCGATCGCGGTGGCGAAATCACCCGCTGCGGCGTCCAAGGTGCCCAGTCGGGCCCGGGCGCGACCGCGGGTGGTCAGCGCATGCGCGATGAGGAACGGGTTCTCGCATCGTTCGGACAGGCTCAACGCGATCTGCGCATCGGCCAGCGCCTGCTGGGGCTCACCCGCTTCGAAATGGTGCATCGCGCGGCAGGCTCTGATCCAGGTCAGCTCGAGCAGGGCAGCGCCCTCCTCAGCATTGCGCAGGGCCTCGGCACAGTGCGCGTCGGCCTGCCGCCAGTCACCCTCCGCGGCGGCCAGCAACGCGAAGGCCTGGTGGGCGCTGCACAACGCGCGTGCAGCGCCGCACTGCCGGGCCGCGGCCCGGGTCTGCAGCGCCGCCCTGCGCAGATTCCCGATGTCGCCGCACATCCAGTAGGCGCTCGCGGCCAGCGCCAGCACCCGCGTCTCGTCCACGGTGTCCCGGCGGTCCAGCCGGGTCCGCTGGATCAACGCGTGAATCTCGGTGAACTCGCCCAGGGTGAACGCCATCCAGCCGACCCGCCAGGCCAGCGCGGGCGCCAGCTCCTGCCGGTTGTGGCCGGCTCGCTGGAAATGTGCCAGTGCCTGCGTCCATTCACCCCGTACCTGCTGCGCCAGCCCCAGAACCCGTTGCACCCGCGGGTCGTCGAGGTACTCGGTCGGTAACCGGGTCGCTTCCAACACGGCATCGACCTGGCCGCGCTCCACCATCGCATCACCATGATCGACCAGTAACGCGGTGCACGCGGCGTGATCGCCGGCGGCCAGCAGATGTCGCAGGGCATCAGCCGGCGCTCCCCGCCCGAGGTACTCCTGGGCCGCTCGCACGTGCAGCGCCGCGCGCTCGTCGGCGCCTGGTGCCCTCTCGTGCTCGAAATAGTCCCGCAACGGAGCGACCAGCGACCAGGTGCCGTGTGGGCCGCTGCGCTGCACGAGGCCCTGACGGCCCAGGTCGGCGAGCCCGGTCGCCTCATCGGTCGTCTGGATCTCACCGACGATCGCCAACCTGCGCAGCAGCTGCACAACCCAGCTGGGTGCGGCGCCGAGCACCTCCTCGGCCAGATAGGCGTGGAATCGCTCACCCGGGTGGGACAGCCGTGCTACCGCCGCCAACCGCTGATCCGACCCGACCCCCCGCAGCATCTCGACGGCGCAATGCACAGCCGCCGGCCAGCCACGGGTGCGTTCCCACACCCGCCTGGCCAGACCGGCTGGATGCTTTCCCACGGTCCTGCGCAACAACGCCTCGACATCGATGACGTCGAAGGCGAGGTCCGGCGCGTAGATCTCCTTGACCAGACCGCGACCCCGCAGCCGCTGCAGGGAGAACGGCAGCTCCCCGCGAGATATCAGCACCAGGTGCACCCGCTCCGGGGCCCGCTGACACAGCGTCTTGACGACCCGGGCCGCGTCGCTATCCGGCTGCACACCGTGCAGATCGTCGAGGACCAGCACCAGATCTGTGTGCAGGGAAGTCTGCATCCAGTGGCAGATCGCCGCGGCCACGGATTCCACCTGGTCGGTGTCCTGGGGCGGCACCTGCTCGATCGGTGCCGGTAGGTGGGCCGTCAACACTGCGGACAGGCTGCTCAGTAGGCGTTCCGCGATGCCCTCATGGTCCTCATGGCGCAGCCACGCGCTCGGACGGCCACGAGACCAGCTCGCCACCGCGGTGGTCTTGCCCCAGCCGGGCGCACCGATCACCACGCTGATCCGGCAGCTCGCGGCGCGGTCCAGGAGCGCTTCGATCGAGGGACGCTCGACGTGCTCGCCTCCCGCCCGCGATCCCTCGGCCGGGAGCCGCCCCAGCGGCGCGAGCACATCGACGGGATCTCTCGGCGGAGGGACGTAGGCGGCCACCACGGTTCGAACGTACTCCGATCACCGGCTGTTCATGCGGAGAAAGAGCTCACAGTGCCACTGTGCGGCGGTCAGATCCAGTCGGGCCGGCGGAATAAGCGGAATAATACGTACAGACTGGTCGGGAGCAGCACAATCACGATTGTGGAAACGTGGAATCCGGACTCGTGCCCGAAACCGGATAAGGCGCCGAAACGACATACCATGCGGGGGTTGACAGGAGGGCTGCGTGGCCAAAGTCTTCGTCAGCTACGCCAGCGAGGATCTGGAGCTCGCGCGTCAGGTGCGCGGATGGCTCGCCGGGGACAACCACGACGTATTCCTGGCGGGGGATCTGTGGGACGGTATTGCAGTCGGAGAACAGTGGCAGGCGCGGCTCTCCACGGAACTGCGGCAGGCCGACGCGATGGTCTGCGTGGTCACCGCCAGCTATCGGACATCGTCATGGTGTGACGCTGAGGTAGGGGCCGCTCTCTCAGGTGAGAGCCTGCTGTTGCCGTTACGTGCCCAGCCGGATGTCTCTCATCCACTGCTGGCAGGGATCCAGCACACCGACTTGACGCCTGACCCAATGGTCGCCCGCGATGCATTGATCACGAAATTGCGCCGGGTCGATGCGGCCGGGGGATGGGGCTGGCAGGATGGCCGTTCTCCATTTCCCGGGTTGCGGTCGTTCGGTACCGACGAGCATCGGGTGTTCTTCGGCCGCGATCTCGAGGTCGAACAGCTGGTGAGGCAGCTGCGGTCATCCGCCGAGGATGCCGAGCGTGACGCCTTTCTGGTTATGGGCCCCTCGGGATGTGGCAAGTCGTCGTTGGTGCGGGCCGGGCTGGTGTCGAAGATGGCCGGCGAGCCGGGCTGGTGGACGGTCCCGCCGATGCAGCCCGGGGAGGATCCGGTGACGGCGCTGGCTCGGGCACTGGCCGAAGCGGCAAAGTCCTTCGTCCTGGGCTGGACGGTGGAGGGGGTATACCGGCAGCTCGTCGGCAGTGGCCTGACCAGGCTGGCTGAGGAACTGCTGCTGGCCGCCGGTGCCCGGCATCTGCTGCTGGTGGTGGATCAGTTCGAGGAGTTGCTTACCCAGGCCAGACCGGCGCCGCGGGCCCGGTTTACGGAGCTGCTGAAATCGGCGCTGGCGGGTCCGGTGCAGGTGGTGGTCACGCTGCGGCCGGAATTCCTGGACCAGCTGCTGGCTGATTCCGAACTGGCGGAATCACTGAGCGAGCGCCCCTACATCCTGCGGCCGGTGCCCCGCGACGCACTACCAGCAGTGATCCAGCGCCCGGCCAGGCTGGCTGGGATCACAGTCGCCGACGATCTGGTGACCCGGTTGGTCACCGACACCGACAGCGGGGACGCGCTGCCGCTACTGGCGTTCACCTTGGCCGAGCTCGCCGACGGTGTCGGCCGCGGGGGCCGACTCTCCCAGGACCGCTATGTCCGGCTCGGTGGGGTGCAGGGTGCGCTGACCCGGCAGGCCGCCACGGCGTTGACTGAGGCGGCCAAGGCCACTGGGCGGCGTGACGAGGAGATCATCGCCGGGTTGCTGCGGTTGGTCACCGTGGATGAGCAGGGCCGTCCAACCCGGTGGCAGGTACCGTGTGATGAGCTGCCCGAACCGGTGGCCCGGGAGCTGCAGCCTTTTGTCGCCCGGCGGTTGCTGAGCACCGACGCCGGCCACGGTGGCGCTGTGATCGGCGTCGCCCATGAGGCGTTCCTGTCTGTCTGGGAGCCACTGCGCGAGGCCATCAAGGAGAAGAGGCCCGCGCTGCGCGCTCGGCGCGCGGTCGAGCAGGCCGCCGCGGAGTGGGACGAGAACGGGCGTCCTCGGGAGCGGTTGTGGGGCGGTGGCCAGCTCGCCGCCGCCGTCACCGATGTCGGTGCCCAGATCTGCGTGGGCAGCGCATCGACGTCAGGCCGGGACCTGCCACGCTGGGTGAGTTGGCGGCGACGGGTGCTGGTGACGGACAAGGTCGATACCAGCTCGGCAGCGCGTGAGTTCCTGCACGGCAGCATCCGCCGCGATCGCTCCCGCCGCCGCCGGGTCAGCACCGTGCTCTCGGTGCTGCTCGTCCTCGCCCTGGCCGCAGCCGGTGTCGCGGTCCGCCAGCAGCTCGCCACGCGGGAGCTGCAGCGAGTCGCCACCGCCCGCCAGCTGATCAGCCAAGCTGATGCCATCCGGGAAGCGCAGCCGCGTACCGCGCTGCTACTCGGGATCGCGGCTGCGCGGATCCGTCCCGGCGGCGAAGCCCAGGCGGGCTTGGTGAACACGCTCACCACCACTCGATACGCCGGTACTCTCGACAGCCGCACCGGCCCGCTGAACTCGGTGGTGTTCTCCCGTGACGGGCGGACCCTGGCTGCAAGTGGCTCCGATGGCAGTGTGGTCGTGTGGGATCTCGCTGACCCGGCTCAGACCCGGCGCTTCCTCGCTGGCCAGGCCGGCTCGCTGTCATCGGTGGCGTTGTCTGGTGATGGGCGGACGCTGGTTGCGGGTGGTTCCGATGGCAGTGTGGTGTTGTGGGATCTTGCTGATCCGGCCGGGGCCCGGCGTTCCCTGGCGGGTCAGGTTGGTTCGATCTTCTCGGTGGCGTTGTCTGGTGATGGGCAGATCCTGGTTGCGGGTGGTTCCGATGGCAGTGTGGTGTTGTGGGATCTTGCTGATCCGGCCGGGGCCCGGCGTTCCCTGGCGGGTCAGGTTGGTTCGATCTTCTCGGTGGCGTTGTCGGGTGATGGGCGGACGCTGGCTGCGGGTGGTTCCGATGGCAGTGTGGCGTTGTGGGATCTTGCTGATCCGGCCAGGACCCGGCGCTCCCTGGCCGGCCACACCAGGTCGGTGAACTCTGTGGCGCTCTCGCCTGATGGGCGCACCCTGGCCGCCGCCAGCGACGATGGCACCGCGCTGCTGTGGCAACTCACCGACCTGGCCCGGCCGCAGCTGCTGCGGCCAGCCCTGACCAGCCACACCAGCAACATGACCGCCGTGGCGTTCGCCCCGGATGGGCGCACCCTGGCCGCCGCCAGCGACGATGGCACCGCGCTGCTGTGGCAACTCACCGACGTGGCCCGGCCGCTGCAGCCGGCTCTCGCCAGCCACACCAGCAGAGTGACCGCCGTGGCGTTCGCTCCTGACGGGCACACCCTGGCCACCGCCAGCGCTGATGGCACCGTAATCCGGTGGGACCTCACCAACCGGGCCCAGCCCCGACACTTCGGGCAGCCATTGAGCGCGGCGCCCGGCCAGGTGAACTCGATGATGTTCGCCGCCGATGGGCGTACCGTGACCACGACCAGCTCCGATGGCACCATGATCGTGAGAGATCTCTCCGACCCGGACCGGCCTCGGATCAGCCAATCCCGACAGCGCGCCAGCGCTCGGGTGGCCTTCCTGTCGCTGGCCCCCGACGGGAATACCGGCGCCACTTCCAGCGGCCGTGGCAGTGTGCTCTTGTGGGATCTCACCGACCGGGCCCAGCCCCGGGTCCTCGGGCAGCCACTGAGCGCTCACCGCGGTCTGGTCGTCTCGGCGGCGTTTTCCGGCGACGGGCGCACCCTGGCCACCGCTGGCGATGACGGCAGTGTGGTCTTGTGGGATCTCACCGACCGGGCCCAGCCCCGGGTCCTCGGGCAGCCACTGAGCGCTCACCGCGGCCTGGTCGCCTCAGCGGCGTTCGCCGGCGACGGACGTACCCTGGCCACCGCTGGCGACGACGGCACGGTGATCCTGTGGGACCTCACCGACCGGACTCAACCCCGGACCCTCGGGCAGCCACTGACCGGCGGCGTTGGCTCGGTGACCTCGGTGGCGCTGGTGCCCGATGGGCACATGCTGGCCACGGCCGGCTCCGATGGCACCGTGATCCTGTGGGACCTGACGGATCTCCAGAATCTCCGGGACCATGCTACGGAGCGTGCTTGCGCTATCACCGGGTCGCGGGCTCGATCGTGCCGATTGGGCCCGCTACATCCCTGGATTGCCCTACCAGGACACCTGCTAACGATAACAATCCAGAGGAGATGGTTCGCGATGGTGAGCTCCGCACAACGCACCTGCGTTGCGTTCTTTGCGGCCGTCGCCGCACTCTTGATCACCTCCGGCTGCGGCCAGAATTCCGCCAGTGGCAGGCTGGCAAGCAATCGCTCCGATCCACGCGTGCTGGTTTTCGCTGCGGTGCCCTCGTATCGGTTCGTCAGCCTGCTGCAGTCACCATCAACCGGTCATCGACATGCTCGAAAAAGAGACCGGTATGACAGTTCGCTTCGAGACTGGTACCGATTACGCCGCGGTCATCCAGGGACTGCGCGAGGGAAGAATTGATATTGCTGCGCTTGGGCCGTACTCCTATGTGCTTGCCAAGCAGCAGGGAGCCCCTATCACTGCGGTGGCTGCCCGTGTGTACGAGAAGGGCGGGCGCCCGGAGTACCGGTCTTACGGCATCACCTGGGTGGGTTCGCCGATCAAAACGCTGGCGGACTTCCGCGGCAAGAGGATTTGTTTCGTGGACCACGAGTCCACCGCTGGCTACCTCTATCCCCACGCCGCTCTGCGCGCATTGGGAATCGAGCCGGAAACCGATACGATACAAATCTTCGAGGGTCATCACGACGCTTTGGTCCTCGCAGTGGCCAACCACCAGTGCGACGCTGGTTTCGCGCTTGACAGGGTGATTGACCGGGAGCTGATCGAACAGGGTCGGCTCCAGCCGGGCCAGATCGCCACGGTGTGGAAGTCCGAGGCCATCCCCGGTCCGCCGCTAGTGATCTCCGACCGGTTGCCTCCGGCGCTTCGCCAGCAGCTGACCGCGGCACTCCAAAGTAAGGCCAACGCCGACTACCTGCGAGCGGCCGGTTTCTGCCAGGGCAAGTGCGCGATCGCCGATGGAGGCGCATACGGCTATCGACCAGCCAATGACGCTGATTACAACGACGTCCGCGAGATCTGCCAGAGCCTGCGGAACAATCCCTGTACCGAAGGATGACCGGTCCGCTTCACAGATAGGCCTGGCCCAGGTAGGTCCGACGCAGGGCGGCTTGGTCGGGGAGGTCCAGGGGCGCCAGGGGGTGGCCGGTGACCTTGTGCAGGATGTGGTCGGCCAGCGCCGGGTTGCGGGCCAGAACCGGGCCGTGCAGGTAGGTGCCGATGATCCGCTCGGTGAGCACACCCTCGGTGCGGTGCCTGGTGGTGGCCTCGGTGGTCCCGTTGCCGGTGCCGGTGGTCACCCGTCCCAAGGCTGCCGTTCCCGAGCCCAGGGTGGTGACGCCACGGTGGTTCTCGAAACCGGTCAGCGTGCCGACCCCGGGAACAACGCAGCTGGAGACCACCTCGCCGACGGACCGCTGGCGACCGGGCGCGGTGGTGATGTCCAGCAACTCCAGCCCGGGGTAGTGCTTGCCGCGGGAGTCGGTCATCGACGTGCCCAGGATCTGCAGCCCGGCGCACACGGCCAGCGTCACCGCGCTGGTGTCCAGCGCCCGGCGCAGCTCGTGATGGCGCCGCAGCCATTCGGCGGCGAAGAGCTGAGCGTTGTCCTCACCGCCACCGAGCAGGTACACCGCGCAGCTGGTCGGGGGGTTCTCGTGGGCGGTGATCGTGTGGATCTCGGCGGGAATGCCCCGCCAGCGCAACCGCTGGGCCAAGATTGTGGCGTTGCCGACATCGGAATACGTGCCCAGTACATCGGGTAGCAACAGGCCGATCGTGACCGTCGACTCTGCGCTCACCCGGCTGCTTCCCGTTCCCGGCTCAGCCGGCGGCGGAGGTGATGGAAAGCGGTGTAGTTGGCCACCACATCGACTTTCCCGGCAGGTAATGACGACAGCGCGGCCAGTGGGTCTGCCACGGTCTGGTGGTCCAGGCCGGCATAGCTCAGGCGCACACCCAGGTCAGCGGCGCGTTCTCCGCTGGCCACCACCTGACGGCCGGTGAGCTGCTCGAAGGGGACATCCCATAACCAAGAGGTGTCCCGGCCGTCGGCCTCCTGGGCGTTGATGATCACCAGGAGTGGTCGTGGCTCGCTCAATATCGAGGACATTCCGGCCCAGCCGGCTGGATTCTTGGCCAGTAGCAGGCGCAGGTCCTGTGATCCGCGGTGTACCACCGCGTACCGACCGGCCACCACGTCGACCGCACGCAGCGCCGACGCGGCCTGATCGGCCGGGACACCGAGGGCCCGGGCGGCAGCCAGCGCCATCGCGGCGTTGCTGAGATTGACCTGGCCGGGAAGTTGGATGTCCAGTGGCAGTACCGCATCGGCGGTGCAGGCCTTGCCGTCCTCGATCCACCAGTCCGGGGTCGGGCGGGCCAGTCCACACCCACACTCCCACCCGCTGTCGGTGAAGGTGAGGGTGCGGCCGCATCGGGGACAGGTGGTCGCATCACCCAACCAGCTGGACCCCCCGGCGACCCACACGCTGCGAGTGGCCAGCATCGCCGCTGACACCACCATCGGATCGTCGGCGTTGGCCACCACCACCGTGTTCGGGTGCCGGGTCAGCGCCCGCCCCACCGCGGAGGCGATCGCACCGACCTCGGTGGCGCGGTCCAACTGGTCGCGGGTGAGGTTGAGCAGGACCACCACCGCCGGGTCGACGGCTTCGGCGACCGCGGCCAGATGCAACTCGTCGACCTCGATCACCGCGTACTTGGCGTCTCGGGCCTCAGCCAGGGCTGCGACCGCCCCGTCAAGCATGTTGGAGCCACCGGCGTTGTGCGCGACCCGGCCGGAGGTGCGCACCGCGGCCGCCACCAGGTGGCTGGTCGTGGTCTTGCCATTGGTGCCCGACACCAGCACCACTCGCCGTCCCGCGGCCAGCCGTTGCAATGCGTGGCGGTCCAGCGCCAGTGTGACCCGACCACCGATCATCGATCCGGCGCCCAGGCCCAGGAGTCGCGACACCCCCGCAGTGGCCAACCCGGCCGCAACGGCGGCGCGCGTCCACAACCCCAACCGGTGCCCGCCGGGGGGCGACATCGCGGCCGGGCTCACCCCGGGTGTTCGCACCACCATTGCTCCCAGCGTACTCACCGTCACGCCCGGCGAGGTGCCGACGCGCGGTGGCTTGATCGCCGTGTAAGCCGAAGACGGAGGCCAGTATCCCTGATCCGGGAAGCCTCCCCCTGACTGGCCGGGTGACGCCGGCCAGCAGCCCGGGATCTTGCGGGAACCGCCGGCGCACCTGATTCACCCTGCGCCTCCGGCGCTGCAGAGCGAGCTAGGGTTTACCGATATGACTCCACAACCTGAAACGAACTCTACCGCCGGGACGATTCGACGTGTTTCCTCCCGGATTGTCTATCAAAATCCGTGGATGCAACTCCTGGAGGACGTGGTCGAGCGTCCCGATGGATCTCGAGGGATTTATTCCTACGTCGACAAGCCGGACTTCGCGCTCATCGTCCCGGTTGAACGAGGCGGATTCCACCTGGTGGAACAGTACCGTTACCCCGTTTCTCAACGCTCGTGGGAGTTTCCCCAGGGTACTCTGCCTAATAGGGAGGATGCGGATCCGGTAGAACTTGCTCGGCGGGAACTCGCCGAAGAAACCGGCCTATGCGCAAGACGTATCCACCGTCTCGGTTACCTTCATCCAGTCAAAGGTATGAGCAGTCAGGGCTGCGCCGCATTCATTGCCGAAGGACTCGAAGCAGGCCAGCACTCGCGGGAGCATGAAGAACAGGACATGTGCCAGCGCTGGTTCTCCCAAGCCGACGTGGAAGACATGATCCAAAAAGGGACCATCACCGACGCTCCCACGATCGCCGCCTACCTGCTCTACCTGTTCGCCGACCGGAACCACACTGGGCACCGGGAAGCGTTCCCCGACCCGGGTGGGTCCGATGCGTCAGGAAGGATTGTGTCGTGACTATCGATCGGGGACGATCCGCGGTTCTGGCCCTGCACTGGCAGCTTAATGTGATCAAGCCGGAGGGGTTCTTCGGTCCGATGCTGAGCGAGCCGGTGGCGCGTAGTGGCGTCGTGGAGCGGGCAGTGCGATTTCATGGGTCGGTTCGCGCGGCCGGAGTACCGGTGGTGTTCACCCGGTTCACCGTTCCTGTTGGTGGGGGCGAGCTGGTCCGAAACACCGACTTCATGAGGGCGGTCGGCGATGCGCAGGAAGCGTTCCGACCGGATGCCGCAGGCGCGCAGTTGATCGAGGAGATGTCTGCCGATCACGATCGCGTGGTCGATAACCAGAAGTTGTCCGGGCTCGCCGGTAACGATCTCACCGGTTGGCTGGCTGAGCGCGAGATCGATACCGTGTTCTTGACCGGGGTCGCCACGAATCTCGTCGTCGAGCAGACCGCAAGAAACGGTACCGACCTCGGTCTGATAGTGCACCCGGTCAGCGATTGCGTCGCAGCGGCCAACGACGTAGTGCACCGCGCGTCCCTGGCCAATCTGGATCTGACCACTGCGGGGTGTCTGACCGCAGAGCAGGTGCTCGAACTACTCAGATAATCTCGAACTGCTCAGATAATTCAGCCCCGGTTGCGTCCGTGTGATGATCAGACACGGTACTGCTGCATGATTTGGACTGCACCAACTAGCTCCGCGGCCCGTAGGGCCCTCTAAAAGAGAATTTGTCCCAGGTTGCCCGGCCGACCAGCAATCGCAGCAAGATGCTGGGAATGATTTTGATTCCTTTAACGGCAGTGCGACCGAACTCCTTGAGGTCGCGATAAGAACTGTAGCGAAAATTCAAATACGTAACACTGGTGGCGAGCCATGGTATTGCCGCTAGGATGGGCAGCTTGCTCTCTGCGATAATTGCGATCAAGCTAAGAAATCCCCCGACGATGAAGAGGTTGAGTAGGTTCTTTTTGATCCCGGTAGATGTCAGCAAGATTCCACCGGCGAGGCTGACCGCGACTGCAACGACGTACACGAGCGGGCCGCTTGCGCGTGGTCCTGCCAGATCTATTCCGAGTACTGCACCCATCCCCATGCTGCTGAGCATCGCCCAATTCCACGGGGCACGAGATGATTCCCGAAACGTGCTCTTTTCGAGCACTTTTCGACTGCCGCAGTAGGCGGGATCATTTTCGCGATCGATGGGTTCCTTGGGGAGGCTGCCGACCGGCGCGTTGCGTGCGTCGCTTGGGGTGATATCAACGTAGCGGAGCAATGCGGCCAGGTGGGGTTTTAGAGTGAGGGCAGGAAGCGCGTACCACGTGTCACCCTTATCGCAACGGCAATAAGATGTTGCGTCAAGCACCCAGGTTAATAAGACAAACATGATGCCGAATGCGATGAAGTAAACTGTTCCAATGGCGCCTGCGCGTATGAAAATAGGCAGGTTGGCGAGTGTGAATCCAAGACCCGCACGAATCGCGTAGCCGAATCCGACTAAAAGCCATATGGTTATGGTGGTAGGCGTCGGACGGAACGGTGTGTTTATTTCTTTGTGCGCGCGGAGTACCTCGTACGGAATTGCGATCGCGTAAACCGCTACTATGAGCACTAGAACTTCTGTTGTTAACTGAAACGCCCACCCTGTGAGTATTGCCAGGGCGAGCCGCGTCAAGCCCAGCGAAACACTAGTGACGATATCGCGCCGTTGTTCATCCGGGCTTCCCTTGATAGGCAACCGTGCCCGGGATTGATGCTCGGCATGGACTTGATCCTCATCGAGACCGCGCACATCATTCCACTGATATCGGGATTCGTAGACCAGGTATTCCAGAATTAGCCACAACAATAGGAACTGGGGCCAGCGTTCCCAGTTTCCTGTTGACCATGCGGTCAACAGGAAGACTATGGGAGCGATCGGCCACTTGATCAGATCCTCAGGTCGAGGAAGGAATAGGTAGGACAGCAGAGAGCGCTTGCTTTCATTTATTTCAACCTCCGGTTTCCGTGACGGTCCGACACTTTCTATGCCGCTCATCGAGCTCTGGCCTATGGCAGCAATAGAATCATTGTGCGGATCGTGCCCAACCTTCGGGAGTCCGATGTAGCTGTTTCCTGAGAGGAATTTTCGCGCAGCCGATTCGAACAGTCGGCGACCGCCTATAGTGCTGGCGACCATCTCATGGAAGAGCGCTATAAAAGCCGTTCCGTACACGACGATCATGGCAACCTTGATCGGACGACTGCCCACTTTGATGCCGATGTACAAGGTAATTCCGCCAAAAACGAGAACGATGCTGAACAAGATAAAATTTGCGAGTAATCGGTACCCAGCGCGGCCACGTCGGAGGCTCATCAGTTCTGTCGCCAAACCCATATAAGAAAGTGGTCGAACTTCTCCGAGTGCGGCAATGGGTGCCTTAATGTAGGCGCCAAGCTCGGCCTCGAGACCGCGCATGTAGTAGCTTCGCAACGTCCCAATCTCGCCTATCATTTGCGTGAAAGCCAGCATCGCAAGGGGTAGCAGTGGCGTGCTGGCCAGCGCCAAATCTGGTACGTCGATGCAGTCAGCTGGCAACTTCATGCCAAAGCTACATTCCTGTGTCAGGGCCCCTATCAGCAAAGCGATGAGAGCCACTGCTACCCCGAGAATGGTGGTCTGGGCATTAATGGATATACGTTCGTCGTCGCGTGCCATCTCGTAATCGAAGATAAGGAGCTCTAGGCGTCTCGCCTCCGAAGCTCCAAGGTCACGCGGTGTCTGGTGGTGCAAGGACCGCCTACGAATCCTCACCGGGAATCCCCACCGCGACAGTTGGTGAAGATCATCTTATTGGGAAGGGTTGCGGCAGCACGCTGGATCCTAGGTCGCCATGGTGTTGGACCTAATGGTCCCCAATGTGAGGGCGGCAAAATATGGTCTGCCACCTGGCCTCCGAGCTGCTCGTCCTGGCGCTTGGGTGGATCACGTCATGCTAATCCGGTCGGGTCAGCTCGATGATGACCTGGCGGTTCTGCGCCGCCGGGAGGGGGTCGAGGTTGCCCTGCTGGTCTCGATCGGGCACGTAGCCAGGAAAGTCGCTGCCCAATCCACGGGTTTGGATGAGATCCGCAGGAGCGCCGAGGCCGATCAGGAGGTCACGGACGGCATTGGCTCGCTGCTGCGAGAGCCCCAGCCGGTATTCTTGGGTGCCGTCCGAGGCGGTGGTTTCTGTGAGCAGGGCCCTTTCCCCGCCGGCGCGCAACGGCATGTCCCCATGCACCCACGGCGCACGGCTCAGCGCCGGCGGCCGAGGCGCCTGGTGTCGATCCGGGTCGTGGCGTAGCAGCGCGGTGCGGTAGAGCCCCACCAGCTCTTCATAACGTGCGGTGTGGGCGTCCGCGGCTGCCCGAGCGACTTCGATCAGATGATGCCGGGTGCTACCCAACTGGCCGAGCCGCTGCTCGGCCTTCTCCCGCTCGCCGACCCTCCGCCGGTAGGCCTTCTGCGCCGCGGCAGCCTCTCTGGCCTTGAGTACCTGCGGGGGGATGCTGGACGCCGGATTCGGGTCGGTGCCCTCGTCGGCCTGTCTGGCCGGGGCGGTTTCTGGTTCCAGCACCGGATCCCGACGGTGCTGATCAAGCAGGATGAGGACCTGAACGGCTTCGCGGTCGACTGGATCGACCCTGCCGTGCAGCCACTCGTTGACGGCTCGCTGACCGAGTTCGGCCTGGGCGCGCAGCGATTCCAGGTAGGGTTGCGGACGGCTTGGGTCCGACGGTGGGCGTTTGCCATCGCGGCGGCCGTGCCAGGCCACTCGCCATCGCTCCATGATCCGAATCGGCCCCGGGATGGGCACCGATCCGTCTGCGGTGGGCGCGAATTGCATCGGACCCTCTCCAGCGTCGGTTTTCCCCGGTAATCCGGGACCAGGGTTATTGATACTCCGTTGACGGGGTGTTCCGTTACCCAACGCATTCGATCAGGCGAATTGGTTACTTTCTGTGATCGGAGCCATCCTGCGTCGTCGGGTGGGGAACCGCCGGTGAGTGTCTCGTCGGGCCGGAGGACCAGACCGAGGTGGGCAAGACGGCGGCGCAGCTGAGCCAGCGTGGTTGTTTTCCACCGCCTCGTCGCGTCGTGACGGCCCGAAACTGTCGGGGTCTGCTGTCACGATGTGCGGGTCAACCACAGACTCCGTACCGAAAGGTTTGGTCACATGCCTGGACTCGTTGCACCGGTCGCTGACGAGCGCGAGGGGTTGCTGGCTTACCTCGCTCAGCAACGTTTCGTGCTCCGCCTCACCGCTCATGGGCTGACGGATGAGCAGGCCCGAGCGACTCCGACGGTGAGCCCGCTCAGCATCGGAGGGTTGATCAAGCACGTCTCGATCGCGGAGCGCGGCTGGATGGCCGTGGTTGAGCAACGCGACCGGAAGCAGTCGGTGGAGAGCCACCAGGCCGGCTTCCGGTTCGGGCCGGATGAGACTCTGGCCGGCCTGCTCGATGATTACGAGCAGGCGGCCAAGGAGACCGACGCGATTATCGCGGGGATCTCAGATCTCGGGCGGCCGGTGCCGGTCCCCCCGGGGATCTCGTGGATGCCGCAGGTCAAGGAGTGGTCGGTGCGGTGGGTTCTGCTGCATCTGATCGAAGAGATCGCTCGGCACGCCGGCCACGCGGACATCATCCGGGAGTCCTTGGACGGTGCCACAGCCTTCCCACTGATGGCCGCTGCGGAGAGTTGGCCCCCCAATCCGTGGTTCGAACCCTGGAAGGCCCCGCAACAAATCTAGAATGCCGCGCCCCTTAGGTATCTGGCGAATCACCCAGACTTAGAACGTAGCGGCGCGCTCACGCGGGGGAGGAGGCCTCGGTGGCCAACCAGGTGTCGAAGGTGGTCGGTGCGAGTTGGGCGTCCGGTCCGGGTAGCAGGACCTCGCCGGCCACCTCGACGCTGAACGGGCCGTCCCGCCAGCTCGCGATAAGCCGGATCGACTGTCCGCGGGCGGCCAGGGTCCGCCGGGCCATGTCGACCAGATCTTGGGTCTCCGGTCCGGCGAGCTCACGTATTCCGCCGTGCGCCGGGCCGGTGGCGAACTCCGCAAGGCCCCGGCCGACGTCGGATGCGGCGATCGGCTGGACCAGCAGCGGTGCCACCGTCGCGACGTCGCCTCTCCGGGTCCAGCCGATGACCATCCCCGCGAACTCGTGGAACTGCGTCGCCCGGATGATCGTCACCGGGACCGGGCCGGCCAGAGCGAGGTCCTCCTGCCGCCGCTTGCCTGCGAAATGAGGGTTGCCCTCGACCCGATCAATTCCGACGATGGACAGCACCAGGTGATGCCCGACGCCGGCCCGCTGCTCGGCGGCAAGGAGGTTCCCGGTCGCGGTACTGAAGAACTCCCGGATCTCCACGGGCTCCTGCGCGAAGGTGTTGGTGACGTCGATGACCGCTTCGACCCCGGCCAGCGCGGCGTCCAGGCCCGCTCCGGTGATCACGTCGATCCCCGCCGACCGGGCTATCACGACGGCGTCATGCCCGGTGTGGCGCAGAGCCTCGGTGGTGTGCCGTCCCACCAGTCCGGTACCACCGACGACGGCTACCCGCATGTCCGCTCCGAGGGGTCGTGAGTGCGTCACCGTGTTATAGCGTTATAGCGCCGAATTCCACTCCAGGGGATTAGAGTGATCATCCGGGGCGGCGTCGGAAGACTTTGGGGATGCGGCCGGCCATGCGGTTGAGGTCGGAGACGCTGTCCAGCAGTTGGTTGAGGTCGGGGCCGCTCTGGTCCAGGCGATCGAGCAATGGCATCACGTCATCGTCCATCGCGTTGACCAGCCGCGGTAGCCGGTCGATGAGCTTGACCAGTGCGTCGACCTCGTGTGAGTCGGTGGTCTCGGCCAGCCGGCGGACCGCGGGCTCCAGGCGGCGCAGCGGCTCGCTGTAGCTGGCCAGCAACGGGGCGGCGGTGGCCGTGATCGAGCTGGCTTGTTCGATGGCCGCGGCTGCGGCCAGCACGGCGCCTTCCGCCCTGGTGGCGATGCCGTTGATGCGATCGATCAGCTCATCGCTCCGGACGGTGGCGGCGTTCACCGCAGCGAGGGTCTGCTCGACCTCGGCCACCATGTCGATCACCCGGCGGGGCAACGCGATCAGCGCCGCGGTGGCGTCGAGGACGGTGCTGGCGGGTTGGGTGATCAAGGCCGATAGTCGGGACAACGAGCTCATATCCACGTTGTACCTCCCCCGGCTCCGGCGAGACCAGCGGGTGTGGTCACGAGCCGGCCCGGGATCGTTGCTGTCCCAGCAGCACGCCGAGGTTGTACGCGGCGCTGGTGTTGCCGGCTTCGGCAGCGGTGCGGTACCAGCGTTCGGCCTCATCAAGATGGCCGCGCTGCTCCAGCAGCACGCCGAGGTTGTTCGCGGCGCTGTGGTTGCCGGCTTCCGCCGCGGTGCGATACCACGTCGTTGCACCGTCGAGGTCGCCGCGTTGCCGCAGCAGCAGACCGAGGTTGTACGCGGCGGTGGTGTTACCGGCTTCGGAAGCGGTGCGGTACCAGGTCACGGCATCGTCGAGGTCGCCGCGTTCTTCCAGCAGCAAGCCCAGGTTGTTGGCGGCATCGCTGTTGCCGGCTTCGGCCGCGGTCCGGGACCACTGCATCGCCCCGTCCAGGTCACCGCGCCGCTTCAGCAGCAGACCGAGGTTGAACGCCACGGTGGTGTTGCCGGCTTCGGCCGCGGTGTGGTACCAGCGGGTGGCCTCGTCGAGGTCGCCGCGTTGTTCGAGCAGGCTGCCGAGGCTGGCCGCGGCAGCGACGTTGCCGGCTTCGGCCGCGATGCGGTACCAGTCCGTTGCCTCGTCGAGCTCACCGCGCTGCTCCAGCAGCACGCCCAGGCCTGCGGCGGTCGCGGTGTTGCCGGTTTCGGCGGCGCGTCGCCACCAGTGTTCCGCCCCGGCGAGGTCCCGGCGCTGCACCAACAGCTGGCCCAGGTTGTTCGCTGCGGTGGTGTTGCCGGCTTCGGCGGCCTTGCGGTACCAGGCCTCGGCGTCGGTGAGGTCGCCGCGCTGCTCCAGCAGCCGGCCAAGGTAGTTGGCGCCATCGGTGTTGCCGGCTTCGGCGGCCTTGCGGTACCAGGTTTCAGCATCAGCGAGATCGCCGCGCTGCTCCAGCAGCACGCCCAAGCCGGTGGCTGCACCGGTGTCGCCGGCTTCGGCGGCACGACGCCACCAGGTTTCCGCCTCGACGACGTCGCCGCGCCGCACCAGCAGCACACCCAACCCGGTGGCGGCAGCTGGGTCGCCGGCTTCGGCGGCACGACGCCACCAGGTTTCCGCCTGGTCATGCTCGCCGCGTTTCTCCAGCAGCACGCCCAGCCCGGTGGCGGCCTCGGTGTCGCCGGCCTGGGCGGCGGTGTGCCACCAGGTTTCCGCCTCGGCCAGGTCACCGCGCTGCACCAGCAGTCGGCCCAGTCCGGTGGCGGCGTCGGTGTTACCGGCCTCAGCGGCGCGGCGCCACAACGTCTCGGACTCCTCGAGTTCACCGCGCTGCACCAGCAGCATGCCCAGCCCGGCCGCGGCGTCCGGATCACCGGCGTCGGCTGCTTTTCGCCACCAGTTGGCCGCCTCGCCGAGCTCACCGCGGCGCACCATCAGTACCCCCAGGTTGAATGCGGCTTCGGTGTCGCCGGCTTCGGCGGCGGTGCCCCACACGGTCTGGGCTTCATCGAGTGCGCCGAACTCCACCAGTTGTACGCCCGCCGCATACGGATCGGACTCCTCGATTGCGGTGGCGTCGAAACCTCGGGCCTGCTGGGATTCGTGGGCTTCGACCCACTGGTGCAGCGTCCTGGCGGGCATGTTCAACTCATCGGCGACCCGCTTGACCGCGTCGGGCTGATCAGTGCCTTCGTGGCGGACATCGAGGACCATCCTTACAGCACGCTGCCGAAACTCTTCAGAGTACTTCCTGGATGCCGCCATGATCTGCATTCTCGCAGATAACGGCGTTCACCTCGACCGAACGCGCTCGCCCGTATCCAGCGAGTGCAGTCACGGATCCGCCCTCGCCGTGATCGAAAGGCTGTCGTTGTGATCGTTCCTCGGTGATGATCGACCATCCGTTCTGGCTGTCCGTCACCGGCGGCACCGTTTTTCGCGTGATCGATCCCGCGACGGTGACCGGGCCGAAGTCGTATGGTCACGCGCTGGCGGGAGCTCGGGACGGTGGCGCGCTGGCGCAACCCCGACCTGTGGGACGCGCTGGACCCCTCGATCGTGCGGCAGGTCATCCGCCGCCGGGCAGGCTCGCAAGCTCTACCGCTCCTTCTGTCAGGCGCACGGCGAACCGATCACCACGCCATTCGGTCAGGCGTGGTTGTTCCCGATACCGGAGACCGTGCTGGCACTGCCAGATGCCGAGTTCGCGCGTCTTGGAATGGCATTCAAA
>CAVQKH010000031.1:0-28819 GCA_963712995.1 uncultured Actinomycetota bacterium | reverse complement strand
TTACGACTACGGAGACTACGAGGGACTAACCACCGAAGAGATCCGCTTACTGTCGCCGGGGTGGGAGATCTGGCGAAATGGATGCCCACGCGGCGAGTCCACCGACGACGTCGGCACACGGGCCGACACCTTTCTCGACGCGTACGTCGAGAGCAGCATCGCCCCGGTTGTCGTCGTCACACATGGGCACTTCTCCCGCATTCTCGCCGCACGGGCGCTGGGACTCGCGGCCGAGTACGGACGGCTGTTCGCCAGCGATACCGCCTCGGTCTCCATGATCGAGGACTACCACGGCGAACGATGAATCAGACTGTGGAACGCCGATACCGCCCTGCTCGACCACAACGGCGAGCGCCACTGAGGGCGTGCCCGCGGCACTGGTCCAGGACCGGGCAACCGCGACAGATCACTTTCGCACTGGCGTCGCGCTGCCTGCGGGCTGATCCTCGTTCATCTTCTGGATGGAAGAAGAACTCGCTGTCCATACCCCGGCAGGAGCCGCAAGCGCCTACCGCCGCTGCGATGACCAGCAGCGCCGTCTGCTCAACCAGGCGATCTTCCACGGCCTCTACATTGACGACGACCAGATCACCGACCACAGTCTCCAGGAGCCGTTCGGACGACTCCACGCAGTCCAGCAGGCGCGGCAGGCCACACAAGGCGACGAGCCCGACCCAGGAACCAGCACCGAACACGAAAAAGCCCGCCCCCCAACAGGGGGGCGGGCAATCGTCAACGGACGGCGTCGGGGTCCTACTACAGGGCGTTGGTTTGGCCCTGTGTTCTAGTAAGCCCCCTAGGGTGGAGCTGACGTGTCAGCATAAGAACCAGACCCTGCTAGTTGAAGGGCCGGAGATCAAGATCCGTCCGGTCGGTGCTCGACCGTGGAGTATGCGTGACCGGACCCCCTTCAGGTGAGGCGCGGCTATCCTTGGCCGACTTCTTGGGTGAACTGCAGGATGATGAACTCTGCGGGCCTCACCGCCGCCATGCCGATGCGGCGCATAGTGTTGGTGACGTTGACCGAGCGGATGGTAGTGAAGCCCTCCCCGACGTAGGGAGTGTCGGTGGTGAAGGCCTTGTTCGTACCGCCGCCGTCGGGTTCGGTGTAGGCGGTCACGGCGTAACCGGCGGCCACCCGCAAGGAGCTGACGGTGTTACCGGCCTTGATGTTATAGGCGCCCTCGGACACAGATGCGCTGGCGCCTGCGTAATTCCGGTCGGCGAATAGCTCGGCTGCACCGCTGGTGGGGGCATTCAGGACCTCCAGGCTCGTAGTGGGGTATGGGGTACCCTGCCGCAATCCTTGCATGTGACTAAAGAATATTCCACAAAAATATGACTCTACTGCTCTACATGTGGGTAGTGGGGGCAAGGCTGTCCGTAACGCCCGTGAACTCGACGAGTGCATCCCTCACTGACACCAAGTGGTTCTGGCGCATTTTCCGCTGCGCCAGAACCACAAAACGACACGCGGAGAGGACGCATTGACTGCCATAGACGGCGACGCGAGGCACTAACACACGCTGCACAGTAGGCGCACTCAGCATGGGCCTCATAGCCAAAGAGCTAGGTATCTCCCGCACCCTCGCCTATCGCATCCTCAAAGAAGGACAAGCCGATGGCTGAACAATACGCCGCACTGCGCGCGGCTCGGACCTAGCCGAGGATACGACGCACTGAAACGCGTCGGAGAGTATGGGGGCGCGACTGCCGCGCACCTACATCCTCACCAGCCACGACGACTCAGCGCTGGTCATTTTCTGCCGATCGTTGCGATCAAATGAGTTGGGATATTTTTGGCTCTACTGCCATGGATGTGGATGAGCTACGTGTGGTACAGCGGCTCTGATGGGGCTCCTCCAGTCCGCGCCACCGAGGAGGAGGAAGGGCCCTCGACATCGAACTGGTACCGGCGACGACACTGACAGCGTAACCCAAAAGCGTCAGGAGCCGAGGACGGCACAGCCAGGCATCGCCCGCTCATCCGCAGCAACGCCTCGTTGACCAACGGCTGACCTGCGTCAATGCGACTCCATCGGGTCTCACCACCCATTCAGACGCTGTGGCCCTACCACACACCCCCGTGTGATGATGGCCACGGGTCGGGGGGTCGCAGGTGGTGCAGGTGGTGCAGGGACAGGCCGGTGTGGCGGCGGATCAGGATGCGGGCACGGTCGTACCCGAGGCGCATTCGGCTGGTCTCGACCCCGTCCCCCGGCTGGACCCTATGCCAAGCTGTTCGTTCGCGAGACGATGACGCGGTGTGGTGGATCCGCCACGTTTCCCCCGACACTGCAAGAGGCCACGACGAGCGCTCTAGATCAGACAAAAAATCCGATGCCGTCGGAGGCAACCTAGGGCAACCCCGGCGTTGTCTCCGGCAGCGTCATCTACGGCCCGATGCAAGAGCCCGACGTCATTATTGACAGGGATGCGCTCTTCAAGGAAAGCCCTATTCGGGGATAACACCCCCCGAATAGGGCTTTCCTCTTCGAGTCCTATGGAGATGGGTCACGGTCATTGTGGTTCGTGAATTCAGCAAACCGGAACATGTAGTGCAAGGCCAGCCGAGGAGGAGCTTCCATGACAGTCCAGACGCCCGCAGCCACGCAACCGGTGCAGTTCCCGATCATCGAGTCGTTCACCCAGACCACCCCTGCCAACCCACACTGGCAACTGCTAGGCGACGCACGGCTCAACAACGGGAGCCTAGAGCTCACCCCCGATGCCGAGTCCAAGGCGGGTACGGCGTTCCTCGACCAGCCGTTCTCCTCCTCGCTCGGGGTGACCATCGACTTTGATTACGCCTGCGAGGGCGGCATCAATCCGTCGGTCGGTATCGGCGACGGATTCAGCGTCTACTTGATCGACGGGGAGAAGACGACCGGGCCTGGCGCCCGAGGCGGCGCCCTGGGCTACTCCTATATCAAGCAGGGATCGATAAATATCCCGGGCGTTACGGCGGGGTACGTCGGTGTCGGCTTCGACAACCACGGGAACTTCGCCTCGACATCTTCTGGACCCGGCGGGCCGGGGAGGAGCCCGAACACGCTGGGAGCGCGCGGCTCCGGAAACGAGCTGACGGGGTTTTCCTGGCTCACCGGTGTCCCAGTGCCCGGCGGGTTCCGCGCCCTGTGGGACGAGGGTGCGCACATCCAGGTATCCATCATCGACGGTCGTCTGACCGTGCGCCGTTCTAGCAAGTCCGACCCGAACGGCTCACTACTGATTGACGACTTCGACCTCGCGGGCCAGCCCGGGCAGATCGCGATGCCCGCGACGTTCAAGCTGGGGTTCGCGGCGGGGACCGGCAACGCCACAGCTGCTCACCGGATCCGAAACCTCACGGTGGCGCTGCCCGTCAACATGCCGCTGGAGATGAGCGGTCCGCAGACGGCCAAGGCGGGAGACCGGATCTCCTACACCATCGGGGTGCAAAACCTGGGCCCGAACAACGCTCCCGATGCCGTGGTGGAGGGCACTATTCCCACCCAGCTGCGCGAGGTGGAAGTCAGTTGCCAGGGGGAGAACGGGGCCCACTGCGGCACCGGTTCGAGTACCGAGGGACTGTACCAGCCGGTGGACCTGCCCAAGGGTAGCAAAATAATGATCATGCTGAGCGGCACCATCGACTCGCACTATGAAGGCAGTCTCACCTGTACCAGCCTCGTCAAGTCGCCGACCCGCGCGAACATGGCCGCGCAGCAGTCCGGCTCGGTCACCACCGCGGTCGAATTGCCCCTGATCAGCGTCGATTACCGGATCGTCGGGCAGTGGTCGCAGACCTGGCCCGAGACCGCGAAGGGGTGGGTCATCAGCTACGACCTCATCCTGGCCGCGAACAAGCAGCGAGTGGTGATGTGGGAGATCTCCTTCGACGTACCGCCACGGACCCGCATCAACCCGCAACAAACCCAGTGGTACACAGTGATCAAGGACGGCACCGACGGGACCGTGGTCATCGGCTCTCCGGACAACTCCCACACCATCGAACCCGGCACGCCTCTCACCGTAAGCGTGCAGCTGCTCTACCCGTCTCAGCACGACGCCGGTGACGGCACGCTACGCAACCTCCACGCCATCGAGGTAACGCATCCCTGACCAGTAGGTGATGCCAGGACCAGGGTCCGTCTTCAAGGCTCGTCAGCTGGCGAACCCACCCAGACAGCGCTCCCGGCAGCCGGTTTCCGCCCTCCTCCGAGGTGCAGACCACTCCCGGCTCACCTGGACTGAACCCCGTGGAGAGCCATCGGGTCGCGCACTATGATGATCTTGGTGGCGTGCGGTTACCACGACACATCGTGGCGTCGATACCGCTGGACTGGTGTCGAAGTCGAATAAGTCCCTGTGGTCAAGGGTCTCAGTTTCGAACCTGTTATCCCGACCATGTTGTAGTAGTTCGGGGGTCTAGATCATCCTCTCAATGATCTAGACCCCCGAACGTTTACTAGCAGGATCGTCGCTCCGAGGAGCTACAAATTTACCGTGCGCGGTGCAGGTTTGAGCTCCGATAGGCAAGGCGGGTACGCCGCTCGATGGCACGCGCTCATCGGCATGAAAACGCGGCTTCGTTGCATGTGTCGGGAACTCCCACGTGGACATGCGGTGATCATCGCGCCCAGCCGATCCTGATCATGGGAGACGGTTCGCACACCGACACAGTTGCCACGACAACGCCGCAAGTAACGGACGGTGGTGGAGGTACTTACCTCTTACTCGCACTCCATGAAAGCCGCTGACCTGCAGCTTTGCTGCACCGTGGCGCTCGGCAACCCTGTGTGCTCCAAGACGGAGCGCGAAGCGTCGGTACCGCCTTCGCGCGGCCGTACCGATAAGCACGACATCGCCGATCTGATCACTGCTTACCACGAAGGCGCCACCGCCGCCTCCCACGACTTGAGTCTCGGGATTGTCAAGCGGTCCTCGCCGCTGGAGCACTTCCGCTGACGCTCGGCGGCGTCGCGGGCGCCGCTGCGCTGTCGGAAGCCGTTGCCAGCCCACCGACGCCAGATCACCGGCGCCAGATCACCGGCGCGCTCGGGTTTGCCCTCGCCAATAAGTGAATGGTGGAGCAGGTATGCCGGCAAGACCAAGCATCGAATGGACTGAGGGAACGGCATGGCAGCTTTTCAGAACTGCGGTAGGTTCCTCGATCGGAGGGCCCGTCATGGAGAAACCAATCAAGATCGCCATTGTCGGCACTGGCTACGGGAGGAAGGTGGCCCTGCCCGTCTACGCCGAGTTAGAGGAGTTCGAGCTCGTGGCCGTATGGTCGCGGCGGCCGGAGCGGGCCCAGGAGTTGGCCGAGGAGGCCGGCGTGGGGCTCGGTACCGCGGATTTCGATGAACTGCTGTCGGTGCCGGGGCTGGAGGCGGTGCACGTCGCCACTCCCGTGGTGACGCACGTCCCGTTTGCTGTCGCCGCCGCCGAGCGGGGCCTGCACGTGATGTGCGAGAAGCCCCTGGCCGAGAGCCTTGAGGGTGCTCGCCGCATCGTGGCGGCCATCCGGTCGGCCGGCGTGGTCGGCATGGTCGACTACGAGCTGCGGATGAAACAGACCCGCCAGCGGGTCATCGAGCGTGCACGCGAGGTCGTGGGATGCCCGCGAATGGCGTCGGTCTCGCTGGTCCAGTCCGACCACGCCGACCCTGACTCACGTCCCTACACCTGGGTGCACGACGCCCGGCTCGGGGGCGGACGGCTTCAGGGATACGGGGTGCACGACCTTGACCTGTTGCTGGAAGTGTTCCCCGACGTTGAGGCCGTGGCCGCCGCCACTGATGTCGGCGTGCCGGTCCGCAGGGCGGATGACGGCGAGCAGCGTGTGACGGCCGAGGACGCCTACGCGCTGCTCCTGCGGTTCCGCGGCGGGGGGCTCGGGGTGGTGACCCTCGTGGCCACCGCACGACACGGGCGTAGCGACGTCATCGAGATCCACGGCGACGAGGGGACGGTGCGGCTCGACGGCGAGCGGCGGGTCTGGTGGGGCCGCGCTGGTGAGGCGCTCCAGAGTGAGGGCCCGCTTGAGGAAAGCTCGACCGAGGCATTCAAGCGGGTGGCCCGCAACTTCTGGGCGGCAGTCCGGAGAGGAGCCGCACCCGAGCCATCGCTCGAGGAGGGGCTGCGTGTGCAGGCGATCTTCGACGCCGTTCGCACGGCAGACATCGAACGCCGCTGGGTACAGCCCGAGCCCGTCACCTCGCCCTGAGGGCGTGCGGGCACAGGCGAGCTGGGATCCCCGGACATTGACAGGGGACAGCCATGAAGTACTTGCTCGCCAACTGGAAGATGCACACCACCGTCGAACAAGCGCTGGCCCTGGTCCAGGCGATACAGAAGGGTCTGAGGGAGCGGGCCGCTCAAGGGCAGCTGCTGCCTAGCGTCATCGTCTGCCCTCCGTTCGTGTCGTTGGCGCCTGTGCACGCCGTAATCGACAAGCGGCTGATACGCCTTGGAGCACAGAACTGCCACTGGGAGAAACAGGGCCCTCATACAGGGGAGATCTCACCAGTAATGCTGACCGGCCTAGCACAGTACGTGTTAGTCGGGCACAGCGAGCGGCGGGCTACTGGTGAGTCGGACGGGCAGATCGCCCGGAAAGTGGCAGCGGCCGCTGAGGCGGGCCTGACACCAATCCTGTTCGTCGGCGAGGATGAGCCCGGAGCCGGTGCCCGCGCACAGACCGAACACCGGTTGAGACAGGGAATCTCCCGCATCGATCTCAGCCGGCAGGACGTGCTCGTCGTGTACGAGCCCACGTGGGCCATCGGCGCCGACCGCGCAGCCGATCCCGACTATGTCCAAGAGATGGTCACACGCCTCAAGGACGTGCTGCGCCGACTCGAGACCAGCGACCCGGAGGTTCTCTACGGAGGAACGGTGAACAAGGAGACCATCCAGCACCTCGCCCGACTCGACGTACTCGACGGCGTGGGCGCAACCCGCGCCAGCCTCAACGCCCACGATCTCTTGGCAATGATCGACCATGTGACCGACTCCGGCTGATCCTGAAGGTGACAATGGAAATTTGGATTAATCCCAACTACTCTCAGTGTCACTCAGCGTTGTCTCTCCTGGACGCAGAAGGCGCCCGGTACACGCTGCGGAACTACCTGGAAACACCGCCGACCACCCTGGAAATCGAAGAGGTGCTGCGGCGCCTTGGCTTGGAACCCTGGGATATCGCCGCGTCGGAGAACCCGTGGCAGGCGAGCCAGGTCTGGCGAAGTGGCCGCGTGAGGAAACTGACCGCATTCGGTGGATCGAGACGC
The DNA here is from genome assembly GCA_963712995.1 of uncultured Actinomycetota bacterium. Classification (GTDB taxonomy): domain Bacteria; phylum Actinomycetota; class Actinomycetes; order Mycobacteriales; family Pseudonocardiaceae. The sequence continues at coordinate 21,545 of CAVQKH010000031.1, read as the reverse complement.
TGGCGCGCTTTGCGGCAGAAGCGGACGTTTGCAAGGGTACGGCTCCGTGTGTGTTGCGTTTCGCCTCGATAGCCAGCTTCTGTCGATCGTGTGCGGCGTTCTGAGGGGGTAGCGGCACGAGCGTGGGCGCCTACTTGTCGTGCTGTCGGCGCACCATCTCGGTGATCCAGATGGGCGCGAACGGAGACGTGCAGTTCGGGGGAGTCGGGTAGTCCTTGAGTACCTCCAGGCGCTCACCGATGTCGATGGCACGGGTGCGATGCTCGGCGTGCTCGATCCCGATCTGAGCCAGGCAGTGGTTCATCGCCCACTGCAGGCGATCCGGGGCGTCGCTCATCTCCGCCTCGATGACGTCGAGCAGCCCCGCGAGGTCGAGGCCCTCGGGCTTGTTGGCCACGCGTTCGGTGGTCAACGCCCAGCCGGCACTCGCGACCACTGGATCCGGATCGGCGGACCAGGCCAGGCGCAGCTCTTCGGAGTACGGGTTCTTCTTCACCACGTAGTTCACGAGCCAGTCGTGCACCTTGGGGGTGCGCGCCTGGCGCAACATGACGTCCAACTCGTCACGCTCGAACGCCTTCGGGCGGCAGATCAGGATCGCCAGCAGTCTCGCCGCGGTGTCAGCCGTCTCCCACAGCTGGCGCGCGAGTTCCTGCTGCGTCTTCAGCCGCTTCGCGAGCGCGCGCAGCTTGCTGAGGTTCACACCGTGATCGTCACCGTGTTTCTCGTTCACCTCGCGTGTCTTCGGGTCCTCGAGCGCGGCCAGCTCGGCCATCACCTCGGCCACCGTCGTCTCAGTCACTCAGCCTCCTGTCCATCACCGGTGAGATTCAACCTACGAGGAAAGCCACAGTGAACCAGGTGGCCAGCAAGCGCATGGTCAAGACCACTATCCGCTACTCGGCATAGTGCGGATGTCGTCGCTCATCGGGGGCGAGCAGACGGGACCGCAACCCTTCGGTAAAGGCAGCGACGAGGGACTCGCACAACCGGAGAACACAACTGCCCAGGCCATCGACCTAGGATCCTGTCCCCCTCGCCGGGTCGGGTGGTAGGCACGACCCCCGCCATCTCGACGCTCGGTGGGTGTGACGGTGTCGCTCCCTGGCATCTGCTCGGTCTGCGCCAGCGACCGAAGCCGCCTCGAGAGCCATGGCCGACACGGCCGCTCCCCCTGGGCCCCCGCAGTGGCGCCGTGGGCGGAGGACGACGCCGAATAAGCCCTCGCGAATGTCTCAGTTCAGGCTGGTGCCACGCTCATTACTTGAAACCGCCCCACCGAAGCCGAGGCGATTCAGTCATGGCGGAAACAAAGGGTGCCCCATTGGAATCCGGCGCCGATGCCGGACAGGATGTAGTGGTGTCCGGCTCGGACCAGACCGTTGCTGAAGGACTGGTGCAGTGCGGTGAACGCGCCTGCGGAACCGGTGTTGCCGAGGGTGTCCAGGGTGATCGGGACGCGGTCGCCAGGGATGCCGAGCTTTTCTGTGGTCGCGGTGATGATGTGCTGGTTGGCTTGGTGCAGGAAGAAGTGATCGATGTCGGCGGTGGACAGGTTCGCCCGGTCGGTGGCGGCGAGAATGCTGACCGGCAGCACGGTGGTCGCGGTATTCCAGACCGCACGCCCGTCCATGTGCAGGTAATGTCGTCGCGTTGCCACTGTCTCCGGGCTGGCAGGTTCCCGGGAACCGCCGGCGTGGATCCCCACGCTGGTGGATAGTGCAGAGCCGAAGTCCCAGGCCAGCAGGCCTGCCGCCGGATTCGTGGTACGGGTGAGCACTACGGCAGAGGCTGCGTCGCCGAAAAAGATCCTAGTGGTGCGCTCCTGCGGATCGGTCACTCGGGACGCGCAGTCCGCGGCGATGACCAGGGCGGTCCGTGCCGTGGTCTGGAGCAGGTGGGCGGCGACCAGCATGGCGTGCAAGCCGTTAGCGCACGCCGCCTGCGTGAGGTCCAAGGTGAGCGCGTCGTGTGCACCCAGCCTGTCCTTGACGATCAGTGCCGTCGATGGCAACGGCTGGTCGGGCGTGTAGCTCGCCACGATGATCAGATCGATGTCGGCGGTTTGGAGCTCTGCCGTGTGCAATGCGCTGCGGGCGGCCGCGACGCTCATGTCCGAGGTGGCTTGCTCGGGCGCAAGCCAGCGACGTTCCCTGATGCCGGTTCTGTTGACGATCCATTCGTCGGAGGTGTCCAGCACGGTGGACAGCTCGTGGTTGGTGACGACCCGTTCCGGCAGGTGGATGCCTGTGCTGATCACCGCAACCGCCAGCCGCGGCACGGGGTTCACGCACGGGTTCCGTGGGCCGGAGCCGACACGTGGGTCGTGTTTCGGTCGGGAGCGAGCAGTTCGTCGAAGTCGACGTAGTACCGGCCCGACTCGCAGGGCTGATCGAGCAGGATTCGGCGCGCGGCGTCCGTGGTGAGCGCGCCACCGAGTGCCACGCCGGAGGCGAGCTGCGGCCAGCTGCTCAAGGTCTTGCCGAGCTCGTCGAACGAGGCGGCAAGCTGTGGACTGATCCGCTTGGCGTCCACCATGGCCAGGATAAGCCGTACCTTGTCCTGATGAGACAGCGCACGCACGTCATCTGACTTGATCTCACCGACGAAGCCGTGCAGGAGCGGACGGTCGGGTTCGCGGTCAAATCGCTCGATGTCGAGCATGCCGCGGTCGTTGCAGTCCATGACTACCGGAATACCGAGCTCACGAGCCCGTTCCCGGGCGGCGAGCTTGACGTAGGGGGTGTCGCATTCCTCGATCAGCAGGTCGATCGGGCCCGCGCCGCCGAGGAAGAACTCCGTCAGATTGGTCTCGGTCAATCCACCGGGATGGATCTCGATGTCCAGGTACGGATCGATTTCGTACATCTGCCGCGCGCAGATCACCGCCTTATTTACTCCGAGGTCGTGGACCCCGGCGCGCAGCCGGTTGAGGTTGGACAGGCTGACCTCGTCGAAGTCGGCCAGTTTGTACGCGCCGCCGACACCTTCCAGCGCGAGCGTCACCGCGGAGCTGTTGCCCACGGACAGCCCGATGATCCCGATCCGCCGGTCGAGCAGGCGTCGTTGCGCCGGGCGTTCGATCTTGCCTCGGTTGCGGTCGGTGCGCACCAGCCGGAACTCTTGGTGCGGCAGCACGTGCACCAGCCGACCTGACCACGGGTACCACGCCCATGTGCCGTACTCCCAGGTCTTGCAGGCCGGCGAGTTGCTCGTTCTTCTTGTCCCGCAACTGATCCGCATCGCCTACCCGTCCGGGTTCGCGGCTGCCGATCAACTCGGTCAACTGGCTGTCGAGCGTGTTGTGAATCTCGCGTACCTCACCGGAATCCAGCAGCACCGACAACTTCGCCCAGTCGGCGGACCGCGCCGGTTGGAACAGCACCGGTCGCCAGCAGTCCCGGTTCCGGTCGGCCGTGCCGAACGTCGTCAGACCAGCCGGGATCGATCGGTCGGACCCGATCGTGCTCCGCCACCCGGCGACCGAGTCAGCCGCCAGGGACGGGAACACCGTCCGCAGCTCACAGACCAGATCGCGGTACTCACCGGCGCCGTCGGACACGCGATGGAACATGATCACTACGTCCTCGGTGTAGTGCTCGACGTACCGCCGCGTGCCCGGTACCGACCGAAACCCGAACCGCTCGTGGAACCTGTCCTGCCCGTCCTTCGTGCCGGACATCCCGATCATCGCTCGCGCCCCCAGCGCGTACGCGGCCCCGATCGCCACGGCGTTAAGGTACACGCCCAATCCCAGCTTGCGCGCCCGGTGTTCCACGACCAGCCTGCTGTGCTCGAACACGTCCGCCGTCGACACGTTCTCGGCCCGCAACAGATCCTCGTATGCCGTGTCGCCCAAATACACCCGAGAATGGAACAGCGCATTGCTTTCCGGTGTCGACAACCGCACATACCCAAGCGGAGGCCCGTCGACTTCGCCACGCGCGATGAAATGCCAGGCCCCCACATCCAATTCCTGGTCATCGACGTACTTTTCGTCGGCCCGTTGGAAATCCGGCCGCCGTCCGTGATCGAAGAGAATTCTCGCCCGCAGTTCCCGGATCTGTTTCACCAGCTCATCCATACCGGCCGTGTCTCGCATTACACGAAACGCCGAGACATGCCACCGCGTAGCACTAATACCCATGCCATTAACCTAGCAAACCCCGTTCCCTACCCATCGGAGAACCAGCGATCTTACCCAGCGTAATCAATACGGCAAGGAGTCCTCGCCGAACACGTGATCTAAGCTCGAACGAGTGATACGCCATCGGTTCGATTCGCCGCGCCATTCAACGATGAGTAGACGACACCACCCTCAGCGACAGCAGTGCGGGTCCTCGGCCCCGCCCGCCGCATCCGGTCGCTCATCGGCATGAGCGCGCACTCGGCCGCTCATGCGGCGCGCGCGGATGCGGACCGCGACTCTTTACGGCTGAAAAAGACGGGACTCGCACACCAAAAAACATAAACACCCAGGTCAGAGCCCTGGCACGTGCTCAGTGGACCTGCTGGTCCGTTACTCGAACCACGTAGACAAGTTGAGACGCGTGGTAGGGGTACTGCGGCGCGTCGAGCAACACGACTAAGCGGATGATCCTGGTAGCGTGCGACCGCCTAAACCCTCATCGCCACGTGGCCTTGCTCGACTCAGTCCCGACGATGTGCATCAGCTTATCGCTAGCTTCCGAGTCGGCACTCCAAAGCATGTCTTAGCTCACCACTATGGAATAAGCTTGAGCACGATTAAACGGTTACTCCGTGGTGTTTCACGGGATTAAAGACGCGTGACCATCCTTATTAATTACGTACAGCATCCTTGGGCCATATTACAACTACATTCAGTCCGCAATCACGCGCGTATTGCACCACATCTCCAGTCCCGCCAAGGCCCGCAGCTTTTTCACCGTCCCAAACGGCGATAATACGGTCGCTATGGTCCACAATATATTTTCCAGCGGCGAAGAAGGCTTCTTCACTCGGCCTGGTGAAGGGTAGTTGACAAACACGAGCCGCCTTGCCTAATAGGCGTTTATAGCCAACAAGCGACGTTTCCGAAAAGGTGGTCTCATATTCCGTCGATGGGATGATGACCTCTAGAGCGCCGCCTATGGCGAGGACCGTTGAAGCGAATAACTGATCTGCGCCATCCGCGAGGCTACTAAGTCCGGTGAGACCCGTGGCGTCTCGTTTTAACTCTTCCCGAAGTCCGTGCTGTATTTCCGGTACATACTCGGGCGGTAAATTCTGATGACCAGTAAAGCCAATCTTCACAGTCTGCCCTCCTTGGCCAGATTCCAGAAGTACCGCCCGAGCGCTGTCAGGTATACGCCTTCCGAGCCTAGGGCCACAAAGTACAAATCTTTATTGGCATCCGTGGTCAAGAGCCCGGCGTTGCGGAGGTCCTTAAAGTAGTTGAACGCCTGCTGTTCAGTAGTCGGTTGAGCTCCGGCCGGGATAGGTCGCGTGCCCTCGTGTGCCGGTGACATCGTATGCCGGCTATCAGGCGCAACAAAGTAATCGGGTAAGCGACGTAAGAGGTTCGGGTCGATCCATGGCTTGCAAATCCGAATGGGGGATGACTGAACAATATGTGACTTGAAGACTGGACGCTGCTCCCATGCACCGAACGCCCGGGACGCAAAATCATAGAGGGAAAGTGCTGTCACCTGTCCGAGATGGTCGCCTGCTGCACCTTCAAGCCCTTCAAGCACTAGCCGCGTGAACGCACCATGACCGGCGTGTTCCACAGAAGGCTCCGTTGCTTTCGATGCAGCCAGAAGGGTAACACCCTCACGGAGCACAGCCCGACCTGGAGCAAACGCTTCAGAGAGGCCAATTGGCTGTAGGCCGGGAATATTCCCAAGGTCGCCACTGAAGCAACAATCCAATACCAGGACGACCTCGCGAGCAGGTGAGTCATTAGCCAAAGCGATAACGTCATTCATGGAAACACCGAGGCTGTTCTCGGAGTAGTCTTGTGTTACCAACTCTGCTCCCCAAGGAGTTTGAGCTCCGTGCCCAGCAAAGTACAATAGGAGCCCTGCTCCCCGAGAATTATCAAACAGTTCCCGGAGTAATGCGCGTAGCCGACCACGGTCAATAAAATCTGTACCGCTGGTAGCCTTCCGCACATCATAATTTCGCGCTCCGCCTTCGTTGCGTTCGAGGAGCAGTGCCATAGCATCGGCATCTGCTACGCAACCGGTGAGCGGGCTACCTGGGTAGTCATCAATCCCAACAATGAGAGCACGCTTCATGCTATGGTCCTACGCCGCGTTCTTTCCTTCACCCATCATCTGATCTATGGCAGCGGCGACACCAGACCACGTCCAGCGGATTACTCTGTTTCGCGCCAACCCAGCAGGGAGAGCGGAGGCCGTACCAGCACCATCCACATAAACACCAAAGAACGGCACGTTTCCTCCCTTGGCGAACTGGATTTCCTTGGCAACACCAGTGGCTGAACCCATGTAGCGGCCTATTAGCACTATCATGAGGTGGCATCGACAAATCTTATCTTCAATGATTTTCTCCCACTGGTCCTGGGGTAGGTCTAATTTAGAGGACCAATCCGCAACTACGAATGGAGTAGGCGAGTTCTCCTTCGCTTGTCCAACGAACAACCTTCTTGAAATCTCATCATGGTCAAAGTCGAAACTAACAAAAGTACGAGGATTCACCACTGCCTATCCTCCATTTTCACGATCATGCACCGCTTTCACGTTAAGTGCAAGAAAAAGCGGCATAGGTTAGTCGCCCTGCGCATCTTGCATAGTATAGCAAACATGCCGACTGGGTTGTTTCATAGTATGGCAAGCAGCCTCATTAGGGTGCTAATCTCTGACCCCTACGGCTGATTGAAGAAGCCCGTAAGTTTTCCGATGAGCTGCTCGGGGTGATTGACAAGTCACAGTAAAGCGCTTCATGTCGTAGACCGCGAAGAGGCTTGAAGCTCTAGCTCTCGGTACCCTGGCAGTCAAGACACACCCATCTTCTTAGGAGGCGTCCCCCGTGCCCGACATGCCAACCGGCGCGCTCGTCCGGCTGTACCGGATGCAGCGGCGCATGAGCACGGTTTCACTGGCGACGCATGCCGGTATCACGGTGCGTTACCTGGAGATGATTGAGGCCGACAGCAAGACACCCTCGGTGCCCGTCTTGCGCAAGCTGGCCAAGGTACTGGAAGTGCGCACCTCAGCCCTGCTCGGTGAACCACCGAGCGAGGCCCACGAGGGGCCGGTGAACCCCCGGCTGGCTGAGGTCGAACGGGCGCTGTTTACTTATCGAACGCTGTCGCTGACCGATACCAGCCAGCTCCCCACGTTGGAGGAGCTGAGTGAGCAGATCAGCGCGGCTCAGCAAGCGTGGTACACGTCGCCCAGCAAGTACAGCGATGTCCTGCGGGTGCTGCCTGAGCTGATCGTCAACAGCGAGCGTGCCGTGCATGAGCACGGCCGCTCTATCCAGGCATGCCGACAGGTCTCCGAGCTGTATCAGCTCGCCCGGCAGGTCTTGAAGCACCTCGGACGAGTTGACTTAGGTGGCGTGGTGTCAGACCGGGCTATGCGTTACGCCGAAGAAACCGAAGACCCCTTGCTGATTGCAGCCGCCACCTGGTGCCTCGGCCACTCCATGATTTCGGATGATATGCCAGCCGGGGCGTTGGATGTGGTCATGAAGGGCAGCGAAGCCCTGGAGCCGCTATTGCCGGACGGGACGCCTGAGCATTTTTCGTTGTATGGCGGTTTGCTGCTGGTGGGAACTATTGCGTCGCTCCGAACCGGGGACCCATGGCGGGCGCGTGAACTGCTCCGTGAGCCAGCCCGCAAGGCTTCTGTCCGGGTCGGTGACGGTCAGAACTACCACAACACCGTGTTCGGGCCCACCAACGTAGGTATCCACATGGTTAGCGTGGAGCATGAATCAGGTGAAGTAACCGAAGCCCTCCGGATGGCTGATGAGGTTGACATCTCCCAAATTCCGTCTTTAGAACGAAAGACCTCACACCTGTACCAGGTGGCCCGGTGCTATGACTGCCGGAACAACGACGCGGCTGTTTTTGTGCACTTGAAGATGGCTGAACGGCTCTGTCCGCAAGACTTTCAGCATAAGCGGGATGTGCGCAGCATGGTCACTACTCTTGTTAAACGGGCCAAGCCGTCGTATGCCTCAGAGGTACGGGAGTTTGCTGGACGGATTGGCCTGCTGAACTAACTACTACGTTTTCAATGCAATAAGGGCCCGCATTAGTAATGCGGGCCCTTATTAGTTTGTCCGGGAAGAGTGTGTGAGTAGGCCGAACTGACTGTTCGGGAGAGTCAATGTTTCGGCTCTCGCTGATCGTTTGCCGCTAGCGTCAGCACCTGGCCCCAGGGCCGGGCTAAACGCTGAGCTGGCGCGTCCTTCACCGGGACGCCCTCCCCGCTTCCGTCAGTCCGGCGTTCTCCGACTCTGGGTGCCATCCAACTGCACTGGTCAGGCGAGAGGCGGCTACAACGACATGCAACACGGAGACAATCAGCCAGGCTTTGAGTGGTTCGGCCGGGCTCACGGCAATGGGGAGCGGTCCTCCGGTACTGGGTGCAGTATCCGGCCGGGTACAGCCGTGCCGCGCTCGGTGCTGGTGTCAGGCATGGGTGATGGCTCTTTGCTCCTTGAAGCCTGGCGAGACGGGCCGAGCGCATACTTAAGTCCGGCTGACGCGATGCCATTGAGGCGGCAATTGGCGGTGGCTTTCGGGAGTCCTGATCTTATGCAGAGTGGCAGCCAGGGCGAAGTCCGGTGATCCGCGAGGACCACGAGCTACTAACCGAACTGGCCGGCTCAACCGAGAGCTGGCCCCGTTCGCCATGCGGATGATGGAGGATAGCGCCAGCATTGCCGAACAGCAGGATTACGCCAAGCGCCTGATAGGGGCTGGTGAGTGGCCACGGCGTCGAGCTGACGGTATGAATGCAGCGGTCGCAGAGGGTGAAGTTCTTACCAACGGTTCACTTGCTTTACCAGGCACACTGTCGAGCCTTATTTAGGAGTTGGGGACCGTTGAGCCAGAAAGTGCGCAAACTTGTCCCGGAGCAAAGTCGGGTTGAAGGCGCGCCTCCTAGAGAAGCCCAATTTCCCCGCATGGGCGTGCCTCGCCGGGTCTTCGTCAAGGGTATGCAGGGAGTTGACGCGACGGTGGTCGTGACGGTGGCGCAAGGCAAAGTATGGTTGTCAGTTTCACCGCCGTTTACCTGGGAAGCCATTATGGAGCCACGCAAGGTTGACGAGCTTATGCATGTGCTTGAGCTGGCGCGGGACGAGGCCAAGGAGATGGCCACGCGCAGTGAGTACCCTACACCTCAAGCGGGTAAGTCGGCCGTCCGGGCGATTACGAGGGGTAAGTGAATCTCATTGCTCGTCGTGCTGATGCATCCGAGACCAAATATTATATGCGTCTTCTATTGAGGTTGGGCTTGACCCGGAGCGGGCATCGCTCGTGACCAAGGGCTTTGAGCTGTTTGCTGCTGGACAATACACCGGTCAGCAACTCTTAGAGATGCTGACCGAGGCGGGACTCCGGACACGGGGCAATAAGCGCAAGCCACCGGGGCCGGTGTCACTGAGCCGGCTCTATGACATCTTGCAGGACCGTTACTACCTGGGCTATGTGATCTACAAGGACGAGGAGTACCCCGGCCGCCATGAGGCGCTGGTAACACCAGAGATATTTGACCGGGTACAGCGGGTGTTGGCGCTGCGGGGCGGTGGCGGGACGCGCCAGCGCCGCCACAATCATTATCTCAAGGGGCTGCTGTGGTGTGGCCGTTGCGGTAAGCGCCTGATTATCTCGCCGGGTCGGGGCAACGGCGGCCAGTATTTCTATTTCATCTGCCGGGGTCGTCAAGACCGCACCTGCAACCAGCCGTTCCTCCGGGTGTATGAGCTGGAGGACAAGGTGGTCCGCCACTACGCCACGGTGAAACTGAGCGAGGAATTTCGTTTCAAGCTACGCCGTCAGCTTGACGATGTATTGCTGGATGAGCTGGGGAGCCTTGACAGCGTGCGTAAGCGCCTGGCGCTGCGGTTAGAGCAGCTTGACGCCAAAGAGGAGCAGTACCTTGACCTGGTAGGCGAGCCCGGCTGGCCGAACGAGAAACTGCGCCAGCGACTCAACGCCATTGCGGGAGAACGGGCCACCATCTCAGACCAACTCGCCAGCACTGCCAGCAAGCTAGAGACCGGCCGCGAGTTCTTCCTATCCGCGCTCAAGCTGCTGAGCGACCCCCAAGCGTTCTACGAGCGCGGCGATACCAGCCTGCGCCGGGCCATGAACGCGGTGATCTTCGGCAAGCTCCACGTCACTGACGGAGAGATCACGGCTCACGAGCTGACAGAGATGGCGGAGACGCTGGTGGAGGCCGACCAGACCTGGCCACACCTACTACCGCCGTAGCGGGACGCTGAGCGGCGGATATGAGGACAAACACAGAGAAAGCCTCTCCCGGAGAGAAGGACTTCCCTTGATCGTCTAACTGGAGCGGACCTGCTCACCGCGGCCTTGGGGGCCAACGGTTTGAGTAGAACCGCTCTGGTGGAGCTGAGGGGACTCGAACCCCTGACCCCCGCACTGCCAGTGCGGTGCGCTACCAGCTGCGCTACAGCCCCGAAGAGATCACCGCAGACCGGCCGCGGTGCGTAGGCCACCGTACACGAGGCCCGCGGTGATCCCGAACACCGGATCCGCTCAGCGTCGGGTGCCGCTGAGCGCCTGGTCCAGCCAGCCGTCATTACCGAGGTCGACGACCGCTCCGTTCACCACGACGCTCGGCGTGCCGAACCGGCGATCGGACCGAAGCCCGCTGATGTAGCGCCTGGCGTTCTCGGTGGATGCGGTGATCCGCGGGGTGGCATCGGTCTGCACGCAGCGGGCGAAGCCGTCGCCGGCACCCAACGCACGACCGAGCTGCTGGAGCTGTTCGCTGCTCCATCCGCGACCGCCCTCCTGCGGTTGGGCACCGAACAAGCTGTCGTGGAAGCGGGGGAAGATGCCGGCCTCAGCGGCGCAGAGCGTTGCACCGGCGGCCAGGGTGGAGTATCCGGCGGGATTGGACAGGTCATCGAGAATGGCGACCGGGTGGTAGACCACCTTGGCTTTGCCGTCCGCAGCGGCTTGGGCGAACCGCTGGTGATAGGCCTTTTCGAACTGGCCGCAGACCGGGCACAGGAAGTCCTCGTAGACATCGATGGTGACGGGTGCCTGCGGGTTTCCGGTTACCACGGCCTCGCCCTGCGTGGCCACGGGGTATTTCAGCCCGGCAGCGGCGAGGGGAATCGCGCCCGGAAGCTCTGGCTTGTTGCGGTTCTGCAGCCAGATCGCGACTCCGACCACCACGGCGAGCAGCACGAGGATCACGACCGCTGCGATCACTCCTCGACGTCCCCCGCCGCTCCCCCGAGCCGCCGTCACCGCCTGCGCGGCCTGCCGTTTGCGCTCGTCCTCGGTCACCACGAATACACCTCCTGCTCATCCCGCCGGCGAACCGGCTCGACCCCACCCTGCACCCGGATCCGGGTGCAGCCACCCGTCAACGCTCAGTGCCGTCCGCGGTCGCACCAGCAGCCATGACGCCAGCAGCAAAATACCGACGTCGCGAGCCAGCTCCTGCGGGTACCGCGTGGTGCCCTCGGGGACCACCCCGCCGCCGCCGAAACATCCACAGTCGATGGACAGCCCGCGTGCCCAGGCCTGCACCACCCCAGCCATGAGCACCACCAGCAACACCGCCGAGGCCACCGCCACCCACCGGGTCAGCACGCCCACCACCAGCAGGATCCCCAGGACGAGCTCCACCAGAGGCAACGCGATGGCGACCGGCCCGACCAGGCCGGGCGGCAACAGCTCGTAGGCACGCACCGCGATCCACGTCTGCGCCGGGTCGATAACCTTGACCGCACCGGAGACAAGGAAGACTGCGGCCAGTCCCAGCCGTACCACAGTGCCCAGCCCATCGACGACGGGACGGGAGGGACGGCGCACACACGCAGAGTAGCCACTCGCTCCGGGGGAGGTGAGCCTGGCCATGGCGAGGCGGACCTGAGTACCGGTGCGACCCGGTTCGCTCCGTACCGTGGCCGTGAGGGTGTCGCTGAGACGCGGGTGATGAGTGATGGCGGGCGATGAGATCGGGCACGTGCACCAGGACGTGTCCGGTGGCTGGCTTCGGCCGGCGGTGTTCGGCGCGATGGACGGGCTGGTGACCAACATCGCGCTGATCGCGGGAGTGGGCGGTAGCGGTGCGGGTGCCCACTTGATCGTGCTCACCGGGATGGCCGGGCTGGTGGCAGGTTCCTTCTCGATGGCGCTGGGAGAGTACGCGTCGGTCGAGACGCAGAACGACTCGGTGCGCGCCGAGGTCGCGGTGGAACGTGACGAGCTGCGCAGGCATCCGAAGGCCGAGAAGGCCGAGCTGGTCACCTCCTTCGTCCAGATGGGCCTGACTCGCCGAACCGCGCAGCAGGTGGCCGAGGAAGTGCACGCCAACCCGGCGCTGGCGGTCCGGGTGCACATCAACCAGGAGCTCGGGGTGAATCCCGAGGACCAGCCCTCCCCGTGGGTGGCCGCCGGCTCATCGTTTGCCTGCTTCGCGATCGGCGCGCTGATCCCGCTGATCCCCTACCTGCTCGGCTTCACCGTATTGGTCATGGGCCTCGCCACCGGCGCGGCTGGGCTGTTCCTGGCCGGGGCGCTCACGGCCCGGTTCACCACCCGCTCGTGGTGGCTGGGCGGGGTGCGCCAGGTGGGGTTCGGCGCGATCGCGGCGGTGGCGACCTACCTCGTCGGGGCCCTGATCGGGGTCGGCGTGGGCTGAGCGTCCTTGGGGGGCAGCGTCTCGGGCGTGCGCAGCCAGACCAGCGCGGCGAGCAGGGAGACACCACCGGTCAGGGTGAACGCCGCCGGATAGGACAGCTGGTCGACGAGCACACCGGCCGCGATCGGGCCGAGGATCGCGCCGATATCGGCGGTCATCTGCACCGTGGCCAGCACCGGGCCGCCCTTGGCCTGCGAGCCGATGACATCAGCCACCGTGGCGCCCTGGGCCGGCGAGACCAGCCCGGTGCCGGCGCCGGCGAGCAAGGCAGCCACCAGGAACCCCGGCACCCCGCTGGTGAACCCGAGCCAGATCGTCGCGCCTCCCGTGACGAGCAGCCCGACCACCATCGGTAGCCGGCGTCCGACGGAGTCCGCGAGCCGGCCGGAGAACATCAGCACGGTGATGGTGCCCACCGCGAACACCGACAGCGCCACGCCGGCCAGTGCCTGCGCCCGGTGCAGCGCCTCGACCACGAACAGTGGAACCAGCGAGACCCGCACCCCGTAGACCGCCCAGCCGTGGGCGAAGTTGCTGGCCAGCGCGGCTCGGTAGGCCGGTTGGCGCCAGGCCTGGCGCACCGTCAACGAGGCGACGTCGGTGGCCGGGGTGGGACCGACCACCGCGGAGCGCTGCAGGGACAGCTGTGCCACGGCGGCGGCGACGAACAGCGCCACCGCGTAGACCACGAACGGCGCACGCAGCGAGATGGCGATCAGCCCACCGCCGAACAGCGGACCGCTGACGCTACCGAGCAGGAAACTGCTGGTCCACAGGCCGGTTGAGCGCCCGCGTAGCGCCGGCGGGGTGAGCCGGATCAACAGCGCGACCGCTGAGACGGTGAACATGGTCGACCCGACACCGCCCAGTGCCCGCAGCACCAGTAGCTGCCAGTAGTTCGCGGCCAGGGCGCAGGCACCGGTCGACAGGCCGACCACGATGATGCCCCAGATGTAGACCGGCCGCTCCCCCAGCGCCGATACCAGCTTGCCGCTGACGGGCGCGAAAGCCAGCCGCATGAATGCGAACGCACTGATCACGATCGAGGCCGCGGTGACACTGACGTCGAAGCTGCGCGCGAACGTGGGTAGGGCGGGCGCCACGATGCCGAAGCCCAGCGCGATCACGAAACTGATCGCCACGAGCAGCCAGACCTCGCGAGGCAGCCGCGCAGCGGGCGGGGTTGCCGAGGTCGGTACCGGTTCCAGCTCTGCACCCACCGGCCACCACCCTGCGGATCACCTTCTCGGTACACCCGGCACCACGGTGCTCACTGCACTCCAGCGCTCACTGCACCCGGTGCTCACTCACCACCGTGCTCAACCAGCGGCGTGCCCCCGAGCATTCCCGCGGCTCTTCGGGCCAGACCCCAGCAGAGCAGGGCGGGAGTCAGGGAGCGGAGTTGACGCCGAATGTGGTGTCGATCTCGCCGGCCAAACGGTCGACCCCGGCAGCGAAAGGCGCCGTTGCCGCCGCGCCGCCCGCCGTACGTTCCAGTTCACGTAGTTCGGCGACGAGTCCGTTGCGACGCTCGGCAGTGATCCACGGGGCCCGATCCAGGGCCTGGGTGAGCTCGACCTCGGCACGCTGCAGGGCGAGACGGGCGCCCGCGTCGCCACCGGCCCCCAACGATGCAGCACCCTCCTCGGCGTGCAGCGACAGCACACGTAGCTGGGAGGACGTCTGCCGGGCCTGCTCCCGTACCTCGGCCACCCGGTCTGCCGGGGTCGGCGCGATGAACCACCCCACGACCCCGCCCAGCAGGCCACCGGCCAGGAACGCAGCGACGGTCAGGATCAGCAACGTCCGCCGTCGCTGGGCCTGCGGGGTGTAGATGGCCATGAGCTACTCGCGCCCGACGATGACCGCGGCACCGCCGGAACCACCGGCACCGAGGGTGTCCACGATCGCATCCGGATCGGCCAGCTCCCGGATCCGGCCGCCCTGAATCACCCAGGTGGTGGGTGCGACGGTGACCGGCCCGACATGCCGGACATGCCGGGAGAGCACCGATCCGATCGCTGCTCGCAACGGCTCACCAGTCATATCGTTGATCAGGATCGCCTCCCCACGCACGTCGAGAGCGGTGTCACCGAACCGGTCGAACAGCAGCACCCGGCCCTCCAGGTTACTCAGCCAGAAGCGCCCGACCGGGTCGACGTGGCCCGAGCCACCCGCAGCCCGGGCCACCTCGATGATCTCCTCGCGGCTCAGCGGGGGCCGGCCGGGCACCACACCGGAGCCGAGTACCAGAGCGCCCACCGCCACCGCGCGGATCGCGCCGCGGTCACTGATCTGGCTGACCTGGACCTGCAGCGAGGTCGGTGCCGCGCCGGCGGCGAGCGCCTCGGCTTCCACCTCCGCGATCAACGCGTCGACCTCGGCCGGAGTGGCCCGGGACACGGTGCGTTCCCGCTCGGCGCGCACCAACGACAGCGCGTCACCCATCGAGGAGATCACCTCGGCCCCGGGAGGTATCTGGCAGTCCAGCCCGAGGGTGCCGGCCAGCGACCGGCCCAGCACGCCGGCGCCGCCACCGACGGCGATCAGGGTCGGCGCGGTGAGGCGGTGCTGGGTGGCCACCGCGGTGACGAGGTCGGCCAGCGCTTCGGTGGAGGCCTGCATCATCCGGCGGGCCAGCTCGGTGCCGGGCAGCCCCAGCTCCTGGCCGGCGATGTCCAGCGCCGCGGTGGCCGAGCGCCGGTGACCGGCGGCGTAGTCGTCGTCCGGGACCAGCCCCAGCGCGTTGGCCGCGCAGGTATTGGTCAGCGCTGCCGCCGTGCCGTCGGCTAACCGCAATGCCAGGTAGTCGGCGGGGTCGCCAGGGCGCGGCGCGAGTGTCTCCGGGCGCGCACCGACCAGCCGCTCCGGCGCCAGGAAGCAGGAGTAGGTCAGCCCGGCGATGTGCGCGCTGCGCGGACCGACCCCGTAGACCCGCCGCCGGCGAACCCGCAGCATCGAGCCCCCGGCAACCCCAGCGACCTGGACGTCCAGCGCGCGGACCGCGGTCGCCTGCCCGGCGACCCGGACGTAGGACAGCGCGGGACGGCCCCCCGTGATCGCGGCGACGTTGGTGGAGGTGCCGCCGACCTCCACGATCACCCCGTCACCGATGCGCAGCGTGCGCAGCGCGCCGGCCACCGAGGCCGCTGGTCCCGAGTACAGCGTGCGGGCCGGGGCGGCGCGGAAGCCGGCCAGATCGGTGGCACCACCGTCACCGCGCATCACCATGACGGGGCTGCTCACCCCGGCGGCGGCCACCCCGGCCTCCACCACCTCCGCGGTGCGCAGCGCGATCGGCAGGATCGAGGCGTTGAGCGCGGCGGTGACCGTGCGCAGTTCGAGACCGTACAGACCGGTCAGTCCCGATGAGGTCGTCACCGGCAAACCCAGCTCGGCCGCGAGCGCGGCGACCGCGTCCTCGCAGGCCGAGTCGTCGGGAGCGAACGCCTCGGCCACACACACCGCCGCGGCCCCGGCCCCGGCCAGCCGGGCCAGCGCCTGGCGGGCCGCGCCGGCATCGAATCCCGCGGACAGGTCGAGGAACTCGTACGCCACGGCCCGGCTGATCGTGGTCCGGCTGCGGGCCTTGCGCAGATAGGGGGCCCGGGCCATGCCGAGCACCCCTACCGGCACGGTATCGCCTTCCAGCAGCGCGTTCACCGCCTGCGTGGTGGAGTGGGTGACCAACTCGATGGCCTCCGCGCCCACCTCGGCGACCAGCTTCGCGACCACCTCGACCACCCCCGCGGACACCCCGTCACGGTGGCTATGGGTGGTGGGCACCACGGCACGTCCGGCGAGCTGACCGGTCACCGAGTCGATGGCGACCGCTTTGGTGAACGTGCCACCCACGTCGGCGCCTACCCGCACGCCCATTCAGCCGCCCGCCCGAGCGCGGGGCCGCACCATCAACAACCACGTCGCACCCAGCGCGTACACCGCGACCAGGGCCGCCTGGCTGGCCAGCGTCTGCACGCTGGGCCAGTAACCCAACGCCTGGGACAGGAAGATCGGCGCGCGCGGCAGGCCGTCGATGGGAGTGAGAGCGACCAGGTCCGCTGTCTGCAGGCTGCGCATCGCGTTACCGAGGAACGCCACCGAGGTCGCCATCAACAGCAGCACAGCGAACACCAGGAACGTCTTCACCGGTATCCGCCGACCCAGCTTGAAAATCAGATAAGCCACCCCGACCAAGGCCATCAGGCCCGCTACCAACCCGACCACGATCCAGACACCCAGGCCCTCGCCGAATTCGACCAGGGCCTGGTAGAGCAAGGCGGTTTCCAGACCCTCCCGGTACATCGCCGTGAAACCCACCAGCACCAGGGCGGTGGTCGACCCGATGGACACCGCGTTGAACAGCCGGCTGCGCAGGAACTCCATCCAGCGGCGATGCTCCAACCGGGCGATCAGCCAGAACGAGATGTACAGCAGCACCGCGACGGCGGCGACGGCCACGACCGCCTCCAGCACCTCCCGCCCGACCGGCAACAACGCCAGCACGAATCTCAGGATCAGGTAGGTCAACCCGGTGGCGACCAGCCCGAGGATCACTCCCCAGGTGATCGGCTTGCGGTACCGGGTGGCCTTGGTGGCCTCCAGGTATCCCAGCAACGCGGTCAGTAACAGCACCGCCTCGAGGCCCTCCCTGAAGATGATCAGAAAGGATTGTCCTGCCACCACAGCGGCCGCGTCGAACCCGGTGTCGGTCAGCCGCCGCTCGGTGTCATCGATCAATCGCCGCAGGTCGACGATGTTCGTCCGCACCTCATCGACCGGTGCCTTGTCATTGATCAAGCCGCGGATCTCGGCGAACTTCGTCTCGGCGTCGGCGGTCAGGTCCGGAGCCACCACCCGCAGCGACAGCTCGACGAACTCGAAGTGATCCAGGTACCCGGCTTTGGCCTGAGCCAGGGCGTCGTCGGGACGCCCCTGTTTGAACAGCTCCAGCGTCTGGTCGATCGAGGCTCGCACCAGGGCCAGCTGGCGGATCGCCTCCTCCCGCGAGATCGCCTGCTGGCCGGCGGCGAGCTGCTGGCTGGCCACCCCATGCCCGGTGGGGGCTTGCGGTGCCGCGATGACGCCCGCGGCACCCACCAGGAGCAGGCCGGGCACCAGCAGAGCCAGCCCCAGCAGCACACCGATCAGCCGGCGTCCGATCATCCTGAGTACTTAGCCAGATAAGCTTGCACCGCCGACGAGACCGCGCTGGAACCCTTGGCCGCGGCCGTGGCATCGCCGTCGTCTGCCGCCTTCTCCAGCACCGCGAAGCTGTCCTCCATCGCGAGGTAAGTGGTCTGGTCGTTATCCTTGATAGTGTCCTCGATCGGCTTCCATACCGGCTCGATCTCCTCGCTGAGGCGGACCGCTCTGGCCTTGTCGGTTCCCGCGTACTCGGCGATGTCCTTGGCCGTCTGGTCGATCTTCCGCAGTCCCGTTGCGACCGCAGCGGCCGTGACCGGTTGGTCTCCAGACACCGCAGGCGTCGACGACGGTGCCGGAGACGTCGCAGACGTGTCGGCACCGCTGGAACAGCCCACCAGCCCAACCATGCCGACAACCATGCCGACAACCATCAACGCCAGACTCCAGCCCCGCCACCTACAGGTCAACATCAAAACCTCCGAATGCCAGGTATTCGCCAGCCTATCGAGTGATAGTTAGGTTATGTATGCCTAACGGGAACTGCAAGGAGATGCTCACGCAACTCTAGGCAAGCCTACACAATCACCCAGATAGCGGAATCAAGCACCGCCTCGTGTGCAGCTCTGCTGAATAATTACTACGTTCGGTAGCCATCGACCGGCTCAGCGGTCATCAGTGGATATCCCCGTTGCCCATCTGCTTCTCGAAGGCTTGGCGCACCAGCCCCATGACGTAGGGAAGGTCGTCCGACTTGCCCAGGCCCACCTCGACGTCACCGTTGCCCCACCGACCGAGGTCGGTCACGTCCTTGGCAAGCCCCTTGGGGTCATGCAGTTCATGGAACGGCATGTTCAGCGACAGACGCAGCCGCTTAGCCTGGGGCACCACATCAACGAAGTTGGTCTCGGCCTTGTAAGCGATGTAGACCTTGAGGAACTCCTCGGATACGCAGGGGTCGAGCGATAGCACCTCCTTGCGCAGCGCCTCGAACAGCGTCCGCATCGGCAGCCCGTCACCGAGCTGAGTGTGATCCTCGACGGTGTACCCTCCGGTCCGCTCAACGCCCTTCGGGCGGTACGCGTCGAGTAGGTCCTTAGGAAGCGACGGCCACACCCACACGCTGGTGGCCACATCGGCGAGCCGATCGGCGCGCACCTGGATGGAAGCCTCGTCCCAGGTCTCGAGCGCACCCAGCTCTTCATTGAGCCGCAGTGGGCTCTGCCGAAAGCCGCCCTTCATGTCACGCTTCTCGGCGAACGGGCGATCACTGTACTCGGCGTTGTAACCGGTCAACGTCAGGTTGCCGAGGGTGTGCAGCCAGGTCTTCTGCACGCGCTGCCAGTCGGGACCGAGCGCCACGCACCATTTGCTGGAAAGATTCTCGTTCTGCGGCAGAATGTGCTCGATGGTGTACTCGTCTACCGCGACTCGCTCCTTGCGACCGTGGTTCTCCAGGCGCCGTAACCAATAGCTTCGGCGGGGGAATTTGTAGAGATCGCGCATCTTCAGATCCCGTTTGAACTCATCATCCCCCGGAAATCTCCGGTAGGACGGCAGCAGAAGCAGGTGCGCTTGGACGCTTTCCAGATAGCGGTCCTTCTTCAAGACTCGCCCGAAAGTGGCGAAAGTCTTGTTGAGCGAATTGGTGGGGATCGTACAGATGGCACGACGGAAAACGTAAGATTCAACGAGCCGCACCGCATGCGCGAGCTCGGCGCCGGAGAGCAGGTGGTGCGCGTAGTCGTCGTAAAGCTCGAGCAAGAAAGGGTAGGCGACGTCCACTTTCAGCTCGCGCAAGTCCTGGAAGGCGCTGGCCAGTTCCTTGTCGGGCTCCTGGCTCAACGCCATCGCGCAGTAGTACCCAGCGAAGGCATGGATGTCGGCGACCAGTGCATCGAACCCGGCGGCGTCTATTTCGGGTGTGCGGGCGTGGGCCTTGAATGCCTCGTAGACCGCGCTGACGTTGGGGATCTCGCCAGTCTTCAGCGTGAGATAGTGGCGCATGAAGGCGTCGAAGTGCGTGCCATAGGCTTCTTGCCCGAAGGCCTTCTCCATCGGTCGCCAGTGGTCTTCGTAGAGCCGAGTTTGATCGACCGGCTCCAAACCCATGAGGATGAAATTACGGATCAGGTCCGCCTGACTCAGCTCGCGACCAGTCGAATTCATACTCTCGAAGATGAGTTGTGGATTATCCTGATCACGACTGAGCGCGATGTCCACGATCACCAGCTTGGCGAGACCCCGGCACAGCGCAGTGAGATCCGTGCCCAGCCCCTGCACCTCGGTCTCGAAGAACGCGAAGTTCTCCTTCAGCCGCAGCGAGTGCTCGCTGGGCAAGGGTTTCTGCTGGACCAGCGCGCACAGGCTCTGCTTGTCTGTCTGGCTGAGCAGCAGCTTGAATGCACCATCGCCGCTCTCCTCCGGGTTGAGCAGATAATAATGGCGTAACTTCCTGGCTGAGAAGCCGTCCACGAGTTCGGTGTCGCCGAGGTGGCGCGCAAGGCTCTCGAGGATCAGCGAGACCGTGGTCAGTCGCTGCTGACCGTCGATGACGAGCAGCGACGATTGGGCGGTGACCTGGTACAGGCCTCCCTCGATATAGACGATCGAGCCGCAGAAGTGCGCAGAGATGGCGTCGTCGCGCCCAGTGCGCAGGATGTCATCCCAGAGTTGACGGCACTCGCGCTCGGTCCAGGAATAGGTACGCTGGTAGATCGGGATGATGAACTGCGGCGACCTCTTGAGGAACTGCAGCAGCCTGGCTTCAGTCGCCTTCATCGGTCGTCTCGCCCGCGGACAGCGGCTTGTTCGACTGCACGGATAGCGGCGGTAACGAGGTGACGGTCTGCCATCGGTACTGATGTCCTCGTGGGTCGTGGGTCTGGCGGCTTGGTGGGCCAGCAGGCTACGCGGTACCTGGCCCCGCGGCTGACCCGCCCGCTGCGACGTCGACCCTGCACCGCTGTTCCCACTCCCGCTGCTGGGGGGTTAGGCTCCCCCGTCATGAGCTTGGCGGATACAGAACGTAACAGGGCGGCGGTACACGAAGCCGGGCATGCCCTTGTCGCCGCTTCGCGGGGGCTTAGCGTCGCCGTCATCGAGCTGCACAGAATCGACGGTGAGGGTGGGATGCGCCTGCGCGAGGAACCAGCGGTGCTCGACCGGATATGGGTTCTGTACGGCGGCCCATTCGCGGAGAAAGTGGTCTTCAGGAGGTTGACATCAGCGGCCGTACCGCCTGAACTCGACGAGCTATTGCTGGCGCATCGCCTGTGCCGACAGTTAGGGATCGATAGCACAATCGGTATCATGGATCAAGTTGAAGCGTATCTCCGCGAGCACCGGGTTCGGCTGGAGTTCGTAGCGACCCGCCTGCTGGAAGTCAATAGGGTGCAGGGTGCTGATCTCGATACGCTTCTCAGCAGGGACGTTCAAACCATGCAAGGGTAAGCAACGCGACAGCGTCTGGGCATGATCCTTCATCACAAGACGCGACGGGCGAGGTCGGCTCGTGTCTTCGAGCCAACCTCGCCCATGGGCCAG
>CAVQKH010000030.1:342500-593925 GCA_963712995.1 uncultured Actinomycetota bacterium | reverse complement strand
AGCTGGGCGGCCCGCGCCGCAGCGAAGTCGGTGCCAGGCGCCGGCTGAAAACCGGGCCGGCCGGCGAGGCGGGCCACCCGGCGCAGCAGAGCGCGGCGGAAGGCGTCGTTCTCCAGCAACCCGTGCCAGTGGGTGCCCAGCAGGTGGCCACCATCGGAGCCCTCGTCAGGACCGGACACCAAGGCAGGTTCGCCGCGGTGCACCACCCGGCCGTGGTGGATCTCGTAGCCGGTGACTCCAGCACCGAGCGCCGTCCCGCTGGGGCGCGCCAGGTGTTTGACGGCGTCGAAGACCACCTCCAGGTCGAGCAGCCCCAGACCAGCCACCTCCCCAACACCGGACTCGACGTCATCGATGAGGCGACGACCCAGCATCTGGTAGCCGCCGCAGATACCCAGCACCGGACGTCCAACGCGGGCGTGTGCCACCACGGCGTCGGCCAGCCCGGTGCGGCGCAGCCAGGCCAGGTCCGCCACGGTGGATTTGGAGCCGGGCAGCACCACCAGGTCGGCGTCGGCCAGCCGGGAGGGCTCGGTGACGTAGCGCACCGCCACGCCGGGCTCGCAGGCCAGCGCGTCGACGTCGGTTCCGTTGGAGATCCGCGGCAACCGCACCGCGGCCACCCGCAGCCACTGCCCGCCCACCGGCGGAGCCGGTCGGCCGACCACGCCGTCGGCGACATGACCCAGCGAATCCTCGGCGTCGAGCCATAAGTCCTCGGAGAAGGGCAGCACGCCGTAGCTGCGCCGGCCGGTCAGGGTCTGCAGCTGTGCCAGGCCGGGAGCCAGCAGGTCCGGATCGCCCCGGAACTTGTTGATCACAAAGCCGGCCACCAGCGCCTGGTCGGCAGCCGACAGTAAGGCCAGGGTGCCGAACAGATGGGCGAGCACGCCACCACGGTCGATGTCCCCCACCACCAGCACCGGCAGGCCAGCCGCCCGGGCCAGCCCCATGTTGGCGATGT
Source organism: uncultured Actinomycetota bacterium (assembly GCA_963712995.1). Taxonomy (GTDB): domain Bacteria; phylum Actinomycetota; class Actinomycetes; order Mycobacteriales; family Pseudonocardiaceae. Next base: position 592,961 of record CAVQKH010000030.1, on the reverse strand, counting down.
CGGTGGACCGCAGATTGATCTCGGTGGGCGATCCGGCGCCCTCGCAGATCACCACGTCGTACTCGGCTCGCAACGCAGCCAACGTGCGCACCACGACGTCGAGCAGCTCGGCTTTACGTTCCCGGTAGGAGGCGGCGGACACCGTGCCGCAGGCCTGCCCGAGCACCACCACCTGGGCACAGCGATCGCTGCCCGGTTTGAGCAGGACCGGGTTGAGCCGAACCTCGGGCTCGATGCCGCACGCCGCGGCCTGCATCGCCTGGGCCCGGCCGATCTCCCCACCGTCGGGGGTGACCACGGAGTTGTTGGACATGTTCTGCGCCTTGAACGGCGCCACCGACACCCCCTGGCGCGCGAGCCACCGGCAGATCCCGGCGACCAGCACGCTCTTGCCCGCATCCGAGGTGGTGCCGGCGACCAGCAGAGCCCCATTCATCAACTACGGGAAGGTCAAGATCTCCGCCCCGTCCGCGGTGACGACCAGGGTGTGCTCGAACTGCGCGGTGCGTTGCTTGTCCTTGGTGCTCACGGTCCAGCCATCCGGCCACACGTCATAGTTGACCGTGCCCAGCGTGATCATCGGCTCGATGGTGAAGGTCATGCCTTCCTCCAGGACGGTGTCCACGCCGGGCTCGTCGTAGTGCAGCACGACCAGCTTGCCGTGGAAGGAGCGGCCGATGCCGTGACCGGTGAAGTCGCGGACCACGCCGTACCCGAAGCGCTTGGCGTACGCCTCAATGACCCGGCCGATCACGTTGAGCTGCCGGCCAGGGCGCACCGCGCGGATCCCGCGCATCATCGCCTCGTGGGTGCGCTCGACCAGGAGCCGGTCCTCCTCGCAGACGTTCCCGGCGAGGAAGGTGGCGTTGGTGTCGCCGTGCACCCCGCCGATGAAGGCGGTCACGTCGATGTTGACGATGTCACCGTCCTCGATCACCGTCGAGTCCGGGATGCCGTGGCAGATCACCTCGTTCAGCGAGGTGCAGCACGATTTGGGAAAACCCTTGTAGCCCAGCGTCGAGGGATAGGCGCCGTGATCGAGCAGGTACTCGTGCACCACCCGGTCGACCTCATCAGTCGTGACGCCGGGCGCCACCGCCCGGCCGCCCTCGGCGAGCGCCTGCGCGGCGATCCTGCCCGCCACCCGCATCGCCTCGATCACCTCGGGCGGCTGGGTGCACGATTCGGTGCACGGGCTGGGCTTGGCCTTGCCCACGTACTCCGGCCGCCGGATCTCCGAAGGGACCGGACGCATCGGTGTCTGACGGCCGGGACGCAGCGGAGTTCGCACAGGCATGCCCTCCACTCTATGCCGGTGACGGTGGTGCACCCGTCACGGTGGGGGCAGCGCGGACAGGAAGCTCCCGGAGACCTCCAGCGCCGGACCGGAGGAACCCGCGCCGACGACCAGGGTCGCGAACGCCAGATCACCCCGAAACCCGACGAACCAGCCGTGCGCACCGACCTGAACGTCCTCCGCGGTCCCGGTCTTGCCGAACAGCTGGCCCTGGCCTGCCAATGCCTTGGCGGTGCCCTGAGTCACCGTTTCCCGCATCATCACCCGTACCGCGTCAGCGACCTCACGCGGGATCGGTGCCACCGGTCCCAGCGCCACGTTGGTCTGCCGGCCCCTGATCAGCACCGGGGTCGGGACCTGACCGCCGGCCGCCACCGTCGCCGCCACCAGTGCCATGCCGAACGGGCTGGCCAGCACCCTGCCCTGCCCGAATCCGTTCTCCGCGCGCCGCACCATCGACTCCGAGGGAGGGACCTGACCGGTGACGGTGGTGAGGCCGACGATGTCGTAGTCCAGCCCGATGCCCATCTGGTGCGCCGCATCGGTCAGCGCCCCAGCTCCCAGCCGGGCCGCCAGCTGCGCGAACGTGGTGTTGCAGGACCGGGCGAACGCGGTGTGCAGCGGCACCGTACCCAGGTCGAAAAAGCGGTCGTTGGGCACGACCCGCTCCCCGACGATGGTGGTCGCCGGGCAGGCCACCGGTGAGTCCGCCGTGACCTGCCCGGCCTCCAGCGCCGCCACCGCCGTGACTATCTTGAAGGTGGAGCCCGGCGGGTAACGCCCGATCAGCGCCACTGCGCCTTGCACATCAGCCGCGTCGTTCTGCGCGACCGCGAGGATCTCCCCGCTGGAGGGTTGAATCGCGACGATCATCGCCGGGTTGGGTACCGGGGCGAGGGCCTGTTCGGCGGCGGTCTGCACGGCACGGTCGACCGTGGTGGTCAGGCTCGGCACCGCCCGGGGCGGCGCGACGACGAGGGTGTCGACCTCCTCACCCCTGGGGTTCACCGTGACGACGCGCCATCCGGCGGCGTTGGCGAGTTGCTCGGTAACCACCCCGCGGATTCCCGTCGCCAGCTGCGTGGCGAAGTCCCGGTCGGGCCCCAGGAGTTGCTGCTGGGTGGGGAAACTCACCCCAGGCAGGTCGTAGATCCGATCCCGCACCGATTGGTAGTCACGCTCGCGCAGCACCGCCACCGCGCTGGGCTGCCCCGGCGGGGCCGCGTTGGCCCCCGCGATGATCGATTCCTGGGTGATCAACGGATCGAACTGCGCCAGAGCGGCCGCCAGGGCAGTGGCCACCGCGGCCAGATCCGGAGCCTTGCCACGGTCCAGCGCGACCGTGACCACCGTCTGCCAGGTGAACAACGGTGTCCCGGAACTGTCGAGCACTCCGACCGGGTCGGCCGGCGTCTCGCGTAGCGCCAGCCGTTGACCCGCGACCAGGCGCGGGTGCAGCACCGCTGGATTCCACCGCACCAACCAGCCGGCGTCGGACGGGACGAGCTCGAAGCCACCCGCATACCGCCATCGCCGGTTCGCGCCCAGGTCCCAGAACGCGGAGAAGGACGCTGAGGCGATGCGGTCACCGGAGCGGACATCACCCAGAGTGAGCTCCACCCGCTGCGGTTTCAGTTCCTCGCGAGCCAGCCGGATCAGGCCGGTGGCGGCCACCGGATCGTCGGTGAGCCGCCCGGCTGCGACCGCATCGCCCCGGGCCAGCGCCTCGAGGAACGCCACTGCCGTGTCCCGCGGTTTTGCCCCGAAGATCCCGCAGCCGGCCAGCAGCGAGCCCAGGCTGAGAGCCACCACCACGACGGCGGCTACCAGACGTTGTCGGCTCACGGCGGCGAGTATGCCCCCTCCCGGTTGCGAACAGCGACGGATCAGAACAGCACGGTTCAGAACAGCGACGGATAAAACAGTTCAGAACAGCGACGGATCGACAGACGGTTCAGAACAACACCGTGGCGAAGCAGCCCACCTGGGTGAAGCCGACCCGGCGATACGCCGCGCGCGCCGGCTGGTTGTAGCCGTTGACGTACAGGCTGGCGATGCGGCCCATCCGCTGCAGGCGCACCACCACGGCCGCCGTCGCGCTCGCCGCCAGGCCCTGCCCGCGCCGATCCGGATGCACCCAGACACCCTGGATCTGACCGACGGTGGACGACATCGCCCCGATCTCCGCCTTGAACACCACCTCACCAGCCTCGAAACGAGCGAACGCGCGACCCGTCGCGATCAACTCCGCGACCCGGGACCGGTAGCCGGCACCACCGTCGGGAAACCGCGGATCGACCCCCACCTCCTCGGTGAACATCGCCACAGCCGCCGGCAGGTAACGGTCCAACTCCTCGGGACGCACCGCCCGCACCAGCGGGTCCGCCGGCAACCGGGGCGGCTCGGCGAGCACCAGCAGCGGCTGGTCCGGACGCTCCTCGCGGGCCGGGCCCCAGCAGTCGCACAGCTGCGACCACAGCCTGAGCACATGATCAGCCGGCCCCACCATCGACGAGCAGGATCTGGGCGCGCGCACCGCCCGCTCGGCGAAAGCCTGGATCGCCGAGCGTCCACCGCACAGCGGAACGAGATTGGCGCCGGAGAAGCAGAGCCCCTCCAGCGCACCGTCGTATTCCAGCCCAGGGTTATTCGAAAATCCCCACAGCTCCCCGCCGAGCCGCCACGGATCCAGGCCGTGCTCGACCCGCGCGGCGATCATGCAGGACATCACCGGGTCAGTGGCCAGTACCGCGCGGACACTGCGTACATGGCGCTCGTCGAGCAGGTGCGCGCTGGCGTGCTTGAGCACATCGTCTAGCCTGCCAGAGCAACGGGTGGCGGCGTCAGGAACCCTCCTGTGCCAACCGGAACGCCTCCTCCAGGAGCGTCTCGACGATCTGCGCCTCGGGCACGGTCTTGATCACTTCACCCCGGACGAAGATCTGGCCCTTGCCGTTGCCCGAGGCCACCCCGAGGTCGGCTTCACGGGCCTCCCCCGGCCCGTTGACCACGCAGCCCATCACGGCCACCCGCAAGGGCACTTCCATGCCTTCCAGGCCCGCGGTCACCTCCTCGGCGAGCTTGTAGACATCCACCTGGGCGCGACCACAAGACGGGCAGGACACGATCTCCAACCGGCGGGTCCGCAGGTTCAGCGACTCCAGGATCTGCCGGCCGACCTTGACCTCCTCGACCGGCGGTGCGGACAGCGAGACCCGGATGGTGTCGCCGATGCCCTGGCTGAGCAACGCCCCGAACGCGGTGGCCGACTTGATGGTGCCCTGGAACTCCGGACCGGCCTCGGTGACACCGAGATGCAACGGGTAGTCGCACTGCTCCGCAAGCTGCTCGTAGGCTCGCACCATCACGACCGGGTCGTGGTGTTTCACCGAGATCTTGATGTCGTGGAAGTCGTGCTCAGCGAACAGGCTCGCTTCCCACAACGCGGAGGCCACCAGCGCCTCCGGGGTCGCCTTGCCGTACTTGGCCAGGATCTTGGGGTCCAGTGATCCGGCGTTGACGCCGATCCGGATCGGCGTGCCGGCGTCCTTCGCGGCCTTCGCGATCTCGGCCACCCGGTCGTCGAAGCGCTTGATGTTCCCCGGGTTGACCCGCACCGCCGCGCACCCCGCCTCGATGGCGGCGAAGACGTACTTGGGCTGGAAGTGGATGTCGGCGATCACCGGGATCCGGGACTTGCGCGCGATGACCGGCAGCGCATCGGCGTCATCGGCGCTCGGGACGGCCACCCGCACGATGTCACAGCCGGCCGCGGTGAGCTCGGCGATCTGCTGCAGGGTGGCGTTGATGTCAGCGGTGAGCGTGGTGGTCATCGACTGCACGGATACCGGATGCTCGCTGCCCACACCCACCGTCCCGACCAGCAGCTGACGGGTCTTGCGCCGCGGCGCGAGCACCGGCGGGGGCACGACCGGCATACCGATCATCATGGCGTGCCCTGGGTTGTCAGTCTCGCTCATCGGCCCAGGCGGATCGGGTTGACGATGTCGGCGGTGAGGGTCAACAGGCTCACCCCGATGAAGACGAGCACCACCACATACGTCAGCGGCATCAGCCGGGCGTAGTCCACCGGGGGCCCGTTGGCTCGGCCAGTGGCTCGCCGGATGGCGTTGCGGGCGCCCTCGTAGACGTTCACCGCAATGTGCCCGCCGTCCAGTGGTAACAGCGGCAGCAGGTTGAACACTCCGAGGAACAAGTTCAGCGCCACGAGCAGGAACAGGAAAAACCACCACGCGCCGAAGTCCGCGGCGTCGCCACCGAGCACGCTGGCCCCGACCACGCTCATCGGGGTGTCCGGCCGTTGCTGCCCGGCGATGCGGTCCAGTAGTGCCGGGATCCGCTGCGGAAACTGCTGGAGACCCTGCCAGGTGTTGGCGAACATGGTGCCGGTGAAGGCGGCGGTCTGGCCCACCGCGGCCACCGGGCTGTAGCGGGCAGTCACCGCAGGCGGGCGCGGCGGAGAGATACCGATCGCCCCGACCACCTCATCACCCTTGCCGCCCAGCGCCGAGAGCGGAACCCGGGCCACATCGATCAGCACCGTGCGCTGCGCCCCGTTGCGGTCGAATCGCACCTCGGTCGGGCCGGAACGACCGTGGATAGCGGTGACCAGGTCAGCGAAATCGCGCACCGGGGTACCCGCCACCGCCAGCACCCGGTCACCCGGCTGCAACCCCGCGTCCCTGGCCGGCGCCGGCGACCCGGGCTGGCAGGCGCCATCGGCCCGCGCCGTGAGGCACGGGCTGACCTTGGACACCACCGCCGGAGTCGGCGCGGGGTCGAGGTTGGGCAGACCGGTCGACACCGCCATCACGTAGATCAGCACGATGCCCAGCGCGAAGTGCGTCAACGAGCCCGCGGAGAGCACCACGACCCGCTGCCAGGTGGGAAACCGGAAGAACGCCCGCTTACGGTCGTCGGGATCCGGTAGCTCCTCCAGTGAGGTCATCCCCGCGATGTCGCAGAAGCCACCGGCCGGAATCGCTTTGAGCCCGTACTCGGTCTCGCCCCGGCGGAAGGAGAACAGGGTGGGGCCGAAACCGATGAAGTAGCGGCGCACCTTCATCCCGAAGGCTTTCGCGCTGTACATGTGACCGGCCTCGTGCAAGGCGATGGACAGCCCGATAGCCACCGCGAACAGCACTACCCCCAGCACGAACGTCACTCGTCACTCCTCCCGGCCCTGGCCGCTCGGCCACCCAGCAGCTCCGTGACCCTGATCCGGGCCCAGTCCTCGGCGGCGAGCACGTCTTTCACCGTAGTCGGGTCGGCTCGCCACCCCGACGACTCGTCCAACACCGCCGCCACCGCCTCGACGATCCCACAGAAGGCGGCGCGGCCTTCGAGGAAGGCTGCCACAGCCTCCTCGTTGGCCGCGTTGAAGACCGCCGGGACGCAACCACCAGCAGTACCCGCCGCCTTGGCCAGCTCGATGGCGGGGAAGGTCTCGGTGTCCACCGGTTCGAACGTCCAGCTCGTCGGGCTGCCGAACTCGCAGGCGGGTGCCGCATCGGGAACCCGGTCCGGCCAGCCCAGCGCCAGCGCGATCGGCAACCGCATGTCGGGCGGGCTGGCCTGGGCGATCGTCGAGCCGTCGGTGAAAGTCACCATCGAGTGAATCACCGACTGGGGGTGCACTACCACGTCGATGCGGTCGTAGGGGACGCCGAACAGCAGATGGGTCTCGATCACCTCCAGACCCTTGTTCATCAAGGTCGCGGAGTTCACTGTGACCACCGGGCCCATCCGCCAGGTCGGGTGCGCCAGCGCCTGCTCGGCCGTGACGCCCTCGAGCTGCTCGCGCCTGCGCCCGCGAAAGGGGCCTCCGGAGGCGGTGAGCACCAGCCGGGACACCTCCCTCCGGTGGCCGGCGCGCAGGCACTGGGCGAGCGCGGAGTGCTCGGAGTCCACCGGCACGATCTGGCCGGGCGCGGCGGCGCCGGTGACCAGGGTGCCCCCCGCCACCAGAGACTCCTTGTTGGCCAGCGCCAAGGTGGCGCCGCTGCGCAGGGCGGCCAGCGTCGGCGCCAGGCCGCGGGACCCGGTCACCCCGTTGAGCACCACATCGGCGGGCTGGGTCGCGACGAGCTCAGCGGCGGCCTCGGGACCGACCAGGATCCGGGGCATCCGGTAGCCGCCCCGGTCGTAGCCGCATCGCTGGGCCTCCGCGAACAGCGCCAGCTGCAGATCCTGCGCCGCCCGGCCTCGGGCAACGGCGACGGCGGGGGCGCCGGTCTGGAGTACCTGGGCGGCCAACGCCTGCGGATCAGCGCCGCCGGCGGCCAGCCCGACGACCCGGAAGCGCTGCGGATTGCGGAGCACCACGTCCAGTGCCTGAACGCCGATCGACCCGGTGCTGCCCAGCAGCAGGACCGAGCGGGGCCGAGGTGAGGGGTCCATCCAGGTCATTGTTCCCGACGGTATCGACGTTATGCGTGCACGGTGGCCTCAAACCGATCACACTGTCAGTGAACACACACGAAGGGAGTTGGGGGAATGTGGATCATCTCGTGGATCGTGCTGGGTCTGATCGCTGGCGCCCTCGCCAAATTGATCATGCCAGGTGATGATCCTGGCGGAATCATCGTGACGCGTTGATCGGGATCGTCGGCGCCATTCTGGGCGGCTTTGTGGGACGAGCCCTGGGATTCAGTCCGAACCAGGGTTTCCTCAGTTTCTCCACCTGGATCTGGGCCATCGTCGGCTCGTTGATCCTGCTTGCCGGCTACCGGCTTTTCGCTGGGCGCCGGCAAGTCTGGCGCTGATGGCCCCGTCGGTGGGCAGGCGGGACCCGCGCGGGTCCCGCCTGCCCACCGACGGTATGCGATGATGCCACGGTGGCCGTGAACGACCAGCCTCCCACCGGAGCACACACCACCCACGGTGCGCCTGACCCAGACCGGGAACCGTCGGCCGACTGGGGCTGGCATGGGGGCTTTCCGATAGTCGGCAAGGCCGCCGGATGGCTCACCGCGCTTGCGCTTTTCGCGATGCTCATCGGTAATCACCTCGGCCGCGTTGAGGACGCCTACCTGATCGGCCTCGGCACGCTCCTTGTGGTGATACTGCTCGCCAGCCACCTGAAAGCCTACAAAGCCAAGCGGCGCTGGCGGGATTGAGCACCTCGCCAGCCACCGAACTGGAGATCGGCCACCGGAGAGTCCGGATCACCAACCCAGACCGGATCTACTCCCCTACCCCCGGCGAGACCAAGCTCAACCTGTCGCCATGAAGACCCCCAGTCTCCCGAACTCAACAGCAGAGCTGCGCCAGCATGATCGAACAGCTCTGCTGTTGAGTTCGGGAAGCGGAGAGTCGCAGGCAGTTCAGGCGCTCGTGAGGACGTCTGCGATGGTGAAGCGGATGGGGCGCTCCAGCTGGTCGTAGGTGCAGGAGTGCGGGTCGCGGTCGTCGCGCCAGCGGACGAACTGGGTGGTGTGGCGGAACCGGACGCCTTCCAGGTAGTCGTAGCGGACCTCGACGACCCGCTCGGGGCGCAGCGGGATGAACGACAGATCCTTGCCGGCGTTCCAGCGGCTGGTCTCGGACTTGCGCGGGGTGCGCTCGCCCTCCTCCTGCCGCGCCCAGGCCCACGGGTGGTCGTCGAAAGTGGTGACCAACGGCTGCAGCTCGGCCAGCAGCTCCCGGCGCCGATCCATCGGAAACGCCCCGACAACGCCCACCGACACCAGGACACCCCGGTCGTCGTAGAGCCCGAGCAGCAGCGAGCCGAGCGCGTCGGGGCCGGATTTGTGCACCCGGTAGCCGGCGACGACGCAGTCCGCGGTGCGCTCGTGTTTGATCTTGGTCATGACCCGCTTGTCGGGTTGGTACACCAGGTCGAGCGGCTTGGCGATCAGCCCGTCCAGACCCGCGCCCTCGAACTGCTCGAACCACTGCCGGGCCAGTTCCAGGTCCTGCGTGGCAGGCGTGATGAACACCGGTGCGGCGGCGCCTCCCAGCGCATACTCCAACGTGGCGCGTCGCTCGACGAGCGGTTGCTGGGTGAGGTCGTCATCGCCCAGTGCGAGCAGGTCGAACGCGACGAAGCTGGCCGGGGTCTGCTCGGAGAGCAGGGTGACCCGGCTGGCGGCCGGGTGGATGCGCTGTTGCAGCGCCTCGAAGTCGAGGGTGTTGCGGTCGGTATCGGCGATGACGATCTCGCCGTCGATCACCGCACGCGGCGGGAAATTCGCCAGGACAGCCGCCACGACCTCAGGGAAGTAGCGGGTCATCGGCCGCTCCTTACGGCTGCCGATCTCGACCTCGCCTCCATCCCGGAAGATGATCGCCCTGAAGCCGTCCCACTTCGGTTCGTAGTGCTGGCCGGCCGGAATCGTGGTCACGGGTTTCGCCAGCATCGGCGAGACAGGTGGCATGACGGGAAGGTGCACGAGCTCGAGTGTCCTCTCCAGCCGGGCACTGTGCTGTCGCCGGTGCCTTCAGCGGCGACCCATCACCGTCGCGCCTGACCGGCCGAAGTCGGTCTGATAGGCGCATGTTCCATCCCGCCGCGGTCTTCAACGCCGCCGCCGAGGGATATGACCTCGACCGGTACCACGCCACCGTGGCCGATCAGCTCGTCGCGGGGATCCAATGGACACTGGCACGAGTGAGAGGCAGTCATCGTCACTACATCCACGCAACCAAGCCGGGAGTGGCGACCGTGCTCGGTAAGCTGAGCAGGTCACCTCGAGGTGATGCGCGAGCGAGGTGAAGCGATCCCGAACCCATCAACGGTGAGCGCAACGACAGTCGACGCCGCGTGAAACGTGACCGCCTCCGACGCCCGAGACGACGTGGGTCAGAGAAAGGTGGTCATGGCATTGCTGCCCAGGCCGGCGGCCGAGATCGCTCCTGGCGCGGTGCACGTTCCCGGGTGGCTCGGTCTGGGTGAGCAGCGACGGTTGGTTCTGGCCTGCCGAGAGTGGGCGCGGCCACCGGCGGGCATGCGTGCCGCGCGCCTGCCCAACGGCGCGGTGATGTCCGTTCACACGGTCTGCCTCGGCTGGCACTGGTACCCCTACCGCTATTCGCGAACCGTGGACGACGGCGATGGGTCTCCGGTGACAGCGTTCCCGGACTGGCTGGCTGATCTCGGTCGGCGGGCGGTCGCTGAGGCCTATCAGGATCAGCAGGCAGGGGCCCAATACCAGCCCGACATCGCCATGATCAACCACTACGACGGGAATGCCCGGATGGGTATGCATCAGGACCGCGACGAGCGCAGCCGGGCACCCGTCGTGTCACTGAGCCTCGGCGACACCTGCATCTTCCGTTTCGGCAACACGGAAAGTCACAGCAGGCCATGGCAAGACGTCGTCCTGGAGTCGGGAGACCTGTTCGTCTTCGGCGGGCCCTCCAGGCTTGCCTTTCACGGCGTGCCCAGAGACTCTGCCCGCCACCGGGAACAGCGACATCGGCCTGAGCAGCGGACGACTCAACATCACCCTGCGCGAGTCCGGCCTGAAATGATGCCGCGGTTGGCGCCAGCGATGTTCATTGTGGCTGGGACGCGGCGAGCTGGCCGCAGGCGGCGGCGATCTCGCGGCCTCGGGTGTCGCGGATGGTGCAGGCCACCCCCACCGCGCGCACCCGAGCGACGAACTCCTGCTGCGCGGGCAACGGGCTGGCGTCCCATTCGCTGCCGGGGGTGGGATTGAGCGGGATGAGATTCACATGCACCAGTGCACCCAGGCGTTCGCGCAGTAACCGGCCGAGCAGATCGGCTCGCCACGGCTGATCGTTGACGTCCCGGATCAGCGCGTACTCGATGGACACCCGGCGCCCGGTGCCCTCCGCGTAATGCCGCGCGGCGTCGAGGACCTCGGCCACCTTCCACCGGCGGTTCACCGGGACCAGGGTGTCCCGCAATTCGTCGTCCGGGGTGTGCAGCGATACCGCGAGGGTGACCTGCAGCCCCTCCTCGGCCAGCCGCCGGATCGCCGGCACCAGACCCACGGTGGACACCGTCACCGACCGCTGGGACAGGCCCAGACCGTCCGGGGCAGGATCGGTGATCCGGCGCAGCGCCGCCGCCACCTGCTGGTAGTTGGCCAGCGGCTCGCCCATGCCCATGAACACGACGTTGGACAGCCGCCCCGGCCCGCCACTCAGCTCGCCCCCGCGCATCGCGACCGCGGCCGCGCGCACCTGGTCGACGATCTCGGCAGTGGACAGGTTACGGGTCAGTCCACTCTGGCCGGTGGCGCAGAACGGGCACGCCATCCCGCAACCGGCCTGGCTGGAGATGCACACCGTGGCGCGGTCCGGGTAGCGCATCAGCACGCTCTCGGTGAGCGACCCGTCGGCGGCACGCCACAGCGTCTTACGGGTCGTACCGTCATCGCAGCTCAGGTGTCGCACCGGGGTGGCCAGCTCCGGCAGCAGCGCCGCCACCAGCCGTTCCCGGACGGTCGCGGGGAGGTCGGTCATCGTGGCTGGATCGGTGCTCAGCCGGGCAAAATAATGCCGGGCCAGCTGGTCAGCGCGGAAGGCCGGCTCGCCCAGCTCGATCACCGCGGCGCGGCGCTGGTCACGGTCGAGGTCGGCGAGGTGCCGCGGCGGCTTTCCCCGGCGCGGGGCCTCGAACACCAAGGGCAGCGCAGTCATGTCGGATTCCACTGTCCCAGGCCTACGTGAAGCAGCAACGGCCCGCAGACAATACCGCGCGGCGGGTGTGCAGGCGATAGCGGACCGGGATGGTCAGACCGGGGGTCTGCGCGATGGCCCGTGCGGACACCTCGGGAGTGAACTCGATGCGCAGCGCGTCCTCCAGGTCGCCACGATCACGGAAACGCCACACGGTGTCCACCCGGTGGCAGTCGAAACCCTGGGCGGCGAAGAACGCCTCGACAGCGGCCGGCCGGTAGCGCGGTGCCGCCGCGCACAGCCACTCGCCGTAGGGGGCGTGGGTACCGTCCAAGTCGATGACGGCCAGGGTGCCACCGGGACGCAACACCCGTGATGCCTCGACCAGACCCCGTTCGCAGCCGGGACCGAAGAAGTAGGCGATGCGAGCGTGCACCAGATCGGCGCTGGAATCAGGTAGCGGTACCCGCTGGGCGCAACCGGCGAGCACCCGGACGTGGGGCAGCTCACGAACCCGACGGCGGGCGGAAGCCACCAGCGGAGGGTGTGGCTCCACCCCGACGACACTACGGGCCAGCCCGGCGAATCGGGGCAGGTGAAAGCCATCCCCGCAGCCGATGTCGACGACGTCGGCACCAGCCCAGCCGACCCGCTCGGCCAAGGCGGCCCACAGCGCCCCGTCGGCGTCGACAGCCTGATTCTCCCGTTCGTAAACCTCGGGCCAGTTCCAGATGTTGGGGCTGGCCAGCACACCCAGCTCGGTTCCCGGGCCATGGTGCCCGTGCATCTAGAACTCGCTGACCGGGAGCAGCAGGCTCAGCAACAGCCAGGCCACCACCGCCGAGGGCAGCAGTGAATCCATCCGGTCCATCAACCCACCGTGACCGGGCAGCACGGTCCCCATGTCCTTCACCCCGAGATCACGCTTGATCAGTGATTCGATCAGGTCCCCGCCGGTCGCGGACAGCACGATCGCCGCACCGAACAGCATCCCTTGCCACAGCTGCCCACCCAGTAGCAAGGTCACCGCCAGCGCACCGGTCGCAGTCCCGGCGACCATAGACCCGGCGAAACCCTCCCAGGACTTCTTCGGACTGATCGAGGGCGCCATCAGGTGCCGCCCGCCCAGCACGCCTGTGACGTAGCCCCCTACGTCCGAGGCCACCACGGCGAGCATCAGGCACGACACTCGCGCCGCGCCGTCGGCGGGAACCACCAGCAGTGTCCCGAAGGCGGCGAACCCGGCCACGTAGGCCACATTGAACACCGACGCGCTGACGTCCCGGACATACCCGGCCGCACCTTTCAGAAAGCGCCATACCAGGCAGAGCAGCGCAGTGATCACGAACGCGACAAGTATCCCGTCCCGGCCGAACGGCCATGCCAGCCACACCATCGCTTGCCCACCGAGCAACACCGGCGGTAGCGAGACCCTGATACCGGCCCCGCGTAAGGCCCCAGCCAGCTCCCAGCTGGACACCGCCACCGCGACGGCCACGATCCCGATGAAGACCTGGCGCACGGTGAACAGCGCCAACACGATCGCGGCGCCCAACACCAGCCCGACTGCGATCGCCGCCCACAGGTTCCGGCCCGCTCGAGGGGTGGGAAGCCGCAGCGGGGGCACCGCGGGAACAGGTTGCTCGGGCAGGCTGCTGGCAGACACTCAGACCTCGAGCAGTTCGGATTCCTTGTGCTTGACGAGTTCGTCAACCTGACTCACGTACCGGTGCGTGGTGACCTCGAGTTCCTTCTCCGCCCGGGTCACCTCGTCCTCACCGGCCTCGCCATCGCGACCGATCCGGCTGAGCTGCTCCTTGGCCTTACGACGAATGTTGCGGATCGCGACCTTGGCGTCCTCACCTTTGGTATGCGCAACCTTGACCAGATCCCGGCGGCGTTCCTCGGACAGATGCGGGATGACCACCCGGATGATCATGCCGTCGTTGGTGGGATTGACGCCCAGATCAGAATCCCGGATCGCCTTCTCCATCAGTCGAAGCTGGCTGGGGTCATAGGGTTTGATCACCGCCATCCGGGCCTCGGGGACGGTCACACTGGCCAACTGGATCAGTGGAGTGGCGGCGCCGTAGTAGTCCACCACAATCTTGGAGAACATCGCCGGGCTGGCCCGGCCGGTGCGTACCGTGGCGAGATCCTCCTTGGCCACCGACACGGCCTTTTCCATCTTCTCCTCGGCATCGAAGAGGGTGTCGTCGATCACGGCTGCTCCTTGTTACTAGCCTGCTGCACCTGAGCTCTGATGTCCCTGGGCCGCCGTGCTGACCAGAGTCCCGATCGGCTCACCACGCACCGCACGAGCGATATTGCCCTCGGTGAGCAGATTGAACACGATGATCGGCAGCTTGTTGTCCATGCACAGGCTGAACGCGGTCGCATCCGCCACTTTCAGTCCGCGCTCGAGTACCTCGCGATGGGTGATGTGCGTGAACATCGTGGCCGAAGGATCCGTCCTGGGGTCGGCGGTATAGACACCGTCGACCGCCTTACCCATCAGCAGCACCTCACAACCGATCTCCAACGCCCGCTGGGCACCGGTGGTGTCGGTGGAGAAATAAGGCATCCCCACCCCGGCCCCGAAGATCACCACCCGGCCCTTCTCGAGGTGCCGGATGGCCCGGCGGGGGATGTAGGGCTCAGCGACCTGACCCATCGTGATAGCCGTCTGCACACGAGTGTCGATTTTATGCTCGCGTTCCAGGAAATCCTGCAAGGCCAGGCAGTTCATCACGGTGCCGAGCATTCCCATGTAGTCGGCGCGGGAGCGCTCCATGCCGCCCAGCTGTAGTTCTTCACCGCGGAAGAAATTCCCTCCGCCGATCACCACAGCCATCTGCATCCCGCCGGCCACCACGTCGGCGATCTGCCACGCGACGGCCTTCACCACTTCGGGGTCCACCCCGACTCCCCCGCCACCGAACATCTCCCCGCCGAGCTTGAGGAGCACTCGGCGGTATCCGGGACCTATCAGCCGGCCGGCGTTCATCGGCGGATCAGGCCTGGCCGACCTCGAAGCGAGCGAACCGTCGCACAGTCACCCCGGCCTCGTCGAGAAGAGCTTTGACGGTCTTCTTGGAGTCCTGCACGCAGGATTGCTCCACCAGCACGGTGTCCTTGAAGAAACCGCCCAGGCGACCCTCGACGATCTTCGGTAGAGCCTGCTCCGGTTTACCCTCTTCGCGGGCGGTCTCCTCGGCGATACGCCGTTCGTTGGCCAGCACGTCGGCCGGAATCTCATCCCGGGTGACGTACCGCGGTTTCATCGCCGCGATCTGCATCGCCACGGCACGAGCCGTCTCCGCGGAACCACCGTCGTACTCGACCATCACCCCGACCGCGGGTGGCAGGTCGGAAGCACGGCGATGCAGGTAAATGGCCACCTCGCCATCGAAGGACACCGCACGGCGCAGCTGCAGCTTCTCACCGATCTTGGCTGAGATGTCCTGCACCGCGTCCTCGACGGTGCCGCCCCCCAGCGGTGCCCCAGCGAGCACGTCGACGTCGGCAGGCCGGATCCGGACCGCCTCAGCGACGATGCGGCCGGCGAGCTCCTGGAAGTCGGTGCCCTTCGCGACGAAATCGGTCTCGCAGTTGAGCTCGATCATCACGCCACTCTCGGCGGCCACCAACCCGTTGGCGGTAGTGCGCTCGGCCCGCTTGCCAACGTCCTTCGCACCCTTGATCCGCAGCAGTTCGACCGCCCGATCGAAGTCACCGTCGGATTCTTCCAGGGCCTTCTTGCAGTCCATCATGCCGGAACCGGTCAGGTCCCGGATTCGCTTGACATCGGCGGCGGAGTAATTCGCCATGGTGGCTCTACCGTCCTGGAGTTCGTTGTCGGATCGAGACAGGCTGTGCTGTCAGGTCTGCGGCACGCCGTTGCTGGCCACCATCGGTTCAGCGGGGGTCGCGTCGGACCGTTCGGCAGCAGGGTTGCCGGCAGCGGGCACCGGCGGCAGGGGCACCGGAGACCATCAGTTCCTGTTCCCATTCGGCCAGCGGCTCGTCGACACCCACGCCGGCCCCCGGCTTGTCCGTTCCATCGGCTCCGGTGGAGCGTCCGGCCCGCGACATCAGCCCGTCAGCAGTGGCGTCGGCCACCACCCGAGTGAGCAGCGCCGCGGAGCGGATCGCGTCGTCGTTGCCCGGGATGGGGTAGTCGACCTCGTCGGGGTCGCAGTTGGTGTCCAGGATGGCCACGATCGGGATGCCCAGCTTGCGAGCCTCACCGACGGCGATCTGTTCTTTCTTGGTGTCCACCACCCATACGGCGCTGGGGACGCGCTGCATGTCGCGGATACCGCCCAGGGTCTTCTCCAGCTTGTCCTTCTCCCGGGTGCGCATCAGGATCTCTTTTTTGGTCAGCCCGGTGAAACCGCCGGTCTGCTCCATGGCCTCGAGTTCCTTGAGACGCTGCAAGCGTTTGTGCACGGTGGTGAAGTTCGTGAGCATGCCGCCCAGCCAGCGGTGGTTCACGAAGGGCATACCCACCCGCTGTGCATGGTGGGAGATCGCTTCCTGGGCCTGTTTCTTGGTGCCGATGAACAGGATCGAACCGCCATGGGCCACGGTCTGCTTGATGAACTCGTAGGCCCGATCGATGTAGGTCAGCGTCTGCTGCAGGTCGATGATGTAGATACCGTTGCGCTCAGTGAAGATGTAGCGTTTCATCTTCGGATTCCAGCGCCGGGTCTGGTGCCCGAAATGCACGCCGGAGTCAAGCAGTTGCTTCATGGTGACGACGGCCATGGCCGGTGCACACCTCGATGTGTCAGGCGCGTCGGTTGCGTCGACGCGCTCATGCGGTTGTCGCGACGGGCCGGGTTGGACCGCCGCCCTAGCGCCAGGCCAGCGACCGGACCTCGGTGCGAGCATGATCACATCGAGGACCGCCGGACACTGAGGCCCCGGTAGGGCGCAGCGCTGGCGCGCGAAGTCGGCCCGCAAGCGAGCCGCCTCTGAAGTGTACGGCCTACCCACCGCCGCCGCCCCCCGCGCCCCCCACCATCCCCGTTCTGGAAGCAGACTGCTGTTTTCGGATCCGAAATTACCGCGTGCTGCACCCAGAAGGCGCGGTTGGCGATTCTGTCCCCAGTGACCCCGTTATCCACAGGCCTGGGTGTCGGGGCTCGCTGGGTGGGGAAAATATGGGCAGGGTGACGGGGTGTCTCGGATTCTGATCTGTGGTGTGCTCGCAGCGGTGCTCTCCGGTGGACCGGCGGTGATCACCAATGCGGCCAGCCGACCCGTCCACCCGATCCCCACCGGTCTGGTGGCCAGGGCCGGGCCGGACGACCCCGGCCTGCCGCCCCGGCCACAGTTCAGCTGGCCACTTCCCGGGTCCCCGACCGTGGTTCGGGCTTTCCGGCCTCCGGAGTTCCGGTTCGGGCCGGGTCATCGTGGTGTCGACCTCGCCGCGGAGGTCGGTGCGCCGGTGCTCGCGGCCGGCTCCGGCACGGTGGTGTTCGCCGGGATGGTGGCCGGGCGCGGTGTGGTGTCCCTGAGCCATCCAGGCGGGCTGCGCACGACCTATGAACCGGTGTCCCCCACCGTGGCCGCCGGCGATCGGGTGTCCAGAGGTGAGCAGATCGGCACGGTTGCGCCCGGCACGGTTGAGATCAGCCACGCGGGCTGCCCCGTCGTGGCGTGCCTGCACTGGGGCGTCTTTCGTGGCCCAGCACGAGGCGACCCGAACCCAACGGATCAGGCCAGGGAGTACCTGGACCCGCTGCGGTTGATCATCGCGACCCGGGTACGCCTGCTGCCGATCGACGACCCGCCGGATCACCTGTGAGGCGCCCTCAGCCGGCGGAGGCTTCCAGCATCTTGCTGCGGAGCCGGAGCACCGCCCTGGTGTGCAGCTGGCATACCCGAGACTCGGTGACACCGAGCACCCGGCCGATCTCAGCCAGCGTGAGGTTCTCGAAGTAATAGAGCGATACCACCACCCGATCCCGGTCGGTGAGCTGCGAGACCGCTTGGGCGAGCAGCCGCCTGCTCTCCACTGAATCGAGAAGAGCCTGCGGTTCCTCCGCGGTCTCGTCGGGCAGCGTCTCAGCGATCGACGTGCCACCTCGGCCGACGGCGATGAGCTCGTCCAGGGCGATCACGCTGGTCAGCTGCAGCTGTGCATAGAGATCGCGCAACTCGGCGACCGTGATCCCGAGCTCTGCCGCCACCTCGGCGTCGGTGGCCGAACGCTGCAGCCGGGTCTCCAGGCGCTCCAGTGCACGCTCCACCTCGCGGGCCCGGCTGCGCACCGTGCGAGGCACCCAGTCCTGGGCGCGCAGCTCGTCCAGGATCGCGCCCCGGATCCGCTGCATCGCATAGGTCTCGAACTTCAGACCCCGCTCGGGCTCGAACCGGTCGATCGCGTCCCACAAACCGAACACGCCCGACTGCACCAGGTCGGCGATGTCCACATGGGCGGGCAACCCGGTGCCGACCCGACCTGCCACGTACTTGACCAGCGGCGCGTAGTGCAGCACCAGTCGATCACGCAGGGTGGCATCGCGATCCCTGCCGTAGGCCCGCCATAACGCGACGATGCCCGCTTCCACATCTCCCGTCCCCGCATCAGCGGCACAGCTGCGCGAGGCGACATCGGAGGGCTGGAGCGCGGTCAGGACGCGGTCACGACCCCCGGAATACTCAGGAACGGGGGTGGCTCCGGTCATGGATCGCCTTCAGTCTCTCGACAGTGACATGTGTGTAGAGCTGCGTGGTGGCGAGCGTAGCGTGACCGAGTAACTCCTGAACGGTGCGAAGATCTGCGCCCCCCTCCAGCAGGTGAGTTGCGGCACTGTGCCGCAGTCCGTGCGGACCCATGTCCGCCGCACCCGGCACCGCGCCGACCGCATCGTGCACGACGGTGCGGATGATCCGCTGATCGACCCGGCGACCGCGCGCGCCCAGGAACACCGCCGCCGCCGAATGGGGACCCACGAGTGCTGGGCGCCCTTCGTCGAGCCAGCGGAGCACGGCTCGTTGCGCCGGCAGCCCGAAGGGCACCGCACGTTCCTTGGCGCCTTTGCCCGAGGACCCGCACGAGTCGCCGCTCCTGGTCGAGATCACCAAGATCCAGACCACAGAGCTCGGCCACCCGGATACCGGTCGCGTACAGCAGCTCGACCGCTGCGTGATCACGTAGCGCGATCGGATCCGCCTGCGCGGCACCGCGTTGCGCGGCGTGTAGTGCCGCGGCGGCCTGTTCGGGGTGCAGCACCGCGGGCAGCGCTCGCTGCGGTCGCGGCGCGACCAGCCGCGGCCCTGGGTCACTTCCCAGCGCACCGGCTCGGGTCGCCCAAGCGGTGAATGCCCGGGCGGCCGCAGCCCGCCGGGCCAGCGTGCTGCGCCGGTGTCCATTCCGGTGCTGTGAACCCAACCAGCCGCGCAGCAGCGGCAAATCCAACTCCGCGAGATCGTGGTGGCCCGAGTCGACCAGATACCGGAGCAATGCGGTGACATCGCCACGGTAAGCCCGCACGGTGTGCATCGAGAGCCCACGCACCGACCGCAGATGAGCCGCGAAGCTCTCCCGGCAGGCGGCCAAGCCCTCCGGCAGCGACTCGGATGCCAGCCGGTCCTCCCGCACCCGCAGCACGCTGCGCTTCCGAGGGCGTCACGTCAAGCACCGCCACGCCCCCGAGTCATGAACCCAGGTCATGAACCACTGTCGGGGAATACCCGGTGCCAGCCGCTGACTCCGCACCCCACCAAACCCTGCAATTCCAGCAACGGCAGCGCCGAGCGCACCCGGTGTAGGGGCACCCCGGACTCGCGTACCAGTTGCTCTGGATGTCGAGGAGCCTGGGCGGGCAACGCCTCGTAGACGGCCAGCAGCTCCGGGCTCAGCCCGTCAGTCCGCAGGCGCGGGGTGGTCAACGGCGGCGCGAGGTCCGCACCGATCCGGCCTACCGCCTCCACCACCTCAGCCACCCGGGTGACCAACACGGCCTGCTCGTCGCGTACCAGCAGGTGGCAACCAACCGAGAGCGCTGAGGTGACCGGGCCTGGCACCGCCATCACCACCCGCCCCAGTGCGGCCGCAGCGGTGGCGGTTCGTCGAGCGCCGCTGCGCACCCCCGCCTCGACCACCACGGTGCCGGCGGCGAATGCGGCGATCAGGCGGTTGCGGACGAGGAAGCGATGGCGCGCAGGCCGGACACCCGGTGGGTATTCACTGACCACCGCGCCGCTCGCGGCGATCCGCTCCAGCAACCCATGATGTCCTGCGGGATAGGCCCGATCCAGCCCGCAGGCCTGCACCGCGACGGTGGCGCCCTCGGCGGCCAGCGCGCCCCGGTGCGCGGCGCCATCGATGCCGAACGCGGCACCGGACACCACCGCCACTCCGTCCTCGGCGAGCCCGTACCCGAACTCGGCGGCGACGTGCTCGCCGTACCCGGTCGCGGCCCTGGCGCCCACCACCGCCACCGCCCGCTCTCCGAGCCCGTCGAGGCCACCCGCTCCTCGTAACCACAACGCCAACGGGGCCCGCCAGCGCTCATCGGCCTGGGCAGTAGGGGTGGCGAAGCAGCCCAACGCCTCGGCAGGCCACTCCGGGTCCTCGGGAATCACCAGCCGACCCCCGAACGCGGCGATCGCCGCCAGGTCGGCCTCGGCCCGATCGTCGTCTCGGCGGGCAGCTGTCTCAGCAGCCACCCGATCGGGCACCTCGCCTGCGGCCACTGATCGGGCCGCCCGCACCGGACCGATCTCCTCGATCAGCTCGGACAGCGCCGGAGCCGGCGGCTCGGCCACCCTGCTGAGGTAGGCCCGGGCTCGGCGCAGCTCACGATCTCCCGGACTCATGCCGCGCTCCGATCCCGCAGCCCCATCGCGGCGGACACGTCCTCGAGCGCTGGGCGATCCCGCCCCGCCAGGTCGGCCATCGTCCAGGCCAGCCGCAACGTGCGGTCCGCTCCCCGAGCGGTCACCAGGCCCCGATGCAGTGCGGCCTCGATGGGTTCGGTCACCGCCCGCGGTAGCCGGAACCGGCGCCGCAAGACCGGACCAGGCACCTCGGCGTTGGTGCCCCAGCCGGTACCCGCCCACCGCGCCCTGGCGGCAGCGCGAGCCTGGACCACCCGCTCCCGCACCACCGCAGAACTCTCCGGCTCGGCGTCGGCCTGGCCCATGTACTTCACCGGGCGCATCGCCACCCGCACGTCCACCCGGTCCAGCAACGGCCCCGACAGCCGCCCCAGGTAACGCCGGCGGGCAGCCGGAGCACAGACACAATCCCGCTCATCAGCCGGCGCGCACGGGCACGGGTTGGCCGCCAGCACGAGCTGGCAGCGCGCCGGATAGTGCACCACCCCGTCCCGGCGGGCCAACCGAACCTCACCGTCCTCCAGCGGGGTACGCAACGCCTCCAACGACCGCGGCCCGAACTCGGCGACCTCGTCGAGGAACAGCACCCCGCGGTGGGCCCGGCTCACCGCGCCGGGCTTGGCCATCCCCGAACCGCCACCCACCAACGCGGCCACCGAGCTGGTGTGGTGCGGCGCGACGAACGGCGGCACCGTGATCAGCGGCGTATCCAGGGCGAGCAGCCCGGCCACCGAGTGCACCGCAGTCACCTCGAGTGCTTCGGAATCGGTGAGCGCCGGCAGCAACCCGACCATTCGCTGGGCCAGCATGGTCTTGCCCGTCCCAGGTGGCCCGGTCAGCAGCAGATGGTGGCCTCCCGCAGCGGCGACCTCCACCGCCCAGCGGGCATCACCCTGCCCCAACACGTCGGCGAGGTCCGGGACCGCCGGCACCAGCGCCGGGCGCGGCGGACCGGGACGGCTCAGCGCGGCACCGGGGTCCCGCAACCAGCCCAGGACGTCCTTGAGGTGAGCCGCGCCGTACACCCGCACACCGTCGACCAGCGCCGCCTCGGCGAGCGAGGCGCTCGGCACCACCACCTGGTCGATCCCCACCCGGCGCGCCGCGAGGACCGCCGGCAGGACTCCCCGAACCGGACGCAACCGGCCGTCCAGGGCCAGTTCCCCGATCAGGACCAGCCCCCGGAGCCGATCGGCCGGGATCCGGCCGTCGGCCGCCAGCACAGCGCACGCGATGGCGAGGTCATAGCTGCTCCCAACCTTGGGCAAGGTGGCAGGCGAGAGCGCGAGGGTCATCCGGCGCGGCGGCCATCGCCGGCCCGAGTTGAGCACTGCGGCCCGTACCCGGTCCCGGGCCTCGGACAGCGAGGTATCGGGCAGGCCGACCATCTGCAGACCCGGCAGGCCGGGACCGATATGGGCCTCGATCTCCACCAGGACGCCGTCGACTCCGTGCAGCGCCACCGCCCAGGTGCTGGCCAGCGCCATCAGAACGCACCCTGCAGGTGCTCCACGGTGCACGGCCCCTCCGGCGGGCACAGCACCGCCAACACGTCGAAGCGAACCTCACACCAGCCCACCCGGTAAGTCCGCAACCACTCCGCCGCGACTCGCCTGACTCTCGCGGCCTTCGCCGGCGTCACGCCCTCGGCGGGTTCCCCGTAACCGGTGCCCGACCGGGTCTTGACCTCACAGACGACGAGCCGCTCACCATCGGTTGCGACAATGTCGACCTCACCGTCCCGGCACCGCCAGTTGCGCGAGAGCACGACGAGCCCGGTGCCAGCCAGGTACTGCGCCGCCAGCTCCTCACCCCTCCTGCCCAGCTCGTCATTGCGGCGTTCCGCCGCCTGCGCCGTCGTCTCCACCTCGACCTCCCCGTCATCCGGTGATCTCCGCCTCACGAGGCTGCCGGACCGGGTCAGCCCGGTCGACCACGTGCGGCCCGACCTGTGGACAACAGGGGTGGGTGTGGATAACTGGAGCGCGCCGAGCAGGTGGCGCATCCGAACTGTCAGGTCTGCGTGCTAACGCGGCGCGTCACGCCGCGTCGCTCACCTTCCTGGGCTGCGATGGCCGCCAGAGGGGTGCCGCGGGCAGATCCGTCGTCGGGTCCCCACGTTGCCAGGTGCGCGTGGAATAGCAGGGGCAGAATCGGAATGACTCGGTGCGGCACGCACAGGGACGATCGAGCTGCCCCGCGGAGGTGGTCTCAGGTTCACTCGTCGGTGATCCACTCATCGCCGGCCTCCGTCCGTGAGAGGCCTCGTCGCCTGGTTGTTGGTGGGTTGATGGTGAACGTGCACGGTTTCCGGCCCGTAACAGCCAGTTCACCAACGTGTTACCAGAGGGATCGCCGCAGTGCGGCCACTCCCTACGTCGCAAGCAGTATCACGCCAGCCCCCAGATGCCTCTGTTATCGAAATCCGAATGTTCAGCATCGACCTGGCGCCTACCATAAGGAGAGCACCCGCCATGACAGAGGTAGTGGCGCAGACGCCGTTCACCATCACCGACGAGTCGCAGCGCAGCGCCAGATACGCCGAGCTTGCGGCGACCGGGCCGGTACACCGCATCACGCTGCCCACCGGCGAGCCGGCCTGGCTGATCACTGGCTACGGGGAAGTGCGCCGGGCGCTGCACGACCCGCGGCTGGTCAAGAGTGTCACGGTGATGGCCAATCTGGGCCGCGATCTGGTGCCGCCCGGGGTGTTCACAGCGATGGCGAGCCACATGCTCAACTACAATCCGCCGGACCACACCCGATTACGCCGGCTGGTCACCACCGCGTTCACCCGTCGCCGCGTCGAGCTGCTTGCGCCACGCATCCAGCAGATCACCGACGATCTTCTCGACGAAATGGCCAAGGAAGAACGAACCGACCTGATCACCTCGTTTGCCCTCCCGCTGCCGATCACCGTGATCTGCGAGTTGCTCGGCGTGCCGGCTGAACACCGAACGGCATTCCGTCGCTGGAGCTCCATCGTGGTGACCGGCATGCTGGCAGGCCCGGACGCCCTCGCCACTGCGATCATCGCGCTGGTGAGTTACCTGCGTGAGCTGGTCGATGCCAAGCGCGCCACCCCTGCGGATGACTTGCTCTCCGCGCTGGTCGCCACTCGCGACGGCCAGGACCAGCTCACCGACGACGAGCTCACCTCCATGGTGTTCCTCATCCTCGTCGCCGGCCACGAGACCACAGTCAATCTGATCGGCAACGGCACGCTCGCGCTGCTCACCAACCGCGGGCAGCGGGAGCTGCTGCGCGCGCAGCCGGATCGGCTCGCCGCCGCGGTGGAGGAGCTGCTGCGCTTCGACGGCCCGCTGCAGACGGCGACCATGCGCTGCACCGCTGAGCCGGTCGACATCGGCGGGGTCACCATTGCGGCCGGTGAGATCGTGCTGCTCAGCCTGCTCACCGCCAACCGCGATCCTGGATGCATCGCAGCGCCCGACATCCTGGACATCACCCGCACCGACAACCCGCACCTGGCCTTCGGCCACGGCATCCACCATTGCCTGGGCGCACCGCTGGCCCGGCTGGAAGGCCGGATCGCGCTGGGTAGCCTGCTCACCCGGTTCCCCCGGCTTCGCCTGGCGGTGCCCGCCGAAGAGCTGGCCCGGCAACCCGGCGTGCTGATCAACAGCTTGGACTCGCTGCCTGTACTCCTGTGCTGAGGTGGTCAGTCAGCCACTGAACGGACCGCTCTCGGGCAGGCGGAGGTCTGGTTTATCCACTTCCTCGATATTGATGTCCTTGAACGTGAGTACTCGAACGTTCTTGACGAATCGGGCCGGCCGGTACATGTCCCACACCCAGGCATCGGACATCCGCACCTCGAAGTAGACCTCGCCCTCGGCGTTGCGGGCCTGCACATCTACCACGTTGGCCAGGTAGAAGCGCCGCTCGGTCTCCACCACATAGGCGAACTGGCCGACGACGTCACGGTATTCCTTGTAGAGCGACAGCTCCATCTCGGTCTCGTATTTCTCGAGATCCTCGGTGCTCATCGGTGGCCCATCGGTTGCTGCATCAGTCGCTTCATCGGGTGCCAGCTCCTCCTGCTCGTGCCGCTGACATGGTCAGCGATCCCCCATTCTGGCCCACCGCCGGCCCCACCAGCGGGCACGGTCTCGGCTGTGCACTCCCCCGCGCCGGAGCACTCAGACCGTGTGCACGCGCCGCCAGCACGACGTTGGCATAGCTGAACCGGTGTTCGGCGCAGGGACCATGCGTCAACAGGGACACGTTGTGCTCCGGCGTGCAGTAGCCCTTGTGCTCGCCGAAGCCGTACCACGGCATCCGGGTGTGCAGCTCACACATGATCCGGTCGCGGGTCACCTTGGCCAGCACCGAGGCCGCCGACACGCAGGCCGCGGCCCGGTCCCCGCCGATCACCGCCAGGTTCGGGGCGGTCAGGCCGGGCACCCGGAACCCGTCGGTGAGCACATAACCGGGATGCACGGCAAGGCCGGCGACGGCGCGCCGCATGCCCTCCAGATTGGCCACGTGCACGCCCAACTCGTCGACCTCATCGGGTGGGATCACCACGACGCTGCAGGACAGCGCCCTGGTGACGATCACATCGTGGTAGTGCTCCCGGCGCGTGGCGGACAGCAGCTTGGAGTCGGTGAGCCCGGCCAGAGCCGCCGCATCGGCCGGGCGCAGTACGCACGCCGCGACCACCAGCGGACCGGCACAAGCCCCTCGACCGGCCTCGTCCACCCCAGCGACCGGGCCCAGACCCTTGCGGTGCAGAACAGCCTGCAGGGTCCACGTGCCGCCGTCCCTGCGCACCACGGCTCGCGGTGGTCGGGGCGGAGGCTGGCTGGTGTCGCGCGTCATGACCGGCACTCCTGGTCAGCCACGTCTGCGGGCGACCACCCGCTCCCGCAGGGACCGGCCAGTTCGCAATACCGGCCAGCTCAGGATGAGACCAGCACCCAGCGGCAGGTTGACCGGCCAGAATTCCATCGACGACGACCGGAGACCCGGCGCACCGAGCGCCTTGAGCGGCTGCGGATCAGGATCGGAGATGCCCTGCCAGCGCACCAGCGGGAGCACGATGAAGCGGGCCTTGCCGATGACGTTGCTCACCGGCACGGTACCCACGCGCTGATCCGCGACGTGCCGTCGGGAGTCAGCGCTGTTGTTCCGGTTGTCCCCCATCATCCACAAGTTGCCCACCGGCACCGTGACCGGGCCGAACTCCTCCTGGGGCTGCTGCCCGGCGAAAACCGCGTAGGGCTCGGTCAGTGCGGCTCCGTTGACCATGACACGGTTCTGCTGATCACAACACTGCACGGTCTGGCCGCCGACCGCGATCACCCGCTTGACGAAGTCCCGTTCGTCGGGCGGGGCCAGGCCGATCACCGAGCCGGCCTGCTGGAGTCCCCGGACGAGAACGTTGGCCGATCGCTGGCTGATGAACTCGGTACCCCACGAGTCGGTTCCGCGGAACACCACCACGTCACCCGGCCTGGGATCACCGAACCGGTAGCTCAGCTTGTCCACCAGTACCCGATCGTTGGTGCAGCCCGGGCAGCCGTGCAGGGTCGGCTCCATGGACGCCGAGGGGATCACATACACCCGGGCCAGGAACGTCTGGATCAGAAAGGTGAGCACCAGCGCGGTGAGTATCAGGACCGGCAGCTCACGCCAGAAGGAGCCCTTCTTGCGCCTCGACAAGCGATGCCGGTGAACGCCACGACCGCGGGAATCACTGGGATCGTCGCCACGGGCAGGTTCCGTCGAGCGAGCCAGGTGCGCCACGTCCTCAGGCTATCGACAGGCGGCCGGTGCCGGGGGATCAGGAAGCGGACGGCGTCTCACGCTTCTCCTTGATCTTCGCTGCCTTACCCCGGAGATCACGAAGGTAGTACAACTTGGCCCGCCGGACATCACCGCGAGTGACAACCTCGATCATGGCGATATTCGGGGTATGCACCGGAAAGGTTCGCTCCACGCCCACGCCGAAGGACACCTTGCGCACGGTGAAGGTCTCCCGCGCTCCGGCCCCCTGACGCCGGATGACCGCACCTTGGAAGATCTGGACCCGCTGGCGGGAACCCTCGATGACGCGGACGTGCACCTTGAGCATGTCACCGGGCCGGAAGTCGGGGATGTCGGTCCGTAGCGACTTCGCGTCCAGGGCGTCCAGGGTGTTCATCGGGAGTCCATCCTCGTCTTCGGGGCAATGCACGGGGTGCAATGCACGGTCTGGAGCATACGGTCTGGGCGTCCCAGAGGGACGCGAACAGCGGCTTGTGCGATGGCGAGGACCTCCGCCCTGGGGGGCAGTCCCGACGTCGCTCCGCTGTGGTAACCGGTTCAGTGTGCCAGACACGGCGGCCGGCGATGAAACCGGGCGGGCTCCTACCGGGGCGGGGTGGCAAGCCCCTCGAGGAGGGCGCGGTCGGCACTGTCCAGCGCGTCCGATGGCAGTGCCGCCAACAGATCCGGCCGCCGGGCCGCGGTGCGCTCCACCGCACGGTCCCGGCGCCAGCGGGCGATCGCCGCGTGGTTGCCCGAGCGCAGCACCGCGGGTACCTCCCGGCCACGCCAACACTCCGGACGGGTGTAGCAGGGCCCCTCCAGCAGCCCGTCGGAGAACGAGTCCTGCCTCGCCGAGTCGGGGTTGCCCAGCACTCCGGGCAACAGCCTCGCGATGGCCTCGACCATCACCAGCACCGCGGCCTCACCCCCGACGAGCACGTAGTCGCCGATCGAGATCTCATCGAGTGTCACCCGCTCGGCGGCCTCGTCGAGCACCCGCTGATCGATGCCCTCGTAGCGGCCGCAGGCGAAGACAAGCCGGGGTTGGGTTGCCAGCTCGGCGGCGAGGTGCTGGGTGAAGGGCCGCCCGGCCGGGCTGGGCACCACCAACCGCGGCGGCGGCTCGCCGGCGAGCACCTCGTCCAGCGCCTCGCCCCAGACGTCGGGACGCATCACCATGCCGGGTCCACCACCGTAGGGCGCATCGTCTACCGACCGGTGCCCGTCGTGGGCCCAGTCCCGCAGGTCATGCACCATGAAATCGATCAGATTCCGCTCGATGGCGCGACCGAGCAGAGCCTCCCGGGCCGGCGCCAGGTACTCGGGGAAGATCGTCACTACCTGAATCAGCACCGTGGGCGCGCCTTCAGTCGAGCAGCCCGGCAGGGGGGTCGAGCCGCACCCGGCCCGCGACCAGGTCCACCTCGGGCACGATGGCGCGGACGAAAGGCACCAGCACCTCGCCACGGTCGGTGTCGAGTACCAGCAGGTCGCTGGCCGGAGCGTGCAGCACCTCGCGCACCGTACCCAGTGCCGCACCATCGGGACCCAGCGCGGTCAGGCCCTCGAGCTGGTGGTCGTAGAACTCGTCAGGATCATCCAGATCGGGCAACTCAGCGGCGTCGACGTGCAGGACGCGACCGCACAGTTCGGCCGCCGCGTCGCGATCGGCTACCCCGGCGAATCGCACGAGCAGAGCCCCCTTGTGCGGGCGGGCGGTCTCCACCGTGAGCGTGCGGCCGGTGTTCCCGTGCAGCTGCGCACCGGCCGCGAACCGCTGCTCCGGGAAATCAGTGCACACCTGCACCGTGACCTCTCCACGCAGGCCATGTGGTCGGCCGACCCGGCCAACCACCAGCGGGGTACCCGGACCTGTGGTGCCCGGACCTGTGGTGTCCGGGCCGGGCCTGTCGCTGCTCGGCTGCATGGTCGGCACCCTGCGCCCGCACACTCAGCGATCGGTGTCGACGACGTCGACGCGAACCCCACGCCCGCCGATACCGCCCATCACCGTGCGCAACGCCGTGGCGGTGCGCCCACCACGGCCGATCACCTTGCCGAGATCATCGGGGTGGACGTGCACCTCGAGGGTGCGGCCCCGCCGGGTGGTCACCAGCTGGACGCGCACGTCGTCGGGATTATCGACGATCCCCCGGACGAGGTGCTCGAGCGCGTCCGCCAGCATGCTCACACCTGGCCGTCCGCGACCGTCGCAGTGTCCTCCCGGTTATCAGCTGCAGGTGAGGCTTCAGCCGGGTCCGGGTCTGGGACTTTGTCGACTTTCTTGCCCGGGGCAGCACCCGTTCCGGTGCCGGCCTGGCGGGCGGCCTTGCGCCGGGGTGTGGTGGCCTCGGTGGTCGGTACCTCACCTGCCTGCGCCAGAGCCCGGTTGAACAGCTCCGCCTTGTCCGGCTTCGGCTCAGCACGCTGCAACGTGCCTTCTGCCCCCGGCAAGCCCTTGAAACGCTGCCAGTCGCCGGTGATCTGGAGGAGGTGTTGGACCGGGTCGGTGGGTTGCGCCCCGACACCGAGCCAGTACTGCACCCGTTCCGAGTCCACCTCGATGAAGCTGGGTTGCTCTTTGGGGTGGTACTTGCCGATTGTTTCGATGGCCTTACCGTTACGGCGGGTACGGGCGTCGGCAACGACGATCCGGTAGTACGGCTGGCGAATCCGGCCGAGCCGCATGAGCTTGATCTTGACAGCCACGGGTCGAGCTACTCCTGTCAACGCGCAAATATTCACGGTGAGCGCGCACGGCCCACGGTGGGGACACGGACCGACGATGCTCGCGAGGTCAGTGGTCACGGAGTGCTGAGAGGACCCACCGCGACAACAGCGACCTATTGTGCCAGACCACCCCGACCGGGTGTGTCACCCGCCCACCATCCGCCGACACACCGGGCAGTAGGTTCCGACATGCCGGGGAAGGAACCATTAGATGGGTGGGGCGCCTAGCGTGAGGAACAGCAGCCCGAGCGCGGGCAGCAGGTTGTTCGCCTGATGGGCGGCGATGCTGGCCAGCAGGTTCCCGGTGAGCAATCGCGCGAGCGCGAGCGGCAACGAGATCACCACCAGCAGCGGAGTGCGCAACAGCTCGCTGTAGGACAATGAGAACAACGGGTGGGCCAGCGAGAACAGCAGGGTGGTCAGCCCGAAGATCACCCAACGGTTCCACCTCCAGCACTCCATTGCGCGCCACAACACACCCCGGTAAAGCAGCTCCTCGCACAACGGCGCGATCAGCCACACCGCGAAGAACAGCGTGAGCGCCAGCCCGAGAGACAGCCGCTGGTCGCCGAACACCTCCCCCACCGCGGATTTCGCCTGACTCTCGCCGACCCAGCGCGCCCACAACATCGAGGCGGGCACGGTGACGGCCAAGCTGAGGACGCCCAGCGCCAGCCCGATACCCAGGTCGGCAGGCCGCCAGCGCATCGACAGCTGATCGCGCAACCGTCCCCGCAGCGTTCCCCGACCGACCAGCACGGCGCCGATGAGCACAACCAAGCCGGCAGCTACTGCCGGCACCACGAGCGCGACCACCAGGGCCGCGCCGGGTAAGCGCATGCCGGGCGAGCGCTGCACCGTCAGGAAGGGGAGCACCGCCAGCACCGATACCACCACGAAGGTCAGCTCCGCGACCACGAAACAGGTGAGCAGGCGCCGGCCGTGGCGGGTATCCGGCAGGACGGTGCTCACCGCGGCCGACCCCGCAACAGCAGCAATGCGGGGTCGCGCAAGGTGTCCGGGTCCAACCGCGGGTCGGCGCGGGTGACCAGCAGATCCGCCGGCGCACCGGGCACCAGACCCGCAACACCAAGCCAGTCGCGGGCCGCCCAGCTCGCCGCCGCCAGCGCCTGCGCACCGGTGAAGCCGGCGGTGCGCAACGCGACGATTTCGTCCACCAGACGACCGTGCCGGATCCCGCCACCGGCGTCACTGCCGGTGTAGATCGGAATTCCCGCCTCGATGGCGGCGCCGACGGTGTCCCGAACGCCGGCGTGCAGCGCACGCATGCGCGCTGCGTAGCGCGGGAATCTGGCGGCGCGCTCGGCGATCGCCGGGAACATCTCGATGTTGATCAGCGTGGGCACCAGGGCGGTGCCGCGCGCGGCCATCGCGCTGATGGTGCCGGCGGACAGGCCGGTGCCGTGCTCGATGCAGTCGATCCCGGCGGCGATCAGGCCGGGCAAGGCGTCGGCGCCAAAGACGTGCGCGGTGACCCTGGCGCCGGCGTCGTGTGCGGCCGCGACCGCTTCAAGGAGCACGTCATCGGGCCACAGCGGAGCGAGATCGCCGCTGGAGCGGTCGATCCAGTCACCGACCAGTTTGACCCAGCCATCCCCGGCGGCAGCCTGTTCCTGCACCGCCTGCGGCAGCAGGGCGGGTTCATCCAGCTCCACACCGATGGTCGGGATGTAGCGCTTGGGGCGGGCCAGGTGGCGGCCGGACCGGATGATGCGCGGCAGGTCATCGCGGGCCTGCAGCGGGCGGGTATCGAGCGGAGATCCGCAGTCCCGGATGAGCAGCGTGCCGGCGTCCCGGTCGGTGGCGGCCTGCTCGGCCGCCTCGGCCAGGCTCGTCGCCCCCTGCGCGCCGATGCCGATGTGGCAGTGCGCGTCGACCAGGCCGGGCAGGATGTAACCACCGTCGCAGGCAGTGATCGCCCCAGGTACCGGCTCGGCGCAGATCACCCCGTCGGCCACCCACAGCTCGCCTGTTTCTCCGGCGGGCAGCAAGACCCCTCGCAAGTGCATCGCCGGCATGGGCGAAGACACTGTCATTTCTTGGACACGGTCATTTCTTGCGGAACAGTTTTGACGGGTCGAAGCCGGGGGGCAGCTGGTCCATCCCGGATAACTTGGACAGATCAGGTAGTTCGGGCATATTGCCGGGCAGTGCCGGCATGCCGCCGGGCAGTGCTCTGGGCGTCCTCGGCGGTGTCGGGCCGCGTCCCTTGCCCTTCTTCGCTTTGCGGCCCTTGCGGGCCTGGCGTCCGGGGCCACTGCCGGGGAAACCGAACCGGCCGGCCATCTGCTGCATCATCTTGCGGGCCTCGAAGAATCGCTCGACGAGCTGGTTGACCTCGCTGACCGTCACCCCGGAGCCGCGGGCGATGCGCTGCCGGCGGGAGGCGTTGATGATCTTCGGGTCGGCCCGTTCCGCAGGTGTCATCCCGCGGATGATGGCCTGCAACCGGTCCAGTTGCCTGTCATCGACCTGGGCTAGCTGCTCTTTCATCCCAGCCGCGCCGGGCAGCATCCCGAGCAGGTTTGCGATCGGCCCCATCTTGCGGATGGCCTGCATCTGCTCGAGGAAGTCCTCCAGGGTCAGCTCACCACTGCCGATCTTGGCGGCGGTCTGCTCGGCCTGATCGGCGTCGAAGGCCTGCTCGGCCTGCTCGATCAAGGTGAGCAGATCCCCCATGCCCAGGATCCGGCTGGCCATCCGGTCGGGGTGGAAGACATCGAAGTCCTCCAGCTTCTCCCCGTTGGAGGCGAACAGGATCGGCGCACCGGTAACCTGCCGCACCGACAGCGCCGCACCACCCCGGGCGTCGCCGTCCAGCTTGGTGAGCACGACACCGGTGAAGCCGACCCCGTCGCGGAACGCCTCGGAGGTGGACACCGCGTCCTGACCGATCATGGCGTCGATGACGAACAGGATCTCGTTGGGTCCTACCGCATCCCGGATGTCGGCAGCCTGCTGCATCATCTCGGCGTCGATACCCAGCCGCCCGGCGGTGTCCACCACGACGATGTCGTACTGGCGGGCTCGGGCCTGCGCCACACCACGGCGCGAGACCTCGACCGGGTCGCCGACACCGTTTCCCGGTTCGGGGGCATATACCCCTACTCCCGCCTGCTCACCCACGATCTGCAGCTGGGTGACCGCGTTGGGTCGTTGCAGGTCCGCAGCGACGAGTAAGGGGGTGTGCCCCTGGCTGCGCAGCCAACGGGCGAGCTTGCCGGCCAGCGTCGTCTTCCCGGAACCTTGCAGGCCCGCCAACATGATCACGGTCGGGGGTGTCTTCGCCAGTTCCAGACGCCGGGTCTCGCCACCCAGGATGCCGATCGAGCTCCTCATGGACGATCTTGATGACCTGCTGGGCGGGATTCAGCGCGGCCGAGACCTCAGCGCCCTTGGCGCGCTCCTTGATCTGCGCGATGAACTGGCGGACCACCGGCAACGCGACATCGGCTTCCAACAGTGCGATGCGGATCTCGCGGGCGGCGGCGTCGATATCGCCGTCAGAGAGCCTGCCCTTGCCGCGCAGGCTGGTCAACGCCGCCGTGAGCCGGTCGGAGAGGGTGTCGAACACGCCGGTCGCACTCCCTTGGAGATCCGGTGGGGTGATGGACCCCGTGATGTGGCCCCGGTGATGACCCGGAGTCTGGCTGCTTGTCTGCCAGCGTAGCCGCGCCGGCGGCGGCGCGGACGTCTGGATCGCCGGCAGCCCAGGCCCCACCCCGGGCTGCCGACGATCCGGCCAGGGACTCCTGGAAGTGGGAGCGGTCCACCCGCCGCCCGATTCTCCGGCCCGGGCAGCGGCCCCGTGTCCGCCCGACCACCGCCGAGCCACCCGATCAGCATGCCGCGGCCCGGGCAGCGCCGGCAGCGCGAATACCCGCGATAGGGCCTAGGTAGAACTACTCGACTGCGCTGCGACTGTGGGCTAGGGATGACTGTGGGCAGGGATGACTGTGGGCTAGGGATGCAGTCCGTAGCGGGCCGTGGATTGGTCCACCCGCACAGGGCGACCCACCGGGCCAGGCCGCTGCACCGGCCGGATCACCCCGGAGCGGCCGGCGCTGGCCACTGGTTCCGGCGCAGGTTCGGCACTGAGCAACTCGGCGTGCTCGGCGTGCTCGTCCTGCTCAGCAGCGGTGGGCTGACCCGCCACGCCGAGCGCCTCGGCTAGCAGCCGTTGTACCGCGCTGAGCTGATCGGTGACCTCGGAGCGCAGCACTCTGGCAGCGTTGACCTGCCGTTTGACCGTGGCCACCCGGTTGTTCAGCCGTTCACCGGCAATCTGGAGGAGCAGATACAGCGCGGCGATGCTGCGGGCTTGATAGTCACCGACCCAGGTTTCCAGCTCGGCTTGACGGCTGGCGATGTCCTGCTCGCAGCGCCGCTCGGCCTGCTGGCGTCGGAGTGCGGATTCTTCATCCGCAGCCTCCCGCCGGCTGGTGGACTCCGCATCCAGGCGCTCGCACAGGTGCCTGGTCTCGGCCAGCATCCGATCAGCCTCGGCGTGGGCGCTCTCCCGCAGCGAGACGGTCTCCTGTTCGGCGGAGGTCTGCAACTCAGCAGCTTCATCCTCAGCCATCTGCAGCATGCGCTGGATCCGCGCGGTCGCGCCGGTCAGCGGGGAGCGTTGTAGCCGATCGACTTCGGTGGCCGCCTCCTTGGCCTCGCGACGGAGGAGTTCAACCTGCCTGGTCACCTCAGCCATCTCTCGACGCAGCTGGTCAAGGTCGTCGTTGAGGTCGGCGGCCCGCCGCAGCGCGGCATCGCGTTCGGCTCCGATGGTGGCAACGCGGGACTTGAGTGCGTTGACGTGGTCGATGACCTGCTGGCGGTCGAACCCGCGCAACACGATCTCGAACGGCGGAGGTGAGGGAACGACCTCGTTGCGAGTTCGGTGCATGCGGCCGGATGGTAGTCCCGCGCTCAGCGGACCGATTTCAGCACCGCACGCTCGACCCGCTCGCGTACCTCGGGCGGCAACACAGCATGGCCGTCGAGACCCTCCTGAGCACCGGGAACACCGTCGGCACCGGAGGCGGTCAGGCAGAACGAGTCCACCACCGAGTTTCCCAACGTCGCGATCCGAGCCCAGCGCACGACGACCGCGTTGCCCTCCAACGCCGCGGCGACTCGATGCAGCAACCCGATCCGGTCGGTGGTCCGCAGCTCGAGGACCACCGCGCCGGAGGCCTCGTCGTCGAACCACAGCACCTTGGTCCCGGCCTCGGGGGCTGCGACCGCGGGTGCCCCCGTGGCGGATCCGGACGTCTCGCCGTAGTCACGCTCCTTGACGGCCAACGCCTCCGCCAGCGCCAGCGAGCCATCCAGCGCCCGCGCCAGATCCTGGCGGAGCAACGCGACGTCAGGAAAGCGGCCGAAGCGCGGTGAGACGATGAAGCTCTCCACCGCCGCGGAGCCTTCGGGGAGCTCGACAATCCGCAGATCCGCGGAGTGAACCTGCAGGGAATGCAGTGCGAGCACCCCGGCGGCCAGCGCGAGCACCCCAGGCCGACCAGGGGTCACGATCATGACGATGGTGGTCTCCTGGCGCCCGGCGACGGAGTCCGCCGCCACGTGCAGCGAGCCGTTCTCGACGCAGCGCTGAACCAGCGCACGGTGTTCCTCGGTGAGCGGCGCCGGTGTCGGCGGGGGCCGCCCGGACAGCACCGCGCGGCAGCGATCGGCGAGATCGGAGATCAGTGCCGCGCGCCATTCGGTCCAGACGCCGGGACCGGTGGCGAGACTGTCGGCCTCGGCCAGGGCGACCAGTAGCTCCAGCAGGACGGGATCCCCGCCGAGGATGGCGACCACCCGCGCGGCGGTGCTGGGGTCCTGGAGATCTCGGCGCGTCGCGGTATGCGGCAGCAGCAGGTGGTGGCGCACCATCGCGCGCAAGGTTGCGACGTCGGAAGGCCACAGGCCGAGCCGGTGCCCGATCTGCTCGGCGAGCGCAGCACCGACCACGGAATGGTTGCCGCCGCGGCCTTTGCCCAGGTCGTGCAGCAGCGCGCCGAGCAGCAGCAGATCCGGGCGGGACACCGTCGTGGTCAGCCGAGCCGCCTGGGCCACTGCCTCCACCAGATGCCGGTCCACGGTCCACACGTGGACACGGTCCCGCGGGGGCAGATCACGCACCGCACCCCATTCCGGGAACAGCCGCCCCCACAGCCCGGTGCGGTCCATGGCCTCGATCACATCCACTGCCGGCGGTCCCGCGCCCAGCAGTGACAGCAGCTCCTCCAGAGCCGGCCGCGGCCATGGTCGGCGCAGCTCAGGAGCAGTGTCGGCAAGGATGGTGAGGGTGCCCGTGGCGATCGGCAGTCCGGTTCGCGCCGCCGTCGCCGCGACCCGCAACGCCAGCGCCGGATCGCGCGCCGGGTTGGCATCGCGCGCCAGCACCACCTGACCGCCGTGCTCGACCACGCCCTCGTCCAGCGGACGGCGCTGCGGCGCCCGCCCGAAACCACGCAGCCCGCTCAGCCGCACTCGTCCCCGTGGTGGCAGTGCGGCGCGCGCGGCGCGCAACCCCACATCCACCGCGTAGACCACCGTCCGAGCCGCCCCGGACACGCTCCTGGCCAGATCGAACCGGTCACCCAGCGCCAACACCTCGGCCACCTCGTCGGCCTCCTGCGCGCGGAGCACATCGCATCTACGGCCGACGAACCGGTGGAGCTCGGTGCGCACGTCCAACAACAGCTCGCGGGCCTCGCGGACCTCCGCGCCGGCGCGGTCCACGAGCTGGCCTGCGGACAGCGCGTCCAGCAGCTGCACGTCCCGCAACCCGCCGTGACCGTTCTTGAGGTCCGGTTCCACCCGGTGCGCGATGTCACCACTGCGCGACCAGCGCTGCTGGGCCGACTCGGCGAGCTCGTCCAACCTGGTGCGGATGCCACTGCGCCAGGCCCGCCGCACGGCGGTGTCCATCGCGGTGAACAGCGCCTGGTCACCGGCGATCAGCCGAGCCTCCAGCAGCCCCAGCGCGGCGCGCAGGTCGGTGGCCGCCACCTGCACCGCCTGCCCAACGGTGCGCACGCTGTGGTCCAGCTCGACGCGAGCATCCCACAGCGGGTACCACAATGAGTCCGCGAGCTCAGCCACCTCGCGCTTGCCGTCGTGCAACAGCACCAGGTCCAGGTCGGAATACGGCACCACCTCGCGGCGACCCAGGGCACCGACGGCGACCAGCGCAGTGCCGCCACCGATACCCAACGCCGTGCAGCGGGAGGTGAGCCACAGCTCGTAGAGATCCGCCAACGCTGATCGCAGCGCCGGCGCCGTCAGCTGGCGCTGCCGGGCATTCCCGCCGAGCAGCGCGGCCCGGGCTCTGACCAGGTCCTCCGCTGAGGCAGCCGAGTCCCCGTCCTGGGGTGGGGCACCAGAGCGCGCCATGGCTGCGCCTTCCATCCGGCCATCGGCCCCACCACCGCCGGGCGGGACGTCCTTAATGAGTGTGGCGTGCGGGCTCCAGCGCCCGTCTGCGTGGACACCGGTGGCATGCACCGGTGTCCACGCAGGTCACACACCTGGCGCGGGTTCAGAGCGCGTCGAGACCACGCTCCCCGGTGCGCACCCGGACCACGGTGTCCACCGAGGTGACCCAGACCTTCCCGTCCCCGATCTTCCCGGTCCGGGCCGCCTCGACCAGGGCGTCGATGGTCTTGTCCACCTGTGCTTCGTCCACCACGACCTCGACCCGGATCTTCGGTACGAAATCCACCGAGTACTCAGCTCCACGGTAGACCTCGGTGTGGCCCTTCTGCCGCCCGAAGCCCTGTACCTCGCTGACCGTCATGCCGAGCACGCCGATGCGCTCCAGAGCGCCTTTGACATCCTCCAGCGTGAACGGCTTGACGATCGCGGTCACCAGCTTCATCGCCACTCACCCTTCCTGACCGGTCGAGGCCGAGATCTTGCCCGAAGGCAGCTCCTGGCCGGGCCTGCTGTTCGACGATCCGCTCCCGGTGAAGATCGAGCTGAGCTCGTACCCAGCCTCGGCGTGCTCGGTCTCGTCGATACCGGCCTGCTCAGCCTCGCGGTCCGCCCGCAGCCCGATGGTGTATTTCAACACCATCGCGATGATCAGCGCTCCGACGAAAGAGTAGATCATCACAACAGCTGCGGCCACGGCCTGGCGCCACAACTGGTCGGCGCCACCGCCGTAGAACAGGCCGTCCACCCCGGCCGGTGCCGCCGCCGTGGCGAGGAAACCGACCAGCAGCGTGCCGGTCAGACCACCGATGAGGTGGACGCCGACCACATCGAGCGAGTCGTCGAAGCCGAACCGGAACTTGATACTGACCGCGAGCGCACACAACGCGCCGGCGATCGCTCCCACCGCGATCGCACCAATCGGAGAGACCGCGGAGCACGACGGGGTGATGGCGACCAGGCCGGCCACCACACCGGAGGCGCCACCGAGGCTGGTGGGCCGACCGTCCCGGACCCGCTCGACCAGCAACCAGGCCAGCATGGCCGCGCAGGTCGCCACCGTGGTGTTGATGAAGGTGATACCCGCGACGCCATTGGCCGCCACGGCCGAGCCGGCGTTGAAGCCGAACCATCCGAACCACAGCAGGCCGGCACCGAGCATCACCAACGGCAGGTTGTGCGGGCGCATCGCCTCGCGCGGCCAGCCGCGACGCCTGCCGAGAACCAGGCACAGCGCCAGGGCGGCGGCTCCAGCGTTGATGTGCACTGCCGTCCCACCGGCGAAGTCGATCGCCTTGAGGCGGTTGGCGATCCAGCCACCGGTCTCAGCGCTGAAACCGTCGAAGGCGAACACCCAGTGCGCGACCGGGAAGTACACGACTGTCGCCCACAGTGCAGCGAACGCCAGCCAGGGCCCGAACCGCAGCCGGTCGGCCGCGGCACCCGACACCAGCGCCACCGTGATGATCGCGAACATTGCTTGGAACGCGACGAACACCGTCGCCGGGACGGTCCCCACCAGCGGGACATCAGCCGGAGTAGTCCCGCTGGCCGTATAAGGCCCGTGGAACAGACCGTTCAGCCCCCAATGCTCCGCCGGGTTGCCGAGCAAACCAAAGCCGATGTCATTGCCGAATGCCTCTGAATAACCGTAGAGCACCCAGAGAACGCCCACGACTCCCATCGCGGACATACTCATCATTATCATATTGAGGACGCCCTTCGAGCGGACCATGCCGCCATAGAAGAACGCCAGGCCTGGAGTCATCAGCAGCACCAGGGCCGAGCTGGCGAGCATCCAGGCAGTGTCACCAGTGTCAGGCACAGGTTCACTCCTCTGTGTCGAACTTTGCGCCACGATCGGGTGGCGTGTGTGAAAAGAGTGAGTAACAGGTGTTTCGACCGGAGGCACAGAATGTTTCCGCCACATTAACTGTGGGATCCCCACTGTTACATCCGGGTTACCAATTTGCTGGGAGTTCGCTCGTCGTTACCGCGTGTCAGAAATCAGTCCAGCAGCGCATCCACGAAGGCGGCCGGCTCGAACGGCGCAAGATCGTCGACCCCCTCGCCGAGCCCGACCAGCTTAACCGGCACGCCAAGCTCGCGCTGCACGTGGAAGACGATGCCACCCTTGGCCGTACCGTCCAGCTTGGTCAGCACGATCCCGGTGACGTCGACGACCTCGCGGAACACCCTCGCCTGCATCATCCCGTTCTGGCCGGTGGTGGCGTCGAGCACCAGCAGCACCTCGTCCACCTCGGTCTGCTTGGAGACCACCCGTTTGACCTTGCCGAGCTCGTCCATCAGACCCGTCTTGGTATGCAGCCGGCCAGCGGTGTCGATCAGTACCGTGTCCACTCCGTCGGCGCTGCCCCTCTTGACCGCCTCGAAGGCCACACTCGCCGGGTCGGCGCCCTCGGCCCCGCGCACGACCTCCGCACCGGCCCGCTCACCCCAGGTGGCCAGCTGGTCGACAGCGGCGGCCCGGAAGGTGTCGGCCGCGCCGAGCAGCACCCGCCGGCCGCCTGCCACCAGCACCCGGGCCAGCTTGCCGGTCGTGGTCGTCTTGCCGGTGCCATTCACCCCGGCTATCAGCACCACACCGGGAACTCTCACCCCGTCGGCGCCATAGTGCGGCAACGCGCGCACCGCGCGGTCCAGCTCCGGGCGCAACGCCTCGATCAGCACGTCGCGCAGCGCCGCACGGGCCTGCTCGGTGGTCCGCACTCCGCGCTGGGCGAGCTCGGCACGCAGCGCCTCCACGATCTCCGTTGTGGTGGCCGCGCCCAGATCGGCGAGCAGCAGGGTGTCCTCCACGTCGGTCCACGAGTCCTCGTCCAGATCACCCGCTCCCAGCAGGCCCAGCAGGCTCTGCCCGAAGGCCGAGCGGGACCGCGCCAGCCGGCCGCGCAACCGGACCAACCGACCCTCAGGTGAGTCGATCGGCTCGACCAGGGTGGCTGCCGGTTCCACGAGCTCAGGTTCTGCCGGAGCGGGTTCCGCGAGCGCCGGTTCCTCAAGTACCGGTTGCGCCGGAGCTGCCTCGGCGGGAGCAGGTTCCACAGCCGGTTCGACGGGCGCCGGTTGCGCCGGAGCTGCCTGCGCGGGGGCAGGCTCCACAGCCGGTTCCGAGGGTGCCGGCGTGGTCGGCGGTGCTTCGATGGGTTGCTCTGGGGCTGGTGCCGCAGGCTCGGTGCTCGGGGGCGGGGCCAGGTCAGCAGGCGGCGCTGACGGCTTCGGCTTCGATCTCGGCTTGGGCCTCGGCTTCGCAGGTGGCGCTTTCGCGGGCGACTTCGGCGGAGCCGAAGCCTGCGGCCGGGCCGGCGGAGCCGAAGTCTGCGGCCGGGCCGGCGCAGGCCGAGCCGGCGCCGGGGGCTTCGGTGAGGCGGATGGAGCCGGCGGCTTCGGTGGGGCCGAGGCGGACGCCTGGGGCGGGGCCGGGGTCTGGGGCGGGGCCGGGGTCTGGGGCGCCTCCGGCGGACCACCTCCGCCGGAGGAGAAGCTGATCGAGCCGCCGGCTTGATAACGGCGCGGCGTCTGGGGCGCCTCGACCTGCTGGTCGGGCTTCTCAACGATGCTGATCCGCCGACGGCGGGCCAGCAACAGGCCCACAGCCAGCGCAACCAGCAACACCACCGCGGCAGCGATGGAGATCCAGATCACGGTCCACACCAGTCCATCCTGGCATCCAACCCCGCAGTCGGGCAGCGCCGGTCAGCCATCCCGGGCGCACATCGACCAGGCGGGCACACGCGAGGACATTTCGCCGCCCTGGGTCAGGCGGCTCCGGCCGAACCTGCGGCGCCGCGCAGCCGCTGGGAGATCACCGTGGTGATGCCGTCGCCGCGCATGCTCACCCCGTACAGCGCGTCGGCGACCTCCATCGTCGCCTTCTGATGGGTGATCACGATCAGTTGGGAACGGTCTCGCAGCAGCTCGAACAGCGCGATCAGGCGGTTCAGATTGGTCTCATCCAGCGCCGCCTCTACCTCATCGAGCACGTAGAACGGCGAGGGCCGGGCCCGGAAGATGGCCACCAGCATGGCCACCGCGGTGAGCGATTTCTCCCCACCGGAGAGCAGTGAGAGACGTTTGACCTTCTTACCGGGCGGGCGGGCCTCGACCTCGATGCCGGTGGTGAGCATGTCGTCGGGCTCGGTGAGCAGCAAACGCCCCTCCCCTCCGGGGAACAGCGCGGCGAAAACGATCTCGAACTCGCGCGCCACGTCATGGAACGCCTCGGTGAAGACTTCGAGGATCTTCTCGTCGACCTCGGCGATGACGGTGAGCAGGTCTCGCCGGGTGGCCTTGAGGTCCTCCAGCTGGGTGGACAGGAACTTGTAGCGCTCCTCCAATGCTGCGAACTCCTCCAACGCCAGCGGGTTGACCTTGCCGAGCAGGGCCAGATCGCGCTCGGCTCGCTGGGCGCGGCGGGTTTGCACCGCCCGGTCGTAAGGCGCCGGCTGCGGGGCACTGACCAGCTCACCGCGCTGCGCCGCCAGTTCGTACTCGGCCACCTCAGCCGCGGGCGGCGGCACCGCCACGTCGGGCCCGTACTCGGTGATGAGGTCATCCAGGCCGATACCGAAGTCCTCGGAGATCTTGGTTTCGAGCTGCTCGATGCGCAGCCGCTGCTGGGCGCGCAGCAGCTCGTCGCGATGCACCGTGTCGGTGAGCTTGTCCAGTTCGCCGGTGAACTCGCGAACCAGGGTCCGGACCTGGGCGAGGTCCTGCTCGTGCTGCTCGCGCTCCAGCACCACTGCGTCCCGCTCGGCCGCAGCGCGTTGCAGCGACAACCCGATTCGCTCCAGCGCAAGTTCACCCGCCCGCGCGACCTCGCCCGCCACCGCGGCGCCTCGCTGGCGGGCCGCCGCCGCGGCCGCAGCCCGCTGGCGGGCCACCCGTTCGGCCGCAGCGCTGCGACGCAAGCTCTCCGCCCGGCCGGCCACCGCCTGAACGCGCTCCTCGGCGGTGCGCAACGCGAGCCGGGCCTCGACCTCCTCGTGGCGCGCGGTTTCCAGCGCCGCAACAGCCTCGTCGCGTTCGGATGTGTCCAGCTCGGAGTCCGCGGGCTCATCCTGGGCCAGCCGCAACCGCTCC
This sequence comes from uncultured Actinomycetota bacterium, assembly GCA_963712995.1. Taxonomy (GTDB): domain Bacteria; phylum Actinomycetota; class Actinomycetes; order Mycobacteriales; family Pseudonocardiaceae. The sequence goes on along the minus strand of CAVQKH010000030.1, from coordinate 551,134 downwards.
TCCAGCTCGGCCAGGCGCCTCAGCGCGCCGGCGCGGCGCTGCTCCATCTCGTCGCGCTGGCGGCGCAGTCGCTCGGCTTCCCCAGTCGCCGAACGGGCCGCCTGACCGAGCCGGGCGAGTTGCTCGGCCACCGCCGCCAGTTGCGCGTCCGACTCGTGCAGCGCAGCCAGGGTGTTGTCGCGCTGCTCGGCGCGGTCGGCTTCCTCGGCGCCGGCCCCGTCGAGCTCGGCGGCCAGCCCTTCGATACGCATCTCCGACTCCGCCAGCCGGGTCCGCCCGTCGTCGACGGCGGCCTGCACCTCGATGACGCTCTGGCTGCGGCCTGATCCACCATGCGCCCAGTCACCGCCGAGCACATCGCCATCGACCGTCACCGCGCGCACGGTCGGCAGCGCGTCCACCAGCGCCTGGGCGGCCGTCAGGTCGGCGACGACCGCGACGCGCTCCAGCAACCGATGCACCGCGGGACGCAGCGGCTCCGGCGCACGGACCAGATCCACCGCCCACCGCACACCGGCCGGCAGTTCCGGCCAGGTCGACCGGTCCATCGTGGCCGGGGCACCCCCCACGAGCAGGCCGGCGCGACCCGCGTCCTGCTCCCGCAGCAGGGACAACGCCGCCGCGGCCACGTCCACATCCGAAACCGCCAGCGCGTCCGCCGCGGCACCCAGAGCAGCCGCCACCGCGGCTTGGGCGCCCGCATCCACGGCGAGCTGCGCGGCGAGCAGCCCGGTCACACCGGGAATCTCGGCGGCCAGCAGCACCTGCGTGCCGTCCTTGCGGGCCAGCCCGAGCGAGAGCGCTTCCACCCTGGCCCGCCAGGAGGCCCGCTGCTGCTCGGACTTCCCGGTGCGCCGCGGTGAGCTGCGCGCTGCGCGCCGCGGCTGCGGCATGCGCGCTCAGCGCCGCCTCGTGCCGCTCGTTGAGGCCCACCTCGCCGGCATGCAGGGCCTCGAGCTGGTGTTGCAGCTCGTCGAACTCGTGCTGCGCGAGCTCCGCACGCTCCCAGGCCTGCGCCAGCGCGCTGGACAGTCGCTCGATCTCCTCCGCGGTGGCACCGGAGGAGGACCGCAGCGCCTCGACCTGGCCGGTGAGCCGGGCCAGCCCCTCCCGCCGGTCGGCGACGGCGCGGACCGCGGCCAGGTGGGCGCGCTCGGCGTCGGCGAGCGCCTGCTCCAGCTCGGCCCGCCGGTCCACCGCGGCGGCCAGCACCGCCCTGGCCTCCTCCGCCACCGCGTGCAGCTCGGCCTCGTTGGACTGCGCGGCGTCAGCCTCGCGCTCCAGCTCGTCGGGATCCCGGCCAGGGCGATGCACCTCGGTGGGCGCGGAGAGGTGGCGGGCTCGCTGAGCGGCCAGTTGCACCGTGCCACGCAACCGCTCGGCCAACGCGGAGAGCTGGTACCAGGTGTCCTGGGTCGCGCTCAGGCGTGGCGCGGAGGCGGCCAACTGCTGCTCCAACCCGGACTGCTCGGCGCGGGCCCCCTCCAGCGCGCTGTCCACCTCATCCCGGCGAGCTCTGGCGGCCGCCTCGTCGGCCTCGTCCTTGGCGACCGTCGCCCGCAGCGTCACCAGGTCATCGGCGTGCAGCCGCAGCCGGGCATCGCGCAGATCAGCCTGCACGGCCTGCGCGCGCCGGGCGATCTCGGCCTGCTTACCCAGCGGCTTGAGCTGGCGGCGTAGCTCGGCGGTGAGATCGGCCAGCCGAGTCAGGTTGGCCTGCATCGCGTCCAGCTTGCGTAGCGCCTTCTCCTTGCGCTTGCGGTGCTTGAGGACGCCGGCGGCTTCCTCGATGAACGCGCGGCGCTCCTCGGGTTTGGACTGCAGGATCGAGTCGAGCTTGCCCTGCCCGACGATGACGTGCATCTCGCGCCCGATGCCGGAGTCGGACAGCAGCTCCTGGACATCCAGGAGCCGGCAGCTGGTGCCGTTGATCTCGTACTCGCTGGCCCCGTCCCGGAACATCCGACGGGTGACCGACACCTCGGTGTAGTCGATGGGCAGCGCGCCGTCGGTGTTGTCGATGGTCAAGGTGACTTCGGCGCGGCCCAGCGGGGGGCGGCCCGCGGTGCCGGCGAAGATGACGTCCTCCATCTTGCCGCCGCGCAACGCCTTGGCGCCCTGCTCCCCCATCACCCAGGACAGCGCATCCACCACGTTGGACTTGCCCGACCCGTTGGGACCCACGACGCAGGTGATGCCCGGCTCGAAGCGCAGCGTCGTAGCCGAAGCGAAGGACTTGAAGCCCTTCAACGTCAGGCTCTTCAGATGCACGGTGCGCCGAACCCTCCCTGCTGCTCCCCTACTGCATGCCCGTGCAGGGTACCCAGGCCTGCCGCAAGTGCTGAACCTCGGGAAACGTCCTGCCGCGCAATCGGCTCAGCGCTCGACGAAGCCGGTGACGTCGCCCTTGGCGTCGCTGAACCGGTCGGTGACCTGCCTCACCTGCCCGGGCGTGGCCCCGGAGCGCAACGCGGCGAGCAGTTCCTCGCAGGCAGCCCGTGGCCCCTCGGCGACCACCTCGACCCGCCCATCAGCCAGATTGGCGGCATGACCGGCCAGCCCAAGCTCGAGTGCCCGGCAACGGGTCCACCACCGAAACCCCACGCCCTGCACTCGACCATGCACCCAGGCCGTCATCCGTACCTGCGTCATGGCTGTCCTCGTCATGGCCGTCCTCTCACACCCCGCAGTAGTCCTTTGTCTCCAGCAACAGCCTGAGCACGCTGGAGGATTCCCGGTCGCGGTTCGTGTTCGCCTGCGCGGCCGAAAGACGATGCTCCAGCGTGGAGTCGTGGTCTCCCACGAAACGATCCGGCAATGGTGCGCCAAGTTCGGACAGACCTACGCCAACGGGCTACGACGCCGTAGGCCCCGCCCAGGCGACAAGTGGCACCTCTACGAGGTGTTCATCAAGATCGGCGGCAAGACCCACTATCTGTGGCGGGCGGTTGATCAGGACGGTAATCAGGGCTCCCGGTAGTCCCGGGGAAATTTCCAACGGATTTGCCTGCGCTAACGCGGTGCGGGCAGCGTCGTTCAGACGGTGAAGGAGTCGTCGGGACCGTTCAGCCTTAACGTGCAGTCCTGGGCGGGCGGGCTGGCTCTGGAGCCGCTGCATCAGGTCGGGTGGGTCTGGCCGCGCTGGCTGGTGATCTGGGCGGGTGTGGGCCGGGAGATCGTGTCGGGCTCGGTGGTGTGGCGGCTGGTGCGGAGCTCGCGCAGGTCCGGGATGTGGTTGTAGAGCGTGCCGGGGCTCACGCCGAGGATCTTGGCGATGGACTCGACGCTGTTGTCGGGGTTGGGCAGCATGTCCCGGGCGGCCCGTAGGATCTCGGGTGTGATCACGGTGGGCCGGCCACCGACGCGCCCGCGTATCCGGGCGGCGGCCAGACCCTCCCGGGTACCGGAGACAAGGATCGCCAAGCGCTCCCTTCTGATGCAAGATACGCCCGCCTGGATGGCTGAAAGGGCTTGCAGAGCAACGCTTGCTGCCGCGCCGCTTCCGCTCCTCGGCGGCCGCGGTCACTGAGATGACGACCCACAGGCATCGACGGGTTGCTCAGCTCAGGTCGGGCGGTGCGCACGGTCACGGTGAAGGTACGCGGCGGCGACTTCACCACCGCAACCGCTCGGAGACGTGTCGACCACAACCACCGACGTCGCAGTGCTCGTCGCCACCCCATAGCGGCTGGTGATGGCCGCGTTGCCGACCGCTGGAGTGCGGCTGATCGGGGTGTCGCTGTCCGGGCTTGACCAGACAACCCGAGACACTCGATCATCGAGCTGCGGCCGACGAGAGTGCGCTACCGCTAATCCGGATCTTTCGCGGGTCAGCGGGTCAGCACGTAGCCGTCCTGTGGCCGGTGGTCGCGGGAGCGACGGAGGTCGGCGATGACGAAGGTGCGTTGCAACCAGCGGTCTGCTCCGTCGTAGCGAGGTTGGAAGGCGGTGCGGCCGTGGACCGCGACCCGGTTGTCCACAATGGCTAGATCGCCTGGGGTCAGCCGGATGGTGCGGGCGGTGGTGTTGCAGGCGTCGCCGAATTCGACCAGCGCCGCTTTTGCTCGTGGGGTTAGTGGGGTGGTCGCGATGGTAGCCATCCGGATATCGGGATCCTCGGCCGCCCCGAACAGCACCGGCTGCGGCGACCTTGGCCCGCTGCCAGCGCCGAACGAAGGTGGTGGTTTGGTGATGAACTCCGGTGCGAACAGCGCTTCGCGACTCGCCTCAGTCAGCAGCGGCAGCACCTCACGAATGCAGGCGGTGCGCAGGCCAGCAACTCGATCGTGGTCGCCGCGCAGGCACAGCAGCATCACGTAGTCGGGTTCGTGCTGGTGGAACGCGTTCTCGTTGTGGAAGGTCAGCAGCACCGACCCGGCGTTTCCGGAAAAGTTCTCTTTGCCCGGTACCGGCACGACATCCTGCACGAGGGCGCCGGCTTTCTCGGCCAGGTACGCGATGGGATCACCGAGCCCGCAGGCCACCATGGTGAGCACCGCTGCGGAGATGGTGGCTTTGCGTTGCACCGAGTCCGGCACCGAGGGTGTAGCCGGCAGGGCCGCCTGGTCCACCGGCAAACCGTGAATCACCAGCGACCCCTGGGGTCCGGAGTGCCGCCGGAACTGGCGCACGCCGCGGCGCAGCGGCAGCGGCAGCGCATCCCAGGAATGCCGGGCCCGGGACACCCACTCGGGCGCGTCCACCTGGTCCTGGCCACCGGCGCACAGAGTACGAGCCAGGAGGTCGATTTCGGCCGTGTCAGCCGGGTCCAACTCCAGGTCAGCGACATGGACGACATCAGTATCAGCGATCTCGGGCATCAACGTCTCGCTCCCGGTCCCGGCGCACCCAGCAGCGGCAGGGTGAACGGCACCTGTTCGGAAATCTCGTGGGCCTCGGCGTCCCGCGACAGGTGAAGTATTCAACCTCCTGCGCCGCCTCCGGAAGGTCGATCAACCTGTGTGCCGCGACCGACAGCAGGGAGTGCACTTCGAAGAACAGATCATCAAATCCATCCACAGCGGACCCTTCGAACCCATTTCAGTCGCTGCACCGGAGGTGGCGGGTGCACTCCGGCTCATGGCACTGTCACGTGAGCACCGAAGAAGATTAAGTACTCTTTCCTGGCCGCAAGGGGTAGTAACTGTAACTATCTACCGAGTAGAGCTACCACATCTTGTGCACGCTGAAGCAAGGTTGATCACAGTCACGGTTAACTTGACGGTGCCCTTACGGCCGAAGTATCAGGACAGAAACCGCTAAGTTTGTGTCGTTGCGGTCCAAGGTTGGACGGCATGATCGTTCAGCGGTGTGAGCGGGGGAGTCACATGGACACGATGAGTGGTCTGGATCGTCGTCCGGAAGGATCCGGTCGGAGACCGGCCTTCGCTCTGCCGCCGGTGGCCGTGTTCTGTGATCCCGCAGAGCCGCATCCCATGCCCTGTCTGGGAGTTGAGGCACGTACTGAGGCGGATCGGACGAGCGCCGCACTTGCCGCGGTACCGGCGTTCGGAGGACCGGCAGAACGCGATGCAGGACTGCGAGCCGCCGCTCTCGCCACCGCAGGACTGGTCCGGTCCCTGTCAAGGGACACCGATCCGGTGGACGGCGACGGGCTGCCGACCCGCTCGCCAGTGCAAGGTTACTTCCGGGTGCGCACCACCGCGCTGACCGCGCAGCAGGCGGCCCTGCATGCCGCCCTGGTGATCCACAGTGGCATCGCGAACCTGCGCAGCACCCCGCTCGCGGGCAGCGACATCGCCCGGGAGACAGCCGCCATGCGGCAGGTCGTCCTGGATCTGGCCGGGACCGGGGATGACGCGCAGCACGAGATCGAGCCGGACAACGCGGCGATCGATCCGGTACCAGCGCATACTCAGCAGCAGGTCTGGCTCTCGCGGTGGATCATCGGGCACCACGTGCACGTCTTGTTCAACGTCTACGCAACGATGGCCCTGCAGGACACGATCCGGCTACTGCGCGCCGGTACGGTGCACCCCGCCCTCGACCAGCTCACCAGAGCGACCACCTACGTGCACGGTTTCGCCGCGGCACGAGCGCACGCCGCCGCGCTGCCAGCCGACTTCTACAACGAGGTCGTGCGCCCCACCATGGTCCCGACAGTGGTCACGGTCCCGCTGAGCGGAAGCATGCACGTGGAATACCAAATGTACCGGGAAAGGGTCAACGAACTACTCACAGTGCTTCCTGAACCGGTCAACGAACTCGCCCTGCGGGAACCAGGACTCGCCTTCGCCCGCGAGGCACTCCTGGAAGCCGACCTCATCGAGGCCGAACGCCACGTCTGCCTCGTCGAACCCGTGGTAGGAAACCTGAGATCACTGATCCAGCCACCCCGAAGCAGGGAGAACGCCGTCGCCGTCCTGCGACTCATGCGCCACCGGCGAGCTGCCCAGTTCGAGCCATTCCTCCGCTTCGGTGACCACCTCGTTGCCGCAACAACCCAACCAGCCGCAAACGACAATAACAGTTGGCTGGGATGATCCCTCTCTCCTGGTTGAGTGATGACATGGTCGAGGACAGATCAATCCAGCCGAGCACAGCGCCCGTCGCAGCCGACGGCGCTGCGACCCACAGTGGTGAGCCGCACGCGGATAGCCTGGGTTCGCGGCTGAACTGGCTCCGCGCGGGAGTGCTGGGCGCCAACGACGGCATCGTGTCGGTCGCCGGTCTCGTCGTCGGCGTCGCGGGAGCCACCATCGAGCGAGCACCCATCGTCACCGCCGGGCTGGCCGGGCTCGTCGCCGGCGCGGTGGCGATGGCGTTGGGTGAATACGTGTCGGTCAGCGCCCAACGCGACACCGAACTCGCCCAACTCGCCGCAGAAGAGCGCGAACTGCGTGAGACGCCCGAGACTGAACTCGCTGAGCTCACCGCGATCTATCTAGCCAAGGGACTGAGCCCGGCCACCGCGGACACCGTCGCGATCGAGCTGACAGCCCACAATGCGCTCGCCGCCCACGTCGACGCCGAACTCAAGCTCGACCCCAACGACCTGAGCAGCCCAGGGCAAGCAGCGGCGGCATCAGCGCTGTCGTTCAGCATCGGCGCGCTGCTCAACCGCGAGGGCATCTGCGTAGCCCGCTGCGGTCGGCCTCCGCAATTCTGCTAGCGCGACCCCACGGTAGTCAGCCGGGCGTGGCGTCGTCGAGGTGCTCGGCGATCAGGGTCGCGCACCAGTGGCCCTCGCTCATCGGCATCAGGTGTGCGGCGTCGGGGTGGGTCAGGTGTCGTACGGTGGGCGCGGCGGCGGCGAACCCGGCGGCCCGGCCGGGCACCGGTACCGGGTCGCGGCGGCCCTCGGCCAGGGTGATCGGCACATGTGCCGCCTGGAGTTGGGCCAGCGCGGGTTCCCACTCCGGGGTGCGGAGCAGGCCGTTGAGTGCACCGCGGTAGCTGTCCCAGGTGTGCATGACCCCGGCGCGGGCGACCGGGACCGGCAGGTCCGGGCGGGCGGCGACTGCCACCCAGCTGGCAGCCATCCGGTACCGACACATCCACCCGCACAGCTTGGCCGGTAGTGGGCCGTCCCCGACCAGCATCGCCTCGGCCGGACCCATCAGCGCGACCCGCCCATCGGCCTCCGCGGCGCGACCGGGATCTTCCGGCCGGTCACCGTGTCGGGATCCATCCCGGCGCACACCGCCACCGTGAGCTCAGCGACCTCCGACGTCGCCACCTCCAGGGCCGGGTCGTTGGGCACCGCGATGAGGGTGTAGTCGGCCCCGGTCAGTTCCCGGGCGCGGTTGGCGATCAGGCGCAGGACCTCGGTCGGGTCGCTGGCGCTCAGCAGCTCGGCGGTGACCTCGCCGGTGGCCTCGAGCCACCGCTGGCGGCGACGGGCCTCCTCATACAAGCGGGCGTTGTCCACCGCGATGCCGGCCGCACCGGCCAACGCCTGGAGCACCACCTCGTCGTCTTGGGTGAAACTCGGCCCGCTGTACTTCTCGGCCAGATACAGACGCCCAAAGACCTCACCACGCGCCCGGATCGGTACCCCCAGAAAGGTCCGCATCGGTGGGTGATGCGGCGGGAACCCCACCGACGCCCGATGCTGAGACAGGTCCTCCAGGTGCAGTGGTTTAGCGTCCTCGATCACCACACCGAGCACGCCGTGACCGGTGGGCAGGGGGCCGATCAGCTCCCGGGTAGCGTCGTCGATGCCCACATGCACGAACTTGGTCAGCATCCCGTCCTCGCCGAGCACCCCCAGCGCACCATAGCGGGCGTCGACCAGATCAACGGCCGCCTGCACGATATGGCGCAGCGTCGCCTCCAACTCCAGCCCGGACGAGACAGCCAGCACCGCCTCCAACAACCCATCCATCCGATCCCGAGTGCCGACGATCTACTCGATCCGCTCCTGCACCTCGACCAGCAACGCCCGCAGCCGCCGCTGCGACAGCGTCTCGGCCACCCTCGGCTTACCGCGATCCGCACCCGAGCCCGCGCTGGGGGGCACCTCGGCATTCGTCACCGATGCACTGGGACACGAACTGATCCGTCGGTGACATTAGGTCGGCTCCGCCGCTGGATTGACTCACAGTGGCATTGGGCCATCGACAAGGGACGTTCGGCACTATGGCCGCACCGCCGGGCGGCGGAGGGTGGCAGCAGGGGAACTGGCACCAGGCATATCGACGGCGACACCACGACGAAGGAGGGTGGCCGTATGAGCACCCGCGTCACGCCCGTGGGCGGCCTCACCGACGAGCAGGTCCACTCGGTCCTGATCGCGGCCGCGGCCGCACCCTTGCTGCGCAACGGCCAACCCTGGCGCTTCCGCTGCACCCATGAGGCCATCGAGCTCTACGCCGACACCGCCCGCGCGGTGCCCGGCGCCGACCCCGACCACCGGGAACTGCTGCTGGCCTGCGGCGCGGCCCTGCTCAACCTGCGGCTGGCGATCCGCGCGCTCGGGGTGCATCCCGCCGTGCAGCTGCTCCCGGACCCGAACCGACCGAACCTGCTCGCCGTCGTGCGGCTGCAGGGAACCAGCCCGGCCGCGCTTGTCGATCGGCGACTGGCCGAGGCGATATCCCGCCGCCGGGACAACCCCGGACCGTTGGACCCCCCCACGACCGTTTCGTTGTCGTTGCTCAACGAACTGCGGCGGGCCGCCAAGGTTGAGCAAGCCTGGCTGGCCACCCTCACCGCTGCGCAGTTACCGATCTTGCGCACGCTGCTAGGTCAGGCTCACGACACTCAGCAACACGATCCGGCCTTCGTGGCCGAATTGTCGCACCGGGCCGACCGCGACCCAGACTCGGCCGACAGTGGCCCGGCCTTCGAACCGGACCCGCTGATCGCGGTCATCGGCTCGTTCCATGATCTGCCGCTGGCCCACCTTCAGGCCGGCCAGGCCATGCAGCGGGTGCTGCTCGTCGCCACGATCGCCGGGCTCTCGGCGTCGTTGCTCTCCCAGGTGGTGGCGGTAGCCGCGACCCGCACACAACTGCGGGACCTGATCGGAGGTGGGCTGTGGCCGCAGATCGTGCTGCGGTTGGGCCACGGATCACCAGTGCCGCTCACCCCACGACGCGATATCGAGGACGCCGAGGTGTCGGTCGGCGATGGCGGATGGCTATAACGGGCGGTGGCCCTGGTCTCGGAGTTCGGTGGCCAGCACGGCGGCTTGGGTGCGTCGCTCCATACCGAGCTTGGTGAACAGCCGGGACACGTAGTTCTTGACGGTCTTTTCGGCCAGGAACATGTGCTCGGCGATCTGCCGGTTGGTGCGGAGACCAGCTCCATAGCCTTTGATGTCCTTGATCACATAGCCATGGGCCCGGCGAGGATCGCGTCCATCATCGCCTGCTCGTCGGTGTACGAGGTGAACATCAAACAGTTCAACTCGGGCAGCGTGGACCGCAACTCGCGGCACAACTCGATGCCGTTGCCGTCGGGCAACCGCACATCCAGCACCACGACATCCGGAACCAACGCCGGCACCCGGGCCAACGCCTCCGACACCGAGGACGCCTGCCCGATCACCTTCAGGTCCTCCTGCTCCTCGAGGAGATCGACCACGCCCCGCCGCACCACCTCATGGTCATCGACCAGAAACACCGTGAGCACGAGCGCTCCTCCAACCACACACAAGTCCCAGCCGGTCGGCCAGGACTTTCCTGGTCAGGCTACGGCGGCCGCCGGCTGTCCGTCTCTTCCCTCTGTCGCTTGCCCACGATCACCGGCTGGCCGAGGTCCCTCAGGTCAAGCGGGTCCGGCTGGCAGCGGGGGCAGCTGTAGGAGGAGCGGTTCATGAACGACTCGCGGCAGATGGGGGTGCCACATCGGAGGCAGGGCCGGCCGGCTTGGCCGTAGGCGGCCAGCGAGCGGTCGAAGTAGCCGGAGGCGCCGTTGATGTTGACGTAGAGCGCGTCGAATGAGGTACCACCGGCGGCCAGGGCCTCGATCATCACCTCGGTGGCGGCGCCCAGCACGGTGCGTCCCTGCGCGCGGGTCAGCGTCGCGGTGGGTCGCGTGCCGTGCAGCCGAGCCCGCCACAACGCCTCGTCGGCGTAGATGTTGCCGATCCCGGACACCACGGTCTGGTCCAGCAACGCGCGTTTGAGGCCGGTCCGCCGCGCGCGGATACCGTCGAGCGCCCTCTCGAGATCGAACAACGAGTCCAGCGGGTCCCGGGCGATGTGCGCCACCGGGACGGGCAGGCCGTCCACCACGTCCTCCACCGAGAGCCCACCGAACGTGCGCTGGTCGACGAAACGCAGCTCAGGACCGTCGTCGGCGAACCGGAACCGGACCCGCAGGTGCGTCTCGTCGCACGTGCCGGGAGGCTGGACGCGCATCTGCCCGCTCATTCCCAGATGAGCCAGCAACGCTTCCGCATCACCGAGATCGAGCCAGAGATACTTGCCACGGCGCCGGGCGGCCCGGATCTGGCGGCCACAGAGCCGAGCGGCGAAGTCCAGCTCACCGGCGAGGTGGCGGCGCACCGAGCGGGGGTGGCGCACCTCGACGGCGGCCACCGTGCGTCCGGTGACGTGTTCGGTCAAGCCGAGCCGGACGACCTCGACCTCGGGTAGCTCCGGCACTGGTGCTATCCCTGTCGGCGGGGCGCTCCCGCTGGCCAACTCGGACAGCGAGCGCCAAGCGGTCTCAGCGGCCCGCTGCTCGGCTTCCTTCTTGGTCCGGCCCTGCCCGGTTCCCCGCTCCACCCCGGCTATCACGGCGGTCGCGGTGAACTCCTTGAGATGGTCGGGCCCGTCCTCGGTGATCCGGTACTCCGGAACCCCCAGCTCGCGGCTGGCGGTGAGTTCCTGCAGGCTGGTCTTCCAATCCAGGCCCGCGCCCAGCAGCGGCGCCACCACCAGCAAGCGGGTCGAACAGCCGGTGCACCATCCGCCGGGCGGCATCGATCCCGTGCTGTAAGTACACCGCGCCGATCAGTGCCTCGGTGGTGTCGGCCAGGATGCTGGACTTGTGGCGACCACCGGTGAGCTCCTCGCCCCGGCCCAGCAGCAGGTACTGGCCCAGACCATCCTCGGTGAGCCCGCGCGCCACCCCGGCCAGCGCGTGCATGTTCACCACGCTCGCGCGTAGCTTGGCCAGCTGCCCCTCGGGTAGTTCGGGGTGGGTCCGGAACAGGTGATCGGTGACGACCACCCCGAGCACGGCGTCACCGAGGAACTCCAGACGCTCGTTCGGCTCGATGCCACCGCTTTCGTAGGCGTAAGAGCGGTGGGTGAGGGCGAGCGTCAGCAACTCCGCGTCAAGATCAACGCCGAGTGCGGTCAGTAGCGGGGTCAGGTCGGCCGGGTGACCCCGCGAGGCTCGGTTACCCAAAGGTCCGTCGCGTCGCGGATCAGGCCGGCTGGCTGATCTGGCGGCCGTCATATCGTCCGCAGTACGGACACAGGACGTGCGGTGGCTTCGGCCGTCGGCAAGCCCGGTTCGAGCATTCCGCGAGAGCGGGGGCAGTGGCCTTCCACTGGGACCGCCGCGAGCGGGTATTGGACCGAGACATCCTGCGCTTCGGGACGGCCACTTTACTCGTTCTCCTCTTCGTTTCCGCGCAACCGCTGCCTCAGTCCTGTTTTCAGGGCGGCCTAGCGCGGATCTATCCTCTCATGCCGGTGATCCGTACCGAGGGCCGCCCGCTTGCCGCCGCATTCCGGGCACAGGCCCGGGCAGTCCTCGCTGCACAGCGGCGCCAGCGGTAGCGCCAGCAGCACGGCGTCGCGGACCACCGGCTCGAGGTCGACCAGCCCGTCGACGACCCGGCTGACCTCATCGGGATCGGTGGTGTCGTCGGTCGCCGTGTCCGGATAAGCGAACAACTCGGTCACATCGGCCTGGAGCCGATCGGTCATCGCCTCCAGGCACCGGGAACACTGCCCGGTGAGCGCCGCCGATGCCGTACCCGATACCAGCACGCCTTCCACGACGGACTCCAACCGCACATCCACGGCCACCTGGCCGCCCGCCGGAATCCCGATCACCTCTATCCCCAACCCGGCAGGCAGCGGGACGTCCCGGTGGTAGCGGCGCATCGAGCCGGGACGTCGACCCAGCTCCCGGGTATCAATCACCCAGGGAGCGGTCGGATCGGGGCGAGTAGAAGCGGTACGGCGCGGCATCACAATGCAGGATAGGCCCTGGTCCAGCACAACGCAGACACCGATGGTTCAGCCGCGGTAGCCGCTGGCCCCGGTGGTGACCGGCCCGCTGTGCGGGGAACGGCCACGCCCGATGGCCCGCAGAGTGGTCTTGAGCAGGTCCTCGAACTCCGCGAGGGTGCTCTCGACGTAGCTGTCACATTCCGAGCGCAACCGGTGAGCCTCTGCGCTCGCCTCGTCATGGATCCGGGTGGCCTCAGCGCGCGCCGCCTGCACCACCTGAGTCTGCTCGACCAGCCGGGCCTGCTCGGCACGACCGTCGGCGACAGCCCGCTCGTAGGACGCCCGCCCGGCCGCGGTCATCCGTTCCGCCTCGGCCTCAGCGCGCCCGGTGAGCTCCTGGTACTCCCGGCGCCCAGTGACGCCGAGGCGCTCCGCCTCGGCTTGCGCGTCGCCAACCAGCGACTCGGCCCGGGCCCGGGCCTCGGCGACCAGACGGGCCGCTTCGTCGCGGGCCTCGGTCAGCGTCCGGTCCGCTTCGGTGCTGGCCTGCTCGCGTTGCTCCTGCGCCTCCTGCCGCGCGGTGTCGACCAGTTCGTCCCGATGGTCCAGGACGTCCTGGGCGTCGTCGAGCTCGGCGGGAATCGCGTCGCGGATGTCGTCGAGCAGCTCGAGCACATCCCCGCGGGGCACCACACAGCTGGAGGTCATCGGTAACCCGCGGGCCTCCTCGACCGTGGTCACCAACTCATCGAGCGCCTCGAAAACCCGGTACACCTGCCCGTGCGGCCGCGCGCTGTCCATGACCCACATTTTGACCGCTCAGCCGGCCCGGATGCGGGAGCGCGCGTCTGGTCGGCGTGTCCGCATCCCCGGGGAGTAACCGCGATCGGGTCATCGCTGCTCCCCCGCGAGCCGGTTGATCAGACGCTGGTGCACCGTGGCGGGCAGCAGGTGACCGACATCCCCACCGTAGGTCGCGACCTCCTTGACCACCGAGCTGGACAGGAAACTGTAGTTCGGTTTGCTCGGCAGGAACATCGTGTCCACACCGGAGAGCTGATAGTTCAGTTGAGCCATCTGCAACTCGTAGTCGAAATCACTGACCGCGCGCAGGCCTTTCACGATCGTCGCGATTCCGTTGGCCGTGCAATAGTCCACCAGCAGCCCGTGCCAGGAATCGACCCTGACACCCGGCAGATGCTCGGTGATCTCCTTCAGCATCGCCATGCGGTCGGACACCTCGAACAGGCAGCTCTTGGTCCTGTTGATCAGGACGGCGACCACGACCTCGTCGAATTGGCTGGCGGCCCGCTCGATGATGTCGAGATGTCCATTGGTAGCGGGATCGTAAGAGCCGGGACATACCGCTCGCCTCATGGCGCGAAACCCGTCATGGCGCGGCCTTCATAGCGCGAAACCGTAGTGCACCGCGGTGTCGCCATACCTCCGATTCGTGAGTGCCGACACACCCTCCGGCCAGGGTGGCGCGGGTGCCCGGGCGGCGCGTTCCACTACGATCAACGCACCCGCTGCCAGCCAGCCGCCCCGGGCCAGGGTGCTCAGCACGCCGCCCAGTGCATCATTATCAAGCGCGTAGGGCGGATCGGCGAGAATCACGTCGTAGGGATCACCGGGGTCACCGCGTAACATCGCCAGCACATCGGCGGTCGTCACCTGCGCCCCGGGCAGCCCGAGCGCTTCGACGTTGCGGCGCAGTACCGCTGCCGCCCGCCGGTCGAGTTCCACGAACCGGACGTGCGCCGCCCCTCGCGAGAGCGCCTCCAACCCCAGCGCACCGGACCCGGCGTAAAGGTCGAGCACCCGGGCCCCGTCGAGGTCCCGGCGGGCCTGCACCGCGTTGAACACCGCTTCCCGGACCCGGTCCGAGGTCGGCCGGGTGCCGCGCGGAGGTACCGCCAGCCGCCGACCCCCCGCCACCCCGGCCACGATCCGCACCATGACGCCCATGATGCGCCGACGGGAAGACGGGCCGAGCGCGGGTACGTGGCTGACAAGTGCGCCCGAGAGGTTCGCCCGATTGCTCGGATGCCGGCAATCGGTATCAGCGCTGAGTGATCCCTGCTCTGTCTCTACGGCGCCGGATCTCACGGCGCATCGTCGACGAGGGAGAAATCAGTGGATTCCATCCTGTACTGGAACGAGGTCGCCATCGAGGCTGACCGCACGACCCACACCACGGGCGCACCGAGCGAGGCGGGGTCCCGGGGCCCGGTGGGCAGTTCCCGAGCGCTCGGCATCGTGCACCTGGCCATGCACGACGCATACTTCGGTATCAACACCAATGCCGGGTATGAGCCCTACCTGGGCAAGAAGCTGCCGAAGCCGCCAGCCGACGCCGACACCGACGCGGCGGTCGCCGCCGCTGCACACGCCACCTTGAGCACGCTGTACCCCGCGCAGAAGGAGTTCTTCGACGCCCGGCACGCCACGGCCGGGTTGCTCGCCGGCAAGCCCGACGTCGACGGTCACACCTTCGGGCAGAAGGTCGCAGCAGCGATCTTGGCGCTGCGCAAGAACGATCCCGGTCTGGGCGACGACGGCTACTCGTCCTCGGCCGCTCCTGGACATCACCGGCAGGATCCGGACAACCCCGGGCAACGCTTCTACGCTCCGTTCTACGGTGCCGCGGCTCGCAATTTCGCCGTGACCTGCCGCCACCATCTCGACGACCCGCCACGGCCCCCGAGTGCGGAGTATGACAGGGCGATACGGCAGGTGCGCAGCAAGGGAATCCGCCCGGACCTCATGGCGACGCTGCCTGATGAGCTATTCGCTAACCGCCGCACTCCGACAGAGACCTCTATCGGATTCTTCTGGGGCTATGACGGGGCCAAGGGACTGGGTACGCCGCCGAGGCTGTACAACCAGATCATTCGCCAGGTCGCCGCAGCGCAAGGCAATACCCCCGCCCAGAATGCACGGTTGTTCGCTCTGGTCAACACCGCGATGGCCGATGCGGGAATTCTGGCGTGGAGCGACAAGTACTTCTACGACGTGTGGCGTCCGGTGCTGGGGATCCGAGAGCACGACTCCTCATCGGGCCCGACCGGAGTGGGCGGCGACATTCTGGATTCAGACGCCGACCAGGGCTGGCTGCCGCTCGGCGCGCAGGCCACGAACAATGTCGGCCAGAAGAATTTCACTCCGAACTTCCCGGCTTACCCCTCTGGTCACGCGACCTTCGGGGCAGCGGCCTTCCAGAGCGTGCGCCAGTTCTACAAGAAGAGCAAGTACGGCCCGGACGACCTGGCGGCCGGCCTGGAGTTCGTCTCCGAAGAACTCAACGGGATCAACGTCGACAACACCGGAGCCGTTCGGCAGCGTCGGGTCCGCAGCTTCCCCCGAGGGCTGTGGCAGATGATCGAGGAGAACGGCCTGAGCCGACCTTTCCTCGGTGTGCACTGGCTGTTTGACGCCTTCGCCGTCAATGACAGTGGCGAAATGGACCTCACACAGAACATCGGCGGAGTCAGGCTCGGTCTCGACATCGCCAATGACATCGCCAAGCACGGACTCAAGGAGACCGCTGCCGCCTGTCCTGATTCCGACTGAGCCACCTGATCCGCGCTACCGGTCGGAGTGCGGCATTCTCCGACCGGCAGCGGTCTCACGCGCAGACCGTGATCTGGAATCGCCGATCCAGCGGATCGATGTCTCCTTGGTGGTCCAGGGCATCGGGGGTGTCCTGGACCACCAATTCACCACATAGTGATCCTGCGGCTGAGCCGCCTATCACAGCTCCGTTTAACCCAGTGCTCGGTACTCGTCGGCGAGTCGAGCGAACACCGCACGGGCCTTGTCGCCCCACACGGCCATACGCTCCAAAGCCGTGAACATCTCGTCATAGGCCGCCACGTCCTGCGGGTTGGTGAGCAGCGCAGTAGAACTCACCAACCCGACGATCACGCCGCGCTGGTCGTAGATATCCCAGGTGTGCATCGGGAACACCGTCGCTGTGGTCCCCCAGGGGATAACGCCGATCCGTACGTCCGGCAGCTGTGGTGCCGCAAGGCGTTCGGCCTGAACGGCCATCACGGCCGGTGACCCGGCGCACCAGCCGAGGGCCCCGGCGGTTGTCAGCAGCGTGAACCGATGACCGTCTGCACCGAGTAGCTCTTGCCTGTCCATGCGACTGGCGACCGCTGCATCGATCTCCTCAGGAGCCAACGTGCCCGAGTTGAAGATCGCCCGCGCGTAGTCTGCCGTCTGCAGCAAACCCGGGACCACGGTCGGGGAAAAGGTACGGACATGCTCGGATGCCTGCTCGATCCGAGCGATACGAGCTTGGAACTCAGTTCCTCCACGGTTGAGCACGACCCGGCGCGACTCGGCCTTCATGTCCTGCGCGAGCTGAGCAAGCCGTCGTCGGACCTCGGCAGGCGCCTGATAGATCTCGGCTAGCGTTGCAACGTCTTTCGAGGTCGGCACGTTGACCCCGTTCTCGATCCGGCTGATCTTCGCCTGGGAGAACCCGGCAGCCTTCCCTGCGGCTTCGCCGGACAGGTTCGCCGCTTGCCGAAGTTGTCGCAGTGTCCGCGACAGCTCATCGCCCCGAATTGGTGCCCCCTTCGTGGCATCGTCCGCTCATCCTGCCCGGCTGCGGTGGTGTTCGGGGTGGAGGTGCCACCAGTCGGTGAAGGGCTGGGCGGTGCGCCAGATCACGTCGGCGAAGGCGATATACGGCGCCTTCGCCGATGCCTCGTTGATCACTTCGGCTCCGAGGAACACGCCTGCCTTGTCGTAGAGGCTGCGGATCACGTGCTGATGATCGATGACGAAGAAGTCGCCGATGGTCAGGAGCGTATCGCTGGCATCGTCGATGATCCGGACGTCCTCGCCTGCGGTCACATTGTCGGTGTAGGCCCACTCGCATTCGTAGGACAGATAGTCGGTCAGCGGCATGGTAAGCGCGTGGATCCGTCGCCACCGGCGGCCGGTTGCTACGTCGTCTCGGAGCCGATCCAGCCATGGTTGCTTTGCGGCAGCAGTAGGAGCTGGTTCGCCCCGCAGGTACCGACGGTAGTCGTCACCGTCGCTGGTCACGTCGTAATAGTCCAAGGTCTCCAGGCGGAACAGGTCGCGGGTGTGGTGTTGGTCGACAAACTCGGCCAAGTCGTTGATGCCGAGCAGGGTAAACCCAGTTCCGGAGAGCAGCTGTGGGGTGACCTCGATGGCCGACTCGTGGTCAGGTAGCGCTAGTTCGCGGAGCGTGTCGGGGTCAGTGACGGTCGGGCCGCTGACGATCATTCGTCCGTTCTCCCTCCGGTGTAGCGCTGGGCAGTTGAGGCCGTTCCCGCAGTTCTCGCGGCAGATCGTGGTGATCACGAGTCCCTCCCAAGGCGGCTCGGCATGACCCGCACAGTGTCCCAGTCTCGCAACTCAATCTCAATCTGCATATTGACCATACTAGTTGAATGTGCATAGTCTGGGATACCGGTCGGCCGGGACGTTGCCGAAGCCAGCACCGCAACCAGCAGAGCGCATAGCCGGCCGCAGTGCCAGCGAGGTACCGGTGATCACACCCTCCAGGAGACCATGATGGGTAAGCGAGAAGACAAAACCGACCAGGACCGGAAGGATCCGCCGCACAAACCTCAAGGCGACGGCAGGCCACAGCCGGACCCGGACAAGCCGGACGGGCGGCACGGCAAGCCGGGCAGCCAGCCGGATAAGCGGGACGACAAGTGAACACCGAAGATCTCACCGCAACCCTGTCCGCTGCGGGTGCACTGCCGGAAACCTGGATCACGGCTTTTACTGAAGTGGATCGGGCCGGGTTCATCCCGGCCCGGATCTGGTTCGACGACGAGGACGGTCGCACTCAACCGGTGGACCGCGATAGCGAACCTGATCGCTGGCGATCGGCGGTCTATTCCGACGAGCCGATCGTCACGCAACTCGATGACGGGGCCACGGTCTGGCCGGCTACCAGCAACGCAGCGACGAGCTCAGCGTCCCAACCCAGCATGGTGCTGTCCATGCTGGACGCATTGGACGTCCAGTATGGACAGAAGGTGTTGGAGATCGGCACCGGCACGGGATACAACACCGCGCTGCTCGCCCACCGCGTAGGCGAGCAGCTGGTGACCAGCATCGAAGTCGATCCTGCTCTCACCGAGCAAGCCCGCGCCAACCTCAAGACGGCCGGCTATGCACCGACCGTGGTGTGCGCCGACGGCGCTGCCGGCTGGTCGGGCACCGCACCGTTTGATCGGATCATCTGCACCGCAGCGGTCATTGCCGGCCACCTGCCGTATGCGTGGGTCGAGCAAACCCGGCCAGGTGGGCTGATCCTCACCCCGTGGGGAACGGCTTACCACAACGGTGCACTCGTGCGCCTATGCGTGCACGACGACGGCACGGCCACCGGCAGGGTCATCGGGAACGCGGCGTTCATGCGGCTGCGCGAGCAACGAACCCCGTTCGGCCAGGTTGGTCGGCTCGGCGCCCTGGTGGACGCCTCCAGCACCGCTGTCGAGTCCACCACCAGCGTCCCGCCCGGCGACGTAGCGACCGGCGATGGGGCATTCAGCATCGGCCTGCACCTGCCCGATGTGCAATGCGGTGTATTTCCCGAGGACGACGGCCGGTACGAGGTGTTGCTCTACCACGTGGCCACTGACTCAGTGGCCAGCGTCCAGGTCACCCCCCAAGCCACAGCCGACGGGCGCTATCCCGTCCGACAGCACGGACCCCGCAAGTTGTGGGACGAAGTGGACAACGCCTACCGCTGGTGGGTTGCACACGGCATCCCTGGCCGTACCCGATACGGCCTGACCATCACCCCAACCGGGCAACATCTGTGGTTCGACGAACCGGCCAACAGCTTTCGTGATCACCCAGGGCCGTGTGGCTCGACGAGCTGAGCACGTCGTGCGTGCTGTCAGCCTTCGCCGTCCTGTTCTCGTAGTGGGTCAGGCGGCGCGAGTGGCGCGGAGTTGGTCTTGCAGGGACCGGATGGCTGCTGGGCGGTGGGTGAGGGGCAGGGCGGCGAGGTCGGTTTCCAGCCGGCGCAGCTCCAGCGGCCAGCGGTGGGAGCGGACTGTGGGCAGCCGGCGCAGCGCGGTGAGTCCGGCGGGGACTACCCGGTCCAGGTCCCCAGCCGCGACATGCGCCCGGGCCAGCCACGCGGCGTGGTACACGGCACTACGAGGGGTAGTGACAGCATCGGTGGCCATGCGACCCAGAATCACCTCCGCACCATCAAGCAGACGGTGACTGTCCCGGGAAGTGGCTCCGGCCAGGGTAAGCGCGCCTTGGGCGAGCTCACCATCCAAAGCACCAGGCCCGAACCAACTCAAGTAGGACGGGAGACCCTCCAGCGCGCCCGGGGTATCAAGCAGGGCACGGGCCTCGTCGGCGGCCGCGTGAAAGCCGCGGGTATTCCCAGCCGCCGCCTGAGCGTTGGCGAACCGCTCGGCGGCCAGCGCGCGCACCGCGACAGGGGTCGAGCGGGCAGCCTCGTGCGCAGCATTGGCTAACCCGACAGCGTCCCGGGCTGCTCGGCCCAGATCAATGCCATCAGCCAACCGACCCCGGTACACCGCAGTCGAACTCATACTGCCCAGCAGGTACACGCCCACCGAGCGGTCCCCCGAGGTGTGCGCAGCGTGCAGTCCACTGGTGAAATACCGCTGGGACAGGCCGTACTCGCCCGCGTCATGGGCAAGCCAGCCGGCCACTTGGGATAGCTGAGCCCACTCGGCGAGCAACCGGTCCGCGACCGCCGTGCTGGTGAAGCGGGCCTGCCGCAGCAGCCGAGCGACATACACCAGGTGATGGTGGACGTAGCGCAGGTTGTCCTCGTAACCGCCCTCGGCGTTGCCGAGAGTGCGCATCCCAGCATTAGTCACGGTAATGGCATCTACCAAGGTGGAGGTGACGGTCATGGTGCGCTCACCGTCCACCAACGCGGCCAGGGAACCACCCCGAGCCGCGAGGCGATCGGCCTAAGCCCACGCCGGTGCGGTGAGCGTGGCACCACTGACCGCGAGAAAGGAACGGCGGTCCATCCCCATCGCGCCTCCGGTGTGGCCGAGCCAGTCATCCAGCACCTGCACGGTACCCGTTGGGGTCCACAGCCGGCTCATGCCGACATCGGCGGGCACCCACAACTCGGCCGGTGCGGCCCGGCCGGACCACAACTCGGCCAGACTGATCTCCCGCCCCAACGAATCGGAGATCACGTGCGCCACCACCGTGGGCAACGGACCACGAGGCAGCCGGTCGTGGTGCAGCCAGTCCGAGACGGTGCTACGGGCGACATGACCCGGCCCGAGCAGGCCATTCACCGCCTCGGCGAGCAGGCCGGGCGTCCACCCCAACTCCCCCAACAGCGCACCCAGCACCGCGTTGCCCCGCTGGGCGACCTCCATGCCAGCCCCTCCTATGATCACACGAACAGCAGCGGGCTTCGAGAATAACCAGCCACCGCAGAGCTCAAGTACCACTTCCCCGCCGACTTCACCACCACCGCAGACAAAGTCGGCACGGCAACGATCTTCCGCGACCCCGGCGGCATGCACCGTCCATCCCGTTGGCCCACCCACTGTTCCAGCGGCCCTATCCGGCCCGGTCCGCATGGCGAGCTGGTCTCCTAAGGCTGTGCCCAGCCGATGCAGCGCTATCACCCATGCCGCCCTGACGCTCGGCTCCCGGCGGCCAGTCGGTTCCCCACTAATTCCGCTGGCAACGGTGGACGCGAGCGAGAAATGCATGAATGCAGAGAAGCACAAAAACTCGGAATATGTGCCGCAGGGGCGGACTACGTGGCCCAGGATGGGCCTGCCCCGCAGGATTCGTGTCAAGGGCATGGCAGGAGTTGATGCGACTGTGGTCGTGACGGTGGTGCAAGGCACCGTGTGGCTGTCGATCTCACCACCGTTCACCTGCGAAGCGATCATGAGATCAGGGAAGGTCGATGAGGTTATATCCATGCTGGAGCTGGCGCGGGACGAGGCCAACAAGGTGGCGACGGCACGCAATGGAAGCGCACTCGGTGGAGACAAGACGGTTGTCCGGGCGATCACGCGCAACGGTTCCGCTACTCAGTGACCAGCGATACCAGGCCTCAAAATCGTTCGCAGCCGGGCTCCACGATGGCCGTCATGCTATTCGTCATGTCCCGGCACGAGCATCCGCACGGCTTTCTCCAAGGATCTTCTCAAGCGGACCTGCGGGAGGTGATAATGGCGAGTGACGGCGGGCCACGCGGCCGTGCCTGTGAACGATGCGGGGCGGGACTGCGCCGGGGACGCTCCGGTACGCGGTGTGACCCGTGCTCGCGCCGCCCAGACGTGGCCGAGCGACTGCGGGAGGCCAGATTCTTCAGCCGGGACGCGGTCCAGCGGGCGCTGGCTGCCTACGATTTCGGGTACCTGTTCCGCTCCGTCCGGCGCACCGCGGGGCTGACACAGGTCGAACTCGGCGAGGTGTTGGAAATGGGGCAGGACCGGATTTCCCGCATCGAACGCGGAGAGCATAGGCTGCGGGATATCGAGACCATTGCCCGCATCGCCACCCGGCTCGGCATCTCCCCGACGCTGCTGGGTTTCGGCGCAGACAGCCCTCCACACCAAGACCCGCAGCCTGTTCCTGCCTGCCCAGAACGTCATTCAGCAAGCCGAGCACCCCAGCGTGACGGGCCTGACCAGGGGTCTGCTGACCAACATGAACAATCGGATCTCACAATTGGACCAATATCGAGAACAGCTGAGCCTGATCCAGCTCGGGTGGCTGCAACCTCGCCGAAACCGGCAATCGCCACGCGCTTATTCGGCGTGGCGATCTTCTTCGATGACGATGCGCCTTGGGTCGAACTTCAGAGGCCCGGACGACCGGAGCGATCCGCCGATTCATCAACGCTTGCCGGATGAGGTCGCGACGCGGGAAGAGGCCAGGGTGATCGTGATTGGCTCTCAGGTGTTTGTGTTTGCGGTCGCGTCCGTGCGCACAGCGACACCGCCTATGTTGGCTGGCGGGCCGACTACGATGCCCTGAGCTATGAATCGATCCCTGCCGACCGGCGTGGAGCACGGCATCCGGGCCGTCATGCGTGAGTTGGCCGATCTGCTCGCCCAGGAGGCACCGTGAACGATTGGGCCGATCGGGCGGCGCGGCTGGCCGAGGAATTGGTCGCCGCGGGCAAGCTGCACTCAGCGGAGTGGATCGCCGCGGTCCGGGCGGTTCCCCGGCACGAGCTCGTCCCCGTTGTCTACGAGCAGGAACCCGGCACGGGCGCCTGGCTCACTCGTGATGGGACCGATCCTGCCTGGCGCGAGGGGATCTACGCCAACCGGGGCCTGTTCACCAAGATCGGAGAAGGCACGGGCTCGTGGGGAACCGCCGTTGTCGGTTTGTCCTCTACCAGCACACCAGGGCTGATGACCCGCATGCTGGAGACCCTGGACATCCACGGAGGCCACGATGTGTTGGAGACCGGCACCGGTACCGGGTATAACGCCGCGTTACTGGCCCACCGGCTCGGCGCCGAGCACGTCTTCTCCGTCGACATCGACCGTGAGCTGGTCGATGTAGCCCGTGATCGGCTCGCCCACATCGGGTGCCGGCCCACGCTCGTGGCCACGGACGGCGCGGGTGGGTTGCCCGAGCACGCCCCCTACGACCGGATCCTGGCCACCTGCTCGGTGCCGGCCATTCCCCGCGCCTGGCTCGATCAGACCCGCATCGGCGGGCTGATCCTGGCGGACCTCAAACTGTCCGTCCACGCTGGCAACCTCGTCCTGCTCACCAGGCTCACCGATCGGGCCGAGGGACGTTTCAACCGCACCTGGGCCGGATTCATGGCGCTGCGGCCCACCGACCCGGTAACCACGCCGCCCACCGTCGGCGGCCGGGCGGTGACCCGCGATCGAGCTCAGGCGACGATGCGCACCACTAGCCTCGGTCAGCTTCACCCTTGGGACAATCTCGTCGTGTGGTTCCTCGCCCAGCTCCGTGTGCCCAGCGAGATCGGTTACGGGCACACCGTCAATGGCTCTGGGGACGTCTTTCTCACCAGCCCAGATGGTTCCTGGTGTGTCGGTCTCACCGTCACCACCGAACGACAGTGGATCTGGCTCGATTCCCCGGACAGTACCCAGACCTGGCCACTTGCGGCCAGCGCCGTGTGAAGAAGTCTGCGCCTCCCGAACTCAACAGAGAAGCTGTTGGAGGTCGGCGGAACAGCTCTGTGGTTGAGTTCGGGAGGCTTGAGTTCGGGAGGCTTGGGTCGGGGAGGCGCTGGGTTCGGGAGGCGCTGGGTTCAGGGACACAGTGCGCTCAGGGGGAGCGGAGTTCGAGGAGCAGGTCGCCGCCTTCGACCTGCTGGACCGATTTGATCGCCAGGCGGGCCACCGTGCCGCCCTTGGGGGCGGTGATGCCGGCCTCCATCTTCATCGCCTCGATGGTGGCCACCGGCTGCCCGGCCACCACGGTGTCCCCTTCGGACACCTGCAAGGAGACCACGCCTGCGAAGGGCGCCGAGACGTGGTTACTGTTGGCCCGATCCGCCTTCTCGGCCACCGGGACCGTGGAGGCCACAGATCGATCCCGGACCTGCAGCGGTCGCAACTGGCCGTTGAGCGTGCACAGCACGGTGCGCAGGCCGCGTTCGTCGACGTCTCCGATGGCCTGCAGCTGGATCAGTAGTCGCACCCCGCGGACGAGGTCCACGGCGTACTCCTCACCGGGCCGCAACCCGTAGAAAAACTCCTTGCTGGGCAGCACCGAAGTGTCCCCGTAGAGCTCACGATGCTTCTCGAACTCTGCGGTGGGACCGGCGAACAGCAGCCGGTTCAGGGTCCCCGCGCGGTCCTGCTTGAGCCCTTTCCGGTCCTGTGCGGACAGTTCCGTCAGCTCCCGCGCAGCACCGCGGCCCGCCAGGGCCTTGCTCCGCAAGGGCTCGGGCCACCCGCCGGGGGGGACGCCGAGCTCGCCGTGCAGGAAACCGATCACCGAGTCGGGAATGTCGAAGCGGGCGGGGTCGGCCTCGAAGTCGCTCGGCGCGACGCCGGCGCCGACCAGGTGCAGCGCCAGATCCCCGACCACCTTGGACGACGGGGTCACCTTCACCAGGCGCCCGAGCATCCGGTCGGCCGCCGCGTAGGCCTCCTCGATCTGCTCGAAGCGATCCGCCAGGCCCAACGCCACCGCCTGCTGGCGCAGGTTGGACAGCTGACCGCCGGGGATCTCGTGGTGGTAGACCCGCCCGGTCGGCGAGGCCAGGCCGGACTCGAAGGGCGCGTAAACCTTGCGCACCAGCTCCCAGTAGGGCTCCAGATCGCACACCGACTGCAGGTCCAGGCCGGTGTTGCGCTCGGTGTGGTCGGTGGCCGCGACCAGCGCGGACAGCGAGGGCTGCGAGGTGGTGCCGGCCATGGAAGCGGTGGCGGCATCGACGGCGTCCACGCCAGCGTCGATCGCCGCGACGAGGGTGGCCAGCTGCCCACCTGGAGTGTCGTGGGTGTGCAGGTGCACCGGGAGGTCGAACCGGCTACGCAGCGCGGCCACCAGCGTCCGGGCCGCTGGCGGCCGTAGCAGGCCGGCCATGTCCTTGATGGCCAGCACGTGCGCCCCGGCGGCCACGATCTGCTCGGCCAGCCGCAGGTAGTAGTCCAGCGTGTAGAGCGTCTCCGCGGGGTCGGACAGATCCGCGGTGTAGCACAGCGCCACCTCGGCGAGGGCCCGGCCGGTCTCGCGCACCGCGTCGATGGCGGGACGCATCTGGGACACGTCGTTGAGCGCATCGAAGATCCGGAAGATGTCCAACCCGGTCTCCACGGCCTCCTCGACGAAGGCGGTGGTCACCTCGGTCGGGTACGGCGTGTAGCCGACGGTGTTGCGACCGCGCAGCAACATCTGCAAGCACACGTTGGGCACCGCCTCGCGCAACGCGGCCAGCCGCTCCCACGGGTCCTCGGCGAGAAAACGCAGTGCCACGTCGTAGGTGGCACCACCCCAGCACTCCAGGGAGAGCAGCTGCGGAGTCATCCGGGCGACGTGCGGGCCGATGGCGACGAGGTCCCTGCTCCGCACCCGGGTCGCGAGCAACGACTGGTGGGCGTCCCGAAAGGTGGTGTCGGTCACGCCGACGCCGTCTCGGGACCGTAGCCACTGCGCGAACTCCTCGGGGCCCAGGGTGAGCAGCCGGTGCCGGGAACCGGTGGGCGGCCGTGCGTCCAGATCGATGGGAGGAAGCTTGGCCAGCGGGTCGACCAGGTTGGGGGGCTCGCCGTACGGCCGGTTCACCGTCACGTCCCCGAGATAGGTCAGCAACCGGGTGCCGCGGTCCGCGGACTGTGGAGCGTTGAGTAGGTGCGGCCGCTGCTCGATGAACGACGTGGTGACCTGGCCGGCCACGAAGTCCGGTTCCTCGAGCAGGGCGAGCAGGAACGGGATGTTCGTGGCCACCCCGCGGATCCGGAACTCGGCAAGCGCTCGACGGGCCCGGCGCACCGCGGTGGTGAAGTCCCGTCCCCGGCAGGTGACCTTGACCAGCAGGGAGTCGAAATACGCGCTGATCTGGGCACCCGTCTGCATGGTGCCGCCGTCCAACCGGACCCCGGCGCCGCTGGCCGAGCGGTACGCGGTGACCGTCCCGATGTCCGGGCGGAACTCGTTGGCCGGGTCCTCAGTGGTGATCCGGCACTGCAATGCGACGCCGTGCGGCACGATGGTGTCCTGGCGCAGCCCGAGGTCGGCCAACGTCTCCCCCGCCGCGATCCGCAGCTGAGAGCTGACCAGATCGATGTCGGTGATCTCCTCGGTCACCGTGTGCTCGACCTGGATGCGCGGGTTCATCTCGATGAACACGTGGCGGCCGCCACGGTCGACGAGAAACTCCACAGTGCCGGCGTTGACGTAACCGAGCTGCCGGGCGAAGGCAACCGCGTCAGCACAGACCCGCTGCCGCAGCTCGGGGTCCAGGTTCGGCGCGGGCGCTATCTCCACGACCTTCTGGTGCCGCCGCTGCACCGAGCAGTCCCGTTCGTACAGGTGGATGACGTTCCCACACTGATCGGCGAGGATCTGCACCTCGATGTGCCGGGGGTCGATGACGGCCCGCTCCAGGAACACGGTCGGATCGCCGAATGCCGACTCGGCTTCCCGGCTGGCCGCCTCCAGTGCCACCCGAAGGCCGGCGAGTTCGCTGACCCGCCGCATGCCGCGACCACCGCCGCCTGCGACGGCTTTGACGAACATCGGGAACCCGATCTCCTCAGCCACCGCGATCAGCGCCTCGATGTCGGCGTTGGGGGCGCACGAGGACAGCACGGGTACGCCGGCTGCCCGCGCCGCGGCGACCGCCCGGGACTTGTTACCCGCCAGCGCCAGCACCGCAGGCGGGGGCCCGACGAAGGTGATGCCAGCCTGCTGGCAGGCAATCGCCAGCTCCGGGTTCTCCGACAGGAAGCCGTAACCGGGATAGACCGCATCGGCCCCGGTGAGCTGAGCAGCCCGGACGATCTCAGGCACCGACAGGTACGCCCGGACCGGATGGCCCTTCTCACCGATCTGGTAGGCCTCGTTGGCCTTGAGCCGGTGCTCGGAGTTGCGGTCCTCGTAGGGGAACACCGCGACCGTCCGGCAACCCAATTCGTAGGCTGCGCGAAACGCCCGGATCGCGATCTCCCCGCGGTTGGCGACCAGCACCTTGCCGAACATGTGCCAGCTCCCTTCCCGACGGCCCGCTGGGCTGAGATCTCCCTCCGGCGGCACCGAGCGCATCATCGCAGTTGATGACGGCTCCTGGGGATGTCTGATTCCCACGTGTGAGAAGACCCTGCCGCGCCGGCGGCTGGAGGGGTATCAAGGAAGTGGCAGGAAGGACGCGACCATGAGCAGAGCGCGATACCGCTATCACCACCGCTATCACCACCGCCGCGGTCCGGTCGGACTACCCGTCGCTCCGCTGCTGGTGTTGTGCGCAGCGGTCCTGGCCGCGGTGGGGGTGGCAGGGGCGGCCCTGCTCGCGGTGGTGGCGATCCTCATGCCGTTCATGCTGTTCGCAGTGGGGACGGTGGTCGTGGTACGGCATCTGCACCGACGCCACCGCCGAGCGGTCGGCCGCCGGCAGCCAGCACCCGCGCAGACACCGGCGCCACCGCTGCGGCGGGCGACACCGGCGCCGGACTGGCAGGCCAGCCGGGCCCGGTTCGCCCAGCTGCGCGGTGAGTACGGCCAGTTCGAATGCGACCCGCTGGCGGTGCTGCGCCTGCCTGCGCTGGCTGATGTCACGGTGCCTGCCACCGGCCGGTTCGTGGACGCCTTCGCCGAGGCCCAGGCACTGGACACCGACACCGAACCGTCGGCCGCACACCTTGCTCGCTACGCCACCGCGGTGGACCAGGCCTGGCGCGCCTGGCACGCTGCCCGGGAGGTTGCCGAACGTATCCGTTTGGCCGGGATCCCCGAGCACGAGCAGGCCACCGTTCAGCGGGCCATCAAGCTGCTCACCATGGCCCGGGACTCCGACCACGACGCCGAACGCATCGCGGCGTATGCCAAGGCCCGAACGGAACTGGCGAAGCTGGATCGCAGCGGCACCCTACGCCTGCCACCAGCAGCAGCGGCCGCGGTAGATGCCGCCGCCCGCGGCCAGCTCCCTGCCGCCTCTGAGTGACGCTTACGCACCGTACAACCTCCCACGTCGACTACCCAATAGGGTGGTCCTGCCGCGATGGGTAACTTCCTGCGCAGAACTGGCGAGAAGAAAGATAATAGGAGTCCTCTGTCGTTCCGAGGGGAGAATTCTCGTGATGGACAACCTACTCACCTTGAGGACGGTGAATCACTCACCAGAGGCGCTCTTAACCGTGGAGGGACGTCTTGACATGGAATCACATCACGGAAGACTGCAACCGGGGAAACTGCGACCGGGACAACTGGAGGCACTCCGACTGGCCGGACGGACGAAACGATACTCCCCAGGAGACACGATCTTCGTCGAGGGTGACAGATCCGACTTCGCCGCCCTGCTCGACAAGGGCACCGTAAAAATCACCACGATCGCAGAGAATGGATACACCTCGGTTCTCGCGCTACGCGGAGCCGACGATCTGATCGGTGAATTCGGCTGTCTCAACGACCGGCCGAGGGGTGCGTCCGTCACCGCTCTCACCCCGGTCATCGCGACCCTCATCACCTCCCAGCGATTGGTCGGATTGCTCCCGGGGGCGATCGGATCTGCTCTTCTCGTTGTTGATGATCACAGTCACCAGGGTTCACGAGTCCGACCGGAGGCGGTTGGAGTTCGGCGCCTACCTCGCTATCGATCGGGTCGGGAGAGTGTTACTGGATCTCGCCAGGCGCCACGGCGAGCCCGTCGAGAACTCTCCCGGATCGGTGTTCGTGCCCGCACTGCAACGTGATCTGGCCGGTGCCGCCGGAGCATCCAGAGAAACGGTCGTACGGACTCTGCGCGGCCTGGCCGAGAGCGGAGTGATCACCACCCGACGCGGCGGGATCGTGGTCACCGATCTCGCGCTGCTGGACAACATCGTGTCACACATCACGTCCTGACCATGAGCGTCAGATGACGCAGTAGGTACCCAACATTCGCGATACCAATTCCGTGTCGTATGCCCCTGCGTGGAGGGAGCACGGTCATGACAGCAAGATCAGCTTATTACGCGATGGTCATCGTCGACATCGAACAGTTCGGACAACGTAAGAACCCCGACCAGCAGTGGCTGCGGCGCCAGATGTACGACGTGCTCAGAGAGCCGCTACACAAGCCGGGATCCAGTGGTCCGATTGCCACCGAACCGACCGAGGGGACGGAGTCATCATCCTGATCCCAGCGTCGGTGGCGAAAGAAGACATCACCGATGGTTACGTTCGTGAGTTGAATACCGAGCTCGGCACCTATGCCCGACGGAGTGCTGAGTCGGTCGCCATGCGGATGCGGGTTGCACTGCACGCAGGCGACGTCGTCCGCGATGAGCAAGGCTGGGCGAACACCGAGCTGAACACCGCGTGCCGATCGTGGACCTTCCGGCATTGCGGAATGCACTCGCCGAGGTTCCCAGCGCCCGGCTCGCGCTGGTCGTCTCCGACGCGTGGTTCAAGGCGGTGGTGCGCCACGATCCCGGCGCCGTCGATCACCGCGACTACACACGGGTGCCGGTCAGCGTCAAGGAGCTCGACGACTGGGCCTGGATCCACGTACCGGGCCGACCGAACGCGGACGTCTCATCATCACCGAACCGGGCCTACGCACCCGAGACTCAAGCTGCAGGCGGTGCGGCGCACGGCGGAACAACCACTCTGAACTTCTTCAGCAGGGTCCGCGCCGACACCATCGTGGGTCACGACCAGACCAACCACCGCACGGGCGCCGTCCATCCCCGACAGGACCGACAATGAGTGATCAGAAGCCCGCCCCGGCTCCGAACCCGGGCCCGGGCACTCCCGCAACGCCGGGCCATCAGCCAGCACCGTCCCCCGATCCGCCGCCGACGCCCGCACCTGATCACGCGGCCCTCAAGACGGACCCCGGTACACCGGCCCCTCCCGGATCCGAGCCGGATCCCGCAGACCAGCCGACTGTGGTGACCGAGGAGCAACGCGCCACCGACAGTGCGCTCCGGCGCGGGATCACCGCAGCGGCAACCAACCCTGGAGGCACTGCGGCGAAACGGAAGTGGCGGACCGACGGTCGCCGCAACCTCGGCGTCCAGACGTCGTTCACCAGCACCGACTTCCGTAAGCGGGTCGCAGTTTCACACGACCTCATCGGTCGTGACCAGGTCAACCACAATCATTACTACACAGCGTCGCCAGACTCCCTCGGCCACTATGAGATCACCCCGGGCGCCCGTGGGGAGGTGAGGGCTACCTACGTGGAACCCGGCGGGTTCACGGCTCTCGTGTCGTTCTGCGAGCAGCGACCGATCACCGTCATCCGGGTCGTCACCGGTCAGGGCAAGCTGACTACCGCGCTGCGAGTGCTCGACGAGATCTGCGCCGGCCCCCTGTTCGGACTGGATCCGGACAAGGGCATGACCCGACTGCGGGGAGACGACATCACCGCGGGAGGCGGCTATCTGCTCGCCGGACTCACCCAATCCCAGGCCGATACCCTGCTCACCAGGCACCAGATGGATCGGCTCAGCGTCGAACTCGACGAGCGTACCGCGCGGCTCATTGTGGCGGTCTCCGCGGAGACGCGGCTCACCCACCTCGGATCAGCGGACTACATCGTCGACCTGAACCGCCGCCCGGACAATCGAGACGTGCTCGCATCACACCTGAGGTGGAAGCTGGGAGCGGCAAGAAGTGTACAATTGATCTCCGCCTCTGAGATCTGCACGATACTCGATACAGAGCTCCACTCCGGCACACCGCTTCGCAAAATCGTGCAGCTAGCCGGATTGATCAGCGATGCGGCGCGCGACGGGACCACGCCTGCTGAGATCGCGCACACAGTTAAGCTACAATTGGACGCTCGGGCCGATCGCGATCTGGCTGATTGGTTTCAGAGCCTCGGTGGCCTGGCGGAGCACAGTTTCGTCATTGCGCTGGCGGTGCTCAACAGCCTGCCGTACGAAACCGTCGCGCAAGCAGGCCGCGCCTTGGAGGCCCGGCTCACCACACCGATCAGCGGGGCCCTCGAAGATCTGCCACGAGACCAGGTACGACCTTTTGAACGCTCTCGAAGTTCACGGCTGAAGGCATTCGACGCGAAATTGACGCCCACAACCACGACCACCCCGCAGAGCGACGTTCCGGTGGAGCGGTGAGATCATCGATCCCGCCGCCCACAACAAGTCCTGGCCCACGTGTGGCAGGAGTACGACCAGAGACACCATTCTCTGATCAGTTGGCTCTCCGAACTGAGTGCCCATCCCGTGGAAGAGGTGCGGACGAGAGCCGCGGTAGCGGTCGTGCATTGTCCACCGCTGCCTTCGACTTTCTCCGTCATGAGGTCATCGAGCCGTGGGCACGGACACACACCCTCGAACACGTCCTCCGGGAGTCCGCGGCCACCGCATCGGACGCGGCCAACTCGGTACCCGACCTCAAAAAAACTGTGCGCGGTCTGGTTGAGGAGTGGAGCGCGGCGACTGATCCGAATCTGGTCGCGACCGCCGTACGAGCATATGGCGGCTCCGTCGGCATCGATCAGCCGTCCCAGTTGTTCGAACACTCAACCATCATTCGGAGTCCACCGAATTCGTGGTGATCGAAGCCGTGTGGAGAAGTCTCACTGAGCTGGCCGATGCGGGTGTCTTCGGAATCTCGGATCGAGCACTCATGACTGCGAAAAAATGGACGCGCAGCCGGGACAAAATGCGTCGAGTCACCGGGAACCTGGCGTTTCTGATGATGGCCGCGACCTGTTGTGGGCACCGGGTGGAACGCCACCGCGTCAAGGCAGAGCGAGACGAGCTCAACAGTGGCCGCTGTTGCTCAGGCTGGCCGACAGTATGCCTGAATGGCGAGCAGTGGTAGCCGACATGTGGTCCACAGCGCTGACCAGCACCGACGTCGCGGACGTCGCGGCGAAGGTGCTCAATCAATGAGCCGAAAGCGCTGAAGCGAATGACCAACGCAGGCAGGCTTTCGTACGGTGATGACTGCCGCGACGACATCCAACCGAGTACAGGCCCGTCTGCGCCGTAAAACAGATCAATGAGCTGACCCAGAGAGCACGATGTACGTGCCCGACACCGCTGCGGCACTGCTCATCGGCACATAGCCACCGGCCTGAGAAGTACTCGACCGCAGAGCGAAGAGGAGCTACAGATGACGAAGAACCCGAGAGGCTGATCCTGTCCGAAGAGCCCGTGCATCGAATGCAGTGGAAAAGACCGGTTACCTCCTCCGGCGTCGCGGTGGTCGGCAAGACCCGGGACGGTGAATACGAGACCATCACTCAGTTCGGGTTGATGACCAGATACCGACTGCGTTTCGAGGTAGACGTCGCAGATCACCATGACGTCGTGAAATGCCCGTTGCCCACCGGGGTGATGTGTTCTCCTTCGACGGCACCCTCGTTCTCGACTGGCGGTCACCGACGCGGCCGTGGTGGTCGAACGCAAGATCGGCGACAGTCTCTCGCTGTGCTGCGCACAGCTTCACGAACGACTGCGGCTCATCAGTCGCGGATTCGACGTCGAGGATTGCGCGCGGGCCGAGACCGAGATCAACCAGGCCATCGGCGCAGCACTGCCCATGTCTCTATCGGAAGGCATCACAGTGCACCGGTTCTTCGCCCAGCTGAACATGGACGACGGGACAGTGCAGGGGATACGCGAGCTCCGAGCCGCTCGGCACGAAGGCTCGCCGCCGCCATCAAGAGCAACCGGAACGAAGAGGTGCAGAATATCGAGCAGGAAGGATCGCTACGCCGACAGGAACAACGCATAGAGGCCGTTAGAGCGGCCATGCGGGGAAGTTACGACCTTGTGGCGATTCATCTCAGCCAACACCCCGACGACACCGGTTCGTTGATCAATATGATCCGTTCCGACTACCAGACCGGCGAAGAGCGACGCAACGGCATGATCATGGAGATGTTAAACGGGGTCTGATGCGGACATCGATGTGGTTGATTTCAACTCCGCCCTGCTCGGAACCGCCGCGAACAGTTCCGTTCCGGACCTCAGCACACCATCACGCTGCCCCACCTCCCGACGCTGTCGAGTGCGCCGACGTCGTCTCCGGACGCACCGCCGGCGTCGCGACTACGACCGCAGGCGCCAGCCGCGTTGCGCACACCGACACCTCTGGTGTCGTCGGATGGCGCCGGCTACCGCGCCGTGACGGTGACGACGCACATGACTAGAACGAAACCCTGGACGCAGACCTCCCGCGTCCGGAGGTCGCGATGAAACTGATCGATCTGCTGTTCCGCCCGAGATCAGCTGCGGCAGCCGGGACGCCCCACGCTGAGGCGAAGCCTGGTCGACGGAGGAGGAGCAGAAAGAAGAGCAGGAAGAAGACGGACCAGAGTGACACGACGCAGGTGGGGCCGGAGCCGACTCCGCCGAGGAGGAGACGGATCAGGCTCTGGCCGAAACCCTGGCGCCGACGAGACGACCGGCGAGGACCCGGCACTCATTCGAGCCGAGTGGACCGATCGGTCGGCCCGGACACGAACCGGACCGGGACCCGAGGCGAGCACAATCCTGGATTTCCCGTGGTCCGTTCCCGGGAACCGTCCACGCCCCCCGCCGCACCGGTCGTGGAAATCAGGACGAGCGATGGCTTGCGACCCGGGCGGGTTCATCCCACCGGTACCGGGATGAACCCGCCCTCGCCCGCGGGATCCGTCGCGCAGCTCGCGCCCACCGGGAAGGCCTGGAACCCGGAGGGCTCCGAAGCGCCGGTATTCGGTGTCGCTCCGCAGGCAGCTCTCAGTCCTTGGGTACTCCCGGTCGACCCTGCGGTGTGCGGCGTCGCCGCGGACCAGGTCAGACTCGGTGACCTCGATGTCCGTGCCGCATCGATCGTCGGCCCCGGGCACCGATGCGAGGAGCCTGCGACGCCGCGACAGGACTCCTACCGACTCGGCCGGGATCGTGCGGGACGCTATCTGATCATCGCAGTGGCCGACGGCATGTCCGACAGCCGCAGATCCGACCTCGGTGCGGCAGTCGCGGTCAGATGTGCTGTCGACACCCTGCGTACG
This sequence comes from uncultured Actinomycetota bacterium, assembly GCA_963712995.1. Taxonomy (GTDB): domain Bacteria; phylum Actinomycetota; class Actinomycetes; order Mycobacteriales; family Pseudonocardiaceae. The sequence goes on along the minus strand of CAVQKH010000030.1, from coordinate 516,874 downwards.
TACCTCGACAGCGGCGCGGATCCGACCGCAGAAGCGATGACAACGGCGTTCCGCACCTGCGCAGGCGCGATGGTGGCAGCCGCCAGGAGTGCAGGCCTGTCCGAGATGGACGTGCGGTGCGCACTCATCATCGCGGTCATTCCCACCGCTCCCGACCTCGCGTCCCACAGACGCCGAGCCTGGTTCACGACGCTCGCCGATGTCAGTGCATGGCTGCGCGTCCACAACAGTTGGCGTCAGCTGGCAGGCGATGAGAAGAACGACGGTCTCGACGGGAACATCCTGCACAGCTTTCTTCCCTACCACCCGGATCGGGCCGTCACCGTCTACCGCGACCTCGAGCCCGGGGCGACCGTCGCCGTGGTGACAGACGGGGTCGGTGACGCATTGACGTTCCTCCCTGACGCCGCCCGGTGGTTCGCACGACACTGGGCGACCCCGGTCACTCTCGAATCATTTCTACTCGGCGTCGGTTTTCACGCCAGAGGACAGCTCGATGATCGGACATCGGTCACGGTGTGGTGCCGAGATGATGCGCGGAGCCGGTGATGAACACCCACTCGACCCTGTTCGATCCGGTCGTCTCGAAGGACTCGCTCGGACTGCTCGGGAAACCGATCGGCGAGAACAACGGGGAAAGCCAGGGGGTGTATCCACTGACCGAACACCCCGGATGGCTGCTGAAGGTGTTCCGGCCCCATCTGATCACCGATGCGGACATCACGCGGATCGACCGGCTGGTCGAGCTGCCGGTGAAGTCCTCGCGATCGGACCTCATGTTGTTGAGTGACCACACCTCGTGGCCTGCCGCCCGGGTAACCAGTGCGTCAAGCGAAGTCTACGGCGTGGTGCTGCCCGAAGCACCATCACCGTACTGGGTGGACCTACAGCTGGACACCACCCATGTCAAGCATAAACCTCTGGAGATCGACTGGCTGGCCACGGCACCCGAGAAATGCAGACGACGCGGAATTCCCGTCCCCGGCTTCACCGATCGAGTGCAGATCTGCACGGACTTCGTGGCCGTTGCCGAGCTACTGGAACGACATGATCTCGTCTACGGAGACTGGTCTTATGCCAACGCCTTCTGGAGTCCGAAAAAACGTACCGGATACATCATCGACATCGACGGCTGCGCGTTCGGCAGCCGCGCCACGCTCGGCACCCAGAACTGGGATGATCCGCTTGCTATCGGTAAACGGCATGACAGGTTCTCCGACAGATACGGGGTGGCGTTGCTGCTAGCACGATGCCTGACCGGTGAACGGGTGATCGAGAAGGCGCTGGCGGTCCTGCAGCGGATCACGACCGAGTATGACGCGACCAGCCTCTACGATCAGGTGCGATTCGGGCTAATCACCACAGAACGCCACAGCCGTCCTGCGATCTCCGCGTTGCTGACCACCGTGCGGGAGATCGGTACGCAACCGACGACGCGCAGTTCGAAGCGACCGGAAAGCGGAGTCGAGGGCTGGGTACCGGTGAATCGCAGGAAGATCAAGCGACCAGGTACGCCCAGACCACGACAGCCGGGGCCGATCGGACGGAGGCCGAATCCCGTACGACCGACACCCAAACCGCCTCCTGTGAGCGCACCGGGGCCCGGCGTGAGACTCCCATCCGCACCTCCACCGATCACGCCCAGCAACCACTCTGGGCCCGCTATACCGCCTTCGAACTCCCCACCCAGGCAAGAGATCGGCGATGTCGCCTTCGCGGTGGCTGCGGTGCTTGCGCTGATCGTGTTACTGATCTTTCTCGGTGCCATATTCGGCTGACACCTTCCACCACGAACAATCTGAGAGGATGACATGAACATGACCGCGAATGGCTCCTACACAGGCAAGACGAAATGCCTGCCGACCTATCTTCTGCTCGATACGTCAGGCACGATGGCGGCTCACGAGAAAACCTTGAACGACACCCTCGAACACGTCTACCTCTCGCTGGTGGAGAGCCCGCGGGTGGCAGAGTTCGCGCACATCTCGATCATAAGTTTCAACACCGCCCCACACCTGGTTCTGGAGATGACCGACATCGAGGAGATCCACGCGTTACCAGCGGTTTCCTGCGGCGGGCTGACCAATTTCGGACCGGCGTTCGACCTGGTGAACGAGAGAATCAATATCGATGTTCCCGCGCTTAAGTCAGCGGGGATGGCTGTGCTGCGTCCCACGGTTTTCCTCCTGACGGACGGGCAGCCGACCGACGGCGAGGGCTGGGCGGCGAAATTCGCCGCACTGGTGGATCCCAGCTGGACCAGAAGACCGCATGTGATCACGTTCGGTTTTGGAGACGCCACTGCCGAGTCCATCGGCGCCATGGCGACCAAAGCAGCGTTCCTGGCCAAGAACAATCTTCAGGAGAAGGAGGCCCTGACCAACATGCTGACCACACTGCTGAACACGCTGGTAGCGTCGGCTCCCGCCGGGGAGCTGAGGATTCCCACCGATCTTCCAGGATTCGAGCGCGTCCCCGTGGACTACGTCGAATGAGCGCGCCGGGAGCACATTCTCCACCCGAACGATGCGCTCCGAGCGGCACCGGTTCCGCGAACGGCGAGGAATTTGCTTGGAAGGTGCACGGGGCACTGCAGGACTGGACAGCGAGGGGCGACACCAAAGCCTCCATTGTGATGACTCTGGAGACCGCACTGCTCAGTGGGATGCTGGCGTTCACCCGATCTCAGGTCTCCGTGTATCCACGTGGCTGGTCGTCATTCCACTATTGCGGGTTGGTTCTCCTGTTCATTTCGATCGTCCTTGCGGGCGCAGTGGTGTTCCCCCAGTTGCGCAGGAGTGACTCCACCAAGTCCTGGCAGTACCAATTCGTCTATTTCGGGCACCTACGGCTGTGGGAGTCGTCCGCGCTGACCGAGGCACTCGCGGGCAGGCAGCCAGAAATCAACCTGCGAATGTTGTCCGACCAGCTCGTCGCCATGTCTCGTATCGCCTGGGGAAAACACGTCCTGGTTCAATGGTCCTTGCTCGTCGCACTAACCGGTTGTATCGGTGTCGGAACCCCGTTGCTAGCGATCAGGTAGCGCGCTCAGCGCGAGCTTAGGAGGGCGCTGAACAAGGCGTGAGGTGGGGCGAGAAGAGCGCCGACGAGGCTGTCTGTGTGGCAGTTTGGGTCAGGGCTGTGGGGACGTGGTCGTTTTCCCGCCTATGCCAGTTTGGCTGTGGTGGCGGGGTCGGTAAGGGTTGTTGATTCCGCCTGGGTGGTCAGGCCAGGGCCCATGTCCGGTGTTGGCGGGTGAGGCCGCGTGTGATGAGGGTACGCAAGTTGATCGCGGCGCAGCAGGTGCGGAACCAGGTGTCGTTCTTGTCCACTCTGAGGTGGCGCAGTGTGACCCGTCGCCCGTGGCGGGTGGCGGTCCAGGCGATGATCCGTTCGACGGTCGAGAGGGTGGGATAGGCCTGCCTGAACTCGGGGGTACGGGCCTGAGCACGGGCAGAGCGCAGCACATCCTCGTGGGGGGTGGATGGTCATCGGACGATGAAGTCGTCCAGCGTGAACCCGCCCGGCACGGCCGGATGCAGCGGCTTGGGCTTGATCACGGTGTCATGCCCGCCAGCACGGTAGGCGGCGCGCGCCTGCCCGGTGCCATAGGCGGAGTCGGCATACACCTCAAGCCCCTGCCCCGCGGCGTCGGTATCGGCAGCGGAGGTACCGCCCTGCTGGTCGCTGGTGAGCTCGGTGCTCACGGCGGTGGCCTCATGCATGTCACCGGCCGGCGCTGGTCGAACCAGGGCTACCTGCTCGGCCGCATCATGCTCGGCGGCGAGGGGGCTCAGCGCTCGCGTGCTCATTCTCGGCGGCCTGCTCACATCCTCGGTGAGTGCGGGTGTCGCCTCAGCATCGCCCTCGCCGTGAGCCACACCCTCGACCTGGTGGTAGCGGTCGCGGGAGATCATCCGCTCGCCGACCACCGGCCTTGTCCTCGTGCTCCGGGGCATTCTCGCCGGTGAGTTCGGCAACACCGCCACAGCGTCGTTGACCAGATGACACCAACTCCGACACCAGCTCCTGCTTGGCCTGCCCATCGGCCCAGTCGATGGCGGGTTGCCCGGCCGGGAGTAGTCCAGCCGGCAGACCCGCTCCACAACCTCAGCCACCGCACGACCTTGCGAATCGCGGCCACCAGCTGGGTCACGGTGTCCTGAGTGGCCACCGTATCGTCGAACATGGTGGAATCCACACAGCGCTTGCGCCGGCCGGTCTGCCGATTGGACAGGTCATAGAGCTCCTTGAGCACCAACACCGACCCGACCAGGTCCGCTGGCAACGAGGGGCGCTCCGTCGTGAACGGAACACGAACACCCTGCCCGGCGGCACCAACCGACCGACCATCGCCTCCGCATCCAATAGCTCCCGCTCCAAACGCCTCTGACCTTCATAAAAAGATCATCTCAGGCTCGACAGCCACCAACCGTCAGACACGACGGCCAGACGGCGAGTTATTCAGCGCTCCTCCTGGATGGTTGATTCCGTGAAGTTGGTGTTAGTGGCCGTAGGCGGTCAGTGATCGTTTGCTGGTGACGCCGGTAGTCCAGTTGTGCCAGATCCCGGCGGCGAGGGCCAGGAGGCGTTGGGTGATGCGGGTGAGCACTTCGGCGAGAGTTCTGCCGCCGTGGCTTTCGAGGTCGAGCTGGCCTTTGAGGGTCTGGTTGACCGACTCGATCCATTGGCGCACGCCACCGAGGTTGCCGTTGCGGTATGTCTCGTCCTTTCGATCCGGCGCAGCAGACACAGTCCCATCCCCTCGGTGAGCTGTTTGAACTCGTTGCAGGCGAAGCCCTTGTCGGCCAGCAGGATCTGCCCGGTACGGATGAGGTGGTGGTTGCGTTCCAGCAGCGCGGCCAGCACCTCGCGTGCCAGACACCACATGATGGGATCCCGTCTCCTGTGCAGACCAGGTAGAGCTTGAGTCCCCAGTAGTAGCGGGAGCGCGAGGCGCAGTAGCCGTAACCGGCGTGCCCGGCCAACTCCGACCGTCGCACCGTCTCCCGAGACATGCCACAAGGCACCGGGGTGGCGTCGGTCATCCACAGGTCGTCAAACCACGACGGGCAGCGCGCGGCCAGGGTGAGGATCGCCTTGCCCAGCAACGGCTGGGCATCCTTGAGCCGCTTGTGGTAGCCCGACTGATCCGGCTGATAGGGGAACAGGGCACGCCACGCGGCGCTGCTGCGGATGTGGCGAATCCAGCGGCGTTCGCAGTGGTAGCCCTGCACCACCTGGGCCACCGCCAAGGTGATCAGTTCGCTGTCACTGAGCAGGGATGCCCGGCCACGACCGGTGCGAGCCGAAACCACGTGATCGTCGATCAACACCTACAGTGCGGTCAGGAGGGCGTTCAGCTCTTTCGTCACACATTGATCTTGAACACCCCTCCGCCCACATCCACGAAAACGACACACCTCACACGATCTTCACGGAATCAACCATCTAGGCGGGCTGGATCTCGGAACGTGCTCAGCAGGTCAGCGACGACCTCAGCGTCCAGTTGGGCGCCGAGACGCTCGAAGCCGGTCCGGGCGCAGATCAGCTCCACCCGAGCCGACTTGAGTTGGCCGGCCTGCTTCAGCGCGGTGGCCAGCAATACCTGAGTCCGCGCGCTCTCGTAAGGCGATTCAGCCTCCCGCCATAGCTCGACGCTGCGGCGCAGCGACGCCAGCGGGCACTCCTCGCCGGTGGCCAACGCCAGCTGACCACGAGCGCTCTCGGCCGCCGCGAGCAGCGCAGTGCTGCCGAAGGTGCGCGCCGACTCGGTCAATTCGGTGACCGCGGCACGGGCTGTATCGAGATCGTCGAGGGCCAACGCGATGATCACCTGATCGGGAAGTAGCCGGCTGCGTTCCAAGCGATCCCAGCCGCTTCCGGCCAGCCCCTCCTTGATCAACGCAGCGGCTTCGGTCAGACGCTCGCGCCGCAACTCCAGCCGGGCCCGACCGGGCAGCGGGCTGGCGCCCAGTTCCTGGGCTTTGTTGAAGGCCTCCTCAGCAGTCACGAGATCACCGATTCGCAGCCGGATCTCACCGATGCTGGCGAAGGCGAGACCGGCGTGGGCCGGGTCGAAACACTGCGTGCTGGCGCAGGCCTGGTGGGCCAGTTGCTCGGCGAGCGCCCAGGCGCCGCGGCTGATCAGGATCGAGATGCGGTGGGTCTCGCAGTCGCCGGGAAAGGCGTTCAGCCCGGTGCGCTCGAAGCAGTCCTCGATGGCGTCGGCCCATTCGCGGGCCCGGCGATAGTCGGCCAGCTCGCAACAGGTGCGGACGACCTGGCAAAAGACCTGCACGGTGGCGAGCTGGCCCAGCTCCCCACCGACGGCCATCACCATTCCCTCGTCATGCAGGGCCAGCCCCTCCACCGGCTGCCCGCGGCGGATGAGCACCGCGCCCTGGAACACCATCCCGAGGGCCTGCAGATCGGCGACGCCGTGCCGCACGCCCATCTCGTACATCGACCGGGAGGCGGCCAGCAGCTGCTCATGGTCGTCGGCTCGCAGCGCGATGAGCATCGCACCCCAGGACAGGTAGCCGTGCGCGGCGCACTCGGGCTCGGCCGCAAGAAGCCGTTGCGCGCGCTGGAACCAGCCACTGGCCACCGCGAACCGCTGAAAACCCGTGTGCCAGATCGTGAGGATGATCGCGGAAACGGCAGCCCGGCGATGGTCACCGGCCCGCAGGTGGGCGTGGCAGGCACGCTGCCGTAGCGGCAACGCCTCGCGGTAGCGCCCCAACCAGTACGCCGCCTCGGCCAGGCCGTCCAGGTCATCCCCCGACAGCGGCGTCACCTGATCGACGCGGGAAAGCAGATCGAAGGCGCACTGCCAGTTGTACGCGGCCAGCGCGCTCCGCGCCATCGGCAACAGCTGGTCCGCGGCTGGCAACTCCACCGGCACCACCACATCGCGGGCGGACACCACTGGCGGCAATCGCCAATCCAGCTCCGGGCGCTGGGCCAGCACAGCCTCGTGTAACCGGACCAGCTCGGGGCTCGGGTCGATGCCGAGCTGTTCGGCAAGCTGCTCGCGCAGCTGCGTGTAGGCGGCCAACGCATCGGCCTGGCGCCCAGAGCGGTACAGCGCCCGGATGAGCTGGGACCACAGCCGTTCCCGCAGCGGCTGCTCGGCAACCGCCTGGCTCAACTCGCAGCACAGCGCCGCATGCCGGCCCAACGCGAGCTCGGCCTCCATCCGGTCCTCCAGCACCGCGGCGCGCAGCTCGGTCAGCCGGGTGATCTCGGCCTGCGCGAAGAGCTCGAAACCGAATTCGGCCAGTGGCTCGCCACGCCACAACGCGGTCGCGGCGCGCAGGACCTCAGCAGCCCGCTCGGGCGCAGCGGGCAGCGCGTCGCGGCCAGCACGGGCCAGCCGCTCGAACCGTACGGCATCGATCGCCTCGGGCGGGATGGTCAGCTCGTAACCGCGGCCGCGGGTGCGCAGCACCCCGCCCTGGACGCGCGGCATGCGATCAGGCTCCAGTGCCCGGCGCAGGTGCGAGACGTAGGTCTGCACGGTGTTGGCGGCAGTGACCGGTGGTTGGGCACCCCAGAGCACCTCGATCAGCCGGTCGGCGGCGACCACCTCGTTGGCCCGCACCACGAGCGCTGCCAGCAGAAGCCGTTGCTTGGCGCTGGAGATCTCGATCCGCCGGTGCTGGTCCCGTACCTCCAGCGGACCGAGAATCAGAAACTCCACAGCGCCTCCAGACTCCTTCCAGTATCTCTCCAGTCGAACCACCCATGCTGCTCACCCAAGGTGCTGGGGAATACTGGGGAATGTATGGGCGGTATGAGTACAAGAGTATAGAACGCGTGACTAGCCGATCAGATCACAAGCAGGTCCCGGCGACACAGGCTTCATTATTGCACGGTGGTCGTTTGATGAGTTCCTTCGAGCTGACAGATCGGACGGCGGCGGTCACCGCCGCGCTGGTCGGGGTCGGGCTGCACCCGGACGACCGCGTGCTGGTGATGCTGGCCGACGGTCCCTGCTTTGCGGAGGTCTTCGCCGGCGTGACGAGGCTGGGTGCGTTGGCGTTGCCGGTGAACCCGCAACTGTCCGCAGCCGAGGTCATAGCCATCGCCGCGCAGACCGGCGCCTGGCTGGTAGTGGGCTCGGCGCAACGGGATCAAACGATCACCAACGACCTTGAGACCACATCGCTGGTACTGATGGATGGGTCTCGGGGGCTCTGGGCAGCCGTGCTGCGGCTGCGCTGAGCCGGGGGACGGGTACCCGCCGGCAAGGGGGCGGCGGGTACCCGTCAAACCTCTCGTCTGCAAAAGACGTTTGCAAAAGACGTTTGCAAAAACCCTCCGCAAAAGACCTCCGCAAAAGACTTCTGCAGAAGCGCCTGCAGAACCTTCTGCAAGACCGTCACGACTTTATGGGATAAATCGTCACACCTTATGGAGGAACTGGGCGCGCTGCTCATCCAGCAGATCCGCGGCCAGCCGAGCCAGCTCCGGATATTCGGTGAGTTCGGGATCAGCATCGACCAGCTGCGCAGCGGCCTGGCGCGCCTGGCTGATCAGGTCCTCGTCGCGAAGCAGCGAGAGCAGCTTGAGCCCGGAGCGGCGGCCGGACTGCACTTCGCCCAGCACGTCGCCTTCCCGGCGCAGCTCCAGGTCCAGCCGGGCCAGCTCGAATCCGTCGGTGGTGGCGGCGACCGCGTCGAGCCGTTCCCGGGCGGTGGTGCCCTCCGGTGAGTCGGTCACCAGCAGGCACAGTCCGGGGTGCGAACCGCGGCCCACCCGGCCGCGCAGCTGATGCAGCTGGCTGATCCCGAACCGGTGCGCGTCCATGATCACCATGACAGTGGCGTTGGGTACGTCCACGCCGACCTCGACGACGGTGGTGGCCACCAGCACGTCGATCCCACCGGTGGCGAAGGAGCGCATCACGGCGTCCTTGTCCTCGCCCGGCAGGCGGCCGTGCAGTACCCCCAACCGCACCGGGGCCAGCGGACCCTCCTCGAGCTGCGGAGTCAGCTCCAGAACCGCCAGCGGCGGTCGGGTGTCGGATTCACCGCCGTCCCCCGCGGCCGCGTCCTCACCGGCCGCGTCGGCGCCCCCGATCCGCGGGCACACCACGTAGGCCTGCCGGCCGGCGGCAACCTCTTCGGTGATCCGCCGCCACACCCGGTCCAGCCAGCCGGGTTTCTCCCCGACCGGCACCACCGTGGTCGAGATCGGGGACCGACCGTGGGGCAGCTCGCGCAGCGCTGAGACCTCCAGATCGCCGTAGACGGTCATCGCGACAGTGCGCGGGATCGGAGTCGCCGTCATCACCAGCACGTGCGGGCTGGCGCCCTCGAGTGACCTGGCACGAAGCGCATCGCGCTGCTCAACACCGAAGCGGTGCTGCTCATCGACCACCACCAGGCCCAGGTCGGCGAAGGACACCCGGTCCTGGATCACTGCGTGCGTACCCACCACGATCCCAGCCGCGCCGCTGGCCGCGTCCAGCAACGCCTGCTTGCGGGCCCTGGCCGGCAACGACCCGGTGAGCAGGGCGATCCGGGTGGCCTGCTCGGCTGATCCGAGCTCGCCCGCCCGGCCGTGCGCGCCCAGCATGTCGTGCAGGGACCGGGCGTGCTGCGCGGCCAGTACCTCGGTGGGCGCCAGCAGCACCGCCTGCCGCCCCGCGTCCACCACCTGCAACATCGCGCGCAGCGCTACCACCGTCTTGCCGGATCCGACCTCGCCCTGCAACAGCCGGTTCATGGGGTGCTCACCGGCCAGCTCGGCGGCCAGCAGCTCGCCCACTGACAGCTGCCCGGCGGTCAACGTGAAAGGCAACGCCGCGTCGAACGCGGCAGCCAGCCCGCCGTCCCGGCGCAGGCAGACCGGAGCGGGACGGCGGGCCACCTGCTGACGGCGTCGTGCCAGGGTGAGCTGCACCGCCATCGCCTCATCCCACTTCAGCCGGCGCTGCGCGGCGGCGATCTCAGCACGCTCGGTGGAGCGGTGCACCGCCCGCAACGCCGCGCCGAGCCCCAGCAGCCGGTGTTGCGTGCGCAGGGACGGCGGCAGCGGGTCGTCGGGGTCATCCAGGAGGTCAACGACCTGCCGTACACAGAGCTGGATCGTCCAGGAGGTCAGGTCCTTGGTGGCGGGGTAGACCGGTAGCAGCGACCGGGTGAACTCGGCGACCTCGTCAGCGTTCTCGTCGAGCAGCTGAAATCTCGGATGGGTGAGCTGCAAGGCGCGTTTCTTGCCGTAGGTGCTCACCCGACCCGCGAACAAGGCCCTCCGGCCGCGGGTGAACTTCCAAGGCAGCACGCGGTGCTGGTTGAAGAAGGTGAGGTTCAGCTCGCGGGAACCGTCCCAGATCACCACGTTCTGGATGGTGCCCTTCTTGGTCTGCATCTGCCGCGAGGTGCACGTACGGATCTCGGCGACCACAGTGACGTCCTCCCCCGGCGCGAGATGCGCGATCGGGGTGAGCTGGCCCTGGTCGGCGTAGCGGCGGGGGTAGTGCCGCAGCAGGTCACCGACGGTGTGGATGTCCAGCTGCTCGGCCAGTAGCGCCGCCGTGTTCGCGTCGATCACCCGGTCCAGCGGGTCGCCCATGCCGGCCACTGCTCACTCCACCCCCACCAGGAGTACGCGCTCCGGCACGTCACCGGGATAGACCACCAGTTCGACCCCCGGATGCGCGGCGCCCAGCCGCTGCGCCAGCGCGTCGGCGAAACCCTCCGGCGCGTCCCGCCCGAGCAACACGGTCACCAGCTCCCCGCCAACGGACAACATGCGCGCCACCAACTCGCCCGCAGCCTCCAGTGGATCGCGGTCGATCAGGACGGTCTGGTCGCCGAGCACGCCCAGGACTTCGCCCGGCTCGCAGCGCCCGGACCCGGCCAGCTCCTTTACCCGGGCCACGCTGAGCTGCCCGTATCGGGTTGCGGTCACGGCATCATTCATGGCGACCCGATCCTGCGCCGGGTCTCGGGCACAGTCATGCACCGCGACCGCGGCCAGCACCTGCACCTCGGACGTGATCGGTAGGACCACCACCTGCTGACCGGTGGTCTGGGCCGCAGCAGCCGCGATCTGTGCTGTGCTCGCCGCACTCGGCTCCGCGAGCACGGTGACGTGCGGTGCGCGGGTGGCGGCCAGGACCGCAACAACGTCGGCAACGCTGCTGGTGGCCGGCGCAGTGGCAACGCCCTCGCGACAGCAAAGTTCCGCCACCCCGGCTCCGGTGACCAGCACGAGCACCGCGTGACCGGTTCCCGACAGATTCCGGGCGGCAACCTGATCGTCGAAGCGCAGCACGGTGATGCGATGCGGCCGTCCAGCCCGCACCCCCGCCTCGATCGCGGCGCCGACATCGGAGCAGTGCACGTGTACCCGCCACACCGGTGCCACCCACCGGTCCCAGGCCTGGCCGGTGCCGACGATCGCCACGCAATCGCCCAGCTGAGCCAACTCGGCACGCAGGGCGAACACGCCGGCGTCATCGGCGCCCTCCAGAAGATACATCACTTCGTACTCGTAGTTCGGGGAACCGCAGTAGTTCGGGGAACCACCGTAGTTCGGGGAACCACCGTAGTTCGGGGAACCACAGTCCCGGGCCACCGACGACGGGTGCGCCGGGTGGGCACAGCTCACGGTGGTGATGGGCCGCCCGCAAGGATGCTCGGCGACCACCGCCAGCAACGCCTCCAGCAGCAGGAGCAACCCGCGACCGCCCGCGTCCACCACACCGGCCGTGGCCAGTGCGGCGAGCTGGCGGGGGGTGTCGGCGAGCGCGCCGGCCGCGGCGGCGGTGGCCGCCGACACAACCTCCCCGAATCCGTCGGAACGGACCGCCGCGGCGGCCTGCGCCGCGGCGTGCAGCACGGTCAGCACCGTCCCCGGCACCGGCTCGGACACCGCCGCCATGGCCAGCTCATCCGCCCGGCGCAGGCCTTCCCGCAGCCTCGCACCGTCCCAGGTCGGGGCCTGCGACTCCGCGTCGCCGCCGATCAGGGGTTCCGCCAGCCCGCGCAGCACCTGAGACAGGATCACCCCGGAGTTGCCCCGGGCGCCCAACAATGCGCCGCGGGCCAACACCGCGACCGTGCTACCCGGCGGGAGGTCCCGGTCATCACCCTGATCCTGGAGCACCGCCTCCAGCCCGGCGCGCATGGTGGCCAGCAGATTCGAGCCGGTGTCCTGGTCCGGGACCGGGAACACGTTGAGCGCGTCGATCTCGTCACGGTGTGCCGCCAACACATCACAGCAGGTGGCTGCCCAACGACGGACCGCCGCCCCGTCAAGCGACTGCAACACCGCGGCTTCTCACCGCCTTCATCGGGACTTTGCCGCAGATTACCGCCTCCGCAACCTCTCGGTCGCACGGTCATCCCCGGTTGACAGTGTCGTGCGCCGCCGAGTTACCCTTACCAGGCCGCCCGGGATCGGGCGTGCCACCCTTCGTGACGACCCCAGGGAGTGTGTGACGTGGCTGCCGTGTGCGATGTCTGCGGCAAGGGACCGGGCTTCGGTATGTCGGTCTCGCACTCGCACCGGCGGACCCATCGCCGGTGGAACCCGAACATCCAGACCGTCCGGGCCGCCATCAGCTCTGGCCGACGTCGGCGGCTGAATGTCTGTACCTCTTGTTTGAAGGCAGGCAAAGTCACCCGAGGTTGACCGGCCCGTTCCCGAGGCCCAATTTCCCAGGGCTGTTGCCGGGTCAGGGCAGGTGCCGGGTCAGGGCAGGGTCCAGTCGACCGGATCGGCGCCCAGCTCGGCGAGCATGGTGTTGGCGCGGCTGAACGGGCGGGAACCGAAGAACCCGCGGTCAGCCGACATCGGTGACGGGTGCGCAGACTCGATACACGGGACGTCGGTGAGCATCGGGCGCAGCGTCCCGGCGTCCCGGCCCCACAAGATCGCCACCAATGGTTGGGCGGGGCGTGCCACCAGCGCTCGGATGGCCTGCTCGGTAACCTGCTCCCACCCCTTGCCGCGGTGCGAACCCGGGCGCCCGGGTTCGACGGTGAGCACCCTGTTAAGCAACAGCACGCCGCGCTGCGCCCAGGGGCTGAGATCACCGCTGGAGGGGGTGGGCAGCCCCAGGTCGTCGCTGTACTCCCGAAAGATGTTGGCCAGGCTGCGCGGCACCGGCCGCACGCTCGGTTCGACCGAGAAGGACAGCCCGACCGCGTGGCCCGGTGTCGGGTAAGGGTCCTGACCGACGATGAGCACCCGCACCGCCTCGAACGGTTGGGTGAAGGCCCGCAGGATGTTGGCGCCAGCGGGAAGGTAGCGCCGCCCTGCGGCGATCTCGGCCCGGAGGAACTCACCCGCAGCGGTCACCTGACCCGCCACCGGGGCCAGCGCACCGGCCCAACCGGCCTCCACTATCTCATCCACTGCTGCTGGCATCGGGGCAGCCTAATACAGCGGCGATGCCAGCAGCTCACGACTCGAAGTGTGTCCATCCCGCCGGGCCTTCGTAAGATCTACCGTCCACGGTCACGCTGCGGCCCTCCCGCATTGCACCGATCTTGGTCCAGCCCGTGGGTAGCGCAGTTTCCTGGGGGAAACACGCCAGCAGCGCGTGGTCCTCGCCGCCGGTGAGCACCCAGTGCCGGGCGTCGGCGCCCAATGCGGCGGCTACTTCGATCAACCTGCTGGCCACCGGCACCGCTGCTGAATCGATGTCGATACCGACGCCCGAGGCCTCCACGAGGTGCCCGGCGTCAGCGAGCAGGCCATCCGAGATGTCGATCATCGCTGTGGCGCCGGCCGCGGCGGCCTGCGGGCCGGCGGCGTAGGGAGGTTCTGGCACTCGGTGGGCGCCCACGACCGCCAGCGGAGATCGGAAACCCCGTCGGAGCACGGCGAGGCCGGCGGCGGACCAACCCAACCTGCCGCACACCCCGAGCACATCACCGACCCGGGCCCCGGCACGGGTGACCGGCGCGCGGCCCTGCAGATCCCCCAGCGCGGTCACCGAGATGACGAGTTCGGCGCAGCTGACCACGTCGCCACCGACGATGCCGGCCTCGACCCGCCCGGCCTCTTCCCACATCCCGTCCACCAGCTCATCCACCGTGGACACCGGGGTCTGACCGGGGGCGGCCAACCCGACGACCAATGCCGTGGGCACTGCTCCCATGGCCGCGACATCGGCCAGGCCGGCTGCCACCGCTTTGCGTCCGACCTGGTGCGGGGTGGACCAGTCCAGGCGGAAATGCACTCCCTCGACGAGCACGTCGGTGCTCACCACAACTCGACGGTCCGCGGTGGTGAGCACCGCCGCGTCGTCCCCTGGGCCCAGCAGGGTGCCGAACGGCAGGGACCGGCCCGCGGTGACCCGGGCGATCAGCCCGAATTCCCCCAGGTCAGCGACCGAACCTCGGCCGGCCGGAGGCGGGTCCGACTCGGTAGCAGCGGCTGCACACACCCCGTCACATCTCCGATCCAGGCGGTAGGTTTTGTTCTGCCCCCTCCTGACCCCCATACAACCCTCCATATGGCCGACGAGACGAAGGGCCACGCCGTGGTTCAGGCATACATCCTCATCCAGACCGAGGTCGGCAAGGCCGCCGAGGTGGCAGCGGCGGTGTCGAACCTGCCCGGCGTGGCGAGCGCCGAGGACGTCACCGGCCCCTATGACGTGATCGTGCGGGCGGAAGCCGTCGACGTGGACCAGCTGGGTCAGCTGGTCGTGGCCGGTGTGCAGCGGGTGGCGGGCATCACCCGCACCCTGACCTGCCCCGTGGTCCACCTGTCCTGATGGTGGTCGAGCGCATGGTCCCTCCGCGGTGGCCGCTGGGCGTAGCGCTGACGCTCGTCGTGGCGTTGTTGGTGGGGGTGCTCATCGCTGCGTCGCTGGTGCGCAATCAAACGCTGGGGCCGCTGGGGCTGGCCGTGGTACCGGCACCCGCGGCCGATTCCGCGGAGTGCGCGCGGCTGCTGGGCGCGCTGCCCGAGACGCTGGAGGGCGGCGAATTGGGCGCGCTGCAACGCCGGCAGCTCCGCGCCCCGATCCCGGTGGGAACGGCCGGCTGGGGTGATCCGCCGGTCGTGCTGCGCTGCGGGCTCGACCGACCGGTCGAGCTCACGGCTACCGCACGGCTGCTGACCGTGTCCGGCGTGCAGTTCCTCGAGATCCCCAACCCTGGCATGAGCACCTGGGTCGCGGTAGACCGACCGGTCTTCGTCGCGGTGGCCTTGCCTGCGAGCAGTGGCAGCGGAGCGCTCCAACAGATCGCCACCGTGATCTCGCGCACGCTGCCGCGAGCAGAGGTGCCCGTCCCACACTGACCGCGTTACAGCCGGTACAGACCGTCCAGGACCCGTTCCAGCAACGAGAGGTCCGGCCCGCTCTCCCAGCCCAGATTGCGGTGCACGTGCACCAGGCCGGTGTCGATCATATCGGCGAGCAGCACCCGAGCCACCCCCAGCGGCAGCGCCAGCAGGGCCGCGACCTCCGCGACCGAGCGGATCTCTGTGCACAATTCGACGATCGCGGCGTGCTCTGCCGAGCAGATCGATGTCAGGTCCCGGCCTTCGTCGCTGGTGGACACCAGCGTCTCGACGGCGAGGTCATGAACCGGCCGGGTACGCCCCCGGGTCCAGGTGTACGGACGGACTACGGACCGGAAATCCTCCGGCTCACCCCATTCGTCGGCTGGATCGCCGGTGCCGTCGCTTTCCCGTGAGACAGACAATTCGCCACCTCCACCCGACGTCGACCAGCGCCCATGCGGGCCGCCGCAGCGGCCCCCTATGCTTAACTAGCCGGTCATCGCTTGGTCGCTGGAGTTCACCCATTTGACCCAACAATGTCAGACGAATCCGTCCCGATCGTGCCAGTGACTCAACGCAATCCGGTGCCGCGGGCGACCGCGGTGTCGATCAATATCGACAACAGGGTCGAGTAGTCCACTCCGGTCACTGCCCACATCCGCGGATACATCGAGATCGGCGTGAAGCCGGGCATCGTGTTGATCTCATTAATGATCAACGAGCCATCGGGCCGGACGAAGAAGTCCACCCGCGCAAGACCCTGGCAGTCCAACGAACGAAACGCGGCAACAGCCATCGCCTGCAGCGAGGCGGTGACATCGTCATCCAGCTTGGCCGGAACATCGAATTCACACGCGTCGTCGAGATACTTGGCGTCGAAGTCGTACCAACCTGCGCAATCCGCAGCTACCATCCGGATCTCGGCGGGAAGCGACGCCGCGATCCGGCCGTCGGGGAACTCCAGCACCCCACACTCCACCTCGCGGCCGATCACCGCCGCCTCGACCAGCACCTTGGGATCGACATCGCGCGCGGCGGAGAGCGCGCCGGGCAGTTCCGACCAGTCCACCACCTTGCTGACACCCAGCGATGAGCCCGCTCTGGCTGGTTTGACGAAGACCGGCAAACCCAACCGGGCGCGCTGCGCCGCGGTGAGGGTGACGTCCTCGCCGCGCAGCACCACCGTGTCGGTGACCGGCAAACCCTCGGCGCACAGCAGCTTGCGGGCGAAGTCCTTGTCCATGCCCGCCGCGCTGGCGAGTACCCCGCAGCCGACGTAAGGCAGACCGGCCAACTCCAGCAGCCCCTGGATCGTGCCGTCCTCGCCGAAGGCCCCGTGCAGCACCGGGAACACCACGTCCACTCCGCAGAGCACCTCACCGCACTGCTCGCCCGCGATGCGCACCAGTTCCCGCCGGGTCGGGTCACCGGGCAGGGTCAGCGCCACGCCGGTGGAGTCCACACTCGGCAGAGTCCGGTCCTGGATCGCGAGCCCGTCCGGCTCGTCGGTTCCCAGCACCCAGGCGCCATCGGGGCTGATACCGACCGCAATGACATCGAATCGTGTCCGGTCCAGGTGGGCCAGCACGCTTCCCGCCGAGACGCAGGAGATCGCGTGCTCGCTGCTGCGGCCACCGAAAACGACGACGACGCGCAGCCGACGATCCGTCATGGCCGCACCCTACTCCCGGTGACACGGCGGCCCAGGAGCATCTGTTCGAGGCTGAGCGCTGCCGGTGGACAGCTCACCAGTCCACTCCGGGCTGCTCCACCGCGACGTGGTGCAGCCCCGGCAGCTCCAGCCGGAAGCGGTTCATCATGGTCAGACCGGGTGTGTAGACGTGCACACTCACGGCGGGGACTGCACCGGCGTTGGTCACCTGGTGAACGTAACGCGGGCCGAAGGCGCGGCAGTGCCCGGCGCCCAGCTCCCTGGTGACCTCCACCGTCGAGCGGTCCGGTTTGGTGGCGACCACCCGCTCGGTCAGGGTGCCCGCGGCGATCGCGAAGGCACCCGAGGTCTGACCGTGATCATGTAGGTCGGTGCCCTGGCCGGGCAGCCAACTCAGCAGCCACACCTCAAGCTGCGGGGTCTGTTCGAGTAGCCGGTACCAGCGGGTGTCGGTGCGGTAGTTCACCAGCGGGCGCCACCGCTCGGGATGCGCGGCCAAGGTCATCGCCAGGCTGGTCGGGCTGCCCGGACGGGTCATGTCGGGGGCGGGGACAGTGAGGTAGGGCACAGCGTGCACGGCAGGCTCCTGGAGCGAGGTCGGTGAGCCGACCACGCAACGGTCACCACCCGGCAGGGCGGGACGTCACAGACACGCGGTCAGCAGGACAGGGGCTTCACCGCGTGGGACAGAGCGCGCTCGCCACCCGGCGCAGATCCACGGGGGACCGCTGGACCAAGGCGACAGTGCTGCTCACAATGAATGATCAAACCAGCCGATTACCGTGCTAGTCAAGAACTTGCTTCGAGTGCCTGACGCAGATCGGTGAGTAACTCCTCGGGGTCCTCCACCCCGATGGACAGTCTCACCTGGCCGGGTGCGATACCGGCCGCTGCCAATGCGGTGTCGTCGAGCTGGCGGTGCGTGGTCGATGCCGCATGGCTGACCTTGGAGTGCACACTACCCAGCGACGACGCGATCCGTACCGCGCGAAGCGCGTCGCAGAAGGCCATGCCACCAGTCCGTCCACCATGGACGTCCACCGTGATCAGGCTGCCGAACAGGCCCTCGCGGAACAGCCGGGCGGCACTGCCGTGCTGCGGGTGCGCGGGCAGCCCCGGGTAGCGCACCCGGTGCACCGCTGGATGACCAGCGAGCTTCTCGGCAAGCACCGACGCGCTCGCGCATTGCCGCCGTACCCGCAGCTCCAGCGTCGCCAGCCCCCGGTGCAGCAGGAACGCCTCGTCCGGAGCCAGGCACCCGCCGAGGTCGATCCGCGCTTCGCGGATCGGTTCGAGGCTTTCCCTCCGACCGATCACCACCCCTCCGGTGGCGTCCGCGTGCCCACCGAAGAACTTGGTCGCCGAATGCACCACCAGATCGGCCCCATACTCCAACGGTCGGCAGATGACGGGGGTGGCGAAGGTCGAGTCCACCACCAGCCTGCTGTTCGCGCCGCGCGCGAGGTCGGCAAGAGCGGGCAGGTCAGGCACCGACAGCGTCGGGTTGGCGATGGTCTCGGCGTAGATCATCTGGGTACGCGGGGTGAGCGCGGCCCGGACGGCGTCGACATCTGTGATGTCGATCAGTACCGGATGTATCCCCCACCGAGGTAGCCAGCGGGTGAGCAGCGCCCACGTACCGCCGTAACAGTCCGCCGGCGCGATCACCTCGTCACCGGCGACGAGGTGGCCGAGCAAGGTGGCGGAGATGGCCGCCATCCCCGATGCGAACGGCTCCGCGCCGACGTCGGCGCGCCCCGGTGCCTCCAGCGCAGCGATCGCTGCGGCGAACGCGGCGGCGGTCGGGTTGTCGATCCGCGAATAGGAGTACCCGGGCCGCTGGCCACCGAGCACCGCGGCGAAGTCCTGCGCACTGTCGAAAACAAAAGCTGAGGACCGCACCACGGGCAGACCAAGGGGACGCGACATACCCGAAACGCTACCGCCCCGTCCTGACTCTGCGCGGAGCGCTGAACAGCATTCTGGGGATCAGCATTCCGGTTTGGGGGTGCGGCCGAGGAGTTCTGCGGCCATGTCCCGAGGTGACTGACCGTTGTAACAGACCCGGCGAACCCCATCGGCGATGGGCACCTCCACGCCACAGCGGGCGGCCAGCCCCTGGATCGACACACAGGACTTCACCCCCTCGGCCACCTGGCCGTGGCTGGCCTGCTGGGCCTGCTCGAGGGTCTCGCCCAGTCCCAACCGGTAGCCGAAGGAGCGGTTGCGGGACAGCGGTGAGGCGCAAGTGGCCACCAGGTCACCGAGACCGGCCAGGCCGGCGAAGGTCCTCGGGTCGGCACCCAGTGCCGCACCCAGCCGTCCCATCTCCGCCAGCCCCCGGGTGATCAGCGTCGCGAGGGTGTTGTTCCCGTATCCCAGGCCGGCGGCGACCCCGCACGCCAGGGCGATGACGTTCTTGCAGGCGCCCCCGAGTTCGCAGCCGATGACATCGGTGTTGGTGTAAGGCCGGAAGTAATGAGTCCCGCAGGCAAGCTGGACGGCAACGGCACGATCGTGCTGGGTGCACGCGATCACACTCGCGGTGGGCTGCTCGGCGGCGATCTCACGGGCCAGGTTGGGACCGGACACCACGACCACCTGGCCGGGGGTGACGGCAGTGACATCGATCACCACCTCGCTCATCCGCTTGAGGCTGTTCAGCTCGACGCCCTTGGCCAGGCTGATCAGGGTGGCCTCCGGCGGGATCGACTTGTGCCACTCACCCAGGTTGTCGCGCAGCGTCTGGCTGGGAACGGCGAAGACCACGGTGTCCGCGCCCTCCAGCGCCTCCGACGCCCGCGCGGTAGCCTGCAAGGAGGCGGGGAGCCTCACTCCCGGCAGGTAATCGGGGTTGCCGTGCTGGGAGCACACCGCATCGGCCACCTCGGCCCGGCGGGCCCAGAGCACCACGTCGCGGCCCGCGTCGGCGAGCACCTTGGCGAAGGTGGTGCCCCACGAGCCGGCGCCCATCACCGCGATCCGCTGCACCGCCACACTCATGACTGCCGCTCCCCGGACCGTCCTGGACGCCCTCCGGGATGCTGGGGGTCGAAGAATTCGGTTGGAGCCGGCTCCTGGCGGACCTCGGCGAGCAGCGTGCGGACTCCGATCATGACCCGGTCGGTGGCCTCCCGTAGCAGGGGCCCCTCCACCGGCCGGCGACGGAGATCGGAAAGATCCACCGGCGGCCCGGCCCGCACGATCACCTCGGTCCGCGGCAGCGGCCGGAACCGCCTGCGGTAGTGGTCGTAGACCCGGTGGGTGCCCCAGTGCGCCACCGGTACCACCGGCACCTCGGTGAGCGGGTAGAACACCACGATGCACAGGCCGATGGAAAAACCGCCGATGGATAGCCCGGTCTTGTCCCGCACCACCTCATCCTCCTCGCACCGAGTACCTGCCTGCCGCCCGGTTGGTCCTCGCGCTGGTTCGGGACACCGCCCGCGAGCTGGGCCTCGGCCGGTTCACCCGGGCCGCCCTGGACATTCAAACGGCTGGGGATTCACCCCTAAAGAACCTCACTGTTTACCACAGTGAAATGGCGAGATACGGAACAATGGCCGGGTGAGCCAGCCCCTCGCTCCGCTGACCGGCCGTGGCGCATCGCTGGCCGACAGTGCCGCGGCGACGGTACCGCCTGCTCCCCCCGCAGCAACACCGGTACCCCCGGTCACCGACCTTCCCGACGACCGCTACCTCAACCGGGAGCTGTCCTGGCTGGACTTCAACGCCCGAGTGCTCGCGCTCGCCGAGGACACCAGCCAGCCGCTGCTGGAGCGGGCCAAATTCCTGGCGATCTTCGCGTCGAACCAGGACGAGTTCTACATGGTGCGCGTTGCCGGGCTCAAGCGACGCGAGGAGGCTGGGCTGGCCGTGCGCAGCGCGGATGGCCTGTCCCCGCGAGAGCAGCTGGCGCAGATCGCGATGCGCAGCCGGGAGCTCGCCGAGCGTCAAGCGCGGATCTGCCTCGACTCGGTCCGCCCGGAGTTGGACAAGCACGCCATCTCCTTCGTCACCTGGTCCGACCTCGACGATCAGCAGCAGTTGCGGCTGTCGAGCTACTTCTCCGAGAAGATCTTCCCGGTGCTCACCCCGTTGGCGGTGGACCCCGCACACCCGTTCCCCTACATCTCCGGGCTGTCGCTGAACCTGGCGGTGATGGTGCGTGATCCGGACAGCCGCATCGAGCGATTTGCCCGGGTCAAGGTGCCCAACAACGTGCCACGCCTGGTGCGGGTGGAAAGCGACCAGGACGACCGCGGGCTCACCAGCGCCACGTTCCTGCCGCTGGAGGAGCTGATCGGCGCCCATCTCGGTGAGATGTTCGCCGGCATGGAGGTGGTCGACTGGCACATCTTCCGGGTCACCCGCAACGCCGATTTCGAGGTCGAGGAAGACCGCGACGAGGACCTCCTGCAGGCGATGGAACGCGAGCTCGCCCGGCGCCGGTTCGGTCCACCGGTGCGCCTCGAGGTGGCCGACACGATGACCGAGCACGTGTTGGAGCTGCTGCTGCGCGAGCTCGAGGTCAATCCGCACGATGTGGTCGAGGTACCCGGCTTGCTCGACCTGTCCTGCCTGTGGCAGCTCCACGCGCTACCCATCCCGGAGCTGAAGGACGAGCCCTTCGTCCCCGCGACGCATCCGGCCTTCGGGGAGGGTGAAAGCCCCAAGGACATCTTCGCGACCCTGCGTGAGGGTGATGTGCTGGTGCACCACCCCTACGACTCGTTCTCCACCAGCGTGCAGCGTTTCATCGAACAGGCCGCAGGGGATCCGCAGGTGCTGGCCATCAAGCAGACGCTCTACCGGACCTCCGGCGACTCCCCCATCGTCGACGCGCTGATCGATGCCGCCGAAGCGGGCAAGCAGGTCGTCGCGCTGGTAGAGCTCAAGGCTCGCTTCGATGAACAGGCCAACATCCGGTGGGCCCGGGCGTTGGAACGAGCCGGGGTGCACGTGGTCTATGGCCTGATGGGGCTCAAAACGCACTGCAAGACCGCGCTGGTGGTCCGCCAGGAGGGCTCGACGATCCGGAGGTACTGCCACATCGGCACCGGCAACTACAACCCGAAGACCGCCCGGCTCTACGAGGACATCGGGTTGTTCACCGCCAAACCGGCGATCGGCGCCGACCTCACCGATCTGTTCAACTCGCTGACCGGCTATGCGCGGCAAACCTCCTATCGCAGCCTGCTGGTCGCACCCTACGGAATCCGGCGCGGCATCGTGGAACGGATCGAGACTGAGATCGACCATATCCAGGCGGGCCGTCCGGCCGGGATCCGGATCAAAGTCAACGCTCTGGTCGACGAGCAGGTGATCGACGCGCTGTACCGGGCGGCATCGGCGGGCGTGCCTGTCGATGCCGTGGTCCGCGGCATCTGCGCACTCATCCCGGGGCGCCCGGGACTCTCGGAGAATATCCGGGTGCGCTCCATCCTGGGCCGCTTCCTCGAGCACTCCCGGGTCCTTCATTTCCTTGGCGCGGGTGAGCATTGGATCGGCAGCGCGGACATGATGCACCGCAACCTGGACCGCCGGGTGGAGGCGCTGGTACGGGTGGCCGATCCGGCCGTCACCGCCGAGCTGGACGCGATCCTCACCTCAGCGCTGGACCCGGCAACGCGATGCTGGGTCTTGGACGCGGAGGGCTCCTGGCGCCCCTCTCCCTCAGACGGATCCACTGTCCGTGATCATCAGGTGCAGGAGATCCGCCGACACCGCAGGGGTGAATGACCGGTGCCGGCCCTGTATGCCGCCGGGGCGGTGGTGTGGCAGCTGTCGGCCTCGGGCCAGGTCGAGGTCGCGCTGGTTCATCGGCCCCGCTATGACGACTGGTCGCTGCCCAAAGGGAAACCGAAAGCCGGGGAGGTGCTACCGGTCACCGCGGTCCGCGAGGTGGCCGAGGAGACCGGCCACACCGTCACACTCGGCCCCCGGCTGGGCAGCACCCGTTACCTGGTGCCCGATGGCGAGAAGGTGGTGCACTACTGGGTGGCACACCCCGCCGGTGGCGGCTTCCGCCCCAGCGATGAGGTGGACGAGCTGCAGTGGCTGCCGGTAGCGAAGGCGATCGAGTTACTCAGCCACCCGCACGACCGGGTACTGCTGGGCAAGCTGGACGGCTGGCCGGCCCGCATGACCACTGTGCTGCTGGTCCGGCACGCCGAGGCAGGGGAACGCGGGACCTGGCCGGGTGATGACGACCTGCGCCCGCTGAGCACCGCTGGCAGGCACCGGGCCGATCTGCTGCGAACGTTGCTGCCACTGTTCGGCGCACGGCGGGTGTACTCGGCGCCGCTGCTGCGGTGCCGGCAGACCGTTGCCGATCTTGCCGCGGACCTCGAGGTGTCGATCATGGATGAACCCATGTTGGCCGAGCACGGGTACCTGGCCGATCCCACGGCCGGCCTACGACGGTTGATCGAGATTGCGGCCGGGCCCGGGGGTCCGGCCGTGGTGTGCAGCCAGGGCGGGGTGATTCCGGGCCTGGTCGGTGACCTCACCGACTCCGCTGGGCGCAGGTTGCTCCACGTACCCAGTAGGAAGGGCAGTTACTGGGGCCTGTTCTTCAGCTCACCCGAGCCGCCCGTCCTGCTCGGCGCCGACTACTACTACGACGACGACACGCTGCGCTGAGTGCGGCTGGACGGCCTCCGGAGAACTTGTCATCTCTTGGTGTCGGACTTCTTACCGGCCTTCTTCGCGGTGCCCTTTCCGGCGCCCTTGGGCTCGGCCTTCAATGCCTTTGCCGCCTTTACTGCTTTGCTTGTTTTGTTTGCCTTTGTCGCTTTGCCCGCCTTCGCAGCTTTGGCCGCGCCTTTGGTCCCAGCCACCTGCACCGGCCCCAGGTGGGTGGCCGCGGTCACGGTGGTGCGACTGTTGGAACCGCCTGACGGGTTGATCGGTACCGGGTTCGACGTGGCGGACCTGCTGCTCACGTCACCTGCCTGCAGCGTCCGGGCTCCACTCACCACCTCGCGGAACAGCGTGCCGGGGCGGAAGGCCGGCACATCGGTCTGCTGGACCGGCACAGCCTGGCCGGTCCGGGGGTTGCGGGCGGTTCGTGCGGCCCGTGCACGCTTCTCGAAGACACCGAAACCGGTGATGGTGACCCGCTCACCCGCACCCACCGTCCGGATCACCACATCGACGAGACCCGCGACCGCGGCGGCGGCGAGTTTCCGGTCCCCGAGGCGCTCCGCGAGGGCGTCAATCAGCTGAGCTTTGTTCACGTCCGCTCCTCCCACGCACACGACCTCGGCCCGGGCACCGCGGCCATTGTGGGTCACCGTAAAGTGAACAGCACGCAAACACCATGTGTCACACCAAGAATCCAACGATCAGCTCTTCGCGACTCCCCTAACGGCTGGCATCGTGGTCGGCAGCCAGGATGGGCGCCCGGCCTCGAATGCATCGATCTCCTGGGCGTGCCGCAAGCTCAGCGCGATGTCGTCCAAACCCTCCAGCAGGCGCCAGCGGGTGTAGCCGTCGATCGTGAAACCGACAGTGAGGTCCTTGGCCTGCACCGTCTGCTCCGAAAGATCGACGGTGAGCTCGGTGCCCGGCTCGGTCTCCAGGAGCTGCCAGAGTGCCTCGACATCCTCGCGTCGGCACTGTGCCGCGAGCAGACCCTGCTTGCCCGCGTTACCCCGGAAGATCTCGCCGAATTGCGGTGAGATCACCACCCGGAACCCGTAGTCCAGCAGTGCCCACACCGCGTGCTCCCGCGACGACCCGGTACCGAAATCCGGCCCGGCGACGAGCACGCTTCCGTTGCGGTAAATCTCGTGGTTGAGCACGAAATCCTCGTGAGCACGCCAAGCCGCGAACAACCCGTCCTCGAAACCCGTGCGCGTCACCCTCTTCAGATACACCGCCGGGATGATCTGATCGGTGTCCACGTCAGAGCGCCGCAACGGCACCCCAACCCCCGTATGCCGCCTGAACACTTCCATCATCACTCCTCGAGTTCTCAGCCCCTGTTTATCCCGATATGGCGGTTAGGGGAGGTCGGAGGGGGAGGACAGAGTGCCGCGGACGGCGGTAGCGGCCGCCACCAGGGGGGATACCAGGTGGGTGCGGCCGCCTTTGCCTTGGCGGCCCTCGAAATTGCGGTTGGAGGTGGACGCGCAACGCTCGCCGACCGCAAGCTGATCGGGGTTCATCCCCAGGCACATCGAGCAGCCCGCCGAGCGCCACTGGGCGCCGGCCGCGGTGAACACCTCGTGCAGGCCCTCGGCCTCGGCCTGGGCACGCACCCGCATGGAGCCGGGAACCACGAGCATGCGCACCCCGTCCCGGACCCGGCGGCCGGCGAGTACCGTCGCGGCGGCACGAAGATCCTCGATCCGCCCGTTGGTGCAGGATCCGAGGAACACCGCGTCCACCGCGATCTGGCGCAGCGGAGTGCCGGGCCGCAGGTCCATATAGGACAGTGCTTTGCGCACCGCGAGCCGTTCGCCCTCGTCGGTGATCTGCTCCGGATCGGGCACCCGCTCCGAGAGCGGTAGACCCTGGCCGGGGTTGGTGCCCCAGGTCACAAAGGGGGTCAGGGTGTCGGCATCGATGTGCACCTGCGCATCGAAGGTGGCATCGGCGTCGGTGTGGAGCGAGCGCCAGTGCCGCATCGCGGTCTCCCATTGCGGACCGGTGGGCGCGTGCGGGCGGCCGGACAGGTAGTCGAAGGTGATGGCGTCCGGCGCGATCATCCCGGCACGGGCACCGGCCTCGATGGACATGTTGCAGATCGTCATCCGGGCTTCCATGGACAGCCGCTCGATCACGTTCCCGCGGTATTCCAGGACGTATCCCGCGCCGCCACCGGTGCCGATCCGAGCGATCACCGCCAGGATGACGTCCTTACTGGTGACACCGGCGGGCAGGGTCCCATCGCGGCTCTGCACAACGATCGCCATGGTCTTGAACGGGCGCAACGGCAGGGTCTGGGTGGCCAGCACGTGCTCCACCTCGGAGGTGCCGATGCCGAAGGCCAGCGCGCCGAAGGCACCGTGGGTGGAGGTGTGCGAGTCCCCGCAGACCACCGTCATGCCCGGTTGGGTCAGCCCCAGCTGAGGCCCCACGACGTGCACGATGCCCTGCTCGGCATCACCCATCGAGTGCAGCCGCACACCGAATTCCGCACAGTTACGGCGGAGCGTCTCCACTTGAGTACGGGACACCTCATCGGCGATCGGCAGCTCGATGTCCGTGGTGGGGACGTTGTGATCCTCGGTGGCGATGGTGAGATCGGGCCGGCGAAGGGGCCGCCCCGCCAACCGCAGACCGTCGAAGGCCTGCGGGCTGGTGACCTCGTGCACCATGTGCAGGTCTATGTAGAGCAGGTCGGGCGCCGCGACGCTCGCGTCGTTGCCGGAGTCGCTGCCGCCCCGATGGACTACATGGTCGTCCCAGACTTTCGCGGCTAATGTGCGTCCCATCAGCGTCAGTTCCTCTGCGCTCAGGCTCCCACATGCTGGACATCCCACATAACGGGAGTTTAATATCGGCCTGTGGAACAGCATAGCGGTATCGGCGTTCTGGACAAGGCCGTTTTCGTGTTGCGCACGGTGACGGCGAGCCCGTGCGGGCTGGCCGAGCTGTGTGCCCGGACCGGGCTGCCCCGGGCCACCGCGCACCGGCTGGCGGTGGGGCTGGAAGTGCACCGACTGCTGCGCCGCGACGCGGACGGGCGGTGGCGTCCCGGGCCCGCGCTGCGGGAGCTGGGCGAGGGCGCGCTCGACCCGTTACTCGACGCCGCCGCGATGGTGCTGCCTCGGCTGCGCGACGTCACCGGCGAAAGCGTCCAGCTCTACCGGCGGGAGGGACTGGTCCGGGTCTGTGTGGCGGCTGCCGAGCCGCCGAGTGGCCTGCGCGACACCGTCCCGGTCGGCGCCCGGCTGCCGATGACGGCCGGATCGGGCGCGAAGGTCCTGGCCGCGTGGGCTGATCCGGGTACCCAACGAGCGGTACTCGGCGATGCGGTGTTCAGCGAGCGAACCCTGATGGAGGTCCGCCGGCGAGGCTGGGCACAAAGCGTCGCCGAGCGCGAGAACGGCGTGGCCAGCGTCTCCGCCCCGGTGCGCGACGGGACCGGCGCCGTGGTTGCCGCAGTGTCGGTGTCCGGCCCGGTGGAGCGGATCGGCCGCCGGCCGGGCATCCGCTGGGCCGCCGACCTGCTCGCCGCCGCCGAGGCCCTGCACAACCGGCTCTAGCGGCCGGCTCGACGTGCTGGCTGCGGTAGCCGCGGATCAGCACTCGATGCCACATGGCGTCCACAACCGCACCACACCGGAGGGTTGTTCTCCACGTAGGGGGGTTGGTAGAGTAGGAGTATGGCTAGTAGCGCGGGACCGCGGATGACGTTGCCGACGCAGCTGGTGCTGCGTGCGCTGCTCGCCGAGCCCAGCCAGGAGATGTACGGGTTGCAAATCTGCCAGACCGCCGAGTTGCCCAGCGGCACCATCCATCCCATCCTGGCCCGACTCGAGAACTGCGGGTGGCTGCAAAGCCGTTGGGAGGACATCGACCCGGTCAAGGAGGGCCGACCCCGGCGGCGTTATTACCACCTCAGCGCCGAGGGCGCCGAACACGCCCGTACCGCCCTGGCGCGGGTTCACACCCCCCAGACTCTGGTGAATCGACTGCGCCCCGGCCTAGCCGGAGGAGCGTCATGATGCAGCGGGACGCCCGGGAACTCACCTTCGCCCGCGTCCACGACCTCGTCGACGACCTCGAACTCGCCATCTCCCGCGCTCTGGACTTCGACCGCGCCCTCGCCCACGACTTCGCCCTCGCCCACGTCCGTGCTCGCGCCATCGCCCGCATCCTCGACCCCGCGCGTGCCTCCGATCCCGCTCTCAATCTCGCCCATGACCCCGACTCCTCTCGCGCTCTCGACCTCGCCCGTGACCTCGCCCTCGCGCTCGACCACGCCCGTGCCCGCTCCTGCGCTTTCAACCTCGCCCTCGACCGCTCACCGTCCCGCTCCCTCGATCTTGTCCTCGACCACGACCTCGCCCGCGCCATCGACGACGCTCAGGACCTCACCCGTGACCTCGATCGCGCCCTGAACTTCGCGGGGTTGTGGGCTAGGGCAGGGGTCGCCGGTTGTACCCGTTCGACGTCGGATCGAGGCACCCAGAGATTGATTACGCTGGCGGTGCGGTTGCTGCCCGTAGCGCAGCGAACGCGCTACCGCGAGGAGTTCGGCTTCGAGTTGGTCGAGCTGCCGTGCCAGCAACGGTGGGGTTACGCGCTGCGCGTGTTGACCCACGCATGGGAGTTGCGCAAAGCACTGGTCGAGGCGGTGCGCACCTCGAATGGCGAGCCGGCTCGCCGGGCGGAGCAGTGAACGCCGTGGCGGGCCGGCTGGGCCCGGGTGTCGGGGCCGGAGGTGCGGCGCTGGCTGTCGCGATGCAACCCGCACTGCTCGTACCAATCCTGGTGACCGGCGCCGCGCTGGGCAGCCTACCGTTGCTCCTGATCACCACCCTGGCACTGATCGCGGTCTGCTCATCCGACCCGAACCGGCGCGCCGCCGCGGAGAAGATACTCGACCGACTGCTGAGCACACTGCGTCCGCAGCAGGTCACTACGCCGGTTCCCCGGAGACCGAGAAAACCGTCCGCTTCAGACCAGTGACAGCATCAAACTCCCAGTTCATAGACCAATCCTGGCCGATAACTACCGATGTAGCCCCGACGGGATTTGAACCCGCGCTACCGCCTTGAGAGGGCGGCGTCCTAGGCCGCTAGACGACGGGGCCGCGAGAACGCAATGGCATTTCGCTGGGGTACCAGGACTCGAACCTAGACTAACTGAACCAGAATCAGTCGTGCTGCCAATTACACCATACCCCACTGGGCGTCCGTTTCCGGGCCCTCCCTCAGGTCCGAACCAGCACCGTTCAGAGATCTTAGTCGACCGCCCGCACCGGCTTCCACCGGGTTCCCTTCTCAGTTGCGATCGGTCCACCCGGGGCGTCCCGTGACCAGCGCGGGGAGCTCGGCCAACTGCCCGATCACCGAGATGCCAGCATCTTGTGGGAGCGCGCCGCAGCCGGAACGGTCCAGCCACACGCCATGCAGTCCGGCGTCCCGCGCTCCCTCGGCGTCGGTGTCGAGCCGGTCACCGACGTGCACTGCCTGGGCCGGACGCACCCCGAGGGCGCGGCACGCCCTGCGGAAGATCGCGCGGTGCGGCTTGGCCACGCCCAGCTCCCCAGAGATCAGCACCGCGTCGAAAGCGGACTCCAGACCCAGCGCGCCGAGCTTCGCGCGCTGGTGCTCGCCAGCCGCGTTGGTGATCGCGGCCAGCCGCAGCCCGAGGTTGCGCAATGCCCGCAGGCACGGCAGCGCATCGTCGAACAACCGCCAAGCCCGCCTGACGGCCGCCCTGCGGCGCTCCTCGCGACGGATCACCTCGCCATCGCACAAGAACTCACCCTGGCGGGCGAAGAATTCCTTGGTGCGCTGCTGGAGCATCGGCTCAAAGCCGATCTGCCCGGCCAGATAGCCCTCGTAGTGCTGATCGGACAACGCACACCACTCGACCCACGCGTCATCCGTGCCGAGCAGCTCGCGCAGCCCCGCACGAGTCGATGCTTCGTAATCGACCAGAGTGGCGTCCACATCGAAGCAGACCGCAGTAATGTGGAGTGGAATCGACGGTGCAGGGCTCAGCTCCGCAAGAGTCACTCGGAGCACCCTAGATGTCGCCGACCCGCGCCGACTCTGCTGACCCGGTGAAAACACGTAACGATTCCGTACACATGTGATCACTGTCCGCTACCACTCAGAGCACGCTGTGCCCTGAATGCGGCGCATTCGACGCGCAGAGCGTTCGGACCGCCCGTCGACATTCACTCACTTGACCATCAGACAGACCGGCGCTATATTATTCAACAATCGTTGAAAGAAGGTTGTCATGGAACGTACAACGTGCTGCGTGGTCGGCGGGGGTCCAGCCGGCATGATGCTCGGCCTGCTGCTGGCCCGGGCCGGGGTGCAGGTCACGGTGCTGGAAAAACACGGCGATTTCCTGCGTGATTTCCGCGGTGACACCGTTCACCCCTCCACGCTGACCCTGCTCGACGAGCTCGGCTTGGGCGCAGAGTTCGCCAAGATCCCACACCGGCTGGTCGAGCGACTTCAGGTCCAGCTCGACGGTGGCGTGGTGCCCTTCGGCGACTTCCGCCGGATCCCGGGCCCGCACAAACATCTGGCCTTCGTCCCCCAGTGGGACTTTCTCGACCTGCTCGCCGACGCCGGACGCGCGGAACCGACGTTCACGCTCCGGATGCACACCGAGGCGACCGCGTTACTCACCGATGGTGGCGTGGTGACCGGGGTGCGCTACCGCTGCGCCGAGACCGACGACGGGGAACTGCGGGCCGATCTCACGGTGGCCTGCGACGGGCGGCGCTCAGCGCTGCGCGAGGCCGCCGGGTTGCGCGTCCGATCCTTCGGGGTGCCAATGGACGTGTGGTGGTTCCGGGTGCCGCGCCACGACGGCGACGTCGAGGGCGGCCTCGCCCGATTCGGATCCGGGCAGGGCGTGGTGCTCATCGATCGGGGGGACTACTTCCAGTGCGCCTACCTGATCCGCAAGGGCTCTGATGCGGCGATGCGGGCCGAGGGAATCGAGAGCTTCCGGCACCGGGTGGCGGCGATGATCCCGTGGCTTGGCGACCGGATGGGAGCGGTACGCGATTGGGGCGATGTGGCGCTGCTCGATGTCCACCTGGACCGGCTGCACCGCTGGTCAGCGGATGGGCTGCTGTGCCTGGGTGACGCCGCGCACGCGATGTCGCCGGTCGGTGGGGTCGGTATCAACCTCGCCATCCAGGACGCCGTGGCGGCGGCCCGATTGCTGGCCGGGCCGCTACGTCAGGGCACGCTCACCCGCCGCGACCTCGACCGGGTGCAGCTGCGGCGGTGGGCACCCGCGGCGGCGACCCAGGCGGTACAGCGCGCCATCCATGCCCGGCTGCTCCGCCCGGCCTTGAGTAGCGACGCCCCCACGGTCGCAGCCGGGTCAGGCCGGCCGGCGCTGCCGATCCGGCTGCTGCAGCGTTTCCCCCTGCTCCAAGCCGTGCCGGCGACAGCGGTGGGGATAGGGCTGCTCCCCGAGCACGCCCCCGCCTTCGCCCGCAGCAGCTGAGGCCCGCAGCAGCTGAGCCCTCCGCTACGGGCACTGCTCAAGCCGGTCATAGGATCGCCGGGATGGCGGTCAGCGCGACAGGTCTCGGCGTGGGCGATGCACTGCAGGTGCTGCGCCGGATCTTCGGTTACGACTCGTTCCGGGGACCACAGCGGGACATCATCGACCACGTCACCGCCGGGGGTGATGCGCTCGTGCTCATGCCCACCGGCGGCGGCAAGTCGCTGTGTTACCAGATACCAGCACTCGTTCGTCCCGGGGTCGGTGTGGTCATCTCGCCCCTCATCGCCCTGATGCAGGACCAGGTCGATGCCCTGCGTGCCCTCGGTGTCCGGGCCGGGTTCCTCAACTCCACGCAGGCCCCCTACCAGCGCCGCCAGGTCGAGTCCGCATTTCTGGCCGGTGAGCTCGACCTGGTCTACCTGGCTCCGGAGCGGCTGCGCACCGAGTCGACGGCTGAGCTGCTGGACCGGGCCACGGTCTCGTTGTTCGCCATCGACGAGGCCCACTGCGTGGCCCAGTGGGGGCACGATTTCCGGCCCGACTACCTCGCGCTGTCCGCCCTGCACGAGCGGTGGCCCACCGTGCCCCGCCTCGCGCTGACCGCGACCGCCACCAAGGCGACCCACGCCGAGATCGCCTCCCGGCTGAACCTGACCGACGCCCGGCATTTCGTGGCGAGCTTCGACCGCCCGAACATCCAGTACCGCATCGTGGGCAAGAACGAACCCAAACGGCAGTTATTGGAGCTGCTGCGCACCGAGCACGCCGGCGAGGCCGGCATCGTCTACTGCCTGTCGCGGGCCTCGGTGGAAAAGATCGCGGAGTTCCTGGTGGCCAACGGGATCGAGGCACTGCCCTACCACGCAGGGCTCGACGCCCGGACCCGGGCCGCGAACCAGGCGCGTTTCCTGCGCGAGGACGGCCTGGTCATGGTCGCCACGATCGCGTTCGGCATGGGCATCGACAAGCCGGACGTGCGCTTCGTGGCCCACCTCGACCTGCCCAAGTCCGTCGAGGGCTACTACCAGGAGACCGGCCGAGCCGGCCGGGACGGCCTGCCCTCCACCGCCTGGCTGGCCTACGGCCTGGCCGATGTCGTCCAGCAGCGCAAGCTGATCGACACCTCCGAGGGCGACATCGCCCACCGGCGCCGTCTCGCGACCCACCTCGACGCGATGCTGGCGCTGTGCGAGACCGTCGAGTGCCGCCGCACGCAGCTGCTCGCCTACTTCGGCCAGCAGGCCGGCGCGTGCGGGAACTGCGACACCTGCCTGTCACCGCCGCAGTCCTGGGACGGCACGATCGCCGCGCAGAAGCTCCTGTCCGCCGTGCTGCGGCTCGACCGGGAACGAGGGCAGCGCTTCGGTGCGGGCCAGGTGATCGACATCCTGCTGGGCAAGCAGACACCCAAGGTCACCCAGTTCGGCCACGACTCCCTGAAGGTCTTCGGCATCGGCACCGAGCTGCGGGAGGTCGAGTGGCGCGGCGTGGTGCGTCAACTACTCGCCCAGGGCCTGCTCGCGGTGGAGGGCGACTACGGCACGCTGGTGCTCACCGCCTCCAGCGCCGAGGTGCTTGGCCAGCAACGCCAGGTTCTGCTGCGCCGCGAACCCGAACGGCCGGTGCGGGCCGCGAAGACCGCCACACCACGCCGCGCCGCACCGGTGGAGCTGCCCGAGGACGCAGTGCCGGTATTCGAGCGACTCCGTGCCTGGCGGGCCGCCAGCGCGAAGGAGCAGGGCGTACCCGCCTACGTGATCTTCCATGACGCGACCCTGCGCCAGATCGCGACCGAGTCCCCCACAACCCTGGCCGAACTCAGCACGATCAGCGGTGTCGGCGACGCCAAGCTGGCCCGCTACGGGCAGCAGATCCTGGACACCCTCGCTGGAGCCCTCCCGTGACACGATCCGCCGCTGGGTCAGACGGTGAAGCCCAGGGCTCTCAACTGTTCCCGGCCATCCTCGGTGATCTTGTCCGGGCCCCACGGCGGAATCCACACCCAGTTGATCCGGACGTCCTCGACCAGTCCCCCGCCGGGGCCGCCGGTGAGCGCGGCTCGGGTCTGGTCCTCGATGACGTCGGTGAGTGGGCACGCCGCGGACGTCAGGGTCATGTCGACGATGGCGACGTTGCCTTCAGCGACCCGGATGTCGTAGACCAGGCCCAGGTCGACCACGTTGATACCGAGCTCGGGGTCGACCACATCGCGCATGGCCTCCTCGAGGTCGTCGATGGCTGCCAGCTCGCCATCCGGATGGGGTTGCGGAACCTCCGGCATCCCGGCCGCACCGCGGACCACCTCGTTGTCCTCGTTCAGGCTCATTGTGCCTCCACTCGCTGGGCACCGTTGTCAGAATTACCATTCCCTGCCCGGCCGAGGGCATCCTTGAACGCCATCCAGCCCAGCAGGGCGCACTTCACCCGGGACGGGTAGCGCGAGACGCCGACAAAGGCGACCGCGTCCTCCAGCACGTCCTCGTCGGGCTCCACCTGCCCCCGGCTCTGCACCATCTCCACGAAGGCATCCATGGTGGACGTCGATTCGGCGACGGTCCGGCCGACCACCAGGTCGGTGAGCACCGAGGTCGCCGCCTGGCTGATCGAGCAACCGACCGCGTCGTAGGACACGTCGGTCACCCGGTTACCGTCGAGCGTCACGCGCAGTGTCACCTCGTCCCCGCAGGTGGGGTTGACCTGGTAGGACTCGGTGTCG
The DNA here is from genome assembly GCA_963712995.1 of uncultured Actinomycetota bacterium. Lineage (GTDB taxonomy): Bacteria > Actinomycetota > Actinomycetes > Mycobacteriales > Pseudonocardiaceae. Next base: position 483,053 of record CAVQKH010000030.1, on the reverse strand, counting down.
AAGGGTTCCCGGAGCCCGCTGCGATGCGGGTTGCGGTAGTGGTCCAGGATGATCTCCTGGTACATCTGTTCCAGTTTCATGCGCCCACCCGGAAGAAGCGACGCACCTCGTGCACGCCGGCCAGCAATGTCTCGACCTCGGCGGGGGTGTTGTACACCGCGAAGCTGGCCCGCACCGACGCGGCGATCCCGAAACGGCGGTGCAACGGCCACGCGCAGTGGTGCCCGACCCGCACCGCGATGCCCCGGTCGTCGAGCACCTGCCCGGCGTCGTGCGCGTGCACGTCGGTGAGCACGAAGGACACCGCGCCACCGCGGTCGGCGGTGTCGGTGGGGCCGATGATTCGCATGTCGTCGAACTCCGACAGGCCAGCCAGCGCCTGCTCGGTCAGCGCGTGCTCATGCGCGGCGACCCGGTCCATGCCCACCGCCGAGAGGTAGTCCACCGCCGCGCCCAGGCCGACCGCCTGGGAGGTCATCGGCACCCCGGCCTCGAAACGCTGCGGCGGTGGGGCATAGGTGGAGCCCTCCATCTTCACCAGCTCGATCATCGACCCGCCGGTGAGGAACGGCGGCAGCGCCGCGAGCAGCTCGCGGCGGCCGTAGAGCACGCCGACCCCAGACGGGCCCAGCATCTTGTGCCCGGAGAACACCGCGAAATCGACGTCCAGCGCGGTGAAGTCGACCGGGCTGTGCGGCACCGACTGGCAGGCGTCCAGCACCGTCAGCGCCCCCACCGCGCGGGCCCGGCGGACCAGCTCGGCGACCGGCGGGACGGTGCCCATCACGTTGGACTGGTGGCTGAAAGCCACCACCTTCGTGCGGTCGGACAACTCCAGCGAGTCCAGGTCCAGCCGGCCACCATCGGTCACCCGGTACCAGCGCAGCGTCGCGCCGGTACGCCGGCACAGCTCCTGCCAGGGCACCAGGTTGGCATGGTGCTCCATCTCTGTGATCACGATCTCGTCGCCGGGCACCACCGCGAAGCGCTGCACCGCCTGCCCGATCGAGGCGTTGCTCAGCGCGTAGGCGACCAGGTTGATTCCTTCGGTGGCGTTCTTGGTGAACACCACCTCATCGGGACGGGCACCGACGAACGCCGCGATCCGGGCCCTGGCTGACTCGTAGGCGTCGGTGGCCTCCTCGGCGAGCTGGTGCGCGCCGCGGTGCACAGCGGCGTTGTGCTGCTCGAGGAAGGCACGCTCGGCGTCGAGCACCTGCCGGGGCCGTTGCGAGGTGGCCCCGGAGTCCAGGTACACCAACGGCCGGTTCTCCCGGACCGTGCGGGACAGGATCGGGAAATCGGCGCGGATCTTCTCCAGCTCGCTGGAAGTCAGCACGCTGGTCATGGCGTCACTCCCGTGACCTCCGACCGGCGGGTGAACCGCTCGTAGCCACCGGACTCCAGCTCCTCGGCGAGTTCCTGCCCACCGGATTCCACGATCCGCCCACCGGCGAAGACATGCACGTGGTCCGGCGTGATATGGCGCAGGATCCGGGTGTAGTGGGTGATCAGCAGCACCCCGACGTCCCCAGCGGCCCGATACCGGTTCACACCCTCGGAGACCACCCGCAACGCATCGACGTCCAGGCCCGAGTCGGTCTCGTCCAGCACCGCGATCCGGGGCTTGAGCAGCGAGAGCTGCAGGATCTCGTGACGCTTCTTCTCCCCGCCGGAGAAACCCTCGTTCACGCTGCGCTCGGCGAAGGCGGGGTCGATGTCCAGCTCGGCCATCGCCGCTTTCACCTCCTTGACCCAGGTGCGCAACTTCGGCGCCTCGCCGCGGATCGCGGTGGTGGCGGTGCGCAGGAAGTTCGACATCGACACGCCGGGCACCTCGACCGGGTACTGCATGGCCAGGAACAGGCCTGCTCGCGCTCGTTCGTCCACCGACATCGACAGCACGTCGACGCCGTCGAGTAACACCTGCCCCGAGGTGACCCGGTATTTCGGGTGTCCGGCGATCGAGTAGGCCAGGGTGGACTTGCCGGACCCGTTGGGTCCCATGATCGCGTGTGTCTCCCCCGCCCGGACGGTCAGATCAACGCCGCGCAGGATCTCCTTCTCGGGAGTCTGTGCATCGTCGGTGGGCACCGCAACGTGCAAGTCCTTGATCTCCAGGGTGGTCATCAGTGTGTTCTCGCACTCCTGCTAGCGGTTGGTCGGGGTAGTGGGGTCGACGTAGACGTCGTCACCGTCGATCGTCACAGCGTAGGTGTCCACCGGTTCGGAGGCCGGTGGTGAGGACGGCGCGCCGGTGCGCAGGTCGAAGCAGGAGCCGTGCAGCCAGCACTCCAGGCCCTTGCGGGTGACCTCGCCTTCGGACAGCGCGATCTCGGCGTGCGAGCAGATGTCGGCCAGCGCGTACACCTGCTCACCCTGGCGTACCAGCACCACCGGGACGCCCTCGACAGCGAAGCCGGCGGGCGTGTCGTCTTTGAGATCCGTCAGAGCGCAGACGCGGACCGAGGTCACACCCCCACCGCCTCGAGCTCGGCCTCGATCGCTGCGGCCAGCCTCTCACGCACCTCCGGGACCGTGATCTTCTGCAGGATGTCGCCGAAGAAGCCCCGCACGACCAGCCGGCGGGCCAGCTCGATCGGGATGCCCCGGGAGGTCAGGTAGAACAGCTGCTCGTCGTCGAAGCGACCGGTGGCGCTGGCGTGCCCGGCGCCGATGATCTCCCCGGTCTCGATCTCCAGATTGGGCACCGAGTCGGCCCTGGCACCGTCGGTGAGCACCAGGTTGCGATTGACCTCGTAGGTCTCGGTGCCCTCGGCGGCGGCCTGGATGAGCACGTCGCCGATCCACACGGTGTGTGCATCCGGCTTGCCCGGGCTGCCCTGCAAGGCGCCCTTGTAGGCGACATTGGACCGGCAGTGCGGGACCGCGTGGTCCACCAGCAGCCGGTGCTCCAGATGCTGCCCGGCGTCGGCGAAGTACAACCCCAGCAACTCGGCGTCGCCGCCGGGCTGGGTGAACGTCACAGTCGGGGACTGGCGGACAAGGTCACCGCCCAGGCTCACCGTGATGGCGCGCAACACCGCATCACGGCCCAACCGGGCGTGCTGCGCGGCGACGTGCACCGCGTCGTCGGCCCAGTCCTGCACGCTGAGCAGGGTCAGCCGGGAACCGTCGGCGAGGACCAGCTCGACGTTCTCCGCGTAGGTACCGCTGCCGCGGTAGTCGAGCACCACGACGGCCTCGGCGAACGCGGCGAGACGTATCTGCAGATGCCCGTAGGCGAGCTCCCCGGCACCCGGCCCGGTGACCGTGATCGTCACGGGTTCCTCGATCCGGGTGTTCGCCGGCAGGCTCACCACGGTGGCGGTCGCCGCTGATCTCCAGGCCTGGGCGGCGACCCGGTCAGCGGGGACGCCACCCTCGCCCAGGCGAGGATCGGATCGGTCCACGTCCTCGACGGTGACGCCGCCAGCTGCCTGCACCGTGAGCTGCGCAGACCCGGTGGCCACAGCACCCTGGTGCAGCCCATGGAGCCGCCGCAGCGGGGTGAACCGCCAGTCCTCCTCCCGCCCCGTGGGCACCTCGAAGGCGTCCACGTCGTAGGAGGTGAACCGTTGCGCCCGGGAAACCATCGGCGCCCCGGGTTTAGCTCCGTGCGAGTGCGCGACCAGACCGTGTTCGGCCGGCCGGCCAGTGGTAGCCGTCATATCAGCCGACGGCTCCTTCCATCTGCAGCTCGATCAGGCGATTGAGTTCCAGGGCGTATTCCATCGGCAGCTCGCGGGCGATCGGCTCGATGAACCCGCGCACGATCATGGCCATCGCCTCGTCCTCGGTCAGACCGCGACTCATCAGGTAGAACAGCTGATCGTCGCTGATCTTGGAGACAGTCGCCTCGTGCCCCATCGACACGTCGTCCTCACGGATGTCGACGTAGGGGTAGGTGTCCGAGCGGCTGATCTGGTCCACCAGCAGGGCGTCACATTTCACCGTGGAGCGGGAGTGGTGGCTGCCCTCGTTGACCTGCACCAGCCCGCGGTAAGAGGTGCGGCCGCCGCCGCGGGCCACCGACTTGGACACGATCGTGCTGGAGGTGTTCGGGGCGGCGTGCACCATCTTCGCCCCGGCGTCCTGGTGCTGGCCCTCACCGGCGCAGGCCACCGAGAGCACCTCACCCTTGGCGTGCTCACCGATCAGCCACACCGACGGGTACTTCATGGTGACCTTGGAGCCGAGGTTGCCGTCGATCCACTCCATGGTCGCGCCCTCGGCGGCGGTGGCCCGCTTGGTGACCAGGTTGTAGACGTTGTTCGACCAGTTCTGGATCGTGGTGTAGCGGCAGCGGCCGCCCTTCTTGACGATGATCTCGACGACCGCGGAGTGCAGCGAGTCGGACTTGTAGATCGGCGCGGTGCAGCCCTCGACGTAGTGCACGTAGGCGCCCTCGTCGACGATGATCAGCGTGCGCTCGAACTGGCCCATGTTCTCGGTGTTGATCCGGAAGTAGGCCTGCAGCGGGATGTCGACGTGCACCCCGGGTGGCACGTAGATGAACGACCCGCCGGACCACACCGCGGTGTTCAGCGCGGAGAACTTGTTGTCCCCGGCAGGGATCACGCTGGCGAAGTACTGCTGGAACATCTCCGGCTGCTCACGCAGCGCGGTGTCGGTGTCCAGGAACAGCACGCCGAGCTCTTCCAGATCCTCCCGGATCTTGTGGTAAACGACCTCGGACTCGTACTGCGCGGCCACGCCGGCCACCAGCCGGGCCTTCTCCGCCTCGGGGATACCCAGCCGGTCGTAGGTGGTCTTGATGTCATCAGGCAGCTCGTCCCAGGACGTGGCCTGCTTCTCCGTCGAGCGGACGAAGTACTTGATGTTGTCGAAGTCGATGCCGGAAAGGTCGGCTCCCCAGTGCGGCATCGGCTTGCGCTGGAACAGGCGCAGTGCCTTCAGCCGGGCCTCCAGCATCCACTCCGGCTCGCTCTTCTTGGCCGAGATGTCCCGGACCACAGCCTCGGACAGCCCACGTTGCGCGCTGGCGCCAGCAGCGTCGGAGTCGGCCCAGCCGTACTCGTAGCGGCCCAGGCTGGAGAGCGTTTCTTCCTGACTGAGCGGTATTCGGACATCCTGCTCAGGGGCGGTCGTCAATTCAGACGCCTCCATCCGGTTCAGCGGTGGGAGTGGTGGACACAGTCGGAACAGCCGTGCGGGCGCCGTGCGGTACCCGCGTCTCGGGAACGTGCGTCGTGCAGACCGCGTCGCCGCGGGCGATGGTGGCCAGCCGCTGCACATGGACACCGAGCAGATCGGCGAAAGCCGCCGTCTCGGCCTCACACAGCTGCGGAAACTCCGCCGCGACGTGCGAGACCGGGCAATGGTGCTGGCACAACTGCGCACCGGCACCGACGTGCTCCGCTGACGCAGCGTAACCCTCCGTGCTCAGTGCCACTGCCAGCAGTTGCGCCCGCGCGACCGGGTCGGCCGCGGAGACCACCTCGGCCCGGTGCCTGCCGACCAGTTCGGTCACCCGGCGCTCGGCGAACGAACGTACCGCCTGCTCGCCCTCGCGCTCGGACAGAAATCGCAGTGCGGCAACCGCCAGGTCGTCGTAGGTGTGCTCGAACTGTGCCCGACCGGCGGCCGTGAGCAGGAAGACCTTGGCTGGGCGCCCCCGGCCGCGCGGGCCTCGGCGCGGCGCCGAGCGGTAGCTGACCTGCCCGCCAGCGAGCAGGACGTCCAGATGACGGCGCACGGCAGCGGCGCTGAGCCCCAGCGACTCGGCGATCTGCGCGGCGGTCACTGGTCCGTGCTCCAGCAACATCCGTGCCACCGCCTCGCGGGTGCGATGATCAGCCCCGACGTTTTTCACAACACCCATGTTACGTAATTCCCCGCCCGGTGCACAACACAAGTCGCCCTTCAGCGGCACCTTATTGATCCGAATTGCTCCGAATCACCCAGAACGGCTGGCCCGCGCGGCTCGGTTATACCCTTCGCGGCGTGGTGACCGGGAGATTTCAGGGTGACGGGACACCTCGACCCGAGCCGGCAGTCCAGTCAGCCGCCAGTCAGCACCACGCCGGTCAGCACCCGAAATGGAACCGCACCCGGCGGCGCCGGGCTGAATCCGGCCGAAACCCGGCAGCTCGACACGGTGCGCCGCTTCGGCACCGTCGGTGCGCTGCTCATGGGGCTCGGTTCACTCGGCGCGGGGACGGCTCCGGTGCTGGGCAACCCGGTGGTCGGCCGTCCGGTCCTGGGTCTGTTCAATCGGATGCCGACCGCGTCGCTGGCCGTGGCTTATGCCGGCATGGCCATGGTGGTCCTGGCCTGGCTCTGGCTCGGGGGGCTGGCCGCTCCCGGACGGCTCCGGCTGGTCTCCCGGGCCCAGTTGGACCGGACGGTGCTGATGTGGGCGCTCCCGCTACTGGTCGCCCCGCCGATGTTCAGCAGGGATGTCTACAGCTACCTGGCGCAGAGCGCGATGATCAATCGCGGGTTGGACCCCTATGTTCTCGGTCCAGCCGACGCGTTGGGCGTGGACCATCCCCTGGTCCGTGGCATCCCCACGATCTGGCGCAACACGCCGGCGCCCTACGGCCCGTTGTTCCTCAGCCTGGGCAGACCGATCGACTTGATCGCCGGGGACGACGTGGTGCTCGGCGTGCTGCTGCACCGCAGCCTCGCGGTCGCCGGCCTGGTGATGATCATCTGGGCGCTGCCCCGGCTGGCGCGCCGGGCCGGTGTGTCCCCGGTGTTCGCGTTGTGGTTGGGCGGGGCGAATCCGTTGGTGTTGTTCCACCTGGTCAGCGGGGTGCACAACGAGGCCCTGATGATCGGCCTGCTGCTGGTCGGCCTCGAGCTCGTGCTGCGCCGGCCCGCGATGGGACCGGAACTGATCGGCGGCACCGTGCTGATCGCGGCGGCGGCGCAGGTGAAGGTTCCCGCGGTGCTGGCCCTCGGTTTCGTGGTGGTGTGGTGTGCCCGGCACCGGGGTGGTCGAGCACGCGATGTGGGGTGGGCCGCGGCGGCGGTCGGTGGGATCGCGCTGGCCACCAGTGTGGCGATCGGGCTGGGTACCGGTCTGGGCTTCGGCTGGACGGGTGCGCTGGGCACGCCCAACGTGGTGCGTAGCTGGATGTCCGTGGTGACCGAGCTGGGCCTGCTGGCGGGGTGGTTCGGCACCCTGCTCGGCCTGGGTGACCACACCACCTCGGTGCTCTCGCTGGTCCGGCTCACCGGGCTGGCCGGCGCCGGCGGGGTCTGCCTGCTGCTGCTGTGGCGCTGCTGGCAGGGACGCCTCGAACCGCTGGCCGGGATCGGGATCGGGCTGGGTGCCGTGGTGCTGCTGGGTCCGGTGGTGCATCCGTGGTACCTGCTGTGGGCGGTGATCCCGTTGGCGGCCGCTGCAACCCATCCGGCGTTTCGCATCACCGCGACCGTGGCCTGCGCGGTCCTGGCGGTGGTGGTGGCGCCGACGGGTTCGGACTTCCTGTTCCGGGCCTGGGTGTTGCCCTCGGCGATCGTGGCGGCGGCAGCCACCCTGGTGGTGCCGCTGCTGGTGGTCCGCAGGCGCACGCCCCCACTGACGGCGGTCCTGCGGGCCTCGGTGGGCCGATGACCGCAGGTACCGCGTGCCAGTAGTTCCCAATCCGGCAGCGCGACCTAGGCTCTGTAACCGTGACCCCGTCCGCGTCATCGGCTGCCGTCGAGGTCCGCGGCCTGGTTCGGAGCTTCGGCACGGTCCGCGCCGTGGACGGCCTCGACCTGCAGGTGCGGCGGGCCACGGTGCTGGCGCTGCTGGGTCCCAACGGTGCCGGCAAGACCACCACGGTGGAGGTCTGCCAGGGGTTGCTGCGCCCGGATGCCGGCACGGTGCGCGTGCTGGGGTTGGACCCGATCGCCGAGGGCGCCGCGTTACGCCCCCGGGTCGGGGTGATGGCCCAGGGCGGCGGCGCCTACCCGGGCGTGCGCGCCGCCGAGATGCTCAACCTGGTGGCGGTCTGCGCGGCCACGCCGCTCGATGTCCGGTGGCTGCTCGAGGTGCTCGGGCTCGACGCCGTCGCCAGGGTGCCCTACAAGCGCCTCTCCGGTGGCCAGCAGCAGCGGCTGGCGCTGGCCTGCGCGCTGGTCGGGCGACCGGAGGTGGTGTTTCTCGATGAGCCCACCGCTGGCATGGACCCGCAGGCCCGGCGGCTGGTCTGGGACATCATCGGCCGGCTGCGCGCCGACGGCGTCAGCGTGCTGTTCACCACGCACCTGATGGAGGAGGCCGAGGCACTGGCCGACCAGGTGGTGATCATCGATCATGGCCGGGTGGTGGCCGAGGGCAGCCCCGCGGAGCTGACCGCATCGGGCCCGGACCGGCAACTGCGCTTCGCAGCTCGACCCGGCCTGGCCCTCGTCCAGCTGGGCGCCGCCCTGCCCGAGGGCTGCCGGGCCAGTGAACCGACCCCCGGTGGGTACCTCGTCGAAGGCCTGATCGACCCGCAGGTGATGGCCACCGTGACGGCGTGGTGCGCCCAGCAGGACGTGTTCGCCGAGGACCTGCGGGTGTGCCGGCGCAGCCTGGAGGACGTGTTCCTGGAGCTCACCGGCCGGGAGCTGCGATCGTGACCGGCTTGCCTCCCGGTACGTTCGCCCCCGCACCGGGCCGGGGCCGGCTGTCACGGATGCTGCTGACCCAGGCGCGCACCGAGTTCGTTCTCACCCTGCGCAACGGGGAGCAGGTACTGCTCACCCTGCTCATCCCGCTGGGGATGCTGATCGGGCTCACCGCGCTCAACGTGGTGCCGGTGCCCAGCCCGAGGGTGGACAACGTCACACCGCGCATCCTGGCGCTGGCCGTGATGTCCACCGCGTTCACCGGGCAGGCGATCGCGCTGGGCTTCGATCGCCGCTACGGGGTACTCAAGCGGTTGGCGGCCACCGCGCTGCCGCGCTGGTCACTGGTCACCGGCCGGATGCTCGCGGTACTCGGCGTGGTGCTGGTGCAGCTGGTGGTACTCGGGGCGGTGGCCCTCTTGCTGGGCTGGCGCCCGTCGCCGGCCGGTCTCGTTCCGGCCACGCTGCTGATCCTGGCCGGAACCGCCGCGTTCGGCGCACTCGGCGTGCTGCTGGGGGGCACGCTGCGCGCCGAGGTGGTGCTGGCCGTGGCGAACATGGTGTGGCTGTTCCTCGTCGTGGCGGGCGGCATCGTGCTGTCCGTGCAGGCCTTACCCGGCCCGCTGTCGGTGATCGCCGCCGTGCTGCCCTCCGGCGCGCTGTCGGAGGGGCTACACACCGCGCTGGTCACGGGCACCACCTCGTGGGGCGCGCTGGGGGTGCTGCTGGCATGGGCAGCGGGCGCCGGCCTGCTGGCCACCCGCACGCTACGACTGTCTTAAGTGGGTTCGATCTGGGTGTGGCAGCAGCACCACACGCTTGCGGGTGGCTGGCGCGGAGGAGCCATCGGGCCGCTGGCTGTGCTCGCGGAACTCTACGCTCACGGCGGGCGCCGGCTCGACAGGCAGGAGGAGAGGCGGTGGCGCCACCGACGGAGAGTCTGTGGACCAACCCCCGAGTGCCCACCGCACCGGAGGGAACGCTCGGAGCCAGCGTGGCGGCATCAGGGGAGCTGCTCCGCGATGGCAGATACCTCTGCCCCGCAGCTTGACCATCTTGACGTCCCCTTCCCTCCTGCCAGCCCACAACCAACAATTCCTAGAGACAAGAGGGCAGGTAACACCCGATAAGTACATCGTGCTCGACCCCGACCGGGTGAATTGCGACGACGGAAGACTCCGCCGCGGGATCCGGCTAGTCGACCAGTCAGACGGCGGTGGTGGGCAGGCGGTCGCGGAGCTGCGCGACATCGGCATTGGTGTGCAGGGGTTCCAGCACGGTGTTCAGGACACGCAACCGGTCGTAGGCCCGGGGTGAGGACACCGCCATGACCGCATCGACGGCCTGGTGGCCGACGGTGACGGCGGTGTCGACGTCACCGGCGATCGCGTGGGCTCCGGCGAGATCCGTCAGGTAGCGCACTCGCAAACGGGCGTAGTCGGGACCGAGCTGGTCCACGGCGTGACACAGCAGGGAGACCGCCTGGCTGGCGGCATCCGGGTCGCGTCCGCTCAGGGCCAGGGTGTGCTGGGCGACACCCCTCTTGCCGGAGAAATCAGCGTCACCGACGTGCGCGACCAGAGATGGGGTCCTCGCCGGGTCGATGCTGCTGAAATGCTCGGTGGCCTGGCCCAGCGCACGATCACACTCCCCCGCGTCGCCCCGGGCAGCGTGCGCCGTGGCCTGAATGCTCGCCAAGCAGCATCTCGTGGCTGCGGACACCGGGTGCGAGCCGGCTGCGGCGACGTGACCGAGGTGGACAAGACTCAGCGCCTCCTGGGGACGATTCAGGTGCACGGCTTGCTGGGCCAGGTCGTTCAGCAGGAAGACGGTGAGGTCGCTGCTCTGCGGGTGATCAGCGGCGCGGGCGACGTCCAGCCCGATCATCCACAGCCGCCGGGCGTCGTCGTGTTCTTGGACCTCGAAGCTCATCCATCCCGCCTTGGTTGCGAGTTCCGCGATGGCGACCGACAGCCGGGCCCGCACCTCAGAGGTGGCCTGGGCATCGAGCAGGGGAAGCACTGAGCGCAGCTGCGCCACAGCCAGATCCCGGATCGGACCGGCACCGGTGGCGAAGTCCTGACGGAGGAATGCGGCGGTGGCCTGCTCGATGACACCGACATCCGCAGCTCCGACATGGCGGGTGCCGGCGGGTTCGGCGTGCGGGAGCAGCGCGATGAGCCGGTCGATATCCAACCCCACCACCCCGGCCGTCCCTAGCGTCAGAGCCCCGATGTGCTGCACGAAGTCCCTGCGATCCACCCAACTCACCACCTTCGGGTCATCCACCCCCGCCTGGCCAACGGTAGTCCCATGGTCGCCGAAACCGAGCAGCACCGGCGGAATCCGCAGCCCGGTGGCCGCCCGGGCGACCAGGGCCACATCCCGCAACCGGCGCTGCCCGCGCTCGATCTCCGAGATCCTGGCCTGGTCCGTGCCGACCAGCTCCCCCAAGGTCTGCTGCGACCAGCCCGTCACCGCTCGAACCCGGCGAAACACCGCACCGAAGTCATAGGCGGCCAGCGCGGCCACCATGGGGTCCTGGAAATAGAACCCCGACGGCAGCTCGCGGCGCGGATCGGGACCCAGCCGGCGGCACGGGTCACACAACTCAGCTGCCCGGGGCCGAGCCCGGCGCAACCAGGCTCCACACCGCGCACAACAACCCCGGTTGATGACCGCCACCGGAACGCTCCCTCCTCGTCATGGGCAACCGCCCCGGAGGGCATCCCAGCACCTGGCTCACCCCGCGTCAGCGCCGGGCACCGTGGCTATACCACGACTCAAACAGTCACACCAGACCAAAAACAGCTATCGCTACCGCCGTCACGCCGCTGCGGTGACGCGCTCGCCGGTTGTCCCACACCGGCACCGGCGATCTGATCAGCACAAGTCGCGCAGCGGCGGCTGCCCCTCGGTGCTGGGCTCAGACACCAGGCCGCGTCGTCCCCGAGAATTCAGCAAGGAGAACAGCGGTGGCTGACCAGAGCGGCACCATCCCGATCACCTGTGCCCGCGACGGGCACGCTCACGACGTCACCGACGAGAGCCTGATCGACGGTCAGCGAACCGGCCGATACCAGGCGCGGTGCGGCTATCTCGTTTGCGCCGCCGCGCTCACCGCACCGATCGGCCGACCCTGCCCGGAGTGCGCCGCGATCTCGCTCACCGTGACAACCCGCCCGGATCGCCGCTCGCGGCATCGCCGGCCCGGATGGCTCGGGCAGTTGCTGGCAGCCGCTCGCAGCAGTGGGCTCACTGGACAGCCCGCCCACCTGCCCGTGCGATCACCCGGTGCGCACCTGCATCCCCAGCTGCGCCGCCCACCGACGGCCGGCGACGGCAACGAGACAGCCGACCACCGATGACACGGTTCCGATCAGCCGACGGTCGGCAGGAGCTGAGCCTGCCCGCCGCGGTGGAGCAGCTACTGCTCGACGTGGCCGCCGACGGGTTCACCCTGTACTGCTGCGGTGCCAAGACGGCACCGAACGCGCTGCTCGCCGCCTACGAATGGGACGACTGGGTGGATCTGCTGACCATCCGGGACTTCGATCGGGTCACCACGGCCAGGATGCCCAGACACGCCACCGGGGACATCTTCGCTCCCGAGGTCGTGGTCTGGGCCTATGAAGGCCCACCACAACAGGCGCTGCGGGCCCTGCTCGACCTGGTGCACCCGGCCCACCCAGACGCCCCCACCGTGAGGTATCCGGCACCAGCACGCTTGCACGTGCCTCGCGCCCAGCAACGCCCGATGACCATCCAACCGCCCCAACCCGGCCGAGCAGGGGTGCGGGCGGCCCGGCTGGCCACCGCGATCACCACTTGTCGTGCCGAGAGTGACGGCGCACGGGCCGGAACCGAAGATCTTCGGCTGGCCGCCGGTTGAGACAGCGGCCCCCGACGCTGAACTCCCGGCGGCCAGCCGTTCCCCCCAACCGAGCCCCGTGAAAAGGAGGTATACACCAAAGGTCCGCCGCAGCACCGCGACCGGCCCAGGACCCGTGGCGTGATGTCGACAACACCCCTATTCAGCCAGCACGATCGGAGGCTTCACCGGCCAGCCCGGCGAGGACGATCTCGACGTAGCGCCGGCGCATCTCCGGCGGAGCGTCGTCGGCAGGAGCGGCGCCCAGCAGCATGATCAGGTCGGCCAGCGTCACGTCGGCGCGCACCATCCCCACAGACTGGGCCCGTTCCAGCAGAACCGTGATCGCCGTGACGGCCCGCGCGGTGGCCGACCCGGGCGGGGCCGACGCGAGGTCGCCGGCCGAGGGATGGTCCAGCTCGCCGGCGGCGGCCTTGAGCGCCCGATCGGTGGCATGCCGCTCGACGACGGTGGCGAACAGCGCTCCGAGCTGCTCCCCTGCCCCGCAACCGCCGTCCACAGCCGCCAGCGCGCGCTCGGCCAGCTCGGCGATGTGCACGATCGAGTCCTCGACCACCGCCGCGATCAGATCCTCTTTGGCCGGGAAGTGCCGGTAGAGCGTCCCGACCGCGACGCCGGCCCGCCGGGCGATGTCCTCCATGGTCACGTCCACCCCGGCGGCGGCCACGAGCTCGCGGGCCGCGCCGAGGATGCGGGTGCGGTTGCGCGTAGCGTCCGATCTCACCTGGACAACATGAACCATGGCTCACTATCGTGGCAAGAGTGAAGACCCATTCACCTTGGAGGACGCCATGAGCTGGACACCGTCCGACATCCCCGACCTGACCGGCCGCACGGCCGTGGTCACCGGCGCCAACGCCGGGCTTGGCTGGGAGATCACCGCCGCGCTGGCCGCCCGCGGAGCGCAGGTCGTGCTGGCCTGCCGCAATATCGCCAAGGCGGACGCTGCAGCCGAGAAGGTGCGGCGCCGCTCTCCGGCCGCCAGGCTCGAGGTGCGCGCTCTGGACCTCGCCGACCTCGATTCCGTCGCCGCCTTCGCCGAAGGCCTGCTCGCCGCACACGACCAGTTGGACATCCTGGTCAACAACGCCGGGCTGATGGCGATCGACGACGCCCGCACCGCGCAGGGCGTGGAGATGCAGTTCGGGGTGAACCACCTCGGCCACTTCGCGCTCACCGCGCGCCTGCTCCCCCTGCTGCTGGCCACCCCGGGCTCGCGGATCGCCAGCATGTCGAGCATGGGCCACCGCGCCGCCCGCGGCCTGCCCGACCCGCGTGGGGAGCGCCCCTACCAGCGTTGGGGGGCCTACTTCCACAGCAAGCTGGCCAACCTGCTGTTCACCGCGGAGCTGCACCGGCGACTCAGCGACGCCGCGGCCCCGACGATCGCTCGTCGCCGCCCATCCCGGCGCCTCGCGCACCGACCTCGGTACCGAAGGCAGCGGCCTGCTCAATAAAGCGATGCAGCTGGCCCCGCTGGTCACCCAGAGCGCGGAACTCGGCGCTCGGCCCATGCTGCGCGCCATCACCGATCCCGCCGTGCGCGGCGGGGAGTTCTACGGTCCCCGGTTCCTGGTCCTGGGCACCACACCGGTGCGCGAGAAGCCGTCGAGAGCCGCCCGGGACGCCGCGGCCGCGCGCCGGCTCTGGGATCTCTCGGTGGAGCTGACCGGACTCGCCCCGGCGATCACCCGCTGAGCAGGCGTGCCCGCCGATGGGCGGGCACCGCGACTGCCTACGATCAGGGTCGTGTCCACCAGCGTCTTGCCTGCCCAAGGCCGCTCGCTGGCCGCGCTGGCCCGGTCGTGCGCGATCGCCGCGGTGATCACCCAGGCGGGGATCGCAGTGACCGGCTCGGTGGTGCGGGTGACCGGCTCGGGTCTGGGCTGCCCGACCTGGCCGCAGTGCTTCCCGGGCAGCCTGGTACCCCAACCGCATCCCGAGGTCGCCGCGCTGCACCAGTGGATCGAGTTCGGCAACCGCCTGCTCACCGGCCTGGTCGGCCTGGTGGGGCTAGCCTGCCTGGTCGTCGCGCTGCTCATCCGGCCCCGGCGCCGCCGGCTGGTCCTGCTGGCCGCGACGATGCCCGCCGGTGTCGCGCTGCAGGCAATTCTCGGGGGCATCACGGTGCTGACCGGACTGGCCTGGTGGACCGTCGCCGCGCACTTTCTGGTCTCGATGGCGCTGGTATGGCTGGCAGTGCTGCTGGTCGCCGCCTTCGCCGAGGGCGACGCCCCGCCGCGCTGGCACCTGCCCGTACCGCTGCGCAGGCTGCTGGTCACCGCCGTCGCGGTGCTGGGCGCGCTCCTGGTCGCCGGGACGCTGGTGACCGCCGCAGGCCCGCACGCCGGGAGCGCCGCCACGCCCCGGCTCGGGATCAGCGTCCCGCTCCTGGCGCAGGTGCACGCCGACCTGCTCGTCGGTTTCCTGGGGTTGCTCGCCGGCCTCGGGTTCGCCCTTCGAGCCACCGGCGTACCCGGCCGCACCTGGCGTCGCTACCTGGTGCTGGTCTGCGTGGTGCTCGCGCAGGGCACGGTGGGCCTCGTGCAGTACCTCACCGGGGTCCCCGAAGTGCTCGTCTCGCTGCACGTCCTGGGTGCGGCCTCGGTGGTGGTGATGATGGCCGCGCTCTGGACGAGCTGCCGGGTCCGCGGCACGGTACCCACAATTGACGCCCGCGGTGCGCGCCCGCTGGCCAGCACCGGCACGGGCTGAAGGGCTGATGCGAAAAACGCTCCCGGACCCAGGTCGGGGGTCCGGGCCCAGGAGCGCAAAGGGAAGATACACACCCACCGTCGAGCACTGACCACCACCCCCGGTCCGGTAACCGGAACCACACCGACCGTGCCCGCCAACCCACCGGAGCCCGCAGGCGACCCGGCCACCACCAGGGACGGCATCGACGGCGGCTCGAACCGCTGGCATGGTCAATGCGTAGGAATTCCGGAGGGGGGTCACCCTAACGGGTTACAGGGAGGCCGTGATGGCGACAATGTCCACCCCGACCGACGTGGAGACCGCCGTCTCCCACCGGTACAGCGCCGGCGCACACGAGGTGCAGCCGGCGCTGTGCTGTCCGGTGGACTACGACCCGCTCTTACTGACCGCGATCCCCGAGGAGGTCCTCGAGCGCGACTACGGCTGCGGTGATCCCAGCCGTTACCTCGTCCCGGGTGACACGGTGCTCGACCTCGGCTGCGGCGCAGGCAAGATCTGCTTCATCGCCTCACAGGTGGTGGGCGCCACCGGCCGGGTGATCGGGGTGGACCTCAACGACGACATGCTCGCCCTGGCCCGACGCGCCGCCCCCGCCGTCGCGCAGGCCGTCGGCCACGACAACGTGGAGTTCCGCAAGGGCCGCATCCAGGATCTCGGGCTGGATCTCGACGCACTGGCCGGCTGGCTGGCGCAGCACCCGGTCACCGACGTCTCCACGCTGACCGCGCTGGAAGCCGAGCAGCAGCGGCTGCGCTCCGAACAGCCGCTGCTCGCCGACAGCTCGGTGGACGCGGTCGTGAGCAACTGCGTGCTCAATCTCGTCGCCACCGAGCACAAGGAGCAACTGTTCGCCGAGATTTTCCGGGTGCTCCGGCGCGGCGGTCGGGCAGTGATCTCGGACATCGTCAGCGCCGTCGAGGTTCCCGCCCACCTGCGCGCGGACCCGCAGTTGTGGAGCGGCTGCATCTCCGGGGCCTACCAGGAGGAGGCATTCCTCGCGGCGTTCGAGCGCGCCGGCTTCTACGGCGTGCATCTGGTCAAGCGGGACTCGACACCATGGAGGGTGGTCGAGGGCATCGAGTTCCGGTCGGTGACCGTGCTGGCCTACAAGGGCAAGCAGGGCGAATGCCGCGACCACGGCCAGGCGGTGATCTACCGCGGCCCGTTCAAGGCGGTACTCGACGACGACGAGCACGTCTTCACCCGTGGCGTGCCGACCGCGGTGTGCGCGAAGAGCTTCGAGATCTACGCTCGGGATCCCTACGCCGGGCAGTTCCACTTGCTGGAACCGGCCGAGGCGGTCGACCCGGCCACCGCACCTCTCTTCGATTGCGCGCCACCGGCGACATCGGCCGTTACCGGTCCCGCGCCGGCGCGCCGCCTGGTGTCCGGGATGACGACCGCCGGGTGCGACCCGGCGACCGGCTGCTGCTGAGCGCGGGGATCCGCCATGACGATCGCTATCTTTGTGCTGCTCGTCGCGCTGGCCGCGGCCAATGGCAGCAACGACGTACCCAAGGGTGTCGCCACGTTGGCCGGCGCGGGCGTCACCCGCTACCGCACCGCGATCCTGTGGGGCACCGTCACCACGCTGGCCGGTTCGTTGTGCTCGCTGGCGCTGGCCGCCAAGCTCACCGCGCTGTTCTCCAAGGGCATCGTCTCGGCCACCCCGACTCCGGCCTTCGCGCTGGCCGTCCTGGTCGGCGCCGGCGGGTGGGTGACGCTGGCCACCGTGACGAAACTGCCGGTGTCCACCACACACGCCCTGGTCGGGGCGCTGATCGGCGCCGGGCTGCTGCTGTCGGCGTCCTCGGTGCAGGTCGCGGCGCTGGGCACCAGGGTGGCGCTGCCGCTGCTGGCCTCGATCGCGGTGGCCTACCTGCTGTCGCTGCTGCTGTCCCTGATCCCGATACGGATACCGGAGTGCGTCTGTATCGAGGTCCGGCCTACCACACCCGGGGGTCTCCCCAGCCCGGACGGCGCGATGGCGTTCACCAGCTCAACCGGGCTGCCGATCGTGTCGGTGAGCTCCGGCAGCGCCCAGGAGTGCGCCGCGCACGCCGGACGGCTGAGCCCCCTGTCGGTGATCAACGGCCTGCACTGGTTCTCCAGCGGCGCCGCCAGCTTCGCTCGCGGCCTCAACGACACCCCCAAGATCGTCGCGATCGGCGGGTTCGCGCTGATACCGGCCGGGATGTCGACTCTCGGTGTACTGCTCACCGTGGCGTTGGCGATGGCAGTCGGCTCGGTGGTGGGCGGGCTGCGGATCGCCCGGCGGCTCGGTGAGGGCGTCGTGCGGATGTCGCACGTGGAAGGGTTCAAAGCGAACCTGACGACATCGGTGCTGGTGGGGCTGGGCGCGACCCAGGGCCTGCCGATGTCCACCACGCACGTCTCGACCGGTGCGATCGCCGGGGCCGCCGGTCGCGACGTCGCCCGGCTCAACCGCAAGACACTGCGCGACTTCGCGATCGCCTGGACCGTGACGCCGATAGTCGCCGGCCTACTCGCCGTGGTGGTATTCCTGCTCGCCCGCTGACAAACGCTCCGGGACACGACGACCG
Organism: uncultured Actinomycetota bacterium; assembly: GCA_963712995.1. Classification (GTDB taxonomy): domain Bacteria; phylum Actinomycetota; class Actinomycetes; order Mycobacteriales; family Pseudonocardiaceae. The sequence goes on along the minus strand of CAVQKH010000030.1, from coordinate 465,308 downwards.
TCCGCTCGGCCACGTTGAGGGGTCGATGTGGTCGGTGGGCGGTATGAACCGATCAGTACCACCAATCGGCTCTGGCGATTTACTCTTCAGCATCCGCCACCGGCGGTCATACCCTCATCCGCACAGGACTTCTGGGGCTATTTCGACCGAAGTCGGATTAAGCGCTGCGGAGGTGGAGTGCGACTGCGTTTGGAAGTGCGGACGGCGGCTGAGCAATTGCCGTGGCGTGAGGTCTTGAATCCTGGCCGGGGGTTTGCGTACGGCCTGCTGGCTGACTCTGCTCCAGCGCTGGGCACCCAGCTGCACAGCGATGGCTGGGGTGTGCACCGAATGGTTCCGTTCGGTCATGGAGCGCCGGTTTTCCCTTCGGCTCGGCGCCTTCCCGGTGTGTACACGGTGGGTGGGCGTGGCAACGTGGAGTTGGGGAGCCCGTTGCTGGCTGTGGTGCAGGCGTGGGCGACGAGCCTTGCGGTGCACCGTGTTATCGATTGGGGCGGAGTGGCGTTCCACGTGGAAGGTGTCCACGTGGTGGAACCGCCGTCGTTCAGCTCCGGCCATGTCCGGTGGCGCACCACGACTCCGGTGGTGATGAAAGGTTCGGGGCAGGACGTGGACGGCCAGCGGGTGACCCGGCAGGCGTGGTTACTGCCCACCGATACCGAGTTTCCGGTGTATTTCACCAGGAACCTGCGGCGCAAGGCCGAAACCCTGGGCCTGGATCCCGACGTGACGCTGGAAGCCATCACCTGGATCGGGATGAAACGCTCGTTCGCAGTCAGTGACGGCCAGAAGACGGGCACGCCCATCGAGGTGGAACTGCGAGGTGCCCCGGAGACGCTGCAGGCCGTGTGGTCGTGGGGCCTCGGGCAGGCCAATTCCGCCGGTTTCGGCTGGGTGGCCGCGTGACCGCCGCGGGGGCTGGGATGAGGGCGGTCACGTCCGGCTGTTCCGTTCTGACGCGCGCAGGCCAATTGCATGGAGTCAAGGCAAGGCAACAGCAGATGGTCGTAGCTACGAGTTGCCGCCCACCCGATACAGGCCCGAACCTTCTAGCCGGTAGAAAGTCTTCTCCTGATTCTTTGACACCCCAAGTTGTTTGTAAAATTCTTCGCCGAGGACGTTACCCTTATCCGTTGTCCACTCAACTCGGCTGCACGCATGCTCAATCGCTATCTGACACAATCGCCGCATCAATGATGTACCGATGCCCTTACCCCGGAAGGCTTCGGCGACGTAGATCTCTTTGAGGTACAGGGACCGTGTCACACCCGCAGCAGGCCACAGGAATGAATACGTAGCCATACCGGCAAGTTGCCGTCCCTCTGCGGCCAGCAAAACATGCGCAGCCATGGGCTCCCGAAAGAGCGCCTCCGCTATCTGTGACACTCGTTGACTGGGTGGTTCAACTTCGGTAGCTCCATAGAAACGGTCAAGTTCTTCCATCAGGAGAGCGATGGCACGGGCGTCCTCGCGTTCGGCAGGCCTGATCTCGATCATTAACGGTTATCTTTTGTCTCTGGCGACAATGACAGCAGGTCATGTAGATCACACACGGCCGGTAACGCCTGGTGCCGGGGCGGCAAGGCGGCGATGATTTCGCGTACTCGTACCGTAATGATGCCTTGACGCTGCTGGTCAGTGAGCGAAGCAGTAGCCTCCGTCATGACGGTTACTGCGCCGGTAACGTCCCCGTCGTGGGCTAGACAATTGGCGCGGTCAAGTTTGGTCATGACCCGATCCATATAGTCACTGGCAGGACACAGACTCAGTGCCATCTCTTGAGCCTGCCATGCCGCGTTCGTATCGCGTAGATGCGTGAACGCATTTCCTTCGTGAAAGCGTAGTTGCGCTTCATTGTAGTTGAAGGCCGACGTGCCAATCGCGCTGGAGTCCAGGTGTGACAGGCAGGTTTCAGCGCGTCCGAGTGCAGCGCGCGTTTCTTGCTCGTGACCGAGCGCAGCCTGTGCCCGCGCTTCAAGGGCAGCAGCCAGAACTGCGCCGACGGAGGGGACCTGACCGCTGAGCGCCTGAGCGTGCTGAGCAACGTGGACTGCCTCAGTCAGGCTACCGCTGTAGTAGTGGCCGTATGCTTCCTGAGCCCGCACCCAGGAATGCGTCCGGGGGTCACCAGCTTCCCGAGCTGCCAGGCGAGCTGTGCGCGCCCAGGACCGGAAGGCGGTACGCTCATCCATCTTAATCAAGGTCAAGCACATAAGTCCGGCCATTTGAGCCGTGACGCGGGTGAGACACCGAAGAGCAGAGACGGATCGGCAGCGCGTCAACGCCTCTCGCAGTTGCGCCAGGTCGATTCTTAGATCTCCAAGTAGACCACATGGTGCGCGGTACCGAGCGGCTTGTGCATGGTGAAAGACCGTCCGCTCCCAGTCATCAAGACTAGCGATGGTGATCGTGCGTTCGCTGATGGTCTCATCCAGACCTCGGCGAAGCGTCTCCATCTCACCTAAGATGATGTGATCGGCTACCTCAGTACGTGGTACCGGCCTATCGTAGCGGGCTAACGGAGATACCGTAGCAAACTGCTGCACCGCGGTTTGAGCCTTCGCCCGCCGCTGAGCTTGTAGTTCGGCGGCATGCTCCTGCTTAGCCTGAATGAGAGCGTCGTAACGGCCAATGAGAGCACCCTTTGCGCCCACAACTCGGTCCGCCGTTTCCCAGAAATGAGCATCCGGTAGTTGAGAACCCGCTTCAGCGTGCGTCACGTTGGTGCGGTGGCACGGCACCGCTCGGGCGATGTCGGCCTGGTAGAGCCCGGCTGCCTCCCGCAAAGCAGCGAGGTGCCGACCCAGCAGCCGTTGCTGCTCGGCTAGCTCTGGCGGTTGGCGAGCCATCCCGTGCTTTCCTCTCCACTGAGCTTAAGGATCTTGCTAGGTGCCCAGCTTATCGCTGATGTTCGTGTGGACTGGCTCACCAGGTTCCTCACCTGACACCACACGCCCTTAGCTCCTTGATCACGGCCCCAGGGTCGGGCTGAGCGCTGAGCTGGTGGGCGTCCCCTTACCCCGGACGCGTCCCCCGCTTCCACTGGTCCGGTGTTGTCCCGGTCCTGGGTGCCGTCCGAGTGCACTGACAGGTGAGAGGCGGCTACAGAGACGTGCAGTACGGGGAGAACCAACCAGGTTGTGAGTGGTTCCGTGGCAGTAACGGCAGTGGTGAACTGGCGTCCTCCGGTGTTGGGCGCAGTATCCGGCCCGGTACGGCCGTGCCCTCCAGGATGCTGGTGTCGGCTTTCCGGAGCGCTCGTTTCACGCCCAGTACAAGTCAGGGCGAGGTCCGGTGATCCGGGAGGATCGTGAGCTGTTGACGGAGCTGGCTCGGCTCAACCGGGAGATGGCGCCGCTGGCCCTGCGCATGATGGAGGGCAGCGCCGGTATCGCCGAGCAGCGCAACTACGCCGAACGTCTGATTGCCGCTGGTGAGCGGTTGAAACAGCGAACCGAGGCAACGAAGGGAACAGTCATCGAGGGTGACGTTCTCTCTCACCAACCGCTGAGGCTTCCGGAACTCACCGTCGAACCTCAGCCGGAGCGGTGAGTATCGATGAGCCGTGAGATACGAGAACCCTCCTCAATACAGGATCATTGTGAAGGTGTGTCTCAGGGGCGGATTGCGCGCACCAGCATGGGCATGCCCCGCAGGGTGCGGGTCACGGGTATGCAGGGAGTCGAGGTGAGCGTGGTGGTGAGGGTGGTACAGGGCACGGTGTGGATGTCGATATCACCACCGTTCACCGGGGAAGCCATCATGGAACCGTTCCGCTACTCATCCCTGAGAGAGCGGGGCCGTGTTCCGGTGCCACCCGCTGGAGGGGAAACCCGCCGAGTTTGACGGCATCCAGCAAGCACGTCGCGGCAGCCGACGTCGGCGACTCGTAGGCTGGCGCTGTGCGCGCGATCCAGATCAGCGAGACGGGCGGTCCCGAGGTCCTACGGCTCACCGAGCTGCCCGATCCGGCGCCCGGGCCCGGCCAGCTCCTCGTCGAGGTCACCGCGGCCGGGGTCAACTACATCGATACCTACCACCGCAGCGGTGCCTACCCGCTGCCGCTGCCGTTCATCCCCGGTTCCGAAGGCGCCGGCACGGTCACCGCGGTGGGCCCCGATGCCGGTGACGTTGCGGTGGGCGATCGGGTGGCGTGGGCGACGAGTCTGGGCAGCTACGCAGAGCAGGCGTTGGTGCCGTCCGAGCATGCGGTGCCGGTGCCCGACGGGGTGGGCACCGACATCGCCGCAGGGTGCCTGCTGCAGGGCATGACCGCGCATTACCTCGCGGTGTCCGTGCACGCGGTGCAACCCGGCGAGACCGTGCTGGTGCACGCCGCGGCAGGCGGGATGGGCCTGCTGCTCACCCAACTGGCCACCGCCCGCGGCGCCCGGGTGATCGGAACCGTGTCCACCGCCGAGAAGGAGCAGCTGGCCCGGGACGCCGGAGCGGCGGAGGTGATCCGCTACACCGAGATCGACGACCTGGCCGGCGAGGTCCGCAGGCTCACCGACGGGCAGGGTGTGGCCGCTGTCTACGACGGGGTGGGTGCATCGACGTTCGACGCCGGTCTCGCCTCGCTGCGCCGCCGCGGCATGCTCGCACTGTTCGGCGCGGCCAGCGGGCCGGTGCCCCCGGTGGACCCGCAGCGGCTGAACTTGGCCGGCTCGGTCTTTCTCACCAGGCCGAAACTGGCGGACTATGTCGCGACCCGCGACGAGCTCGCCTGGCGCGCCGGCGAGGTGTTCACCGCGATCCTCAATGGATCGCTGCGGATCGCCATCGGCGGCCGGTACCCGCTGGCCGAGGCCGGTCAGGCTCACCAGGACCTGCAGGCCCGCCGCACCACCGGCAAGCTCCTGCTGCTGCCCCGCTGACAAGGCCGCTTTCAGGTGGCCGTGAGGACGAGTGCGGCCCGGTCGTCCTCCACGGTCAGTGTTTCGTTGGCGGTGTGGTCGTTCACGGCGTGGACCACTGCGTCCAGGATGGACTGGGCATCGGCGCGCAGCGTGGTGCCGGCGGTGGTCAGGCAGTGGAGCAGGCGCTGTTCGCCGAAGAGTTCGCGCGTGGCCGAACGCGCTTCGGTGATGCCGTCGGTAATCATGACCAGGCTGTCGCCGGGGTTCAGGGACAGGTGGCGGGTGTGCAGTTGGAGATCGGAGTCGACCCCCAGGAGCATGCCGGGGATCTCCAACTCCTCCACCCGGCCGTCGGCGCGGCGCAGCAGCGGCGGTACGTGGCCGGCGCACACCAGCTCAATGGTCGCGGTGCCATGAGCGTGGTGGAGATGGCCGTAGAGGAGGGTGACGAATCCGGTGCCGTGTTGGGGGGAGCGTTCCAGGAGGGCTGTGTTGATCGCCTCCACGACCGCGGTGGGGTCCTTGAGGAGTCGGGCGACTGCTCGCGCGGTGTGCCGGACCAGGCCGGTGGTGGTCGCTGCCAGCGCCCCGTGCCCGCAGACGTCCCCGATGATGAAGGCCCATCGGTCCGGGGCGAGCGGGAAGATGTCGTAGAAGTCGCCGCCCACCTCCAGGCCATCGCCCACAGGTTGGTAATAGGTGGCGACGGTGAGGCCGGGAAGGGTTGGGAGCTCGGCGAGCAGGAGGCCGGCTTGCAGATCGCGCGCGAGGCGAGCACGTTCGGTGTACTGGCGGGCGTTGTCCGCGTTGACGGCTGCCCGCCGGGCGAGTTCCTCGGCCAGGGCGACGGCGTGCACCTCCAGGCAGCGGTCGGTGGTGCTCAGCAGGCTCAGCGTCCCGAAGGTCCGCCCGCGGGCGGACAGCGGGACGCACAGGTGGCTGGTCACGCCCAGTTCGTGCCACGGACCCGGGCTGTCCGGGGGGCGCCGGGCGATCTCGGTTACCCCGCTGGCGAGGACGCGGTCGATCACCTCGTCCCGTGGATGCAGCGGCATAGCGGCCAGCAGCTGCTGGTGGGTCTCGTCGGCAGCGGCGGTGGCGATGCGGCGCAGCATGCCGCCCTGAAGGACGTCGATTGCGCACAGCGGCGCCAGGGTGGGCACGGCCAAGCGCGCCAGGAGCAGCAGTCCGGCGTCGTAGTCCAGCTCGCGGGCGATGACAGTGCTGGCCTCCAGGACGAAGGCCAGGTCCTGGCGGACGGTTTTCTCCCTGACCTCGGCGGCGGCCCGGGCCTGCTGGATACGGTGGCGCTCGATGGCCAGGGCGGCGGTACGGGCGAACACGGCGCTCAGGGCTAGATCGCTCTCCTGCGGTGCGCGCGGGGTGCGGTGGTACATGGCGAACGTTCCCAGCAGCTGACCGTCCGAGGTCAGGATCGGGGTGGACCAGCACGCGGCCAGGCCCGCCTGGTCGGCCAGGGTGTGATAGCCGTCCCAGAAGGGATCGGTGGCGATGTCGGTGACGATCACTGGTTGGCGACGATGGGCCGCAGTGCCGCAGGAGCCCATGCCTTCGCCGGTCGCGATGCCATCGATGGCCTGGTTGTAGAACTCCGGCAGGCTCGGGGCCGCACCGTGGCGCAGATGTGCGCCGTCCTCATCGGTCAGCAGGACTGATGCCAGCACCCCGGGTAACAGGGCCTCGATAACCTTGGCCATACCGTCCAGGATCTGGCCCAGGGGTGCGTCGCTGGCGATCTGCTCCAGCAGTGCGCGCTGTTCCCCGGCCAGCTTCTGAGCATGCTTGAGGTCGGTGGTTTCCACCCCGAGCACGGTGACCCCCACCACCTGGCCGTCCTCATCGCGGCGTGGCTCGTAGGTGAAGTCGAAGTAGGCCTCTCGGGTTGCCCCTCCTGTGCCCGGCAGGACGCGCACGTCGCTGGCGGTGAAGGGCCGGCCGGTGCGGTAGACCTCATCGAGCAGGTCCAGCAAGCCCTGTTCGGCCAGTTCGGGCATCAGCGAGCCGATCGGCTCTCCGGGACGGGCGCGCTGGGTTCCGATCGCATGGGAAAAGGCGGGATTGCCTGTTTCCAGCACATGGCACGGCCCCGAGAGCAGTGCGAACATCGCAGGCAGGCGACCGAACAGCGCCGCGATGTCATCCTCATGGCACGACCCCCACACCGCTCCAGCGGCTGGTTGCAGTTGCCTGGGTTGCGGGTCCGTCATCATCGTCGCCGCCCTCCGTGGCGGTGATGGGCCGCGTCTGTCAGCTGGCCTGCCTCCACACTCCCATATCCCGCCCCGGGCATGTCCACCTTGGCCGCCGCCGGCAGGGCGGCATCCTGGCCGGCGGCGCGTTTCGGGTGGCAGGCCGGCAGTCGGCGGAGCCCCGTGAGCAGCCGGATATACCCCTGCCCTGACCGGTTCTATGCCGGACGGCAGATGTACCGGGAACTGTCGGGATTCAGGATAACTGTGCACCACGAGACCAAGGAAATCATACCGATTTTTCCGAGGAGCCGTGATTTTCGATGACTACGGCCACCATCAGATACATTCCAACCAACGCTAACGCCAACGCCAGTGTTGCTGACCTGTTGTTGAGGATTTGCGACCGTGATTCATCGGCGTGGGAGGAAATCATCCACCGTTATGGCGACCTCGTCACCATGATCGTGCGGTCGTTCCGGCTGCAGGAGGCCGACAGGCTCGACGCGATCCAGATGACCTGGCTACGGCTGGCCGAATACGCCGACCGTGTGCAGTTCCCCGAGCGGCTGGGCGGCTGGTTGGTGACCACCGCGCGCCGCGAATGCATCCACATCCTGCGGCAGGCCAAACGCGGCCCGAGCCTCACCGACAGGACGCCAGAATTCGCCGCCGACCCCGCGGAGGGACCCGAACAACTCGCCATCGACGCTGAGATCGCACGAATATTGCGTACGCTCGTCGAGGAGTTGCCACCGCGCCAGCAGGCCCTGATCAAGACGCAGTTCACTGACGATCCCCCCTCCTATGCCGAGATCGCCCAGATCACCGAGATCCCCCTCGGCGCCATCGGGCCTACCCGGGCTCGGGCGTTGCGACATCTCCGGAACAAGGCCCCGGCCTGACACCTACCGGGTGGGGGCCGGCGCTCGCCGGCGCCCACGGCGGGTGCCGGCCTCGTAGCGCCGGCGAATCCGCTCTGGATCGACTCCGAGGAGGTATTGCAGTTTGAGCAGCTGCATGAGCACGGTCATACGCCACACACCGTGAGCGACCAGCCTCCGGGCAGAGGCGGTGACGGTGGTCGGCAGCACCACCAGCCGGCCCCGCCGCCGCAGGATGCGGGACATCTCGAGGTCTTCCATGAGCGGAAGCCGGGGAAACCCGCCCACCGCGTCGAACACCTCACGGCGCACGAACATCGCCTGGTCGCCGAATATCCACTTGAGCCGTCGCGCCCGCACATTGGAGCTGGCCGCCAGGTAGTCCAGCCCCACGCTGCGTTGATCGAAACTCAGGTGCAGGCCGCCGCCGACCACACGGGGATCCAGCAGTGCCTTGCGGAGCAGCTCCAGCGCATCGGCGGGAACCTGGCAGTCCACGTGGATGAACCAGAGAACATCGCCGCTGCTCACCGCGGCTCCGGCGTTCATCTGGGTGGCGCGGCCGGCCGCACTGCCGATGGTGGCGGCGTATCGAGCCGCGTGCTCCACGGTTGCATCAGTACTGCCGCCGTCGACCACGATCAGCTCGCAGTCGGGAAAGTCGCTGCGCAACCGTTGCAGGCAAGCCGCTATCCGCGCCGCCTCGTTGAGTGTGGGCACCACGATCGACACCGTCGCCGGCCTGCTCACCCGAATCCAGAACTCCCCGCGGTGCGCGACGTGGAATTGAGACCATCCGGCGCTGCCGGCAGGGCGGTGGGGATAGCTGCCGGCAGCGGGAAGGTAGCGAGAACTGCTGGCGACGGCGCGGGGATACCAGCCTCGACGAAGGCCTGCTTGACGCCTGCGCGCATCGCCCGCTGCACCGCCAGGTGGCGTCCGGGCTGCACCTTGGTGGTGATCCGCAGTATCACGCATTCCGAGCTGATCGACTCGACTCCGAGCACCTCCGGGGGTTCGAGCACATCGAGAGCCAGTACGCCACCCTCGGCGGTGAGCTCGGCCGCCACACGCCCGGCGAGCTCGATGGATGCCCGGATGTTGGAGTCGTGCCCGATGGGCAGATCAACGACAGCCAAGGAATAGCCCTGGCTGGCGTTACTCACCCGCAGCACCTCGCCGTTGCGGACGTACCACACGTTGCCCTTGGGGTCCCGCAAGGTGGTCACCCGCAGGCCCACTGCCTCCACCGTGCCGTTGGCGCCGTCGCCCAGGTCGATGATGTCGCCAACGCCATACTGATCCTCGATCATCATGAACATCCCGGACAGGAAGTCCTTGACCAGATTCTGCGCGCCGAACCCGAGCGCGAGGCCGAGGATGCCGGCCGAGGCGATGATCGGCCCGAGCTCGATCCCGAGCGCTCCCAGCACCAGAGTGCCGGCCACCCCGTAGATCGTTAACGTGGTGGCCGACCGCAGCACGGCACCGATCGTGTGGGCCCGCTGCGACCGCCGTTGCGCAAGCAGTTCGGAGCCGAACGCAGGCTCCGCAGGCCGCTCGCGCAGTGGTAGCAGCAGTCGAGGTGGCTGTCCCTCCGCGACCATCTGCATGAACCGCTTGATCGCCCGGTGCGCCAGAAACCGGACCACTACCGCAAGCAGCAGAATAAGCAGGATTCGCAGTCCTGTCCCCAACACGGCATCGCCGTAACGGGCCAGTATGTCGTTTCCCGTGAGGGTGTAGATACGCGCGCACCACGAACCCGCATCCCGAGCGCACGCGGGCTCGGCGAGCAACTGCACCAGATCCGGGGCCAGCGCAGTGCCCAGTTCGCTCACGGATATCATGATACGTTTTCCGCGACTCGCGACCACCACCAAATAATGAGGGTGTCGCCGGTGGGCACAGGTACCTCAGATCCGGGCTAGAGCCCGGAACACTGGGACTACGAGCGCCGAGTTCGCCGCCGGACTGAACCACCGCTTCCTGGGGCGTTATGGCGGATGTTCCGGCGCAGCTGCCAGATCCTCAGCGAACCGGCGATAGCGGAGAGCAACACAGCGCCGACCGCGGACAGCAGCATGGCCACAGCCAAGGGCAGCTGACCACGCAGGGTGAAGTAGGAGATCTCCACCGACTGCCGGTTCTGCAGAATGAAGATCATCAGGAGCAACAGCACGAGGGCGAACAGGACGATTCCCATCCAGATCCCGCCGATGCGCGTCCCCGTCGGTAGTTTCCCGGCCGGAGGTTGCCCCGAAGCTGTGGTCGGCCCCACTGCCCCGCCGCCGGTTGGCCGCGTTGAGTCGGAAGGTTCCGGGTTCTGCAGCGGACCGGCCGAGGACGCCTTGGCCACGACACAGCTCCTCTCACATCAGAGCACGCATCTCCTTCTCAGCCTACGCACCGTAGGCGATAGCGAGTAGTCCCCAGAGGTGTCGTGGGCGTTGTCCATGGCAGGCCCTCAGACGAGCACGAAGTAGCGCAGCCAGAGGTAGGGGGCGGCGATCACGATGGTGATCAGGGTGACCAGGGCGCCTTTCTTGGTGAACTCCCAGAAGGAGATCGGGCTACCGGCCCGGGCGGCGATCCCCAGGACGACGACATTGGCACTGGCACCGACCGCGGTCAGGTTGCCGCCGAAATCGGCGCCGAGAGCCAACGACCACCACAATGCCTCGGAATGGACAGGGTCGGCGATGCCCTGCGTGAGTTCGAGCACCAGCGGGCTCATCGCGGCCACATAAGGGATGTTGTCGATGATCCCGGACAGCAGCGCGGAAACCCCCAGGAGCAGCATCACGGCGAGCAGTGCATTGCCGCTCGTGGCATCGGTGGCCAAGCGGGCCAGGCTACCGATGACGCCGGTCTTGACCAGGGCACCGACCATCATGAACAGTCCCGCGAAGAACAGCAGCGTCTCCCATTCCACGCTGGCCAAATAGTCCTTCGAGCCGAGGCCGGAGATCAGCACCAGCACACCGGCCCCGAGCAGCGCCACCACTGAGGGCTCGATGTGGAGTGCGGAATGGGCGATGAACGCGGTGAACACGCCCAGCAGCACCACGCCGCACTTGACCAGTAGCCGGGTGTCGCGGATGGCCTCCCGTTCGTTGAGCGCCATCACCCTGGCGATCCGCTCCGGATCGGCGGTGAACGACCCCCGGAACAGCCACGGCAGCACGGCCGTGAACACGATCATCTCGACCACGACGATCGGCGCCATATTGATCACGAAGTCGTTGAAGGTCAGCCCCGACCGGCTGGCGATGATGATGTTGGGTGGGTCTCCGATCAAGGTCGCCGCACCGCCGATGTTCGAGGAGAGCACCTCGGCGATCAGGAAAGGGATCGGATTGACGCCGAGCCGGTCGCAGACCAGCAGGGTGACCGGTGCGATCAGCAGCACGGTGGTGACGTTGTCAAGGAACGCCGAGGCCACCGCGGTGATCAGCACCAGCAGGATCATCACCCGCCGTGGCGAGCCCTTGGCGCGCTTGGCCGCCCAGATCGCGGTGTACTCGAAAACACCCGTCTTGCGCAGCACCCCGACGATGACCATCATCCCGAGCAGCAGGAAGACGACGTCCCAGTCGACCCCTGTCTCCTGCGAGAAGAAGGCGTCCTCCGAGCCGAGCACCCCGAGCCCGAGCACCACCCCAGCGCCGCCCAGCGCGGCAACCGTCTTCGGTACCCGCTCGGTGGCGATCAGCACATACGCCGCCACGAACACGACGACCGCCATCACGGCGATCACGCAATCCACCGGTCCATCAATGGGCCACTCGGTGTTGCCGTCACCGGGCCAGCGCCAACTCCAGTAACCGCGACGCCGTGATCACACCGACCAGCGTGTCGCCGTTCATCACCGCCACCAGCGGGCAACGCATTCTCGCCATCACTGCGGCGACCTCCAGGATCGTGTCCTCGGACTGCACCAAGGGCAGTTCCGGCGCCTCGCGGGGAATGAGGACCCGTACCGTCTTGCCGCTCAGTGTGTCCGCCACCCGGTCGGCCACCGACTCGGTCAGCACCCCGGCCAGCGAAGGGTCGTCCTGCACATAGATCGGCACCACGAACCGCACCACCTCCGAGGCAGGCAGGATCGAGTGCGGACGACCGTCGTAGTCGATCACGACGAGACCGGGAAGCCGATTGGTGGCGAGCAGTCGCGCCGCCTCCAGCGCGTCGGAATCCAGCCTCACCACCGGGAACGCCTCGGCCATTTCGCTCGCATGCACATCTGAAGACTACGGCGACCCGCTCACACCCATCCAGGGTCATCGGCCAGAACGCGGGCAGCAGCACAACCCCCAACGCCGACATCAGCGCCACCGAACCTACCTCACGTCGCAGGCTCCGTTCCCGGCCGGGAACGGAGTGCCGACCAGACTTCCCGGCGCGCCGTGCATCAAGATGCCGCAAATAACTGCGGCGGGCAAACCGACCGACCTGCCACAGCCGGACCCGCTTATCAGCGGCCCGCTATGCCACTAGTGGGTCGGCATGGGTCCTCACCGATCGGCGTCGGTGACGCTGGGGGGTCGAGTCCGCGCCTGGTGGCTTCGGCGGCGAGGTGGGCGCGTGAGGAGGTGTCCAGTTTGGCGAAGATGTGCGAGAGGTGGACCTTCACGGTTCCCGGGGAGATGAACATGCGCTCGCCGATCTGCTGGTTGGTGAGACCGGCGCTGATGTGCCTGGTCACCTCGAGCTCGGTCGGGGTCAGGCTGTCCCAGCCACGGGAGGGGCGCTTGCGCTCACCCCGGGCCCTGCGGACATAAGCGACCGCCTCGTCGGTCGTCAATGCGGCACCCGCGCTGAACGCGGCTTGATAGCCCTGGGGTCCCAGCGTCTCCCAGGTGCTGAGCTCGACGGAAGCCCAGAACTGCGGCTCGGGCGGAAAACGGACGATGCCCAGCCGCTGCCGTCCGGCCGCCGCCGCGCCCAGCAACCGAGCGGCCTCCTCGAAGCTCTCCCCAGCCGCGGCGATGGCGGCGAGGATGTCGAGGCACTGCGGGATGTCGAGCGTGAAGCCCTTGGCCACCAGCCGACCCAGCGCATCGTGCACATACCGCTCAGCCTCACCGGCCTCACCCGCGGCCAGCGCGAGGCGACCCAGCAGGCGCTCGGCGTCGGCCTGCATCCGTCCGCTCCCCACCCGCTGGGCCGCCTCCAACGCCTCTGCGGCGATGCGGTGCGCCGCATCCAGGTTCCCGTCAAGGCGCTCCAGGGTGCCCAGGACCGCGAGATGCCAGGACAGCGAGTAGAACGATCCCGAGCGCCGTTCGAGGTCGGCGGCGGCCTCAAGATGCCCACGCGCCGCGGAGAGGTCGCCCAGCGCGATTTCGGTTCTGCCCAGCATCTGGTAGGTCAGGCCCAGGGCCAGGCCCGCGCCGCTGTCAAGAACACGCCCGAGCGTCTCGCCGGCCAGTGAGTACGCGAGCTCGATATCACCGCACTCAAGCTGCGCGTAAACCATGAGGCCGCTGGCGAAACCGTTCGTGATCGGGTCACCGACCTCGGCGCTGGCGGCGATGGAACGTCCCAGCAACTCGCGGGCCTCATCGAGCCGCCCCTGATACAGGGCTTCCCAACCCAGGCAAATCCAGTGCCACGCGAAACCCCATCGGTAGCCAAGCCGCCTTGCGGTCGCATACGCGTCATCGAGCAGCGGGCGAGCGGTGTCGAAGTCGTCCTGAAAAGTCCACGCAAACGCCAGGCAATGGGCGGCGTTGATACGGCACCAGTCGTCGCCGGCCTGGGTGGCCAGCTCCACACTGCGCTCCAGCAGCGCCCGCCCGCCAGGCGGGTCGCCGATGGCGACCATCAGCCCGAGAGTGTGGTAGGCGCGTCCCTGGGTCCACAAATCGCCGCAGGCCTCGCCGATCGCCAGCGCCGCCTGCGTCCACCCGGACGCTGCCTCATAGGCCCCGCCGAACAGCCCGAGGATCCCGCGGCCGGTCAGGACCCGGCCGCGCAGCAGTGTGGGTTTCTCGTCGGTAGCGTCCAGCGCGCGGGCATACGCGGCGTCACCTTCACGATAACGGCCGGTGAACAACCAGAACAACGTCAGCGCATCCACCAGGCGCAGCCCGGCATCAGGATCGGTCGCCGCCGCCCACTCCAGCGCGGCCCGCAGATTCGGCACCTCGGCAACCAGAATGGGCAGCACGGGGTCGTCACGGCCCGCACCGAGCACTTGGGGCGCAGCCGCCTCCGCCAGTCCGAGGTGGTAGGTCAGGTGACGCTCCCGCAGCGCCTGGACCTCCCCCGCGTCGGCCAGGCGCGTGGTGGCGTACTGGCGGACGGTCTCCAACAGCCGATACCGCGCCTGAGGACCATGATCATCAGCGGTGACCAGGGACTTGTCGACCAACCCGGTCAACGCATCGAGCACCCCGTAACGATCGATCCCCGCACCCGAGCAGACCTGCCCCGCCGCCTCCAGCGTCCACCCCCCGGCGAACACCGACAACCGCCGCAACAACGCCCGCTCACCCTCACCGAGCAGCTCATGACTCCACTCAATCGACGCCTCCAACGTCCGGTGACGCGGCAGCACCGTACGAGCACCCCCGGTGAGCAGGTGGAAACGGTCACTCAGAGCACGGGCGATCTGCTCAGGAGCCATCATCCGCACCCGCGCCGCCGCCAGCTCAATCGCCAGCGGAATGCCATCAAGGTCAGAACAGATCTGAGCGATCGCCGGAGCGTTCGCCGCAGTGATCACGAAATCCGGACGAACCTGCGTAGCCCGATCGATGAACAACGACACCGCATCCGACTGCCGCAACACCTCGATCGGCACCAACTCAGGCCGAGCGGGCAGCGACATCGAGGGCACCCGCCACGTCAACTCACCAGGCACACCCAGCGGCGCACGGCTGGTCGCCAGGATCCGCAGCGACGCACACGAGCGCAGCAGGCCATCCGCGAACTGGGCGCAAGCACCCAGCAGATGCTCACAATTGTCCAACGCGACCAGCGTGCGACGGGCCCGCAGATGCGTGACGAGAGTGTCCAGCAGAGCCCGACCCGGCACCTCCCGCAACCCCAACGCACCGATCACCGCAGCAGGCACCAGCGCGGCGTCCTCCACCCGCGCCAACTCCACCCACCACACCCCATCAGGATGATGATCCATCGCGTTGACCGCGGCCTGCAACGCCAACCGGGTCTTGCCACACCCACCCGCACCGGTCAACGTCAGCAACCGCGCCCGCCGCAACGGCTCACCAAGCTGAGCCAACTCCGCACCCCGCCCAACGAAACTGGTCAACTCACCGGGCAGGTTGTTGGGCAAGGTGTCCAACGAGCGCAGCGCGGGAAACTCCGCAGGCAGATCGGGATGCACCACCCCGAACACATGCACCGGCCGGCCCAGATCCCGCAACCGATGCACACCCAGATCGGTCAGCTCGACATCCTCCGGCAGCAGGTCCAGGACCAGGTCCCGCGTCGTCCCCGACAGCACGACCTGCCCACCATGCGCGACCGCGCGTAACCGGGCACAGCGGTTGACCGCCGGGCCGACGTAGTGACCGTCATCACGCAGCTGCGCCTCGGCCGTGTGCAACGCCATACGCAATCTCAACGACACCCCGTCAGGCCACACCTCACTGTGAAACACCCGCTGGATGTCCACGGCAGCGGCCAGAGCATCCGAAGCCCTGGCGAAGACCGCGAAAACATTGTCGCCTTCGCCCTGCTGCACCGGCCGCACCCCGCCGTGCAACGCGATCGCCGCATTCAGCAACTCGTCGTGACGAGCCATCGCCACGCCCATCGCCTCCGGAGCGGACTCCCACAGACGCGTCGAACCCTCCACCTCAGTCAGCACGAACGTCACCGTGCCGACCGGTGGGTCGCCGGTCACCTGCTCACTGCCGTCTGCTACCACTGGGAATTCTCCACTTCAGCGGGCTCTCCACTTCAGCGGCCGGCCCATCCGCCCGGGTGCTCGCGATTGTCCCACCGCCAGGCCGTCAGCGCGTACGGTTTATCGAGCGCCCGCAGGCCGGTACCGACCGACCCAGCATCCCACCCGATCCGAGGAGTTCCTGTGACAGCGGTTACCGAGAGGCCTGGCCGCGTGGCGATCCTCGGTGCCGGACCGATCGGCCTGGATGCCGCGCTGGCCTTCCTCGACGAGGGCTGGTCGGTCACCGTGTACGAGGCCGGCATGTCGGTGGCCTCCAACGTGGCGGCGTGGAGCCACATCCGGTTGTTCACGCCCTGGTCGATGAACACCTCGGCGCGCATGCGGGCCCATCTGGAGGCCGCCGGCCTCGCCCAGCCAGGACCCGCCGACCACTGCCCGACCGGCGCCGAGTTCACCGGGCAACTCCTGCACCCCCTGGCGGAGCTGCCCGAACTGGCAGCCGTCATTCGCCGGGGCACCCGGGTGCTCGCCCTCGCCCGGGAAGGCCTGCTCAAGCACGAGGAGATCGGCACCGCGCAGCGCGGTTCGCGCCCCTTCCGGTTGCTCATCGCCGGCCCGGACGGCGCCGAGCGGGTGGAGCGCGCGGATCTGCTGCTGGACTGCACCGGCAGCTACGACCAGGCCAACGTGCTCGGCGACGGTGGGATCCCGGCTCCCGGGGAGCTGGCGGCGGCTGATCGGATCACCCGCCGGATTCCCGATGTCGCCCGCGACGCGCCGCAGTGGGCTGGAGCGCGGGTCCTGCTGGTCGGCGCGGGCAAGTCAGCCCAGACGGCGGCGCGTGACCTCGCCGCGCTCGTCGCCGAGCGACCCGGCACCAGTGTGGTGTGGGCGGTGCGAGCGGCGGACCCGGACTGGGGCGAGGTCCCCGGCGATCCCCTGCCCCAGCGCCAGGAGCTGGTCGAGGCCGCCCAGCGGCTGCGCTCCGGCGCGGTGCCCGGCGTGCGGGTCCGCACCGGCGTGGTGGTGGACGCACTGCGCGCATCGCAGGACGCTGTGGTCGCCACGTTGCGGTCGAGCACCGGTGACGCCGAGGAGATCGTCGTCGACCGCATCGTCGCGTTGACGGGTTTCCTGGGTGACACCTCGCTGTACCGCCAGCTCCAGGTCCACGAGTGCTACGCCACCGCCGCCCCGATGAACCTCTCCGCCGCCCTGCTGGGCGCGGCGGGCGATGGTCCGGCGGACTGCCTGGCGCAGGCCTCGCACGGCGTCGACGTGCTCCGGGTGCCGGAGCCGAACTTCTTCGTGCTGGGCATGAAATCCTACGGCCGCAACAGCGCCTTCCTGCTGCGCGTCGGCTACGACCAGGTCGACGAGGTAGCCAGGGCGTACTCGCAGATCACCTTGTGAACAGCCCTGAGTGCTCGGCCGTATGCGCCGCCTATGGTTCGTCGAGCATATACAACCCGTTCGGGAGGGTCCTGTTTTGTCGGCGAACAGCGCTTCTTGACGTCGTTTCAACAGCGAGTAGGAGTCCCGGACGTAGTCAGTAAGCGGAGGATAGTCGGCGGCGGCGGCGCCAGACGCTTGCACATTCGGGCGAAATATCCTCTAAATTCGTGTTGCTACACAACTCCTTGTACTTCTCGCGAATACCTCTAGGAGATGCAGACGCCAGACAGCGCGAGGAACGGCCCGTACAGCTCCCCGACCCCGACGCGGGCGTACCACGAGCTTGGGGAGTTCGCTCGCCGCAACGTTGGTGGCGAGACGCGGGCCTGCGGCCTCTGCTTCTGATCAGTCGCCGCTCGCGGCATGAGCGAGCGACCAACTGGGTTACGTTTGGGGTCGGGAAATGTGGTGGCGGCCTGGTTGAGGGAGACCATGAGTGATCGAAGCCTCGCTACGGTCGTGATGGCGGTGCTCTTTGCTGCCGTGGTTGTTGGTGGGGTGCTGTCGGTGTGCGTCGTCTTTGGACCCGCCTGGGTTGTGGGAGGTGGATCAGGTCTCACGGCGGTGGATCGGTTCAAGGCGGAAAACGACGTTCGGTCCACCCTGTTGCAGGGATTCGGTGGGCTCCTCGCGCTGGGCGGCGTCGCTTCCGGCGCGGTGATGACGCTGCGACAAGTTCGTGCCAACCGTGAGGGACACACCATCGACTTGTTCACCAAGGCTATCGACCAACTGGCCAGTGAACAGGTGTCGATTCGGCACGGCGGTGTCTACGCCCTGGAACAACTGTCCGAACTCGACGCGCACTACCGCGGCCACGCCCACGCGCTACTCACGGCGTTCGTCCGCCGGCACGCACCCTGGCCACCCACCCACCCGGAATCCGAGGTACCGACAGACCGGAGACCCCGGCACGGTGGCATCGCCGACGACATCGGAGCCGCGCTTGCCGCCCTCAGCCGACGGACGATGATCCTCGATGGCGCCTGGTCGGAGTTGGAGAGAGTCGACCTCCGCAATGCCGAGCTCGACGGATTGGACATCCCTGGTGTGTGTTTCGCGCATTCCAATCTTGAGGGTGCCCACCTCGTCGGCGCCAAGCTTGCCGGCACCACCCTGTCCGACACTGTCCTACGCAAGACCGACCTGTCTGGTGCCGACCTCCGCGGAGCGGACCTGACCAGGGCTGACCTTTGCGGGGCAGTACTCCTCGGCGCAGACCTCACCAACGCAAAGCTCTGTGATGCCAACCTCATCGGCGTGATCGCTGACAACACCACCACATGGCCACGCGGGTTCACACCACCTCCACCGGGGACCTGAAACTACCGGTGTACCCGCCACCACGGGCACGCCACCACGATCACCAACTTCGAGCCCGTCGTCGTGCTGGACCTGCTCCAGACAGCCGCCTATACGCGTGCGGTCATCAGCACCGTCGGCCTTTATGCAACACCGCGAGAAGTCGAGGCCAAGGTCGCAGCGCGGATGGCGCGGCAGGCGATCCTCACCAAACCCGACCCGCATCGTTTGGTCGCGATCCTCGACACGTTCCTGGACCAGATCGCCGCGACCACCGGACCAACGACCTGGCCACCCCGTCGGCGGAATGCCCCCGCTTGACCAGCGGGCGCCGCCGGGCCTGCTGGGACGACGCGACGGAACAGTAACTGCGAAATCAGGCATCGCCGACTTATAGAGCTGAAAACGCCCCCGGGAGCGCTCCACCCGTCAGAAGTGAGAACGGCGCACACCCGATTGGTGGATCTTCGCGCTAACGTGGCCAGATCGCCAGCGATGCGGACGCAGCAGACCAACTGGGCCACTGCCAGCGCCGTGCCAATCGATGCTCCAGTCACAGACGCGTGGTCTGCTGTCGGTGTCCCATTGCTGGACGAGGGTCGCGAGTTGGTCGCCGATCTCCGGGTTGCCGGTGATGGTCATGGTGCCGTCAGTGTGTATCCAAGCTGTGCCGACACCGGGTTCGACGAGGGCACATACCCCGAGGGTGAGATCGAAGACATCGGTGTCGGGGTAGGCCCGGGTGATCCTTAAGTCACGGGCACCGAGATAGCACCAGAGGTCGTGGTACTGGGCTTGGTCAAGGACTCCTCCAGCATCGGGTATCCGCCGGGCTTGGCTGGTGGGGATGTCGTGGGCGGGGTCGTGGTGAAACAGCTTGACCGGGCGGAGATGACCGACGGCGGACATGAAGTCGCCCCACAGCAGCGTCCGACCTTCGAGCTCGTTGGTGTCAGGGTGGCGGTAGGCGGCGATGATCGGGTGAACTCCCGCATGTGCAACCGGCGCGATGATCACAGCTTCCGGGGCGAGTTGGTCCAACCACTGCGACGGGATGCCAGCGATACCGCAGGTCACGATCAACCGGTCATAGGGTGCGCCATCGGGGTATCCGGGGTATCCGTCGCTGTGGATCACGTGCACCTGGTCGTCGAGTCCCAGAGCCCGCAGGGCTGTGGTGGCCTCGGTAGCGGCGTGGTGCCCGGCTTCCATGGTGACGACGGGGGCGCCGGTGATGTGGTGGATCAGAGCGGCGTTGTAGCCAGTACCGGCGCCGATCTCCAACGTGCGCAGACCGGGGCGTAGGTCGAGGGTCTCGAGCATCTTCGCCATGATCGACGGGGCGGAACTGCTGGACGGTGGGTCACCGTCGTGGCCGGTGTGGGTGAGCAGCGAGGTATTGGCATACACGATGTCCAGTACCTCGCCGGACGGCTCCTGGTTGGCAGCGAGGGTGTATTCATCAGCGCGGTAGCGGAAGTGCGGCAGGAAACGATGCCGCGGCACGGTGGCGAACGCGGCATGCACAGCATGGGTGCAGATCGCGCCTACGTCACGCAGTGAGTCGGCGTAGGCGACCAGCCGATCCGCCACCGGGCCTGTGCTGAGAGTGGTCACCGGAGAGCCGTCCTTCCTGGCCCAACCGTGATGATCGGTGTGTAGAACGAGCGAGGATCGAACAGTTCGCCGACCGGCTGACCGGCTGCCTCAACCCAGGCATGTGACGTGGGTGGTGGGGAGTGCACGCCGACTCGCCAGGTGACGCAGTGACCGCACCATCGGCACAGCAACAGGATCGCCAGCGAGCGGAGCAGGCATCCGTGGTGGCTGGCGCACCGCAGGCTGACGGTCTCCACGATGACTCTGGCCCGCTGCGCGTGCGTGATGGTGCCGGGTCGGGTGCAGTGCTGTGCGACGCGCAGGACAGCGACAAGTGGAGCAGGTCGGCCGCGTGTCACGGTGAGCAGCAGCCGGGCAACAACGATTGCGGCATGGCCCGACAGCCGTTCGCCGGTAGTGAGGGCGACTGGTGGGGGTAGGACGACGGGAACGCTCACCGACTGATCACCAGCCCACGCGCACGCAGGTTGTGGACCAGGGCTGTGATGTCAGCGCGGGCGCGGACTTCGTCGATCCTGTACCGATTCACCATGGCGGCAATGGCGGATTCGACAGTGCCGCCACCGTCGATGAGAGTGGCGAGGATGACAGCCCCCGTGTGGTTGAGGTGATACAGCGTGCCGCGCCGGTTATCGACGAGCGTCAGCCCGTCGTCAACAGGCGCGATCACCACGGCATGGGCAAGCCTGATCCCGGCGCGGGTGCGTCGGATCGGCAGAGACAACCGCATTGTTGGCCTCCTCGCGTTTGAACGGCGGGGCAAGATCACGCAACCAGGTCTCAACTGCGATCAAATCAGTAATCCACACCGGCGGTAGCCCGCCAGGGCCGAACGAGGTCAGCAGCGCCCGCATCCTGGCTGGGTCGATGAGTCCTTGCTCGGCGAGTCGCGGGCTGTCCAGCAGCTCAGAGACCTGCAATCGGTGAGTGTTCCAACCATGGTAGATATCGGCGTTGTACGCACCCTTCGTGCGGCGCGACAACGCGGTACCCGGAATTACGCCAAGAAAAGCTGAGCGGAGCAACGGCTTCGGACACCACGGGTCAGTGCGCTCCCACGGCAACACCGACAGGCACGCCTCCACCACATGCCGGTCGAAGTACGGCATCGCCGTAGGTACCCCGTCGGCCTGCATGGCGTCGCGGTATAGCGCAGCGCGGTAGGCCGAGGCGCGGATCCGGGCGACGGCGGCGTGGGTGACCGGGTCGGCGGCGATGGCGGTGGGGTCGGCGGCGAGAATCGCCGCGCGGACGAGCTCTGCGGCTTCGTCGGTAATCCACGGGGGTAGCAACGGCGGAGCTTCCCAGCCGGTCGCCGCGATCGCGGCTGGTCTTTCGATTCGCACGGTGTCGGCTATGCCGCGCAGCCACTTAGCGAACGATGCCTGGCTGTGCAGCACAGTCCGCGCCATCGTCAAGGATGGGATGTTCTTTAGGGCAGCGTGGCCGCGCAAGTGCCGCCAGCCGGTTCGGGGTACGGCTCGGATAGCCGGTCGCAGATACGCCAAAGGTGCGAGTAGCACCTCATCGCCACCTTGGCCGTTGAGGTGCGCGACGGTGCCGTACTCACTCAGAAAGCGGGCGGTGAAGCGCTGGCGGGCGCGACCAGCGGCGAACGGCGCGGGCTCATCCAAGGCTAGCTGCGGCTCGTTCAGGTCGGCAAAGAACAGCGGGGTCTGGTCGTGGGGAATCACTCGGTGCGGGCTTCCCTTCAGCAGGTCCGCAGCACGGCATGCCCACGTGAGATCGTCGTCGATCGGCGACCGCCCAGTGGTGGTGATCAGCAGCGGACGGGCCGACCGGGCCAGGAAAGCCAACGAAGTCGAGTCCAAACCGCCGGACAGCTGCACGCTGACCGGCCCGCCGGCACAATCGATTCTGCCGGCCACGGCCTCGATCAGTGTCTGGCGCAACGCAGCGCCACCCGAGGCAAGAGGTTGTGTCGCCTGGGGAGACGTCCACCAGCGGGAGGTTCGGCACGTACGTCCGGAAATCCGGACAAGGTGCCCTGCCGGGACTGGTGTCACTCCGGCAAAAGGACTCAGCGTGTCGCGCAGCACACTCGGCGGCTCCGGGCTGGCGAGCTTCGCGGCGAGCCACGTCCGGTCGATCGGAGCGTCAAGCAGTCGACGCAGCACATCGGCATGGCTGGCGACCAACGCAGTCCCGTCCGTGCTTGCGGTGAACAGGCGCCGGAATCCGGCCACGTCGCCTGCGGCGACCAGCCCGGATGAGCCCGTGATGACGATATGAAAACTACCCGGCAACGACAACAGCGAAACCATGAGTTCATCCACGCCGCCATGGGTTTCTATGGCGCGGCGCCTCACAGCGGCCAGACACTCACCCAGGATGGCGACCCGTGTCGAGCCGACATCGAGGACGTGCACAGCTCCTGATCCGTGCTGCCCGATGATCCACGCTCGCCCGTTGGCGTGCTGGGCGAGAACATCACCGGCAGCGCACAGCAGCGACGTCACAGGCGCGGTAGCCTCGGTGTCTGGTAGTGCGCACCACCAGACGAAACCACCGCGCCTACAGTTGCATGAATCGCCCAATTTCTGCTGGGCCGGGTCACTCGTTCCAGTAACCACCAGCGTCACTATCGTCAGAGTGAGTCCGTGAATACTGCCCCGTCGTCACCCTGGCGAATGGGCCGACCTCAGTGAGCGTGGGCGGCTCGTACGTCTCGGCCTGCTGGTCGTCAGTGTCATTCATCATCTGCTGATCCTTCATCCTCATCCTGGCGCCCGCCAGAACGCTCGATCACCAGCATGGCGATAGCAAGCCGTCAGCGCATGTGCCATATGGGGCGTGGCACTGATCTGCGGGCACTGTAGCGCCACCAGCAATCTCATGATCAACCCGATCGGCGAGCTTGACGGAGCGGTTGCTCTCCGGCGTTCACACGGCGCAGTTGTAGATCAGGGGGAGGGAGCCGTCGCGCTGGCGAAGGTGCAGGAACAGCTCCACCGCGCGCCGCTTGGCCTCGGCCATACTGACCTCGGGTCCGGCCAGCAGCATGTCCGGTGAGGTGTCGAAATCGGCTCCAGCGGGGTGCCAGTGCCAGCCGTCGGCGGTAACGGTCAGCTCGGGCACGGTGTTGTCGGTGTCGATGGCCACCCCGTCGGCGGAATGCCCCCGCTTGACCAGCGGGCGCACCGCGAAGTCCGCACCACAGATCCCCTTGGCGGCCAGCAGCGCCCGCAGCGGCTCGATCTCGGCGCTGTTGTGCGCCGTCTCGGTCATCCCGACCCGCACCGGCAGGCCCAGCGACAGCGCCACGTCCAGGCCCGCCATCGCCTTGGCCCACGCGCCGAACCCCCGGTTGGCATCGTGGAACGAGGGCTGCGCGCCGTCCAGCGAGGTCTGCAGGATCAGCCGCGGCCGGCTCGCGAGGCGCTCCAGCTGAGAACGCCGCCAGCCCTGGTAGAGCATCGCGTTGGTCAGGCACACCACGTCGAGCCGCTCGGTGGCGTAGAGCAGCATCTCGACGAGGTCACGTTCGAGGAAGGGCTCACCGCCGGTGACGTAGAGCTCGGTGAAGCCCTCCGCCACCGCGTCGTCGACCAGCTCGCGGAACCGGGGCAGGCCCAGCGAGCGGCGCCGGGCCTGCGGGGAGGACGCGACGGAGCAGTAGCTGCAGGCCAGGTTGCAGTGGAAGTTGGTGTAGACCCACAACCGGGGCGGGAACAGTGCCGATCCGAACAGCGGGAGCACCGGGACGCCGTCGTCGGGGATCTCCGGGGCCGAGCCCCAGGACACCTGCTCGCCGGCGAACTCGGGCATCGCTGATTTGTAGAGCTGGAAGCGGCCCCGGGAGCGCTCCACCGGCGGCACGATCTCCAGGCAGGTCGTCCACCATCCGGTCTCCACGGTCTGGGTGAACGCCTCGGGCAGCCCGGCCTCGCGCATCGACGCGGCGTGCGCCCGCCAGTCGTAGTCCAGCGCGACCAGCTCCGCGGTGGCGTGGCCCTCGACGATGTCGAGCAGCGCGTACCAGACGTGCTGACCGCCGTCGTTGGCCGGGCGACCCAGCACTCCGACGTTGACCACCAGGGTTCCGTGAGAGCGGGTGTCTCCGAAGCGCCTGATCCAGGGCAACCCGGAGTGCGTGCAGCAGATCACGTCCGCGCCGGATTCCGCGATCCGCAGCCGGTGCAGCTCATCCGGCAGCGATTCCCACCAGAAGTCGTTGACGGCCAGCGGGGAGCCGTGCACCAGGTGCAGCGCCACGCCCTCGACGCTCTCCCGGTGCTCGGTGGGCAGGGTCCGCATCCACGCCGCGAACTCCGCGGAGGTGTGCCGCAAGGTGTAGTCGTAGGCGATCGCGGCGAAGGCGTTGTCCTCGTCGTCGGCGTACCCGCAGCCGCAGTCCGGGTCCCCCCGGCCGATGGCGAGCTCGTAGTTACCGGCCAGGCACTCAATGCCGCCCTCGATCAGCAGCGGCCAGATCGCCTCCGGCTCGGCCCCGTAGGCACCGAAATCGCCCAGGCACCACAGGCGCTCGGCACCGCGGGCCCGGGCGTCGTGCACGAAGGCCCGCAACGCGTACGGATTGGAGTAGGTCCCACCGCACAGTGCCAACCTCGTCATCGGGCCAACCTGGTCATCGGCGTCTCGCTCCCTCGGCTTACTACGGTCCCGTGTGCCTGTGTTCTGACCCGGCCGACGAACCGGTTCGGCTCAATCAGCGAAAACCTTGGGGTGAGCCGGCGGAGAGGTAGCCTAATCGTCGGGCCCGACAACGGCTTGAGCCCTCACGAACCGCGCGGCTATCGGTCAAGGCCGGGAGGGACGTCGACATGCGACTGATCGAGGCGCTGCGGAAACTCGAACGCCGGACCCGGCCGGTCGACCCGGAATACGCGGGGATACTCCGCCGCCGCTGGGCTGATCTTCCCGAGCATGTCAAGACGCCCGGGCAGTTCCTGGGTAGGCACGCGGTGGGCTGTGAGGGCACCCACGGGGTGTTCCCGCGGTGCAACCTGGCGTGCACCCCCTGCTATCACTCGCGCGACGCCAACCGGGTCCGGGTGGACGGGGCGCACACCATCGCCGCGGTCGACGAGCAGATGGCGCTGCTACGCCGGCTGCGCGGCCCCCGGGCCCACGCGCAGCTGATCGGCGGGGAGGTGACCCTGCTCAGCCCGGACGACCACGCGCAGACACTGCTCACGATGCGACGCTACGGGCGCGAACCGATGAGCATGTCCCACGGCGACTTCGACTATGACTACCTGGAGAAGCTGGCGCTGGACGAGCAGCGCCGGCCGAGGCTGAAGCGGATCTCCTTCGCCGGGCACTTCGACATGATGATGTTCGGCCGGCGCGGCATCCCGCGACCGGGCAGCGAACGCGAGCTCAACCCCTACCGGCAGCGCTTCGTCGACATGTTCACGCGCTTGCGCGCCAAGCACGGGGTGCGGTCCTTCCTGGCGCACAACATGACGGTCACCCCGGCGAACCTGGGCCAGGTCGCCGAGCTGGTGCGGGACTGCCATGGGATGGGGTTCGGCATGTTCTCCTTCCAGCCCGCGGCTTTCGTCGGGGACGACCGGCGCTGGCATGAGAACTACGAGCAGGTCGGCATGGACGAGACATGGCGGGAGATCGAGAAAGGCGCGGGTACCACGCTGGACTACACCGTGATCCAGCACGGCGACCTGCGGTGCAACCGGGCCGCCTACGGGTTCTACGTCGGCCCGCACTGGCACCCGTTCCTCTCCGGCGACGCCGGCGACCTCGCCGCCCGGGAGGCGTTCTTCCGCTACTTCGGGGAGACGAACTTCGCCGGCGTGAGGCTGCCCGACCTGATCGGCAAGGTGGCCCGCACGATCGTGCGCCACCCGGTCGTCGCGGTGATCGCGATTCAGTGGCTCACCCACCTCGTGCGGCGCGCCGGCGGGCTGCGAACCCTGCTGCGGCACGGGGTGCGCCCGGTGTCGTTCGTGGTGCACCAGTTCATGGACGCCGCGGACGTCGCGCCGGCGTGGGAACTGATGAAACGCGGCGAGAAGGCCACCGAGCCGCGGGTGCTCGCCGCGCAGGAGCGGCTGGCGTCCTGCCACTACGCGATGGCGCACCCGGAGACCGGTGAGCTCGTGCCCGCCTGCGTGCAGCACTGCGTGCTCGACCCGGTGGAGAACGTCGAGCTGCGTAAATTGCTGCCCATCGTGAACAGCCCGGGCACCCGTGCCTCGTGAACTCGAGGGGCAGGTCTCGCTGCGCGGGCTCGCGCTGCCCGACGCGCGCACCGGCCGGGTCGTGTGTCTCGGCGCGTTGACCGGTCATTACCTGCTCACTGCGATCCGGCACCGGTTTTGACTGCCCTGCCAGCAGCACCTCGTGCAGGTGCGTGACCTCGCAGCCGGTCATCCGATCGGGCTCATCGCCTGCGGGTTCAGCCCCCCGGACGCGCTGGCCGCGCTGGCCGACCATCTCAGCTGGCCGGGTCTGTTCCTCTCCGATGAGCAGCGCCGGCTCTACGGGTTGCTCGGCATGCGCCGCGCCCACCTCTGGCAGGTGTATTCACCCGGAACCCTGGCCCGCTACACGATCGCCGCGACCCGCGGCCACCGGATGCCCAGGCCGGTGGAGGACATCCGGCAGATGGGCGGCGACGCACTGCTGTGCGACGGTATCGTCGTCCGCCGCTGGCTCCCCCGCACCCCCGACGACCGCGCCCGCCCCGCCCTCCTCCTGCACGCGGCCGCCCACCACTCGCGTTCTGGGGACAGACTGCAGTAATCCGGGGCTCGTTTGGTGCAGTCTGTCCCCAGAACACCGGGCTGATTGATTGGGGACGGTACGGATGGCGTCTTTCGACTACGACCTGGCGATCATCGGGGCGGGATCGGCGGGTCTGACTGCCGCCCGGGTCGGACGGTTCTTCGCGAAGCGGGTCGCGTTGATCGACAAGGACCGGCTGGGCGGAGACTGCCTGAACTACGGCTGCGTCCCGAGCAAGGCGTTGATCAAGGCGTCCCGGGTCGCCCACGAGGCGGCCACCGCGCACCGCTGGGGGCTGTCCGCACAGCTGGGGCCGGTGGATCTTGCCGCGGTCAACACCAGGGTGCAGCAGGCCATCACGGAGATCGCCAAGCTCGACGACGCCGAAGCGCTCTGCGAGCTGGGCGTCGATGTCCTGCTCGGCGGCGCCGTCTTCCGCGATCCGCACACCCTGCGGGTCGCAGACCGGGACATCACCGCCAAGTTCATTCTGATCGCCTCGGGTAGCCGGCCGGCGGTACCGGCCATCGACGGGCTGGCCGAGGTCGGCTACCTGACCAATGAGGACGTCTTCGACCTCGCCGAGCTGCCGGCCCGGCTCGCGGTGATCGGGGGCGGCCCGATCGGTGTGGAGCTCGCGCAGGCGATGCACCGGCTCGGCGCCGCGGTGACCGTGCTGCAACGCGGGCCGCACCTGATTCCCCGCGACGACGCCGACATGATCGACATACTGGAACGCCAATTCGCCGAGGAGGGCATCGACGTGCGGTGCAACGCCCGCCTGCGCGCCGCCCGCCGCGAGGCCAGCGACACCGTGCTCGCCCTCGACGACGGCGAGCTGCGGGTGGATTCGATCCTGTGCGCGGTCGGACGAGTGCCCAATGTCGAAGCGCTCGGGCTCGACGCCGCCGGCGTCACCACCAACGACCGGGGTATCACCATCAACAACCTGCTCCAGACCAGCCAGCCACACATCTACGCCGTCGGCGACGTGACCGGGGGGCCGGCGTTCACCCATTACGCCGGCCACCAGGCGGCGCATGCGGTCCGCAACATCTTCGTCCCGATCAAGGCAGCCTTCTCCCCCGGGCAGCTGCCGTGGGTGACCTTCACCGATCCGGAGATCGCGCACGTCGGCCGGACCGAGGCGGAGATCCGCGCGGCCGGGGAGCCCTGCGAGGTCATCCGGTTCCCCTACAGCCACAACGAGCGCGCGGTGACCGAGGCGCAGACCGTCGGCCTGATGAAGTTCCTCATCGACGGCAAGCGGCGGCTGATGGGAGCCCACATCGCCGGGCACTGCGCCGGCGAGATGATCAACGAGCTGACCTTGGCGATGAACAACGACCTCACCGTCGACGCGATCATCAACTCGATCCATGCCTACCCGACCTACTCCTTCGCGATCCCCATCGCGCTCTACGACTACGTCCTGGTCCACAACCCCAGCTCCGCCGCCAAAGTGGGCCGCTTCCTCAGCCGCCTCACCTGAGGGAGGTGTTGACGTATCGGTCAGACAACAATAGTATACGTATACCAACGTAAGCTGCTTCTTGAGACACCTCGGCTAGGCGGAAGGGCGATCCCGTGGCCAGCGAGTCCTCTCCTATCTGCTTTCGCGTGCCTGCCGATGAACGATCCCTGCTCGAGGTGGTCGCGCGGCACCAGGGCCAGACGCTCTCCGCTTTTGTCCGAAGCGCCGTGATCCGTGTCGCGCAGGGCCTGATCGACGAGTACGGAGTCGAAGCGATATTCAAGAAGTTCGAGACCGTCGAGGCCCAACGAGCTGAAGAGCTGAGCGCGCGAGTGGACGAATTCCGCGCGCGACTGCTTCCCCAGCAAAACCGTGGTTCGTCCGACTGATCTTAGATATGACCCGGAGGCAGCGATGATCGGCAGCGGCGAAGCCGAGTCCCGCGCAGTCGCGAGTGCGATCAGGGGTTCCGTCGCGCAGTCCCGGCTCGACGCCGGGAGTGAATATCGCGAGCCTGCTCGTCGACCTCGACGTGGCGGTCGATACGGACTGCCGCCAACTGTTCATGTGCTGGCATCTCACCCGGGTGCTCGGTCCATCGTTGACCGAGATGGTGCCGCCCTCCGTGGTCCGCAGCGTGGTCCGGCACGGGCAGCGGGGCACCACCGCCGCATCCTGCCTGGAAGAGTATACCGAGTCCGCTGGCCACCACCACCCCCATGCAACTGCATGGTGCATGCTTCATGAGTTCAGCCTGGCCGAGGCCTGGACTATCATGGTCAACGCTGCCACGGTCAACGACGGTCGGCGGTGTGAGTCCACCGGCGACCAGCCGCCGATCTGATCATGTCCTGTGCGCCTCGGGTCACCTGACATGCTGGTGTCCCGAGGACACCTGGGCAGCGCCTCGCGACGACGCGGCGGGAGCGGTACGTCAGTGTAGCCTCGCCACGCCGCCATCGCCCCCGGCGCTGCGCGCGGCGAGTACAACCCGGTTCTTGAACCTGGCCAGCTCATCCGCCTTGGCGGTGTCCTCGCAGCGCGGCACCAGGTAATCGAGAGCCCGCATCAGATCCGCCGCCAGCGTGACGACGATATCGTTCGTCGTCTCGACACCGGGCTTGGTCACCCAACGCAGAGCTTGGATCTTTCGCAGCGTGATCGCGGCTACGTCACGCGTGTTGCTCAAGAACGGTTCCGCCGCATCGACATCGTGCAACGGGAGCTCATAGGTATCAGGGACCTGGAATTCCGCTTTCAGCGTCCGGAAGACCTGCGGGGTTTCCGCGTACAAATCGACCAGCTCCGGTGGCTTGGGCCGATCTTCCTCGGTGATCATCGTTTCTGGTGCACCCCGACTCTCTGCGCCTCGATGGTCGAATTCAACCGCACGATTCACCGGGTGTCATCGGGGCAGGCGACTCACCTATTGCGAGGCAGTCAGCGGCGACGCTCGAGAAATGACCGTTCTTCGGCCAGCGCCTCCTGTTGCGCATGGAGTTGCCGCACGAGCCGGGCCACCCGCCGATACCGTCGGTCGACAGCCCGGATGTGCAGGTCCGCGCCGATCAACACCCCGACCACCAGAGACAGACCTGCCAGCCCGAACATGATGTTGGCCATCCACCTCACCTCCGAATTCTAATGTATACGTATACGTATCCATGAGGCAAGCTGTCGTCGATGGCTGCTGAGCACCGGCTCGTGCCACGGCGGATCAGCCGAGGGGTTAATCTCCCCGGCGTGTCCAAGCGAACCCGCCGCGACAAGCACCGGCCCCAGAAGCGCCGGCTGGGCCACGGCGGACCCACTCAGAGACGTGGCCGGGCAGACGAGCCCGACCTGATGTCCGACGTCGCGGCTGCTCTCAGCGACGATCAACCACTCATGCTGATGTCCCTGGTCAGCTCGCTGCTCGCGGCGCTCGAGCCACCGCGCGCTCACCCGTTCGAACGGGTGAGCGATCCTGACCTGCCGACCCGCGACGAACTGGTACGGACCTTCCTCGACGTGGACATGCTCGAGACCTCGGCACTGCTCGCCGTGATCGCCGAGCTGGGCGGCGATGACATCATGCGGCGCCGAGTCCGCCGCGAGATCACCGAACGGGCGCACACCCTGCCCGGGTGGCTCACCGAGCTGGGCCGGACCACGGTCGAGGGCGTCGTCGAGATGGTGCACGTGCTCGGCGACGGCGATAACATCATGATCGGGCTGAGCTTGCCCGGCGGTTCCGCGCTGTCGATCGTCGTCTATATCGATCACAACATGGGAACGCTGGTCAAAGACGCCTTCGTGGTCCCCGAACCGCTGGACGCACTGGTCAAGCACATGCGAATCGCGGCTGGCGACGGGCCCGACACGACCTGGGCGGACCTCGCCCCGGCCGACGCCCGAGTCCGGATCCGGAACGCGATCGAGCAGGGCGCCATCACCTTCCCGCCGGTGGAATCCGACTCCTGGCCCGCCTGCCGACCCCTCGTCGAGTGGGCCATCGGCATGTTGCCTGCGGGGGGCACCGGCTACCGGCGACCGCACTGGAGCAGCGAGCGGCTACGCAAACTCACCGAGCGTTTCTTCGCCTCCGCGTTCGGGACCGGTCTCGACGACGCGGACCACCGCGGCCTGCTCGAGTCACTGCTCTGGTTCGGCACCGACTACGGATCAGGTGACCCGTTGCGCTGGAGCCCGGTGGTGGTGGAGATCCTGCTCGTCGACTGGATACCCCGCAAGATCGCCGCGGACGTCGCCTACCTGGCAAAAGCACCTGAGCTGCTACGCGCGTTCATCCGCTTCTGCCACCACGAACGCGGCATCAGGGCCGAGCTCACCGCCAGCACCCTCGCCGCAGTCGATGTGTACGAGCCTGATTACCAGCTGACCATCGCCTCCCCGCGGCCGCAGGGCCCGGCCGCGCTGCTGGCCGCCATGAGCGCGTTGCATCCCGACGGCCCGTGGCCCGCTCCCGAGGTCGAGCTGCCCGACGTCGGCGAGATCATGCTCGATTCGCTGCGCCGCGCCGTCGGCGGTGAGCAGGCGCTGGCCAAGCTCGACGAGACTCCGCTACCCGACGAGCCCTTCGACTGGGACCCGATCCACGCCGACATTCATGAACGGGTCGCCGAGGTCCTCGGACTGCTCGACCGGTGCTGCGACGAGCGGCTCGACGTGGAGTACCGCACGGCCTGCCGCCGGCTGCTGGGCCGGGCCGCCGCCACGGATCCGGAGATCTTCCGGCGCCGCAGCCGCGCCTCGACCGCCGCCGCGGCGATCTGCTGGATCATCGGGAAGGCCAACGATCTGTTCACGAATCAGATGCTGGTCAAGGATCTGGTGGGTTTCTTCGGCGTCGCCGCGAGCAGCGTCTCGCAGCGCAGCGAGCCGCTGTTGCGCGCCATCGGCGTCGATCCCCACAACCAGTACGGGAGCATGAACCTCGGCTCACCCGACTACCTCACCTCGACCCGCCGCACCCAGATCATCACCCTCCGCGACCACTACCGCGGCATGGTCGGCTAACCGGCATACTTCATCAGACAAGCCGTTTCCCGCTGACGCCGCCGAGGAGGGTGTCATGGCGATGCCACTGCACGACCCCGGGTCGCTGATGACCCTGGATGAGTGGATGACGTTACCGGAGGACAACACCTACCATTACGAACTCCAGGAAGGCATCCTCCTGGTGTCGCCACGGCCTGCTCCCAGACACCAGCAAGCCGCCTACCGGCTGGCCCGGCAACTGGACGATCAGCTGCCATCCGGGTGGGATTTCCTTCTCGACGTCGAGGTTGTGGTACGAGCGGACTATCCGCCGATCGTGCGGGTGCCCGATCTCATCATCACGAAGGTCGGAGCAGCAGATCGGCGTCTGGCAGCATCGGATGTGCTGCTCGCCGTGGCGATCATCTCACCGGGATCGCGTAATGTCGATCTGCACCTCAAGCCCTATGAGTATGCAGAGGCAGGAATTCCGCATTACTGGCTTGTCGACCTCGATCCACCCGCTCCATCAATTACTATGTTCCACCTCGGCGCGCCGGATGACGGCTATATCGAGTGCCCCGCAACCGCCGGTGAACTTATCACCAGCGCACCCTTCAACCTCCGTATCGATATCCCCGCGCTGATCGCCCCACGCTCGTAGCGAGAGCGTTCCGCGTAGCATGGGCGTTCGTGCCCACCCAACCTGACACCGTCGGCGGCCCCACGATCGGGTCGGACGACTTGGAGCCCTACCGCCGGGAGCTCACCGGCTACTGCTACCGGATGCTGGGTTCCTTCTTCGAGGCCGAGGACGCCGTGCAGGAGACGATGGTCCGGGGCTGGCGGGGTATCGAAGGCTTCGA
Source organism: uncultured Actinomycetota bacterium (assembly GCA_963712995.1). GTDB lineage: Bacteria > Actinomycetota > Actinomycetes > Mycobacteriales > Pseudonocardiaceae. The sequence goes on along the minus strand of CAVQKH010000030.1, from coordinate 432,541 downwards.
GGGCCGGTCGGCCCTGCGGTCATGGCTGTACCGCATCGCCACCAACGTCTGCCTCGACCTGCTGCGGGGCCGCGAGCGACGGGCCTTACCCGTGGATCTCGGACCGTCCTCGACGGCTGATGTCACCCTCGGCCCGATGCTTCCCGAGCACACCTGGGTACAACCCATCCCGGACGGCCGGGCGCTGCCCGACGGCGACCCGGCGGAGGTGGCGGTGGCCAGGGAGAGCATCCGCCTGGCGTTCGTCACCGCGTTGCAGCATCTTCCAGCCCGGCAGCGCGCGGTGCTGATCCTGCGCGAGGTACTGCGCTGGCAGGCCACCGAGGTGGCCGAACTGCTCCAGACCAGCGTCGCGTCGATCAACAGCGCGCTCCAGCGCGCCCGGGCCACCCTGGCGGCCCGCAGCAGCGACGCCTCCCACACGCCTGCGGTGAACGCCGATCAACAGACGTTGCTCGCCCGGTACGTGGACGCCTTCGAACGCTATGACATCGACCTGCTGGTCACGCTCCTGCACGACGACGCCGTGATGTCGATGCCGCCCTACGACCTCTGGCTACGCGGGCCGCTGGAGATGGGCCGGTGGTTCCTCGGCCAAGGCCACGGCTGCCAGGGCTCGCGCCTGGTGCCCACGGCCGCCAACGGGTGCGCCGCGTTCGGCTCGTACCGACCGGACGGCCAGGGTGGCCACCTACCGTTCGCCCTCCAGGTCATCGAGATCTCCGGCGACCGGATCGTCGGGCATCACAACTTCCTGGACACCACCCTGTTCGCCGCCTTCGGCCTCCCCGCTCGTCTCGAGTAGTAGACCCGGCACGCGCTGGCAATCCTTCCTTACGTGGTGGGCTGGTTCGACGGCGTTTAGAGGTCCATCTCGGTGCGGAGTGCAAGCGAGAGCGCCTCCAGCGTGACATCGGTGATCATTCCTACCGGACCGGCCAGCCACGGTACATAAGTGCGGGTCACCTCGTCTGCGCGGATGAACCCCTTGACGGGGTCGCCGGGCTGGAGCCGCACGGCAACTGGGGTGTCGACGTCCAGCGTGGACACGATGGGGGCAGTGAGGACCCATCGACGCTCTGGCGGCAACCGATAATCAGCACTGACGACAACCCGGTACGCCGTGCGCGGATCATCTTCCTTGGATGGACGGTCGCGCTCGAACTGCCAGACCTGCCCTTTCCTCACGCGGCGTGTCCCCGCCCGGCCTCGGTGGCCTCGGCCTCGCGCTGGACGGCGAGCTCGGCTTCAGCATGGTTGGCTGTGTTACGGCCGGCGCGCTGGTCAGCTTCAGCCAACCGAGCCGCGTCTTCCCACAACATCCAGTTCCGGGCGGCTCTGGCGATGGTGGGTGAGAGCTTGCTGCCGGTCTGAGCGGCCTTCTGCTCGAACCAGGCAAGTAGCTCCTCGTCCACCGTGATGGTGACCTGTTTAGTAGCCATAGTTAATACCATATTGATGACCGTATGATTCCGCAACAACGTCGCACGATACCTGGGTCGCTCACACCCGGCGTTTGAGCGTCCGCAACGACAGTGGCGCGAAGACGGCGAGGATCACGGCCGCCCACAGCAGCGACCCGAGAACCGGTCCCGCGACGGGTCCACCGACCATGAGTCCACGGGTTGCGTCGGAGAGCAGCGTCACCGGGTTGATGCTGACGAACGCCTGGAGCCAGCCGGGCATCGTGTTGGTCGGCACCAGGGCGTTGCTGACGAACGTGAGCGGGAACAACGTGGTCATGCCGAAGAGCTGGACCTTCTCCGGATCTGCGGCCCACACGCCGACGAACACCGACACCCACGAGAAGACGAGCGCGAAGATCAGGATCAGGGCGACCGCCGCGAGGACACCGGCAACCGAGGTGCCGATCCGCGCCGTTCGGGCCGAGCAGGCCCAGCACCGTGCCGGTACGGACGGCGAGGTCCACCCCGTTGAGGGCCGTGGTCTCGCCGAAGCGCTTGACCAGCCCCTCGGCCCGGATCACGTGATTCATCGATGGCTCCTGTCCCGAATATCGGTCAGCTCAGCCTGACAGACGGGTCTGACAATCCTGACCGCGAAGCAGCGCCGCAGCGAGCGAGTTTCGTATTCGCGCTGAGTCTCCCGAGCTCAACGGCAGAGTTGTTCGATCAAGAACCGACAACTCTGCCGTTGAGCTCGGGAGAGGGAGAGCTGACCACAACGCTGAAGATCCACGGGACAGGGCCGCGCTGCTACGGAACCGGAAACCATGGGGCTGCCAACAGTTGGAGGAGCGACGAGCAGGGCAGCGTGCTGTCTGACAGCTGTCCCACGGTGTGGTTCGGCGCGCAGTGCGCCGAGGCGTCCCGGGGTGACACGGTGGCGGTGTTCGGCTGCGGACAGGTGAGCCTGCTGGCCATCGCCGCGGCGTGGCGGTGATGGCAGAACTCACCAGGGGCATCGGTACCGACCGGGTGATCGGCTCGTGGGCGTCGACGCAATGGGCGAGGCGGCCCGGGTAGAGCCGGGGCAGAACCCCGGCTCCCCATACCTACGCTAGTCGAACTGTCCGCCTCGCACCCCCACGGTGAACGCCACCCACTGAGCGTGAGTGAACGTCAGCATCCCACCGTCAGGGTTCTTCGAGTCCCGCACGGCGCGGCCGTCCTCTAGGCGGGCGATCTCCACGCAGTTGCCATAATCGCTGCTGTAGCTGCTCTTGTGCCATTCCATCAGGTGTCACTTCCGATCATCGTGCCGATCAGCTCAGCTGTTCCTTCCGCGTTCAGGGCTTGATCCGTGAGAGCCTGGAACCTCTCGGCGTAGCCGGCGACGGCGGCGGGTTCTTCCACGTACAACGCGGAGTCATACCCGTCCAGGTACACGGTGTTCATCGGCTCTTCGGGAAACGCAGCGCAGCGAACGAGCCAAGCATGCCCCGGTGCGCGCCGGCCGAGAACGGCAGCACCTGAACCGTCACGTTGGGCCGCGTCGCCATGTCGGCGAGGTGGCGCAGTTGAGCGCGCATCACCTCGGGTCCGCCCACCGCACGGCGCACCGCGGCCTCGTTGATGACGGCCCGGAGGGTGAGCGGCTCCTCGCCGGTGAGGCGTCGCTGACGCTCCGCTCGCAGCCGCACGATCCGCGCGATCTCCTCGGGACTGTTGGTCGGCTTCAGGGCGTGGCTCACTACCTCGGTGTACTGGGCGGTCTGGAGCAGCCCGGGAATGAACTCGGCCTCATAGGTCCACGTCTCGGCGGCGACAGTCTCCATGCCGATGTAGTCGGCGAACCACACCGGCACGGCCTTGCCGTGCGCCCACCTGTCCCTGTTCAGCTGGGTCGAACAGGTCGCAGACAGTACTGAGCCCACGACACTGCCCACCCAACGCGACAGCAACCCAGCGACCGCCACGCCGCTGCCCAGGGGGGACACCACGCTGGGCCTGCCGGCCCGGACCCGGGCCTTGCTGGCCCCGCGACCGCACGCCCAGCTGGTGATCGACTCGGTGTGGGACACACTCAACGAACTGGAACGCGCGGGTCACCATCCCCGTCTGCTCGCCGCGATCCGGTTCGTGCTGTCCTCCTGGAGGTATCAGGGGCACCGCCGCGGTGGGTGGGCTGCCCCGCCCAGGGCCGGCTGCACCTGCTGCGCTCGGGCTCCGTGCTCGAGGCGGGAGCCGGGGCGCAGGTGAGCGGTGCGCTCGCGGCTGGGCAAACGGGGCCGGGTGCTGCGTCGCAGCGCCACCCGGCTGGTGGTGCGATTCGAAGGCGAGGTCGCGTTGACCCGCATACGGCCACATCTGGTACGGGTCCTGCCCGGAGAGGAATGCTGATGGCCGCCAGCTGAAGGGCCGCGAAGCTGCTGCTGGACATGAGCCCGGAAGGCTCAGAGTGGGTGACCGAACATCGGCCATCCGGAGACCATGGCAAGGGGCGTCCAGGCCAGCACCGAGTCGACGGCGATCGCCACGAACACCAGCGCGAGGTAGGTGTTGGACAGGTGGAACAGCCGCATCGGGTTGACCGGCAGATCGCGCCGGATCGCGGCGTGCAACCGGTGCGCCATCGCCACGAACCACCCGCCGGCGAGCACCGCCACCACGGCGTAGACCCAGCTAGTGGCGCCGATCAGGAGCAGGCTCCAGGCCACCATCAGCCAACTGAACACCAGGATCCGGCGGGCCACCGACACCGGGGAGGCCACCGCGGGCAGCATCGGCACGCCCACCCGCTGGTAGTCCTCACGGAAGCGCATCGCCAGCGCCCAGGTGTGTGGCGGCGTCCAGAAGAAGATCACCCCGAACATCACCAGCGCGGGCCAACCCACTGTGCCGGTGACCGCCGACCAGCCGATCACCACCGGCATGCAGCCGGCGGCACCGCCCCAGATGATGTTCTGTGCGGTGCGGCGTTTGAGCAGCAGCGTGTAGACGAAGACGTAGAACAGGATGGTCGCCACGGCCAGCGTCGCCGAGAGCAGATTCGTGGTGGCCCACAACCAGCCGAACGAAGCCACACCCAGCGCGATCCCGAAGATCAGCGCATGACGGACGGGCACTTCCTGGGTGACCAGCGGCCGGGCGCGGGTCCGGCTCATCTGCGCGTCGATGTCGGCGTCGGCCACACAGTTCAGCGCGTTCGCGCTGCCCGCGGCCATGGTGCCACCCAGCAGAGTGGCCAGGATCAGCCACAGCGACGGTACCCCCCGCGCCGCGAGCAACATCGCCGGAATGGTGGTGACCAGCAGCAGCTCGATCACGCGCGGCTTGGTCAAGGCGAGATAGCCGCCCAGGACACCGGTGCGCCGACGGATTCGCGATAAGATCGGAGCCGCAACGGTGCTGGTCACCGCGATCCCGTGGGCTGGGACGCTGCGCTCACCGTGACTCCTCCCGACCGCCGGGTCCGGACGGCGCAGGCATGGACGGCCCTCCGGCGGGTACTCCCTTAGCTCACGATGGTAGCTGCGGGGTAGTCACGTTCCCCCCCGGGGCCGCTCTGGCGGGGGAGATCACAACTGGCCCACTCTCGCTAAGGTAGGTGTGGACCAGGGATCAGCCCCAGAGACTGAGCCCAAGCACACCAACCTCGCGGCGCCGACCGAGCACAGTGCCGAGCGAGCACAGTGCCGAGCGAGCACAGTCAGGAGCACGATCGTGTCCGTCATTGACGATCTGACCCAGCTCACCACCCCCCGCGTTCCCGACGACTGGACCGAGATGGACACTCGCGCGGTTGACACCGTCCGGGTGCTGGCCGCTGACGCCGTGCAGCGCGTCGGCAACGGTCACCCGGGCACCGCGATGAGCCTGGCCCCGCTGGCCTACACGCTGTTCCAGCGGGTGCTGCGGCACGATCCCAGCGATCCGGCCTGGACCGGACGGGACCGTTTCGTGCTGTCCTGCGGCCACTCCAGCCTGACGCTGTACCTGCAGCTGTTCCTGTCCGGATACGGGCTGGAACTGGAAGACATCGAGCAACTGCGTGTCTGGGGCTCCAAGACCCCTGGCCACCCCGAGTACGGGCACACCGTCGGCGTGGAGATCACCACCGGGCCGTTGGGCCAAGGCTTGGGCGCCGCGGTGGGGATGGCCATGGCGGCGCGGCGGGAGCGCGGCCTGTTCGATCCCGACACCCCCCAGGGTGAGAGCCCGTTCGACCACCACATCTACGTCATCGCCTCCGACGGCGACATCCAGGAGGGCGTCACGTCGGAGGCCTGCTCACTGGCCGGCACCCTGGAGCTCGGCAACCTCGTGGTGATCTACGACGCCAACGAGATCTCCATCGAGGACGACACCAGGATCGCGTTGTCGGAGGACACCGCCGCCCGCTACGAGGCCTACGGGTGGCATGTGCAGACCGTCCACGGTGGGGAGGACGTGGTCGGTATCCTGGACGCGCTGACGGCGGCCAAGGCCGAAACCGGCCGGCCCTCACTCATCGTGCTGCGTACCGTGATCGGCTACCCGGCGCCGAACAAGATGAACACCGGGGCCGCGCATGGATCCGCGCTGGGCGCCGATGAGGTGGCCGCGGTGAAAACGGCGCTGGACTTCGATCCGGAATGCTCCTTCGTGGTGGAACCCGAAGTACTCGAGCACACCCGGCAGGTGGTGGCCCGCGGCCAGGCCGCACACGCGCAATGGCAAGGCCCCTTCGATTCCTGGCGAAAGAACAACCCGTCCGGCGCCGCCCTCTTCGACCGTCTGATCAACCGCGAGCTACCCGCCGGCTGGGCTGAGAAGCTGCCCACCTGGGAACCCGACAAGAAAGGCGTGGCGACGCGCAAGGCCTCCGGTGAGGTGCTCTCGGCTATCGGAGAGGAACTCCCGGAGCTGTGGGGAGGCTCCGCCGACCTGGGGGAAAGCAACCTCACCACGATCAAGGGTGCCGACTCATTCGGTCCGGAGAAGAACTCCACCAAGATGTGGACCGCCCGTTTCTACGGGCGCACCCTGCATTTCGGCGTGCGCGAGCACGCCATGGGCGCGATCCTCAACGGGATCGCGCTGCACGGGCCGACCCGCCCCTACGGCGGCACGTTCCTGATCTTCAGTGACTACATGCGGCCCGCGGTGCGGCTGGCTGCGCTGATGAAGACGCCAACCATCTACGTCTGGACCCACGACTCCATCGGTCTCGGTGAGGACGGCCCCACACATCAGCCGGTCGAGCATCTGGCCGCGTTGCGGGCCATCCCCGGGCTGGACGTGGTCCGACCCGCGGATGCCAACGAGACCGCGGCGGCCTGGAAAGCACTCCTGGAGAAGGGCACCCGGCCCACCGGGCTGGCCCTGACCCGGCAGAACGTGCCGGTCCTGGAGGGCACCGACGCCACCGGGGTCGCCCGCGGCGGGTACGTGCTCTGCGACACCTCCACCGACGTCGGCAACGGGCTACCCGACGTGCTGCTGATCGCCACCGGCTCCGAGGTGCAGTACGCCGTGGCGGCGCAGCAGATGCTGGCCGCCGAGGGCATCGGAACCCGGGTGGTGTCCATGCCGTGCGTGGAATGGTTCGACGAGCAGGAGCAGGCCTACCGAGACCAGGTGCTGCCGCCGACCGTGCGGGCCCGGGTCGCCGTCGAGGCCGGTATCGCGATGCCCTGGCACCGTTTCGTCGGCGAGCGCGGCGAGGTGGTCTCGCTGGAGCACTTCGGCGCCTCAGCCGACTGGCAGACCCTGTTCCGCGAGTTCGGTTTCACCGCCGAAACCGTGGCCGATGCGGCCCGCCGTACCCTCGGACGCATCCCGGACTGATCTGCCACCCGGGCGAAAAGGACCGGAGGATCCTCGTGAGCAGTACCGATACCCTACGGGCCCTGTCCGAGGCGGGTGTGTCGATCTGGCTGGACGACCTGTCCCGGCAGCGGATCACCACAGGTAACCTGGCTGACCTGATCACCCAGCGGCACGTGGTCGGGGTGACCAGCAATCCGACGATCTTCGCGCATGCCCTGGAGCACGCCGAGGACTACGACGAGCAGATCCAGGCGCTGGCGGCTCGCGGCGCCTCGGTCGAGGATGCCATCCGGGAGATCACCGTCGCGGACGTCCAGCAGGCCTGTGACATGTTCCGCGAGACCTGGGAAGCCACCGGCGGGCTGGACGGCCGGGTGTCGCTGGAGGTCGATCCCCGGCTGGCGCACGACACTGACGGCACCCTGGAGCAGGCCGCTGAACTGTGGAAAGTGGTCGATCGACCCAACTTGATGATCAAAATTCCGGCGACGGCGGAGGGCTTGGCGGCCATCACCGGCACGCTGGCCGCCGGGATCAGCGTCAACGTCACCCTGGTCTTCTCGGTAACGCGTTACCACGAGGTGATGATGGCCTTCCTCGCCGGCCTGGAGCAGGCCGGCGAGGAAGGCCACAACCTGGCCACGATCGCGTCTGTCGCCTCGTTCTTCGTCTCCCGGGTGGACACCGAGATGGACAAGCGGCTGGAGGCGATCGGCACCGACCGGGCGCTGGCGTTGCGCGGGCAGGCCGCGGTGGCCAACGCCCGGCTGGCCTACGCGGCCTACCAGCAGGCGTTCGCGACCCCCCGGTGGGTCCGGCTCAAACAGCTCGGGGCGCGGCCGCAGCGGCCGCTGTGGGCTTCCACCGGGGTGAAGAATCCGGCCTATCCCGACACCAAGTACGTCACCGAACTGATCGCACCGGGAGTGGTCAACACCATGCCGGAGAACACCCTGCTCGCCCTCGCCGACCACGGCGAGGTGCCCGGTGACCAGGTGTCGGGCACCGCTGAGGCGGCCCAGCGCACCTTCGACGAGCTGGCTGAGGTGGGGATCGACCTGGCCGAGGTGTTCGTCGTGCTCGAGCGCGAGGGTGTGGACAAGTTCGCCGCATCCTGGGCCGAGCTGGGTGAGACGGTGGCCGCCCAGCTGGCCAAGACCGCCCCGTCGACGGCGGGTTGAGGCGCCGATGTCAGCGCTCAACGTCGACATCCTCGCCGCCGGCCTCGCCGGTGCGGCCAAGTCGTGGGTGGACAAACTCGTCGCCGAGCGGGTGGCCTCAGCACTCGCCGACCAGGACCCGACGCTGTGGGGTCCGCAGGCGCAGCCCGAGGCGGCCCACCGGCTCGCCTGGGTGGGGTTGCCGCAGACCTCCCGCCCGCTGCTGGCCACCATCGCGACATTGCGGGCGCAGTTGCACGCCGAGGGCATCGACCGGGTGGTGCTGGCGGGGATGGGCGGCTCCTCGCTGGCCCCCGAAGTGATCTGCGCCACTGACCAGGTCGCGCTGACGGTGCTGGACACCACCGATCCCGGTCAGGTGGCCGACGCGCTGGCCGGGGACCTCGAGCGCACTGTGCTCGTGGTGTCCTCCAAGTCGGGCTCCACGGTGGAGACCGACAGCCACCGGCGGATCTTCGCCGCCGCATTCGCCGCGGCCGGGCTGGACGCGGCGGCGCACCTGGTGGTGGTGACCGATCCGGGGTCCCCGCTGCAGCAGCTCGCGGAAGCGGCCGGCTACCGGGCGGTGATCACCGCCGATCCGGACGTGGGCGGTCGCTACTCGGCGTTGACCGCCTTCGGCCTGGTCCCGGCCGGCCTGGCCGGGGCGGACATCACGCGGCTGCTCGACGATGCGGCAGAGCAGGCCCCCCTGTTGGCCCTCGACGACCCGGCGAACCCGGCGCTGCGGCTGGCCGCTGCGCTAGCCGCAGGGCATGCCTCCGGTGCGGAGAAACTCGTTCTGGCCGACACCGGCTCGGGGATCATCGGGTTCGCCGACTGGGCCGAGCAGCTGATCGCCGAGTCCACCGGTAAGGACGGCATCGGCCTGCTGCCGATCGTGGTGGACAACCCTGCCGCGCCGGGCTTCGCCGAGGCCGGCACGGACGCCACCCCGGTCGCGATCGGTCCGGCGGTGCCCGCCGCCGCGGTGGCCGTCAGCGGCACACTCGGTGGGCAGTTCCTGCTGTGGGAGCATGCCGTCGCGGTGGTCGGCCGGCTACTGGGGATCAATCCCTTCGACCAGCCCGACGTGGAAGCCGCGAAGACCGCGGCCCGCGCGCAGCTCACGGGCGCAGCGGGCGCCGAGTCTGCGTTCATCGACGGCGCGGTCGCGGTGCACCCGGTCGGGAGTTGGCTACCAGCGGGTGTCGCCACCCTCGGCGACGCGCTGCGAGCGCTGGTCGCCGCCACCCCGCAGCGCGGCTATCTCGCGGTGCAGGCATACCTGGATCGCCTCGACGACGCCTCTGCGGCGGTGTTGCGGGGTGAGCTCGCCCGCCACACCGGGCGGCAGACGAGTTTCGGATGGGGTCCTCGTTTCCTGCACTCCACCGGCCAGTACCACAAGGGTGGTCACCAGAACGGGGCGTTCCTGCAGCTGACCGGCGCCCTCGACTCCGACCTCCCGGTGCCGGGCACCGACTTCAGCCTCGGCGACCTGCAGCGGGCGCAGGCCCTGGGGGATGCCGAGGTGCTCGCCGCGCACGGCCGTCCCGTGCTGCGGTTGCACCTGCTCGACCGACCCGCCGGACTGGTCGCGCTGGTACACGCGATACAGGAACTCCCATGTGGGTGAATCCACTGCTGGACAGCCGGGACAAGCGACTGCCCCGGATCGCCGGCCCGTGCGGGGTGGTGATCTTCGGGGTCACCGGGGACCTGTCCCGGAAAAAGCTGATGCCGGCGATCTACGACCTGGCCAACCGGGGGCTGCTCCCACCCGGTTTCGCGCTGGTCGGCTTCGCCCGCCGGGACTGGGCCGATGAGAACTTCGCCGAGTTGGTGCACGACGCGGTGCGCGAGCACGCCCGGACCCCGTTCCGCGAGGAGGTCTGGGCCCGGCTGTCCGAAGGTATCCGGTTCGTGCCCGGCAGCTTCGACGACGACGCGGCGTTCGACGAGCTCACCGCCGTGGTCACGCAGCTTGACCAGGACCGGGGCACCGGCGGCAATCACGCCTTCTACCTGTCCATCCCGCCGATGATGTTCCCGGTGGTCCTCAAGCAGCTCGCGCGCACCGGGTTGGCGGCCCGCGAGGGCGACCAGTGGCGCCGAGTGGTCATCGAGAAGCCGTTCGGGCACGACCTGCGCAGCGCCCAGGAGCTCAACGAGATCGTCAACGACGTCTTCCCCGAGGAGTCGGTGTTCCGCATCGACCACTACCTCGGCAAGGAGACCGTGCAGAACATTCTCGCGCTGCGCTTCGCCAACCAGCTCTACGAGCCGATCTGGAATGCCCACTACGTGGACCACGTGCAGATCACCATGGCCGAAGACATCGGGCTGGCCGGCCGGGCCGGTTACTACGACGGCATCGGCGCGGCCCGGGACGTGATCCAGAACCACCTGCTGCAGCTGCTGGCCCTCACCGCGATGGAGGAGCCGCTGTCGTTCTCCCCCGAGGCTCTGCGGGGCGAGAAGATCAAGGTGCTCTCGGCCGTCAAACTGGTGGAGCCGTTGACCGAGACCACCGCGCGGGGCCAGTACACCGCCGGTTGGCAGGGCGGCACGAAGGTCGTCGGAGTGCTGGAGGAAGGCGGCTTCCGCCCGGACTCCACCACCGAGACCTTCGCCGCGATCACGCTGGGCGTGGACACCCGGCGGTGGGCCGGGGTGCCGTTCTTCCTGCGCACCGGCAAGCGGCTGGGCCGGCGGGTCACCGAGATCGCGGTGGTCTTCAAGCGGGCTCCGCATCTGCCTTTCGAGGCGACCATGACCGAGGAGCTGGGCCAGAATGCCCTGGTCATCCGGGTTCAGCCGGACGAGGGCGTCACCATCCGGTTCGGCTCGAAGGTGCCGGGAAGCGCGATGGAGGTACGCGGCGTCAACATGGACTTCCGGTACGGCACGGCATTCACCGAGTCCTCACCCGAGGCGTACGAGCGGCTGATACTGGACATGCTGCGCGGCGAGCCGTCGTTGTTCCCGGTCAACGCGGAGGTGGAGCTGTCCTGGGGGATCCTGGACCCGGTGCTGGCGCACTGGGCGAAGCAGGACGCGCCCGAGCCCTACCCGGCGGGCACCTGGGGCCCGCCGTCCGCCGATCAGATGATCGCCCGGACCGGCCGGACCTGGCGACGGCCGTGATCATGACGCCGGCCGAGTGACATGCGGTGCGTAGTGTTCGGCGCCACCGGCTACATCGGTGGTCGCCTCGTGCCCGCGTTGCTGGCCGCCGGCCATCACGTGCGGGTGGTTGCGCGAACTCCCGGCAAGTTGGCCGAGGTGCCCTGGCGGGACCGCGTTGACCTCGTCACGGGGGATGTCACCGATGCCGCCAGCGTCCGAGCCGCGATGACCGGCCAGGACGTCGTCTACTACCTGGTGCATTCGCTCAATCGGCGTGACTTCGTTGACGTCGACCGCCGCGCCGCCCACGTGGTCGCCGAGGCAGCCCGCGCCGCGGGTGTGGACCGCATCGTGTACCTGGGTGGGATCACGCCCGACACGCAGCACCTGTCCGACCACCTGGCCTCCCGCGCCGAGGTCGGGCAGATCCTGCTCGACTCGGGTGTGCCGGCCATCGTGCTGCAAGCTGCGGTGATCCTGGGATCCGGGTCGGCCAGCTTCGAGATGCTGCGTTACCTCACCGAACGGCTCCCGGCGATGGTCACACCACAGTGGGTGCACAACCGGATCCAGCCCATCGCAGTCCGCGACGTGCTGCACTACCTGACTCATGCCGCCGCGCTACCGCTGGAGGTCAATCGAGCCTTCGACATCGGTGGGCCCGATGTCCTGACCTACCTGGACATGATGCGCCGCTACGCGGTCGTTGCCGGCCTGCCCCGCCGCGTGGTGCTGCCGGTACCGGTCCTGACTCCGTGGCTGTCGGCACAATGGGTGAACCTCGTCACTCCGGTGCCGCGTAGCATCGCCGTCCCCTTGATCGAGTCACTGGTGCACGAGGTCGTCTGCCACGATCATGACATCATCGGCTACATCCCCGACCCCGAAGGCGGCCTGACGCATTACGAGCACGCCGTGGAGCTCGCGCTGATGCACACCCGGCACGCCGAGGTACCCACCCGCTGGTCGGACGCGTCCTGGCCAGGAGCGCCGTCGGATCCGCTGCCCACCGACCCCGACTGGTCCGGTGGTTCGCTCTACCAGGACCTCCGCGAGCACCGCTGCGCGGCCGACCCGCACACCCTGTGGGATGTCATCGAGGCCATCGGCGGCGAGCACGGGTGGTATTCCTTCCCGCTGGCGTGGTCGGTGCGTGGCTGGATCGACCGGCTCGCCGGCGGGGTCGGGTTGCGCCGGGGCCGCCGCGACCCCCACCGGCTACACGTCGGCGAAGCCCTGGACTGGTGGCGCGTGGAGTACCTCGACCGGCCCCGGCTGCTGCGGTTACGCGCCGAGATGCGCCTGCCCGGCCGCGCGTGGCTGGAACTCGCGGTCATTCCCGACGGTGATGGCAACGCCCTCTACCAGCAGCGAGCTCTGTTCGAACCCCACGGGCTGGCTGGACACCTGTACTGGAAAAGCATCGCCCCCTTCCATGGCATTGTCTTCGGCGGCATGGTGCGTAATATCACCGGCGCCGCCGAGCGATCAGCACCAGGAGAAACCTGAGTGCACAGGACCGGTAGGCCGTGACATGAATCGCCGCCTGCCACGACTCAGAGGTCCTGCCGTGAGCCCAGGAGTCTCCCGGGCTCACGGCAACTTCCGATCTCAGATGGTGATTGTGGTGCCGTCGAAGCGGGTGAGGGTGAAGGAGGCATCCTCGTTCGTCGTCGCCTTCTGGTCCTGCAGGATGCCGATCGCGATCGCCTCACCGAGCTTGATGGGTTCGCTGAAGTCGGTGCGCCAGTGCACACCGGCTATGTCCCGCGCATTCCCGATGTTCGCGGCGAGCTTGTTCAGCTCGCCGCCGACGGTGAGGACCGGATTCCCGGGAGCCGCTTCGAGGTCGTCTCCCGCAGCGTTGGGAACCTTCGGGTCGGGGATGACGTGCGACTCGTCGAACCAGGCTTTGAGGATGGTCACGCAGGCGCCGCCCACGGTGGCGTGCCCTGAACCGTAGGCGGGGTGAGTAGGGCTACCCTCCGTGAACGCCTGCGGCAGCAGGTGGCTGCCGAATTTGCCGCAAACGGCGTCCAGCACCGGCGAGTCCAGGATCTCCTGGTTGATCATCGGGAATTCGGCTTTCCCGAGACGGATCGCCTCGAGGCGGCCGCCGAACTCCTCGGGCCGCAGCCGGCGGTGCACGAACCACTTCTGGAACCAGACCGCCTTCAACGCGCGGGTCGCGACCTCGGTGAGCAGGCTGAGAATGTGCGGACCGCCGTAGGTCCCGAACCCTTCCTGGTTTTGCGAGAAGTTGTACGGGTTACCCGCGTCGAACGGCGCCTTCATGCCGAGCAGGATCAGGCAGGCGTTGAGATACGCCTCGTAGAGCGCGTCGACATGGACATAGGTCGCCAGGTCACGAGGTGTCTGGATGTAGCGTTGCTGAGTCTGATCTGGAGCGTTCAGGTCTCGATTTTCGCCATTCTGCACGTCGATCCAGTCCTCGAACGTCGTCAGGTAGTCGGTGTCTGGCGCTACGGTCCCCGGCAGCTGCCGCACCAGCAGTGCACCGTACGGGATGTCCTTCAGCAGGAACTGCGAGACATACGGACCGGCCAGGTCACCCGGCGTCTCCCCGCGGAACAGCGTGTCTGCGGTGACCGCCCCGTTTGCCTTCGGCCCCCGAAAGTCCGTGAAGTTGTTCGTCAAGTCGTCGGCTGCGGCATTCACGGTCGCGTCGGTTGGGAAGTCGGTGAACTTCACATCGCGCGCCAGCGCCATCCAGTACAACTCGGCCATCTCCGAGGAGTTCTGCGGGGAGTCGATCCGCGGCGCCGGCGGGAGCACCAGCCCTTGCGCATCCGGGCCCTCGACATCGAATGCGAGCCCAGCCTGGGGATCGACGAGCTTGCGCTGGTCCCTGGTGGGATCGAGCGGGATCCTCTCGAAATCCTCCGGGCGCCCGGTGCTCACCGCCCGCAGCAGCAGCCCGTACGCCGTCGGGTCGACCAGCCCGATGGCGTCATGCGGCAGTCCCTTCGAAAAGTTCGCCACGTAGGGATATGAGGTCTCCTCGCCGTTGCTGAGGTGAAGGGGAAGAGTGCCCGAGTAGGCCCGGTCCGAGGCCACCGCTCGTAACGCGCGTCCGGCGACCCATCGATCTGTCATCATCGTGATTCCTGCCTCGTCTCATGTTTGTCAGATACTCACCCAAATGTTGTCGGGCGCTCACTAGTGCGGCTGCGATATGCACCACACCCCAGAGGAGAGGAAGGAAAGCACCTCGCAAATACCCCGCCCTTGGAAGTTCGTCGACGGCAGTGAGTGGGCCCGACGGCTCAGTAGGCGCTGATCGCTCAGAACGGCTAGCATGGCGCCGGTCGTACCCGGAGGCGAACAGACGATGTCCCTGGTCGGAGGCAAAGCATGATCGTTGACCTGCCTTCGACGACGACGGCGGCGGTGAACCACGCGCTGATCGACGTCCGGGAGCGCGGCGGTGCGGTGGCGGTGGGCCGGGTGCTCAACCTGGTGATCGTCACCGATGACTCCGCGCAGGTGGAGGAGTCGATCCAGGCGGCCAACGAGGCCAGCATGGAGCATCCCTGCCGGGTGCTCGTGGTAGCCCGGGGTCTCAAGCAGGCCGGTACCCGGCTGGACGCCCAGATCCGCGTCGGTGGCGACGCCGGTGCCTCCGAGGTGCTGGTGCTGCGCCTGTACGGCCAGCTGGCCGACCACGGACACAGCGTGGTGATTCCGCTGCTGCTGGCGGACTGTCCGGTGGTCGCGTGGTGGCCCGGCGTGGCCCCGGCGGTTCCCGCGACGGACCCCATCGGGCAGCTGGCGCAGCGCCGGATCACCGACGCCGCCGCGGCACCCCATCCGATCAAGGCACTCGAACGCCGGCGCACGTCCTACACCGCCGGTGACACCGACCTGGCGTGGTCCCGGATCACCCCGTGGCGCGCCCTGCTGGCCGCGGCCCTGGAGCTGCCACCGCACGAGGAGGTTGAGAAGGTCACCGTGACCGGGGCGGTGGACAATCCATCCGCCGACCTGCTCGCCGGCTGGTTGCGGTCACGCCTACACGTCCCGGTCCACCGCGGCACCAGCCCGCCTGGTGGCGGGGTCAGCTCAGCGGTGCTGGAACGTCGATCCGGACCGGTTGAGTTGGTCCGGCCAGACGGGAAGGTGGGCACCTTGCGCCAGCCGGGTCAACCGGACCGGCGAATGCCGTTGCGGCGGCTCCCGGTACGCGATTGTCTCGCTGAGGAACTGCGTAGGCTGGATCCGGATGAGATCTACGAGGCAGCGCTGCAGGCGATGACCGAGGTGGAGGGCCGTCGCGCCAGCGCGGCGAGAAGCACCCGATCCGGCGAGGCAGGGCGCGATCAGTGAACCCCCCCGATGTGGTGGTGCACGCCACCGCGGAGGTGCTCACCACTGCCGCGGCTGCCCGGCTCATCACCCGGATCGTGGACATCCAACACGCCTCCGGATCTGCATCGCTGGTCCTGACCGGGGGACGGATCGGTATCGCGGTGCTCCAAGTGCTTGCCGGCACCCAGGCCGCCACCGCAGTGGACTGGCGGGAACTGGACATCTACTGGGGCGACGAGCGCTTCCTGCCCGGTGGCCACCCGGAGCGCAACGAGACCCAGGCGCGTGAGGCGCTGCTCGACCACGTCGGCGTGGACCCTGGCCGGTTGCACCCGATGGGGGCATCGGACGGCCCTTGGGGTGACGATCCGGACGCCGCCGCGCATGCCTACGAAGACCTGCTGCTGAGCCGGCGGCATCCAGCCGACCGCGGCCCGGCACCGTCGTTCGACATCTGCCTGCTCGGCATCGGCGAGGACGGCCACGTCGCGTCGGTGTTCCCGGGCTCCCCCGCGGTGTACGAGACCGAGCGCGCGGTGATCGGCGTGCGGGGCAGCCCCAAACCACCGCCCACCCGGATCAGCCTGACCCTGCCGGCTATCCGATGCGCCGCCGAGGTGTGGCTGATCGCCTCCGGCGTAGCGAAAGCGGCAGCCGTGACCATGGCCCTACGCGGCGCCGGCGAAGTAAGCGTCCCCGCCGCCGGCGCTGTGGGTCGCCGCCGCACCCTCTGGCTGCTGGACCGTCCCGCCGCCGCCAAGCTCCCCAAAGAGCTCCTTGCCCGCTGATCGGCTATGGGACGTAGCGAAAGTCGTCACTTTGCACGAGGACTCAGCAAGCACTGACGGGTATGTCTGGGGGTACATGTGCCGAGCGACGTGCGACGACGTCGTACGATTACGGGGAGTGATGAATGGTCAACTTAGTCGGGACTCGAACTGTCGGGCCACCGCGCCGTAAGCGAACCACGAATGTCAGCAACGACCGGGGCGGACCGGTTGTCGTCGAGAGGCGAGCCGCACACGCGGACCGCTGCGCCGGCAACACCCGAGTGACGCCGCTGCACGGTCCTTACCGGAAAACCCATCGGGACTATTCCTGCGTCCGGGTCGTCGCCGCGTCCGCGATCGTCGCGGGACTGCTGCTGGGGACCGCCCCTCTGGCACTCGCCCAGGTCGGGCACCTGCTCGCCACGGTACCCGCGGCGTTCGCTCAAGAGGTACCCAGCTTGTCGGTACCCAGCGGGAACGCCCGCGACGTGGAGCGGGACAACGCCGGGACCGGCATCACCATGCAACACCGATTAGATACACACTCCGCCAGACCGATGATCAGTTGGAATGGCACGGGTCAGGCTCTGAAGTGCTCTTACGGTCTGCTCTTCGAAGGGAACACCCGGAGCTGCCAGGCCGCGTGATGTGAACCACTGCACAACCCCGCCACCTTCAGCGGCAACTCGCGCGATTGCCTGGCAAGGCGGCGGGGGCGCGCGGAACTGCGAGATCAGGGCTCGCGGGATTCCTTCAACCTGGCCAGCGCCTCCGCGAGGATGGCCTCGCCGTCGGCGTCCGAACGGCGCTCCTTCACATAGGCCAGGTGCGTCTTGTACGGCTCATTGCGCGGCGCATCAGGTGGCCGCTGCTCGTTACGTCCGGCCGGAAAACCACACCGTGGGCAATCCCACACGTCGGGTTTCTCGGCCTCGACCGCGAACTGAGGCCGCGACTCGTGCCCGTTCGCGCACCAATATGACACCCGATGCCGGGGTGCAGTCTCCCCCCGCTCGGATTCCCCCATAGGACCCGCACCGACCCGCGTACCGCGGATGGCGTTGCCACTTGCCATTTGATTGCCTCACCTCGCGGAACCGCCCGGGCACGGCCCGGGACATGCTCAGCCAATCTTGATCAGGAGCCCGACGCCCACGATACAGATCACCCACACCGAACTGACGAACAGCGTCAGCCGGTCCAGGTTCTTCTCCACCACGCTGGACCCGGACAAACTCGATTGCACGCCACCGCCGAACAAGCTCGACAGCCCGCCCCCACGGCTTCGATGCAACAAGATCAACAGGATCAACGAGACGCTGGTGATCAGGAGCAGGATCTGCAGGAAGAACTTCATCACACCCTCGTCGGACGACAACCGCTTTGCAAGATTACTCTGCCAGACAAGCAGGCGGGACTCCGGCCCACCACAATCACCGGCCCGCCACAATCACCGCTTCCCGGTCAGGGTAGCGGGCCGCCGGCGGCCAAGGCACAGAGCTTCGCGAACTCGTCAGGATCCAGACTCGCACCACCCACCAGCGCGCCGTCGATGTCAACCTCTGCAACCAGATCAGCGACATTGCTCGACTTGACCGACCCGCCGTAGAGCACCCTGACCTCCTCCGCGACCTCGGCGCCGTACTTATCCGCCAGCGCCTGACGCAGCGCGCCGCAGACCTCCTGCGCGTCGGCCGGGGTGGCGACCCGGCCGGTGCCGATCGCCCAGATCGGCTCGTAGGCGATCACCACGGTCCGGACCTGCTCAGCGGAAAGGCCCTTGAGCGCGGCCCGCAGCTGCTCGGTGCTGTGCGCCAGCTGCCCACCGGCTTCCCGGATCTCCAGGCCCTCCCCCACGCACAGGATCGGAACGAGCCCGTTGCGCAGCGCGGCCCGCACCTTGCTGCCCACCAGGGCGTCGTCCTCGCCGTGGTACTCGCGACGTTCGGAGTGCCCCACGATGACGTAGTGACAGTCCAGCTTGGACAGCATCGGTCCGGAGACGTCACCGGTGTAGGCCCCGGAGTCCTTCGGCGAGAGATCCTGGGCGCCGTAGCGCACCAGCAGCTTCTCCCCCTCGACAACAGTCTGGACGCTGCGCAGCGCAGTGAACGGCACCAGCACCGCGACCTCGACCCTGGCGAAATACTTCTCCGGCAAGGTCAACGCGAACTTCTGCACCAGGCCGATGGCCTCCAGGTGGTGCATGTTCATCTTCCAGTTGCCGGCGATCAACGGTTGGCGTGCCATCGGCTAAGTCTCCAGCACCGCGACACCGGGCAGCGCTTTGCCCTCCAGAAACTCCAGAGAGGCACCGCCACCGGTGGAGATGTGTGAGAAGGCGTCCTCGGGCAGGCCCAGCAGCCGCACCGCGGCAGCCGAGTCGCCACCGCCGACGACGCTGAACGCATCCGAGCCCGCGATGGACTCGGCCACGCCGCGGGTGCCCGCCGCGAACGGCGCCAGCTCGAAGACCCCCATCGGGCCGTTCCAGAACACCGTGGCGGCCCCGGCCAGTGCCGCAGCGAACTCCCCCACCGACTCCGGGCCGATGTCCAGACCCATCCACCGCTCCGGGATGTCCTGCGCGGGCACCGTGCGGATGTTCGCCTCCGCTGCGAACTTATCGGCGATGACCACGTCGCAGGGCAGCCGGATGGCCTCGCCGGAGGTCTTGAGCAGCCGGGCGCACACCTCGACCATGTCCGGCTCCAGCAACGAGGCGCCGACCGGGTGACCGAGTGCGGCGAGGAAGGTGAAGCACATCCCGCCGCCGACGAGCAGGGTGTCCACCTTCGGCAGCAGCGCGTCGATCACAGCGAGCTTGTCGGACACCTTCGAGCCGCCCAGTACCACGGCGTAGGGACGCTCCGGTGCGTCGGTGAGCCGCCGCAGGGTGGTCAGCTCGGCGAGTACCAGGGTGCCGGCATAGCCGGGCAACCGCTCGGCGACCTCGACGACCGAGGCCTGCACGCGGTGCACCACACCGAACCCGTCGGAGACGAACGCGCCCTGCGGCCCCACCAGCGCGGCGAGCTCGTCGGCCAGCGCACCCCGTTCGGTGCCGTCCTTGGCGGTCTCCCGCGGGTCGAAGCGGACGTTCTCCAGCAGCGCGACCGCCCCCTCGGACAACCCCGCCACCGTGGCGCGGGCCGAGTCGCCCACGACGTCGGTCGCCGCCGCCACCGGGCTGCCCAGGAGCTCGCCCAGCCGGGCGGCGACGGGCGCGAGCGAGAGCGCCGGGTCCGGCGCGCCTTTGGGACGCCCGAGGTGCGCTGTCACCACCACCCGGGCACCGGCCTCGCTCAGCGCCCGCAGAGTGGGCAGTGAGGCCCGGATCCGGCCGTCATCGGTGATCCTGGCTCCGTCCAGCGGCACGTTGAGGTCGGTCCGAACCAGCACGGTCCGACCCCGGACGCCCTCGACGAGCAGGTCGTCGAGCGTCCTCACAGCTGGGAGCCGACCAGGACGATCAGGTCTGCCAGCCGGTTGGAGTAGCCCCACTCGTTGTCGTACCAGCCGACGATCTTGACCTGCTTGCCGATCACCTTGGTCAGCGGCGAGTCGAAGATGCACGACGCGGGGTCGGTGATGATGTCCGAGGAGACGATCGGCGCGTCGCTGTAGCGCAGGATGCCCTTCAGGGGCCCGTCAGCGGCGGCCCGGAAGGCCTCGTTGACCTCCTCGATGCTGGTCTCCCGGGAGACCGAGGCGGACAGGTCGGTGATCGATCCGGTGGGGATCGGCACCCGCAGCGCGTAGCCGTCGAGCTTGCCGTTGAGCTCCGGCAGCACCAGCCCGATGGCTTTGGCGGCCCCGGTGGAGGTCGGCACGATGTTGATCGCGGCGGCCCGGGCCCGGCGCAGGTCCTTGTGCGGGGCGTCCTGCAGCACCTGGTCCTGGGTGTAGGCGTGGATGGTGGTCATCAGGCCCTGCTCGATGCCCAGCGCGTCATTCATCACCTTGGCCATCGGGCCCAGGCAGTTGGTGGTGCAGGAGGCGTTTGAGATCACCGTCTGGGAACCGTCCAGCCGGGAGTCGTTGACCCCGAGCACCACGGTGATGTCCTCACCCGCGGCCGGCGCAGAAATGATCACCTTCTTGGCGCCGCCCTCGTCGACGTGCCTGCGGGCGTCCTTGGCCTTGGTGAAAAAGCCGGTCGACTCCAGCACCACGTCAACGCCCAGCGCGCCCCAGGGCAGCGCGCCGGGATCCCGCTCGGCGAGTGCCTTGATGGTCTTGCCGCCCACCGCGATGCCGTCATCGGTGACGTGCACGTCGTCGCTCAGCCGGCCCAGCACGCTGTCGTACTTGAGCAGGTGCGCCATGGTGGCGACGTCTCCGAGGTCGTTGAACGCGACCACCTCGATGTCATGGCCGCCGGCCTGCACGGCACGCCAGAAGTTCCGCCCGATGCGACCGAACCCGTTGATCCCTACCCGAACCGTCACGATTCCCTCTCCCTCTTTCACACCGAACGCCGGCCACATGGCGGGCACGACTGGAGTTGATCCTCTGCGCCGCCACCCTATCGGCCACTACCCCCCGCGCAGTCCCCCCGGGCGGGGGAGCTTCTGGGGTGTTCTGGCGGCGTCAGGCGTCGAGCATGTCGGGGGTGACGGCGGATTCGGTGTCGGGGACGCCGAGCTCTTCGGCTTTGCGGTCGGCCATGGCGAGCAGGCGGCGGATCCGGCCGGCCACGGCGTCCTTGGTCAGCGGCGGATCGGCGAGCTGGCCCAGCTCCTCCAGCGAGGCCTGCCGGTGCTCCAGCCGCAACCGGCCCGCCGTGAGCAGATGCCCCGGAATGTCCCCACCGAGCAGGTCCAGGGCGCGGGCGACCCGCGCCGCTGAGGCCACCGCCGCGCGGGCGGACCGGCGCAGGTTGGCGTCATCGAAGTTGGCCAGCCGGTTGGCGGTGGCGCGGACCTCGCGGCGCACCCGGCGTTCCTCCCAGGCCAGCACGGAGTCGTGCGCGCCGAGCCGGGTGAGCAGCGCGCCGATGGCGTCACCGTCGCGGATCACCACCCGATCGGCACCGCGGACCTCGCGGGCCTTGGCCGAGATACCCAACCGGCGAGCCGCTCCCACCAGGGCCAGCGCGGCCTCCGGTCCCGGGCAGGTAACCTCCAGCGCCGCTGAGCGGCCGGGCTCGGTGAGCGAGCCGTGCGCGAGGAACGCACCGCGCCAGGACGCCTCGGCATCGCAGATACCACCGGAGACGACCTGCGGGGGCAGCCCCCGCACCGGGCGGCCGCGGACGTCGAGCAGCCCGGTCTGGCGGGCCAGGCCCTCCCCGTCCCGGACCACCCGCACCACGTAGCAGGTACCTTTGCGCAATCCCCCGGCGGTGATCAGGTGCACGTCGGAGTTGTGCCCGTAGAGCTCGTGCACCTCCCGGCGAAGCCGCCGCGCGGTGGAGCCGGTGTCCAGCTCGGCCTCGACCACGACGCGCCCCGCGATGATGTGCAGGCCCCCGGCGAAACGCAACAACGAGGACACCTCGGCCCGCCGGCAGCACGTCTTGGTGACCCGCAGCCGGCTCAGCTCGTCCTTGACGGCAGAGGTCATGGCCACCGGCGCTTCTCCTCCCGTTTCAGATCCGAGTCTGGGCCCTCAGGCGTGTCCATCAGTATCTGACGCAGCGCTGCGGCCAGTGCGACCGGATCGTGGCGATCAGTGGATCCGTGCTGCGCGACCCGGTCAAGGTACGCGTGCCCGCCCAGCGTCGCCGCACAGCGGTGCAACCGAGCGGGCACCGCCACCGCGTCGATGTCGGCGAGTACCGCGTGCACGGTGAATCCCGATGGTGCGTGATCCCGCAGTACGGTCAGGTGCTGCTCCGGGGAGAAGCCGGCGGTCTCACCCGGCTGCGGGGCCAGGTTGAGGATCAGAATCCGGCGGGCCGCCGTGGTGGCCAGCGCGATGGCCAGATCGGGAACCAGCAGATGCGGGAGCACGCTGGTGAACCACGAACCCGGTCCGAGCACCACGAGATCGGCCTCGCCGACCGCGCGGACCGCCTCGACGCAGGCCTTCGGCTCGGCCGGACGCAGCCACACCCGGTGCACCCGGCCCGGTGTGGTGGCCACCGCGACCTGACCCCGGATGCGCCGCACGACGTCCGGGTCAGCATCCAGACCGGCCACGTCCGCCTCGATGTCGAGCGGGTGGGTGGTCATCGGCAGCACCCGCCCACTCACCCCGAGCAGCCGGCACGCCTCGTCGAGCATCGCGACCGGATCACCGAGTAATTCCAGCAGCCCCGCCATCACCAGATTTCCCACCGCGTGCCCGGCCAGCGCCCCGGTGCCACCGAAGCGATGTGCGAACACCCGGCGCCAGTGGCCGGCGGGCCCGTCCTGCGCCGCCAGCGCGGTCAGTGCCATCCGCAGGTCCCCGGGTGGGAGCACTCCCAGCTCCCGGCGCAGCCGTCCGGACGATCCGCCGTCATCAGCGACGGTGACGACAGCAGTGATGTCCGAGGTGATGGCCCGCAATGCCAGCAACGTCGCGTAGAGGCCGTGGCCACCGCCCAGTGCGACGGCCTTGAGCGCGCCGCTCACTCGCGACCCACGTCCCGGTGCACCACTTTGACGGTCATCCCGTCGTCCTGGCCAAGCCGGGAGGCCAGCGCCTCGGAAACGACCACGCTGCGGTGTTTACCACCGGTGCACCCCACCGCGATGGTGAGGTAACGCTTTCCCTCCCGGCGATACCCACCGCTGATCAGCTGGAATAGCTCGAGGTAACGCTGCAGGAACTCCTCGGCGCCCTCCTGGGACAGCACATAATTGCGGACGTCGTCGTCCAGGCCGGTGAACTCGCGCAGTTCCGGGATCCAGAACGGATTGGGCAGGAACCGCACGTCGATCACGATGTCGGAGTCCATCGGCAGCCCGTACTTGTAGCCGAAGGACAGCACGGTGATCCGGGTACGGGCACTCGACTCCCCACCGAACGCGTGCTCGATCTTGGCTCGAAGCTGGTGCACGGACAGCCCGGTGGTGTCCAGCACCAGGTCAGCCTCGTCGCGCAGCGGGGCGAGCAGTGCGCGTTCCGCCGCGATCCCGTCGGCCAGCCGGCCATCGCCCAACAGCGGATGACTACGCCGGACCTGCTCGAAGCGCCGGATCAGCACCGCGTCGGTGGCTTCCAGATACAGCACCTTGGGGCGATAGCCGCGGGCGTCCAGATCCTTGATCACCGCGGCCAGATCGTCGGTGAACGCCCGGCTGCGCACGTCCATGACCACCGCGACCCGGGTCACCACGCCCTGCGAGCGAGCGCCGAGCTCCACCATGGTGGCAATCAGCTCGGGCGGCAGGTTGTCGACCACGAACCAGCCCAGATCCTCCAGCACCTTGGCCGCGGTGCTCCGGCCTGCACCGGAGAGCCCGGAAACCACCGCGACCTCGATCCCGCCGTGCACCCCGCTCACGATCCCACTCCGGTCGTCTCGTCGGTCGTCTCGTCGGGTTTCTCGACGGGACCCAGGTTCTCCCTTGGACCCAGGTTCTCCCTCGGACCCAGGTTCTCCCTCGGACCCAGGTTCTCCCTCGGACCCAGGTTCTCCCTCGGACCCAGTGCGGTCAGCACCGCCCGCGCGGTGTTCAGGCCGACGCCCGGTACCTCGGTGAGCTCCTCCACGCTGGCCTGCCGGATGCGGCGCAGCGATCCGAAGTGCTTGAGCAGCGCGGTGCGCCGGGTCTGTCCGAGGCCGGCGACGTCGTCCAACGCGGAGCTGGTCATCCGCGCCGAGCGTTTCTGCCGGTGGTAGGTGATCGCGAAGCGGTGCGCCTCGTCCCGCAGGCGCTGGAGCAGGTACAGCCCCTGGCTGGTGCGCGGCAGGATCACCGGGTCGGCCTCGCCGGGCAGCCAGACCTCCTCCAGCCGTTTGGCCAGCCCGGCGACCGCCACGTTCGTGATCCCCAGCTCGAAGAGCTCCTGCGCGGCGGCGGCGACCTGCGCCGGGCCGCCGTCGACGACGAGCAGGTTCGGTGGGTAAGCGAACCTGCGGGGACGCCCGGTGTCCGGGTCGAGGCCGGGTTTGCCAGTGGGCTGCTCCTGCAGGTAGCGGGTGAAGCGGCGGCGGACCACCTCGGCGATGCTAGCCACGTCGTCGGAGCGCCCATCGCCGGCCGCGTCCTTGATCGCGAAGCGCCGGTAGTCCGGCTTGCGGGGCAGCCCGTCCTCGAAGACCACCAGCGAGGCCACCACGTCGTTGCCCTGCACGTGGCTGACGTCGATGCACTCGATGCGCAGCGGAGCGGTGTCCAGCCCCAGGTATTCGTGGATCTCGGCCAGCGCCGCCGCCCGGGCGGTCAGATCGCCCGCGCGGCGCAGCTTGTGCTGGGTGAACGCCTCGGCGGCGTTGCGCGCCACGGTGTCGGCCAGCGCCCGCTTGTCCCCGCGCTGTGGCACCCGCAGCTGCACCCGGGCGCCGCGCAGCCCGGAAAGCCATTCGGTCAGCGCGGCAGTGTCCTCGGGGTCCTCAGGGAGCTCAGGGACCAACACTTCCCGCGGCACCGGTTGGGTGGCGTCATCGGCGGAGCCGGCCAGCGCGGCCTGCTCACCGTAGAACTGGGTCAGGAACTGGCCGATCAGATCGGCCTGCTCGATCCGCTCGATCACCCAGCCGCGCTGGCCACGGACCCGCCCGCCGCGGACGTGGAACACCTGCACGGCCGCTTCGAGCTCATCGCAGGCGAAGGCGATCACGTCCGCGTCGGTGCCGTCACCGAGCACCACCGCCTGCTTTTCCATCGCCCGGCGCAGCGCCCCGAGGTGATCACGCAGCCGCGCGGCCCGCTCGAACTCCAGCTCGGCCGCGGCGCTGTCCATCTCCCGCTCCAGCCGCCTGATCATCTTGTCGGTCCGGCCGGAGAGGAAGTCGCAGAAATCGTCGACGATCGCGCGGTGCTGCTCGGCGGTGACGGTGCCCACACAGGGCGCCGAGCACTTGTCGATGTAGCCCAGCAGGCAGGGCCGCCCGATCTGGCCGTGCCGTTTGAACACCCCCGCCGAGCACACCCGGGCCGGGAACACCCTGGTGAGCAGGTCCAGCGTTTCCCGGATCGCCCAGGCGTGCGCGTAGGGCCCGAAGTAGCGGACGCCCTTGCGGCGGGGCCCCCGGTAGACGTGCAACCGCGGGTACTGCTCGTGCAGCGTGACGGCCAGCACCGGGTAGGTCTTGTCGTCGCGGTAGCGGACGTTGAAGCGCGGGTCGAACTCCTTGATCCAGTTGTACTCCAGCTG
Source organism: uncultured Actinomycetota bacterium (assembly GCA_963712995.1). Taxonomy (GTDB): domain Bacteria; phylum Actinomycetota; class Actinomycetes; order Mycobacteriales; family Pseudonocardiaceae. The sequence continues at coordinate 406,681 of CAVQKH010000030.1, read as the reverse complement.
GAGCGCCTCGACCTCGGTGCTGACCACCGTCCAGTCCACCGACGCCGCCGTGGTGACCATCTGCCGGGTGCGCGGGTGCAGCCCGGACAGGTCGGCGAAGTAGGAGTTCAGCCGGCTGCGCAGGCTCTTCGCCTTGCCAACGTAGATCACCCGGGCGTGCTCGTCGCGGAAGCGGTAGACCCCGGGTGCGTCGGGGATCGTCCCGGGCGGTGGGCGGTAGATGGAAGGATCGGCCATCAGGTAGCAGCCTATGCGTCCGCGCCAACCGAGAACGCTGACCCTCCCCGCACGAATGCGGAAACCAGCCCGCCAGTCACCGCCGGTGGGGTCCGGGCCGGTAGGTGCCGCTGCTCGTCATGGGGGGTGTGGTGGCCAAGGTATTCATCAGCCATTCCAACAAAGATCAAAAACTTACCGCTGAGGTGCACCGGTGGCTGGTTGCTGAGCGCCACGAGGTGTTCCTGGATCAGCATCCGCGCGATGGCATCGAACTGGGCGAGGAGTGGGAGCAGCGGCTCTACGAGCGGCTGCGCTGGGCCGACGCGGTGGTCTTCGTGGTCACCTCGGCTTTCCTGACATCGCAGTGGTGTACCCAGGAGGTGGCTTGCGCCCGGGCCCGGGGCAGCCGGTTGTTACCGGTACAGGCCGCGCCGAAGGTGCAGCACCCGCTGCTGAGGTCTGCGCATCACGCCGACCTTTCCCCCGCTGGGCGCGCGGTGCTGGTGGAGACGTTGCGTCGAGTTGACGCCGCTGGGGGGCTGGGGTGGCCGGATAACCGGTCACCGTTTCCTGGGACTACGCCCGTTTCAGGTCGATGATCATCAGGTGTTCTTCGGCCGCAGTGGCGAGGTGCAACAGCTCGCCGGCCTGTTGCGCTCACCCGCCGAGCGCGCCGAACGATCGGTGCTGCTGGTCGTCGGTCCCTCAGGATGCGGCAAGTCATCCCTGGTCCGCGCCGGGCTCCTGCATGTGATGGCTGAGGAAACGGGCTGGTGGGCGCTGCCCCCGATCCTGCCCGGCGCCGACCCGGTGGCCACGTTGGTCAGGCAACTGGCCGTCGCGGCACAGCAGCTCGGCCTGGACTGGCCAGTGGAGAAGGTGCGCCACCAGCTTGACAACAACGGCCTCACCGGGCTGGCCGATGAGCTGCTGCTGGCCGCGCGGGCGCACCGGATGCTGGTCGTGGTGGATCAGTTCGAGGAGCTGCTCACCCAGACATCACGCGAGCAACGAGGCCGGTTCGCGCAGCTGCTGGGCGCAGCGCTGGGCGGTCCGGTGCAGGTGGTCGCCACCCTGCGGCCGGAGTTCCTGCACCAGCTCCTGGTCGACCCCGAGCTGGCAGTGTTACCGACCCGCACCCACACCCTGCGGCCGCTGCGCCGAGACGCCCTGCGGGGCGTGATCGAAGGCCCGGCCAAGCTGGCCGGGATCGCCGTCGACGACGATCTGGTGACCCGGTTGGTCGCCGACACCGACAGTGGGGAGGCCCTGCCGCTGCTGGCGTTCACCCTCTTCCAGCTCGCCGAGGGCGTCCGCCGCGGCGGCCAGCTCTCCACTGCACGCTACGACCAGCTCGGCGGGGTCCAGGGTGCCCTGGCCGGCCAGGCCGACGCAGCCCTGACCGACGCGACCGCGGCCACGGGTCGGCGTCGTGAGGAGGTCATCGCCGGGTTGTTGCGGCTGGTCACGGTGGACGAGCAGGGCCAGCCCACCCGCTGGCGGGTCCCTCGTGCTGAACTGCCCGAGCCGGTGACCCAGGAGCTGGACGCCTTCGTCACCCGGCGGCTGCTGACCACCGACAAACTGACCAACGGCAACGGCGATGTGGGCGATGTGGTGGTCGTCGGAGTGGCGCACGAGGCGTTCCTGTCCACCTGGCCCCCACTGGCCCAGGCAATCGAGAAGAACAAAACTGCGCTGCGAGCCCGCCGTGCGGTCGAGCAGGCCGCCGCCGAATGGCACGACCATGGCGGCCCAGCCGGCCGGCTATGGGAACGCGGCCAACTCGCCGCCGCGGTGGCCGACACCGGCGCCCGCCTCCAGGCCCGCGACCTGGTCACCGACCGCGTGGAGCTCAGCCCGACAGCCCGCACTTTCCTACGCGCCAGCATCCGCCGGGACCGCATCCGCCGAGGGCGCGCCATCGGCGCCCTGTCGGTGCTGCTCGGTCTTCGCCTTAATTGCAGCCGGTATCGCTTTTACCCAGCAACGCGCCGCGGAAAAACAACGCAATATCGCGGTGTCCCAGAAGGTCGCTAAACAAGCTCTGGATCTACGCGCCATAAACCCAGCCTTGGCCGCCCAACTCAGTCTAGCCGCCTACCGACTCGCCCCCACCCCAGAAGCCCGTAGCAGCCTACTCAGCACCTCTGCCAACCTTTACGCCACCCGAATAACCGGCCACAACAGCGGTGTCAAAGGAGTAGCTTTCAGCCCTGATGGCAATATCTTGGCCACCAGCAGCGACGACAAGACAGTGCGATTATGGGATGTTCGCGACCCCCACCGTCCCAGCCCGCTGGGGATCCTCGTTGGCCACAAAACTACGTCCCCTCAGTGGCTTTCAGCCCAGACGGTCACACCTTGGCCACGGCCAGCGACGACGCCAGCACCGCACGGTTGTGGGATATCAGTGACCCCCACCATCCCAGCCCGCTGGGGATCCTCACCAACCACACCAGCGTTGTCTTCTCGGTGACCTTCAGCCCGGACGGGCACACCCTCGCTACCACCAGCGCGGACGACACCGCGCGGCTGTGGAATATCAGCGACCCCCACAAACCCAGCCCGTCCGGGAACCCTCACCGACCACACCGGTGATGTCAACTCGGTGCCTTCAGCCCGGACGGGCACACCCTCGCCACCGCCAGCTGGTGACAATACCGCGCGGTTGTGGAATATCAGCGACCCCCACAATCCCAGCCCGCTAGGATCCTGCTTACCGACCACACCAGCGGGGTCATGTCGGTGGCCTTCAGCCCGGACGGGCACACCCTCGCCACCGCCAGCTGCGGACAACACCGCGCGGCTGTGGAATATCCAGCGACCCCCACAAACCCAGCCCGCTGGGAACTCTCAACGGCCACACCAGCGGCATCAATTCGGTGGCCTTCAGTCCGCGACGGGCGCACCCTGGCCACCGCCAGCGTCGACACCACTACCCGGCTCTGGGATGTCAGCGACCCCCACCATTCCCAGCCTGCTAGGGGATCCTCACCGGCGCACACCAAGTACCGTCTCCTCGGTGGCCTTCAGCTCCGACGGGCGCACCCTGGCCACCGCCAGCTACGACACCACCGCGCGACTGTGGGATTTCCACGATTCCCGCAATCCTAGCCCACTGGGCACTCTCACCGGCCACACCAACGATGTCCACTCGGTGGCCTTCAGCCCCGACGGGCGCACCCTGGCCACCGGCAGCACCGACAAGACCGCGCGGCTGTGGGAAACCAACGACCACAGTGTCGCCGCTCGATCTGTCGCATCACCCCCGTTATCACCAAAATCGAGTGGGACCAATACCTGCCCGGCCTGCCTTATCAGCCCCCGTGCCTGCACGGCGCCCCACTGGCAGATCGATGACCGCGCCCCTCCGCAGCCCATCACCTCCCCACCCCGGTGGCGGTCACCGCGCCTCGTACCGGTAGGCTCCGGTCGCCGGTTATCGTCGTCGGGTGCACACCAGGGAACTCCGCATCGAGACCGGCTCGTCCGAGCAGGTGCGTGACCTCACCGAGGAATGCCGGGCGTTCCTCCATGAAGCGGGCGCCGACGATGGCCTGCTGCACGTGTGGGTGCCGCATGCCACCGCGGGGCTCGCGGTGATCGAGACCGGGGCGGGCAGCGATACCGACCTGCTCGCCCAGTTGCGTGAGCTGCTGCCCGCCGACGGACGATGGCGCCACCAGCACGGCTCCCCCGGGCACGGCAGGCACCACCTACTGCCCGCCCTGCTACCGCCCTACGCCAGCGTCCCGGTGTTCGGCGGGCAGCTCGCGCTGGGCACCTGGCAGTCGATCTGCCTGGTGGACACCAACATCGACAACCCGGTCCGCACTGTCCGGTTGAGCTTCCTGCCAGGCTGATTCCTGACAAGGGGCCGAAATTCTCGGCGTCGGCACGCCTGCGGTGTGGTGGGCCTGCAGGGAGCGCTGTTAGTTCAACAACCCCACCGGAGCGGGAACTGTGGTGGCTCAGCGCCGGAGTGGGTTGTGCAGCGGTCTACGATCAGGATCGAGAATGGCCGGTGGCCGGAACTCGACGAGGTTTCCGCGGATGGTGATATCCCATCCGGTAGCATGCACCCATCGATGGTGAACAGCGCAGAGCAGAATGCAATTGTTCACTTCGGTGCGACCGCCGTGATTCCATTCGAGCACGTGGTGCGCGTGGCACAATGCGGGCGCTCGGTCGCAGCCTGGAAAAACACATCCGCGGTCTCGAGCGACCAGTGCCCGGCGGATCCCCAGGGGCACGGTGCGCATCGCGCGGCCGACGTCGATTGGCTCACCGTCACCACCCATCACCACGGGGATGATCTTGGCGTCGCACGCCGCCAACCGGGTCTGGGTCGCGGAGAGGTGTTGGCCGTAGTCCAGGGTGGCCCCGGACAGCTGTTTGATCAGGGTCTCGTAGTCCACGGTGACCGTCACGTGCGGTGGTTCCCCACCGGCGGTGGAGGTCTGGTCGTTGCCGCGGGCGAGGTCGCACAGTTCGATCAGGGCGTCGGCGTTGCGCTGGGCGGTGGTACGCGGGTCGGGGATGTCCTCGGACAACGGGCGCGGCGCCGCGAGCTGCTCGATCAGCCCGCGGAACGCGGTGCCGTGCAGGGCGTCGAGCCAGCCTTCCAGGCTGATCCCGCCGTCGCGGCGGTCCCGGATGTGCAGCTCACCGGCTGCCGGGCAGGGCTCATCAGGCTCGGCAGGTGCTGGACCGTCGGGATCGAGCTGGTCGACGATGCGCTTTGCGATCACCCTCAGCCGCGCCGGATCGAAGTTCTGCCCGTGCTCGGCCAAGGTGGCCTCGGCCCAGTCTCGATCGTCCTGGCTGACCGTGGACGGCAGGACCGCCATCGCCTCGATGATCACTTTCAGCTGCCCGATGCCGATCGCACCGGACGCCAGCGCCGCGGCGGTGGCCGGGAGCCGGGCCGCTAGCGGCTCGCCGGTCAGACCGCGCCGGGTGGCGAGCTGCTCGGCGTCGCGCATCCGGGCTCGGGCCTGGCCGGCGCTGAGGTCCAGCAGCGCGGACAGTAGCCGCGCGGTGGTCCCGAATCCCTGCTCGCCGGCCACCTTCGCGGCATCCAGCCCGGCGGCCAGTTCCAGTATCGCGGCGTGGGTCTTGCGCGCCAGCACCTCGATCCCGCACACCGCCGTCAGCAACTCCTGGCCACGCAGTGACGGGACTGACTCGCGCAGTGCGTCGACGCAGGCCAGCGCGGCCTGCAGCTCGTCGCACCCGGTCGGTCTCATGCTCCGATCCTGCCGAGGCACCCTGACAATAACGCCGCCCCCGGGAGCCACCGAGAACGACGATGCGACGAGCGGTCGAAAATCAGCGACCAACGGCGCCTTCTGCATCGCGGACCAGATCAACAGAAGGGGCAGGCTCCCCTGTCGGACATAACGGGCACCGACGAGGGGACGTCATCCACACGGTGGATGACTCGGGCGGTCAGGGGGTGACGATGGTGAGAAAGGCTTGCCAGGCGGGGGTGGGAACGGCCAGGGCGGGGCCGGGACGGTCCTTGGAGTCGCGCACCAGCACGCCCCGCGGCGCGGGCCCGACCTCGACGCAGCCACCGTTGGGGCCACTGTAGCTGCTGGTGCGCCAGACGATGCCGTCCGGCTCAGGCACGGTCAACTATTAGTTGAGTACCGACCGCTGGGTATCCTCACCGGCCACGAAGGCGCAGTGAAAATAATAGTGGCCTTCAGCCCTGATGGGCACATTGTGGCCACCGGCAGCGACAACAACACCGCGCGGCTGTGGGAGGTCCACGACCCCCACCATCCCCACTCGCTCAGCAAGATCACCGGCCACTTCGGCAAAGTCCGCGCAATAGCTTTTAACCCCGACGGGCGCACGCTGGCCATCGCCAGCGAAAGCACCGTACGGTTGTGGGAGGTCAATGATCCTCACCGACTTCCCAGCCTCGACCTCGGTGCTGACCACCGTCCACTCCACCGACGCCGCCGTGGTGACCATCTGGCGGGTCCGCCGCGTGCGGTTGTACTCATCCACCCAGGCCGCGATCCGCTGGCGGGCGGCTGCTGGATCGACGGCCCGACGCTGGCCAACCTCGCAGGGCAGCATCCTCAACGGTTCGTTGCCGCAATCGCCCGGGTCGCGCAGTGGGTCCACGCCCTCGGCAGCACCGATGCACGGATAGACAACCCGGTCATCACCAGCGATGGCTACCTCGCGGACGAAGCCGGCGTTGTCCATAGTCACTCACAAGGGTCCACACCGCAGCCGTACGATCGGAGACTCCTGACCCCCGGAGGAAGATCACTCAGCGGAGGTGAGTCGGAGGCGATGAGCAGTGCACTGGGAACACCGGCGATGAGCGGGGACGGGCGTGCGGTGGCCGCGGTCCGTGACGCCACGACCCTCCGACAGCCGGAGACCCCGGGCCAGCCGGCGCGATTCGCCCTCATCCTGAAACCAGCGCAGGACCCGGTGGAGCGGGCCGCGGTCGTGGCGGCCGCGCTCGCCCCGGTGGGCGTTCGGGTGATGCCGTTGTCCACGCTGGACCAGCAGGTACTGGTTGTGGAGATCGCGGAGCGCAGCTTCGGAGCCGACAGCGCCGCCGCCTTCGCCGCCGCTCACGCACTGGAAGATGCCTTCGACCTGGAAGCCGCCGAGCCGGACCTGCCCACGGACCTGTTCCCCGAGCCCCCTGTCGGGGGTGCGGAGCTGGGGATCATCAACTTTCCGTTCGGGTGCCAGGCGCCCCGCGAGGCCGCGCTCGACCGGACCCCGATGTGGGCTCTGGACGCGATGCGGGTGCCGCAGGCGTGGGCGTTCTCCGTGGCGCGGCAACGCCCGGATCAGGGCGACGGAGTGATCGTCGCGCAGCCCGACACCGGGATCACCCGGCACGTCGAGCTCGACGGCATCTCCAGCGTCCCGGGCTTCGACGTGCTCGACAACGACCCGGATCCGACCGACCCGCTGGCGGCTGGCTTCGGTGACAATCCCGGGCACGGTACGGGGACGGCGAGCGTCGTCGTCTCGCTGCCGCCCGGCCGGGTGACCGGCAGCGCCCCGCGGGCCCAGCACATGGCGATCCGGGCCATCGAGAGCGTCATCCGCATCACTCAGGTCTCGGTGGCCCAGGCGATGGACTGGGCCACCGATCACGGCGCCCACGTCATCACGCTGAGCCTGGGCGGGCTGCCCTCGCCCACCCTGTTCCGCGCCCTGCAGCGAGCGGTGCAGGGCGATGTCATCGTCCTGGCGGCGGCCGGCAACTGCGTGGGCACCGTCGTCTGGCCGGCGCGATACGACGAGTGCATCGCCGTCGCCGGCGTCGACGTCCGCGACGCGCGCTGGCGCGGCAGCTCTCGCGGGGCGTCAGTGGACATCTCGGCCCCCGGGGAGAACGTGTTCCACGCGACCACACCGGTGGGGTCCGACCAGGGCCAGGGCACGAGCTACTCGGTAGCGCTCACGGCGGGCGTCGCGGCGCTCTGGCTCGCCCACCACGGCCGCGCCAACCTCATCGCGGCGGCTCGGGCCCGCGGTGAGACACTCCAGACGATGTTCCAGCGCCTGGTGGGAGCCACCGCGCGGCGTCCGCCCGGATGGGACTCCACAGAGATGGGCGCCGGCATCGTGGACGCCCAGGCTCTGCTGGGCGCCGACCTGGGCCAGCGAAGCGAACGGCAGGTGATGGCGGCGCCCGCCGATTTCCGGGAGGCCACCGCGCGCACGGTTGAGTCCCTCGTCGCCGAGATCCTCGGCCCCGAGGCCGGCCAGGATGCGGTGGACTGGTACCGGTTCGGTCCAGAGATCGCCGCGGTGCTGCTGCGGCGGCGCCTCGATACGCCGACACCGGACGCCGATCCGCTGCCCAGGACCCCCGCCGAGGTCCCCGGTGTGTCCCCCCAGCTCGCCCGAGCCGTCACCAACCCGCGGTTGCGGGCCGGCCTGGGTCTAACCGCCATCCCCTGACGTGACCGTGCCCTAACGCGATCCGGCTGCCCTGCCGAATGCGGACAAAAAGCCCGAACTTGACCTCAAGTCGGGTTGGGGTTCTAGTGTGCGGGAATGTCGATGGAAGTGACCGCGTGGATGTCGATGTACAACGCGATGCACGCGCAACAGGACCAGCGCCCGTTCTCCCTGGCCACGCTGCGGCGCATCGGCACCTTCGCCCGACCGCGCCGTATGCAGTTGAGCTGGTTCCTGGTGCTCAGCGTGGCGACGGCGGCCCTGGCGGTCGCGACACCGGTGCTCGCCGGCCGGGTCGTCGACGCCATCGTGCAGGGCGCCACGTCGGATACGGTGCTCAGGCTCGCGCTGCTGATCGCGCTGATCGCGGTGGTCGAGGCCGGGCTCGGGCTGGTGACGCGGTGGTTGTCGGCGAGCATCGGCGAAAGCCTGATCCTCGATCTGCGCACCGCGGTGTTCGATCACGTGCAGCGGATGCCGATCGCGTTCTTCACCCGGACCCGCACCGGCGCGCTGGTCAGCCGGTTGAACAACGACGTGATCGGCGCGCAGCGGGCGTTCAGCGGCACGCTGTCGGGAGTGGTCGGCAACGTGGTGACGCTGGCGCTCACGCTGGTGGTGATGATCGGGCTCTCCTGGCAGATCACCCTGCTCGCGCTGCTGCTACTGCCGGTGTTCGTGCTGCCGGCGCGGCGGATGGGCACCCGGCTGGCGCGGCTGCAGCGCGAGTCGGCCAACCACAACGCGATGATGAGCACGCAGGCGACCGAGCGGTTCTCCGCGCCCGGCGCGACGCTGGTGAAACTGTTCAGCCGGCCGGAGCGGGAGTCCGCGGAGTTCGCCGCGCGAGCCCGGCGGGTGCGCGACATCGGGGTGCGCGCCGCGATGGTGCAGTGGGTGTTCGTCACCGCGTTGACGCTGGTCTCGGCGCTGGCGCTGGCCTTGGTCTACGGGCTCGGTGGGGTCTACGCGCTGCGCGGGCAGCTGGAGCCGGGCGCGGTCGTGGCGCTCGCGCTGCTGCTGACCCGGCTCTACGCGCCGCTGACCGCGCTGGCCAGCGCCCGGGTCGACGTGATGAGCGCGCTGGTCAGCTTCGAGCGGGTGTTCGAGGTGCTCGACCTGACCCCGCTCATCCAGGACAAACCCGACGCCGCACGGGTGCCCGACGGACCGGTGTCCGTGGAGTTCGACCGCGTGAGCTTCAGCTATCCCGCGGCGGACAAGGTGTCGCTCGCGTCGCTGGAGGAGGTCGCCGAGCTCGATACCCGGGGCGGGGTGGAGGTCCTGCACGAGGTGTCGTTCCGGGCCGAGCCGGGGCAGATGGTGGCGCTGGTCGGATCCTCCGGTGCCGGGAAATCGACGATCGCGCAGCTGGTACCCCGGCTCTACGACGTCGACGGCGGCGCGGTGCGACTGTCCGGTGTGGACGTCCGTGACCTGTCCGCCGAGTCGATCCGCGCTGCGCTGGGGATGGTGACCCAGGACGGGCACCTGTTCCACGAGTCGGTCCGGGCCAACCTGCTGCTGGCCCGGCCGGATGCGTCAGAGGACGAGTTGTGGGAGGTGCTGCGCCGGGCCCGGATCGCCGATCTCGTCGCGGCGCTGCCCGACGGGCTGGACACCGTCGTCGGCGAGCGCGGGTACCGCCTCTCCGGTGGGGAGCGCCAGCGGTTGACGATCGCCAGGCTGCTGCTGGCCCGACCCCGGGCGGTGATCCTCGACGAGGCCACCGCACACCTGGACTCGACCTCCGAGGCGGCGGTGCAGGAAGCGCTGGGCGAGGCGCTGGCCGGGCGGACCGCGGTGGTGATCGCCCACCGGCTCTCGACCGTCCGCGCCGCCGACCTCATCCTCGTGATCGAAGGCGGGCGCGTGGTGGAACGCGGGACCCATGCCGAGCTGGTCACCGCCGGCGGCCGCTACGAGGAGCTCTACCGCACCCAGTTCGACCAGCCACCAACCGTAGCCACAGTCCGGTGACCCTCGACTACCGTAGCACTTCGTAGCATATCAGAGGTACCCTAAGCAGTATGGTCGAACAGGACCCGCACGAGATCTCTCAACGAGAACTCCGTAATGATTCTGGCGCGATCATGCGCGCGGTCGAGCGTGGCGAGTCGTTCACGATTACTCGCAACGGGACACCGGTTGGCCGGCTCATCCCGCTCCGTCGCCGCACCTTCGTTCCTCGCCAGGAAGTCATGGCAGCATTCGCCACCGCCCCGGTCCTCGACGCCGAGACGTTCCGCGCCGACATCGACGACCTCGCCGACCAGGACTTGTCCGGCCGTGAGTGGTGAGGCCGTGAGTGGTGAGGCCCTGAGTGGTGAGACACAGGGTCGTGGCCTGATCGACACGAATATCGTCATCCACTTGGCCGCGCTCGATGATGCGCATCTGCCCGGCGAGATGGTGATCAGCGCGGTGACGCTGGCCGAGTTGTCGGCGGGACCCCACCGCACCGACGACCCAGCCGAACGGGCCCGGCGCATGAGCGTCCTCCAGCACACTGAGGCCACCTTCGAGCCATTACCGTTCGGCACTGAGGCGGCCCGCACGTTCGGGCTGGTCTCGGCTGCGGTAGTAGCGGCTGGGCGCAGGCCACGTCGCCGGATCGCGGATCTGATGATCGCGTCCATTGCGATCGCGAACCAGCTTCCGCTCTACACCACCAACCCCGGCGATTTCGCCGGTCTGGACGATCTCGCGAAAGTCGTCGCAGTGCCGCGACCGTGATCGTCAACGGCTGACGATCGCCCAACTGCTGCTGACCCGCCCTCCGCGCCGCCGACCTCATCCTCGTGATCGAAGACGGGCGCGTGGTGGAACGCGGGCCCCACACCGAGCTGATCACCGCCGGCGGCCGCTACGAAGAGCCCTACCACACCCAGTTCGACCAGCCACCAGCGCTGGCCACAGCCGATTGACGGGGTGACCGGTCACCAAGCCGTGGTCTAGATGGTTGATTCCGTGAAGATCGTGTGAGTTGTCGTGACCACAGACGTGCACAAAGCCCGTTCCCCGATGCTCGGCGCACCGTGCTGCCCAGCTGCGGGTGCTTGTGGATGTTTGTGCACCTTCCAGACCCCCTGTGCGGGGTCTTGTGGATGCTTGTGCACCCTCACCCCCGCTCGGGTAAGGGGCTGCTGGGTGGGCGGCAGGGGGAGAGGGGGTTGCGGGGTTCCCGTGTGCGTGTCTGGTCCTGTGAGGGTGTGTGACCAGCGTCAACGGGTACCCGATCGGCGAGCCCACCGCAGAGCACGTGCTGCCATGCTCCTCACCAACCCTTCGCCCACATTCGCGGTCACGACGCGCCCTCACACGATCTTCACGGAATCAACCATCTAGGCCATCACAGCGATTGAGGCATTCGCGTCTGAACTGAGCCATGAGCCTGCGGCCACAACTCTCAATCAGGGTATCCGCACGAGCGCGCACCTGTGTTCCGCGAGGGTTTCCTCGTTATCAGCGCCAATCCTATCCGAGGGCCAGATCTCCAGAATCAAGTCGTAAAAGCCAGGTTCAAGATTAGCGGGAACCACAAACTGTCGAGTTCCGCTATTGTGGCCATCTTCGAGCTGAAGCCGGTCCACATCACCGATCCCAGTGGAGTGATCAATTCGGTTACTGTCGTAGAAACCAGCACCGAGCCCCACCTCGCTGGATAAATTTGTGTCAATGCTGTAATCCAACCTGATCTGCTCCCCAGGCCGTATCTCAACCGGAGCTTCGCACGTCATGATTCTCAGATGACGACCTCCTGGCCACAGAGCGATGATGGCCACAACCGCCGAGATAACACTAGCAATCGTCCCGATCCAGACCCAGACAGGGTGCTCGATGAACAGTTTCGCGGTGCGGTTGCCGTGCGCGCTCACACAGTTCTCCTTGATAGTCGTGGCGTCCACAAACCGAACCAGTCCTTGTGACTTTCAGTTATTCGGCCCGACAAGAACTGTTTCGATCAAAGATTTAGCTTCCTACCACTCGTTGCAGCAACGCACGGCCGTGAGATGCCGAGTGTAAGGCATCGCGGAGTGGCGCTGAGTGGAGCGAGGTCGCGCATGGCGAGCAGCGGCGGGTCGCTTGGCAGCAGCTCGGAAGCGTGATCAACATCTCCACCGGGAGTTGCTCTCGGAGAGCAGGCGGGTGGCGGTGTGCAGGACACGGCGACGGTCCAGGACACCCGACGAGGAGACACACCTACCGAGCTGGAAGCACTCTTCAACCACCTCACCGGCTCGTGGCGGGACAGCGCAGACGTATGACAGGTGTCCGGCATCCATGTGACATCACGCCGGTTCGGTCACACTGCTGAGCTACGGTGCCGATCACGTGCTAGATCAAATCAGCGTTCAGGAGAAGGAACAACCGTGAAAGCCAAGCGCCACGCGTTCACGAAGCGCCGCGCAATCTGCGGCCATAGCCAGGAAACACTCGGCCGGGCGATAGGCGTGGAACCCACGACGGTCGGGCGCTGGGAACGCGGCGAGACATCTCCACAGCCGTGGCTACGGCCCAAACTCGCCGGCACTCTGGCGATGTCTCTGGAGGAGCTGGACCGCATACTCGCCGAGGGACAGTCGGCCAAGGCGTCGGACACGCCTGACGAGCCGGTTGACGATCCCGAGAGCGATCTCGTGCTCACGGCACCATGGAGCCATCAAGGTACCGTCGACGCGGCAGTCTTCCTGCGCGGGGGTGGTGGCCGGGTGAAACGCCGAGGATTCTTGACCTTGACCGGGACGGCCCTGACCGCCCCGGCGCACCAATGGCTGGTGCACGAGCCGGAACCGCTGATATCCGGGCTGTCCGGGCGGCGTATCTCCGCAGCGCTGGCGGATCGGCTTCCGGCCATGATCGCCGAGCTACGGGCGATGGACGATGTCGCGGGCGGCGGCACGGTGCTGTCGCTGGTGCAACACGAATTCAGCTGGGTCGCCGGGCTGCTCGACCAGGCCACCTACGACAAGCCCACCGGCCGCAAACTCCACCTCGCACTCGCCGAACTCGGACAGCTCGCAGGATGGGGGGCCTATGACGCCGGGCAGCCAGGACTGGCCCAGCGCTACAACATCGCAGCCCTACGCGCCGCGCACACCATCGATGACCGGCCGCTGGGCGCTCACATCCTCGGCTACATGGCCAAGCAGGCAGCCCATCAAGGGCAACCCACGGAAGCCGTCACACTCGCCGAGACTGCCCTCGCCGGTGCACGAGGTCTGCAAACGCCACGCCTGCTGGCGCAGCTGTACGTCCGGCATGCTTACGCCTCGGCGACCGTGCACGATGCCTCGGGCTGCGCCGTCGCGATCTCCCAAGCTCGCCGCCAAGTCGAGCTGTTCGGACAAGATGACGGTCTGCCCTGGCTGTATTGGGTCAACCCAGCGTGGATTCTTGTCGAGGCCGGCAACTCCTTTCTGCAACTAGGGCAGGCTGATCGAGCAGCAGCCATGCTCGAGGAAGGCATCGCCCTGTTCGATGAATCCTTCGCTCGGGACCGGCAGCTCTACTTGGCCCTTTGGGCCGACGCCCTGACCCGACCGGGCAAGCAGCGCGATCTGGAATCAGCCGCTGAGCGTGGCATGAGATCGATCGACCTGGCAGAGAGTCTGGACTCAACTCTCGGTGTCGGCCTCATCCGCGACCTCTGCCACCAGATCACACCGCACGCCACGGTGCCAGCAGTGCGGGATTTCCTGGATCGGGCGCGAGATCTTGTGGAGGTGTAAAGCCAAGGAGGTACCAGCCTGCTGTCGACACTGGCGTTGTCCTGTGGCGGGACAGTGCAGACGCATGACAGGTGTCCGGCACCCCACGACGGTCGGGCGCTGGGAACGCGGCGAGACGTCTCCACAGCCGTGGCTACGGCCCAAGCTTGCCGACGCTCTGGCGATGTCGCTGGAGGAACTGGAGTGCATGCTCGCCGAGGGACAGCCAGCCAAGGCGGTGATCACGCCGGACACGCTCGACGAGCCGGTTGACGAGCCCGAGCACGATCTCGTGCTCATGACACCGTGGAACCATCGAGGTACCGTCAAGGCGGCAGTCATGCTGAGCGGGGGTGATAGCGGGGTGAAACGCCGAGGGTTCCTGATCTTGAGCGGCACCGCACTCACCGCGCCGGCGCATCAATGGCTGATACACGAGCCGGAGCCGCTGGTGTCCGGGCTGTCCGGGCGTCGGGTGTCGGCGGGGCTGGCGGATCGGCTGCCCGCCATGATCGCCGAGCTGCGGGCGATGGACGATGCCGCGGGCGGCGGGACGGTGCTATCGCTGGCGCGACACGAGTTCGGCTGGGTCGCCGGACTGCTCGACCGGGCCACCTATGACGAGCCCACTGGGCGCACACTGCACCTCGCGCTCGCCGAACTCGGACAGCTCATTGGATGGGGCGCCTATGACGCCGGGCAGCCAGGACTGGCCCAGCGCTATAACATCGCGGCCCTGCGCGCCGCGCACACCGTCGATGACCGGCCGCTGGGCGCGTACATCCTCGGTTTCATGGCCGACCAGGCAGCCTTTCAGGGGCAAACCGGGGAAGCCATCGCACTCGCCGAAACTGCTCTCGCCGGTGTGAGAGGTCTGCAGACCCCACGCCTGCTGGCGCAGCTGCACGTCCGGCATGCCTACGCCCTGGCGAGCGCGCAGGACGCCTCAGGCTGCGCCGCAGCAATCTCCCAAGCCCGCACCCAGGTCGAGCGGGGCGATTCAGATAACGATCCACCCTGGCTGTACTGGGTCAGCCCCGGGTGGATCCTGCTGGAGGCAGGCACCTCCTGGCTGCAGCTAGGACAGGCTGATCGCGCAGCAATTACACTCGAAGAGGGCCTCGCCTCTTTCGATGAGTCCTTCGCCCGGGACCGGCAGCACTACCTGATCCGCTCGGCCGACGCCCTGGCCCGCCCGGGCAAGCGGCGCGACCTGGACGCCGCCGCCCATCGGGGCATGACAGCAATCGAGCTGGCCGAAAGCCTGGACTCCACCTTCGGCGTCGACCTCCTCCGCGACCTTTACCACCAGATCACACCGCACGCCACAGTGCCAGCGGTCCGAGATTTCCTGGACCGAGCACGAGATCTTGTTGAGGCGTAGCCGTATTACTTCGTAATACTGGCGGTATCGTCAGTGCATGAGTGTGCGCAGGCTGTCGATCTCGGTTCCCGCTGAACTGGAGGACACGATCCGGACCGCCGCCGAGGCTGCCGGGTTGCCGGTCTCCGTATGGCTGGCTCGAGCTGCCGAGCGAGCCGTGGCGGAGCAGGCCGCGATCGCGGACGGGCTGGCCGCAGTGGCTGAGTTCGAGGCTGATGACGGCGCTCTGACCGACACCGAACGGGCCCAGGCACGCCAGACACTCATCGACGGCGGGGTCATCCCGCCGCAACGAGCCGCCGGCTAGCGGTGTCAGGGATCGTCTACGACACCGGCGCGCTGGTGGCCGCCGAACGGCGTCACCGAGGCCTGTGGGCGCTGCACGAGCAGAGCCTCGCCAGTGGGGTACGCCCAATCGTCCCTGTCATGATCCTGGCCCAGGCGTGGCGCGGGACACCGCACGCAAACCTCGCTCGGCTGCTCCGGGGCTGCCTGGTGACTCCGGACACCGAGGATCTCGGCAAGGCAGCAGGCACGATCTGCGGCCGTTCGGGCACCTCCGACGTCATCGACGCGCTGGTCGTGGCCACCGCGTTGCGGCTGCAGGCGCTGGTGGTCACCAGCGACCCGGACGACCTCCAGCACCTCGCGTCCAGCCTGCACAGCAAGCTGACGATCTTCACCGTGTAACAAGCCGCGGACGAACCATCAGGAACTCGGTGGCACCACCCAGGCGGCTACAGCGGCGACGAAGTCATCGAGGTCCGTGAGATTCGCGAGCCGATCGAGCACGATGCCGTCATCGACCTCGATGTAGTCGTGCACCAGCACGTTCCTGAATCCCACCGCGCGGCGCAGCCGGTCCGCGAGGTCGGCGGAGAGCACTCCGTGCGCACCCAGCAGGCGGACCGCGTCACCGTTGTCCCGCGGCGGACCCCACCCCTTGGACGCGCACACGTGCTGGGCGACATCGACGCCCGCCTCGATCGCCGTCACGAAGGTGTACTTCACACCGCGCAGCCACAGCGGATCGGCCCGCCGCCCAGGATCGGCCGACGCTTCGCCACGGAGCACGGCGAGGTCGTCGCTGATCGACCGGAGCAGCCGGAGGACCCGGACCTCATCGACCACGGCGGAACGCCTCGGCGAACTCGCGGTGGCTACGCAGCAGCCGCGGCTGCTCGTCGGCGTAGATCTTGCGCGTAGTGGCGGTCCAGCGGACCCGCGCCGACGGGTCGTCATCGAACAGGAGGCGGCCGTGCAGCGCGATCCGGCCGGCCAGCTCAAGGGGGGCACCGTTGAGCACCACCAGATCCACCCCCGGCGGGAGCAGTACCTCGAAGGCCTGCGGCGGGTCGGACGGCCACCAGGCCGCGATGTCGACATCGGAGTCCACTCGCGGCGAATCGCCCGCCCGGCTTCCGTGCAGCAGCGCGAATCGGGCCCCAGCACCGCGCAACACCGCGACGATCTCGGTAGCGAGGTCCTCCGGCACGCCGACGATCATAGGGCAGAGTCTCCCACGAGTCCGCAAGCTCAGCGATCTTGCGGCAGGCAAGGGGTGTTGGCGCACTACAAGCGAGCGGTCCTATTCACTGTGTGCGCCAGGGCGGAAAGATTACAGTCCCGTTCTGGATGCAGACTGTTGATATTCGGCCCCACATACTGTAGTAGCAATCTGCTCAGAAAATAACTTTCATCCGCCAGTGTGCGCGGCGTAGCCGCGCATGACGACTGCATCCATAATACGATTTGGGCGATCTGGAGGTGTGCCGGCGTGGCGGGAGTGGATTTCTTCGTCAGTCACGCTGGGCGGGATCAGGCGTGGGCGGAGTGGGTCGCCTGGCATCTGGTCGCGGCCGGGTACACCGTGGAGCTGGATTCCTGGGACTGGGCGGTGGGCGAGAACTTCGTCACCAAGATGCACGAGGCTCTGGGTGCCGCGGACCGGGTGGTGGCGTTGTTCTCTCCGGCGTACTTCGAAGACCTGCGGTACACCATCGAGGAGTGGACGTCGGCGCTGATCAAGGACACCGAGAGGGGACACCGCCTGGTGCCGGTTGATCACTACCTGGACTTGCTCGAGACCCGGGCAGAGGAACTGCTCGACCAGAGCGCGCCACAGAGTCATCCGAGCTCGCTCGTCGCGGCGATCCGGGTGTCCACCGACCGCCTTGCCGAGGTCGACCCGGCCGCGCTGGCGCTGGTTCGCATCGGCGCGTTCCTCGCCTCGGAACCCATTCCCGCCGACGTCCTGATCGGCCGCATCGCCGCGACCGGCTACAGCTGGCCGCCGAACTGGAGGCTCTGACCGCAGCGGTAGCCAATCCGGTGGCGGCGCATCGCAGTCTTGGGCGGGTCGGCAGCTACGGTCTGGCCCGCATCGACCGCGGGCTGCAGCTGCACCGGCTCACCCAAGCCGTCCTGCGCGACCAGCTCGCCGCCGATGAACCCGGCGTTCTGGCCCAGCTGGGCGCGAATCCTGCCCCATCTGCTGTTCACCGACCCGGCTAACAGCCGTAGCCCAGACCTGCGGGACCTGGCCTGCCGCGCCGCCTGGTACCTCTACAACCGTGGTGCGACGCCCCGGCCCGCATGCCCCGACATGGAGGCATCTCGGGGTGGAAAAGGCCCTGAGGACTCCGAGATGTCCCCGTCTCGGGGTGGAGGCGAGGGGATCAGCCGGCGATGCGTTTGAGTTGGGCGGAGAGGTGTGGCTTGGTGGGCAGGCCACGCAGCGCCCGCTCCTCGGCATAGACCAGGTCACCGTCCTCGGCGATACCGTAGAGCCGGGCGGCAGCGGTGGTCTCCCGAGCCGTTTCGGTCCGCTCGATGACATCGGCGAGCAGCTCCCAGGACGTCTCACTGGTGCGTCCACCGTAGTAGATCTCGCAGATGCCGAACATGTGCGCGAGGACCAGTTCGATGGTCTCGTCCTCGTCCATCCGCCACCACCCGACCTCACGGGCCGCGGGGCGCAGCACCTTGCCGGAGGGACTCAGCAGCCACGCCCGCGCCTCGTAGACCAGAAACGGCCTGCCGTCGTGCGAGAAGCTGATCTGCTGACCGTAGGGGAACTCGCCGAGCAAGGAGGGGTACTGGGCCAGGCCCTCACCCCGCCACACACCCAGCAGTGGCGCCAGCGGCTGGCACAGCGGATGCAGCTCGATGCTCTGCCCGAGCGTGACGGCATCCAGCGGAACCGGCAGGTCGTCGAACCAGGGAAAGGGGCGGTCGGCGGCGACGTGCAGCGCGTCGGCGTCGGGACTCGACTCGGAGGTGTCGCTGTTCACCCCTGAATCGGATCACGAACCGACCCTCCTGCGCTAGGCAACTGGGGACAGCGAAGCGGGCTTTACCCGTGAGACGGTCACAGGGCCCCGGTGAGTATCACACTTTGTGACGACTGACCCCTGTGGAATGACCCTCGGAAGGCGTATTCTGAAGGTCAGTCACCGAGGGGGGTCTCACGTGATGGGTATCGTTCGTCATACCGTCCTAGCACTCACAGTCGCCCTCGGGTGCGCGGTGTTGACCCCGGCGGTCGCGGCCGCCGCCGTCGGGTCCTCGGCAGCTACGCCGTGCGGGTCGTCCGCGGCGGCCTGTATCAGTCTGAGCAGCCAGCGAGCCTGGCTGATGAACGGCGGGCAGGTCAGTTACGGGCCGACCCCGATCACCTCCGGCAGACCAGGTCACCGCACCCCGCCTGGGATGTTCCGGGTGCTGTGGAAGGACAAGGACCACCGCAGCTCGCTGTTCAACAACGCCCCGATGCCCTACTCGGTGTTCTTCACCAATAGCGGTATCGCGTTCCACCAAGGCAGCCTGCGCGTGCCCTCGCACGGATGCATCCACCTGAGCAGGGACGCCGCGGTGACGTTCTTCAACAGGCTGTCGACGGGCCAGGTGGTGCAGGTCGTCAGTTGACGACCAGGTCGCGCAGGGCGGGCAACAAAGCCCGCAGCGCCCGGCCCCGGTGCGACACCGCGTCCTTCTCGGCCGGGTCCAGCTCGGCGGAGGTGCGCTGGTCGCCCTCCGGGACGAAGATCGGGTCGTAGCCGAAGCCGTTGCCACCGCGGGCCGCTCGGGTCAGGGTGCCGCGCCAGTATCCACGCACCACGGTCCGGGTTCCGGTGTGCTGGACGGTCGAGGGTACGACCAGCGCTGCGGCGCAGACGAAAACCGCGCCGCGACGGCTGTCCGGGACGTCGGTGAGCGCCTCGAGCACCAGTTGCAGGTTCGCCGCGTCGTCGCCATGGCGGCCGGCCCACCTGGCCGAGAGCACTCCGGGCATGCCACCCAGCGCGTCCACCTCCAGGCCTGAGTCGTCGGCGACGGTGGTCAGCCCCGTAAATGACGCTGCGCTGCCGGCCTTGGCCAGCGCGTTGCCTTCGAAGGTCGTAGCGGTCTCCGGAGTCTCCGGGAACGGTGGCACTTCGTCGAGTCCGACCACCTGCATGCCCTGCAGATCCGCGGAGACCAGGATCCGCCGCAGCTCCGCCAGCTTCTTGGCGTTCCGCGTTGCCAGCAGCAACCGCACGGGGCTCACGACCGGGGCAGCTCACCGGGGTAGGGAGCGGCCAGCGCGCTCGCTTGGAACGCGGTCAACTCCTGGCAGCCCTTGAGAGCCAGGTCCAGCATCTGGTCCAAGGTGGAGCGCGCGAAGGTGGCGCCTTCTCCGGTGCCCTGCAACTCCACCAGGGTGCCGCTATCGGTGGCCACCACGTTCATGTCCACCTCGGCGCGGGAGTCCTCCTCGTAGGGCAGGTCCAGCCGGACCTGGCCGTCCACCACGCCGACGCTCACCGCGGCGACCGAGCAGGACAGCGGATGGGAATGGCGCAGCCGGCCTGCGGCGCGCAACCAGGTCACCGCGTCGGCCAACGCCACATAGCTACCGGTGATGGCCGCAGTGCGGGTGCCGCCGTCGGCCTGGATGACATCGCAGTCCAGCGAGATGGTGTTCTCCCCCAGCGCGGCGAGGTCGATGCACGATCGCAGGGCTCGCCCGATCAGCCTGCTGATCTCCTGTGTCCGGCCGCCCAAGCGGCCTTTGACCGATTCCCGCTCGCTGCGGGTGTGCGTCGAGGACGGCAGCATCGCGTACTCGGCTGTGAGCCAGCCCTGCCCGGAACCCTTGCGCCATCGCGGCACACCGTCGACCACACTAGCCGCGCAGAGCACCCGGGTGCCGCCGCACTCAATCAGTACCGACCCCGCGGGCCACTGCTGGTAGCCCCGGGTGATGCACACCGTCCGGAGCGCCTCGTCGGTCCTGCCGTCTGCTCGTGCCACCGGATCAGCCTACTCACCGCAGCGTGGTCGGATCCCACGCCACGACGGCCGAGCCGCCAAATGTCACGACGGCTGAGCCGTCACATATCACGACGGCCGAGTGGTCAAATGTCACGACGGCTGAGCCGTCAAATGTCATAGTGGGCGTCGGAGCGGACCAGCTCGGTGGGCCCCTCGAAGGCGTCCTTGGCCTCGGCAAGTACCTGCTCGGGATCAGTCCACGGCGGCACGTGGGTGATCAGCAGCCGGCCGACGCCCGCCGACGCGGCGGCCTCGCCGACATCCTTCCCGGACAGGTGGACCCCGAGGGGGTTGTCCGGCTGGTCGGGCCAGGACGCCTCAGCGAGCAGCACGTCGGCACCGGTGGCCAGCTCGACGAGCTGCCGGCACGGGCCGGTGTCACCGGAGAAGACCAGCACCCGCCCTGCGTGGCTGATCCGCAGCGCGTAAGCCTCGCAGGGGTGCTCGACAGGCGCGGTAAGCAGCTCGAACGGGCCGATCCGAACCGCCTCGCGGTAAGATCGGAAATCGTAGACATCGGACAGATCGGTCACCGCGTGCTCCGCAGCGTTGGGCGCGTACGCGGCCGCCAGGCGCCCGGCGAGTCCCGATGGCCCGTACACCGGCAGCGCGTCATGGGGCGGCGGGTGCGGGTGGTAACGGCGGTAGACGGCCATCCCGGCGACATCCGCACAGTGGTCCGCATGCAGGTGGGACAGCACCAGCCCGTCAAGAGTGAAGGGGTCGAGATAGCGCTGCAGCGCACCGAAGGCCCCGTTGCCCAGATCGAGCACCACGCTGGCTCCCTCAGCGCGAACCAGGTAACCCGACGCCGGCGACTCCGGCCCGGGGACGCTGCCGGAACAACCCAGTACCGTCAGCAACATCGCACCCTCCGCTCAGCCTCCGCCGACCACGGTGGCTGCTAACGAGGGCCCCAGGAAACGGCGGGCCAACCGGGCGAAGGGCACCGGATCCCCGGTAGCAACGAACAGGTGCTCAGGCTCCTCCGGCTCGGCGCGCAGCAACTCGTGCTCGGTGAGCACTCGCAGCACATCCTTTGCGGTCTCCTCCGCACTGGACACCAGCGTCACCCCGTCGCCCATGACGATCTGCAGTACCCCGGTGAGCAGCGGGTAGTGCGTGCAGGCCAGCACCAGGGTGTCCACCCCAGCGCGCTGCAGCGGCTCCAGGTAGGACTGCGCCAAGCCGAGCATCTGGCGCCCCGAGGTCATCCCACGCTCCACGAAATCCACGAACCGCGGGCAGGCCACCCCGCTCACCTGGACATGAGGCGCTGCGGCGAAGGCGTCATGGTAAGCCCGGGACCGGATAGTCGCCTGAGTCCCGATCACGCCGATCCGACCGGAGTGGGTGGCCGCCACGGCCCGCCGCACCGCCGGGTGCACCACCTCCACCACCGGGATGGAGTAACGCTCCCTGGCATCGGCCAGGCACGCCGCGGAGGCCGTGTTGCAGGCGATGACCAGCATCTTCACCCCGCTGCCCACCAGCTCGTCGGCCACCGCCAGCGCGTGCGATCGGATCCGTGCGATGGGCAGCGGACCGTATGGCCCGTGCGCGGTATCGCCCACGTAGTGCAACCGCTCCCGCGGTAGCTGGTCGGCGATGGCGCGCGCGACAGTGAGCCCACCGACGCCGGAATCGAAGACCCCGATCGGGGCGGCTGGGTCAATCACGAGCCGTTCAACCAGGGTTGATCCATACGGGGCTGATGAGCACCGGGGCGATTAATCCTGGGTCGATCAGGACCGGGCCGATTGCCACGGGCAAACAGCTGTGCGGCGATCAGTCCGCCTATCGCTCCGGACAGGTGGCCTTCCCAGGAGATCCCCTCAGCGCCGGGCAGCACTCCCCACAGCACACCGCCCCACATCGCGAACAACACCACCGCCAGCAGGATCTGCGTCGGGCTGCGCGCGAAGAAGCCGCGCGCGAGCAGGAAAACGAGCCAGCCGAAGATCAGAATCGACGCACCGAGATGGACTCCGGGGCTGCCCGTCAGCCACGTCCCAAGACCACCGAGCAACCAGATGGTGGCGGTCACCGCGATGAACTGGCCAACTCCGCCGGCCAGCGCCAAGAACCCCAACACCAGAACCGGCACCGTGTTGGTCACCAGATGTTGCCAGCCGTGGTGCAGCAGCGGGGCCCACAGGATCCCGTCCAGCCCGTCGAGGCTTCGTGGCCGGATGCCATCCGCGTCCAGGGCGCCACCGAGCAGGGTGTCCACCGCCTCGGTGATGTAGAGCACGCCGGTGAAGGCGGCAATGATCATCGCGGCCTGTCCGGGGCGAGCGGGCAACACCCGCGGCTGGCCCTGACCTCCAGAACGCACGTCCGGCACGGTAGCCGACATTACCCCCATTCCCTGAGAGAACCCTGTGTCCTGGGAGAACCCTGTGTCCTGGGAGAACCCTGTCTGCAGCGCCGAGGGTTACGCCCAGAGCTGGCCATCCAGGCGGGCAGCGGCTTCCTCCAGGTCGCCGGTGTAGGCACCGGTCGACAGATACTTCCACCCGGCATCACAGACGATCATGACGATATCGGCTGGATCGCCGGTGCCGGCGGCTTTCTCGGCGACGGCCAGTGCCGCGTGCAGGATCCCACCGGTGGAGATACCCGCGAAGATGCCCTCCATCTCCAGCAGCTCGCGGGTTCGGCGCAAGGCGTCGAGGGAACCGACGGAGAACCGGCCGGTGAGCACCTCCGGGTCGTAGAGCTCGGGCACAAACCCCTCGTCGAGGTTGCGCAGGCCATAGACCAACTCGCCGTAGCGCGGTTCGGCGGCGATGATCTGCACGTCGGGCTTGTGCTCACGCAGGTAGCGCCCCACCCCGACGAGGGTGCCGGTGGTACCCAGGCCGGCGACGAAATGAGTCACGGTGGGCAGGTCACGCAGGATCTCGGGACCGGTGGTGCGGTAGTGCGCAGCGGCGTTGGCCGGGTTGCCGTACTGGTAGAGCATGACCCAGTCGGGATGCGCCGCGGCCAGCTCCTTGGCCCGCGCCACCGCCTGATTGGAACCACCTGCCGCGGGCGAGAAGATGATCTCCGCGCCGTACGCCTCCAGTAGCTGCCGCCGCTCGATCGAGGTGTTCTCCGGCATCACGCACACCAGCCGGTAGCCCTTGAGCTTCGCCACCATCGCCAGCGAGATCCCGGTATTACCGGAGGTCGGCTCGAGCAAGGTGCAGCCCTTGGTGAGGCGGCCGGTGCGCTCGGCATCCTCGATCATCGCCAGCGCCGGGCGGTCCTTCACCGAGCCGGTGGGATTGCGGTCCTCCAGCTTGGCCCACAACCGCACCTCCGACGAGGGTGAGAGGTGGGGCAGCCCGACGAGCGGCGTGTCACCCAGCGCATCGAGCAGCGAGTCGTAGCGGGCCACTTGGCGCTCCCTTCGGTCGCGCTCGTGAGTGGCATTCGTTTGCTATAGCAACGAATGCCACTCACGAGCGGCGGAGCCGCCTGCCACGGCGGGCAGGATGGTGACCTCGTCGCCGTCCCGCACAGCGGCCGCCAGGCCACCCGCGAATCGGATGTCCTCGTCGTTGAGATAGACGTTGATGAAGCGGTGCAGGGACCCGTCCTTCACCAGCCGGCCCTTGATCCCGGAGTGTTGCCGGTCCAGGTCTTCGATCACCTCGGCGATCGTGGCGCCGGAAGCCTCCACGGACTTCTCGCCTCCGGTATGAGTACGCAGGATAGTGGGAACGGAGACGGTAACGGCCATCCTTGGGATCCTCCTCTGGGTGCGGTCGGCTCACCAGTACAAATACGCACAACCGAGCCCGGGCATTCCGGAGACCCCCGAGCCGGCCGCGCCGATCAGCGCGCGTCGGGAACGTCGTCGGCACCGGTATGGGAGAACATGTACGACTCGACGACCTCGACCGGTTCCTCGGTGACCTCACCGTCAATGATCCGGAAGGAGCGCAGCTCGTGGATGTCCGGATCACGAGTGGAGATCAGCACGTAGTGCACCTCCGGGTAACCAGCGATGGCGACGTCGGTGCGTGAGGGATAAGCCTCGGTGGCGGTGTGGGAGTGGTAGATCACCACCCGTTCCTCATCCCGCGACTCCAGCTCGCGCTCCAGCCGGAGGTCCTCCATCGAGTCGAAGCGATAGAAGTTCGGCGAACGCTCGGCGTTGATCATCTCGATGAACCGCTCCGGGCGCTCGGCACCCGCTGGGCCTGCGAGGACACCGCACGCCTCATCCGGGTGATCCCGCCGGGCGTGTTGCACCATGGCGTCGACGAGGTCACGCCGGATCCTGAGCACCCGTTCATCCTACGTGCCGACCAGCGCCTGGATGAGGGATTCTTGCACCCAGGTCAGCCAGTGGTACACAGCCAGGTGGGTGGCACGGGGGTCCTCCGGGGCAAGCTCATCGGGCATGTCCTCGGTGACCTCGAGCACCGTGCCCAGCGCCAAGCGGACGTCGTTGAGCGCGGTGAGCCAGACCTGGGCCTGTTCATCGGACAGCCGCACCCGCCCACCCCGCGCCGGGCAGGTGTCCAGTACCACCCCGGCCGCGCCATCTTTGGTGGCCAGCAGCTCGGGCTCGTGCAGCGCCCGCAGACCGCCGGAGAGCGAGGAGTCCTCGCGGTGGAAGTCGGGGAACAGCCGGGCCAGCACTTGGTCGTCGGGAGCGGTGGTGGGGCCGGCGATGATGCCGGTGAGCTCTGCCAGCTCGTCCTGCGGGCTGCTTGCGACCCGGGCCGCGAGCATCTCCCGAAGCTGGCCGACCAGCCCGCGGAGCAGCCCGGCCTCCTGCTCGGTCAGGGTGGCCACCAGCGTGCCACCGCGCCGCCGCCAGCCGTTCACGTGTCTTTCTGCATGGTTGCCCAGAGCCCGGCGCCGTGCAGCTTGGCAACGTCGATCTCTACCTTGTCCCGGGAGCCGCTGGTCACCACGGCCCGACCCTTGTGGTGCACGTCAAGCATCAGCTTGGTGGCCTCATCGCGGCTGTATCCGAAGAGTTGTTGGAGAACGTAGGTGACGTAGGACATCAGGTTCACCGGGTCGTTCCAGACGATCGTCAGCCAAGGCCGGTCCTCGGTAGCGGCCTCGTCCACCGCTGGGTCGACCTGGGTCTGTTCCAGTTCGACGGGTGTGGTCATGACTCAATGTTCCCACCAAGGCCGGTCAGTACGCTCTCCAGATGCTGACGGGTCGGCCTCGGGGAGCACGACCGGGGCTCACGGTGCCGTTGCTTCGGGACGGGCACCCTGCCAGTCCACCGGATACCCTGCACCAGGGATGCGAGCAGGTCCAAGATACGACCTTCGTCACAGTCGAGATACGACCTTCGCCACAGTCGCCGTTACACCTTGGTGCCGATTACCATCGGGGACCTTGAGCTGCGATCGAGATTGTCACTAGTGTCTCCAGTGTCGCACGCGCTGGATGTCAAGGCCGCGAAGAGCCCGACACCCACACGGCCAGTTCGTTCGCAGGGTCGCGAACACGCAATCAACGACGTCACCCAGAACACCGACTGTTCGCGCGTCAGCCTGGGCATTCGACGTCTTCGCTGCCAATGAGGCCGGCGAGATAAAACTCCGCAGAACACTCGACGGAGTTCGGAGCCAGCAGCGACATCGTTTGCCTATTTACACACATACAACCCTGAGGTGATCATGACCACGACACGCCCCGTGCAGGTCGAAGTTGCACGCGACCGTGGTTTCATCGAAAAAATCATGCCATCAATTCCACAGGCCGCTCACCACTGGCTGACCCGGCACAGCATCACACTGTTGCGGATCAGCATGGGAGCTGTCATTTTAGGGTACGGAATCCTGAAATACTTCCCGGGTGTGAGCCCGGCCGAGAACCTCGTACGGGCGACCACACATTTGCTGACCTTCGGTCTCGTGCCGGATAAGGTGGCACTCGTGCTGGTGGCCACGCTGGAATGCGCAATCGGCCTATCGCTGATCGTCGGGAGATTTCTACAGGTGACAATCTACCTCCTGATGTTCTGGGCCATCGGAATACTCTCCCCGGCCCTGTTGATGCCGCACCGATTGTTCAGCGGCCCGAACCACGCCCCGACGTTGGAGGGTCAATATGTCCTCAAAGACATCGTCTTCCTCACCGCCAGCCTGGTGATCGCCACCACCTTGCGCCTCCATAACGACGAGCGCCCGCCGGAACGCTCGGATCCGTCTTAGAGCCCGGCAGCCGGGCCCCTGCATCTCCACGGAGAACTCGCGTAAGAACTGTACGAGTATTCATGATAACGCAGCGCGACGTACACTTGACCCTCTTCGTGTAGTTCACGCATAGTGAGAGAGTAAGGTTGGTGTGCGCAGGGCCGGAGAAGCAGGGGTCTTTGGGGAAAGGGAAGGGCGTGACGGGCGATCATATTCTGTCTGGTGAGTTGAGCGAGGAGATCATCGCCAGCTTTGAACACCACCTACGCGCGCAGGGCAGCTCGATCCTGCGCAGTATCGACGCCCGCGAGCAGATGCTGAACCAGGCCCGATCAATACTCACCGAAGTCGTCGATATCTGCAAAGGGGTCACCAACGACAGCTCGATGCCGCGCAGCGCCGAGACCGGTGCCGGCCAGGCGATCGAGGGGGTGCATCCCGCGGCGGCGCTGCACGCAGCGAGTGTGCTGTTCGAAACGGCGTTACCCTTTGTGCGGCGAGCGTTCTCGGCGGTCGGACGGCCGGACGCCGAGGACGGGGCCGCGCTGGTGTTGCACCGGCTGGTCATGAGCCGAATCGCCTGGAGCGCCGTGTCCTACACCGGGTTCATGCTCAAGACCATCCGCGACGCGCATCGCGCCGAGCTGGCACTGCTGGCCAGGGACCTGCACGATCACGCCGCTCACTCCATAGGCGTGGCCATCCAGAACCTCGAGCTGCATGAAGTGCACGCCAGCCGGGATGCGGCCCATGCACAGGAGAAGCTCCACCGCGCCCAAGAAGCCATGCGGCACGCTCTGGACAGTGTCCGGCATTTCTCCGCCGAGTTGCACGCAACGGTGCGACCCGGTGAGCTTGAGCAAGCCCTCACGGAGTATCTGGCGGCCAACGCTGAGAGCAACATCCGCACCAGCGTCATGGTCACCGGTGACACCGCAATGCTACCTGGAGATATGTGCGGGGAAGTTTACGTCACGTTGCGGGAGGCGATTCGCAACGCGCTGGTGCACTCGGGCACCACCCTGCTGAACGTCGCCGTCGGAATCAGTGAATCCCGGCTGTTGGCCCGGGTGTCCGACACCGGCCGGGGATTCTCGGTCGAGGAGGCAACGAAGGACGGCGAGGGTATCGGCCTGTCCTCAATGCAGGAACGGGTGCAGTTGCTCGGCGGTGCGCTGCGGGTGTCCAGCCTGCCGAATCGCGGCACCACGGTGGAAGTCTCGATTCCGCTCGGCAGGGTGCTGCGGTGACCACCAGCACGGGGGCGATCTCAGTGGTCCTCGTGGACGATCACACGCTGTTCCGTGAGGGGTTGGCCGAGTTGCTCGCCAGCGACACGACCGTTCGCGTCGTCGCCCAGGGCTCCAACGGTGCGGACGCTTTGGCCCTGGTCGACCAGCACCACCCGGACGTGGTGCTGGTCGACGTCGAGATGCCCGGACCGGGCGCTCGGGCGACGGTCAGCAGGCTGTGCCAGGAGCACCCGGACACCCGGGTCATCGTGCTCACGATGCACGACAAACCTGAGCTGGTCCTGGAACTGCTGGACCAGGGAGCCGCGGCCTACCTGGTCAAGACGATCGCGCGCCAAGAGCTCATCGCGGCGGTGCGGTCGGTAGTGACCACCCGGGGCAGCATCCTGCTGTCGGTGTCCCGCCGCACGATCAACCAACTGGACAAACCACCCCCAGACGCGCTGCTGTCCGCACGCGAGCTGGAGGTATTGGAGCTCACCGCACTCGCCATGAGCAACGCCCAGATAGGCAAGCAACTCGTCATCGCCGAGGGCACGGTCAAGCGCCACCTGACCAACATCTACGCCAAGCTCGGCGCGGTCTCACGGGTCGATGCGATCAGGAAAGCGACCACCGCCCGCCTGATTCCCGGAATCATCTCGTGAGCTGACGGTGCCTGCGCCTCGCAGGGTCCCGCTGACGGGTACCGTCTGCTGCTGTGCCCGGCCCAGCCACCACGGTTCCGAATGTCGCTGTGTCTGACGTCGGGGCACTGCTCACCGCGGCGGTGCGGGCCTTGGGGGGTAGCGAACGGACTGGTCAAGTCTTGATGGCCGAGGCCGTGGACCGGGCGATCCGCACCGGCGAGCATCTCGCGGTGCAGGCCGGCACCGGCACCGGCAAATCGCTGGCCTACCTGGTACCGGCGATCCGGCACGCCGTCGCCACCGGGACCACTGTCGTGGTCTGCACCGCGACCATCGCGCTGCAACGCCAACTCGTGGACCGCGACCTGCCCCGGCTGGCCGGCGCGCTGGAACCCTTACTGGGTAGCGCTCCGAGCTTCGCGATCCTCAAAGGCCGGCGCAACTACCTGTGCCTGCACCGGCTGCACAGCGGTCCGGGAGAAGAGGGCGAAGACCTGTTCGACGCTGCAGCGGCCGCCTCACCCACGTCGATGCTGGGCCGCCAGGTCGCCCGGTTGCACGAATGGTCCTCGCAGACCGGCACCGGGGACCGCGACGAGCTGGTCCCCGGGGTGACCGACCGGGCCTGGCGGCAGGTGTCGGTCAGCGCCCGGGAATGCCTCGGGCTGTCCCGCTGCCCGGTCGGCATGGACTGTTTCGCCGAGCAGGCCCGGGCCCGGGCCGGGCGGGCCGAGGTGGTGGTCACCAACCATGCGCTGCTGGCGATCGACGCGATGGGTGATCGGCCGGTGCTCCCCGACCACGACATCGTGATCATCGATGAGGCGCACGATCTGGTCGACCGGGTCACCAGCGCGGCCACCGAGGAACTCGCCGCGCCGATGGTCGAGACCGCAGCCCGCCGCTGCGCCCGGCTGATCGACCAGCGGATCGCCGACGAGCTGGCCGCGGCCGGTGACGGGCTGGCGTTGCTACTGGGCGAGGCCGGCGTGGCGCGCTGGGACACCCTGGGTGTGGCAGTGGCCACCGGTCTGCGCGCCGTCCGCGACGCCGCGCACCACTGCATCACCGCGCTGGGCAGCGAGCGCCGGGAGGACGCGGACGCTGCCGCACCTCGCCGGCTTGCGCTGGCCGCGCTGGATCAGGTTCACTCAGCTGCCGACCGGGTGCTGGCGGCCTTCCCCGACGATGTGGCCGACCAGCGTGATGTGGTGTGGCTGGCGGAGGAGACCGTCCGCGGGCGGGTCCTGAGAGTGGCGCCGCTGCGCGTCGCCGAGCTGCTGGCGCAGCGGCTGTTCGCCAAGCGCACGGTGGTGCTCACCTCGGCCACCCTCACTCTGGGCGGGAGCTTCGACGCGCTCGCCGCTCAGTGGGGTCTGCCCCGGCAGCGACCGGTCGCCAGCCCTGCCTGCGGGACCGCCACCGAGCGGCCCCCACCGGCCGATGACGAGTCCGGCCCGGCCTGGTCCGGTCTGGATGCGGGCTCCCCGTTCGAGCACCGCCGCGCCGGGATCCTCTACACCGCCGCGCACCTTCCTCCGCCCGGCCGCGACGGGCTGGCACCCGCTTACCTCGACGAGCTCACCGAGCTGGTGACCGCAGCCGGTGGGCGGACCCTGGGCCTGTTCTCCTCGATGCGGGCCGCCAGGCAGGCCGCCGAGGCGTTGCGATCTCGGGTCGAGGTGCCCATCCTGTGCCAGGGCGAGGACGCCACCGGGCTGCTGGTAGCGCAGTTCGCGCAGGACGAACCGACCTGCCTGTTCGGTACCCTGTCGCTGTGGCAGGGCGTCGACGTGCCCGGCCGGTCGCTATCGCTGGTGGTGGTCGACCGGATCCCGTTCCCCGTCCCGACGACCCGCTGAGCTCGGCGCGGCAACGCGCGGTAGCCGCCCGCGGCGGTAACGGGTTCCTCGCGGTGGCGGCGACGCACGCTGCGCTGCTGCTCGCGCAGGGCGCCGGTCGGCTGTTGCGCTCGACCGAGGACCGCGGCGTGGTGGCGATCCTGGACCCCCGGCTGGTCACCGCCCGCTACGGCGCTTTCCTGCGCGCCTCATTCCCCCCGTTCTGGCCCACCACCGACCCCGCCGTAGCCCGCGCCGCCCTCACCCGCCTAGTAACCCCACCCTGACCCCCTCCTCCCCGCTATGTCTCCATATCGGGCATGGGTGGGTTATCGGGGTGGGAGTTGGGCGGCGACGGTGATGGTGCCAGGAGGTACTTCGGTGAGGCCGGCGTCGCGTACCGCGAACACCCTGCGCTCCCGCCAGGCCCGGTCCGGCCGCCACCTGCCGCCAGAGCGGTCCACTGCGTCGGGGAGGCGGTGCGTACCGCGCAGCGGTAGCCGTGCTCTGCCCAGCAGTCCAGCTCCGCTACCCGGTTCTCGGCAGCCAGCAGCGATGCGAGCAGCATGGTGGCGTGCCCGACCTGGGCGGCGGTCTTGCCCACCGTCATCACCGGTTCCGGCGGGAGCCACAGCACCGGGATCCCATCCGGTGGCGAATCGGCATCGTCGGGTGGCACATCAGTGCCGGCGACCTGCAGCCGCGTCACGGTTCTCGGTGTGGCGAGCACCCGCCACGGCAGCAACGCGCGCACCTCGGCACCGCGATACTCGACGGTGACACCTGGCAGAGCGGTCACCGCGGCCCAGTGCGCGCCACGGGCTCGCCGGGTGAGCTTGCGGATCCGGCCCGCCACCCACCCAGCGACCTCGGGATACCACGGACCACCAGGCTGCGAACGCTCGTCGAGGCACAGCGCCACTGCTGCCGAACCCGCCGCCTCCAGCAACGCGGTGCGAGGTGGCACGGCCTCGCGCTCAATCCGCAGGATCAGCGGCATCGCCCGCACCGATTCCGGGGTGTCCTCGGCACTGTCAGCGGCGGCGTCCACCGGCAGGCCCAGCCACCCTGCGTACCTGGCCGCGAGGGGCAGGAGCAGGTGCGCCGCTTGTGAGTGGGAATACGAGTCATCGGTCGCATCGCCACTCACAGGGGCACCCTGCGCAGCAGGCCATCGGCGGCGTCGGCGGCCTCCACCTCATCCCGGGTCACGCCCAGCACGAACAGCACAACGTCGAGGAACGGCTGGTTGATCGTCGTGTCCGCGACTTCCCGCAGCGCGGGTTTGGCGTTGAACGCCACCCCCAGACCGGCTGTGGTGAGCATGTCGATGTCATTGGCGCCATCTCCGACCGCCACGCATTGGGCCAGGGGAACCCCGAAATGATCCGCCGCCTGACGCAACGCGTCGGCCTTGCCGGACCGATCCACCACCGGGCCGATGACCTGGCCGGTGAGCTTCCCGCCGCTGATCTCCAGCTCGTTGGCGGTGCAGAAGTCCAGGCCCAGGTCATCGGCCAGTGGTCGCACAATCTGGGTGAACCCGCCCGAGACGGCTCCGCAGCGAAATCCCAACCGCTTGAGGGTCCGTACCGTGGTGCGCGCCCCGGGAGTGAGCTCCAGAGCACCGGTCACCTCGCTGAGCACGCTGGAGGGAAGTCCCGCCAGTAACGCGACCCGGCGACGCAACGACTGGGTGAAGTCCAACTCGCCGCGCATCGCCGCCTCGGTGAGCGTGCGCACTTCCGCCGCGCAGCCGGCGTGCTCAGCGAGTAGCTCGATCACCTCACCTTGTACCAGGGTCGAGTCGACGTCGAAGACCACCAGACGCTTGGCCCGGCGGGCGATACCCACCCGCTCGACAGCGAGGTCGACCTCGCCGCACGCGGCGAGGCGCACCAGCGTGGCGCGCAGCGCGGCGTCGGCCGCCACCGAGTCCCCGTCATCCGGGACCGATACGAGCAGCTCAAGTCCGGTGACCGGGTAGTCGGCGATCCGCCGGATCGCGTCGATGTTGATGTCCAACGCGGCCAGCGCGCGGGTCGTCTCGGTGAAGGCCCGAGCCGTCACCGGCCGGCCCAGCACCAGCACGACATGGGTGGAGGGGCGGACCATCGCGCCGACCGCGTTGGCACCGACCTCGACTTCCAGGTGCATCCCGATGCTGGCCATGGCGTGTTCAGCGGCCTCCTGCAGATCCTCGGGATCAGCTGTGGTCGCCACCAGCACGCCGAGAATGATCCGGCCGCGGATCACCACCTGCTCGACGTCGAGGATGTCCACGCCATGCCTGGTGAGCGCGGAGAAGATCACCGAGACGACCCCGGGCTTGTCCCGCCCGGTGACGGTTACCAGCAGGGTTGCCTGCGCGTTGTCGGTCACTTCTCGCGCGGGTCGTCGATCTCGTCTTGTTGCACGGCCTTCGCCGCAACCTGGCTCGGCGCAGGCGAGTGACCACGTCCGCCGACTTCGGCTTCGGAGCGCATGCGGCCCGACATGTGCGGGTAGTGCAGCTCGAAGGCCGGTCGCTCGGAACGGATCCGAGGCAGTTCGGTGAAGTTGTGCCGCGGCGGTGGGCAGGAGGTGGCCCATTCCAGGGAATTCCCGTAACCCCACGGGTCATCGACGGTGACGACCTCGCCGTAGCGATAGCTGCGGAAGACATTCCACAGGAACGGCAGCGTGGACGCCCCCAATACGAACGCGCCGATCGAGGACACCATGTTGAGTGTGGTGAACCCGTCGCTGGGCAGATAGTCGGCGTACCGGCGGGGCATCCCCTCGTTACCGACCCAGTGCTGCACCAAAAACGTCAGATGGAACCCGATGAAGGTGGTCCAGAAATGGAATTTTCCCAGTGGCTCGTCGAGCATCCGGCCGGTCATCTTCGGGAACCAGAAGTAGATCCCGGCGAAAGTGGCGAACACGATCGTGCCGTAGAGCACGTAGTGGAAGTGCGCCACCACGAAGTAGGTGTCGCTGACGTGGAAGTCGATCGCCGGGGCGGCCAGCAGAACCCCGGTCAGGCCGCCGAGCAGGAACGTGATGAGAAACCCGATCGAGAACATCATGGGTGTCTCGAAGGTGAGCTGCCCACGCCACATGGTGCCGATCCAGTTGAAGAACTTGATCCCGGTGGGCACCGCGATGAGGAACGTGGTGAATGCGAAGAACGGCAACAGCACCGCGCCCGTGGCGTACATGTGGTGCGCCCACACCACCACCGACAACGCGCCGATCGACAGCGTGGCGAAGATCAGGGTCTTGTAGCCGAACAGCGGCTTTCGGGAGAACACCGGGAAGATCTCCGACACGATGCCGAAGAACGGCAACGCGACGATGTAAACCTCGGGGTGGCCGAAGAACCAGAACAGGTGCTGCCAGAGGATCGCGCCACCGTTGGCCGGGTCGAACACGTGCGCCCCGAGCCGTCGATCGGCCTCCAGGCCCAGCAGCGCCGCAGTCAGGATCGGGAACGCGAGCAGCACGAGAAGCGAGGTGACGAAGATGTTCCATGTGAAGATCGGCATCCGGAACATCGTCATCCCGGGTGCGCGCAGGCAGACCACCGTGGTCACCATGTTGACCCCGCCCAGGATGGTCCCCAGACCGGCCAGCACCAATCCCATGATCCACAAATCTGCCCCCACCCCCGGGGAGTGGATGGCGTTGGACAGCGGGGTGTAGGCGAACCAGCCGAAATCGGCCGCACCACCGGGCGTGAGGAAGCCTGAGATCACGATGAGGCCGCCGAAGAGGAAGGCCCAGTACGAGAAGGCATTCAACCGCGGAAAGGCCACGTCCGGAGAGCCGATCTGCAGCGGCAGGATCAGGTTGGCGAACGCGAACAGGATCGGCGTGGCGTAGAGCAACAGCATGATGGTGCCGTGCATGGTGAACAGCTGGTTGTACTGCTCGTTGGACAGGAATTGCAGCCCCGGACGAGCCAGCTCACCTCGCATCAACATGGCCATGGCGCCGCCGATGAAGAAGAAGGCCATCGAAGTGACCAGGTACAACATACCGATCACCTTGTGATCGGTGGTCTGGAGCAGCCCGAGCAAGGTCGATCCCTTGACCGTGGGACGGACCGGACGCGGACGCGTGACGATCGGCTGTGGCGCGAGTGCCGTCACAGATTGCCTCCCGGTAGTCCCCGGACTCACCCCGCCCGCTACCGATCCATGGCAGCCACGGTCATCGTGGTCCGCCCTGATGATAGCGGCTACGTTCCCGGATCGAGGAGTGCGGTCATGCCGGGTGCTGGTGGGCGGCTCCGGCCAACTCGCCCATCGGTGCCCCATCACGTAGGCTGTCGTCTGCCCGTTCCCGGTGGAGTGCCGATGGCTGGAGCGATGTTGAGCGATACCCCGGTTGCTGGCGAAGATTCCTTCCTACGCCACGCACTTGCTAGCCGTGCCGACCGACAGTAACTCGCTCATCGAGATATTGCGGGCCGGAGTCGAGGTCGACTCCGGCCTCCCCCCCTTGATCTGCACGGGCATCATCGGCAAGCCCGAGACGCTGGCCGAGGTGCGGCACCAACTGGGGAAGTGGGCCACCAACACAGGTCTGCCGGCCTTGGTCGTAGCCGATCTCGTGCTCTCCAGCTACGAGGCATTGGTCAATGCCGCCGAGCATGCCTACCCGTCCGCCCTGGGCCCGGTGGATCTGGTGGCGGCCCGCACCACCGACGGTCGGGTGCTGGTCACCGTCAGGGACCACGGCCAGTGGCGGCCGCCGCCGTTCGATTCCGGCTTCCGTGGGCGCGGTCTCCTGATGATCAGGGCGTTGACCCAGCGGGTGGAGATCCGGCAGGGTCCGGGTGGCACGACCGTGCACATGGAGTGGGAACTCTCGGCGACCGGATGCAAGTCGACGACCGCGCAGCACACGTAGGCACCGCCGCGTCTACTTGTCCGCGTTGCCCTTGGGGGTCGCCGAGCCAGTGGCCTCGTTGATCGAGGTGAAGCCTGATTGGCGGGCCCGGCGGGCCAGACCCCGGTGAATGCCCCGTGGCCACAGCGGGCCGCCGTAGACGAAACCGGTGTAGGCCTGCACGAGCGTCGCTCCGGCTCGGATCCGAGCCCACGCATCCTCGTCGGTCTCTATCCCGCCGACCGCGATGAGGACCAGGCGATCCCCGACCGTGTCGCGCAGCCGGCGCAACACGGCAAGGGAGCGGTCCTTGAGCGGGGCACCGGACACCCCGCCCGCGCCGATCGTCTCGACCTGCGCCGCATCGGTGGCAAGCCCGTCTCGGGAGATCGTGGTGTTGGTGGCGATGATCCCGTCCAGCCCGAGTTCCAGGGCGAGCTCGGCAACCGCATCGATGTCCTCATCCGCCAGATCCGGGGCGATCTTCACCAGTAGCGGCACTCGCCGCGGGCCGGCCCCGTCCAGCACCTCACGAACTCCCGCCAGCAACGGCCGGAGATGCTCGACGGCCTGCAGGCGGCGCAGCCCGGCGGTGTTGGGAGAGCTGACGTTGACGACCAGGTAGTCCGCGACATCTCTGAGCAGCGTCGCGCTGGCGAGGTAGTCGGCGAGCGCCTCGTCCTCCGCCACGACCTTCGACCTCCCGATGTTGACCCCCACCACACCCCGATCCCGGCCACGGCCACGCAGGCGGGCGGCGGCAGCAGCCGAGCCGGTGTTGTTGAATCCCATCCGGTTGACCAGCGCCCGATCCTCCTCGAGGCGAAACAGCCGCGGCTTCGGGTTGCCCGGCTGCGGTTGCGCAGTCAGGGTGCCGATCTCGACGAAGGCGAATCCCAAGGCGCTCAGGGCATCGGCGCCCCGAGCGTCCTTGTCGAACCCCGCTGCCAAACCCAGCGGTCCGGGAAAATCGAGCCCGAGAGCACGGACCCGCAGCACCGGGTCGCGAGGAACCAACCAGGCGCGCAGCAACCATCCCAGCCCCGGCATCGCGGCTACCGCGCGAATGAGTCCGAATCCCAGATAGTGCGCGGTCTCCGCTGGGACGTGACGGAAGAAGATCGAGAACAGCAGCTTGTACATGGCCTTCCACATCGTTCACCACCTGGCGGTACTAACGGCACTACACTGTCGAGATCATGCGGTGCCGGGTCAACGAGGCATACCGAAGCGCGTATCTCGCCCACGGGTACGGACCCCGACGGTGAACTCCCTGCGGCGGGTACTCGCGATCTCACCCCATCTTGACGACGCCGCCCTCTCCGCGGGTGCGACACTGGCCGAGTTCGCCGCACGAGGCGTCGATGTTGCGGTCCTCACCCTGTTCGCCGGATCCCCGCACGAACCACTCAGCGAGATCGCCCGCGCTTTCCATGCCAAATGCGGGCTCCCCCTGGACGCATCCGCGGTAGCCGCGCGCCGCGACGAGGATCGTGCGGCGATGAGAGAACTCGGCGCCTACGCCCGCCACGGCGAGTTCCCCGACGCCATCTACCGGCGAGAACCACATGGCAGTTGGCTATGCGGGCACGAGCTCGCCATGTTCGACGACCTACCCCTCGAGGCGGGCGGTCTGCTCACCGAGGTCACCCGCGAGGTCCGCGCCATCCTCGGCGTCATCAACCCGGACCTGGTCCTGACCTGCGCCGCGGTAGGTGACCACATCGACCACCGACTGACCAACGCCGCCGTCCTCGACGCCGCCACGGGCACCGAGATACCGATCCTGCTGTGGGAGGACCTTCCCTACGCCGTCGGTCATCCACCCTCGACCACGCCGCCCATGACACGACCCATCACGGCGCAAGCATGGGAACGGAAGTGGCGGGCCATCGCCTGCTACCCCACCCAGGTACGCATGCTCTGGCCCGCGGACGTCGACTGGACCGCCCAACTCCTCGCACACGCCCAGAACCGAGGCCACGGACCTCCCACGGAGCTGTTGCTACCGCCATCAAGTTTTGATCAACCGCGTCCACCTCGGTGAATGCCGCGCCTTTCCGGACGCGTCTTCACGACAATCTCCCGTTTGGGCGCTCCGAGAGCTCAAATTGATGCCGCCCGGTCAATCCCGCGCCGCCCGAGCATCGACACGGCGACCGAGATAGCGTGATCGGCTCTCACCATGGTATGTACCGATGGTGCTGAGAGCCTTGGTGATGGCCTGCGTCGGCGTGCTGGCCCTGGCAGGTTGCGGGTCCGCTGCCCCACCACCACTGCCACCACCGGTGGCGCAGACAGACCGGGCAGCGTTCCGCGAGCTCTACCGGGAATTGGTGGAGACCAACACCACCGCCTCGTCCGGCGACTGCACCCTGGCCGCGCAGAGAATGGCCGACCGACTGAAGAAGGCCGGCTATCCGGACAGTGACCTCAACGTCTTCGTCCCGCCGGAGCACCCGAAGGACGGCGGCTTGATCGCTACCCTGCACGGAACCGACCCGGCGAGCAAAGCGATCCTGTTGTTGGCCCATATCGATGTGGTCGAGGCCAAGGCGGAGGACTGGGGCCGCGATCCGTTCAAGCTGGTCGAGGACAACGAATACTTCACCGCTCGCGGCGCCAATGACGACAAGGCCATGGCCGCGATCTGGGTCGACAGCATGATTCGCTACCGCGCGGAGGGATTCAAACCCAAACGCGACATCAAGGTTGCGCTGACGTGCGGAGAGGAAGGTGGCGGGCAGGTTAATGGCGCCGAGTGGCTGATGCAGAACCACCGCGATTGGATCGACGCGGCTTTTGCCCTCAACGAAGGGGCCAACGGCACGTTGGATGATCAGAACAACCGGGTATTCTTGGAAATCCAGGCCGGTGAGAAAATTTATCAGGATTTTACGCTGCAAACCACGGATCCCGGTGGGCACAGCTCGGCGCCTGGGTCGGCCAACGCCATCCAAACCCTGGGTGCGGCGTTGGCCCGGCTCAATACATTCGCTTTTCCGGTGCAGCTCAATGGAGTAACCCGAGCTTACTTCGATCAGCGGAGCGAGCTGACCGGCGACGCCACCGGTCAAGCCATGAAAGCCCTGGTCAGCGACCCGAACGACGCCGCAGCGGCAGCGACCCTGTCGACGACACCGCTCTACAACGCGATGATGCGCACCACCTGCGTCGTCACCAAGATTCAGGGCGGACACGCCGCGAATGCTTTACCGCAGCAAGTCCAAGCAAATGTGAACTGCCGAATCTTTCCCGGCACGCCGGGCGCCGAGGTGCGCCAAGCCCTGCTCAACGTCGTGAACGATCCCAAAATCACGGTCGAACCGGTTAAACCGTACACCTCGGCCGCACCGGTACCTCCCTTGTCGGAGGCGATCCTCGGGCCCGTCCGGGAAGTGTCGTCGAAGATGTGGCCGCACGTCCCGCTGCTCCCGACCATGTCGGTGGGAGCCACCGATGGTAGATATCTCAACCAGGGGGGTATCCCCACCTACGGCTTGAGTGGCAGATTCTTCCGCCCCGGCGACAACCATAACCACGGTCTCAACGAACGCATCCCGGTCCGTTCGCTCTACGAGGCACGTGATTTCCTCTACGAGGTAACGAAGCTGTACACCAACACCTCGTGAACCGGCGTTTCAGCATCAGGCCAGCGGGCGGACCTGCACGAAGGACCTCTACCGTTACCTGCAGGCCGCTCGCGAGGCCCTGCTCTGGCCCATGCGCGCGGCGCAGCGGCCTACGCGGCGAAAGCCATCGGGCTGACCGCGCCTCATGATCTGACCGCCGTCGCCGACGAGATCCGGTGGCAGGGTATCGGGGGCCAAAATGCGATCAGTTCCGCTGCACCGGCACTTCGCGGGTATCGCGCTGGCCGTGATGCTTCTCGCCAGCTGCACCAGCGACTATGGCGAGCCGCAGATCAACACGAAACCACCGGACGTCGGCACGATCACCAAAGTCTCCTACGACGGCTCAAGCGATGATCTGCTGACGGCGGGCCTCGGCGCCAACCGCTGCCGAGCTACGCAGGCTCGCGATCTTCAGCAACTATGTCGCTCTGGTGGACGTCTATCCGAAAGGCGGTTTCGGCACCCTGTTCGGCCCGAACATCGACGTCAACGGGGCCGACACCCTTGGTGAGGGGCAAGGTCGCGGGAAACGAGCACCTAGCGTACCTGGACGATGGCACCGGGCACAAGAACGTGACGGTGATGGTGCAGATACCCTCCACATGGAGTCGCGATCGGCCCTGCATCGTCACGGCCACGTCCTCGGGCTCACGAGGCATCTACGGTGCAATCGGCACCGCTGGGGAGTGGGGACTCAAGCGGGGCTGCGCAGTCGCCTACACCGACAAGGGCACCGGCTCAGGTGTGCATGACCTCGCCACCAATACCGTCAACATGCAGACCGGCCTCCGCGTCGACGCGACCGCCGCCAGCACGAACTCGAACTTCACCGCCGCGCTGACCGCACCGGAGCTGTCGGCGTTCAACTCCACATTCCCCAATCGGATCGCCATGAAGCACGCCCATTCGGAGCGGAATCCCGAAAAGGACTGGGGCCGCGACACACTGAGCGCGGTCCGGCTCGCCATCTACCTGTTGAACGAGAAACGGGGCGAGAGGTCGAATGGCTCCACATTGCGTGGCTACGGCACCGACAACACGATCGTTATCGCGTCGTCGGTCTCGAACGGTGGCGCATCCGCTGTCGCGGCCGCCGAACAGGACACCGAGGGCCTGATCGACGGCGTTGCGGTCAGCGAACCAGTTCTCCAGCTCGGCCCCGTGCCGGGGCTCACCATCCGCCGTGGCGCCACCGTGCAGGGCAGCGGCCGACCGCTGTTCGACTACCTCACGCTGGCGAATCTCCACCAGCCCTGCGCTTCCTTGTCGACACGGGCGGCGGGCTCCTTCGGCCTCCCAACCGCGCTGCCCGCGTCGGGGTTCGCTGGAAACCGCTGCGCGGCGCTCAAGGCTCGCGGACTACTCACGACGACCACACCCGCAGCGCAGGCCGAGGAGGCGCTCGACATCCTGATCGCCGCCGGCTTCCAGCCGGAGTCCAACCTGATACAGGCAACGCATTTCACGCTGGCAGTGCCTGCGGTGACGACCGCATATGCCAACGCCTACGGGCGTTTCTCCGTGCGAGACAGGCTCTGCGACCTGTCGTATGCGGGCATCGATCCGGCCGGCGCACCGGCCCCGATGGAACCCACAACGCTCGCGCAGATCTTCGGCCCGGGCAACGGAGTACCGCCCACCGCCAGCATCCAGATCATCAACAACGTGAGCGTCGGCGGCCCCCTCGAGAACCTGCAATCGGTCACACCATCGACCGGGATGCATGACTTCAACGTCGACTCCGCGATCTGCCTGCGCAACCTCTCAACCGGCGACGACGGCAACTCCGTGCGCGTCCAGAACGGCGTGCGCGAGGTACTGCGCACCGGCAACCTCCGCGGCAAACCGGCAATCATCGTCGCCGGCCGCGCCGACGCACTCATCCCCGTCAACTTCAACGCCCGGCCCTACTTCGGGCTGAACAAGGCAACTGAAGGCTCCGCGAGCAAGCTGTCATACATTGAAGTGACCAACGCTCAACACTTCGATTCGTTCATCGACAACCCCATGCTGCCGGGCTACGACACCGCATTCGTTCCGCTACACCACTACTTCATCCAGGCAATGGACCGGATGTGGGCCTCGTTGACCACGAACGCGCCATTACCGCCCTCGCAGCTGGTACGCACGACGCCCCGCGGTGGCACACCGGGTCAGGCGCCCGCAATCACAGTAACCAACCTGCCGCCGATCTCGCAGACGCCCGCTACCACCGACCAGATCAGCTACCACGACAATCTGCTCCAGATCCCGGACTAACTAGGTGCGACCGCCTCGATGAGCACGACATCGCCAACCCCATCACCGCCTACCGCCAAGGCACCACCGCCGCCTCTCCCGCCGCGGTAGCGCTTGACATCATGGACAGCCGCGCCTTCGTTCGTACCGAGGGCTATCCACGCCATGTCCCGAGCTGTGTTCTCCGAGTTGGTCCCGCTTTACCCGAACGAGCGGATGCGGCTGGAGACCGAATGCGTCTACCCTGCCATCGACATAGGCCAGTCCAGCACGCGCAAGGAGGAGCTGCTGCTGCTGACCGGCGAGGAAATGGCGGCCACCAGCGCCCTGCGCCGGGCCCTCGAGGGCCGGGAGAGCCAACAGGCCATCGACATGCTCCTCGAGGGCCTCCGCAAGACCCACACCAACACCGAGTTCCTCACCCAGCTCACCAGGACTATCCCACAGAACGGCAGCGGTTGGGGTACTGCCAGGCGGTGACCGCGCTGTGCCGATTGTGGCAAACTCGGCGGTGGTGTATGGAAGGCGCCGCGCTCACCCTAGGGGAAGTCTTGAGGGCTCAACCAGATCGCGATCCGTCGCTTCGACCTAATCCGGCCCTGTGGCAGGGGAAGCCCACCGCGCTGCGCATCGCTTTGGGCGGCCACCTACGCCGGCTGCGCGAGGCCAGCGGAATCACCCGTGAAGCCGCCGCATACACCATCCGCGCCTCCAGCAGCAAGATCAGCCGGCTCGAACTCGGCAGGGGCGCATCCAAGGAACGCGATGTGGCCGACCTGCTCACCCTCTACGGCATCACCAACACGGAGGAACGCGAGACGCTGCTCACCCTCGTCCGACAAGCCAACGCACCCGGTTGGTGGCGCGAATACGGCGACGTGCTGCCGAACTGGTTCGAAACCTATCTCGGTCTGGAGCAGGCCGCGTCGGTCATCCGCACCTACGAGCCTCAGCTCGTGCCCGGGCTGCTGCAGACCGAGGACTATGCACGCGCCGTCATGCTGCTGCGCCACCTGCACGTGTCTTACGGCGAGATCGAGCGTCGCGTCGCGCTGCGGATGGCCCGTCAAGCATTCTTGAGCCAACCTGGGGCACCCGACCTGTGGGTAGCGCTGGACGAGGCCGCGCTCCGGCGACCGCTGGGTAATCAGAAGATCCAGCGAGCACAGCTGCTGCATCTGATCGAGATCGCCCAACAACCCAATGTCATACTGCAGATCCTCCCCTTCGACGCCGGTGGCCACGCTGCGGCAAGTGGCCCGTTCACCATCCTACGGTTCTCCCAGCCCGACCTGCCCGACGTCGTCTACCTCGAACACCTCACCAATGCTGTCTACCTGGACAGGAATCGCGACACCGGGGAATACCTGGAGATCATGGATAATCTGTGCATCCAGGCGGAGTCACCCACCGGCACCATAAGCTTCCTACACAGAATCATCAATGAGAGCTATCCCGAACCAATTGATCAAACGACTGCAGTCGTCGCTGCGCTGGCTGAACTCGACGCGCGTCCTGGCGATCGGGTGCTGATCATGCTGTCCGAAGGTCCCGGCTTCGCCGAGGCCTTCGCCGGCGTGATCCAGCAAGGTGCAGTGCCGCTGCCGTTAGATCCGCTGTTGCCAGCACACGACATCGTGGAAGTCGCAGCCGAGGCAGGTATCCGGCTAGTGCTGGTTTCGGCGGATCGGATTCCTGAGCTGGCCGGTCTAACGGCCAAGCCACCGGTAATAATCAACGGGCCACACGGAGGCTGGGCAGCCGTGCTGCGACTGCGCCAAGCAGGGAATTCGCAGGCTGCCAATTGAAAGGTTAAGTGAACGGCCACTAAGACAGCGTCGTCGACGCCGAGCGACGTAGAGGGGCGTGTCCGAGAGGTGTCGGCGGTACCGGTGGGCCGCTTGTGCGCTACCGGTGGGCCAAGGCTGTCCATGCCACGATCTCCACCCAGATCCCCCGACGCGCTGAAGCCCCAATACACGGTCCGGGCCATAGCCCGGGCTCTTGTACCGTCACAGCGTGTGCCGTTTACGCACGTGACCTGCAGCACCCGCCATGGACCGAAACGTTCACCTAGGAGACCGAACATATGGCCGACGAGCAGCCCGACGAGCTGGACACCAAGATCGGTAGAGGTGTGCCGCATTCGGCGCGAATCTGGAACTACTGGATGGGTGGCAAGGATAACTACGAGGTGGACCGGGCCGCCGGTGACGCCGGCGTCAAGGTGTACCCGGACATCGTCACCATGGCTGTTCAATCCCGGCAGTTCCTCATCCGCGCCGTGCGCTACCTGGCCAGCGAGGCCGGCATCCGGCAATTCCTCGACATCGGCACCGGCCTACCCACGATGCAGAACACCCACGAGGTCGCCCAGCAAGCCGCACCCGAATCCAAGATCGTCTACGTCGATAACGACCCGCTGGTTCTGGTCCATGCCCGCGCCCTGCTGCGCAACACCACCCCGGAGGGGGTCACCGCCTACCTCGACGCCGACTTCCACGACCCGGACATGATCATCGCCGATGCCCGCAACGTGCTGAACTTCAACCAACCGATCGGGGTCATGTTCATGGGCGTGCTGGGCCACGTCGCCGAATTCGACGACGCGCTCTCGATCGTCAGCCGGGTGATGGACGCCGTCCCATCTGGCAGCTACCTCGTGTTGTGGGACGGCAACGACACAAACCAGGCTTATGTCGATCTCTGCGAGGCTTACACGAAGACCGGAGGGGTGCCCTACATCCCCCGCAGCAACGAGCAGATCGGCCAGTGCTTCGAGGGTCTGGAGATGGTGGACCCGGGCCTGGCGCCGATCACCCAGTGGCGGCCGGCCACTACCGATCTCGGCACGGACGAGCCCCTTGACTCCACCTACGGCGCCGTGGCACGCAAGCCATAAGGCCTACCGAGCCAGCGAGCAGGCCAAAGCGCTGGTCACACATACTCAGCACGTCGATCGTGCTGGCCACGGCGAGGGCCTCGGCCACCGCCGGCCGGTCGTGGAGCACCCTCGGCCCACCAGCAACGCGCCGACCGCAGCCATACCCGAGACCGCCGTCAACGACTCATCCGACGCGCCGATCCGCACCCGCTGCCCCGCCCGCTTCCTCCCGCGTATCCTGCCACCAGATAGGTGTCCTTCCCCCTGGATGATCGATCTCTTCGCAAAGACCATCATCCCAGGTCAACAGGGCACCTATCGTCATCGCACGACGCGTGTCCTCCCACTACTGGCGGATTCGGGTCAGACACGACGGCCCAACGGCGAGTTTTCAGCGCCCTCCTAGCCCGCACCACTATGAGAATGTTGA
The DNA here is from genome assembly GCA_963712995.1 of uncultured Actinomycetota bacterium. Taxonomy (GTDB): domain Bacteria; phylum Actinomycetota; class Actinomycetes; order Mycobacteriales; family Pseudonocardiaceae. Next base: position 362,140 of record CAVQKH010000030.1, on the reverse strand, counting down.
GCATGCCTGAGACACCTGCGGGTTCCGCCGACACGCCTGCGCCGTGCCCTCCTCGCCCGTCCTCCGATTCTGACCTGGATTTCGTGCGCAGGCCCATGGTGCGCTGGCTCGATCCCCACCAACTCATCGACACCGCTGTGCGGGTTCTGCTTTCCGGTGTGTTCAGCTCCTATGCTGACGGCCGGGAGTTACAGGCGCTGGAGCCAGCGGAGGTCCCGGATCGCTCTGGGAAAATCGATCTGTGGCTGGACTACGTCGCCGACCTCGGCGACGGGTGGAATTCGACCCACACCGTGGCCAGGCTCTTGGCCACCGAGGAGCTCAAGCTCGACTGGGACGGTGAGACCTACGCCACCCAGCGGGGGCAGATCCTGGTCATGGGGGGTGACCAGGTGTATCCGGTACCCAACGCCGCGGAGTACGAGAACCGCATGCTCGGTCCGTACCGGGCAGCGCTGCCGTGCGCCGCGGGAGAAGCTCCCGAGCTTTTCGCCATTCCAGGAAGCCACGACTGGTATGACGGGTTGGTCAACTTCACCAGCATTTTCTGCCGCAAGCGCTGGATCGGTGGATGGAGAACGCGCCAGCGTCGGAGCTATTTCGCGCTCAAGCTTCCGCACCGCTGGTGGCTATGGGGCATCGACATCCAGTTCGGTTCCTACATCGATGAAGCGCAGCTGCGGTACTTCGCTGGCGTCGCCCTGGAGCAGATACAGCCCGGTGACCGCATCATCTTGTGTGTGGCCAAGGAGGTCGAGAGCGGCAGGAAGAAGGACGAGGTCCATTCCGACCGGGATGTGGAGTTCCTCGAGCGCGAGATCATCCAGCCCTGTGGTGCCCGGCTGGTGCTGTCCCTTAAGAGTGGGAAGCACTACTACGCCCGTTACGAGCAGGAGAATGGTTTTCGTCAGCACATCGCCTCGGGCGGTGGCGGCGCATTTTTGCATCCCACCCATAATCTTCCCGAGCGCATGGACCTTCCTGGCGCAGAAGGCCCCGTCACCTACCGCAGAGTGAGCACCTATCCGTCACAGGCGGTGTCAAGGGGGCTAAGGAAGCGGATCTGGCTGCTCGCTCCCTATAACCTTCCCCTCGCCGGGGTGTTCGGCATCATCGAAGTGCTGTTGGCTTTGATGCTGGGACTGCATCTCGGAGATCGTCACATCTCGCTCGGCCTCGGCGAGTTGCTAAACGCTGTGTGGGAGAGCCCAACGTTGTTCCTTCTCACCCCGCTCGTGATCGTGGCAGTAGCCGGGATGGTGCGCTTCGCCCACGACGCCCGCGGCGTCGGCCGCTTCCTACTGGGGATGTTCCATTCGACACTGCAACTCGCGGGCGCGGCCGGGGTCATGATTGCCGCCTCCTGGCTGTCGTCTGCTTTTGGGCTTCGGAGCGTGTGGTCCTTGGTCGCTTTCCTCAGCTTGCTGTTCCTGGTGGGTGGCATCGGGGGAATGGTGGGGCTGTCGGGCTACCTCTGGACCGCCAACTGCTTCGGCCTGCACGGAACCGAGGGATACGCAGCCCAGCACCACCAGGACCTCAAGCATTTTCTCCGCCTGCACATCGAGGCCGACGGTGCCCTGACGGTGCACCCGATAGGCATCAACCGAGTCGGCCGGAAATGGATACTGTGCCCGGACGCGCCGGCACATGCACCCTGGTTCGCACCCGCTGGCCCTGAACCCGAGCCGCACCTCATCGAAAAGCCAATCACGATCACTGGCCAACCAAGTCAAGGAAACGCCGGGGCCGACCCAAACGGCGCACACTGACACCCCCGGCCCTGATGACCGGCGTCGGGTCTCACAGATGCGCAACGACCAGCGGGATACCCGCCGGGCCGCCTCGGCCATCCCACAACCTCGTGGAGCTACTTACCGCTTACTCGCACTCCACGCAAGCCGCTGACCTGTGGCTTTGTCGCACCGAGGCGCTCATCAGCTTTACGACTACCCCCGGACCAACCGCGACCCGTCCCTGGAGCCTGCGCGACCGCCTCACCGAACACGAGATCGCCGAGCTGATCATCGCCTACCGCGACGGCGCCACCTCGCCTCCCTCGCCGCCGGCTACGCCTTGAGCCTCCAGAGTGTCAGGCGCCTCCTACACACCGGCGATGTCCGCCGGACGCCACCCACTCGACAAGCTACGAAGGCAACGCCGGTCGCGACGCATCGATAGCCGCTCAGGTCCGGCATCGCCGAGAGGTCGAACGGCGGACGGTCAGCAACACCCTCCACCGGCACGGCGTGCAGATGCGTAGATGTGGCCTCTCCCCCGACCAGGTCGACGACGCCATCCACCTCTACAAGCTCGGCTGGTCGCTGGCACGGGTCGGCCAACACCTCAACGTCGACCACACCACCGTGCTGACCAAACTACGGGAACGCGGCATCCCTACCCGAGACACCCACGGACGACCGCGATCTTGAACAGAACGGTTGGGGACGTCCGTTCGGACAGCCCTCTGGACCCGATCGGATCGCCCACCTCAGCGAGACCGGAGTGTTCGGTGACCTTCCAAGACCTGATCAGGCCCTTGCTCTCGCCCGCCCCCGCCGGGTCTCATGGTCGCCCAAGTCGAGGTGCAGGGTCTCGTGGTTTCGCGGAATCAGGGGGTGGTGATGACGAGATCGGAACCTGCGCGAGCCATTGGGACACAGTTACGCGGTGACGGTGAAGGCGGCTTCGTAGCCGCCGGCTTGTAGATCTTCGTAGATGGTTGTTGGTGCGACACGGTTCCATCGGTGGCCGAGCAGTAGGGCGAGACCCATCGGTCCCGCAAGGAATAGGTGTACGCGGGCGTATCCCCTCACTTCGCGGCGTACGGCGTCGCGGATTCCGACGGCGAGAGCGCAGGCGTCGGCGGAGCCGTTTACCGCGTTGTCCCGGGCACCTCAAACCCAGTCCGCGCCAGCGGCCACTGCTACTTCACCTGGTTATAGGTGTGAGGCGGGCGCTGGCGGTACAGGACGACGTCGTCGAGGTTGCCGGCGCCATCGACCTCGACGCCGACCTTGACCACAGAATTCGGCTCCCCGGTGAGCTGGTCGCGCAGAGCGATGACACACGCGTGCCAGGCGATCAGCCACTGGTAGTGGTCACCGGCGATGCGGACGCCGGTCGCACTTGGTGGCGGCAGAGGCTTGATCACGTGCCGATCTCGCGGAACTCGGGGGTCGGCTGCAGGTCGCGGGCGACGGTGAGGGGCTTGTCCTCGGTGAGGGGCTTGTCCGGGAAGGCAACCAGGATCGCCGCAAGGGATGAGGCGCTGGGTGAGATCCGAGTAGGTAAAGCCAGCTCGCCCGTCGACGGGTCGGTCGTGGTCGGCGTCGACGGCTCACCGGTCAGCGAGACAGCCATCGCCTGGGCCTACGACGAAGCCTCGTTGCGTTCCACCGAACTGGTCGCCGTGCACACCTGGACCGCCTTCGGCTCCCGCGTCGCGTGCGCCTACGCCCATGCGTCAGGGCTGGGCTGGGACGCTGCGGAGACTGCTCAATAGCAGCCACTGACCGAACCTTCGTCAACGTCAGCATCCGTGACAACGAGCCGGTTCATTGGCTCCACGGCTCGTGTCACCCGACCTTGTCGGATGAGCTACGGTGAAAGTCCAAGCTCGTGTCGTGGACGGAAGTTTCGGGATGCCACGGACGAGGATTGGTTGATGCTGCCCCAGACTCTGGTGGCGTCCTATGGACGGCATGCAGGGAGCAGTGATGGTCACCTCCAGGGAATCGGGACCAAGTTGGTCTTTCCACCGTGCCCTGCGCAAACACTGTTCGTGGGCAACGCGGGCGAGGCGGGTTCAGCGGCTACCTGCTCTGCCTGACCAGCCGCGCCTGCATCGAACACGCCCTGTGTGCAGTGCTGATGCCGCACGGACCCGCCGGCACGCACTCAGCGTCATGAATGGCGTCGCCACCGTTGTGGTCGTCGCCGTTGCACTGCAACTGGCGCTGGCGACCTGGTCGCACTGTTGGACAGCTAGCCACTCGAGAGCATGAAACGGGCGATGGCCGGCCAGACTGAGGCCGAAAGGGATGAGCGAGTGACAATCATCAACGCCGAAGCGAAGTCGCAGGTGACCGCTGCGCTCGGGGACGCCGTACACACGATGACGGCCCGCCCCTTCCCGGCCGCGGAAGGCGCCGTCCTCGTCGTCACTCACGGCGGCTGAGGTGCGCATCGTGGTCGCGTTGGGTGGCAACGCGCTTGTCCAGCGCGGACAGAAGCCCGACGCCAGCATCCAACTGGCTAACGTGCATATCGCGGCTCGTGCCCTCGCACCGCTGGCGGTGGAACACGAGTTACTTATCTGCCACGGCAACGGCCCGCAGGTTGGCATGCTCTCCCTGGAAAGCGAAACCGACCCCGCTCTAAGCCGGCCCTACCCGCTAGATGACCTCGTCGCCCAAACCCAGGGCATGATCGGCTACTGGCTGGCGCAGTCCTTGCGCAACGCCGGGGTGCGGAAACCGATCCTGAGCCTGGTAACGCAAACCGTGGTGGACCCCGCTGATCCAGCCTTCACCGACGCGACCAAGTTCGTCGGCCCCGGCTACACGCGCGAGCGAGCACGGCAGTTGGCCAAGCAGCACGACTGGAACATCGCTGCCGACGGTGATCGCTGGCGGCGGGTCGTAGCGTCCCCGATCCTCAACGCATCGTCGAGCAGGATTCCATCACCCGACTTCTGGACACCGGAACCGTGGTGATCTGCGGCGGTGGCGGTGGGGCAGCGGTGACCGAGGACCGCGACGGCCTGCTGGCAGGGGTGGAAGCGGTGGTGGACAAGGACTACGTCACCTCGATGCTCGGGATCACGGTGCGTTCTCAGCGGCTGCTCATACTGACCGATGTCTCCGCGGTCATGCGGCACTTCGGCACCCCGCGCGCCGCACCGATCACCCATCTCGACCTCGACGAGCTGTCGAACACCCACTTCCCAGCCGGGTCGATGGCACCCAAGATCGAGGCCTGCCGTCGTTTCGTCACCGCCACCGGCTACCCGGCCACTATCGGTGCGCTGGCCGACGCGGGCGCACTGCTCGCCGGCACCGCCGGAACCAGCATCGGACCGTACCCGCCCCAGCAGGCCGCGCGACAGCCGCCGGGCACCGTCATCGCCGAACACAGCCGAGCAAGGAGCAGCGGATCATGACGTCCAGAACCCTGGAACCAGAACTGCTTCACAGGATGGACGCCTACTGGCGCGCGGCGAACTATCTGTCGGTCGGCCAGATCTATCTCTACGACAATCCGCTGCTGAAGGAGCCGCTGAAGCTGTCGCACGTCAAGCCACTGGTGGTCGGGCACTGGGGCACGACGCCGGGCCAGAACTTCATCTACGTGCACCTGAATCGGGTCATCAAGAAGTATGACCTGGACATGTTCTACATCGCCGGTCCCGGCCACGGCGGCCCGGCGCTTGTCGGCAACACCTACCTCGAAGGCACCTACAGCGAGATCTATCCCGACGTCAGCCAGGACGAAGCCGGGCTGAAGAAGCTGTTCACGCAGTTCTCCTTTCCCGGCGGGATTTCCAGCCATGTTGCCCCGACGACGCCGGGGTCGATTCACGAAGGTGGCGAGCTGGGATACTCGCTCAGCCATGCCTTCGGGGCCGCGTTCGACAATCCCGATCTGATCGTCGCCTGCGTCATCGGCGACGGCGAAGCGGAGACCGGTCCGCTGGCCACCGCATGGCAGTCCAACAAGTTTCTCAACCCGGTCACCGACGGCGCGGTGCTGCCGATCCTGCACCTCAACGGCTACAAAATCAGCAATCCCGACCGTGCTGGCCCGCATCGAGCCCGAGGAACTCGAGCAGTTTCTCCGCGGCTGCGGCTGGACGCCGCACTTCGTCGAGGGCGACGAGCCGGACGACGATGCACGAACTCATGGCCACCACCCTGGACGCGACCATCGAGGAGATCCAGCAAATCCAAACCAATGCCCGCACGGCGGCGACACCACGCGGCCGCGCTGGCCGATGATCGTCCTGAGGTCGCCCAAGGGCTGGACCGGGCCGAAAGTCGTCGATGGACTACAGATCGAAGGCACATTCCGCGTCGCACCAGGTGCCGCTGCTGGTGGACGCCGCGCATCCTGAGCATGTCGAGCAGCTGGAAAGCTGGATGAAGAGCTACAAGGCCGAGGAGTTGTTCGATGAGGACGGGCGACTGCTGCCGGATCTGGCCGAGCTCGCGCCGCAGGGCGACCGGCGGATGGGCGCCAACCCCCATGCCAACGGCGGCCTGCTGCTGCGCGACCTGCGGATGCCCGACTTCCGCGACCACGCGGTCGATGTGCCCGCACCGGGCGCGGTCGAGGGCGCAGGACACGCTCGTGCTCGGCGAGTTCCTGCGTGATGTGGTCAAGCTCAACCACGACCAGCGCAACTTCCGCATCTTCGGCCCCGACGAGACGCTCTCGAACCTGCTGGGCGCGGTGTTCGAAGTCACCGACCGGCAGTGGGAGGCCGCGCAGTCGCAGAACGACGAATTCCTCGCGCCGACCGGACGGGTGCTGGACTCGATGCTCAGCGAACACCAGTGCGAGGGTTGGCTGGAAGGCTATCTGCTGACCGGGCGGCACGGGCTGTTCAACAGCTATGAGGCGTTCATCCACATCGTCGACTCGATGTTCAACCAGCACGCCAAGTGGCTGAAGGTCACCTCGGAACTGCCCTGGCGGCGGACGATCGCGTCGCTGAACTATCTGCTCGCCTCCCACGTCTGGCAGCAGGACCACAACGGCTTCACGCACCAGGATCCCGGGTTCCTCGACCACGTCATCAACAAGAAGGCCGATATCGTGCGCGTCTACCTGCCGCCCGACGCGAACTGCCTGCTGTCGGTCTTGGATCACTGCCTGCGCAGCCGGCACTACGTCAACGTGGTGGTTGCCGGCAAACACGCGATGCCGCAATGGCTGACCATGGACGCGGCGGTCGTGCATTGCACCGAAGGCATCGGCATCTGGCAATGGGCGAGCAACGACCAGGGCGCCGAGCCGGATGTGGTGCATGGCTTGTTGCGGCGACACCCCCACGCTGGAGATTCTGGCCGCCGTTTCCATCCTGCGCGAGCACCTGCCCGAGCTGAAAATCCGGGTGATCAATGTCGTCGATCTGATGAAGCTGCAATCCGCCAGCGAGCACCCGCACGGGCTGAGCGAAGCCGATTACGATTCGCTCTTCACCAACGACAAGCACATCATCTTTGCCTTCCACGGCTACCCCTGGCTGATCCACCGGCTGACCTACCGCCGCACCAATCGCAACCTCCACGTCCGCGGCTACAAGGAAGAAGGCACCATCACGACGGCCTTCGACATGAGGGTGCAGAACGACCTGGACCGCTTCCATCTGGTGCAGGACGTGATCGATCGCCTGCCGCATCTGGGCGCCAGGGGGCTATCTGAAGCAGCAATGCAGACAAGCTGATCGAGCACAAGCGATACATCGACAAACACGGCGAGGACATGCCGGAAATCCGCAACTGGAAGTGGGGCGACCCGTCATGAGCAGGCAGGAACTGCGCGACACCGCCATCCGTCACCAAATGGCGTGCGGTGATCACCATCGGCGACAGCCTCCCCAGCCGGGGCGCTGTCGAGGCCGACGCACACGCGCTGGCCCGGTACGCCGCCCTGTCCCCAGAAACTCGACTCGTCCCGTTCATCGAACCGGAAGTCCTCATCGGACGGTGATCACACCCTGCGGCGCTGCGGCGAGGTCACCGAAGAGGTCCTGCTCACCGTCTTCCGTCCGCTGCACACCCAGCAGGTCAACCTGGCCGCGATGATCCTCAAGCCCAACATGGTGGTCTCCGCGTTTTGGCCTGTCCCACACAGTGCACAATCGAGCAGATTCGAGCTCACCGACCCTCGGGTGCCTGATCCGGACCGTGCCCGCCGCCCCATGCCGGGGGTCGCGTTCCTCTCCGCGATCTCGACCCGGGGGACTTCGCCCTCGGCCCGATTGAACGCCATGAACTCCCGGTCCCGGCCAAAACCACCGTGGGCGTTGGCGTTCTCGTTCGCCCGAGCCATCCAACAGCCGGCCCTGCAAACCTGGCGGGGCGAGGACTCGCAGCGGATCACGGCACAGGAGGCTCTTTACCACCGTGCCCTGTGCAACCAGGCCGCGCGTCGCGGCGACTACACGACCGCCATCGAACACGGGACGACGGTGTCACGATGAGCACTCACCACACCCACGACACCGCCCAGCCCGATGGCGACGACCTGGAGTCCGTTCCCCTGGCCGAGGTAGAGGAGCAGTTGAACGCCTCACCGGAGGGCCTCACCCAGCCGAGGCGGACGAACGGCTGGCTCGCTACGGGCCGAACGAGGTCATCGAGGACAAGCCCAACCCGATCCTGAAATTCCTCAGCTACTTCTGGGGTCCCCATCCCGTGGATGATGGAGATCGCGGTCATCCTGTCTGGTGTGGTCGGGCACTGGCCGGACTTCTTCATCATCCTGGTCCTGTTGATCGCGAACGGCCTGGTCGGTTCACCGAGGAACGCCAGGCCGGGAACGCCATCGACGCGCTGAAGGCCACACTGGCGATCACCGCCCGGGTCGACGGGACGGAACTGGGTCACCCCGCCCGCCCGGAACTGGTTCCCGGGGACGTCATCCGCGTTCGCTTGGGCGACATCGTGCCCGCCGATGCGCGTCTGCTCGCCGGTGACCCGGTCGAGGTGGACCAGTCCGCGTTGACCGGCGAGTCGCTACCGGCCACCCGCAGCGCCGGCGAGGCGGTGTTCTCCGGCTCGATCATCCGTCAGGGTGAGATCGGGGCCTTGGTCTACGCCACCGGCGCAGGCACCTACTTCGGGAGGACCGCGCGGCTGGTGCAGGACGCGCACACCGTCAGCCACTTCCAACGGGCCGTGCTGAAGATCGGCAATACCTCATCGTCCTCGCGGTGGCCCTGGTCGCGGTGATCGTCGTCGTCTCGATCCTGCGCGGCGACCCGGTCCTGACGACCCTGCAGTTCGCCCTGGTGCTCACCGTCGCCGCGATCCCGGTGGCGATGCCCACCGTGCTCTCGGTGACCATGGCCGTCGGAGCACGCCTGCTCGCCAAGAAACAAGTGATTGTCAGCCACCTGGTGGCCATCGAAGAACTGGCCGGTGTGGACGTGCTCTGCGCGGACAAGACCGGCACCCTCACCCAGAACACCCTGACCCTGGGCGAGCCGTTCAGCGTCGATGACATCCCCGCCGAGCAGGTCATCCTGCACGCCGCGCTGGCCTCCCGCGCCGACAACGACGACCCCATCGACCGAGCCGTCCTGGCCGGCCTGCCCGACCGAAACACCCTCACGGCTACCGGATCCACATTTCCAGCCGTTCGACCCGGTGCACAAACGCACCGAGGCCACCGTCACCGGCGCGGACGGCACCCCTTCAGGGTCACCAAGGGCGCACCCCAGGTGATCCTGGCCCTGTGCGTCAACGCCGCCACGGTCCAGCCGGCCGTGGACGAGGCCGTCAACGGGTTCGCCGCCCGCGGCTTCCGCTCCCTGGGCGTCGCCCGCGCCGACGGCCCGGGCGATCCCGACGGCGCCTGGCGGTTCCTCGGCGTGCTCCCCCTGTCCGACCCGCCGCGCGAGGACGCCAAGCCACCATCGCGACCGCACGGGACATGGGCGTCACCATCAAGATGGTCACCGGCGACGCCCTGGCCATCGCGAAGGAGACCGCCAAGAAGCTCGACATGGGCACCGACATCCTCGACGCCGCCGGCCTCGGCGACGCCCAGCGCGACGAGACCCCCGAGCCGGCCCGGTCCATCGAGGACGCCGACGGCTTCGCCCAGGTGTTCCCCGAACACAAGTTCCATATCGTCGACGTCCTGCAGAAACGGGGCCACATCGTCGGGATGACCGGTGACGGCGTCAACGACGCCCCCGCACTGAAGAAGGCCGACTGCGGCATCGCCGTCTCCGGCGCAACGGACGCCGCCCGCGCCGCCGCCTCGATCGTCCTGATCACCCCCGGCCTGTCGGTCATCATCGACGCCATCAAAGAAGGCCGACGGATCTTCCAGCGCATGAACAGCTACGCGATGTACCGCATCGCCGAAACGCTGCGCGTGCTGCTGTTCATGACCCTGGCCATCCTGATCTTCAACTTCTACCCGCTGACCGCCGTCATGATCGTGATGTTGGCGCTGCTCAACGACGGCGCCATCCTGTCCATCTCCTACGACAACGTCCGCTACCAAACCGGCCCGAAACCTGGGACATGCGCCAGGTCCTGGCATCGCCACCGTCCTGGGCGTCATCGGGCCGATCGCCGCATTCGGCCTGTTCTACCTCGGCGACCGCGTCTTCCACCTGGGCCACCCACAACTGCAGACCCTGATGTACCTGATGCTGTCCGTCGCCGGGCACCTGACGATCTTCCTGACCCGCACCCGCGGCCCGTTCTGGTCCATCCGCCCCGCCCGCATCCTCTGTATCGGCCGTCCTCGGACCCAAGCCCTGGCCACCCTGATCGCCGTCTACGGACTGTTCATGACCCCGCTGGGCTGGGGCTGGGCCGCATTCGTCTGGGGCTACGCGATCATCTGGGCTCCCGTCAGCGACCGCGCCAAACTCCTCGCCTACACGATCCTCGATGCCCTCAGGGGACACCACGACCGCCGACGCCGAGGCCACAGGGCCGGCATCCGAACCCGGGTCCCCGCCCGGCTCGGCGCCGAGGCAGACCACTTCCCCGACGCGTGTGGCTTTCCACACCGACACCGACCCGGCCGACCCGCGGATCTCTGTCCACGCCCATCGGACATCGCGCCTCACCCGGCCCAATAGCCACCCCCACCACCGGCCGTCGTGCGAGCAAGAGATTGAGCCGCCATGAAACTGATCATCGTCCGCCACGGTGAGAAACGAACTGGGCACTGTCCGGTCGTCATACTGGCGCAACTGATGTGCCGCTGACCGTGAACGGTCGCCGACAAGCCGCCTCACTACCGTCGCTGATCGGCAACACCGTGAGCGGGCAGAGCCCGCTGGTGGTTTCCAGCCCCAGTCGCCGAGCAAACCGAAACAGCAGCCCTCGCACTCCCCGACCGGCACGCGACAGTCGAGCCACTCGTCGCCGAATACGACTACGGAGACTACGAGGGACTAACCACCGAAGAGATCCGCTTACTGTCGCCGGTGGGGGATCTTGGCGAAATGAATCCCCCCCACGCGGCGAGTCCACCGACGACGTCGGCACACGGGCCGACACCTTTCTCGACGCGTACGTCGAGAGCAACATCGCCCCGGTTGTCGTCGTCACACATGGGCACTTCTCCCGCATTCTCGCCGCACGGGCGCTGGGACTCGCGGCCGAGTACGGACGGCTGTTCGCCAGCGATACCGCCTCGGTCTCCATGATCGAGGACTACCACGGCGAACGATGTATCAGACTGTGGAACGCCGATACCGCCTTGCTCGACCACAACGGCGAGCGCCACTGAGGGCGTGCCCGCGGCACTGGTCCAGGACCGGGCAACCGCGACAGATCACTTTCGCACTGGCGTCGCGCTGCCTGCGGGCTGATCCTCGTTCATCTTCTGGATGGAAGAAGAACTCGCTGTCCATACCCCGGCAGGAGCCGCAAGCGCCTATCGCCGCTGCGATGACCAGCAGCGCCGTCTGCTCAACCAGGCGATCTTCCACGGCCTCTACATTGACGACGACCAGATCACCGACCACAGTCTCCAGGAGCCGTTCGGACGACTCCACGCATTCCAGCAGGCGCGGCAGCCACACAAGGCGACGAGCCCGACCCAGGAACCAGCACCGAACCCGAAACCACAAAAAAGCCCGCCCCCCAACAGGGGGCGCGAATCGTCAACGGACGGCGTCGGGGTCCTACTACAGGGCGTTGGTTTGGCCCTGTGTTCTAGTAAGCCCCCTAGGGTGGAGCTGAGGGGACTCGAACCCCTGACCCCCGCACTGCCAGTGCGGTGCGCTACCAGCTGCGCTACAGCCCCGAAGAGATCACCGCGGACCGGCCGCGGTGCGTAGGCCACCGTACACGAGGCCCGCGGTGATCCCGAACACCGGATGCGCTCAGCGTCGGGTGCCGCTGAGCGCCTGGTCCAGCCAGCCGTCATTACCGAGGTCGACGACCGCTCCGTTCACCACGACGCTCGGCGTGCCGAACCGGCGATCGGACCGAAGCCCGCTGATGTAGCGCCTGGCGTTCTCGGTGGTTGCGGTGATCCGCGGGGTGGCATCGGTCTGCACACAGCGGGCGAAGCCGTCGCCGGCACCCAACGCACGACCGAGCTGCTGGAGCTGTTCGCTGCTCCATCCGCGACCGCCCTCCTGCGGTTGGGCACCGAACAAGCTGTCGTGGAAGCGGGGGAAGATGCCGGCCTCAGCGGCGCAGAGCGTTGCACCGGCGGCCAGGGTGGAGTATCCGGCGGGATTGGACAGGTCATCGAGAATGGCGACCGGGTGGTAGACCACCTTGGCTTTGCCGTCCGCAGCGGCTTGGGCGAACCGCTGGTGATAGGCCTTTTCGAACTGGCCGCAGACCGGGCACAGGAAGTCCTCGTAGACATCGATGGTGACGGGTGCCTGCGGGTTTCCGGTCACCACGGCCTCGCCCTGCGTGGCCACGGGGTATTCCAGCCCGGCAGCGGCGAGGGGAATCGCGCCCGGGAGCTTCGGCTCGTCCGCGGTCTTGGAGTCAGGTTCTCGCTGGACTCCGACCACCACGGCGAGCAGCACGAGGATCACGACCGCTGCGATCACTCCTCGACGTCCCCCGCCGCTCCCCCGAGCCGCCGTCACCGCCTGCGGTGGCCTGTCGGTGTCCGCGCTCGTCCGCATGATTGTAACGAACACACCCTCCTGCTCATCCCGCCGGCGGAACCGGCTCTACCCACCCTGCACCCGGATCCGGTGTAACCACCCGTCAACGCGCCGCGCCCGCCGCGGTCGCACCAGCAGCGATGATGCCAGCAGCAAAATACCGACGTCGCGAGCCAGCTCCTGCGGGTCCGCCGGCCGGCATCATCCTTGCCGCTGCCGAAACATCCACAGTCACTGCACAGCCCGTGATAGCCCAGGCCTGCACCACCCCGGCCACGAGACCACCAGCAACACCGCCGAGGCCACCGCCACCCACCAGGTCAGCACGCCCACCACCAGCAGGATCCCCAGGACGAGCTCCACCAGAGGCAACGCGATGGCGACCGGCCCGACCAGGCCGGGCGGCAGCAGCTCGTAGGCACGCACCGCGATCCACGTCTGCGCCGGGTCGATAACCTTAACCGCACCGGAGACCAGGAAGACTGCGGCCAGTCCCAGCCGTACCACAGTGCCCAGCCCATCGACGACGGGACGGGGAGGGACGGCGCACACACGCAGAGTAGCCACTCGCTCCGGGGGAGGTGAGCCTGGCCATGGCGAGGCGGACCTGAGTACCGGTGCGACCCGGTTCGCTCCGTACCGTGGCCGTGAGGGTGTCGCTGAGACGCGGGTGATGAGTGATGGCGGGCGATGAGATCGGGCACGTGCACCAGGACGTGTCCGGTGGCTGGCTTCGGCCGGCGGTGTTCGGCGCGATGGACGGGCTGGTGACCAACATCGCGCTGATCGCGGGAGTGGGCGGTAGCGGTGCGGGTGCCCACTTGATCGTGCTCACCGGGATGGCCGGGCTGGTGGCAGGTTCCTTCTCGATGGCGCTGGGAGAGTACGCGTCGGTCGAGACGCAGAACGACTCGGTGCGCGCCGAGGTCGCGGTGGAACGTGACGAGCTGCGCAGGCATCCGAAGGCCGAGAAGGCCGAGCTGGTCACCTCCTTCGTCCAGATGGGCCTGACTCGCCGAACCGCGCAGCAGGTGGCCGAGGAGGTGCACGCCAACCCGGCGCTGGCGGTCCGGGTGCACATCAACCAGGAGCTCGGGGTGAATCCCGAGGACCAGCCCTCCCCGTGGGTGGCCGCCGGCTCATCGTTTGCCTGCTTCGCGATCGGCGCGCTGATCCCGCTGATCCCCTACCTGCTCGGCTTCACCGTATTGGTCATGGGCCTCGCCACCGGCGCGGCTGGGCTGTTCCTGGCGGGGGCGCTCACGGCCCGGTTCACCACCCGCTCGTGGTGGCTGGGCGGGGTGCGCCAGGTGGGGTTCGGCGCGATCGCGGCGGTGGCGACCTACCTCGTCGGGGCCCTGATCGGGGTCGGCGTGGGCTGAGCGTCCTTGGGGGGCAGCGTCTCGGGCGTGCGCAGCCAGACCAGCGCGGCGAGCAGGGAGACGCCACCGGTCAGGGTGAACGCCGCCGGATAGGACAGCTGGTCGACGAGCACACCGGCCGCGATCGGGCCGAGGATCGCGCCGATATCGGCGGTCATCTGGACCGTGGCCAGCACCGGGCCGCCCTTGGCCTGCGAGCCGATGACATCAGCCACCGTGGCGCCCTGGGCCGGCGAGACCAGCCCGGTGCCGGCGCCGGCGAGCAAGGCAGCCATCATGAACCCCGGCACCCCGCTGGTGAACCCGAGCCAGATCGTCGCGCCTCCCGTGACGAGCAGCCCGACCACCATCGGTAGCCGGCGTCCGAGGGAGTCCGCGAGCCGGCCGGAGAACATCAGCACGGTGATGGTGCCCACCGCGAACACCGACAGCGCCACGCCGGCCAGTGCCTGCGCCCGGTGCAGCGCCTCGACCACGAACAGTGGCACCAGCGAGACCCGCACCCCGTAGACCGCCCAGCCGTGGGCGAAGTTGCTGGCCAGCGCGGCTCGGTAGGCCGGTTGGCGCCCGGCCTGGCGCACCGTCAACAAGGCGGCTTCGGTGGCCGGGGTGGGACCGACCACCGCGGAGCGCTGCAGGGACAGCTGTGCCACGGCGGCGGCGACGAACAGCGCCACCGCGTAGACCACGAACGGCGCACGCAGCGAGATGGCGATCAGCCCACCGCCGAACAGCGGACCGCTGACGCTACCGAGCAGGAACTTGCTGGTCCACAGGCCGGTGGAGCGCCCGCGTAGCGCCGGCGGGGTGAGCCGGATCAACAGCGCGACCGCTGAGACGGTGAACATGGTCGACCCGACACCGCCCAGTGCCCGCAGCACCAGTAGCTGCCAGTAGTTCGCGGCCAGGGCGCAGGCACCGGTCGACAGGCCGACCACGATGATGCCCCAGATGTAGACCGGCCGCTCCCCCAGCGCCGATACCCAGCTTGCCGCTGACGGGCGCGAAAGCCAGCCGCATGAATGCGAACGCACTGATCACGATCGAGGCCGCGGTGACACTGACGTCGAAGCTGCGCGCGAACGTGGGTAGGGCGGGCGCCACGATGCCGAAGCCCAGCGCGATCACGAAACTGATCGCCACGGGCCGCCAGACCTGGCGAGGCAGCCGCGCGGCGGGCGGGGTTGCCGAAGTCGGTACCGGTTCCAGCTCTGCACCCACCGGCCACCACCCTGCGGATCGCCTTCTCCGTTACCCCGGCACAACGGTGCTCACTGCACTCCAGCGCTCACTGCACTCCAGCGCTCACTGCACCCGGTGCTCGCTCACTTCACCACCGTGCTCAACCAGCGGCGTGCCCCCGAGCATTCCCGCGGCCCTGCGGGCCAGGCCCCAGCAGAGCAGGGCGCGGAGTTAGGGAGCGGAGTTGACGCCGAATGTGGTGTCGATCTCGCCGGCCAAGCGGTCGACCCCGGCGGGTCGAAGGGGAAGCAGTAGCCGCCGCGCCGCCCGCCGTACGTTCCAATTCACGTAGTTCGGCGACGAGTCCGTCGAGACGCTCGGCAGTGATCCACGGGGCCCGATCCAGGGCCTGGGTGGCTCGACCTCGGCACGCTGCAGGGGGGGCCGAGCGCACCCATGGCCGCCGGCCCCCGACAGCGCCAGGCACCCTCCTCCGGCGTGCAGCGACAGCACACGTAGCTGGGAGGACGTCTGCCGGGCCTGCTCCCGTACCCTCGGCCACCCGGTCTGCCGGGGTCGGCGCGATGAACCACCCCACGACCCCGCCCAGCAGGCCACCGGCCAGGAACGCAGCGACGGTCAGGATCTGCGACGTCGCAGTCCGCTGGGCCTGCGGGGTGTAGATGGCCATAAGCTACTCGCGCCCGACGATGACCGCGGCACCGCCGGAACCACCGGCACCGAGGGTGTCCACGATCGCATCCGGATCGGCCAGCTCCCGGATCCGACCGCCCTGAATCACCCAGGTGGTGGGTGCGACGGTGACCGGCCCGACATGCCGGACATACCCGGGAGAGCACCGATCCGATCGCTGCTCGCAACGGCTCACCGGCCGTATCGTTGATCAGGATCGCCTCCCCACGCACGTCGAGAGCGGTGTCACCGAACCGGTCGAACAGCAGCACCCGGCCCTCCAGGTTACTCAGCCAGAAGCGCCCGACCGGGTCGACATGACCCGAGCCACCCGCAGCCCGCGCCACCTCGGTGATCTCCTCGCGGCCCAGCGGGGGCCGGCCGGGCACCACACCGGAGCCGATTACCAGAGCGCCCACCGCCACCGCGCGGATCGCGCCGCGGTCACTGATCTGGCTGACCTGGACCTGCCGCGAGGTCGGTGCCGCGCCGGCGGCAAGCGCCTCGGCTTCCACCTCCGCGATCAACGCGTCGACCTCGGCCGGAGTGGCCCGGGACACGGTGCGTTCCCGCTCGGCGCGCACCAACGACAGCGCGTCACCCATCGAGGAGATCACCTCGGCCCCGGGAGGTATCTGGCAGTCCAGCCCGAGGGTGCCGGCCAGCGACCGGCCCAGCACGCCGGCGCCGCCACCGACGGCGATCAGGGTCGGCGCGGTGAGGCGGTGCTGGGTGGCCACCGCGGTGACGAGGTCGGCCAGCGCCTCGGTGGAGGCCTGGATCATCCGGCGGGCCAGCTCGGTGCCGGGCAGCCCCAGCTCCTGGCCGGCGATGTCCAGCGCCGCGGTGGCCGAGCGCCGGTGACCGGCGGCGTAGTCGTCGTCCGGGACCAGCCCCAGCGCGTTGGCCGCGCAGGTATTGGTCAGCGCGGCCGCCGTGCCGTCGGCCAACCGCAATGCCAGGTAGTCGGCGGGGTCGCCAGGGCGCGGCGCGAGTGTCTCCGGGCGCGCACCGACCAGCCGCTCCGGCGCCAGGAAGCAGGAGTAGGTCAGCCCGGCGATGTGCGCGCTGCGCGGACCGACCCCGTAGACCCGCCGCCGGCGAACCCGCAGCATCGAGCCCCCGGCAACCCCAGCGACCTGGACGTCCAGCGCGCGGACCGCGGTCGCCTGCCCGGCGACCCGGACGTAGGACAGCGCGGGACGGCCCCCGTGATCGCGGCGACGTTGGTGGAGGTGCCGCCGACCTCCACGATCACCCCGTCACCGATGCGCAGCGTGCGCAGCGCGCCGGCCACCGAGGCCGCTGGTCCCGAGTACAGCGTGCGGGCCGGGGCGGCGCGGAAGCCGGCCAGATCGGTGGCGCCACCGTCACCGCACATCGCCGTGACGGGGCTGCTCACCCCGGCGGCGGCCACCCCGGCCTCCACCACCTCCGGCGGATCAGCAGCGCGATCGGCAGGATCGAGGCGTTGAGCGCGGCGGTGACCGTGCGTTGACCGTACAGACCGGTCAGTCCCGATGAGGTCGTCACCGGCAAACCCAGCTCGGCCGCGAGCGCGGCGACGGCGTCCTGGCAGGCCGAGTGGTCGGGAGCGAACACCTCGGCCACACACACCGCCGCGGCCCCGGCCCCCGGCCAGCCGGGCCAGCGCCTGGCGGGCCACGCCGGCATCGAATCCCGCGGACAGGTCGAGGAACTCGTACGCCACGGCCCGGCTTTTCGTGGTCCGGCTGCGGACCTTGCGCAGATAGGGGGCCCGGGCCATGCCGAGCACCCTCCCCGGCACGGTATCGCCTTCCAGCAGCGCGTTCACCGCCTGCGTGGTGGAGTGGGTGACCAACTCGATGGCCTCCGCGCCCACCTCGGCGACCAGCTTCGCGACCACCTCGACCACCCCCCGCCAACACCCAGTCACGGTGGCTATGGGTGGTCGGCACCACGGCACGTCCGGCGAGCTGACCGGTCACCGAGTGGATCGGCGACCGCTTTGGTGAACGTGCCACCCACGTCGGCGCCTACCCGCACGCCCATTCAGCCGCCCGCCCGAGCGCGGGGCCGCACCATCAACAACCACGTCGCACCCAACGCGTACACCGCGACCAGGGCCGCCTGGCTGGCCAACGTCTGCACGCTGGGCCAGTAACCCAACGCTTGGGACAGGAAGATCGGCGCGCGCGGCAGGCCGTCGATGGGAGTGAGAGCGACCAGGTCCGCTGTCTGCAGGCTGCGCATCGCGTTCCGAGGAACGCCACCGAGGTCGTCATCAACAGCAGCACAGCGAACACCAGGAACGTCTTCACCGGTATCCGCCGACCCAGCTTGAAAATCAGATAGGCCACCAGAACCAAGGCAAGCAGGCCCGCTACCAACCCGACCACGATCCAGACACCCAGGCCCTCGCCGAATTCGACCAGGGCCTGGTAGAGCAAGGCGGTTTCCAGACCCTCCCGGTACATCGCCGTGAAACCCACCAGCGCCAGGGCGGTGGTCGACCCGATGGACACCGCGTTGAACAGCCGGCTGCGCAGGAATTCCATCCAGCGGCGATGCTCCAACCGGGCGATCAGCCAGAACGAGATGTACAGCAGCACCGCGACGGCGGCGACGGCCACGACCGCCTCCAGCACCTCGCGCCCGAACGGCAACAACGTCAGCACGAATACTCAGGATCGGGTCGGTCAACCCGGTGGCGACCAGCCCGAGGATCAGCTCCCCAGGTGATCGGCTTGCGGTACCGGGTGGCCTTCGTGTTCTGCAGGTATCCCAGCAACGCGGTGAGTTGACCAGCACCGCCTCGAGACCCTCCCTGAAGATGATCAAGAAAGATTGTCCGGCGACAACAGCGGCCGCGTCGAACCCGGTGTCGGTCAGCCGCCGCTCGGTGTCATCGATCAATCGCCGCAGGTCGACGATGTTCGTCTCGCACCTCATCAACCAGTGCCTTGCGATTGATCAAGCCGCGGATCTCGGCGAACTTCGTCTCGGCGTCGGCGGTCAGGTCCAGAGCCACCACCCGCAGCGACAGCTCGACGAACTCGAAGTGATCTAGGTACCCGGCTTTGGCCTGAGCCAGGGCGTCGTCGGGACGCCCCTGTTCGAACAGCTCCAGCGTCTGGTCGATCGAGGCTCGCACCAGGGCCAGCTGGCGGATCACCTCCTCCCGCGAGATCGCCTGCTGGCCTTTAACTGATGGCTGGCCACGCCATGCCCGGTGGGGGCCCGTTGCGGTCCAGCGATGACGCCCGCGGCACCCACCAGGAGCAGACCGGGCGCCAGCAGAGCCAGCCCGAGCAGCACCCGATCAGCCGGCGTCCGATCATCCTGAGTACTTGGCCGGATCAGCCTGCACCGCCGACGAGACCGCGCTGGAACCCTTGGCCGCGGCCGTGGCATCGCCGTCGTCTGCCGCCTTCTCCAGCACCGCGAAGCTGTCCTCCATCGCGAGGTAAGTGGTCTGGTCGTTATCCTTGATAGTGTCCTCGATCGGCTTCCATACGAGCTCAATCTCCTCGCTGAGGCGGACCGCTCTGGCCTTGTCGGTT
>CAVQKH010000030.1:0-337500 GCA_963712995.1 uncultured Actinomycetota bacterium | reverse complement strand
GCACGCTCGACAGCAGTGTTCGCCGCCGCGGGTGCCCAGCGCTCGACGAAATCTTGGACTTCGTCGGAGCGGTAGTCAAGAAAATCAGTCGGCTGAAGATCTAAGTTGGAACTTCCTGCAGGCGCGTTCATTCTGCTACCTCCTGCCGGGCTCAGCCGAGAATCGACGAGATTCGGTTGGTTGGATCGCCGAGGTGCCGGAGTAGATGGTTCCGGCGACAGCGTTTGAGATCCTTCTCCAGGCCGTATTCAGTCATGTATCCATTACCCCCGAAGATCTGCACAGCGGCAGCCGCGGATGCGAAGTTGTGTTCGCTGGCAACCAGCTTGGCGATGGCGATATCAATAGTCGATTTCCTGTTTTCGACCACTGTTCAGCGGCGTCGTCCAAGCATTTCCTGGTGATCTCCACTCCGACCTTCATATCGGCGATCTTGTGTGAGATCGCCTGGAAAAGAACCGATCGGAGAGCCGGATTGGTGGCGGGTGCGGGCGTAGCCTATGCACCTTTCCAGACGTTGTTCCATCTCGCCAGAGATTGATCACGAATGAGCACAGGATCTCCCATTGCATGACATGATCCAGCACGATGAAACCGCCACCCGGCCGACCGAGGACGTTGGCCGCCGGAATGCGACATTCATGAAAGAACAACTCGGTCAGCGGTGATGTCCGCAGTCCCATCTTGGCGATCGGGTTGCCGATTTCGAATCCGTTGGGGTACGACGCTCGACCACGAACGGTGTGAGGCCCAGCGGACCAGCGTCGGGATGGGTTCTGGCGTACACCACGAACAAATCGGCCACCGCACCGTTGCTCACGAAAGTCTTGTTCCCGTCGAGCACGTAGTGGCTGCCGTCCCGGCGGGCGTGGGTGCGCATGGCCAGCGCATCGGAGCCGCCGTCCGGCTCGGGGATCGCGTGGGCCCCGATCGTGTCACCTGCGCAGATCCTGACAGGTAGCGTGCCTTGAGATCCGCCGAACCGAGGTCTGGATAGTATCTGGTGCTGACAATATGCGTTGACACCGAGAAGTTCAGGCCACCGTCGCGCATCCGTGGCCGAGGCCCTCCAGGACATCATGGTGGTATACAGATCCTGACCGAGCCCGCCCCAGCGTTCGTCGAAGGGCAGTTGCAGAACTCCGCACTCCTTGATGATTCCTCTTGTCCGACGGGAAGACTCCGCTGGCGTCCTGTCGACGTGATCGGCGCTGAGCGCTTCGCACGATGTGGTCAGACCTGCGCGTAACGCGCGCTGGTCCGCATTCCAATTGATCACCTTGTGCTCCTGCTCTGGTCGTGGTCCGCTGTCGAAAGCCGTGCTCAGTAGTGTGAAAACCCTGCCGAGTCGAGGCTGTGTCGCTCGTTGCCCTGGAGCGCGGGAGAGAACACGCACACAAGCCGGAGATCAGTATCCGGTGCTGGATGAGGAAATGTGGGTCGTTGCGGTCGAGTGCGTACATTGTTCCCGGCCGTATCGGATGCAAGTTCCCATCGAGATCCTCCACCGCGCCCTCCCCCTCGGTGCGTAGCAGGCCTCGAGGTGGTTGCGGTACTCCAGCCGCGACTTGGTGCCCGCGTAGACGATCGTGTCGGTAAGCGTGTACCCCATGTTGTCGGCGTTCAGCAGGAATCTGCGACTCAGGCCGTTTCCCCACTCGATTGACGGCACGTTTTCGAGCATGCGGATAATCATTTTATCTTCCCTTCTTCGATAGGTTACCGGTTTCCGACTTCAGCGTCCCGACGAATTTGGCGAGTTCTCGCACGGGGTCGGTGTTATTGGTCAGCGCGTGCTCTATCCGTTCGACGGCGGCACTCCCGATGACGGCCGCATCGGCGCCGGTTCCGGCGAGGGCCTGAAGATCGCGGCGGTTCCGTACCCCGAATCCGACGGCGATCGGTGCCGTTGCGCGCCCGCGGAGCGTGCTGACCACGGGCGTGAGCTCATTGAATCCGGCCACAGGTCGGATTCCACTGCGGCCATACTGCGCAACCAAATACAGGTACGCGGTGGCACTGGCGGCCGCTTCGATGTGCACCGGGACGCTGGAACGGGCATAGCAGGTAGTGATGATTGGTAACTGGAGTTCGCGGGCGGCGGCGTAGTAACCGGAACGTAGCCGTGGCGGCAGGCCGTGAACAAGTAGCCCGTCTGCGGCTGAATCGGCGACCCTGGCGAGGAAATCCGGCATCGATGCCGGTTTGATGGTGTGGCTCCAGTCGACGAGCAGGGCAATTTGCAGATGGCTGAGGTTGCCCCGGATGATGTCCAGCGCCCCGAGCACGGCATCAAGGTCGACTCCGGCGCGCAATGCCCGGGTAGCTGAGCGCCGGATCACGGGTCCATCGGTGCATGAGTCTGGGAACGGTACGGCGAGTTCAAGGCAGTCCACCTGGAGCTCATCGAGCGTCTGGACAACGTCGCGGAACATGCCCAATGGCGGGTCTCCGGCATTCATGAACAGCGCCAGGCCAAGCTGTCCCGGGTGACGTCGGGAAAAGAAGCCGGTGGCCGCGGCGGATCCGACTCGCCTGGCCATCAGGATTTGGCTGGTCATCGGGCGTCGACCGCCTCAGACATCCTGGCCGCGGACGGTCCAGTGCTCAACGTCCCGGCCCGGTCTCGTCGAATACGGTGAACCAGGTCGACCGCGGCACCGCCGTCGACCACCTCGCGCGCCATGCTCACCGCGCTCGCCCAGTCCTCGACGGCGCCGGTGGCCACCGCCAGCGCAGCCGCATTGAGACATACCGTGGCGACTGCCGTGGGCGGCCCCTTCCCCCCGAGTACGTCCAGGAAATACTCGACCGTGGCGTCGTCTGGTGCGGCGAGCAGGTCGGGCAGCGTGCCCCCGCCCAGGCCGACGGTGCCGGGCCGGATCCGGAACTGCCCGGCGCCGACGTCATGCACCAGGTTGTCCGCGACGCTGATCAGCTCATCGGCGCCGAGATCGTTGGTGCACAGCCAAACCCGCTTCGGTGCCTGCTGGGCGGCCAGGTGCCGCAGAGTCCCCAGGTGGGTGTACTCGGACACTCCGGTGACCTGAGCCGACACCGGTATGGCCGCCAGGAACGGACCCACCGTGTTGATGAAGCGGCCAATTGTGCGCATCTGTAGTGGCGCCACGGCCCGGGCCAGCGCAGCGAGCTCGGCGGGGTAGACGAAGTAGCCTGCGCACGCGATGTTGTATCGGTCCAGCAGTTCGCCGGTCTGCTGGTAACTCGTGGTCAGGGGGATGCCGAGGCGGTCCAGAAGGTCGAAGGACCCGGTCTGGCTGGCGTATCCGCGGGACCCGGTCTTCACCACAGGCACACCCATGGCCGCGGCGACGAATGCCGCCGCGGTGGAGATGTTGAACGTGCGCGGCCCACCACCGGTACCGACGATGTTGCCCGCACCGGGAAACCGATGATCCGGTTGCGGCCTCCGCTCGTCAAGCGACCGGACGAGGATCTCACCGTGTGGGCGGACGGCATACCGGAGGACAGGCTGGCCAGCAACGCGGCCGCCTCCCCTCGGTGGAGTCTCCCGTTGCCAAGGCGGTCCCAGAACACCCGGCACATGTCCAGATCGACCGGGTACCGGCGATTGATCAGCGCATCGAGTAGGTTGGGCATTACGATGCTCTTTCAGCGGTCCGGGGGGCACGCTGCACGAACGCATCCATGTCGGCGACAGTGCGAAAGTTATCCGGTGCAATTTCAAGGTCGTCTACTACGACACCGAATCGATCCTCTAGCCAGGCGATAATCTTCAACAGCCCGAGGCTGTCGATGACTCCTCCGGCAAGGAGATCGTAGTCGGCCGCGAGTGATTCGGCCGAGACGTCCGGGAGGAATTCTTCGACAAGGAATTCGGTGATGGCCTGGGTGTGATTCATGTCAGCCTTCTTTCCTATGCAGGCGGGCGACCACCATGCGGCGGTCGACTTTTCCGGTTGAAGTCCTGGGCAGCGGATTGTCTGTAATGTTGAAAGTCGACGGGATTGAGGTACGGGATAGCCGATCAGCGCAAAACCGTCGGAGCTGTAAACTATTGAGTGCCGAATCTGGGCCCCGTCTCGTTTCGACGTGCAGGAGATGTCCGGCGACCGGATCCGGTACGGCCACGACAGCAACCTCGGAGATATCGGGGTGCGTGCTCAGCACTTGCTCGATCTGTTCGATACCGGTCCGCACTCCACGGACTTTCACCTGGAAATCTTTGCGGCCTTCCAGGGTGAGCGAACCGTCCTCGTGGCGGCGGACCAGATCACCGGTGCAGAAGTAAGGCAACACGCCGGCTCCGCCCGGATGCGCGACGAAACGGCTCTCGCCGTGCGGCAGACCGAGGTACCCGGCGGTCTGGAACGGCGTCCACACGTATAGTTCGCCTATTCCCGGACCGTTTTTTATTATGCCGTCGTCGTTGACCAGTAGTGCCCGCACACCGGGCAGCGGGTCGCCCAATGGCATCGCACCATTAGGCAGGTCCAGGGGATCGATCTCGTACAGCAGGCTGTCATTGGTTTCCGTGCAGCCGTACAGGTTGTACAGCCGGGCATGGGGAAACATCCCCGGGATCTGAGCCAGGCAACGTGGTGCGATGCTGTCCCCGGTGATGACGGCATAGCGCACGCTGCCGAACGCAGCGGTGTTCATCTGGGCAAGCAGCTGATAGAACATCGGGACGGCTTGCACCAGCTCGACCTCGTGGCGCGTGAGCAGGTCGCGGAGGTACTCGCCACTGGTTGCCCGAGAGGGCTCCACTAGCACGGCACACCCGCCGTGTTTGAGAGTGGCCCAGATATCGAGCAAACAGAGATCGAAGTTCAGCGGGCTGAAGTTGAGTACCGACAGGCCCGGGCGCAGGTCGAACTGCGCACCTGCCCAGTCGGTGAATCGGTCCACCGCACCCTCACTCAACGGCACGATCTTCGGCTGGCCGGTGGAGCCGGATGTGGTGAGCATGAACGTGATCGTTTCGAGATCGGGTGAAAATGCCCGGGCGTGGTCGGCGACCCCGCGGTTGCGCCGGGCGTGAGCCGCACCCGGCAGAGCTGTCCAGGAATACCGGTGCGGCGATGGGCCTGGTGCGGTCAGCACACCCGCGCACCCGGCGCGAAGGAAGAGTTCCTGGATCATGCTCTCGGGAAGAGTGCTGGAGGGCAGCAGAAAGGAACGCTGATCCATGAGACACGCGAGAACGAGGGCGATCGAGTCAGGAGACTTCGAGCACCGCAAGCCGACCGGCGCCGCGCCGATGACGGCTGCACTCAGTTGTGCGCCGGCGTGCAGCGCACGATCATTCAGTTCGCGGTAGCTGACCGGCTCACCTCGCCAGATCAGGGCAGGGGCGTCCGGAAAACGTCGAACGTTCGCGGAGAATGATTCCACGAAAGACCGTGAGGATAGCTGCGCCCCCGTGGCCTGGGCGGTCGTAGTCACTGCTGACCTACCTTCTTGTCAGTTCTGTCTTCATCGTTGACAGCTCATTTTGAAAATGCACCGTCAGCGATGGCTCGGGCGCACCGCGGTGTCGATACCATGGCAGCAGCGAGTAGGATCAAGTTTTGAGAACGTACTGGATTTTCAGAGTGGGCATACGGCAAGGCCCAACGAATATTCACCCAACGAGTGGTCGACATGATCATCTTCTTATCCAACAAGTATTGAGGGATGGACCTGAGCTGGCCGCCCATGAGATGTCAGTGTGGACGCGACGCCGGTCGATGTCGTCGGGAGGTACCCTGAAAATAGTCGGCTTTCCGGAGAAGCGCTGGCGCTAGCGCTGTCAGGGTCTCACGGAGAATAGGAATGTATCTGACGCCATTGCGATTGCGCGGAGCCCAGGGTTACCGGTGAGGGAGGTCCCCCGAAACCACCTCGGCGGCCTCCTCGCCACCGCCCTTGCGGGTCAGAGTGCGAGTAAGGCCGCCGTGGTGGAGGTGCCGGGAATCGAACCCGGGTCCTCCGTCGCCTCGTCAGGGCTTCTCCGTGCGCAGTCCGCTAGGCCTCTACTCGGATCCACCGGTCATGCGGACCAGCCGGTGTGACGATCCCAGTCGCTGTAGGTGTCCCGCCAGACCCCGCGACCGGGTCTGGCGGTGAAGTCCCCTAGCTGATGCCGGGGTCCGGGGCGGGGACGCCCCCGGTCCGACAGATCTCACTCCTCGCTCAGGCGGCGAGGGCGAAATCGTGCTGACGTGAGTCGGCACTTATTGGTTGCGATGACGCTTACGGTGGTCTCTCGCCTGCACCGGCACGCTTCCCACTGACTCAACGTCCAGAGTCGAAACCGTTCACCCCCTGGTTGGGCTGGACAACCTACCCAGGATACCCCCTTGGACCTCAACCGCTCATCCCATACCTTTCGCCCGCCGTCCCAGAGCACGCTGCACTTCACGGTTCGCATCCCGCTTGGCCAGGTCGGCTCGCTTGTCGTAGGACCGCTTGCCCCGTCCCAGCGCGATCTCCACCTTCACCTTGCCGTCAGCGAAATACATCGACAGCGGCACCAGCGCCAGCCCCTGCTCTCTGGTCTTACCGATCAGCCGCAGGATCTCCTTGCGGTGCAGCAGCAGTTTGCGGGTCCGCCGGGGCTCATGGTTGGTCCAGCTGCCCTGGGTGTATTCCGGGATGTGCAGACCGCGCAGCCACACCTCACCGTCGTCCACACTGGCGAAGGCGTCGGCGAGTGAGGCGCGACCGGCCCGCAGTGACTTCACCTCCGTACCGGTGAGCACGATGCCCGCCTCGTAGGTGTCCATGATCTCGTAGTCGTGCCGGGCCCGCCGGTTCGACACGATCACCTTGCGCCCCCGCTCCCTAGCCACTGGTCCCCGCCCCAGCGCACTCGCAGCCTCCCGAACTCAACAGCAGAGCTGTCAGGCCGCCCCGGAACAGCGCTGCTGTTGAGTTCGGGAGGACCAGGGCCCCTCGGCAAGCCAGTGAGCTGCGGGGCATGGTCAGGTACGGACGTAGAGGCGGAGGGTGATGTAGCCGGTCAGGGCGGCAACCGCGGCACCCACCAGGAGCAGGATCGGCGCGACCGCGAAGATGTCGTTGTAGCCCAACCGCGGCACGATCGCCGCCTCGAACACACCGGCCAACACCCGATCGACGAAGGCGACCTTCCCGACCACCAGGCCCCCGATCGCCAGCAGGCCACCGACCACGCCTGCGACCACTGCTTCCAGAAGGAAAGGCAGCTGGGTGTACCAGCGGGAGGCACCGGTCAGCCGCATGACACCGACCTCGGTGCGGCGGGTGAAGGCCGAGAGCTGGATCGTGTTGGAGATCAACATCAGAGCCGCGAGGGCCTGGATCAGCGCGATCACGAAGGTAGCGTTGCGTAACCCGTTGAGGGCCCGGAACAGTTGCCGCAGATACTCGCCCTGGTCGGTGACGCGGTCCACGCCGGGACGCCCGGTGAACGCCTTGGCGACGGAGGGGAACCGGGTCGGATCGGACAATTGCACCCGCAGCGAGGCCGGGAGCGCCTCGGGTCTGGCCAGCTGCAGCAGTTCCGGCTGCCCCTGGAAGATCCGCTGGAACCGGCTGAATGCAGCCTGCCGACTCTCAAAGATCACTGTCTGCACGCCCGGTGTGGACTCCAGCTGCCCGCGCAGAGCCGAGCACGTGCTCGACGTGCAGCCGGGGTCATTCGCACTGACGTCGGCACTGAGGAACACGACAGTCTCGACGCGCTGGTAGTAGTCCTGCTGCATCCGATCGATGGTGCGGACCATCAGCAGACCACCGCCGAGCAGGGCGAGGGAGATCGCCGTAGTCAGGATCATCGCCACGGTCATCGTGACGTTGCGGCGCAGGCCGGTCGCGACCTCGCTGAACACGAAACTGGCACGCATGGGCAGTGGACATTCCTCGGGTCGGTGGTGGGCGGTTCTCGTGCTATTGCTTCGACCCTGCAAGCAGGTCTCAGCGGCCGACGCCGTACACGCCGCGGCTCTCGTCCCGGACGACCTGTCCGGAGTTGAGCTCCACGACGCGGCGCCGCATGGAGTCGACGATCGCGTGGTCGTGGGTGGCCATCAACACGGTGGTACCGGTTCGGTTGATCCTTTCCAGTAGAAGCATGATCTCGTGGCTGATGTCGCGATCCAGGTTTCCGGTGGGCTCATCGGCCAGCAGCACCAGCGGACGGTTGACGAAGGCTCTGGCAATCGCCACCCGCTGCTGTTCTCCGCCGGAGAGCTCGTGCGGCATCCGGCCGGCTTTGCCCTCCAGCCCGACCAGCTCAAGTACTTCGGGCACCACCTTGCGGATGGTGTGCCGGGGCTTGCCGATCACCTCGAGGGCGAACGCGACGTTCTCGACAACGGTCTTGGTGCCCAGCAGCCGGAAGTCCTGGAAGACGCAGCCCACCCGCTGCCGCAGCTGGGGGATGCGGCGCTGGGAAAGCTTGCCGACGTTGAGGTCCGCCACGTAGACCTCGCCTTTGCTGGCCACCTCCTCACGGAGCAACAGACGCAGAAAAGTGGACTTACCCGATCCGGACGGTCCGATCAAAAACGCGAACTCGCCCTTCTCCACCTCGACGTTGACGTCGTCGAGGGCGGGTCTGGTAGAAGTCCGATAGGACTTGCTGACATGGACGAGCCGGATCACGAGCGGCGAGTGTACTCATCCATGGCCACCGACATCTCCTCGACGTGCCGGTAGCCCCGAATCAGCTCAGCCAGCGAGGTGCGCTTCCTGCTGGCGGCGCCAGCGGATACCGGATTCGAGGAAGCCGTCGATGTCCCCGTCGAGCACCGCGGCGGGGTTGCCCACCTCGTGCTCAGTGCGAAGATCCTTGACCATCTGGTAGGGATGCAGCACGTAGGACCGCATCTGGTTGCCCCAGGATCTGCCTTCGCCCTTGAGCGCGTCCAGCTCGGCCTGCTGCTCCTGACGTTTGCGCTCCAGCAGCCGGGACTGCAGTACCCGCATCGCCGCGGCCCGGTTTTGGATCTGCGATTTCTCGTTCTGGCAGGACACCACGATGCCGGTCGGCAGATGGGTGATCCGCACCGCGGAATCGGTGGTGTTGACACTTTGCCCACCAGGCCCAGAAGATCGGAAGACGTCGATACGGATCTCATTTTCCGGGATATCCACGTGATCTGCGGTCTCCGTCACCGGTAGCACCTCGACGCCGGCGAAGGAGGTCTGCCGGCGGCCCTGGTTGTCGAACGGCGAGATCCGCACCAGCCGGTGAGTGCCCTGCTCCACCGACAGGGTGCCGTATGCGAAGGGCGCGGTGACGACGAAGGTCGCCGACTTGATCCCGGCCTCCTCGGCGAAGGAGATGTCGTAGACCTCGGTCGGGTAACCATGTCGCTCGGCCCACCGCAGGTACATCCGCATCAGCATCTCAGCCCAGTCGGCAGCGTCCACCCCGCCGGCTTCGGAGCGGATCGTCACCAGGGCGGCCCGCTCGTCATAGTCACCGGCCAGCAGGGTCCGGATCTCCAGCGAGGCGATCTCGGTGCGCAGCCGATGATGCTCGGCCTCGGCCTCGCCACGCGCGCCCTCGTCATCGCCTTCCTCGGCCAGCTCATAGAGGACCTCCACGTCGTCCAGCCGTTGCCGCAGCCCGAGCACCCGCCGCAGGTCGCCCTGCTTGTGCGCGAGCTTGCTGGTGACCTGCTGGGCGTGCTCGACGTCGTCCCACAGGTCGGGTCGGGAGGCCTGCTCCTGCAGCTGCGCTACCTGAGCCCGCAACCGTTCGATGTCCAGCACAGCCTCGATCCCGGCGAGAGTGGCGGAGAGATCCTTGATGTCAGCAACGACGTCGGCATTCACGTCGAGCCAGAGTAGTCGCCCGCTGCTCAGTCCGTCGGGATGGCGTCGAGCAGCTTGAGCACCGCGCGCCGGTGCGCCACGGTGAACTCCGCGACCGCCTTGCTGTACGGGTTACCCGCGGCCTTCGCGTCGGCCCTGGCCTCGTCGAGAGCACCGAGGTAGTCGGCCCTGGCGTTGCTGACCAGGTTGGCCCGCTGCTTGGGAGTGAGATGCCCGGCGTGCACCAAGCGCAGGATCAGCGGGCTGCGCAGATTGTCCGATCCCGAGGTGGAGTTCAACCAGGACTTGAACGCGCGCTTGCCGGCGGCGGTCAGGACATACTGCTGGCTTGAGCGTGCTCCTCTCTTGCCGAGCCGGAGCAGACCGGCCTCGGCGAGCACCGGAAGCTCCCGGTACACCTGGCTCCGGGTCACGCTGAAGTACGATCCGAAGCGCTCATCCGCGGCCGCGACCAGCTGACCGCCGGTCATCGGGCCCGTGTGCAACAGTCCGAGCAAGGCGGCCGAAGTGGCGTTCAGGTCGCGCATCCACTCACCGTGCCACGCCGACCAGAACCTTGTCCACAGTGGTCACTGACGACCGTCCACTTTGGCCCGTCCCGCTGAGAGAGGTCGGGCGAGATCTCGAAGTCCCTTCATACTCGGCCAGTTCCGTGACGGTGCACCGGAGGTGCATCCGTCTCCAGCAGGGAGGCAACCCGGCGGGCATCGGCGGCCAGGGCTGCGAGGTCCAGGTTGTGCGGCGGGTCGGCGGAGTAGGGGTCGATCCGGTCTGCCGCCCGGCGCAGCAGTGCCACCGCTCCCTTCAGGTTGCCTCGCTGGAAGTGGGTGAGACCGACCGCGAGCTGCGCAAGACCCCGCCACAGCTCGCGGTGTGCCCCAGTGGTCGCTTTCCACACCCCCTCTAACACCTCGTGGGCATGGAAGGGGTAACCGTCGGCGATGAGCTGCTGGGCCTGCCGAAGGGCCTCGTCCGGACTGAGCACGACATCCTCGGGAACTCGCCCGACCCCGCGCGAACCGTGCGGCAGCGGACGACCCAGGGCGTCCCGGGGACGCGCGTTGCGGGCCCGTCCGGTCCGGTCCCGGTCACGGTTGTCCATCCCTGCATGATGGCCGACCGCGCGGGCTCCGAGCGCGGAGGAGGGGAGAAAAATTTCCTGGAGAACGGGCAGGATAGGGGCCATGGACCAGCACCACCGTCGCGAGTACACCGACCGGATCCGGCTGGGCGGCGGCGCGCTGCCCGTCGTCAGCCCGGCCCGACTCTATGTCTGCGGCATCACCCCATACGACGTGACCCATCTGGGACATGCCAACACGTTCGTGTGGGCTGACGCAGCCGCCGCGGTGCTTCGGCTGGCCGGGGCGGAGACTGTGACCTGCCGCAACATCACCGACGTCGATGATGTGCTGACCCGGGCCGCCGAGAAACGAGGCCGGCGCTTCGATGAGTTCGCGCTGGAGCAGGAATTCCTGTTCGGCCGGGATATGGCCGCGCTGCGGGTACGCCGACCCGAACACGAGCCGCGGGCCCGCCACCACATCGGACGGGTCGTGCAGCTGGCCGCGGCGCTGCTGGCAAGGGGCCACGCTTACCAGCGCGACGGTGCTGTGTATTTCCGTGGCGCGGACGTGCTGACCAAGACCGGGCTGACGCTGGAGCGCGCCACTGAGCTGGCGGCGGAATTCGGCGATCAGCCCGGCGATCAGGCTCGGGAGGACCCCTTCGACGTCGTGGTCTGGCAGCCTTCCCGCGACGAGGAACCCGGCTGGCCCAGCCCATGGGGCCGGGGCCGGCCCGGCTGGCACGCCGAATGCGCCGCTATCGCGCTGGGTGTGCTCGGCCCCGCGGTGGACATCCTGGGCGGCGGCGCGGATCTGACCTTCCCGCATCATGCCTACCAGTCCGCCATGGTGGAAGCAGCCACCGGTGTAGGCCCCTTCGCACGGGCCGAGTTCCCGGTCGGCACGGTCACGATCGAAGGTGCGAAGATGGCCAAGTCGGTGGGTAACCTGGTGCTGGTCGCAGACCTGCTCACCCACCATCCCGCCGCTGCGGTGCGGCTGCTGCTGCTCAACCGGCCGTGGTGGCAGAGCTGGGAGTTCCGCCCCGCGGACGTCGCTGAGCAGGCCGACCGGCTCGAGGCGCTGTACTCCGCCGCTGGTACGGCGCACACCTCACACAGCGCAGCGCAGGCCGTCACCGCTGCGCTGGTGGACGATCTCGACGTGCCGAGCGCCCTCGCAATCGGAGAGGAGTCCGGTGGCGACGCGGCCCGGTTGGTGCTGCGCACGCTCGCCCTGGAATAACCATGATCCGTACGCTCATTCTGCTCCGGCACGCCAAGTCGGCGTGGCCGCCGAACACTCCCGATGCACTCCGTCCGTTGGCTGAACGCGGCCGCCGCGACGCCCCGGCCGTCGGTCGCTGGCTGCGGGCACACCTCGATCCGATCGACCACGTGGTGTGCTCCCCCGCGGTTCGCGCCGTCCAGACCTGGGACCTGGTGGCCGCCCAGTTGGCCTCCATCCCCAGCGTCCGCCGCGACGAACGGCTCTACGAAGCCTCGGTCGCGGACCTGCTGGCGGTCACTCAGGAGCTCGCGCCGCAGGCATCGACAGCGGCTCTGGTGGGCCACAATCCCGGTCTGGAGGACTTTCTGACCCTGCTGACCGGCGCTTTCGAACCGCTCAAGACCTCCGCCATGGCCGTCATCACGGCACCGGTCAGCGAGGAAATGGCGCACCCCGAATCGTGGACCGCGCAGAAGTGGACCTTGGAAACACTGGCAACTCCACGCGGGTGATGTAAACTGACTGTGAGCAAATGCTGCTGATTGTCACCTCGAGCGACCGCCTGATCACGAAAGACATCTATTGTGACGAGGTGACGGTCCCAGGAGGTATCCGAACACTGTCGGTCTGGTTCACCGGGTTGTGCGTGCTGTTCACTGGTGCGTGCACATCCTCGTCAGGCCCGAGCCAGCAAGGCGAGGGCCTGCCGGCTGACTGTAATCGGACAGTCACCAGCTCAGGCGATGTGCGCGCGGCACTGGGCTCCGCCGCCCCAGGCAACACCGTGTGCTTCACCGGGGATGACCTCACCGACGCAGACCTGACGATGACCCGGTCGGGCACCGCCGACTCCCCGATCAAGCTCGTCTCCGACGGGGCCACTGTCAACAATGTGCACATCACCGGCAACCACGTCGTCGTCGAAGGTTTCACGGTGACCGGTGGCGACGGGATCACGCTGGAGGGCACCGGGCTCACCGCACAACGCAACACGATCCACGACACCGTGCGGGGCGGGGTCGCCTGCATACCGTGCACCGATTCGACCATCACCGCCAACACCGTGCAGCATGTCTCCACAGTCGGCATCTACATCTCCGGGCAGCGGATCACGGTCAGCGGTAACACGGTGAGCGACACGATCGCACAGAATGACGGCGACGCAGACGGCATGCGCTTTTTCGGCACCGGCCACCGGATCACGGGCAACACGATTCGCGACATATCCGATCGGGGTTACCGGGCTCCGCCGCACCCCGACTGCTTCCAGACCTTCGACCACAACCCAGCCACCTACGACATCGTCATCTCAGGCAACACCTGCCGGAACGTCGACGCGCAATGCCTGATCGCCACTGACGACCAGCCCGGCAGCAGCAGTGCTCCCCGCGGAGTCCCGTCGATCACGTTCGTCGACAATACCTGCGAGCCCAACGGCGCGCAGGCGATCAACCTGCGCCGCTGGACCGACGTCGAGATACGGCAGAACAGGTTCTCCGGCCCCAACCTGAGCCGCGCCATATTGATCAGTGATGGCTCCAAGGGGTGCACCGTGATCGATAACACCACAGCGGGGCGGGTGCCCACCGTGGAGGTGGACGGGGCGTCGCGAGAGGGCTTCCGCCAGAACGGCAACAACCCCACCTGATCACCTCAGGTTCTCTACTGGTCCGTACGAAAATAGACCGTCGAGCAGATCACGCCTTCGTCACCGGAGGGCTCACACCTGAGCTGAGGCGACCTGCCTAGCCCGGCGGGCCAGCTCCGCGAAGTCAGACCTACGGCGTGCCTCAAGCTCTCCGGCGAGGGACGCCAGCGCAGCTCGAGCCACTCCTGACCGCGTAGGAATCACCCCCTCGATGGCCTGTGCTGCCAGGCGGGCAGCGTCCGATATCCCAGACATCACATGCAGTCTGGCCAGGGTGATGTCCGCCAGGATGCCCTCGCGACGATCACTACCCGCAGCAAAGGTTTTCACCGCAGTGGAGGCCGTCATCTCGGCCGTATCGATCTTGCCGAGATTCATGTACACCATCGCAGTCATCAGATCAAAGTCCGCCCGCGAGTGCAGAGAAGGAGGAGACCAGCCATCCCGGGCCTGTGCCAGAGCCGACCGCGCTGCGGCAGAGTCGACACCTGGCCGGCTCAAGGCGCTCTGCGCAAGGGCAGACAGCATCCCCAGCCAACAGCTCAACGGGGCGACACGCGGATCGTCATGTGGTGCGTCAAGGAGGCCGACCTCAGCCATCTGCACAAGCTTCAGAGCATCGTTAGGCCTGCCACGATCCAGCAACATCATCGCTGCATGGCGAAGCGCGTACGACGCTTGATAGCTATCCCCCGCCTGAGTGGCAAAGTCGACGGCCTGGGAGAAGTGATAGTGAGACCAGGCCGGAGCTGCGCTGTCGTGGCAACACCAGGCAGCTATGACATGCAGATCAGACAAGGCGACAAATAGATCTTGTCGAGCCTTGTCCGTGGCGCGTGATTGCAGAAGTTCATCGGCCCACCCGGCCAGCGCTGCGGCCGGTCCCGCCTGACCGCCCACCGTCCGCGCCGCATCCGCCACAGCTCTAGTGAGATCACGAACAGTCTCGACATCCGCTCTCCCTACCCGCGACGGCGTGCCCACAAGCTGACCCAGGGCTGGGGATGCGCCGAGGTGACCAATACCAGGCACCGCCACCCCGAACGCCGCTACGCCAGCCAGCGCGAGAAGATGCTCAAACTGCCTGCGTAACACGTCTTCGGGGTCCTCCTCGCCCAGTTCAGTGACAGGGTTGTCCACAGCATATGCACCGAACGACAACCCCATCGCCTCGCGAGGTACGCCGAGGCCCTCACAGATCCGTACCAGGACGTCGTAAGCCTGCACCTGGCGACCATTGAGGATCTCCGAGATCTCGCTCTGTGACTGCCCGGTCAGCGCTGCGATCTGACGTTGAACGATCCCCTGCCTGGCCAAGATCTTGTAGACCGACGCGACGTCTCGCTCAGCCCCAGGGAATTCATCTGAATAATGCGCAAAATGCCGGTCACCCGTCCAAGTTTTGGACGGGTGACCGGCATGAGCTGATGAAGCGCGACAAAATCCGATTGAAGCAGCGTTACACGCCTTCGCGCAGGATGACTTGCTGGCCTTCCCGGAGTCCAGAGATGACCTGGGTACGGTCATCGCCGATGAGACCGGCCTGGAACCTCACCTGTTGCTGCGCGCCGTTGGCATCAATGATGGTCACCGTGCTCTGATCGCCGCGCTTGCGAATCGCCGAGTTCGGGACAGTCAGCACATCCTCGACCTCGTTGGTTATCACTCGGGCCTGAGCTGTCTGGCCACCCTTGAGCCGAGGATCGGTCTCATTGAGAACAACGGTGACGTAGTAGTTGATGACACTGGAGATATTGCTGCCCGCCGGAGCGACCGAGACGACGGTGCCAGCGCGCGTGAGATCGGGAATGGCATCGAAGGTGACGTTCACCTTCTGGTTCGGAGCAACCTTCAAAGCATCGGATTCCTCGAAGGGGACGACCACCTGGAAGGTGTTGACGTCATCCAGCACGAGGAACTGGGTGCCGCCGGGGCGGGCGGCACCGGTAGCTGGGTTACCCAACGAGCTGCTGCTGTTGGACGTGACACCGTTGAGTCCGGGAATGGCGGCACTGACACCCGGGGCCAGCGGGCTGGTACCCGAGCTGGGCTGCAAAAACTCCCCCACCACGCCGTTGATCACTGAGACGGTGCCCCCGACCGGCGCACGCAGCGTCGTGTTGTCCACATCCCGCTGAGCGCCAGCGACCTGCGCCTGAATGCTCGCCACCAGCGCGACCTGCTGATCGATGTCGAACGGACGATCCGACGCGGCTGCCTCGAGGTTGTTCTGTGCGGTGACCACGCTCTGGCGGGCATTCTCGATGGAGACCTGCCCGGTAGTGCGGTCCAGGTTCAGCTTCTGCTGAGCGGTCGACAGCGTGTTCTTGTCCGTCAGCACCGTACGGCGAGCGTTGACCACGTTGGTCTGATCATCTGCAAGGCGGTTGCAGGCCGGGTTGCCGCTACCACCGCCACCACCTGGCCCGGTGCCGTTTCGCCCATTGACGCCAGCCTCCACGGGGCCGACCCGAGCGGGGTTGTCCACACCTGCGTAACCCGGCCCCACACCCACCGCAGAACCTGGCCCGTTGGGGCCGCCAACCGCGCCACTAGCCGGGGTCGGCGGGGTGTAAGGAATGCCTCCAGTGGCAGCACAGGAGGCCTGATCGGCGCGCAACTGTTGCTGAGCCTTGTCGAGCAGGAAGCTGTCGAAATCCAGCTGCCGATGTGCCTGGTCGACCGCCACCGAATCCGCAGCCAGCTGCGCATCGATCGAATTCTGCGTCGCGAACAGGATCTGGCGAGCCTGCTCGAGAGTAGCCTGCGCACCTTCCACGGTCGTGGAATTCACGAACTTACCGAACAATGCCTGCTGGGAATTCAACTGTCCCTGCAGCTGGTTCAAGGTCTGCCGAAGCGCGAAGTCGTCAAGCTGGGCCAACACCTGGCCCGGCTGCACCCGATCCCCGACTCTGACCATCACCTGCGTGAGCTTCCCGCCCTTCGGGAAACCCAGATTCTGTTCCTTGACTGGGGCCAGGGAACCCGAGGCTGACACCTTGGTCACCACGGTGCCGCGCTCCACCCGACCGGTCGGAGGCGGTGCCGGCTCGCTGCCGCACCCAGCCGCCAGACCCAACGCGGCGACCAGTCCAAGCGACACCAGGAACCGGGCACCTCGGCGCCGGACTGGAGAATACGTCGAGGAGCTGGTCAAGAAATTTGTCACAGTGATGTCCCCCTGTGTCTTCGGCTTCACGCTGTGCAACGCCTCAGACGGCAGGGAGTTACGCCGGTGTCGTGCAGCTGTCGATGCCCCCTGGTAGCACTGGGTACCTGCGTGCAGCTACTGGTACCTG
Source organism: uncultured Actinomycetota bacterium (assembly GCA_963712995.1). Taxonomy (GTDB): domain Bacteria; phylum Actinomycetota; class Actinomycetes; order Mycobacteriales; family Pseudonocardiaceae. Next base: position 320,461 of record CAVQKH010000030.1, on the reverse strand, counting down.
AGCGCCTCAATGGGTCGTAGCCGGGCGGCACGGTTGGCTGGGTAGCCGCCGGCAACGAGCCCGATCGCCAGGCTGATGGCGAACGAGAGGACCACCGAGGGGATGGTCACGGCAGGCGCGAACGTGGCGAACGTGGGACCGAAGGCGGGCGCGATGTTCGCACCGAGCACCGACAACCCCACCCCGGCCAGGACTCCGATCGCTCCACCCAAGCCGGCCAAGACGAGTGACTCTATGAGGAACTGTTCGAGAATCGCTCGACGAGTCGCACCGATCGCTTTACGAATGCCGATCTCCCGGGTTCTCTCGGTGACCGAGACGAGCATGATATTGAGGACTCCGATTGCACCGACGACCAGCGAGATCGCCGCGACGGCCGCGGTGAACAGGGTGAGGATTCGCAGGACCTGGTTGAAGGTGTCGAGCCTGCTGCGCAGAGACTGCACCTCGAAATCCCGCTTCGCGGAATCCTTGATCCGGTGCCGGTCACTGAGGACGCGGATCACCGAATCCTCCGCGGCGGGCACGGCGTTCGCCTGGGTGGCCTGCACGATGATCTGGTTGACCTTGTCACCGCCGCCGAAGATGTAGCGGCGCGCGGTGTTGAGCGGCATGACGGCGGCGCTGTCACCCGGCTCACCGACGGACTGCATCACACCGATCACCCGGAAGGTCTGACGATTGATCCGGACGGTCTTGCTCAGGGAGGCCGCCGGGTCATCACCGAAGAGGTAGCTGGCCACGCTGGGACCCAGCACCACCACCTTGGCCGTGGAGCGGACCTGGGCCTCGTCGAAGAACGTCCCAGCGGCCATGTCCTGGTTGTTCACCTCGAGCCAGCGCTCGGTGGAACCCGCGATGTTGGCCCGGAAGCGGTAGGAGTCACCCTCGATCAGGCCTTTGCCTGTGGTGGCTGGAATCACCGTGGCGATCTCCCGGGACAACGCCGGGTCTTGCAGGGCCGCGACATCGGCGTCGATCAGATCCTTCGGGGCACTGCCACCGGGTACGTTTCCGACCGACGGCACGACGGTGATCAAGTTAGCCAGCGGCTCGATCTTCTCGTTGACCGAGCTCTGCACCCCGTTGCCGAGGGCGACCAGCAGGATCACTGACGCCACACCGATGATGATGCCGAGCATGGTCAGCGCAGAGCGAAGCCGGTTGGCCCGCAGGCCGCGCAGCGCGATGCGAACCGCCTCCCGCAGGTTCACGCGATGACCCCTGTCCGGTTGCGCTGCACCTGGTCACTCTCGATGCGCCCATCGCGCATCCGCACGACCCGCTTGGCGAACCGGGAGACCTCCTCCTCGTGCGTAATGATCACAACGGTACGGCCGGCATCGTTCAGCTCGCCGAGCAACTTCAAGATCTCCATGCTGGCGGCGGTGTCGAGGTTTCCGGTGGGCTCGTCGGCGAGCAGCAAGGCGGGATCATTGATCAGAGCCCGCGCGATCGCCACCCGCTGCTGCTGACCACCGGATAACTCGTTGGGCAGATGTCGCTGGCGATCAGCCAACCCCACCTTCTCCAGCGCTATCCGGGCTGGGTTGCGCCGTGCCCGCACCCCGGCATAGACCAACGGAAGCTCGACGTTACGGAGCGCGCTCGTGCGAGCGACCAGATTGAACGACTGGAACACGAACCCGATCTTGCGGCTGCGGATCTTCGCCAACCGATTGTCCGACAGCCGGCTGACGTCGGTGCCATCGAGCAGGTAGCGTCCGCTGGTCGGGGCATCCAGGCAACCCAGGATGTTCATCAGGGTGGTCTTGCCCGACCCGGACGGGCCCATGATGGCGACCAGTTCACCATCGTCGATGGTGAGGTCGACACCATAGAGTGCCCGCACCTCGACCTTGCCCATCCGGTAGAGTTTCGTGACGTCCTCAAGCTGGATCATGTACCTGGCCCCCCATGCCTCATCTGGCCCATCTGGATATCGATCGCGCTCGGATCCCCGTGGTTGGCGGGCGGGCAGCACACCAACCTTCCGATCGGGACCCTCGGGTGGGAGACAACGTCATCCCCCGGTCACCCACCGTACGCGGTCCACACCAGACGCTACCGCTTCGGGAACGTCACGGAAAGTACTGCCCCGGAACTGATCACAACGGGACTGGCCCCAACGACGCTGGTCCCAGCAGGACTGTGACCAGAAGAACCATGACCAGCGCGATTCCATGGACAGGTTGACGGACAAGGACCCGTCAGCCAGCGGGGTCGTTCGGGCTTGGTCCCGGCCGTACCGTTCAGCGTCTGCGTTCGGACCTCCATACGTGGGAGGGTGTTGTCGGCGTTTGTGAGGATGTTCGCCGGCCGATACTCCGGGCAGTGCTCTCGACGCTCAGCCACGCTCGAAGCGACGTACTCGTGATGCTTGTCGGTGCTGCCAGGGGTTCGTTCGAAGGCCTTCGACAGCAGGTATAACCCCTTCCGCGACTCGTGTCGCTTCCCGAAGGGATCGGGAGCGACATACCTGCCGGTATACCGAAGCTCCCCGGCACACTGGCAGCCGGACGGGAGATCGGCGAATGCGCCGGGCTCGAAGACCAGGCCGCAGGACTGCGCCCGATCCACCATCCAGAGCAGCGTGATCTCGGCCAGCTCAGATTCCCCGTAGCCCCCGCCGACATCACAGTGGACTCCGGCGAACCACACCTGCTCGAGTCGCTGGTTCTCCGCCTTCTTCGCCCTATCCGGATTCTCCTGCTCGTCCGGCTGCGTCCAGATCGCCGGCTGGAACGGGCCACGCTTCTCGTCGATCGCCAGCGCCTGGAAGGCCGCGTCGACATCCGTGCTCAGCTTCGTGTCGTGAAACCCCCACCGACGGTTGAACCACTTGATCAGGCGCGGCCTGCTGAGCGGAATGCCGAGGGCACCCACCGTGTCCCAGACGCCGACGAAGCGGATACGCGTCTCGAGCGAGTACGAGTACGAGTGCCGGAAGAGCTCCGCTTCGATGCCGTCCGGGGCGGCGCGAGGGTTTTTGTCGCGATAAAGCGCATACGCCTGGTTGGCCAGCTCGGCGTGCTCTGGCCGGAGAATCCCGGAGTTACGGATAAGACCCACCGTGCTACGGGCAGTGAATGCGCCGCGACTGAACCCGAAGAAGAAAATCTCGTCGCCCGGCTCGTAGTTCTGCACGAGGAAACGATAGGTGTCCAGAACATTGCGGCTCAGGCCAGCGCCGAACGCTCCCCCCCAGATGCGCTCCCGCCAGTAGGTGCCAACTCCCTCATGGTAGAACATCCGCTGTTCACGGCCGTCGCTGTCACTCGACGCGACCGCCCGAGCGACCTTGGTGACATTCGTTGGCGCTGGCCGACCATCTTGGAGCTGGTCCGGTTTGTTCCAGGTGCCATCGCAACACACCACGAGACGTTTCGACATCACCACCACCTCCGAACCCAAGAGCTAGGTGGAATGGTCGCAGATATCACAAGTCAGCGAAAATCAATTTCGCTGATCCCGAAACTCCCGTACGGCCTCGGCGATGGCATCGACCTCCAGCACGTCGACCATCAATCCGACCTGCTCCTCCCACACCTGCTCGGGCACGACGGAACGCACCTCATCTTCGAGGATGTGGTACACGGGGAGGTCCAACTGGACCCCGGCCAACGGTCCTGCCCAGCTCGGATCACCGAGCACCACCGTCTCAGCGGCGATCCCGGCGCTCTCCGCGTCCGGTGCGCCGAGCAGCACCAGCAGCGCGTCCGCGCCGTGCTCGTCGACCAGGCGCTTGATTGTCTCCTGGGTGGACAGGTCCATGGCTCCGGCAGCCGTTCAAACGAAGCACTCGGTGGCCATATAAGCCACCGGGACACCTGCTGCCTGAACACACGCCGCGATTGCCGGCCCCGCGATCCCGTCCCGTTCACCGATCACGATGACCTGCTTGCCGTCGAACATCTCACGCCTCCTTCGCAGACAACTGCCCTATCGAGGTGGCCAGCCACGCATCGACTTGATCCGCGACCAGGTTGGAGTCGCAGATCCGGGCCACCTCTTGGCCCTCGGAGAACAACAACAACGTCGGCAGGCCCCGCACCTGCAGCGACATGCACAGCCGTCGCGCCTTGCTCGCGTCCAGCTTAACCACGGTGAGGTCCGGATTGGCGTCGGCGATGCTGGCCATGTGCGGGGCCAGCGCCACGCACGGGCGGCAACTGTCGGCCCACACGTCGACGAGCACCAGACCCGATCCGATCAGCTCGTTGAAGGTCTCCTTCGTCGCATCCACCACAGCCATGTGCTCAGCCTCCGTTGCGTTCCAGCAGAATGCTCATACCGTCGGAGCGCTGGCTCATCCGCCCGAGGAACAGGCTGCCCTTGGCCAGCAGCAACACCCGCTGCGCCGAGCCCGCCGTCAGCCGGGTCAGCGCATGCGGCAGGTAACACACCGCGGATGCCAGGTGGCCCTGGGTCGGGGCGTAGCCCGGCATGCCACGCTCGGCGACGAACGCGTCGATCTGCTCGCGGACGATCTCCTTGCGTCGGGCCGCCAACGCCGCGATCGTGCGGTAGTTGCGGGCCGCGACGTCCCCGGAGCCCTGTGGTTCGGTGATCTCCGGGTTGTGCAGCTCGGTGGCGTAGTCGTCGACGTCGAGCATGCGCGCGCCGATCGCCTCCAGCGGCCGCACCGTCAGGTCGTGCAGGATCTGCGCGCCGGAGCCACCCGAGGACACCCGGTGGCGCCCAACCGCGTCGAGCCTGATCCGGGGGGAGACCCCGTCGTCGGCGGTGATGAGCATCGCGACACCGCCGATCACGTCCTCCAGCACCGGCAGGCCGTGGCGCAGGTGCCCTTCGAACTTCATTCCCAGCTTGGGTTGTGAGCCACCGGCGACCACCACGACCTGCTCGAACACTCCGGCAACCACCAAGCTGGCGGCGATCACCATGGCGGGGATGGGGGCGGCGCAGAAGTTCTTGACGTCCGCGCCGGAGGACTCGACCAGCCCGGCAGCCGACGCGATCGTCTTGCCCATGTTGCCGCCGCCGCGCTGGTAGCGGTCGCCGACGGCTTCCTCGGAGCAGGAGATCGTGTAGGCGATGCCGGCCGGATCGAGGTCGTGGTCGTGCAGCAGGTGCAGCAGCGCGAGGGTGCCGGTGGCCTTGCAGGCCAGGTTCTCCAGGAGCACGTGCGCCGCCAGCGACTCGTCCTCGGCGTGCGCGCCGCGCAGCGCACCCGCGAGCGTGTCGGGCGCCAGGTGCACCGGCAGCGCGCCGCTGGCGAGCGCAGCGGTGACGTTCCCGGTCGCCGCGGAGATCCGGCCCAGATCCAGCCGCGCCGCCAACGGATGCGAGGCCAACTTCTTGGCCGCCCGCTCGGCGAGCTCCGGGGTGAGCACCAGCAGGTCGAACTCGTCCACCACGGCCATCAGCCCGAGGAACTCCTCCTCCGGCATCAGCTCCCCGAACGGCGCGAAACGTTCCGCGGCGGTGACTCCGGCGCCGACCCAGGGTCGGCCCGGCAACTCACGGGGGTGGCAGGCTCCCAGGAACGCTTGGTGCGGCGGGTAGCCGAGGGCGTCGTCGAAGCCGCGCAGGCCGGCCAGGAACTGAGTGGCCAGGTCACCGGTCAGGGTGCGCATCGGCTTGGAGCCGTGCCGGGCCAGGCCCGGGGTGTGTGCCAGCACCAGGCTGGCTGCTCGGACTACCGCTGTTTCAGGCATCGACGACACCGACCTCGAAGATCGTGGGCTGCTCGACGGCGGTGGCGAGGGCCTCCAGCGCGCGCTGCACCAGGCGGCGCCGCCACTGGTGCTCGGCGGCCGGGGACAGGCTCGGATCGCCCGCCGGGTAGGGAATGCCCCGGCCCGGCACGATACGCGGCGCACCGACCTGTTCCGCGATCGTGACGAGGTTGGTGATCACGGCGGTAGGGATGCCGGCCCTCTCCAGTTCCTTGGCAAGCGTTGACCCGCAACGCGTCCCGGTTCCTCAAGTGGCGGTCAGGATCGCCGCCTGCACGCCGGCTTTGCGCAGCTCGGCGGCCCACTCGACGCCGAAGCGCCGCGCGGTGGCCACCGGCGTGCCGTTGCCCACCGTGACCATGAACTCCTCGTGCAGCGCCCCGATCGCGCCCTCGCGTTCCAGCGCGCGGGCCGCGTCCAGGGGCAGCAGCCGGTTGGGGTCGGCGTTGGCGACGGTGGTCGCGAAACCGCCGGCGACCGACTCCCACACCCCGCTAGCCAGCGCGTCGAGCCCGTCAATCCGGTAGCGCAACCAGCGGGTGGCGCGGGCCGACTCCAGCCGGTCCGGGTTGCCGGCGGGCACCACGGCGCCCTCGGTGACCAGCGCGACGGTAACGCCGGCGGCATCATCGATCGGGGCGGCTGGTTCGACCGCGTCGAAGCCACCGACGGGGATCTCGGTAGCCTCCCGATCGCCGCGCAGCCGGCGCAGCACGAGCTCGACGGCTCGGGCCGCAGCGCGCTGCTCGACCAGCTCACCGATCCGGGCGATCCGGGTGACCCGGCCATCCGCCGCGCTCAGCGTCGCGCCGGTAGCCAGCTTCCCGATGGCGGCGGCGACCTTCTGGACGGTCGGGCGCATCTCCCTGGCGGTGGCACCCGCGACGATCACTGGTGCCTCGCCCGCGTCGGAGATACCGGGGTTGTCCGGGTGCATCGACGCCAGCGCGGGCAGCCCGGCGGCGTGCGCAGCCGCGACCAGCCGGGCGCAGGCCAACCCGTAACGCCCGCTGCCGAAGGCGGGACCGGCGACCAGCAGCTCGGCCCCAGCGCGCCGCGCCATCTCCAGCAGCTCGGCGGCGACGGCCGCGTTGGAGGCAGCGTGGTCGTCGCCGCAGACCAGCGTCGCCACGATCTGGTGCTCGGAACCGAGCAACTGGGCCAGCAGCCGCCCAGGGCCGACGGCGCCCTCAACCACCCGGGGGCCGGTACCGGCGGCCTCCTCACCGCCGAGCCCGGCGTAGAACTGGTTCACGTAGTGCACGATGCGCATCAGGCGGTGCCTCCCGACTGCTCGCCGACCAGCTGCTGCGCAGGCCGGCAGGTCAGCCACCCGGCACCCAACGGGCTCAGCGCGGACAGGACCGCTGCCGTGGGCACCTCGACCGCGGCGGTCGCCTCCGCGTCGGCGATGCGCAGCCGCGTGCCACCCAGCGCCCGCTCGAGGGCCGGTAGCTGGATCCTCTGGTCGTAGTTTCCGGTACTGATCAACGCGCCCCGGCGCGGACCGGCGACCAGGGGCGGGCCGGTGCCATCAGCGCCGGACATCTCGGCGTAGAGCGCCACCGCGGTGAGGCCGTCAGCCTCCAGGGCGTCGACCTTCAACATCAGGTCGTTGTCCGCGTTGCCCGCACCTTCCTTGGTCACGATGGCGGCGTCGAAGCCGGCGGCGCGGCACAGCCACGCGGCGTGCTCGGAGACCAGTTCTTTGTCTTTCTGCTCCACCGGTTCCGGGCACAGCACCACACCGGCAAAACACAGGTCCTGGCCGTCACGGGCGCGCAGCTCGGCGATCACCGGGTGGTTCTGGTGCAGGTAGGTGGGATTGCGCAGGGCCGGGTGCCCGTACTGGCCGCTGACCACGGCCCCGTCCTCGATCTCGGCCGGGTCGAACAGGGTCGGCAGGCTGCCCGCCATGCTGCGCCCGTAGACGAAGACATCCTTGAACGCGCCCTGGGTCTGCAGGTTGGTGATCACCCCGACCCGGGGCAGCCCACCGGTGGGAGTACCCGGGCGGTGTGGTGGGGCCAGTTCCTCGACCGTGTCGGGAGCGGCGTCGACGGCGGCGTCGGCGAGGTGCACGGCCAGCCGCAGTAGCCCGCGGCGCAGCGCCATCTCGGCGTCCTGCCAGGACGCATCGTCAGCGCGGTCGAACTCGATCACGATGTTGTTCGTGCGGCTGAACGGGCAGCGCTCGGCAGCCGGCCCGGACATGTCGATCAGGCCTTCTTGGTTGCGCGGCAGGTACCCGGCGGCGAGCACCGCGGCCCCGCGCAACACGTGCGTGTCACCGCCGCGCTTGCGGTTGGCCGGCACCACCCAGCCAGGAAACACTCCCCCACCTGGCCCTTTGGAACGCGGCTCCACGACATCGAGCGGTGCGATGATCCGGGTCCGGTCTCCCGGTGCGGTGACGTGCACCCGCACTGACGCCAGCGCCGGATCGGTGACCAACGCATGGGCCTGGTCCCGATCAACGGTGAGGTGGTGCCGCTCGAACCGGGTGGCGGCGCCGAGCTCGACGGAGTAAACCTCGTGCACGATGCGCCGCAGTGCCGGCACGACCGTCTCCCATCGACGAGCGTCAGTACCTGCATCGTAACCGCCGATCCGTCCATCGTTCGAGGGATCAGACTCGTATGGGGCCTGGCGTTCATACCGTGACCGCGATGATCTCCGAGCTACAACAGCGAATCTTGCGAGAGTGGTCCTGGTCACAATGGCATGTAAGCCTGGTCACGACCTGGCTCGGTTGCCGCTCACTCCAGGGTATATATGGTCGTGGGAGGCACGACTCCCCATAACGTGCAGCCGGGCGATGTGATCGACCTGGTGCCGTTTGCCTTCGATCTCACCGCACATGAGATCCATAGACGGACCTCAGTCCTGAATGCCATGCCGGACTGGGGTCCCGTCGCCGTACTCGCCGCAGAAGTCGAGGCCCATGCGCTGTACTCGGGCCCTGAACGCCGAACAGCGCTCAGTTTACGACCTGATATACGAGGAGGGCGTGCTCGATGCTAGATGCTGACGCCTACCTGGGCCGCCGGGCATGGCTGCCCTGCCCGCGCTGCTGCGAGAACGGCTGCTTGAACTGTGCGGTCAAAGTCACCTGCGATATGCATTGGCGATACCTCTTGGCCAATGAGGCGCGGCTGGTATTCCTCCAGTGCCCCAACTGCAGGTACCGGTGGTGGCACGACACCGACACCAGCGCCGGAAACAATCCGCCGGATCCGTTTTCAACCCGCCGAGACGAAGCGGCCTGACGCGTCGTTGGCTCAGACTGGGTCTCATGACCCTCGCCACAACGTGGTACGTCGTTGCGGCGCTGATCACCGCAACGACCGTGGTCGCACCTGCCGCCACCGCCAGCGAGGCCACCACGGCGCCGGAGACCTTCCTCGTGCTCGGCGTTACGGTCAGCGGGGAGGGCCAGTTCGTCACCCTGCGCTGCGAGCCACCGAGCGGGACCCACCCCCTCGCCGAAGCCGCCTGCAAGGCGCTGGACGCGGCAGGTGGCGACCTCAACAAGATCGCCGGGAAACCCGACACGCTCTGCCCGGCCACCTACGATCCGGCGATCGCAACCGCCTCCGGCAGCTACCAGGGCACGAAGGTGATCTTCCGGCGGATCTACTCGAACCCCTGCAATCTCGCCAAGGTAACCGCCCCGGTCTTCCAACTCTCCCCACGCCCCTGAGTGATCAGCACGGATAGGGTTCAGGAGTGCTGAACCATGGCAATGACTCCTATCTCCGCTATCCCACCCTGCACGGCGACCTGGTGGGTTTCGTCGCGCAGGACGACGTGTGGCTCGCCCCGCTGGAGGGTGGGCGAGCGTGGCAGCTGACCGGCGACCACGCCCCGGCCAAAGACCTGCGATTCTCCCCCGACGGTGCGCACCTGGCCCACCTCAGCCAGCGTGACGGCGTACCCGAGGTGCACGTCGTCGCCACCGCAGGCGGCCCGTCGGTGCGCACGACCTGGTGGGGCGACAGACACGCCCGCGTGCTCGGCTGGGCTGACTGCCACCGGGTACACGCAGCCTCCGCAGTAGGTGAACCGCTGCGGCACCGCACCTGGGCTCGCGCGGTGCCGCTGGACGGCGGAGCGGCGCAGCGCCTGCCGTATGGCCCGGTCACCGCGCTGGACGTCGCGGCGGGGGGCGGGGTGGTGCTCGGCACCGGGTTCGGCGGGCGCCGGCGCGACCACGCGATGTGGAAGCGCTACCGTGGCGGCACCGCCGGTCGGCTGTGGATCGACCGCGACGGCTCGGGGGCCTTCGTTCGGCTGCTGCCTGAGCTGAACGGCCAGCTCACCGCGCCGATGTGGGTAGGCGGGCGGGTGGCGTTCCTGTCCGACCACGAAGGCGTGGGCAACGTGTACTCGGTGCTGCCGGACGGTTCCGGGCTGCGCAGGCACACCGACCACGACGACTACTACGCCCGGCACGCCACCACCGACGGCGAGCGCGTGGTGTACGCCGCCGCAGGCGAGCTGTGGCTGCTCGACGATCTCGCCGCCGATTCGCAACCGCACCGGCTGGAGCTGCGCACCGGGGGACCCCGCGCGGCGCGCACACCGGCCCCGGTGACCGCGAGCAGGCACCTGGGCGCCCTCACCGTCGACCGGACCGGCCGGGCGAGCGCGGTGGAGGTCCGGGGCAGCGTGCAGTGGGTGACGCACGCGGAAGGCCCGGTGCGCACCCTCGCGGCGGGCTCCGGCGTGCGCGCCCGGCTGCCCCGGCTGCTCGGCGAGGACGTGGTGTGGGTCAGCGACTCCGAGGGCGAGGACGCGCTGATCGTCTGCGCCCGCGACGGTGCAGGCGAACGAACCCTGGCCGCGGGCCGGCTGGGACGGGTGATGGACCTCGCCGCTACCCCGGATGGCAGCCGGCTCGCGGTGGCCACCCACGACGGACGGCTGCTGCTGGTCGACCCCGACACCGGCGCGGACACCGAGCTGGCCCGCACGGACAACGGCGCCGTGGGAGACCTGGTGTTCTCCCCCGACTCCCAATGGCTGGCGTGGACGCATCCCGGTCCGCACAGACTGTGTCAGATCAAGCTGGCGCGGGTCTCCGAGGGAACCGTGGCCGATGCCACCGGGCTGCGTTTCACCGACTACCAGCCCACCTTCACCCTGGACGGCCTGCACCTGGCGTTCCTGTCCACCCGCACCTTCGACCCCGTGTACGACCAGCAGGTCTTCGACCTGTCCTTCCCCGCCAGCACCCGACCCCAGTTGCTGCCGCTGGCGGCCGGTACTCCCTCACCGTTCGACCCCACGACGCAGGGGCGCGCCAGCACGCCCGACAAGGACAGCCAAGGCGCCGACGACGCGGTGAGCATCGTGGTGGATCTCGAGGGCCTGACCGAGCGCGCCGTCCCCGTCCCGGTGCCCGCAGCGCGGTACTCCTCGCTGGCGGCGACGAAGGGCGGTCTGGTGTGGCTGCGCAGACCGCTGCGCGGCGTGCTCGGCGACGACCTCGCCACCCCCGATGCGGACGCCCCGCGCCCGGTGCTCGAGCGCCTGAACCTGACCACCGGCACGTCGACGGTGCTCGCCGAGGGCGTCGACGACGTCTGGGTCAGCGGCGACGGCACCCGCCTGGTGATCCGCAACCGGGAGAAGCTGCGGGTGCTGCCCAGCGAGAAACCGGCCGCCAAGGACGCTGACCGCGACGATCCGTTGGCAGCCTTCGACGTCGACCTGTCGCGGGTACGGGTGCAGGTGGAACCGGCCGCGGAGTGGCGGCAGATGTTCGAGGAGGCCGGGCGCCTGATGCGCGACCGCTTCTGGGTCGCCGACATGGCCGGCAACGACTGGCCCGCCCTGCTGGCGCGCTACCGGCCGTTGCTGGCGCGGGTCGCGAGCCGCGACGACCTCTCCGACCTGCTCTGGGAGGTGCAGGGCGAGCTCGGCACCTCGCACGCTTACGAGATGCCCCCCGCGTCCCCGGTGCAGGCGGCGCGGCGGCTGGGCCACCTCGGCGTCGACCTGGAACGCGGTGCGGACGGGCTCTGGCGGATCGTCAGGGTGCTCCCCGGGGAGAGCTCCGCGGGAGCCGGTCGCTCCCCCTTGCGGGCACCGGGGGCCGCGGTAGCGCCCGGGGAGGCGCTGGTCGAGGTCAATGGACGCGCCATCGACTCGGTGACCGGACCCGGGCCGCTGCTGGTGGGCACTGCAGGTAAGCCGGTCGAGCTGCGGTTGCGCGCTACCGACTCTGGGGACGAGCGCACCATCGTCGTGGTCCCGGTAGCCGACGAGATGCCGTTGCGTTATCACGACTGGGTGGCCACTCGCCGCGCCGCGGTGCACGCGGCCACCGAGGGCCGGGTGGGATACCTGCACGTGCCGGACATGATGGGGCAGGGTTGGGCGCAGCTGCACCGTGACCTGCACACCGAGGTCTCGCGCGAGGCGGTGGTGCTCGACGTGCGCGGCAACGGTGGCGGGCACACCTCGCAACTGGTGGTGGAGAAGTTGGCCCGCCAGCTCACCGGGTGGATGGTGCCCCGCGGCAGGCTGCCCTTCACCTATCCCACGGACGTGCGACGGGGCCCGTTGGTCACCGTGACCGACGAGAACGCGGGTTCCGACGGCGACATCGTCACCGCGATGATCCAGGAACGCGGCCTCGGCCCGGTCGTGGGCATGCGCAGCTGGGGTGGCGTGGTCGGCATCGGGCCTGAGGCGCAGCTGGTGGACGGCAGCAGCGTGACCCAGCCCCGCTACGCCATGTGGGTGGTGAACCGGGGCTGGTCGGTGGAGAACCACGGTGTCGACCCGGACGTGGAGGTGCCCGTGCCGCCGCAGGCCTGGGCCCAAGGCCTGGACCCGCAGCTGGACACCGCGCTGGAGTTGGCGCTGGCCGCCTTGGCGCAGACTCCCGCCGCCACCGCGCCGACCACCGACGACCGCCCGCCCACCGCACCACCACCCCTGCCACCCCGACCCTGAGCAGGCAACTGGTGAGAAGGTCCGCGGTCTAAGCTCGAGGGGCGGTTGGTGGACCGGTGTGCGGTGTTGGGAGGACAGGTGGCGGAGTCGCACTGTGCGGTGATCACGACGACGGACAGTGCGGAGGCGGCCGAGGAGCTGGGACGTGGGATCATCGAGGCACGTCTTGGGGCCTGTGTTCAGATCGTGGGGCCGATCCGAAGCATTTACCGGTGGGAGGGTGGCGTTCAGAATGACCAGGAATGGCAATGTTGGGTGAAGACCAGCACTGACACGCTTAACGCGCTCACTGAACACATCAAGAAGAATCACAGCTACGACGTACCGGAGATCGTCGTCCTACCGATTATCGGTGGCAGCGACGATTACTTGTCATGGATTACTGACGAGACCCGCGCACAACCCGAGTAATCTGAACACTACCGGCGTAGCTGTCCCAAGGCGCCTCCGCGACCTACCCGGTGTCGTTGGCGGCCGGCGTTCAGATCACCCTGGACCGGCTGGCTGCCCAGTCCCCGGCGGCGTTGGTGCTGCTCACCCTGGCAGCCTACCTGGCACCGGAGCGTCCCCGGCTCTACCTCTCCTATCTGGCACGGATCCAGCACGTGGGTTGGGGTGTGCCGCAGGGGCTGACCTGCGAGCCGCGTCGGGGAATCGAACTCTGGACCTGCTCATTTACGAGGAGGCCGCACTCCGCCTACTACGGCGTCTACCAGCGACAACAGTTACAGCCCTCACACCTTCGAGTGCACCAGAGGCACCGTTCGACCCGAGTTCGCACCACGTTTGATCCCACGGCGAGCCGCCACGACGTCAGCTGGGGCGGGTGTTTACGACCGGCCTCCTCGGTACACCAACATGTGCCACAATTGTGGCCATGACCGTGGAGCCGCTTCGCAACGTGCGTGACCACCTGTCCGATTTCGTCGACAGAGCCGAGCGGGAGCACGAGCGCGTCGTTGTCACCCGCAACGGTCGGCCAGCCGCCGTGCTGATCGGGTATGAGGATCTTGTCGCGATCGAAGAGACCCTGGAAATCCTGAGTGACGGTGACGCCATGGCGGACATCCGCGAGGCGCGCGAGGAGGTCGCTCGCGGCGAGGTGATCGAAGGAGTCGATGCTGTGCGGGCGTTGCGGCCTCGGCCGTGACCGACCCGTACCGGTTGCGAGTGACGGCCAGCGCCGGCCGCACCATTCAGCACAAACTGCCCGAAGGCGTCGCGGCAGCGGTTATCGAGTTCATCACAGGAACCCTGCTGGACAACCCGCATCGCGTCGGCCACGCCCTGCACCACGAGCTCACCGGAGTCCACTCCGCGCGGCGAGGGGCCTTCCGCATCCTGTACGAGATCGACGACGCGATACACCTCGTCACCGTCCTCCGCGTCGAGCACCGCGCCGATGTCTACCGCCCGCGTTAAGATCAACGTGACGGTCGACGGGCTCGTCGGACGTTCCGCGGTGTCCCCGGACGGACGGCAGTTGGCGCTTGAGTCTCTGGCTCCGGTGGCGCCTGCGTCACTGCGTCGCGGCCGGTCGTCATCGACCTCGAGTCGCTGCGGGTGCTACCCCTGCAGCCCGAGGTGCCGATCGGAGTCCCCGCCAGCGATCCCCTGAGCGAGCCGTGGTTCACACTGACCGACCTGGTCTGGGCCGCCCATGAGCTCATCGCCACCGGCGAGGTGAACACGCCCACTTCCGAGGAGAGGGGATCACTCGACAAACCAACATGGGACTCACACCGACGCCGACACGCGCTGGGCCCTGGTCGCCCGCCTCCTCCACGACGACACCCTGGAACTCACCGACCGGGTCGCCGGCGCCCTCCTGCTCTGCTACGGCCAGCATCATCGAAGTTGGCCGCAGCCACCTCGGTGTCGGCTCACCCACCACCAGCCCATGGCTGTTCCCAGGACACCTACCAGGACGCCCTATCACACCCGCCCGCCTCGGCGAACGCCTCCGGACCCTGGGCATCCGAGCCCTACCCGGCCGACGCGCCACCCTTCTCCAACTCGCCGCCGAGGTCCCCGCTGCCGTCCTCGCCGAACTCCTCCACCTCACCCCCGCAACCGCCACCCGGTGGACCCGAGACGCAGGAGGCGACTGGTCCCGCTACGCCGCTGACCTCGCAAACAGAGGCGATCACCAAAAATGAGGAATAGCCGGTCAGCAGATCATCAACTCAAGGCTACTCGACAGCATCGGAACACTGCTGGTTACCAGTATGGACAGCGGCGTAACACCGAAGACCTTAGTGACCGGATCGGCCACTCCGACATGAGCGTGACCTTTCAGGTCTACGGGCACCGCTCCACGGGTCACGACCGGGAGGCCGCCGAGTTGGTCGCCAAGCTGATCCGCGAAGCGCTGGAGGTCCGGTGGGCTGGAGGAGAACTCCGTCACGGCCATTGACCTAGCTTAGGAGTGGACCACCGAGCGCATCCGTCAGTTCCTGGCAGGCTCCTGCTGCAGAAGGCAGCGTATAGTGAATGGTTGTGCTTTAGGTTGTTGTTCTAGTTGCCGAAGGGGTAGCATGACGCACATGGAGGAGGAGCGAGAAGTCCATCCGAACGCCCCGGTGGTCCTGGTTGCGCTGGAGGTGCGCCACCCGACAACCGACCAGCTAACTCCAGCCCAGCGGAACAAGATCAAGCGGCGACTGAGTAGCCATGTCCCGATCATGAGGACCGGACAGTTCCAGCAGCTGACCGTTGTGCAGTCCCTCGGGGGCCCAGCAGTCGCACCTGAGCTGCGAGCCGAGGAGTTCCCGAGGTACTTCAGCCGGGACCACACCGCAGCGGTGTCTATGCGAACCGAGGCGGTCGTCGTCGAGACGACCCGATACGTGCGGTGGGAACAGCTGCGGGCTCTCGTCGCCGACGTGCTTGAAGTGAGGCAGGAGATCGGCGGCGTCGACGGGGTTGAGCGGGTCGGCCTCCGATACATCGATGAGATCCGAGTGTCCGGGGGCCCTGAGCAGGATTGGACGCCGTGGGTCGATCCCACACTGCTCGGGCCCGCCCCGGTTGGTGATGAGCTCGGTCTGGTCGCCGCTCACTGGCAGGGCATTAGCGCCTTCACACCGGGACCAGAGCGCACGGTCGTGCTGCGCTACGGGCCCCGGGAGGGGTTCGCTGTGGATCCGGGGGGGGATCTGAAGCGTTCCCCTTCCATCCCTGGTCCGTTCTTCCTCATGGACATCGACAGCTTCTGGACACCAGGCGAGGGAATCCCCGAGTTCGACGTCAAGGCGCTGCTGGCTACCTGCGATGAGCTGCACGCCCCTGTGCGTAAATTGTTCGAACGGCTTATCACTGATCGCTTGAGAGAGGAGGTCTTCCGCCATGTCAAGTGATCGAAGTCGGGACCTGCTCGTCGAGCCTGGCACCGCCGGCACTGACATTAATCCTCCACCGTCGCTCACGAAGACAAAGACCGTGACCACTGTGCTGACCGAGGATTTCGGCTACATCCGGCAGCAGGTTCGAAACCTGTACGAGGTGTCCGGCGAGCTGCATCAAAAGAGCCAATACGCCGAGTGGAACGCTCGTACGAACAAGCGCGGTCGGGCGAGCGCGCAGGAGATGCTAGACGAGCTGGCCGACCTCGGGTTCGGCTGGAGAGACGTCGCCAAACTGGTGGGTGTCAGCGTGCCTGCCATCCAGAAGTGGCGACGGGGCGAGGGCACGACGGGTGAGAACCGCCAGAAGGTGGCGAGCCTGCTTGCTGCATGCGACCTCATATGCGAGCACTACGGCATCCAGGAGGTGACCTCATGGTTCGAAATGCCCCTGCAGCTCGGGGTGCCAGTGACACCGATCGACCTCTGGGCTTGTGGCCGGTGGGATCTGGTCTTGGACTTCGCCAGCGGCCACACCGACTCCGAGCAGATTCTCATTGCCTGGGATCCGCAGTGGCAGGACCGGTACCGGTCAGAATTCGACGTCTTCCGCGCCGCTGACGGGCAGCTGTCGATCCGTCCAAAGGAGCGCTGAGCGTGGCGCACGATCTTGAATACCCCGGCGCGGATGGGATCCCGGATTGGGGCAGCCTCTACCGTGCCCGCGGCAACGAGGTCGTGCACCACCGTCCCGTCTTCACGGGTGATGTCTTCGAGAAGGTCCCGGTGCAAGGACTCAGGGAATCCAAAACCAAGACGGTGATTATTCTGCAACACCCGTGCGCCCTACGCTCCAATGGAGTCGATCTGCACTCCCGGCTAATGGTGGCTGAGCTTCGCAACCACAAGGTCATCCCCGTAGAGGACTGGACCGGGCACCTGGGCAAGATGCCGTTACCCGAGCTGGTTCCAGCTGTGGAAACAGGAAGGCGACACCAGGCCGCGTTCTTTGACGAGCTCTACCTCGTCGCTGCCGACGACCTCGCCGCGGACAAGCGATCCGCTTGCCTGTCGCAAATGGGAGTCAACCTGCTTCTGCAGCGTTGGGTCCATCACAACAGCCGAGTAGTGGTGCCGACGACGACGTACCAGGAGGTGTCTAGCCCAGCGTATGAGGAGGCCGACCTCATCGAGGAGTGGTGTGAGGAGCGGGTCGAGGCCGGGCTGGAGATACAAGACGCCTCTGTCGAGGCGATAAAGTGGCTCCGCGAGGATAACGGTGGCGGCGTTACTCGCCAACGGATGCTGGAAGATCCACAGAACCGGAGCACCGCGCGTCGGCAGATGCGTGCCGCCCTCCGTCTGCTGAGGTAGCGGCGAGGACAGGCAGCCCGTCGCTTGGGACCTAGTGGTTCGGCGCCGGAATCCGCGACCCCATCGCCGAGATCGAGTCTCGCCCTCAAGTCACTGGCCCCGCGGGAAGCGCCCGCGACTCGTACAGCTAGATCTTGACCTGCCGAGCTCAATGGTGGGCAGCCGCATCGGATCACCGATCAGCTGCTCCCAAACCCACTGACGCCACGTAGCAGCACCCAGGCACCGACACTCCACGGTGGGGATGGGATGTACCTACGCTGCGCTGGTCACAAATCTGGTCACAGGACCATGTAAATGGCCCCCGGGACGGTGTCCCGGGGGCCAATTACCCTGGTAGCGGGGGTAGGATTCGAACCTACGACCTCTGGGTTATGAGTGCCGATCAGGCGTTCATCTACCACTCCCCCACTGCACAAAATCGGTGTATCATCGCAGTTAGAAGGCACTATGCTGCTGACGCTGGATGTCAGATCCTGACCGTAAGAACCGCTCGGTCCACGGTCAAATGACGGTCAAGCGGTCAACCTGCGAGGTAGGTCTAGATGGGGTTCTCACGCAAGCGCCTGGGGCGTGACGGCAAGGCGCGCTACACGGCCTACTACAAGGACATCAAGGGCCGTGAACGCTCGGCCAACACCTTCTCGAACAAGAAGGACGCCGACCGGGCGTGGCAGAAGGCAGAGGCCAAACTCGCCGAGGGCCGTGTCGGTGATCCAGCTCGGGGACGCATCATCTTCGAGCGCTACGTCGAGGACATCTGGCTACCGGACCACGTCAGGGAACCGTCGACCCGCGAGGGCTACACATACTCGCTCCGCAAGCACATCATCCCGGAGTTCGGGCCGATGCGGATGATCGACATCCTTCCCGAGCACGTACGGGGCTGGATCACGCAGCTCAGCGCCAACGGCGTCACCCCGGCGACGATCAAGCACAACAAAATGATCCTGAGCGCGATCTTCACCACCGCGCTCAATGATCAGGTAACCTTCGTGCACCCCTGCAAGGGCGTCAAGACCCCGACCGTGCCAGTCAAGCCACGCGTGATAATCACCCCCGAACAGTTCGACATGATCTACCAAACCCTCCCCGACTCTGAAACTCAACTGCTCGTAGAGACCGACATCGAAAGCGGTCTTCGATGGGGCGAACTAACCGAGCTACGAGTAAGCGACCTGGACTGCACGTCGCGCGTCCTCACCGTGAGCCGCGCAGTGGTTCAGGTCAATCCGAAGTTTCATCCCGAAGGGAAACGGTTCTGGGTGCAGCAGTACCCCAAAGACAAGGAATACCGGCGCTTCAAGCTCAGTGCCCAGATCGTCGAGAAGTTGAAACACCACCGGGACACCCAAGACCTTGGACCGGGCGAGCTTCTGTTCGCCATACGAGGCGAAGAAGCCAAGCGGCCGACTCTTCGCGTTGCCCCCAACCCCGACGAGCTTGGATTCACTGATCCGAACAAACAGGGGCGAAAGTACAAGCACGGCACACTTAGCGGCTATGGTGCCGGCAAATGCCGCTGCGAACACTGCCGGGCCGCGTGCGCCATCTACCGTGCGCGGCGCCGCGCTGACGGAAAAGACAACCCGAGGACCCCGCGAACTGTCGACACTGACGGACATATCCCCCGCGACTGGTTCCGAACGAAAATTTGGAAGCCGGCCGTCGCAGCCGCAAAACTAGAAATGAATGTCCGTGTTCACGATCTGCGGCACGCTCACGCGTCATGGCTGCTCGCCGGAGGCGCGAACCTGCAAGTCGTGAAAGAGCGCCTGGGCCACGACAGCATCGCCACAACCGAGCGCTACCTACACACCTTGCCCGAGGCCGACGACACCGCGCTCGACGCGCTTTCAGCAATCCGCAACCGTTCCAGTTAGAAAAATTCACCTTCGAGGGCTACTCCAACTCTTCGGACTCATCCGGTGTCAGAGTTTCAACAGCAGGGCCGGGATGGGAAACCGTGCTGATGGTCGGGTTCTCGTAGGAGAAGTCGATCTGCTCGTACTGGCGACGATAGGTACTAGGCAACTCGTTGTCGCCGATAATGATTTGAAGTCGGTCCTCTGCCGCTCCGACCCTTGTCACTATCCGTCGGTAGAGAGCCGCGGCAAGTTGGTCGTCATTTAGCGATGTACGGGGACTGTCTATGAGCAAGAACGCGGGGTATTTGGTGTCACGTCGTCGTAGCGCAACTGTCATGAGGGTGAGCCAGAAGCAACCTGCGTCGCGGTTCGAATACCTCCCGCCGGGCTTACCCTCCTGTAGGGCTGTCCGTTCAGGACAGGTAGGTAGGTGCCCCGATCGATACGAGCCAACTCGACACCCGGTACACCCATTGCCGCAATCGTCGCAGAAAACTCGGCATCGAGTTCGTCGAAGATCTCGTTCTTGCGCTCGTCAAGTCGTTCTTCGTCTCTCTGCAAGGATGTGCGTAGGCGTTCGATGTCAGCCCTAATTCGATCAGCCGCGCCCCCAAGGTCGTCGGCCCGATCCCACTGCCGAAGTACACCTTCGAGTGCTTCTTGCCGAGCGCGCGCTTCCATCAAGTCCTGCGTCACGTCGTTAAACACTTGCAGCTGAGGCGTGATCCTGTCCCGAGTTCTCACGCTGAGGTCAGCGGTGAGTTGGGCAATCAGCGATTGCCGATGCTCGACCACCCGCTGGACTTCAACCAACTGATCAGCGCCTGCAGCGACCTGGTCGTCAAGCTCATCGAGTTGCTTAGCAAGCTGACGTTGCTCGTAACTGTAGCTGCCATCATCGTCGTGGGGGTCTCAATCGGATCAGGCTGCAAGCATAGGCGGCATAGCCCTGGGTCCGCATGGCGTTCATGAACATCTTGCATGCATCGAGGACAGACTCTGAACTCGAAATCTGCCAAGCGCTCTCCGGCATCTTTAAGCCGTCCGAGTCGATCTCGCTCTTGGATAAGCCGACGCCGTTCCTTGCTGTAGTCAACCTGCTGCTGCATCAATACGACAGCCGTCTGACGAGCGTCATTAGTGCTGCGCTCCGCCTCGCTCAACAGGTCGCGCAGCGTCTGTGTCTCACGGTCCTCGACGGGATCAAGTGACTCCCGAAGATCCCGCAACCGTGCCTGCGCTGAAGCTTCAGCCTCCACCGCGGCCTCATGGGCGCTTTCGGCATCGATGCGGTTCGTAGTATTGCTATCGCGGAGGAACTGAAGAACGACCTCGTGGTCATGCTCCGCCTTAAGCAGCGCGCCATTATGCTCAGCAATATCGGACCGAGTCTTGAGGATAGCTGCGTCGGTGATCCCAAACAGCACTTCAAATACGGACTTGCGCTTTGGCTCCCGATAGCTCTCCTGACTGGCAGCGATGTCACGGTTGATATCGGCCTGTCGTACGTACATGAAGGTGAAGATGTCTGCGAACGAGATCCGGTCGCCAGCGTTGGTCGTCGGTTTTGAGCGCGCGGCTGCCCGCATATCGGTTGGGAGGTCTAGTGCTCCAAGTAGCAGTGTGCTCAGGAGCGGTTCGCGGGAGACGAATCGGTCGGGGAGGCGCTCTCGTGTGATGAGGTCGGCAACGCGGATGGTGTTGCGTTTGGCGGGATCGAGGCTGCGGGTAAAACCGTACCTGTCGCGTCCGACGGTGAGGTGCACTTCAACGTCGCGGACATTCTCATCGACTACCGGAGTGAGTTCGGCATTTCCGCCAATCGCGAACTTGATCAGCTCAAACAGTGTGCTCTTTCCGACTCCCACAGGGCCGGCCAACACCGTGAGGGGAGACGGGAACCGATAGGTGACGTCTCCTTGGGTGGTATCGAGGCGTATGAAGTCAAGGCGGAAACGTGTAGTCATCGAATTACCTGCCGTTGAGGGCGGTCCATGAGGTCAGACAGGTGGCGATAGATGAGGTCCTTCAGGGCAGTTCCTGTAAGACCGCCAGATGCCTGGGCGATGGCGTAGCAGCGATCGCTGATCTCACGCCACGTCTCTGAATGCGTGAGATTCTTGGCGAGTCGCCGGCCAGCCGGAGTTGGGACAAGGGCAACGCTGCCGCGTCGTCCTTTCGAATATCGCAGCAAACCGCGTCCAACTAGGGCGCCGATGACCGGGTAGTACCGATCGTCCCAAGGGCCGTACTTATATCTTGTCATGGGTGCCTCAACGTCGGTGGCGTCCGCATCAGGTGTTGTGTGTAGGCGCCCGTCTGTTTCGTCGAGGTCATCGAGGACCCGCGGCGCCAATGCCGGGTAGCGTACAAGAAAGTCCAGCTTGGCCAGCTTGGTCAGTCCGTCGAGCTTACGGCTGTGGCCATCGCTGGCCGCTACTGCTGTGACGAGTAGCAGGACGCGCATTTGGTGATAGGCGAGGTCGTCTCGTATGACTTCGAGTACTTCGGCTTGACTAGGGGATGTCATCGGCTAGCCGTCCGCTCTTCGCGTATACGCGCCAACTCGGACCTAACGTCGAAGTTAGAGCTAAACCAGACCTGGCATTGGGCACTCAGGTCGCAAATCGCACCTAGTGCGAGATCTTCATCTAGACCATCAAGCCATTCTAACGTCGAAGCGTCGTTGAGGCGTTGCGCCAGGGTGTGCCACAGTGGAGACCCCCAGGTGCCTGTGGGGGTTCGCGTAGTGTGCGTTGTCTCATCGGCGAGGCGCAACAGTTGACGTTCCAGGTTTCGCCATTCGGCGATAGCGCCAGGCGCGCTATTATCACGCTCGCGCCGGTATCGCTTGAAGTCCGTGCGCAACCGCTCTGCCCGGGCGATGCTCGTATCCGAGCATCCTCCGCGAGCCATCTTGGACACTCAGCCGGGTGAGCTGAGCAGGTATAGCGAGCGGCATGTACCCCTGCGGGTTCCGTAAAGCAACGCGGATTGCTACGTCAATATCCTGGAGGTCGACGATCCGACCCTCTAGAGCTGCGTCGGTCGCAAACTCCGTTGTCGCGCCGCCTGAAACGGCCGACGCCGCGAAGACGACTGGAAGGTTCCCGTACTGCCGTGGTCCGCGGGCTCGCATGCGTGCCCGGAATAGCTGCAGGACAGCCTCCCACACGGCTGAGCAGGCGTCCTCGGGTCCGCCCATCTTCTGTAAGACCGGCCTGGCGAACATGGTTGGTGCCGCGTGCGCAATGACATCGCGGTTAGGGCGACCTACATCGATCACGAGCCTGGTGAGGAATGTCCGAACCTTCAGGACATGATCATCGAGTACTACATAGGTCTTTGCCTTGGCATCGGCGGGCGCCCGCCACTCGTCAGGTAGACCATCGCGATGAAAATGAAGCTCCCTGGTGAAGAGGCTTGTAATCTCCTCGATCAACGCCAGCTCTGCTGCGTCAAGCTCGTGGCCGGCGACCTCGTCTCTGAGAAGCTGGGTGGAAGTCGCAAGTTTATGCGGAAGCCCTGCGGCTAAGCCCGCACATGTCACCAACCGGACATTTGGCTTCTCGTCGAGCGCAAGCCAGCGACCGAACAAATGCGCTAGGCCGCCCTTGCCAACTAGTTGCGGGATCGTCGTCCATGCCCCAGACGCAAGCTCACGATGCTTGCACGAAACTAGCTCCGCGTCGGGCTCCCGTACCAGCGTCCAGTCCTCGTGGTGCTCGCAGATCACCCGTCCCGTCACGCCAGGCACGAGTTGACCTTGGTTGTCGAGGGCATCAAGGAACATCCGCAAACCGTCAGCTGCTGCCATGGCGGCCTGCCAGTCGTAGAGGTCGGCAGTGCGTGCACCTGCATCGTCGCCGGCTGGGACGGCTACAACAACCTCCGCAGCCGTATCCATGTGCCTCCCCGCTGCTACCGTGCGTGACCGACCAAGCCAACAGTGTTATCGCTTCCAGCGCAAGATCTGCTACAGCGTCAGGGGCGACGGAGCAGGAGGGGTAGGTCCGCCGTCGTCGTTCGACGCCCCGCAGGCCGGTCCCGGCCGTACCTGCCTGCTCGTGAAGAGCGTGCCAGGGTCTCGGACCGAGCCGTCGGTTAGCGGTGGCGCTGATTTGCAGGTAGTCAAAGAACGACTAGGCCACGGCAGCATCGCCACCACAGAAAAATACCTACCCCGACGCCGACGAAACCGCCCTGGATGCACTATCAGCAGTACGCAACAGAACCAACGGGGAACACCGCGCTCCTCGATTGGGTTCTGGCCTGGGCCAGATGGCTAATCGGTGATCACTATCTGTGAACATCACTGGCAAGAGGCTAGCTCGCCGCGGTAGCGGTTGACGCGCCGATGCCCGTACGTCACGCTATAGCTAGAAATTTCTCGACTTCGAGGCAGGAAGGCCACCGTGCAGCTCAGATTTCTAGGAAAAGACCCCAGCTCGGCGGAAGGAGACTCACCGACGTTGTGGGCAACTGACCGAACGGACCGCAAGACGTACATCGCGCAGGGATGGGTGGTGACGGACCCGCAGGTGCTCGCTGCGGTCGGTCCCGTCCCGGAGGGTGAAGCGCTTATCGAGATTCCCGAGGATGTGCTGAAGTTTTACCAACGCAACCAGGGGGTGGACCGCTGAACCTGCTAGTTGGGGAGCAATTTGGTCAGCTGTTCCGCACTTTTGAGCATACGGCGTTCCGCTTGGAAGTGCGGGACCGCTACAACTCGCCGCGCGAAACGGAATCGTTCAGAAAGTTCATGGCTAGCGAACCGGATGATTTAGCCTGGCATCAGAACTGGCTCGCCATGATTCGTGAGGCGTCGGAACAGGGACGCCGGTTCAGGCGGGTTCGTGTGGTGAATCTGCCGCTTAGCGACTACAGCCGATTTGGCTTGTGGATCTCTCAGTTTGCTAACGAGGCCGGCGACGACATCCGCTACCTGATTCGCGACCAAGCCGGGACCAACCTTCCCGAGCATGACTATTGGCTTTTCGACTCGCGCAAGCTCGTAAAGATGCACTTCGGTGGCGATGACCGTTTCCTTGGCGGGGAGGTGATTACCGACCCCTCTGTGATCGTTCAACACAATTACTGGCGTGACGCCGCGTGGCATCACGCCGTACCACGAAGAGAATTTTGCCGGCGAATAGAGCGCACCTAAGCATGACCAACGTTGACGAGGCGCGTAGCGCGCTTGGCAAACGACTCCGCGAGCTGCGCGAGCAAGCCGGATTGAACGGCAAGCAGCTCGCGGAGTCCTTGGCGTGGCCTGCATCTAAGGTGTCTAAGCTCGAACTGGGTTGCCAAACCCCCACAGACGATGACCTTCGCGCCTGGGCTAACGTCACGAATTCTGAGGCGGAAACAGATGCACTACTTGCGTCGCTGCACACCCTAGAAATCCAGCACGCCGAATGGAAGCGCGTCCTTAGGGTCGGTCTGGGCTCACACCAAAAAGAACTGACCGAACAGGACGGCGGCACGAAACTCTATCGCGTCTTTGAATCCACATTCATTCCCGGACTACTGCAAACGTCGGAGTACGCGCGGGTGCGATTCGCGCGCGCGGTGATGGTGCACAAGACACCGAACGACATCAACGAAGCCGTACGCGCCCGCATGCAGCGTCAGGAAATCCTATACCGGCCCGACAAGCGTTTTCACTTCGTGCTCACTGAGGCAGCGCTTCGGTATCGCCTGTGCCCAATTAACATTATGCTCCCGCAGCTAGATCGCCTCGTGTCCCTGTCGGCACTGAGGAATCTACGGCTGGGCATCATTGGCTTTACAACTCCCTACGTGTCCGACCCGCGACATGGGTTTTGGCTACTCGACGACGACAGGGTGAGAGTCGAGACCTTCTCGGCAGAGCTGAACCTGCGGCAACCCCCAGAGATCGCGCTCTACGCCGGCATCTTCGAGCAGTTGGCCGACGTCGCCAGCTACGGCAGCGAGGCACGCGCGATCATCACCCATGTCATGAATGACCTGGCAGCGGAGGCTGAAACCAGTAGCTCCTGATTGCTTCAAGCGCCAATGTTCAGATTATTTCGAGAAATAGTTAGAAATTTTCTAGCCAACTGGTGCTAGCCGTCTTACTGTCCTGGAAGACCGCTCAACGGCGGCTCAGAGGCGTCCGGGAGTTTAGATGGCTAGTACCCTCGTTCCACTGCTCAGTAGAGTGCAGATCGAGCAACTACCTGCACGTGCTCGTGAGGTTGTGGAGTACCGCAAGAGCGGTTTAAGTCTGAACCACATCCAGGGCTGCCCGCTGGACTGTGCGTACTGCATTCGGCACACCTACGGGTTGTGGGATCAGCGGCAGCCGCGGGCTTTGATGCCGGACGCTGAGGCCGTCGAACTGTTGGTGAGCCACCGCTACTTTCAGGCGTGACCACACCCCGGTGCAGATCTTCAACCGGGCCACCGACCCCTTCCTGCCTCGCGTCAAGGGCACCTGTTCAACGTCCTGGAGGACCTCGACGCACGCGGACTGACCAACCACGTCCTGGTCATCACCCGCTACCGCGTCGACCCGGAGGACTGCGAGCGGCTCAACCGGCTGCCAACATCCGGGTCACGATCCTGGTGACCTACTCCGGGATCAGTGACAAGCGGATCGAGCCGGTCAAGAGCGAGATCGCCGAGAAGTCCTGAAGACCCTCTACGCCCACGCCGACCGGTATCGCGTCATCCTGTATTGGCGGCCCCTGGTGCCCGGTCTGAATGACACCCCGGAGCACATGGCCAAGGCGCGTCGAGCTGTCCCACCACGCGCACGGCACGGTGTTCACGGGTCTGTTCTACCGGGATGAGATCGCCGACTACTACAAGGCCAACGGCTTCCCGAGCCCTACGAGGACACTGCACGCCGCAAGATCGTGCCCGAGACTCTGGAGCGCCGGGTCCTGGACGCGTTCGCTGACGGTCGACGGCCGTTGTTCCGCAAGACCAGCTGCTCGGTGTCGTTCGCACATGGGGTACCGGACTACAACGGGCACTACGGCATCCGGGAGCTGTGCGACATCTGCCCGCTGAGCCAGCTGGAGCTGTGCGCTGCCGGTCACCAGGTGCCGTCCGCGGAGCGGCTTCGTCGTGCCGCTGAGGGCTGCCGGAGGCGAGAGGTGTGGTGGTGGAGACATCACCGACCGGGCCGCGGTGGTGGCCGGTCTGACACGAGCAGCCGCGCTATTTCCTGCAGCACGGGCTCGGTTTCCAGTTCCACGACCAGCGGCACCCGCACCGTGAGCGGCGACACGGTCGGGCTGACATCGGATGGAAGGTCACCACGACACATGACTGACTGGACGAGCCTGACTACGTGGTCGTGGACGTGGAGGGCAACGGAGCGCGGCCGCCCGACCTGGTGGAACTGGCCGCCGTGCCGATCACCGGCGGCGTCATCGGGAAGCCCTCAAGCTGGCTGGTCCGACCGGACACCCCGATTACCCACGTCGCGCGCAGAATTCACGGCATCAGCAACGACACCGTGGCGAAGGCCCTCACATTCGAGGCCGTTCGACACGAGGTGCTGGGCGCCGTCACTACTGGCGGTCTCATCGCGCATAACGCGCACGTCGATGTTGGCGTACTACAGCGAAAACTTGGTGACTGGAAATGCCCCGAAATCTTCGACACCCTCAAACTCGCCCGGCGCCTCCTGCCGGACGCCGACAGCTACAAATTCGGCGCGTTGGTAGACGCGTTCAAGCTCGCCGAAGGTCTTCCCGCCGACCTCACGCCGCACCGCGCCACCTATGACGCCCTGGTGACCGCCCGGCTGTTCGTCCAGCTCGCCACCCTCCCCGACATCGGCCCCCTGTCACTGGACGTGCTCCGCAATCCCCCAACACAAGGGGGCGATGATGAACCTGCGTCCCTTTTCTGACCACCAACGCGGCCTATTCATATCCGTGGACGGGCCAAGCGGTGCCGGGAAATCCACTGTCGTGCACCACCTCGCACAGATGCTCGTCGGACAGGGCGAGAACGTCCATGTCACCGCCGAACCCTCCACCGGACCGATAGGGACGTTGGCGCGCGATCTCACCGAGACCGTCACCGGTCACGCCCTGGCCTGCCTATATGCGGCGGACAGGTATCACCACATCGACACCGAAATACGCCCGCAGTTGGAAGATGGCACGATTGTTATCTCCGACCGCTACATCCCTTCCGGCCTGGTCATTCAGCGTTTCGACGGCATCGATCCGGCTTTTTTGTGGCAGCTCAACGCCGAAGCCGACCGGCCCGACCTGGCGGTGATCCTGGAAGCCGACCCCGATGTGATCGGGCAGCGACTCACAGACCGTGGTCCGCACAACCGGTTCCAACTCTCACCCGGTAGCAGCCACGCTGAAATTCATTTCTACAACCAAGCGGCCGAGCGTCTGATGCAAGCAGGCTTTGACGTGCTGCGCGTGGACTGCAACCAGTCGGCCGCCCACCACGTCGCGTCCACATCCTTGACCGCCTCACGGCCTTCTTCGCGACCCCGAAGGAGTGAGCAATGCCCGACACCGACCGCCCCATCAGCGAGTTCGCCGCGCTCATCAGCCTCGCCACCCGCACATTGAATACGCACATCAACGACGCTGACCTGTGCGCCGTGTGCGGGTGCGCCTGGCCGTGCGAACGTGCCGTGCTCGCGGAGCACAACCTGGAAACGCTGAGCTGCTGCCAGAGCTGGACTAATCCGGCGAGTACACCTGACGAAGCCGTCGTTCCAGCCCTGCGTAGCGTGGCTACCCTCATGCCGGGCGGAGGTGGGCGGTGAGCCCATCTGTACACGCCACCCTGTACGCGTCATATCGCCGTGAGCTACACGAGCTGCTGGACCTCCTCCTGACCGGCGAAGTCGTCACCGACCGGGCGACCGCTGAACGGCTCGTGAGATCGGTTGGGGCACTACAGAGATTGCATGAGCAACATAGTCTCCATGCCCGTGGCCGGTGCACGGTGTGCTGGCCGGTGCCCCGGACATGGTGGCGCCCTTGGCCGAGAAGCAGTCGCTATGCACCGTGCATAGCGCGCTGGACTTCTACCTACGCCAACCCGCCCGGTTTGTGTTCCTCAACCTCACCGACAAGCCCGATGCGTGAGCAATACCGTGACGACACCGCCTCCGCCGCGCGCAGCGATCCCGTCACCGGCCGCCTCAACAAACCCGGTGAACGGTTGGACCTTCGCCGCATTGCATTCCGCTATCGGCATCGCTGGCCTATTCACGCGCTACACCGTGCGGCGATGGAACCTATCTGAACTCGCCGACAGTGCCGAACGGGTGGCCGTGGAACTCATCAGCCGTGCGGTGGAACGACCGGCATCCCGCAACCTCACCCACTGTGGACCGAACTCGACGGCCTGCACCTGATCAGCATTCAACTCCGCTGGACGGGCCATAGCCTGCTTATCCAAGTGTGGGACAGCGACACAACCCCGCCAATTCGAGAGCAGCAACCGCGCGACCTCTGCCTTGACGATCACCTACTGGCCGTGGAGGAAATAAGCCAGCGATGGGACTGCTACCAGCCACGCAGCGGCGGAAGAGTCATCTGGGCCGAACTCACCCTACCGTCTCCACATTCCCCAAGGCCCGGCCAATGTTAAAGGTGTGGAGGCGACTGGTTGGCGCCATTGCGGCCGGAGTTGGAGAGCACGGGCCGGGTACGGAATGCGGCGGGTGGCGTGTCCGTGCTGCGGTCAGCATGTGTGGGCTATCGTCAGTCGGCCCGCCGGAAGTAGCGGACTGCCTGGAAAGTGTCCACTGCTCGCACACGACGAGTGCTCCACAAGCCGACGCAGTTACCCGTTAGACGTCTACTGTCATGACCGTGGAATCAGTAATGGACTTAGGCCCTGCGTCGAGTATTGGGTGACGAAATCGATGCTGCTGAGTGCTTGGTTTTTGACGTGGGCGTCGGAGTCGGAGCCGAACAGGAGAGCCACGAGTAGTTCTCGGGCGATTTCTGGCCGGGTTGCGAATAGGTATCGGGCGAAGATCGCTGCGGCTTCTTTGGCTCCAAGGTCATCGCTGTGGCTGAGTGCGATCATTACCGCGGCAGCCTGGTCGGGCTCGGATGCGGCCATGTCGAGTAGCTGCTCGTCGAGCTTCTCTAATCGATTGGTGTCACCGATTTGAGCGCACTGATGTCGGACTTCAAGAAACTCCTCCGCCGACTTGGAACGTCCCCGCATCATAGGGACGAGTATGAGCGGGCTAGACACGGCGCGCAAGAATCCGCCTTACTCCCAGGTGATGAAACGTAGTCCGATGGTGCCGGTGGCGGGGGTGGCGCGCCGGGTGACGGTGAGCCGGGCTAGGCGGCCTTCGTCGGTTTTCACGCAGATGTTTCTGCCTTCGGTGAGGCTGTAAAAATAAGGGCCGAATCCAGCCCGCGTCCAGCCTGTGACCTGTTCGCAGTAGGTGCGTTCTTGCGGTACTGGTTGGGGTAGGACAGCGAAGAACGCGCGTGTGCTCATCGAATCGAAGATGTGTCGATTTCGATGAGAAGCTGGTATCGACGCCGGGTGCGAGCTGGTCGAGTGTTTTCCCGTTGTCGAGGTCAATGCCTTGGCTGGTGGGGAGGTCGTCGGCGTTCCCGACCACACGCACAGCAGCCACGCGGGTGGCGGTGGCGCGCTGTACGTCGCCGATGATCGACCGGCGATTGCCGGGGGTGGTGTCTGTGATGGGCGCTCGAACATGCCCGTAGCTGTTGCCGCTGTTCCGGCGGCGAGGACGACCGCCACGGCTGCCGCTGCCAGAATCCAGCCACGACGACGCGGAGAATTGCCGCCGGCCGGACGTGCCGCGTCGAAGTGGTCGAGGTCGGTGGAGCCCACATAGGCGGAGTCGGAGTCGCCGCGTGGGGGTGGCTCTTCGATGACCGGGCCGGCCACCGGCACGAGCGCGCCGGTTCCTGGCGCTGGGGTGTTGGGGGGCGTCGGCTGTGCCGTGTTGGCGGCCGGCATGGGATCAGCCGGCACGGGATAGGCCGGTTTGGGTCTGGTGGTTCGGGGTCGGCCGGTTCGACGTGTTCTCGTGTCGGCGGCTCGGGCTCCGGCTGGGGCTCGGGTGTGGGGTGTTTCTTGGCGTGACCCATGCGGTCTGCCAGTGCTCAAGCTCGCCGCGGAGACGGTGAGGGGCGAGGGGTCGGTGAGGCGGTTTCGGGTGCGTCAGGCAGGTGCTCACGAAGTCATAGACCCACTCCCAGCCCGGAAAACGCAGGGCGCGTTCGTAGTCGGAGCTGGTGGCCACGCGAAGCCGTGGCTGCAGGTCTCTTATCTCTTCGAGGGTGAGCCCGGACCAGAGGCGCAGCTCCCGAAGGGCGCGCGCGAACCCTGTCCGCGTGGGTGTCGCGCTGGGATGGGTTGGGTTGTCTGATCGTTGCTGCGCTGGCCGCCGTGCCCCCTCCGCTCGTGCGTCGTCTACCGGGTGCGAGTGAGACTGGATCACCGGCACCGTTGACCTGTCCGTCCGGATACCGGGAAAGGGCGAGCCTTTTCCGGGAAATGCTGCGTATTCGCTGGTCAGAGCCATGCACCGTTTTCCGGGATGTTCCCGGTTCCGGCGTTCGTAGCTGCCCCCTACCTCCCTGTCTTCCTATGTAGGCGCGCGCAGGCACGGGCCGCGCGCCGACGTTGCCGACAGGCGGAGGGAGCACGGTGATGCTCGGTTTCATTGTTGGATTGGTGCGGGCCAGGGCGGTACAGCCGCTGCTGCTGTGGACCACGGCACTGCTGGCCTACGTCGTGGCGCCGATCCCGCAAGAGTGGGTGCTGCTGCTGATCGTGGGGCTGGGTGTGGCACTTGCGGCGACCGTTTCGCGTCTGCGGGAGCACGGCCAGGGCGCCACAGCGCATGTCACGCACGCGTGGAACATAGCCGAACGGCTCACGGCCGCGGTGGAGGACCGCATCCGCGCCACACCGCCTGGGTCGCCGCCGCACACCGAGCCCCCGCAGTACGCGCCGCCGGCTCTGGGCTACGACGGCGCCGCCTATGACCCCGGCGCGCTGTTGTCTGCGGTGGTGGCCGTGCTGGCGGCCGAGGGACTGCCCACCAACGCCGGCCCCGCGCTGCCGGCATGTGCACAATTGTTGACCTGGCAGGGCATCGGTGTGCAGCCCGGTGTGTCCGCGCCAGCTGCGCTCGCGCTGGCCACCGAACTATCTCCGGGGCAGCAGCGGCGCCACCGGGCGATGCCGGCCGGTCTGTTGGCGGCAGTCATCAGGACGGTGCTCACGGCCGACCAGGTGCTGCCTGCCGTGATCACGACCGACGACGCGGACGCGCTCATCGACGCTTCCGCGCACATCCTGCACGCCCTCGGCATCGCCGTAGACGACACGGCCGGGCCGTTGCAGGCGTGGCCCTTCATCGCCCAGCTCGTCACGGTCGCACCGCTGCCGCCGCCGTGTGACCCGCCGGCCTCGCCCTACCGCTACCAGTGATGCGCGCCCCATCAGTACTCGCCGCCGCTGTTGCGTTCGCCCTCGCCATGGGCGCCTTACAACATGGCGGGTGGTGGTGGCTATGGCTCGCCGTCGGCGCGGTTGTACTGAAAGTGACAGGACCGCGGTTTATCGGGCTGGCCAAGCTGTCGCCAGCCAACCGATATATCACCCATCAGAACCGGAAAACCCGTCGGCATAACCGAAAAGTCGCACGGAGACGGCGGCGAGAAAATCGGCAGAAAATGAGAAATAGCAAGCGAATGCGGCAATTTCCGCTCTAGGCGACCTACAGGAACATGTTGCATAATACAACGTTCAGCCGCGGACAAAGGTGCCCCCGATGGCGAGTAGCGCGCGACGAATCGATCTCGAAGAACTCCATCAAGCCTTCAAAGAGGCGCGTCGGTGGGGTGTGACCCTGTCCCGCCTCATCGACTATTCACCGAGCCTCATTGAACAGCTCTACCCCGCCGCCGCATACCCCGACCTGACCATCGACGAACGCGCGCAAGCGGTGGAAAGCCTCGTAAGGACGGCTCTGGACTCCATCGGCGGTGACGCCAGTCATGCCCTGGCAATTACGCTGTGTCTGGTGCCGGGAACATACGGCCGCAAACTCGACCAGCGCCGAGCGCTAGCCGCCGATTACCTTGGCATACTGCCCGTCACATGGACACGCGGATGGCGGGAACCCCGGCTCTTTCGCGATCTCGTCACCGAAATATACCGACTCCACCAACGCAATCCCGCCGTTTACCTGCCGGGGTATGAGGCCCCACAGGCGCCCGAGGCAGCCTGCGGGGCTTAAGGTTATGCGAGTCTCGAGGCGAGCGGTCGTTCGATATGGAGGGCCTGGTTCCCGATGCCGGATTCGTTGCAACGAGCAGGTTTCATCGGACCGGAGCAATGATACTGAGCCCGCGTGACACGGCGTCACTCTCGACTTATGACACAGGCCCAGCTTGGTCAAGTTTGTCTAGAGCGAGGCCCCAGGGGTACGAGCCGACACGGGTCTTTGCTGTATGTGGCGGATGTGGTTCGTTGATGCCTTGACCGAAAATGACGGTGATTCCTAGTCGGCGAAGCGCCGCAACGCTGGCGTCTAGGGAGGGGTGTTTAGACATGGCCTCGTTGATGAACGGGAGCAGTACGACGGGAACGCTGTATGACACCGACTCGCTTAGT
Source organism: uncultured Actinomycetota bacterium (assembly GCA_963712995.1). GTDB lineage: Bacteria > Actinomycetota > Actinomycetes > Mycobacteriales > Pseudonocardiaceae. The sequence goes on along the minus strand of CAVQKH010000030.1, from coordinate 287,557 downwards.
AGGCTCAAGGCGAGGTTATCCGCGATGCCCAGTGCCCATTTGTTCACAGTGTTGAAACTTGCTCCTACGACCGCAACGGCGTCGGCTTGGGGCCGTTTACGGGGCGCGTCTGGATTCCTGTACTCGAACTCAACTTCATGTCCGGTCAGCTGTTCAATATTCGCGACGTCTAGGAAACCTCGTGAATTGGGAGTTCCGATGACCCAGGGGTCCCACCCTTTTTCCTGGGACTTTCTAACGAAGGTCTCTATGTGGCGAGCGATGAGAGTCGCGCAGGTGATGACGTACAGGGTCTTGTTTGGTTTCATGCATGGATTCCTATGGCGCGTGCCGTTGTGGTGAGAAACGCCGGTGGCCGAGTCCCGCACGGATAGCTTCGGAGAAGGTCAACTATGAGAGGTCGTGTGCTGATTCTTGATCTAACCTCATGACGGCTCAACCGATCTCCCTGCCATAGCTGTTCGGCCGCTTCGTCTCGACGGCCCGCCTGAAGGAATGCGGTCGCAAGATCGAGCCTGTACCGGACCTTTCTTTCGATTGTTAAGCCTGCTGGCGATGGCATTCGGCCACGTACGAAATCTTCGGCTATCTGGCCGCCTTCATGTAGATCGACCATTGCTGATATGCGATGGAGTTCGACATTGGCGACGCTGAAGTCCGTCCACGGTTCGCACGATTCAGCGTCGAGTTCTCGCGCTACGCCCTTTGCGGACTCGAGTAGGTCCCTCGTTTTTGGTGCATCTTCCTCGCGGGCAGCGGCAATGCTGCCCGCGAGGAGAAGCATCCCAAATACAGGTAACTTCTCGTTGCGGTGATGCACGTCGTCCTGGTCAAGGTAGCTAATCGTTTGCCGCGTCAATGCCAGCGCATCGGGGCGGCTCTGTGACGATCGCATCAAGGCGCGAACGAGGCGCCGCGACGTATCGGCGACGAGGATTTTGCTTTCAAGCTGTTTTGCGATGTGTATTCCACGATCGGCCGCAAGTAGCCCTAGGTCCGGCCGGTCGAACTTCAGTGCAACCTCGCACACCAGCTGGTATGCGTGAACCAGCAGTTCTCCCGCGAAACTGTCCTCGTCTCCCGTTAGGCATACGTGGCGTTGCAGCTTCGGCACGCATTCAAGTAGAACTCCGCATGCCGAGTTGTAGCGAGAGGCGTGAAATAACTGCCACCCGTGCTTGATCTGATGCGCTAATACTTGAACGTCAAGCTCGGCGAGCTCAGGGATACTCAGAAAAGTGGCGTGATAGCACAGCAATGCCTGACGCAAGGAACGCAGTTCTCTGGACTCTGAGTTCGCAGGCTCCGCCGATTCGGTTCCGACAAGGGCTGATAGTTCAACATTCAGCACGTTGCAGACTTGCCGAAGAACTGAAATGCGGTCGAGCTGCCGGTCACCGCTCTTGAGCTTGTCGACCCAGCTGAGCGATTTCCCCATGCGCCCGGCGAAGACCGCTCGTGTCATGCCACGTCTTCGTATCCAGTAGGAAACCCGTTGGCCTATATCGCGCCGCCGAGCAGCCTCTTCATCGTCTCTCATCCAGATTCCATCCGAGCCACAAGGTTGGACAAAAGTACAGCCTTCACCGGCGCCAGCGCCTTACCGTCAGCGCGTCAAGTCGTCATCCGCACTTTGATACTAGTGCGCCACGAAGGGCAGGCGTGTGTATAAGGCAAACGTTTCTTGCACAAGGGACCCCCGTTCCGGAACTAAGCGGATTCTCAGCGATCCGGCTTGTCGGCGGGACGGCAAGCGTCCAGCGACACATGGCGGAACAACGGAACCGATGGATCAATTCGAAAGGAGAAGCGGTGCGCAAGTCCGACGGCTTCGTTCTTACTCGCTGTGCGTCAACGTCGGGGATGCGGGCGCGGCTGGCTAGGAGTGCGCGGAAGTTGCGGTTGGAGGCAAATCGGCTGACGGTTGATCACCGGGAGGGATATGCCCCGACGGGAGTATGTCAGTCCTGTAAGGCGCCGTGGCCCTGCATGGGGTGGCAGAAAGCGCAGCAGTTGCTGCGGGAGGCGCAGCGGTTGGAAATGGACATGTAAAGACTCCTCGCCTGCAACGTGTTGTTGCCGTTGCGGGTGAGGCGGGCACTAACCGAACGTGTTACCTCCTCGGGTTGTTCGGTTAGCGCCCATCGAAACGATCAGCAACAGTAACCCTGTTCTACGGCGGGGATGAGTCCACGCATCTCGCCCCTCGGCGACTCGCAGGAAACCCGTATGGGTTTTTGTGGTGTTTTCTGAATGGTGGCGCGTCGGTTGCTTGTACCTGTTTTCGTTGGTAACCAGTGTGTTTTTGGCCTTATTTCTTTCAGGTGGTTGAGACGAGGCTTCTCTGTATCGCCGCTGTTCGTGGCGGCCTTGAGCAGGGGAGGTCTTTAATGTCTCGGGTTGTTCAGGCTGAGGTCAGCGCCGCGGTGCGGCAGCTATTGTCGTCGGTTCCGCCATTCGGCGCGGACACGCAGCAGCTTGCGAACTATCAGCTTCGTAAGGGCGAGGTTCTGGATTTCTTGGCGGCGACGAATCCTGAGTTCGCAGCACAAGCTCAGGCGTTGGCGGCGCGTGCCCGGTATGAGGCGCGCGCGGTCGCGTGCGACTACTGAGGCCGGTGCGTGATGGTGCCGGACTTTATGGGTTTCCCGTGGTACGCGGTCGGTTTCGCCGTCGTCGGTGTGGTGTTGACGGTGTGGGGCGGTCGGGTCGTCGTCTGCGAGGCGCACGGGTGGCGGTGGCGCCGCTCGTTGGTGGCGTTGCACGTTCGGCTTCCCCGCACCACGACGGTGGAGGAGGTGACCGGCTGGGTTGCCGCGCTGCGGACGCTGCTGCCGGGGGTGCGGCGGTGGGGTCTGCCGTGGCCGGTGTGCATCGAGGTCACCGGCACTCGTGACGGCATCACGCACGTGGTGTGGGTGCCGCGCCGGCTGCAGGCCGATGTGCTGGCCTCAATCCGCGCGGTGATACCGGGCGCCCGCTTCGGACACGTACCGCACGGCGTGAACACGCTGACCGTGCGCATCCGCGCCGCGGTGGAGGCGCGGTGCGCCGGCGCCGCAGAGGTGATGGCCATTGATCGGGCGTTGGAGACCAGCCGACGCGTGATCGGCGCGCTGCAACCCCTCGTGTCCGGCGAGGTGGTGCGGGTGCAGTGGCTGCTTGTGGGCGCTCGCGCCGCGCTGGGTCACCCGCCCGGCACCGAATCGACGGCCATCCCCGCCCTGTGGAAACAGGGGCATCCGATGATGTCGGCGGTGTGCCGCGTCGCCGTGGCCACTGGCCAGGGCCGGCGCCGGGCCAGAGCGCTGCGGGTGGGGGTGTGGGCGGCGCTGCAACAGATGAACACGCCCCGCGCCCGTATCGGACGACGGTGGCTGCTACCCGGCATCGTGGTCGCCGCGCGGGTGGTCTCGCGGGTGATTCCCCGCGGCCGGTGGCCGATGATCCTGTCCGCCACCGAACTCGGCGGGTTACTGGGCATGGTCACCGGCGAAAGCCCGATGCCGGGCATGCCCGCCGGAATATCCCGCACGTTGCCGCCATCGCCGTCTATGCCCACCCATGGGCAGGTCATCGGAGCAAGTAACTACCCGAACATGCGCACGGTGTTGCGCGTGGCCGCCTCGGATCGGCTGCGGCACATGTGGATGATCGGCCCCACCGGGGCGGGTAAATCGACGCTGCTGGCCAACATGATCGGCCAGGACATTAGCCGCGGTGACGGGTGCGTGGTTATCGACCTGCGCGGTGATTTGATTGCCGATGTACTCGACCGAATCCCCGACGAGCGCCGCGATGATGTGATCGTCATCGATCCCACGATCGACGACTACGTGACCGGAATCAATCCGCTCACGGCCGGGCCAGCCGAGCAAGCGGCCGGTTTCACCTATCACGTGCTGCACTCGGTCTACGCGAAATCGTGGGGGCCGCGCACCGCCGACATTGTGCGCGCGTGCCTGCTCACCCTCACCAACGCCACCGCCCCGGGCGGTCACGCCTACACGCTGCTCGACGTGCCCGAGCTGCTGACCAACGCCGCGTTTCGGCGTGCGGTCACGTCAGCGCCGATGTCGGCGGAACTGGCATCGTTTGGCACTGGTATGAGTCCATGCCGGCGACGCTGGCGCTGACCGTGATCAGCCCGGTGCTCAACAAGCTGCGCACGTTCACCCTCGGCATCCTTCGCGTGCCCTGCTGGGCCAATCAAGGGGCATCGACTTCGGCCACGTCATGGCCACCAAAAAGATCGTGCTCGTCGCCCTCAAGAAGGTCTGCTCGGCAGCGAGGTATCCGGTTTGGTGGGCTCGCTGATCATGTCATCGGTCTGGCAGGCAACGCTGAGCAGAGCGAACATGCCGGCTACTAAACGGCGACCGTTCTGGCTGTACGTGGATGAGTTCCACATCAGGAGAGTGACACTCCCGCTTGACCTCGCCGACATGTGCGCCCAGGCACGCGGTCTCTGGGGCTCGGTTTGGTGTTGGCGCACCAGTTCATGGACCAACTCCCCCGACAACTGAAGGCATCCATCCTCGGCACCGTCCGCACGCACCTGACCTTCCAGCTCGGTCACGCCGACGCCAAAGACCTCGCACCCAGCTTCACCCCGCTAACGGCTGACGACCTGCGCACCCTGGGCGCGTAGAGATCGCGCTACGGCCGTGCGTCGGCGGCGTGACCCTGCTCCCGGTCACCGGGACGACGTACCCGCTACCCGGGCCGACCACCGACGGGGCCGCGCTCGCGGACCACAGCCGACGCCGCTACGGCCAATCCCGCGCGGACATCGACGACGCCATCGCGGCCCGAACCCGACCGGCGCGCACCCCGCCACGGATCGGCCGCGCGGCCGACAGCGACGAACCATCGGCAGGTGAGACCCGATGACCGGGCACCCGCTCGACGACCCGGCCGGCCCCCCGGTCGCGTCGACTGACCCCACCCCATCGGCGCAGGCCACCCCGGTGCCGGCGTCGATAACGACACCGACTCTCTCCGCTGCGGTCCCCTTCCGTCGATGACCCGCCCCTCCGCGTCGGTGTCTGTGTCTCGTGTCCGTGTCCGTCATGTCGAATGGATTCACCAACGACTGTCCCCACGAGACACAGACATCATCGACACCGTTGCCCGCCTACGGCTGATCACGGGGGAGGGGCTGGGCCGGCTGCACTTCGCTGACCTGAGCCCGGCAAGCCGCGACCGCACCCGCAGGCGAGTCCTGCGCCGCCTCGTCACCTGGCGGGTACTGACCACCCTCGACCGCCGCGTCGGCGGCGTACGCGCCGGCTCAGATGGCCTCGTGTTCACCCTCGACACCGCCGGCACGTGGCTGCACCGCCTCCACCAGGCCGAGCACGCCACCACCGCGCCACGCCGGCCTTCTCATCCCGGTGCGGCGTTCACCTCCCACATCCTCGCCGTCACCACCCTCTACATTGGACTCGTCGAACACGCCCGCACCCAGCACTTCGAGATCCGCCAATTCCAGGCCGAGCCCGCGTGCTGGCTTCCCGACACCACCGGCGGATGGCTCAAACCCGACGCCTACACGCTGCTCGCCGCCGACGGACACCGCGACGCGTGGTGGATCGAAGTCGATCAAGCCACAGAGACCCTGCCCCGGCTGCGCCGCAAGCTCCTGACCTACCTCGACTACGCCAACACCGGCGGCGTCGGCCCCGCCGGTCTCCTACCCCGCGTGCTGATCACCGCCCCCACTTCCCACCGCTGCACCGCCATCGGAGACCTCATCACCGGGCTACCGCCCCCGCCGGGCAGCTCTTCGAAACCTGCACACGCCACCGCCGTCGATCACCTCGCCGCCGCACTACACAGCCAATAACCGACAGGAGAACACCGCCATGGAACCGCTCACCTTCGACCAGCTCAATGCCCTGCCCAGCGTTGTGAGCCTCGAAACCGCAGCCCGAGCGCTGGGTATCGGCCGCACCAAGGCATACCAACTCGCCAAAACCGACGAGTTCCCCTGCCGGATCATCCGCGTCGGCACCGGCTACCACATCCCCACCGCCGAACTACTCACCCTCCTCGGCATACCTCCCACCCCACCCGATCGGAGCTAACAACACATCGAAAGGTACGTACACCTGCACCTTCTCGCGCTGCAGAGCACCGACAGAGGCGCAAAGAGATCGACACATCCGCGCACACAGAGCAACGGATGGATACCGCATGAACGTGAACGAAACAGACGCACGCACGAGCGCGGCCGAGAGTCCGTCGCCGTCCCTGCGCTACCGTACGATCCTGGCCGACCCGCCATGGGACATCCAACAGGGTGGCGGCCGCAATTCGTATGGCGCGGCTCGCCACTACCCGCTCATGACACTCGACGCCATCTGCAACCTCCGAGTAGACCGTCTCGCAGCCGACGATGCGCATCTGTGGCTATGGGTCACCAACGCCGCCCTCCACGGCGGGCACCAAGTCATGCAGACCTGGGGCTTCACCTACCGCAGCTGCCTCACATGGATCAAACCCCGGCTCGGACTAGGAACCTACCTCCGCAACCAAACCGAACACCTACTGCTAGGGACACGCGGTAAAGCCACGGTGCTATTCCGCGGCCAAGGCACCTGGCTATACGCCCCACAACAAGAACACAGCCATAAACCCGAAGAACAGTACGCAATCATCGAACGCTGCTCACCAGGCCCCTACCTCGAACTATTCGCCCGACGCAAACAGCCAGGCTGGCACGTATGGGGAAACGAAGTCACCTGCGACACAGCACTATGACAACGACCTACCCCCGGAGAGCACGAAAAAAGCCAAACGCGAACGCCAAACCCATGCCCGCCCGCGCCGCCCCCTTCGACTATCAGCGATCACACAGAATCCGAGAAAAACATTTAACTCTCCGCGAACCAAGGCGGTCGCATAACCCGTATTAGTTAGGATTCAGCTCGGGTCTTTTTCGGCTTTAATTAATTGCCTATAAACAACGTGGCTTCTGCGGTTATTCAGAGTTATACTTTTCATATGGGAATGCAAAAGTGTTCCGAAATAGAGAAATATACTAGGAGAAAAGATGTCTAGAAAGGTCGAGTTGCCAGGCAGTTATCCAACTATTGAGGTAACGGAGAAAGCCGCTCCTAGACCATGCTTTCTTATCTTCGAAGTGACCGGCCCAGAAGTATCAGGATTTGTAACATTTAATCTAGAGCCCTATTTTAATGGCCCGGAAGAAGATGTATTTATTACGTCCGGGAGGGTTTCCCGATGGACCTTCAACGGCCCTCAATTTGGCGACCCGCTAAAAGTTGACGGAGCGCAGGTAGAATTCTCCGGACTCATGCCCCGCGGGAACCCCTTCCCATTAAGGACTAAACTCTTCGGCGAAGGTCTAACATTCGAAGAACCAGGCGTGATGCCGCCAGCCAGCCGCGCATACGCTGCGACCATTATTGACGCCGTAATTGGGTTATGGTACGAGCTCGACAAAGCCTCAACGAGCCTTTCGTAATGACCGCCACCACGCCCGAATTCCCCCGGCCACGCACTCCCGCTCACCCTCTGCCTACCGCCGGCACGCTGGGATACACCCTCGACCAACGACGGAAACTCGCCGCCCAACACCTAGGCACCGACGCCCGCTGAATCTTTTCTATCGTATGACCAATACCAGCTCGCCAAATGCGACGAGTTCCCCTGCTGGATAATCCGCGTCGGCCAGAGCTACCATGTCCCACCGCCGAACTACTCACCCTCCTTGGCATACACCCCCGCCGTGCCTGATCGGAGCTGACAACGCCACAGACAGGCAATACAGCACCACTTTGCGCACCTCATCAAAGCTCGATAGAAGGGGCGTGATGGCTTGGCACCACTGCGTACATCCGCGCACAACACCTGAGGCGTATACGTCTTAAGGAGTTAATCCTCGCCTATATGTAGCGACGCATTGCGACTGCCGGCGGGTAACGCTGTGTCACGCAGATAGTTGCGCCAGGGGCGCCACCAAGGCTGGCATGTCATCGCCAAGGACAAGCACAACAGTCTTGTAGCGGGCTCGGGTAAGTACGACGTACAGCAGGCGGGACCCGGTCTCGAAGGGTTCGTGGCGTTCCGGACCATAGAAGTCGTTGCTGCGCAGCACGATGACGGTGGCGTCCGCTTCGCGACCCTTGGTCTGATACAAGCCCATGAGCTGGACCGGGGAGGATGGCTCACCCGTGGCATGAGTAAGCAGGCTAGTGCGGTGTTTGGCGACAGCGTTGTCGAGGTTGTCGAGCGCCTCGGCGAGGTCGGTGGAACGCCGGAGGCTCCGGCTGACGAGTGGTCGTAGCAGGCGGGCTGCCCGCTTCCAGTGGTTCTCGGCACGGGGGAGCCCGAGTTCGGCGTGCGCCGCTGCGGCATGGGCGGCTGCATCGGCGGGTTCGTCGCGTTGGAGACTGGTATGCAGGGCATCTAAGCGTTGGGTGAGCGTGCTGGGCGGGGTCAACTGACCGAGCAGCATCCGCGCCAAATCGGGTACCTGCTTGCCGCGCACCGAACTGGTCACGAACACCGCGAGCCGCTGCTGCACGCGTTTCCAGCTTGCCGTGCCGCCGGCAAACTGCACCATGGCGTTTTGGGCATCGAGGGCGGCGCCGAGGCACTCGGGCAACCCGATAATTTCGTGACCCACGCCGCGTTCGGTGAGTTCGTCGGACAGGGCAGTAGTGGCATCGATGTGGTGGCTGAACACGCCCACGGTGTACTTCTCGTCGATCAGTTCCTGGACAACAGCCGAGACCTCGTCGGCTTCGCCGTCCAGGGACAGCCCGGCGTGGATCTGCAGCCGGCCGCTGTCTAGGGCCGCCCTGACCGCGTCGTGGTCAAATTCCCGGCGTCGGATCCTCGTAGCGGCGGCGGGCAGGACGTTGCTGGGGTCACGGTGGGAGACGTCGGGCAGGTCGATCTGGCGGGCGCCAGGCAGGGCGAGGGCTGCCGTGAGCCGTTCGGGGCCAACGCCTGTGACGTCGGGCAGCGTGCTGTAGATGCACTGGTTTGGGTCGCCGAGCAGCAGGAGCCTGGCACCGCCACGGATCGTGGTCAGCAGTTCGAACTGGTGGTCGTCGGTGTCCTGGAATTCGTCGCTGACGATCAGTGACCAGCGCGACTGTAGGTGCTCGCGGACAGCCGGCACATTACACAGGTCGAGCGCGCGGGGAAGCAGGTCCTTGTAGCGCACTGTCCCGTCGACCTTGAACAGTTTAGCCTCAGTTTCGCTGAGCAATTGCGGTTTCTTCAGCCCGATCGTGGCGCCCCAGCGCTGCAGCAGTCGCCAGGCGAAGGCGTGGAAGGTGGTGATCTCTACGTGCGGCTGGTATGGCCCAAGTACGTCGGCGGTTCGGTCGAGGATCTGTGCTATCGATGACCGAGAGAACGAGAGAAAAAGCGCGCGAGGTACAGGCTGCGGCGCGCGGGAGGCTGCGGTCGCTGTGGACGCGGTGCGCTGCTGCTCGATACGTTCCAGACGGACACGAGCCGTGGCGGCGGCAGTGATGGTCTTGCCGGTACCCGCGCCACCGAGGACGAGCAGCACCGGATCATGAGCATCGATGACCTGCCGTTGAACGGGGTCGGGTATGTAGGTCACTGCTCAGGAATCTCCACGAGAACCGACGCGGGTGGAGGTGCGACGAGGGTGTCGAGCACCGCCACGGCCAGTGGCCCACGCGACTTGGGTGGCATGGCATCGACGAACGGCTGGTGCAGCCCGCCTTTCTGCTTCAGCAACCCGATGATCTTTGCTTCCAGATCACCGTCGGGGATGTCGTCGACGGCGACGCCCAGGCCGTACTCGGCATTGATCCGCTGCAGACCGATGCGCAAATTGTCCGGGGGTACGTCGTGCACGAGGGCGCGCTCGACGGACGTGCGTTCGGGTAGTCGGATTACCTGCTCAGCCAGCGTGATCAGCTCGGTGATAAGCGCCGCGTCGGTACCCGGCTTGTCGTGGTCAAGTACGACACGAACGTGGAAGCCGAGTTCACCAGCGAGCCGCGCCACCTTGGGCAGCTGATCCTTGCCACCGTCGCCCAGTCCAACAGCGATCATCCGCACGCCATGCGCTGCCGGCGGGGGTGTACCTGATCCACGCAACCGGCGGTCGGCGATAGCGGTATAGCCCTCCAGATCATGTGGCCCTTCCAGCAGAGCAACGGCACGGGCTGTCATTGCGGGAAGCAGAAGCAGATGCAGCTGACGCCGGGCGCTTCGGGCCTTACGGTCAGTGGCCGGCGCCAGCTGATGATGGCGCCGACCACCGTGACTGCGGGTCAGCCGGATCACCTCCTCGGGAGGGAACGCCCGTAGCACCTCCGGCCGGCGCGTCGACAACCACACTTGTCCGCTGTGTCGACGCAGCTGCGCAGCGAGGTACTCCGCCGAAGCGGCGTCGAGATCATCGCCGAAATCATCGGCGAGCACGACGGCGCCAGGCGCGTGTGCAGTAAGCGCTGCCTCCGCAGCAGCTAACACACCTGTCGTGGTGGACCCGTGCGACGCTAGCGGCAGCGGACCAGCACCATCCAGGGTCAGTGTCGGCTGGATGGCACGCAGGATCGCGGCCACGGAACCGTCTTCGGCGACGAACCCTACGTCGTCCTCCGGCGCTGTCCCGGACATCTCCAGCAGCTGTGCCGCTCCTTCGGCTAGCACATCGGCAATGGTCTGTCGGACCCCGCTGCTCCCGGCAAGCTTCTCGGTCGCTGCAGCCACATCGGTGCCGAGGTTGCCCAGCGCGACCAGCAGTCCAGCCTCATCCACACCGGCGATCAGACGGCGGAACACCCCATCCGCGCGTAGCTGCAAGGGCGCTGCCCGGTCGAGTACCACGGCACTCAACACCTCACGCTCAGCCCTGGGCACCCGCACGCCTGATGCCGGATATTCCACCCAGTGCTCGGCTGTGTCGGTGACCTCGTCGTAACGCAGTCGATAGCACAGCCGCAGCCCCATCACCGCCACGTCGGCGTCAGCCTCCTCGGCTGGCAATCCGGTCTGGGGGCTGATCACCTCAAGCCGATCGTCGAGATCCTGTTCTAGCGCAGGTCCTAAGTCCAGCAGAGTGACTTCGACCTCGGTCAGCAGCGAGAGCTCCTCTTCGCCTGACGGCGGAAGCGGCCGATGAACGTCGAGCAAATTCGGGCGCGCGGTAGTACTGCGCGGATCGAGCACCCGGCGCAGGGCGATGATCAGGTCAGTGCGTCCCGCGCGGGACTCGCCGACCACGACCGCGTGGCGTCCCGGCAGCAGCACCGTGTCGACATAGCCACGGTAGCGCTGCAGGCGCACCCGGGTGACGCGCACAACCGTCTCCACTCCTCCTCGGTGGTCTGACGATGGGTACCGTGCCGCCGCCGAGGTCGGCAACGCAGATCACCACAGGGCGGCACCCCACGACCGGCTAGCCACGGACACGACCGGGCTGTGACACCTCGTCCCACGGTCAAACCACGGTCAAACGATCAAGAGGCCCGGTTCCTATGCCGGGAACCGGGCCTCTGACCTGCTACAACGTGGTAGCGGGGGTAGGATTCGAACCTACGACCTCTGGGTTATGAGCCCAGCGAGCTACCGAGCTGCTCCACCCCGCGTTGCCGAATGTCACTTTACGCCTACCGTGACGGGCGGGGCAAATCGGGTGGTCAGCGGCTAGCCACCGCCTCCTGGGGCTGCATCGGTGCCGCCACCAGCTGCACTGGCGGCTGCGTCGAACCGTTTAGAGGCCGCGTCGAGGTCGGCCAGCGCCTTGCCCTGCGCGGCGAAGTCGCCAGCTGCCTGTGCCTGGCGCAGACGCTGGAGCGCGTTGCCGAGATCAGCGACGGACTGGCGCATGTCCTGAGTGGCAACGCCAGCACCAGCTGGCGCCGGTGGCTGGACACCGGCCTGAGGGGGCGCTCCGGACTGCGGCGCAGGAGCACCGATCGCGTCGCCGGCACCCGCACCGAAGACCTGGTTGAGCGCCCCACGCAGCGTCGGGTCGTACCCGATCCGGTCACCGTAGGCGACCAGGACCCGGTTGAGCTGAGGGAACGTCGCTTGCCGGTTCGCTCGCTCGATATAGACCGGCTCCACATAGAGCAGGCCACCGCCGACCGGCAGGGTGAGCAGGTTGCCGAAGCGAACGTCGGTCTCGGACTGGCGTAACAGGTTGAGCTCCTTGCTGACCTCAGCGGAGGACACGAACCTGTTCTGCACCTGCTCAGGCCCCAGCGTCTGGGATTCACCGGGCAGCTCCAGCACCGTGATCTTGCCGTAATTCTGCGGCTCGCACCCCACCGTGAGGTAGGCCGCCAGGAACGGTCGACGCAGGCTGACCAACGCACTGGTGAGCTGGAACTGCGCCGGCCCTTGGCTATTCGGCGGTCCGGCCATGATGTAGTAGGGCGGCTGGTCGACACCTGGTTGGTTGAGCGTCGGGTCGTTGGGCACATTCCAGAAGTCGTCGTTGGTGAAGAACACCGATGGGTTGTTCACGTGGTAGCGAGCGAGCATCTCCCGCTGTATCTTGAACAGGTCTTCCGGATAGCGGAAGTGTTGCCGCAGTTCATCGCTGATCGCGGTGTTGGGCTGCACGGTCCCGGGAAAGACGTTCATCCAGGTTCGCAGCACCGGGTCGGTCTCGTCCATCGCATACAGGGTCACCGTGCCGTCATAGGCGTCCACGGTGGCCTTGACCGAGTTGCGGATATAGCTGATCTCGTCGTCCGGTAGGCGGACCACGCCGGTCAGCGAGTCGGTGGTCGCTCTGCCCAACACGGTCCGCTGCGCGTTGGGGTAATTGGCCAGAGTCGTGTAACCGTCCAGGATCCACTGGATCCGGCCGCTGACCACGGCAGGATAAGGATCCCCATCGAAGGTGAGCCAGGGCGCGACCTTCTTCACCCGTTCCCTCGGGTGCTGATTGTAGATAATCCTTGAATCGGGTCCGATCGCCTGGTTGAACAAGATGTTTCGCTCACCGTAGTACGAAGCGAATAGCAGCCGGCTCGCCCAGCTTCCCAGCGCTACTCCACCCTTGCCTTGATAGGTGTAGTTCTCCGGACGCCCGTCGAACTCCCGGGCAGCCGCACCGGGATTTCCTCCGACGATCGCGTAGTCGTCGATCAGTTCACCGAAGTAGATCCGCGGCTGCTGCACCGGGATGTCACCTTGCCGTGAGGTATCCGACACGGTGAAAATCGGGTAGCCGCCCTCCCCCGAGCCGGAGTCCGTCAAAGACGAGTTCACCGTGTTGGCTGGGGCGGCGACGAAACCGTTGCCGTGGGTGAAGGTGAGGTGCTGGTTGATCCAGGTGCGCTGGTTCTCGGCCAGGGACGCCGACTCCAACTCCCTTACCGCGACGATGTAGTCCTGCGTCCGACCGTTGATGGTGTAGCGGTCGATGTCGAGCTTGTCGGGGAAACCGTAGAAATTCTCCCGTTGCTGCAGCTGGGTGAAGGTCTGCGAGAGCACGCTCGGGTCCAACAGCCGCACGTTCGGGATGGTGGCGGTGTCGGCGCGCACGTCGGCCAGCGACGCATCGCTACGCCCGGAGTACTGCGAGTACGTGACCTGCTTGTCCGTGATGCCATAAGCTGCCCGCGTCGCCAGGATATTGCGCTGGATGGACGGCGCTTCGCGTTCGTTGGCGTTGGGACGCACCACGAACTGCTCGAGAACCGCCGGCCACGCCGCACCCACCAGGATGCTGGACAGCAACAGCAGCGCGATGGCGATCCCCGGCAGTTGCAGGTTGCGCAACACCGCACCGACGAAGAAGGCAATCGCGCAGATCACTGCGATACACATCAGGATGATCTTGGCTGAGAGCACCGCGTTGAGGTCCGTGTAACTGGCCCCGGTGAACAACGGGTTACGCCGGGAGAACAGCAACCCGTAGCGATCCAGGAAGTAAGCCACGGCCTTGAACAACACGAAAACGCCGGCCAGCACTGCGAGCTGCACCTGGGCGGAACCGGAGAGCTGACCGCCACGCCCGGCCAGCCGCACTCCACCGAACAGGTAATGAGTGATCAACGCTCCGACGAAGGAGAGGCCGACAGCCCAGAAGGCCCAGCCCAGCAACTTCTCGTAGAGCGGCAGCTCGAAGGCGTAGAAGCTCACGTCCTTGTTGAACTGGGGATCGGTGACGCCGAAACTGGCTCCGTGCAGGAACATCTGCACCGTCTGCCAGTCGCCCAACGCGGAGAGCCCGGCGATGAAACCCACCAACACCGGTACCCCGATGCCGACCAGCCGCAACCGCGCCAGGACCGCGGTGCGGTACCGCGCCACCGGATCGTCCGGCCCCACCACCGGCACGAACACCGGCCGGGTGCGGTAGGCGATCACGATGTTGAGCGCGAGCAGACCACCGATCAGCAGACCAACGACCACGAACTGCACCAGCCGGGTCACCAGGACGGTGGAAAACACCGACCGGAACCCCACCTCTTTGAACCACAACCAGTCCACATAGACATCGATCAGCCGGGACCCGACGATGAGAACCACCAGCGCGGCAGCCCCGGCGGCGATCAGGATCCGGGCACGACGGGACAAAGCGGGAACCGCGACGGGAGGCCGGTTGGCCACAGGACACACTCCTGGTGACGGCAATGACGCAGTGCAGGGGCCCGCACGCGGCCGGTGCCAGCCCGAGTGGAGCCCTGCCTGTCCAACTCCAAAGTGGGCCCCTTGGTTCCGATCCTCGTGACCACACCGCTACCACCGGTCCCCGGCACCGATGCGACGATGGGCGGGTGAGCACGCCGCCACAGCACCCCTCCGCGCTGTCCCATGCCTTGCCGGCCACTGCGCGCGAGGTAGAGGAGTTCGTCGCGACCTCCGGGTGGGACCAGCAACCGCAGCTGTTCGCCCTGGTCGCCACGCAGACCCTGCTGGCCAGTCAACCGGAGCTGGCCAGCCAGCTGGACGCGCAGGCCGCGCTCACCCCGGTAGCCCAGGACACCTTGCCCGAGGGTGAGCTCGACGCGGCACTGGCCGGCATCGAATGGCCGGACTCGGTGGCCGGCTGCGCACTGGCCCAGGAGATCGTGGTGCTGCCACCGGCGGCCGAGGCCGATCTCGGCGAGTTACCGGCGGACCCGACACAGGCTCGCCATGCCGCGGTTGGGCATCCGCAGCGGCGGGAGGGCAGGCTGGTGGCGGCCGTGCTCCGGGACGGCGTCGGAGCGTGCGTGCTGCGACTGCGAGCCGACTCCGGTGCCGACCAGTGCTGCGACGAGCTGGTGGAGAACCCCCAACTGGCCCCGAACCTGCTCCGCGCACTCCTGGCCACGCTGCACTGAGGGTGCTCTCCGGGGGGTAAAGCTCTCCGGGAGTCAAGCTCTCCGGTTCAGCAGTGCGGTGGCTGCTGGCCGGCGCGGAGTTGGTCGAGGGCGCGCACCGCGTCGGTCAAGGTGCCCACCCGAACCAGCCGCAGGCCCGCTGGGCTGCGTTGCGCCGCCTCGGTGCAGTTCTCCGCCGGCACCAGGAACACCGTCGCCCCCGCTTCCCGTGCACGGATCATCTTGAGTGGGATGCCACCGATCGGACCCACCTGACCGTCCGGGGCGATCTCGCCGGTGCCCGCCACGAAGGTGTCGCCGGTCAACGCGCCCGGCGTCAGCTTGTCCACGATGGCCAGCGCGAACATCAGGCCGGCCGACGGGCCACCCACATCGGCCAGGGTGATGCTGACAGTGAAGGGGACCTCGGGCCGCTCGATCAACCCGACGCCCAGGTAGCCGCGACCGGGTTTGGCGCCCGTACCGAGAGTGATCGCCGCGTCCTTCGGTGGGGTGTCGCCGTGCTGGAAGCGGAGCTGGACGAGCTGGCCGGGGCGGCTACCGGCAAGCAGGTCGACCGCCCGCTTCGCGGTGGGGAGCTGCTGACCGTCGATCGCCAGCAACCGGTCCCCCACAGCCAGCGTGCCGCTCGCCGCACCGCCCGGGAGCACCTCGCCGGCCACGACCGTGGTCGGGTAACCCAGGTAGCGCAGCGCCGCCGCTTTGGCGTTGGCCTCCGAACCGCGGAACAGCTCCTGGTTCTGCTTCTCCACCTGCTGGTCGGACAGCTGTGGCGGGAAGATCTCGTCGCGGGGTACCAGCGCGCTACGCCCTGATATCCACAGCACGAGTGCGGTGTAAAGAGTCACGTCGTCGACGACCGACACCGTCGTCATGTTGAGGTGCCCGCTGGTGGGATAGGTCTGAGTTCCTTTTATCTCCACCACTGTCTTGCCCGCCACCGCGCCGAGCGTGTCGAACGTCGGTCCCGGGCGAAGCGCGACATAGGGCACCGGCGCCAACGCGCCCAGCAGCCCGAATGCCGTCGCAAGGCCGAGGCTGAGCAGCAGGGTCCAGGTGCGGCGGCTCACGGCCGAACAGCGTACGTGCTCGGGGTCCGCGTACCGTAGACCTATGAGCGATGTGCCCTTCGTTTTCGGCTCTGGCGATCCTCAGGATCCGGACCGGAAGAAACCTGAAGAGGGCAGCGGTGGTCCCGACCCCACCAACCCGTTCGCGGCCTTCGGCGCCGGTGGTTTCGACGTCGGGGCACTCGGTCAGATGCTCACCCAGCTCGGGCAGATGATCAGCCAGGGCGCGGCCGGTGGCGGCGGTGGCCCGGTCAATTACGACCTGGCCAAGCAGATGGCGCTGCAGAAACTCTCCACCATCGGGTTGCCCTCAGCCCAGCAAGCCACCGCGGTCACCGACGCTGTGCACTTGGCCGAGATGTGGCTGGACCCGGCGACCGCACTACCCGCCGGCGCGCACAGCACCGCCATCTGGGCACCACGGGACTGGGTGGAAGCGACTTTGCCCACCTGGCAGCGGTTGTGCGACCCGGTGGCCCGCCGGATGGCCGCCTCGTGGATCGACGCGATGCCCAGCGAGGTCCGTCAGACCGCGGGTCCGCTGGTGGCGATGGTCGAGCAGATGGGTGGGATGGCGTTCGGCTCGCAGCTCGGTTCGGCGCTGGCGCAGCTCGGAGGCGAAGTACTCACCTCCACCGAGATCGGGCTCCCCCTGGGTCCGCCGGGCGTGGCGGCGTTGCTACCGGCCTCAATCGAGAAGTTCGCCGCCGGGCTGGAGCGCAAGAGCTCCGAAGTGATCGTTTTCCTGGCCACCCGCGAGGCCGCACACCACCGCCTGTTCGGGCACGTGCCATGGCTGCGGCAGCGGTTGCTGGGCGCCGTTGAGCAGTTCGCGCACGGCATCCGGGTGGACACCGACGCCCTGCAGGAGCTCACCCGCCAGGTCGATCCGACCGACCCGCAGAGCATGGACCAGCTGCTCTCATCGGGCCTGCTGGAGCAACGGCACAGTCCTGAGCAGAAGGCCGCCCTGAGCCGGTTGGAGACACTGCTCGCGCTGGTCGAGGGCTGGGTCGACGTCGTTGTCGCAGATGCGGTGGGGGAACGTCTGCCCGGTGCCGAGGCGCTGCGTGAGACGCTGCGCCGCCGGCGCGCCTCCGGGGGCCCGGCTGAGCACACCTTCGCCACGCTGGTCGGCTTGGAGCTACGGCCACGCAAGCTGCGTGCGGCCGCCGAGCTGTGGCGCAGGCTCACCGAGCAGCACGATGTCGAGCACCGGGACGCGCTGTGGAATCACCCGGACCTGCTGCCCAACGCCGAAGACCTGGACGATCCCGCTGCCTTCGTCGAGCGGGCCGCGAAGCATGCCGCTGATCTGGAGGACCCGATCGCCGCCCTGGAGCGCACCGCGGCGGACGCTCCCCGCGAGGAGACACCTCCTGAAGACCCCGAGGCACCCGGCGGAAGCTCCGCCCAACGTCCCACGGATTAGCACAGCGTCTTCCTAATCCGTGTCTTCCTAATCCGTGTCTTCCCAATCCACACCCACAGCTGTCCACAGCGTGTCCACAGCTGTGGGTAGCTTGTGGACAGCGAGTTGAGCGATCGGATCGGGCCCGCCACCATGGCGGGCATGATCCCGCCGTGCGCCAACCCCGTGCCATCCAGACCCCTGCCATCCAAACCCCTGCCAGGTGACATTCCCGAACGGCTGCGGCTGGCGCCGGGCCTCGCCATGCTCTGGCGCTCCCCCACCTGTCTCCAGCTCGGGCTCGATCCACAACGCGCCATGGTCCTCGACGAGCTGCCCGAAGCGCTGGCCGCGCTGCTCAAGCGGATGGACGGCGTGTGCAGCACGAGCGAACTGCTCACCGAGGCGCAAGCAGCCGGATCCTCGCGGGATGAGGCTCTCACGATGCTCGCCGACCTGCACGAGCGCGGCCTGGTGCAGGAGGCCGCCGCGGCCGAGGGCAGCCGACCGGGCTGGCACCGGGTCGCGCTTGCCGCCGAGGCAGCCAGCTGGTCGGTGCACCACTGCCACCCGACACGACACATCCTGCGCCTGCGACGGAAAGCGATCGTCCGGGTGGTCGGATCCGGCCGGGTGACGGTGGCGGTGGCCACCGCGCTGGCCACCGCAGGGGTGGGGCACGTCGAGGTGCACGCCACCGGCACGGTCCTCGCCGCAGATCTTGGCACCGGATACCTTCCCGATGACCTCGGCAGATCCCGTTCGGCGGCGGCCGCCGATGCGGTGCGCCGCTGCTCGCCAGAGGTCATCGTCGCCACTCACCGCCGGCCGGACCTGATCGTGCTCACCGACGTGGTGGTCCCGGACCCGACGGTGGTGACCGGGCTGCTCGGGAGCCGGATCCCGCACCTGATCGGCTATGCCCACGAGGGGACCGCAGTGGTGGGCCCGCTGGTGTGGCCAGGACGAAGCAGCTGCCTGCACTGCGCTGAGCTGCATCGGGCGGACGTGGATGTGGCCTGGCCGAAGCTGGCCGCCCAGCTCGTCGGACACATTCCGACCGCAGGACTGGCCTGCACCCAGCTCGCTGCCGCCCTGATCGCCGAGCAGGTACTCGCCACGCTCGCCGGGCCAGGATCCGATCTACCGGTCCCGCCGACGTGGGGGGCGGCGCTGCAGCTGGATCCGGTACGCGGCACCTTGCTCCGCCTACCCAGACCGGCCCACCCGCGCTGCGGCTGCGGCGCCGGGTGAGGCCTCCGACCGGCCATTACGCCCAATAGCTACGCAGAACAGGTGCCGCAGAGAGACAATCATCCCTGTGACCGAGATCCCGCGCCGAGCTGTGCATCGAACCGCCCGGCTCGCGAGCCTCCCGCTGGGGGTGGCCGGGCGGGTCGCGGCGGGTTGGGGAAAACGGCTGGCTGGGCGCGATGCGCACGACGTCAGCGCCGAGCTCAGTGCGCGCACCGCGGAGCAGTTGTTCGCCGTGCTCGGTGAGCTCAAGGGCGGCGCGATGAAGTTCGGCCAGGCGCTGAGCGTGTTCGAGGCGGCGATTCCCGAGCAGTTGGCCGCTCCCTACCGCGAAGCCCTGACCAAGCTGCAGTCCGCGGCACCGCCGATGTCCCCGCAGTCGGTACGCCGGGTGCTCGATGAGCAGCTCGGCACGGGGTGGCGGCGCCGTTTCGCCGAGTTCTCCGACGAGCCCGCGGCAGCCGCGAGCATCGGTCAGGTGCACCGGGCGGTGTGGCATGACGGCCGCGAGGTCGCGGTCAAGGTGCAGTACCCGGGCGCGGACGAGGCGCTGCGCTCAGATCTGCGGCAGCTGCAGCGGTTCAGCCGGTTGTTCCAGGTGATCGTGCCCGGTATGGAGGTCAAGCCGCTGCTCGCCGAGTTGCAGGACCGGATGGTGGAAGAGCTCGATTACCGTGACGAGGCGGACAACCAACGTGTGTTCGCCGCGACGTTCCGTGACCATCCCGACATCGCCGTCCCCGCGATCGTGGCCAGTGCACCGAAGGTGATGGTGTCGCAGTGGATCGCGGGGACCCCGATGGCGCAGATTATCCGCACCGGCTCGCGGTCTGAGCGCGACGACATCGGGACCAAACTCTCACTGTTCCACTCCTCCTCCCCCACCCTCACCGGTCTGCTGCACGCCGACCCCCATCCGGGGAACTTCCTTCGCCTGCACGACGGGCGGCTCGGCGTGCTCGATTTCGGCGCTGCGGCGAAGCTCCCCGGTGGGACCCCGCGCACCCTCGGGGTGGCGATCAGGTTGGCGGTCGAGGAACGTTCGGAGGAGCTGATGGAGCTGCTGCGCTCGGAGGGCTTCGTCCGTCCGGGTATGCAGCTGCGCGCCGAGGACGTGCTGGCTTACCTCGGCCCGTTCGCTGATCCGGTGCGCAGCGAGACATTCCATTTCACCCGGGCCTGGATGCAGGCCCAGGCTGAGCGGGTGGGTGACTTCTCCGGCCCGGACTTCCGAACCGGGCGAGCGCTGAACCTGCCGCCGAGCTACCTGCTGATCCACCGGGTGAGCACCGGGACGTTCGGCGTGCTCTGCCAACTCGAAGCGACCGTGCCGCTGCGCGAAATCGCCCGACGCTGGCAACCGGGTTTCGCGGCCTGAGCCGGCTACAGACGATCGGCGGCGCGGCGGGCCCGGCGCTCGGCGTAACGGGCCAGGCGTTGCCACCGGCGAGCCGCAGCGAGCCGCCTGGCCAACCGCAGCTTGCGGGCCCGGTGCTGATCTTCTTGCATCCGGTTCCTGGCAAGCGCCTCGTGCAACAACATGGCGTTTGCACTCCTCAATGATGGCCATCGGTCGGGAAGCGGCTCGCGCCGCTGCCCGACCGGGCTGGTAGTCCCAGGTTGGTAGTGGTTGTGGGCAGGCGGGACCGCGGGTTGGGGGCCCGTGAAGGGGCCCCCAACCTTTACGCGGCGCGCTCGGTGCGCTCGCGCTCGAGAGCGGCCTTGCTGGGCCGACCTCGCGGACGCTTACGCGGGATGACAGCGCCGTGCTCGAATATCTCGCCACCCCACACGCCCCAGGGCTCCTGCCTGGACAGCGCGCTGTCCAGGCAGGCGAGCCTGATCGGGCAATCTGCGCACAGCTGCTTGGCCCGCTCCAGCTCGGCCGGCGCCTCGGCGAACCAGAGATCCGGGTTGTGTGCGCGACAGGGCAGGGCCTCCGAGCCGGTGGGCGCGGTATCGAGCAGGTGGGCCAGCTCTGCCCCACCCGGTAGGTCGGGCAACGCCCCGCCATCGAGCGGGACGGTCGCGGTCAACACTTGTCTCTCCTCCTCGGTGGTGTTGCCGGTAGAAATCGCCGGTACCGGACCGCGGGATGAGGACCTAGCAACACAACAAGGCCGCGGATCCCGCTGCGGGGTCCGCGGCCTTCATGAGCCGGATACTGCTGGCTCGAGAATCAAGGCTCTGATGCGGACATTCGCATACGGTCGGTAGTCGGGAGATCAATGCCAGTCGGGTTGATGAGGACGGGGTGGAAGGGACGTCCAGCGAACAGCCAGCCCGCGCCCAACGGCACGGTCCGCAAGCGCTCGGACTGAATCCCCCCGTGCTCAGCGAGGGACCCGCACTGCGGGAAGTAACGGACACCGCTGGTTATGGTCATCTCCACCGGTTCCCTCCTTCCCTCTCGGCCCGCACTCAGTGGCTAGGCGATCCACCCTGGTCAGCCGAATGTAACGACCGCTTCCAGGAGGTAAGAGCAAGGCTAGGGCCCTGCTGATACACCGGCAACCAAATTTATTTTCCGGTCTTCACCAGACCGTGCAGGAAACGGCTGCGCTGGCGGGGCCGCCCACCTGGGCTACGAGACAACGCCCAGGACAATGCGAGCCGACGGCGGGCCCGGGTCACTCCGACGTAGAGCAACCGGCGCTCCTCCTCCAGCGCGACCTGATCACCGTCGGCGTATTGGATGGGCAACGTCCCATCGGCGAGTCCGACCAGGAACACCGCATCCCACTCCAGACCCTTCGCGGAGTGCAACGAGGCCAACGTGACGCCTTGCACCGCGGGCGGGTGCGCGGCCTCGGCGCGCGTGTCGAGCTCAGCCACCAGCCGGCCGAGGTCGGCCATCGGGATGCTGGCGGCGAGGTCGTCGGCCAGCTCGGCCAGCGCGCGCAGCGACTCCCAGCGTGACCGTGCGGCACTGCCCCCCGGGGGCTCGGCGGTGAGACCGTGGCGGGCCAGCACCGCTCGAACGGTGGCACCCAGCTCGGCCGCCGAGTCCCCGCCGTGCGCGGTGGTCGCCGCCCGCAGCGCCCGGATCGCGGTCCTGACTTCGGGACGCTGAAAGAACCGCTCCCCGCCGCGGACCTGGAACGGGATCCCCAGCGCATCCAATGCCTGCTCGTAAGCCTCGGACTGGGCGTTCACCCGGTAGAGCACCGCGATCTCCGCGGCCGGGGTTCCCTCGCCCAGTAGCTGCCCGACCGCCGCCGCCACGGCCTGCGCCTCGGCAGGCTCGTCGCCGTGCTCGGCGAACGTGGGCTCCGGACCAGCAGGCTGCTGGCCCTCCAGGAGGAGCCGGGCACCCGCCGGTCGGCTCCGGGCGCCGGAGATCACCCGGTTCGCCAGCGACACGACCTGGGGTGTTGAGCGGTAGTCGCGGTGCAGCCGCACCGTCACCGCATCGGGGAATCTCCTGGTGAACTCCAGTAGGAAGCGGGGCGCGGCACCGGCGAAGGAGTAGATGGTCTGGTTCGCGTCGCCGACGACGGTGAGGTCGTCCCGGCCGCCCAGCCAGGCATCCAGCACCCGCTGCTGCAGCGGGGTGACGTCCTGGTACTCATCGACGACGAAGCAGCGGTAGCGGTCCCGGAACTCCTGCGCCACATCGGAGTGCTCCTCCAGCGCGGCTGCGGTGTGCAGCAGGAGATCGTCGAAATCGAGCAACCGGTTGCGGTTCTTGAGCTCCTCGTAGCCGGCGTAGATCGCCGCGACCTGCTGCGCCGGCACCGGGGTCTCCCGCCGAGCGGCGGCCACCGCGGCGGGGTAGTCCGCGGCGCTGACCAGGCTCGCCTTGGCCCACTCAATCTCACCGGAGACGTCCCGGAGATTGTCGGCATCGGTGCTCACCCCGGCCCGCTGCGCGGCCTGACCGACCAGGCGGACCTTGTGTTCCAGCAGCGGCCACGCCTGGTCACCCACCACCCGGGGCCAGAAGTAACGCAGCTGGCGCAGCGCCGCAGCGTGGAAGGTCCGCGCCTGCACCCCGCCTACCCCCAGGTCGCGTAACCGGGTGCGCAGCTCACCTGCGGCGCGGGCGGTGAACGTCACAGCGAGGACCTGACCGGGGGCGACGTGGCCGGCCCTGACCAGTCGGGCGATCCGCCGGGTGACGGTGCGGGTCTTTCCGGTGCCCGCGCCGGCCAGCACGCAGACCGAGCCGCGCGGCGCGCACACCGCGACGCGCTGCTCCTCGTCGAGCCCCTCCAGCGGATCCCGGTGATTCCCCACGACCGGCATCCTCCCAGAGCAGCCCGACGCTCGAAGCTGACCTGGCCGAGCGTCGCGGCCCGCAGCGGGAACACCGGGTGGCACCTCGGTGTTGGTGCCGAGCGTGAGCACCATCAGAATTTACTCGACCGTGTGGTGCGGTCACTGTCGGCGACTCAAGGCTCAACTGGACGGTGCGGGCATCGAGTTCCACGAAGTGGACATCGAGCGCGACGCTGCCGCTGCCTCGTTCGTGGCAGGTGTGAACGGGGGTAACCAGACGGTGCCGACGGTGCTGTTGCCAGACGGTTCCGTACTGACCAATCCCAGCATCGACCAGATCATCGCAGCGACCGCCGCCTGAGCGAACCCTCTCCTCAGACGGCCACGAAGCGTTATGCTGCCAGAGGCGTGTGGTGAGCGGCTCGGGGCGAGGGCGGTGGCCAGTGAAGATCAGCGACCGGAAACGCTGGGAGCGAGAGCTCACCGACCACCTGCGGCGCCACGCCGCTGACCTGCACGGGCGGCCTCTCAAGCGAGTCGAGCCGCCAGGGATGTGGATGACCGCGCCGCGGCTGATCCTCTGGAGCCTCATGGTGGTGATCGTCACCAGCGCAGGCTGGGCAGCCGGCCTGTACCTCTTCTGACTCTCCGAGCTTCCAGGCGTGGCGTCGAGCCCCAGCCAGATCTCTCCGGACCCTCCGCGTCAGGATGCAGTCGCTGCGGTGATCGCACGTGCGGCCTGCCGGCCGGAGAACAGGCAGTTGCCGAGGAAGGTGCCTTCCAGTGAGCGGTAGCCGTGGATTCCGCCGCCCCCGAAGCCGGCGACTTCGCCGGCGGCGTACAGCCCGGTAATCGGGCGTCCGCCGTCGTCGAGGACACGACCGGCCAGGTCGGTTTGCAGCCCGCCGAGCGTCTTGCGAGTGAGGATGTTGAGTCGGACGGCGATCAGTGGCCCGGCCTTCGGATCGAGCAGCTTGTGCGGGGCGGCGGTGCGGAACAGGCGCTCGCCGAGCGCACGACGAGCGTTATGGATGGCCATGACCTGGAGATCCTTGGTGAACGGGTTGTCCATCTCCCGGTCACGCGCCTCGATATGCCGTTGCAGATCGACCAAGTCGATCAGTGGCTCTTCGGTGATCTTGTTCATGCCCCCGACCAGCTCGGACAGGGTTCGAGCGACCACGAAGTCCGCCCCGTTGCGTTTGAACGCCTCAATCGGCTCGGGTGCGCCCGGCCGGACCCTACTGAGGGTCAGCCGGATGTCCTTACCGGTCAGGTCCGGATTCTGCTCGGACCCTGACAGGGCGAACTCCTTTTCGATGATCTTTTGGGTCAGCACAAACCACGAGTAGTCATAGCCCGTGTCCATGATCGTTTTAAGGGTGCCCAACGTGTCGAAGCCGGGGAAGTTCGGCGCCGGGAACCGCCGCCCGCGCGCGTCGAGCCACAGCGACGACGGTCCCGGCAGAATCCGAATGCCGTGCCGAGCCCAGATCGGGTTCCAGTTCTGCACGCCCTCGGTGTAATGCCACATCCGATCCCGGTTGACGATCCGCCCGCCAGCCCGTTCGGTGATAGCGAGCATGCGGCCGTCAACGTGCTCGGGCACGCCTGAGATCATCCGCTTCGGCGCCTGACCCAGCCGCGCCGGCCAGTTCCGGCGAACCAGATCGTGGTTCGCGCCGATCCCGCCCGCGGTCACCAGCACCACCGGCGCGTGCAACTCGAACTCACCCACTTCCCGGCGCGAACTGGCGGTGCCCCGGGCCGCAGCGCTGGGTTCCAGGCGGGTACCGCGTACCCCGTCCACCGCACCGTCCGTAACGGTCAGTTCGTCCACCCGGTGCCGGAACCGCAACTCCACCCGACCCTGCGCTACCGCGTCTCGAACGCGCCGTTCGAATGGGGCGACCAGGCCAGGCCCGGTGCCCCAGGTGACGTGGAAGCGCGGCACGGAGTTTCCGTGCCCATCAGCGAGATAGCCACCCCGTTCCGCCCAGCCCACCAACGGGAACCATCGCACTCCGGCTCCATGCAGCCACGACCGTTTCTCACCAGCGGCGAACTCCACATACGCCCGAGCCCACCGATATGCCCAGTAATCCTCCCCGGCAGGATCATCAACGCCTCGATCGAAACTGGCGCTACCCAGCCAGTCCTGCCACGCCAACTCCAGCGAGTCCTTGATCCCTAGATGCCGCTGTTCCGGGGATCCGACCAGGAATAGCCCACCGAACGACCAGAACGCCTGCCCACCCAAACCGGACTCCGGCTCCTGATCGACCAGCAGCACCCGCCGTCCAGCGCGAGCCAACTCCGCGGTCGACACCAATCCGGTCAGTCCACCGCCCACCACGATCACATCAGCATCAGCCACCGCACGCTCCACCCCGACCAGGCGGTACCGCCCAAGTGGGCACCCGCTGCAATCATCGGTATTCCGGCGCCGCGTACCTCATCTTGGACGATACGCGCAGGGTAGACCTGCTCCATGTCACCTGGCTCGGGTAAGATACTGGAGAGAGGGTTCGCGGCCGGGTGGTGGGGGTGTCCACCCGGCCGCGAGGTTCGGGCTCGAGGCCGCTGACGATTGGCCTCAGTCCAAGAAATCTGGCCTCAGTCCAAGAAATCGTCACCTCTCCTTACGTGTTTCCACGGAGTAGACGTCGCAGCACCAAGAACAAGCCGAACACGATGACAGCCGCGGCGGGTATCGGCCGATTGCGCACCGTTGTGCTCAGCTGCCTGATACGGCCAGTCACCGGAAGCCGGGCCTTGGCCAGCGCCTTGTTGGCCAGATTTTTCGCCTGCAGCGTCCCGTCATCGGCCTGATCCTGCAGCGTTTCAGCGCCCTTATGCAGGTTCTGTCTGATCTGCTCAAACTTGGCTTGCACGGTCTCTTGGGTGTCGCGCACCTTTTCCTTGACGCGCAGGGTCGCGTTAGTCAACGGTGTATCCCTTCTGCAGCTCCGGGCAGCGCCCCGGGGGACGCGGCATCTGTCCAACCCACGGCCCCGCTTCGGCAGGCTCGGCGCCGTGAGTAGCTGCCAGTTACCCGATCTCACCTGAGAGTAAACATCGTTGGTTCCCAGGGGCGATGCCCTGTTCCGGCAGAAGTTCGTTCGGTGATCATGACGTCCCGGCACCGATGATCACCAGCGCCCGCGGTTTACGTGTCTTCTGCCTCCCCATCACTCGGATGGCAGCTATGAGCGCCCGCAAAACCGGGTATCAACGTCACTAGTGTGGGGAAGCAGTAGTAACACCGACCGGTTGCCCATCCGTCGCGAGGTGAGTCAGATGACAAGTCAGCCGGCTGGCACAGGTAGTGGCGTGGGTCCCGGCTCTACAACCGCCGCCCTGTTCCTCGAGTCCTACCTGCAGAGCAGCACTCTCGTGGTGCGACCAGTGGGAGAGCTGAGCCCCAAGACCTACGAGCGGCTGCGGGACGGACTGCTCCACTACGCAGCCGAGGAGCCTGCGGCGATTGTGGTGGACCTGGCTAACATGCAGACGGCTACCGGATCGTTGCTGACAGTGTTCCCCATGGTTCATGACCGCATCCGCGACTGGCCTGGACTACCACTGGTGCTGGCGGCACCCCGGCAACCGCTTCGTACCTTGCTCGACGCCAACGCCGTGTCACGATCCATCTCGACCTACCGCAGTGTCCAGGACGCTCTTCAGGGCCTCGACGCCGCACCCCCGCGTCGCCGACTCCAGGTTCGGCTGGCATGTGACCTGGCCAGCTCACGGTTGGCCAGGCAGTTGATCAGGCGGACCTGCGAGGAGTGGGACATCCCCGGGATAATCTCTGACGCCGCGGTCGTTGCTTCGGAACTGATCGACAATATGGTGCACCACGCGCGGTCGGGGGTCAGTTGCGCGTGGACATGGACCGCAACACACTGACCATCTCAGTGGCCGACGCCGATCCGCGCTTACCCCAGCTGCGGGTACCCGGTCTACGCGCGGCCGGTGGTCGTGGCCTTGTGCTTGTCGACAAGCTGAGCCGTACCTGGGGAACCGCGTCCCGGCCCGGCAGCGGCAAGGTGGTCTGGGCGGTACTCACCGTTTCCGCACGGACCCGCGGCCACGTCAACTCCGCTGAGCAGACCCCGCCGGCGCGCCGGTCGACGGCCTGAGGTAGCGGAGCATCGTGCTCCGCTACCTCACTCGGTTCATCAGGTCCCGGTAACGCTGGAGGTCAGGGCAGCTCCACGCCACCGAGGGCGACCAACGGGTCGGCCAGGCGCTTGGCATCGCCCACCACCACCCCGGTGAACCGGCTGGGGGCGAAGAAATGGGCGGCGGCCTCGGCGACCTGCCCGGTGGTGACGGCCTGCAACCGGCCCGGGTGGGCGAGCAACCAGTCGAGGTCCAAGCCGAGCTCGGCCAACGTGGCCAGCTGGCCGGCCAGGCCCCGCTGTGACGACGAACCGATGGTCAGCAACCCGATCGCGTAGTGCCGCGCGTTGTCCACCTCCGCCTCCTCGGGAGGCAGCACGACCATCCGGCCCAATTCGTAACGCGTTTCCAGCAGGGCCGCAGCGGTGACCTCGCTGGCGGTGTCCGCGTCCGCGACCAGTGTGGCCCCGTGCTCGGTGAACTCGAAGCCGCAGTGCGCCGAGTAGGTGTAGCCCTTGGCCTCCCGGATGTTCTCCACCCAACGGGAAGAGAAATACCCACCGAACACCAGATTCGCCAGCTGCAGCGCCGGGTAGCGCTCATCGTCACGCGGCACCGCTTGCGCAGAAAGCCGCAGCTGCGACTGCACCGCACCCTCGCGATGCACCAACAACAGATCAGCCGCCTTCAACGGAGGCAGCACCGCCAGCCCGACAGCCGGGTGATCAGCCCGCCAGCCCGCCAGCGCCGACGCCACCGATTCCACCGCGCGCTCCGGGGCGATATCGCCCACCAGCACCAGGACAGCGCCCCCGGGCACCACCGAGCGGTGATGCAGCGCGCGCACCGCGGCGGGAGTCACGGCGGCGATGTCGTCGACCTCCGGCCACTCCCGGGCGAAGGGGTGGTTGCCGTAGCGGCGCCGCTGCAGCGCCTCCCGGGCGATCACCTGTGGCCTGGATCGGCTCAGCGTGATCCGCTCCACCAGACGGTCCCGCTCCCGGGTCACTTCGGCGGCGGCGTAGGAGGCTGAGGTGAGCGCGTCGCCCAGCACCTCGAGAACCACATCCAAGCCGCTGGCCAGCGCTGATCCCGACACGGCCAAGTGCTCGGGGTCCGCCCCGGCTGAGAGTTCACCGCCGATGGCGGCCAGCACCTTGTCGATGGCGAACCGGTCCCGCCGCGGCGTGCCCTGCAGCAGCGTGGCGGCCAACAACTCAGCGCGAGCCGAGTGGGTGCGTTGGGTGCCGCCGAACGGGATCCGCATGCGCAGCTCGACCATCGGCACCGCAGGTCGGCGCACCGCGATCACCCGCAACCCGTTGTCCAACACGGTGTCCACCGCCGAGGGTGCACTGGCGGTCCGTGGCGGACCCAGTGACGGAACCGGGCGCGGCCCCAGCTCGGTCCGGCCGATCTGCTCGGCGCTGCGGTGGCCCATCACCCCTCCTGCTCTGCACTTGCCGGTTCGACGATCAGCACTGCGCGGGAATCCGGTCGCAGCCCAGCAGCCGCCTTCGCGACCTGCTCAGGGCCCATCGCCGCCACCATGCCCGGCAGCTCGGTGATCAACTCGGCGCGCCCGTGAAGCAGCTCGAAGGCGCCGATCGCCATCGTCCGGGTGACCAGCCGGTCATGCTCCCGGAACAAGGTTGCCGCCCACCGCGCGGCGATCCGGGCCAGTTCGTCGGGCTCGGGACCGTCCGCGGCGAGGCGGGCGATCTCCTCGTCGGTCGCGGCGAGCACCGCCTCGACGTCCACGCTGGTGGGGTAGATCGCGGAGATGGTGAAGGTGTCCGGGTCGCGGGCATCCAGCGGCGTACCGAACAGGCCGCAGCCCGAGCCGATCTCGGTGACCAGCGCGTCCGTGTGCACCAGACGCTGCTCGAGCCGGGAGGAGTCGCCGTCGACGAGCACCGCGGCGAGCACCTCGTAGGCGAGGTAGTCATCGAAACCGGCGGCCGGGTCGGGCAGCCGGTAGCCGAGGGCCAGCGCGGGCAGCGGGGCGTGCGCATCGGGGTAGCTGTGCCGACGTTCGCGGTCGGGCGGCGGCTCGGCGAAGGAGGGTCGTAGCGGTACCGGACGGGCGGGCACGTCGTCGAAGTGCCGATGCACCAGGTCGAGCGCGGCCTCCACGGAGAAATCACCAGAGACGGTGAGCACCGCGTTGCCCGGCGCGTAGTAGACGTCGAAGAACGCCGCGCAGTCATCCACGGTGGCCGCTTCGAGCTCGGAGAAATCGCCGTACCCGTTATGCGCGTTGGGGAAGGTGTCGTAGAGCACCGGCGGCAAGGTGATCCACGGGAACCCACCGTAGGGCCGGTTCAGCACGTTGAGCCGGATCTCCTCCTTGACGACGTCGACCTGGTTGCGCAGGTTCTCCGCAGTGATCCGGGGAGCCCGCATCCGGTCGGCCTCGATGAACAACGCCCGCTCCAGCGCCGCTGAGGGCACGACCTCGTAGTAGTCGGTGTAGTCGGGATGGGTGGAGCCGTTGAACGTCCCGCCCGAGGACTGCACGTGACGAAAGTGCGCGAGTTTCTCCAGGCTCTCGCTGCCCTGGAACATCAGGTGCTCGAACAGGTGCGCGAAACCGGTGCGGCCCTGTGGTTCGGAGCGGAATCCGACGTCGTAGTGCACTCCGACGGCAACCACCGGTGCGGATCGGTCCGGGCTCAGCACCACCCGCAGCCCGTTGGACAGGGTTTCACGATGCAGCTCCACAGTGGGCGAGGTAATGCCGGTCATGGGCCCACCCTACGGGCGGAGAGCCCGCTGCAGCGCAACCGCCACGCAAGCAGCGCACCGGCTATCCCAGCGACCACGGCACCCACCGCACCCAAGCGCCGGACATCCGCCGTGGCGGCGGACACCCCGGTTCCCGCGAGGCGCGCGACGAATTCGCCTGCGGGCAGTGGGTTGGGCACCTCGACGGGCAACACCTCACCCAGCCGGTGACCGCAGCCGTCCAGCCACGCTGGTAGCACCCGCCCGTCGGGCAACTCGACATGCACGAAGTCCTGCGCGTCGGGGGGACCGCAGAGTACCGACTGCATGATGGTGCCCCGTGCGGAGCGCACATCGCCGCGGCCCTCAGGTGGCCACAGCAGCCACCCCATCCCCACTGATCCCAATCCCATCACCAGCACGATCAGCACGGTGCCCACTCGCCCGGTGCCGCTGGCTGCCACCGGGGCATCCTAGCCAGCCCGAGTGGCTAGGACGCCCAGCGCCGCAGGCCGGCTTGGAGCGCGCCGGCTTCCAGTGCGTCCAGACCGAATGCTTCCACCGGGCCCAATGCCCCCGGGCCGGACACCCCATGCTCGGCGGCGCGCTGCGCGCCCCAGGCGAGCAGGTCCGCGGTGAGCTGGTAGGGATCACCCGAGACCAGGCGGATCTGCGCAAGCTCAGCACCGGATGCGTCGAAGGCGGTGCCGACGACGTGGGAGCGTACCTGCGCCAACGCAACCGGATCAGGTGCCTCGGCGACCCAGCGCAGCACGAGCTCCCCGATTCCGCGCACCGACGACCGTGCCCCCGGCACCGCCAGCAGCGCCGGAATCAGCCGGTAGCACAGCCGCGCCAGGCGGGTCGCCGACCCGACTCGCCCGAGGTAGACGTCCACCTCGGGCAGCCCCTCCGGCCCAGCGAGCCGGGGCAGCGCGTAGTGCTCGGTGGCACCGACGGCCACCGCCGCGCACTCCAGCCCGCCCATCGCGGCAGTCCGGATCCGTACCACGCGGGGTTCCGGCTGGATCCCGTCGCGCCAGGTGAAGCTCTGCTCGGTGAGCAGCCCGAGCGCCGATCCGAGGGTCCCCCGGCTGATCACCCGGGCCCGGCCGGCTCCGGTGATCAGATACCCCACCTCGAGCCGGTGCACCCTGGCGGCCGAGCGCTCAAGCGCGAGGGCGCCTGCGAGGTTGCCGGGCACGAAGTCGTGCCCGAACGCGGTGATCAGGCTCGCTCCGCTGCGCTGTGCCGGCAGGTCGAACTCCTCGAACACCCGACGGATGAACGGCGCCTCACCAGTCGAGTCGAGGTAGATCGCCCCCGCATCGACCGCCGCCCGCAACGCAGGCTCCCCGAGCCGCACGAACGGGCCGACGGTACTGACCAGTACGTCACCCCGCCCGACCAGCGCCCGCACCGACGCGGCGTCGCCGAGATCGGCGCGCACCACCTCCAGCGTCCCCAGCTCCGGATCCCCCAGGCCCGCGCCCGCAAGCCCCAAGTCTGAAAGCCGCTGCGCCAGCGCGGCGAGCCGGTCCGTGTCGCGCCCGGCCAGAACCGGTCGCAACCCCCGGCGCACCATCGCCTCCGCCACCCGCCTGCCGGTATAACCACTCGCCCCGAACAGCACAACCACCCAGCTACCCCTCCCCCGTTCTCGGCATGGAGACATATCGGGCCTACAGCGCCACGAAACCCCGATAAGTCTCCATGCCGGGGTTGGGGTCAGTCGGTGTGGAGGGCTCGGGCTAATTCGGCGCGGCTGCTGATGCCGAGTTTGGCGTAGGCGTTGGCCAGGTGGGCCTCAACGGTGCGGACCGAGAGAACCAGGCGCTCAGCGATGGCCTGGTTCTTCATACCCTGCACCACCAGGCTGGCAACCTCGCCTTCCCGGCTGGTCAGCGGGCGCGGTGCCAGCTGTTCCAGAGCGGGAGTGCGGATCTCCTCACAGGCCCGCGCCAGACCCGCGGCTCGGGCGGTGGAGGCGGCCGCTCGGCGCCGATCGCCGGCACGCAGGTGCGCAGCGGCAGCGTGCGCTGCGGCATCGGTGGCCAACAGACGGGCGCCCAGAGTCTCGAACTCGGCGGCCACCTCGTCGAGCGCCGCCCCGTTGTTCGCCGCCGCCGCCTGGGCATGCGCGCTGTAGGCGGCCACCAGCGGGCCCTCGACCTGGCCGGCCAACTGCCGCAACCGACCGACCACGTCGCCTGCCCGCCCCAACCGGACCACGATGTGCAGGGCCTGCGCCTCGACCGCACGCTGCCCCATACCGGCCGCGACCGACGCCGCCCGCAGTGCGCGATCAGTCGCCTGGGAGCCGCGATCCTCGGCAGCCGCCAGCCAGGCCTCAGCCAACAACCACTCCGGTTCGAACACCAGGCAGTGATGCCCGACTCCGCGGCCATCCAGCAGGCGCCGCGCCACGGCGGCGTCGCCGAGCTGGGCATGGGTCTGCGCCAGCAGCGCGATACACAGGTGCCCGAAACCACCGGGGTCGCACTGACTCAGGCCGGCCACCGCCTCCGAAAGCCACCGGATGGCGGTGCGTGGACGCCCGGCGGCCAGCGCCGACCACCCGACGTGGGCAGCGGCCAAGGCATCACCGGCCCACTGCGACGCCGTCATGCACCACTCGTGCAGCGCGGTGGCTCGAGCCACCGCGTCATGCACCCGCCCGGCCAGCAACAAAGCTGAGAGCTCAGCGTGCGCCAGGACCTGCCGGCACAACGCCGTCTCCGGCTCGGTCGTGCATCGCTCCAGCGCCGCCCAGCCACTCGCCACTGCCGAGAGCGCCTCGGCGCTGCGACCACGCACGGCCAATCCCGCCCCGGTCGCGCTCGAGGCCCACACCACCGCCTCCGCGGTGGCCCCTTCCGACGCCAGGATCTCCGCGCCGGACTCGGCGGCCTGCTGCGGGCGTCCCGCGAAGAACGCCAGTACACCGTGGACCGCACTGATCCGCCGGCACACCTCGTTGTCCGCGGCGTCGGCGGCGGCCTTGTGCAGCATCGCCTCGGCTTTGCCCACCTGGCGCACCCCGAAGAACAGATTCAGCGCCCGCACCACGGCCAGGCGGGACCGGTCCTCGGCCGAGGTGGCGAACGGGGCCGCAGCCGCGGCCGCCTGCTCGGCCTCGTCGAACACGCCCTGCCAGCGCACCGCCTCCACCAACGCCAGGTGCGCCCGGACCCCGTCCCGGCCTTCGCTGCCGTCGATCGAGGCCTGCGCCATGCGGGCCGCGATGTCGTGATCAAGCAGGGCGTTGGCGTGCACCGCGGCGTCGGCCAGCAGGCTGGCGTGCGCCCCGGGCTGATCGCTGTCCAGCAGCAACATCCCGGCGCGCAGCAGATCATCCTGACGTTTCCACGGTAGGTGGGTGTTGGCCAGCCGGCGGCGCAACCGGCAGGCGTTGGCCTCGGGCAGCTGATCCCGCACCACCGTGGCATAGATCGGGTGGGCCAACCACACCTCGGCCCGCCAACCACTGTTGACCACCGTCACCAGGCCGCGACGCTCCAGCACCGCGACCACCTCGGGGTTGATCAAGCTGGCCACCCGCCCCAGGCCCAGCGGCTCATCAGTGGCCAGCAGCTCCAGCGCGGTCCGCTCGTCAGATCCCAGCCCACCCAGCTGGGCCCGGACGATCTCCCGGAGCCGCGGGGTGGGCTCCATCCGGCCCTCCCAGCGCCACACCTCATCGCGCATCCGCAGCGCACCGGTCTCACAGCCGCCCTCCACCAGCTCACGCAGGAAAAGGACGTTCCCTCGGGTAGCGCGCCACAACCGCTCAATCGTGCGACTGTCCACCACCCCGCCGAGCACCCCGGTCACCAGCCGGTTCATCGCCACCCGCGGCAGCTGAGCCAGCTCCAACCGGTCGGCCAACCCGTTCTTCCACAGCGTCACCACCGGATCAGGAGCAGGCTCACCGGTCCGCACGGTCAACACCACACAGGCGGTGCGGGTCAAGGTCAGCTGATGGAGCAAGGTCACCGACAGCTCATCGAGCAGGTGCGCATCATCGACACCGATCACCAGCCGGTGACCCTTGCCCTGCTCGGTGATAGCGGCGCCGGCACGCTGCAGCAACGTCAAGGGATCAGCCACGGTCTCCACCGTGGGCAGCAGATGCGCCACCGCCCCCAGGGGTATCGCTGCCGCCGCATTGGTTCCTGCCGCCCACCGCGTCACCCGACCGCCGCGCTTCGCCGCTGCCAGCGCTTCACGCGCAAGTCGCGTCTTGCCGACCCCGGCGGGCCCGGCAATGACGACACTGCGTGATTCCCCACCAGTTAAACGCTCAGCGATAAACTGCAACTCCGAGTCACGCCCCGTGAGCGTCCACGGATCCGTCCTCATAGCAACCCCAACCAACGCGCTCGGCACCTCGCGTGACATGCTCGGTACCTTGCGCTGGCCGGAAGCACAGTTGACGGCCTGGCATGAACAGCCGACCGCCCCCGCCCCCCCTGACACATTGGCTACGCCCCCCCGCGTCGCGCCAATAGCTGACCAACCACCCCTGATGGCAGCATAAGCTAGCCGTAACGAGATAGCCATGGGCGACATGTCTTAGGTGAATACTACTGTGAGTAGGGATCGAGCGCCCCACACTCGGTAACAGCGCGTGCGCGCGTGGTGACAATGCGCTTTGTAGTTTTCAGATGTCTCTTCGATTACCAAACCGCCGACAATGACGTTACGTTACCTATGGTGAATCCTGCGCAACGGACGACATCCCTGACGTCTGGGATCGGGTGACGCGTGGAGTGCCCCGATAACGCAGCACCGACGCGCCGGTCGCCTGCACGGCGAGTGTGTCACTGACCGTGACGACGACGTGGCAGGCCCCGGAGAGCATCGCGTCGATATGGCGGACCGTGAGATCTGCCAACGGCAGCCGGGCGCCCCCTGCCGCGACCAGCCGGAGATCCTGGACCTGGCCGGACAGCGCCAGCATCCCGGCTCCGGAGACAGTGGCCTGCAGCCGGCCGATCTGGATCGGTCCGGTGACCGAGCCGGCTCCACTCGCGGTCAGCTGCAATGCGGGACTCATGATGGTGGAGGTCAAGATGACCCGGCTGGCGCCACCGGCGGCCAACCGATCGAGTTGGCCCACGGTGAGCTCAGCCGACAGCGTGGCGTTCCGGACGCTCATGCCCGGCTTGATCCCCAGATGTAGCTGCTCACCGGTGACGGTGGCGTCGATGCGATCAACCAGGTTGTCGTCCATCCGGACCACCGCCTGTGCGGGCCCGCCAGTCCGCAGGTGGACCACGAAGCCGGCGTCCGCCACCACCGAGGTGACCCCGGCAAGATCGAGTGTCCGGCTGGTCAGCCGTCCGGAGCCGGCCACCGCAGCGGGGTCGGAGAACCCGAACCCGGGCGCACCGTCGGCGCCGGGGGCTCCATCAGCACCGGCGCCTCCGTTGCCGCCACTGCCGCCATATCCGTTGCCGCCCCAGCCGCCATAACCGTTACCACCGTCACCTCCTCTGCCCCCGTTCTCGCCATTACCACCGTTACCACCGTTGCCGCCATAGCCATTGCCCCCACTGCCGGTGCTGCCGGTGCTGCCGGTGCTGCCGGTGCTGCCGGTGCCGGGACCTGAGTCTGCAGGGCCACCCAGACAACCCACCAGCAGCCCCGTCATGGTCAGCAGCGCCATCCCCCGCCCTACCCGAACGGTCCACCACCCCATGCCACGGCCGGGGGCAAGATTCACTAGGCCCTCCCTGCACGCAGCCGCGCCGGACGGCAACGAGCCCACAACCACCCGACCGGTCGGCGCAGCAGCAGGCCCAGGAGCAGCAAGGATCCCACCCACGGCAGCAACAGCAAGATGATCTGCACTACGCCAAGGGCAGTCTCGGCGATCGAACCTTCCGATGCCTTCTGCGCCACCGCCTGACTCAACCACACCAGCCGCTCCCACACCACAGGCAACACCTCAGGCACGATGATCAAGAAACCTACCACCCAATACGCCAGGTAGGGCACCACGATGAGCACCCACAGGGTGATCGTGCGGCGGACCCAGGGCTTGAGCTCCAGCACCCGAGGGTGCGCCGGCCGGCCTGGGATCATGCTCTTGAGCACCGGCCCCAACCGGCTGAACAGATCGGGCACACCGATCAGGTCGCTGAGAATATAGTAGCCATCCAGGCGGATCATCGGCAGGAACTGCATCGCGGTCTCGAAGTGCAGTGCCACGATGGCCACCAGCAACCACGGCGACCCGGTCTGGACGTAGACAACGCTCATACCGGCAATGAACACCGCGTTGAAATAGACGCCTCCCAGGTCGGTGCGCAGTCGCCCGCCCCGGCCCAGCCGGTAGGAGTCGGTAACCGTGCTGTAGAGCGCCGGCCATACCAGGTACAGGCCGAAACCCATCACTCCCGGTTTAGCGCCTCCGTAACGGCACGCGGTGACATGCCCACACTCGTGAAAGGCCGCTGCGACCAGCAGTAACCCGATCACCAGCAGCGTCAACGCCGGCTGGTAGACCAGCGCCAGCGCGCTGGGCACGATCTTACCCAGACCGCCTTGGAGGATGATCAGCACGTCCAAGGCCAGGAAAGTGGCCAACGCGGCCAGGATCACCGGTGGCCAGAACATCGGGGTGAACAGTCCGGCGATGCGCCACACCGTCCGCTCGGGCACCACCCCGACCCGGAATCTCAACGCCAGCAACGGGTCGGATTTCACCGCCATCTTGGGTGCGACGCCGGGCTCACCCGTCTCGCCCACCACCGGATCCACGATCCCCACCGGCCGCAACCGGTTGTCCAGCAGGAAGGCCACCTGGTCAGGTGCCACCACCTTACCGAACTCGGTGCTGAGCACACCCGCGATCTGTTCGTGATCGCGCTGACCGTCCAGGCTGGCCGCCAACAGATACAACAAGCGGGGCAGCTGGATCACCTGCCCATCGACCCGCCGCACGATATAAGGCGCCTGGAGAAAACCCGACCCCTGATACTCCCCGATCAGCTCCACTCCCTCAGCCAACCGTGGCACCGTGCCCACAGCAGATCCTGAATCGAACACCATACGCTCAGTGTCGATGACGCCCTCCCCCGACTCGAAACCCCGCTCCGCCGAATCGAAACCTGGCTGGCCCTATCGAAACCTGGGGCCCTATCGAAACCTGGTCCAACGAAATCTCCGTGCCGAAACGTCGAAAAATTGTATTACCGAAGACCGCCAGCTTAACCGACGACCAACGCCACAGACATCGCTACGTACTACCTAGTTTCCTCGGCGCCACCCCGTAACGTCATACACCACAGCGGTGTAGACAACAGCGCGGCGCGAAGGGGCGGCCGCCCTCCAGCCACCCCTCCCGCGCTAACGCACTACGCCCCCATCACCTGATTACGGTCAGCACCCACTCGACTCAGCTGTAGACGGCCCCTCCGGCACCACCGGTTCCGGCACCACCGACGCCGCCGTAACCGGTGCCAGCAGGGTTGGTCTGATCGCCAAAGAGATTGATGTTGATGAGGTTGGCACCGAGGCCGCCCCGGCCCACGCCGCCAGGGCCACCCAGCCCGCCCTCACCACCACGGCCACCGGCTACTCCCGTGCCGAAAAGTGACAGCACGGTACGAGCCGGCAGCAGCTCCGCGCACTGCCCATCAATCTCAGCCAAGCTCAATGCGTCTGACATGGATCCTCCTAGGAAAGGTGTTCCCGCAGCCTCCAGATGGCTTCGGGACTACGAACACCGCATCGGTGGCAGTGCCGATCCGGCGCTACCCACGGTGCACACCACCGCACCCAGGTGGCAATCAGTAGTCGTACTTAACTCTTCCAGGCGCACTACGTAGTCCAGAGGGCTTGTTGCGCGCGAAGCGACCGACGATGCCACGGAGATCCAGTCAGCGCATCATCTGCGACATACCCCCATCTCGCCTTGTTTTAGCTGGTGAAAGCCCTGTCCCGCGATGGAGGGGTGATCACGATTCGCGCCACCCCTCCATCGATGAACAGCACCACCCACGATCAGGTGATCACCTGATCGAGCAAGACTCGGTTCAGCTACCGATCGCGCCGCCGGCGCCGCCGTTACCGTCGCCACCCGCACCGCCGTAACCGGTGCCGGCGGAGTTGGTCTGGTCGCCGAACAGGTTGAGGTTGATGAGGTTGATGCCGAGACCGCCCCGGCCCACGCCACCCTTGCCACCCTCGCCACCGTTGCCGCCACGACCGGCACCCCCACCGGTGTTCAACAGCGACATCACGGTCCGAGCCGGCAGCAGCTCCACGTGCTGGCCATCGATCTCAGCAAAGCTCAATGCGTCAGACATCAATCCTCCTAGGAAAGGTGATCCCGGGTGAACCGGGCCGAAAAACCTCATCGGTGGCAGTGCCGATTTGGCTACTCATACTGTGCCCAGTGGTGACCCCCTGTGGCAATCAGTAGTCACACGTAACTCCATCGGGGCCACTACCTAAGATCGAACTTCTTTTCGAGCACGTAGCCTCCAAGAAAATCTACGGAGACGTCGCCACACCGAGTACCTATCACGAAAATTCGTCACGGGATTTTCCAGGCGTTTGCCATGGCTGAGCCTCCGGCGCCGTACGGACGCTCAGCGAGCGCGATCTGCTCGAGCAGTTGAGGGGGTGGCCGGATCCGGCCACCCCCTCAACTGAACCCCTGTAACCAAACCACTGCAACTAAACCACTGTCGCGTACGAATCAGCTGAAGATACTCCCGCCGGGGCCACCATTCGCGTTGCCGCCCGCGCCGCCGATTCCGTTACCGGCGCTGTTGGTCTGGTCGCCGAACGCGCTGATGTTCAAGACGTTCAAGCCGAGGCCGCCCCGGCCAGTCCCACCGTTACCACCGTGGCCGCCGTTACCGCCGCGACCGGCACCCCCACCGGTGCTCAGCAGCGACATCACGGTGCGAGCGGGCAGCAGCTCCACGTGCTGACCATCGATCTCGACAAAGCTCAGTGCATCAGACATCAAATCCTCCTAGGGAATATCGCCCCGGTGGCATCCGGGGACTAGACATCACCTCATCGGCGGCATTACCGATTCGGCTCCACATACCTTGCCCACCATTAAGACCACTCGGCAATCGGTAGTCGCACGTAAATCCTCGGATGAACCACCTAGCGGCACCGGGATTTCTCATTCCAGTACCTACTGCGAAAATTTCAAACCCGAAACGGGGCAGCTAAAACACAAGGGAGGGGTGGCCACAGTGTGGCCACCCCTCCATAAACGGCACGCCGCGATCCACTGATCGCCGGCAACACCAGCGGAAATCAGCTGAGGAGCGCTCCGCCGGCACCGCCGTCGGCGCTGCCGCCCGCGCCGCCAGTTCCGTCACCTGCACTGTTGATCTGGTCACCGAACAGGTTGAGGTTGATGAGGTTGATACCGAGACCGCCCCGGCCAGTCCCGCCGTTACCACCGTAGCCGCCGTTACCGCCACGACCGGCGTCGCCACCGGTGCTCATCAGCGACATCACGGTGCGGGCGGGCAGCAGCTCCACGTGCTGGCCATCGATCTCGGCAAAGCTCAATGCGTCAGACATCAAATTCCTCCTAGGAAAGGTGGTCCCGGTGGCCACCGGGACTAAACGCTTCATCGGCGGCATACCGATTCGGCAACACATACATTGCCTGCACCAGGGTCGCGAGGCAATCAGTAGTCACACGTAATTCACCTTGCTCGACTACTTATACCCGTGAACATCGACAGCGATCGTAATTTTTTGAAACACGTAGACGGCAACGCCGGTCCGCGTATTTCGCCACGTCTGGTACCTACCGCGGCAGTACTTACTCCACATGCGACAGAACGGGTGGGGTGGCCGTGCGGCCACCCCACCCGTTCTGTATTCCCACGTCACGCGATAACGTGATCACGTGAGTTGGGTTCGTCGCGCTGGACCAGATCAGCCCATGGGAGCGGGAGCGGCACCAGTAGCGGGAGCGGCACCGGTAGCGGCACCGCCAGTAGTAGCACCACCGTCGGCGCTGGTGGCGCCGCCGACACCACCGGTGAGCGTGTTGGTCACGTCACCCTCGGTGTAGAAGACGGGGTACCAGAACAACGCCTCACCGCTGCCCGCGCCGGCGGGAGCGCCGGTGCCGCCGGGACCGCCGGCACCGGTATCGCCACCGTGTGGGCCACCGGTGGCATCCATGCTGAACACGGACAGGACAGTCCGCGCCGGCAGCAGCTCCACACGCTGCCCATCGACCTCCGCAAAACTCAGTACATCCGACATCAAGTTCCCCCCTAGGAAAGGTGAATCCCGGTGGTCCCGGGCATAGAAAATCACCTCATCGGTAGCATTGCCGATTCAGCATCACATACCCTGCCGAGGAACAAGGCCGAACGGCAATCGGTAGTCACACGTAAATACTCAGATCGACTACCTAGCAAGCTCGCGATCAGCCCATAGGGATACTGCGCAGCAGATCCCGCAAGCCCTCGGCGTCGAGCAGATCGGTGGGTCGCACGGTACGGTTGGCGCGGACATAGTGGAATGCCGCTCGCACGCTGCTCAGCGGCGCACCGGACAAAGCCGACCAGGCCAGCCGGTACGCCGCGAGTTGCACGTTCACCGCGTGCGGGACCTCGTCGGGCACCTTCCCTGTCTTCCAGTCGACCACGGTCCAGCCACCATCAGGGTCGGCGAACACCGCATCCATCCGGCCACGCACGCCCACCCCGTCGAACACGGTCTCGAAGGGGACCTCGACATCGTGCGGGCCACGCCCTGCCCATTCGCTGGCGAGGAACGCCTCCTGCAGCGGTCCGAGTTCGGTATCCGGGGCGGCCGAGGCGTCGGCTGCACCCGGCAACTCATCGTGATCGATCAGCCGGGTGGAACCGAACCGGCGCTCCAGCCACGCGTGGAACGCGGTACCGCGACGCGCCATCGGGTTCGGGGCGAACGGCAGCGGCCGACGCAGCTGGGCGGCCAACGCTGATGGATCCTCGGCGAGCTCCACGAGCTGGCTCACCGACACATGCGCGGGCAGCACGACCCGTTGCGGAGCACGGCGGGCGTCCCGCTCGGCGAGCAGCACATCGATCTCACGCTGCCAGCCCTGCGCCTCGCACGCCGGTGCAAGCCCACCGGCCAGCGCGTCGCGCACCAGTTGGGCGCCCTCGGCCACGGCCTCCCGGCGAGGGCCGAGCGGGTCGACCGGCCAGGGCAGCTGCCGCGGTGCGGTGTCCAGCGGGTTGGGCTCACCCTCGCCGGGCGCACCAGCCCACTGATCGACCACACACCCACCGGCATCACGGATCTCGGTGAGGAACGTCGAGGGTGACCGGGGTGTGCTCCCGGCCTCGCCCCAATGATGGCCGCTGACCAGTAGGGTCTGCTCGGCGCGGGTGAGCGCGACGTAGAGCAACCGGCGTTCCTCGGTCAATCTCCGGGCGTCGAAGGCCGCCTCGTGCGCCGAGAGTGCCTCCGCGAGCTCTTTCTGGTCAGCGCCTGCCGGCAGCGCGAAAGCGGGCAGGTCAGCGCGGTCGCCGCGCAGAGCGACCGGAACTTCGGTGACCGTCCGTAGCCACGACGAGCTCTTCTTGGCCGCGGGAAACACCCCATCGACCAGGTGCGGGACGGCCACCACCTGCCACTCCAGGCCTTTGGCGGCGTGCACGGTGAGGATCTGCACCCGGTCAGCGGCCACCTCGACCTCACCCGGTTCGAGACCATCCTCGGTGTCCTGCGCGGTTCCCAGGTAATCCAGCAGCGCGGGCAGACCCGCCAGCGGGCTGGCTGCGGCGAAGTCCGCAACCACATCGGCGAAGGCATCGAGATGGGCCCGGCCGGCGGGCCCGGGACGGATCAGCGACTCGGTGTCCAGCAGCAGGGTGCGCTCGACGTCGGCCACCAGATCGGTCAGCGGTACCGCGATCCGGCGCCGCAGCGCCTGCAACTCGGCGGCCAGCGTGCACAACCGCCGGTAGCCCTGCTCGGAGTAGCGTGCCGGGTCGCCCGGGGAATCCAGCGCGTCCACCAGCCCCGCCGCCTCAGCAGCTGCCGCGGAGGACTCCTCGGGAAGATCGAACTCCCGGGCCCGGCTCCACAATGCGGCCAGGTCGGCCGCGCCGATCCGCCACCGTGCGCCGGTGAGCAGCCGCGCCGCGGCGGTGCCGGCGAGTGGATCGACGAGTAACCGCAGCACGCTCACCAGGTCACGGACCTCCGGCGTGTCCAGCAACCCGCCCAAGCCGACCACCTCGACGGGAACCTCGCAGGCCCGCAGCGCAGCGGCCAGCGCCGCCATGTCCGCGCGGCGGCGCACCAGCACCGCGGCGGTGCACGGGACACCTCGCTGCGCCACTGCCGAGTGCCAGCGCTGCGCGATGGCACCTGCCACCCAACTGACCTCGGCACGCACGTCGGGCAACAGCGCGCAGCGGACCTCGCCGGAGGAGGCACCGTCCCGGCACCGCAACTCGCCGACCTGCACCGCCGGTCCGCGAAGCTCACCGGAGACCGCGTTCGCCACCGCGAGCACCTTGGGTGGGTTGCGGAAGCTGGTGAGCAGCCCGCGGGTGCGCGCCGGGGTTCCATCCGGGTGCGGGAAGTCGGTACAAAACCGCGGGAGGTTGGCCGCTGACGCACCGCGCCAGCCATAGATCGACTGGCAGGGATCACCGACCGCGGTCACCGGCAGCGCGGCAGCGCCGAACAACGACCGCAACAGCACCCGCTGGCCGTGCCCGGTGTCCTGGTACTCATCGAGCAGCACGGCACCGAACCGAGTCCGTTCGGCGGCCCCGACCTCCGGATGGTCGCGCGCCAGCGTGGCCGCCACGCTCATCTGGTCACCGAAGTCGAACACCGCCTCGCGACGTTTGAGCTCGATGTGACGCTGCACCAACGGCAGCATCGCCAGCCGCGAGCGCTGAGCCTCCAGTACTGGTTTGAGGTCGGCGCGCAGCGGGCCCCGCTGGCGGGGACCGGGCGCCGCACCGACCAACGTAGTGATCATCTCTTCGGTGTATTCCCGCAGTTGGTCCGGCTCGCACAGATGCTCCGCGAGCTGCCCGGCCAGCCCGAGCAACCAACCGGTGACCGTGCGCGGCACCTTCCCGTCCAGGTCGAGGTCCGGTTCCCAGCCGGCGGTCACCCGGTGCGCGAGCTGCCAGGCGCCGGTCTCGGTGAGCAGCCGGGCCCCCGGGTCGGTGGGCAGCCGCAGCGCGTGCTCGGTGACCAGACGGCCGGCGTAGGCGTGGTAGGTCAGCACGGTGGCCTCACCGTCGAGCACCGCGGCCCGGCGCTGCCCGGTGGGGTCGAGCCGGTCGAGCACCGGCGAGCCGGCCAGACGGCGCAACCGGGTCCGGACCCGCTCGGCGAGCTGCTGGGCGGCCTTGCGGGTGAAGGTCAGGCCGAGCACCCCCTCGGGGGTAACGCAGCCGTTGGCGACCAGCCACACGACCCGGGCCGCCATCGTCTCGGTCTTGCCGGATCCGGCCCCGGCG
This sequence comes from uncultured Actinomycetota bacterium, assembly GCA_963712995.1. Classification (GTDB taxonomy): domain Bacteria; phylum Actinomycetota; class Actinomycetes; order Mycobacteriales; family Pseudonocardiaceae. The sequence goes on along the minus strand of CAVQKH010000030.1, from coordinate 243,951 downwards.
ACCACGAGGGTCGGCTTGCCGGGGTCGGCGGCGATGACATCGGCCTGCTCCGCGGTGGGGGGTGGGGTACCGAGCTCGGCCGCGAGCTCGACGGGGCCTATCCAGCCGGGGGGCAGCCCACGATCGCCCGGCGCCGCGGTCATTCCGTCACCTGCCTGCCTGCGTCGTGCAGCGGGCACGCGATCTTCGAGGGGCACCGGGTGCAGTCGCCGTTGTCGATGGCGACGAACTCCGGCCCCGCGGTCCGCCGAGCCGCCTCCCGCACCACACCGCGCCAGCGCGCCAGCGCGGGCTCGTCCAACGGCTGCTGATCGCGCTGCACAGACGCGGCGCTGCGCGCGGAGACCTGCACGATGCAGGCCCCACCCGGTTCGGCGACCAGACCGTGTTCGGTGAAGGCACCATGCGCGGCGGCGAGCTGGTATATGGCCAGCTGCGCGTGGTCCTCAGCGGCCTGCTTGCTGACCGGGGTCTTGCTGCTCTTCACATCGACGATCACCGGCCGGCCGTGCCGGTCGCGCTCCAAACGGTCCACCCGCCCGCGCAGCAGCACCGCCGGGTCGCCGGCAGCACTATCGGCCGGCGGGAGCGCCACTTCGATGTCCTGCTCGCAGCCGACCTCAGTGAGCTCGCCGCGGCTGTCGCGCCACCAGCAGCGGAACATCTCGACCATCTGGCGAACCCGTTGCTGCTCGGCGCGGGAATACCACGGGGCGCCCGCGTCGACACCGGCCCAGGCCTGCGCCAGCGCCTCCTCGAGCTGCGCCTCGGTGGCACCGGCCGCCACCTCCTGGACCAACTTGTGCACCAGCGACCCGGTGACCGCGGCCAGCGCCCGGACGTCCTCGCCACCGTGCCGGGTGAGCAACCAGCGCAACGGGCAGCTCGACACCAGCTCCACCAGCGACGGTGACACCCTGGCCGGCGTTCCCAGCACCCGCAGCGGGGATCGGCTCGACGGCGGGGCCAGCCCGTACCAGGAATCGGGGTGGGCACCGGGAACACCGGCCTGCGCCAGCTGCGCCAGGCCCGCGGCGGCGCTGCGCCGCCGCGGGCCGCTCTCGGCCGGGTCGCAGCACACCCGACGTAGCTCGGCGAGGAGCTCGGGCAGGCTGAGCCCCCGCTCCCGGACGGCCTGGCCTTGCTCGCGCACCGAGCTGCCGGTGTTCGCCGACGCATCGGTGTCCGCCAGCTCATCGAGGAACCGGGAGGGCTGCTCGTCCTCCCCACGCACCGCGCTGACCAGGGCCCGCTGCCGGGCCCGGCTCAGAGCCACCAGCAGCAATCGCCGCTCTTCGGCCAGCAGCGGCGCGGTGCGCGAGACGGTGTCCGCCTCGACACCCGCGGTGAGGTCGACCAGGTGCTCCACCCCGAGCAGGGAACCGCGCAGCCGCAGGTCCGGCCAGCTGCCCTCCTGCACTCCGGGCACGGCCACCAGGGACCACTCCCGGCCGGCCGCGGCGTGCACGGTGAGCACCGCGACCGCGTCACCCTGCGGCGAGCGCGCAGCCAGTGAGTCGCCGGGTATCTGCTGCTGCGCGAGGTAGTCGCAGAAGCCGAGCACCCCGGCTGGACCGCCGTCGGCGCCGGGCAGCCGGTCGGCGTAGCGGGCGGCGGCATCGAAGAGCGCGACCACCGCGTCGAGGTCCCGATCAGCCTGCGCACCGATCGGTCCGCCGCGGGCCGAGGCGGTGGACCAGCGCTGTTCGAGCCCGCTGGCCTGCCAGACCTGCCAGAGCACCTCTTCTGCGGTGTCGCCGCGCTGCGCCGCGCTGGTGGCGGCGCTCAGCAACCCGGCGAGCCTCCTGGCCGGTGCCGTGCTCCGCTCGTCCAGCCCGTGGTCGTCCAGCCCGTGGTCGTCCAGCCCGTCGAGTTGCGCGTCGCAGCGCAGCATCTCGACGAGCAGTACGCCACTGGTCCTGGTGCCCCCCGCGGCGAGCTCGCGGCGGCGCAGCTCCCGACGCAGCCTGCGTAAACCCAACGGGTCGGCCCCGCCCAGGGGGGAGGTGAGCAGCGCGGCCGCGGTCTCCTCATCGAGGGCGGCTGGGCGTGCCGCGCAGCGCAGCACTGCCAGCAACGGCTGGACCGCGCCCTGGTGGGCCACCGGCAGCTCCTCACGGGGCACCGCCACCGGCACCCCCACCGCCAGCAGTGCCCGGCGCAGCACCGGCAGGGCCCGCGTCGTGGAGCGCACCAGCACCGCCATGTCCGACCAGGCCACCCCGTCCAGGAGATGAGCGCGGCGGAGCTGATCGGCCACCCAGGACGCCTCGGCTGCCGCGGAGCCGAACACCCGGATGCTGACCTGCCCACCCAGCTGCTCCTCCACCGGCCCGTGCTGCTCGATGCGCAGGCCGGGCAGCCGGCTGGCGAGCCGGGATACCGCGGCCCGCACCGCCGGGGCCATCCGATGGTCGGTGCGCAGCCGCACCACCACGGACTCTCCGGTGGTGAGCAGCCCGGGGTCAGCGCCGCGGAAGGAGAAGATGGTCTGGTCCGGATCACCGAATGCCAGCAGCTCGTGCGCGCCGGCACCGAGCCTGGTCACCAGGGCGGCCTGCAACGGGTCGAGGTGCTGGGCATCGTCGACGATCAGGTGGCGCACCCGGTCGCGCTCCCGGCGCAACACCTCGGCGTCGGTGTCGAGCACCAGCAACGCTGCGGACACCAGCTCGGCGGCGTCCAGCGCCGGCGCGGTCGCTTGCGGCGTGGCGGTGCCCACCGATCCGCGCAGCAGCATCACCTGCTCGTAGTCGCGAAAGAACCGCCCCGCCGCCACCCACTCGTCCCGCCCGCTGCGCCGGCCCAGGGCGATGAGGTCCTCCGGCGCCAGGCCACGTTCCGCGGCGCGCATCAGCAGGTCCCGCAGCTGGGTGGCGAAAGCCGGCAGGCCCAGTGCCGGCCGCAGCCGCAGCGGCCAGCCCCGCCCGCCGGCCTGGAGCTCGCCCGCGAGCAGCTCCCGGATCACCACGTCCTGCTCGGGACTGGAGAGCAACCGGGGCGGCGGTACATCCTGCAGCGACGCCTGCAGCCGGAGCACGGAGAAGGCGTAGGAGTGCACGGTGCGCACCAGCGGGTCGCGCACGGTGGGCGTGACACCACCGGCCACGAGCCGCTCGACGATGCGTTCCCGCAGCTGCGCTGCTGCTCGGCGGCTGGAGGTGAGCACCAGCACCCGCTCGGGATCCACCCCGCGACGCACCCGATCGGCGACGGTGTGCGCCACGAGCGTGGTCTTGCCGGTACCCGGGCCGCCCAGCACCCGCAGCGGCCCGCCGGTGTGCTCCAGCACCCGGCGGGCCGCAGGCCCCCACGAGATGCGATGCGCGGTGGTCACGGAACGAACCAGGATGGACACGCTGCGCATGCAACCATGACGCTCCGACAACCTGCGGCGGGGGCGGAGGTTGCGGGTCACGTCGTTTGAGTTGGGTGAGAGCCGTCTTGTCGGCGTCGGTGAACGTGGAGAATGACCGGCGATGGACCTCGAGAGCGTCGAGCGGGTGCGCAGCGCAGTCGCGGCCATCCCGGTGGGCCGCGTGCTGGCCTACGGGGACGTCGCAGCCCAAGCCGGACTGCCAGGCCGGGCCAGGCTGGTGGGCCGGATCCTCGCCGAGGATGGTCACGACCTCCCGTGGCACCGGGTGCTGCGCGCCGACGGCACCCCCGCGCCACACCTCGCCACGGAGCAACTGAGCCGGCTCCGCGCAGAGGGCGTGTTCACCGAAGGAGGGCGAGTCCCGATGTGCCGCTACCACGCTCGCCACCATTGATTGACAAAATCCGCGAGGCAATACAGGAAGATCGATTCACAAATCCCCCCTTTTTCCAGATGCAGCTGCGAATCTTCCCCGGAGCCCGACGTGGTGATACCATGACGATCGATGGGCTTATCGATCACTTGGCGTGACGTAACTGTCGTGTTACAATATGTAAAATAGCCGGAAATTGTGCGGCGCGGCACGATGTTCCATTCGTGACCCAGGCCACTCCGCAACTTCGGAGGGCGCACGATTTGGGCGAATTTCAGCAGGTCACAGGCCTAACCGGCGCTCACTCCCGGACCCAGAATGTGAACGGCAGGTTACACGTGCCGCACCGTCAACGTAGGCGGCGATGTGAGTATCGTCGGGCTACTTGGACGGACACGAAACCAACGTCTAGGGTAAGCGGACTAGACCCCCAAAACATGAACTACCGCCCGAAGAGGTGGCAGCCTTGGTCGATACCAGTAATCACAGTCCCCATATAACAGATGACAGTGGAGGCATGGACACTGGTTTCGCCGATTCTCTGCTGCGCTTCGGTAGGCATTTCCACCGCGGGGAGACCTCTGCCGATCTACGCACGGTGCACCAGATCGGTGGCCGGTCGGCCGACGAGTTCTACCGGGACCGCTGGGCCTACGACAAGGTGGTGCGCTCGACGCACGGGGTGAACTGCACCGGGTCATGCTCGTGGAAGATCTACGTCAAAGACGGAATCATCACCTGGGAAGCGCAGCAGACCGACTACCCCTCGATCGGTCCGGACAAGCCCGAGTACGAGCCCCGCGGGTGCCCGCGGGGGGCGTCGTTCTCCTGGTACACCTACTCCCCGGCCAGGGTGCGTTACCCCTATGTGCGCGGCACGCTGTTGGAGTTGTACCGGGAAGCCAAGCAGCGGCTCAAGGATCCGGTCCTGGCTTGGGCCGATGTGGCCGATGACCCCGAGAAAGCCCGCCGGTACAAGGCCGCCCGCGGGATGGGTGGTTTCGTCCGGGCCGAATGGTGGGAGGCCGCCGAGATCGCCGCGGCCGCGCATGTGCACACCATCAAACGCTACGGGCCCGACCGGGTCGCCGGCTTCTCGCCGATCCCGGCGATGTCCATGGTCAGCCACGCCGCCGGAGCCCGATTCATCTCGCTCATCGGCGGAGCCATGCTGTCGTTCTACGACTGGTACGCCGACCTTCCGGAGGCCTCTCCCCAGGTGTTCGGGGACCAGACTGACGTACCGGAGTCCGCCGACTGGTTCGATGCCGGCTACCTGATCATGTGGGGTTCCAACGTTCCGGTCACCCGCACGCCGGACGCGCATTACATGACCGAGGCGCGATACCGGGGTCAGAAAGTGATCGTCGTGTCACCGGACTACGGCGACCACACCAAGTTCGCCGATGAGTGGCTGCCCGCGCGGCCGGGCACCGACGCTGCTCTGGCGATGGCCATGGGGCACGTGATTCTCAAGGAGTTCTTCGTCGAGAGGCAGACGCCGCGATTCACCGATTACGTCAAGCGCTTCACCGACCTGCCATTCCTGGTCACCCTCGACGAGCGAGGCGACGGGTACCTTCCCGGCAAGTTCCTCACCGCGGCCGATCTGGGCGATACCGGCGAGGGTGCCCAGAGCGAAGGTGCCCAATCCAAGACGGTGCTACTGGACGCGATCACCGGTACGGCGGCGGTTCCCAATGGATCACTGGGTCACCGTTTCACCCGCAGCGGGGAAGGTCTTTGGAACCTCGATCTGCAAGACGTGGAACCGCTGCTGACCCTGCATGGCGGCAGCGAAGTGGCGGAGGTCCTTCTCCCCCGCTACGACTCCGCGCAGCCCGGGGTGCTGCGCCGCGGGGTGCCGACCCGCAGGATCGCGGGCAAGCTCGTCACCACGGTGTTCGATCTGCTGCTGGCCCAGTACGGGGTGCACCGGCCTGGCCTGCCGGGCACCTGGCCAACCGGCTACGACGACGCCGAGCAGCCCTACACCCCCGCCTGGCAGGAGCCGATCACCGGGGTACCGGCAGCCGCCGCGGAGCGGATCGGCCGGGAATTCGCCGACAACGCCGAGCGCTCCGGTGGCCGGTCGATGATCCTGATGGGCGCGGGCACCAACCACTGGTTCCACTCCGACCAGACCTACCGGTCGTTCCTGGCGCTGGTGATTCTCACCGGCTGCCAGGGCGTCAACGGCGGCGGCTGGGCGCACTACGTCGGCCAGGAGAAGTGCCGGCCGATCACCGGCTGGTCGACGCTGGCCTTCGGCCTGGACTGGCAGCGCCCACCGCGGCAGATGCAGGGCACCATCTACTGGTACCTGGCCACCGACCAGTGGCGCTACGACCCGTTCACCGCCGAGGTGATGGCCTCACCGCTGGCGAAAGGCCGTTTCACGGGGCGGACCGCGGCGGACAACATCGCGCTGGCCACCCGGCTGGGCTGGATGCCCAGCTACCCGACGTTCAACCGCAACCCGCTGGATCTGGCCGACGAGGCGAAACGCCTGGGCAAGGACGCCGCCGAGCACGTCGTCGACGGGCTGACCACCGGGCACCTGCAATTCGCCTGCGAGGACCCGGACGCGCCGGAGAACTTCCCGCGATGCCTGACCGTGTGGCGAGCCAACCTGCTCGGCTCCTCGGGCAAGGGCAACGAGTACTTCCTGCGCCACCTGCTGGGCACCGACTCCAACCTGCAGGCCAGCGACGCCGACGGGGTGCGCCCCGCCGAACTGACCTGGCACGACGAGGCTCCGGTGGGCAAACTCGACCTGCTGCTGTCGCTGGATTTCCGGATGACCAGCACCACCCTGTTCTCCGACATCGTGCTGCCCGCCGCCACGTGGTATGAGAAGCACGACCTGTCCAGCACCGACATGCACCCCTACGTGCACGCCTTCTCCCCCGCGATCTCTCCGCCGTGGGAGACCAAGACCGACTTCGAGGCGTTCCACCGGATCGCCCGCGGTTTCTCCTGGCTGGCCGAGAAGCACCTCGGGATACGCCAGGACATCGTGGCGATGCCGCTGATGCACGACACCGCCGATGCCACCGCGCAACCCGGCGGCCGGGTGCTGGACTGGAGAGCCGGCGAGTGCGAGCCGATCCCCGGTAAGACGATGCCGAGACTGATCGTGGTCGAACGCGACTACCCGGCGATCGGCGAGAAGATGGCCGCCCTGGGCCCCCTCGTCGAGCGGGTCGGCCTGACCACCAAGGGCGTCACCGTGCACCCGGACGCGGAGGTGGACTACCTCCGGTCGGTCAACGGCGCGATCGTCTCCGGGCGGGCCGCCGGGCGGCCGTCACTGGCCAAGGACACCCACGCCGCGGAGGCCATCCTGGCGCTGTCCGGCACCACCAACGGCCGGCTGGCCACCGAGGGCTTCCGCACCCTGGAGCGGCGCACCGGGACCAAGCTCGCAGACCTCGCCGCGGAGAGCGAGGGCAAGCGGATCACCTTCGCCGACACCCAGGCCCGCCCGGTGCCGGTGATCACGTCACCGGAGTGGTCGGGTAGCGAAACCGGCGGCCGGCGCTACTCCCCGTTCACCATCAACACCGAGCGGCTCAAACCGTGGCACACGCTGACCGGGCGGCAGCATTTCTACCTCGACCACGACTGGATGTCCGAGCTCGGCGAGCAGCTGCCGATCTTCCGGCCGCCGCTGGACATGACGGCGCTGTTCGGCGAACCCAACGTGGGGGCGATCAGCTCCAATGGACACCGCTCGGTCACGGTCCGGTACCTCACGCCGCACTCGAAGTGGTCCATCCACTCCGCCTACCAGGACAATCTGCACATGCTCACGCTCTCCCGCGGCGGCCAGGCGATCTGGATGTCCGATGTGGACGCCGCCAAGATCGGTGTCGTGGACAACGAGTGGATCGAAGCGATCAACCGCAACGGCATCGTGGTCGCGCGGGTGATCGTCAGCCACCGGATGCCCGAGGGCACCGTGTTCATGTACCACGCCCAGGAGCGCACCGTGGGCGTGCCACGCACCGAGAAGACCGGCAAGCGCGGTGGCATCCACAACGCGCTGACCCGGTTGATGATCAAACCGACGCACCTGATCGGCGGCTACGCCCAGCAGTCGTTCGCACTGAACTACCACGGCCCCACCGGCAATCAGCGCGACGAGGTCACCACCATCCGCCGTCGCAGCCAGGAGGTGATCTACTGATGAGACTGATGGCGCAGCTGGCCATGGTGATGAACCTGGACAAGTGCATCGGCTGCCACACCTGCAGCGTCACCTGCAAGCAGGCGTGGACCAACCGCGGCGGCGTCGAGTACGCCTGGTTCAACAACGTCGAGACCCGGCCAGGGCAGGGCTACCCGCGGCAGTATCAGGATCAGGACAGGTGGAAGGGCGGCTGGACGCTGACCAAGCGCGGCCGGCTGACGTTGCGCACAGGCTCGCGGTTCAAGCGGCTGCTGAACATCTTCGCCAACCCCGACCTGCCGACTGTGGCCGACTACTACGAGCCGTGGACCTACGACTACGACAACCTGCTGTCCGCTCCACCGTCGGACACCACCCCGACAGCCCGGCCCATCTCGCTGATCACCGGCGAGGACACCAAGGTCACCTGGGGCGCCAACTGGGACGACGACCTGGGCGGTGGTCCCGAGCAGATCGGCCGGGACCCGCTGCTGGCCAAGGTGTCCGACAAGGTGAAGCTGGAGTTCCAGCAGACGTTCATGTTCTACCTGCCGCGGATCTGCGAGCACTGCCTCAACCCGTCATGCGCGGCGTCCTGCCCGTCCGGCGCGATCTACAAGCGCAGCGAGGACGGCATCGTGCTGGTCGATCAGGACAAGTGTCGAGGGTGGCGCCAATGCGTCACCGGATGCCCGTACAAGAAGATCTACTTCAACCACAAGACCGGCAAAGCGGAGAAATGCACGTTCTGCTACCCGCGGGTGGAAGTCGGGATCCCCACGGTCTGCGCGGAGACCTGTGTGGGGCGGCTGCGCTACATCGGCGTGGTGTTCTACGACGCGGACGCGGTGCTGGCCGCGGCGTCGGTGCCCGACGACAAGGACCTCTACCCGGCGCAGCTGGGTGTGTTCCTCAACCCGCACGACCCGCGGGTGGTCGCCGAGGCCGAGCGGGCCGGCATCTCCCAGGAGTGGATTGAGGCCGCACAGGCGTCCCCGATCTACAAGTTGATCGTGGACTACCAGGTGGCGCTGCCGCTGCACCCGGAGTACCGCACGATGCCGATGGTCTGGTACATCCCGCCGCTCTCGCCCGTGGTGGACGTGCTGGCCAGCACCGGGCACGACGGCGAGGACGCCGGAAACCTGTTCGGCGCGATCGACGCGCTGCGCATCCCGGTGGAGTACCTGGCGGAGCTGTTCACCGCGGGCGACGTCGGGCCGGTGCGCGCCTCGTTGCAGCGGTTGGCCGCGATGCGAGCGCACATGCGCCGGGTCAACCTCGGCGAGCCGGTCGACCCGGGGATCGCCGAGTCGGTGCGCCTGACACCGACCGAGATCGAGGCGATGTACCGGCTGCTGGCCATCGCCAAATACGAGCACCGCTACGTCATCCCCAGCGCGGCCGGCTCCGACGCGCACCGCTTGGACGCCCTGGCCACCGGCTGCAGCCTGGACGGCGACGGCGGCCCAGGCATGACCGCGTTCGACGTCATGGACGACAAGTTCCACCTGACCCAGCAGCCCGCCGACCCCAACGGCACCGCCACCCCACCGGACAAGGCACGCCGGATCAACCTCCTCAACTGGGACGGCAAAACCACCAACGGCCTGTTCCCCACGCACACCAACGGCACGGTGAATGGTGCAACGCCCGACCCGGCCCCCGTAGTGGAGAGCGCTCCGTGAGCCCGTCCTGGCTCGGCCGAGCGCGTTCTGGGGACAGAACGCAGTTATCGAACCCCGATAAGCGCGTTCTGGGGACAGAACGCGGTCAGTACGAGCAGCGGATGGTATGGCGGATTGCTGCGCTGCTGCTGGATTACCCGGCGGAGCAGACGCTGGGGATGCTTGATGAGCTGCATGCGGGGGCTGCCGCGCTGCCCGCACCGGCCGGGCCCGCGCTCGTGTCGTTCATCGACCATCTCCGCGGGAGGGCGCCGATCGAGCTGGCCGCCTACTACGTGGAGACCTTCGACCTGCGCCGGCGCAACTGCCTGCACCTGAGCTACTACGCCTTCGGTGACACGCGCAAACGCGGCATGGCGCTGCTGCGGTTCAAGCACGCCTACCGCGCGGGGGGTGTGGAGCTGGGTGACCATGAGCTGCCGGACCATCTGGCGGTGGTGCTGGAGTTCGCCGCGACCGTGGACCCGGTGGCCGGTCGGCGACTCCTGGTGGAGTACCGGCCGGTCGTGGAGCTGCTGAGGCTCTCGCTGCACGAGTGCGAGTCGCCCTATGCGGCGGTGCTCGACGCGGTGTGCGCCACCCTGCCCGAGCTCAACGTCGCCGACCGGCGCCGGGTCGCCGAGCTGGCTGCGCAGGGTCCCCCGGAGGAAGAGGTGGGCCTGGAGCCGTTCGCGATGGATCCGACACTCCAGGAGCACATGGGAGGACGCCGATGACGACTCTGCTGTGGCTGACGGTGCCCTACGTGGCGTTCACGTCGTTCGTGGTGGGCCACATCTGGCGCTACCGGCACGACCAGTTCGGTTGGACCACCCGATCCTCCCAGCTCCACGAGAGCAGGCTGCTGCGGCTGGGCAGCCCGTTGTTCCATTTCGGGCTGCTGGCGGTGCTGTTCGGGCACGTGCTCGGCATCCTCATCCCGGCGAGCTGGACCGCGGCGCTGGGCGTGTCGGACTTCGCGTATCACCTGATGTCGGTGTCCTTCGGCACGCTCTCCGGCATGGCCGCAGTAGCCGGACTGGCGATACTGCTCTACCGGCGGATCACCGTGCCGGCGGTGCGCAAAGCCACCACACGGATCGACAAGCTCATGTACACACTGCTCAGCGCCGCGATCGTGACCGGAATGCTGAACACCGTCGGCAGCAACCTGCTCGGCGGGGGCTACAACTACCGGGAGACGGTGTCTCCCTGGTTCCGCAGCCTGTTCACCCTCGCGCCGGCACCCGAGCTGATGGTCGGCATCCCGATCAGCTTCCAGATCCACGCCCTGATCGTGCTGCTGCTGCTGGCGAGCTGGCCCTACACCCGGCTGGTGCACGTCTTCAGCGCACCGCTGGGCTACCTGACCCGCCCCTACATCGTCTACCGCAGCCGCGACCAGCACCCCGGCGCCCGCCGCTACGCCCGCGCCTGGAACCAACCCGCACCCACTCCCCCCCGCCGCTGACAGACCAGCAGTCTGGATGCAGAACTCTCCTATCCACTATCCACCCCTCAGATAACCGAGTTCTGCATCCAGACTCGCGCATCGCCTGTAGCGTCCGGGACGCCATCAGACGGCTGACCTGTTTGCCGGAGGGTGGTTGCAGTGACGACGTACCAGGTGACCGCAAGGCGATGGGAGCTGGATTGGGAACTCCACATCGAGGGGATCGGCGTGACGCAGGCCCCTACCTTGGCGTCCGCGGGGCGCATGGTCCGCGACTATGTCACCGCGCTGACCGGTACCGACCCCGGTGAAAACACTGTCGACTACCAGATCGAGCTCGATGACGAGCTCTCCGCTGAGATCGAAGCCGCCCGCGAGGCATCCCGCGAGGCGGAGCGCTTGCAGGGAGAGGCCGCAGCAAGATGGCGCACGGTGGCCCGACACCTCAGCAGAGACCGGCACATGACCGGGTCCGACGTCGCCGCAGTCCTCGACGTGTCACCGCAACGAGTAAGCCAGCTCCTCAACCCGTGACCAGCGCCTCGTCTGGCCCGAGCACCAGGCTGACCGGCACCGACCCGGTGAAGAGCGCCATCGACTCAGTAGTGCGGCTTAGACCTCATGCCATAATCTCGGGAATCACCCCCGGCGCGCTTGACTTCAGATTCTGTTCCCAGGTCAGCACCTCGTTGAGTACATCGAGCGGTAGCCGCTTATGTACCCATGCCAGCCGGATGGCCGCTGCGGCGGTGACCGCCTAGCGTCTGTGGTGTAACCCCCACCAAGTTACAACCCCGGCGTAGCGACCTGGGGCCTCGTTGGGGAGTCGGTGAGGAGAGAGTTCTTGGTGACGCTGAAGCGTCGGCGATCGGCCAGCGCGCCCGTATAATCCCAATCGCCAAGGGTTACCTGGCGATGTTGGAAACAGGCAAGCGTGGGTTCAACCTGTCATGAAGTTAAACTCGCGCTGGCTGCCGCATCCGCGGCACCGGCCCAGATACCAGCTCGGCACGTCGGGAGCATAGGTTTCCATGTCGAACCCCATCGTGCGACATTCCCGGCACGTCGTCTTATCCATGATGTCCTGTGCTTGGGCGTTGGTGCACGGAAGTTGTCGCCTCACGGGGACTGGTGGGGTGGGGCGGTAAGGGGGGCGTCGGACCTGCTGGCGCTTCTGCCGTCTTCTCCTCAGGAGCACGACCGCGACCAGAAAGAGCGGGATGGCTGCGGCGGTGCCAACGAGGGCTGCGGTGCCAACAAGGGCTGCGCTCCTTCCTATGCTCCCTGAGAAGGGTGCCCCGAGAAGGACGCTCACGAGAAGGCCGCCCGCGATAGTCGCCAGAAGTGCCCAGTATCGTCCGCTGCGCATCGATCTCATGGTCGCGACCAGCCATATGATCGACATCCTTCACTCCATTGAGTGATTGTGCGCACCACTCTAGTTTGGGCGCGAGATGATGTCAAAGGATGCGCACTACCGGATCGAACACACCACCTTTAGTATTCAGGCAGTCACGTGTAGTGACCTGAATCTTTGGATCTCCAGGTTGAGCCGCTAAACCCCGGGCCTGGGAGAACATGCAGTCGCGGTCCCACGTAGCGGGAGGAGCTACACCCAGGAACGCGCTGCGCGTCAAGCGCTTGGCGGGTGCTGTTGCCGAGAAACTTGGCCACCGGTAGCTACCCGGCCGGAACCGTTACCGCACATACGTGGTGGCGACCGCCGTCCCCGGTGTTCGAGGCGCTATCGGGCTCCTGTACCGAGCAACAAATTCTCGATCCCGATCGGTAGTCGTGAGCCGCTAGGTCGTGAGCCGCTAGGTCGTGAGCCGCTAGGTCGTGAGCCGCTAGGTCGTGAGCCGCTAGGTCGTGAGCCGCTAGGTCGTGAGCCGCTAGGTCGTGAGCCGCTAGGTCGTGAGCCGCTAGGTACAGGCGAGGAGGATCGGAGATGGCGCGCCGTGCTGGAGCGAAGGCGTGGGTTCTGTACTGGGAGGTGCTGCCCGGCGGTCCTCTTTCAATCGCTCGCAATAACGAGGTCGTCGCCGTGTTACCGCCCCAGTGGGGCGATGCACGCGTCCTCGACATTCTGGAACGGCTTTTCCTGGAACGCGCAGCAGTACCGTCTGAATTGGTTGAATGGCGCTCGAGTGGCTCACCGTATCCTCCTAAAAATCTTCTATGGATGCACTCGGTCCCGGTCGGTTGTTCGGGCTATTACTGCGGCCATAACCCGATGCTAGTTGCTCGCAAGGTTCAGCGCTTGAGGGTCTTAAGTGACGATGAACTGGAGTGGGAAGAGACCTCAGTGGAGCACCACGCTGATTTCTGCCGTGCGACATGGGGAGTTGAGCACTGCCCCGAGGCGAAGCGTGGGCCGACCGTTATCGTGAAGCGCGGATCTAGATCATCTAAGGGACCTGCGGGTACACCACTCCTCGCGTAATCGAGTCATTAAGGCCGCAAAGCGGACCAAGGTAAAGAGTGGCATCGGGTGGTCGTGGGCACGGGATCTATCGAATTACAGCATGTCGAACCAAATCGGGAGCTGACAGCCGGAAGGCCATTAACCGACTCGCACCGGTGATCGACAATGAAATATCGGAATAGCCCGAGAAAACCCCAGGCGCGCCAGGACACGGATCAAAACGCGAGAGAACTCCCATCAAAATTTATCAACACTGGAGCCGACGCGCATTCGCGAAGTTCCGACGAAACAGACTTAAGCGGTACAGCAGCATGGCAAGGAGATGGTTAATCATGGTTAACACTGAGGCTTCTCCTGGCTTACCCCGCGAGTGCAGCGGTCGAGGTGGTGACCGCGCTGGGGCACTGCGCTCGGGCGGGGCAGGTGGCGCAGCACGCCGCAGCGCGGGCGAGACGGGCGCGTTCGGCCTCGCGGTGCACCCGTTCGTCATTCCCCGGCAACGGATCGAACACATGGTGACGACCTGCGCAGGCCGCGCCCGGTAGTCGCGGCTGATCGGCCAGGATCTGTTTAAGTCTAGTGAGGCTGCGCCTCGGACCGCCGAGTCTGTGGACACGCCAAATGGTCCCTGCGGCTTCCTGAGCGCAAGCTCACGCAGGGACTCCCGGTCTGGGGTGGCGGACCGTCGCCATCCGCTGCGCCGAACCGGGCGACCTAAACCTCAGTCGCCGTCGTTGTGCCACCCATCGCGGCTGGTCAGACGGTCGAAACGCCTGTGTGGGAGCGGACGAGAAGAACACTACGCCCTCCTGGAAACTTGGCTCAAGTGTCAAAGTCTCAGGGTCCAAGGCGCTCTAGGGGTGCGACCGGCCGTGGTGGTGCTTGACAGCTTGGGGGCCGAGGTGTCGACCCGCGATGCGTTCTCGGGCGAGGAGCTGGCCGCACTGCGTGGGTTCCCCGAGATCAGCCGCAATGAGCTAATCCGCTATCTCACGCTGACGCCAGCTGAAGAGACGTTTGTCCGGTCGCGGCGGACGCCGGCGACAGTGCTGGGGGTGGACAACCTCTCCAACAGGCTGGGCGACACCGGGGACCGGACCCGGCGCGCTGACCTCCATCACCGACGCAGTCGCGATCCGCCGACAGCCGGCCCAAGCCAACCCCGCCGCCTTCCTACCCCACCTCGCCACATCGCTGAACAACCTCGCGACCCACCAAGCAAATGCCGGACAGCCCGAGGGTGCACTCGACGCCTTCGACACCGCCTGGACCAGTTAGACGAGATTCTCGACGATATCGCCGAGCGCGGTCAGGACCAGGTGCTCGCCGAGCTCCGCGCCGCCCAGGACCACGCCGAGCTCCTCCAGCGGTGGCTGCAGACCCCCACCTGGTCGGACTCGCGGCGCTTCCTGCAACAATACCCCGAGCTGATCTCCGAGCCCCGCACCCTGGACCTCCTGGAGGCAGGCAGCGACGACCCGATGATGGCCCAGCATCTCGGCATCGCCCTGCTCACCGCGCGGATGCCGCTCGCCGAGGTCTACGACACCGTCACCGACCTCGACATGGCCGTGGACACCGCCAGGAACGCCGTCGAGAAGGGTGACCACTCGATGCTCGGCGAGCTCATGCTGGCCGCCCCCGGTCTCGGCCGGCTTCCGTTCGTCACGCCCTTCCTGCACGCCGTCTACGCGGCCCTGACCGGTGCCGAGCCACCCGAGGACGGCACCGAGGAAACCACCCGGGAACCGATCTACGCCGCGGCCGAGCAGGGCAGCGATACCCAACGGGCCGCTGGCGCCGCCCGCCTGCGCCGCCTCGCCCGCCGCCAGCCCGAACAGGCCGCCGCTCTCCAGAAGCTGATCAACATCCTGGCCGCTCCGGACGACCACACACCGCGGACCGGCCCCACCACCGATGCCGCCGCAACAACGACCAGCCCGTGAGCCGTCGGCCGGTCTGACCGCGACCCAGATCGGCCGGCTACGCCAGCTAGCCGGCGTGGCCGAAGCCATCAGGCACCCACAGCGCCGTGACCAGCCGCGCAGATAACGCCTGCTGCCCGGCGGTGATCACGATGTCCCGGTGGATGAACAGCGCCGCCGGTATGGGCGGTGCCGGGCTGGGCAGGCCACGCCGGCACTCGCGTCGCCAGCTCGGCCAGCTCACCTTCGGTCGCGCCGTCAACCCACGCCTGCCGGAACCGCATGTACGCATCGATCCACGGATCGCCGGTACACCGTGGTGGTTCACTCATCCCCGGGCTTACCTTCCTGCGAGCATCCAGAGATCTCGAGTGCCCGGTCATGACACGGCCTGCTCGCGGCAGGGTTGGCACTGGCTGCGGTGCCGCTCGAGCAGGCTCGCGGCCAGCACTTCGGCCCCGCACAGCGCGAGGTACCGGCCCGTGTGCCGATGCTCCATCGCCACCGCGTCAGTCATCAAATGCTCGACGCGGGTACGCGCGTCCGTGATCCCGATGGGACGAGGTCCCCGCTGCCCGGAGATCCGGGCGCGCGCCCCCCGCTTGCTGTGCCTGCCTGCCATGAAGTGCCCGCCACACGTCGAGAGCGTCTAAGGTGTGTGGCCGCCGCCGGCCCCTGGCTCGCGGGAACCTTCGGTGACACTAGGTCTCGGAATCTATCACCGTGATTTCACGATGGCTAGCCGGGTAGGCCTGTTTCCACATCCCGGTATCCCGCTACGATCACGCCCATGGCAGGACCAACCATCAGGCGTGTCCAACTCGGCGCCGAGCTGCGACGGCTACGGGAAGCGGCAGGAATGTCGCGACCGGAGGCAGCGGCGGCCATCAAGACCTCGAAGTCGCGGCTCGCCGCGATCGAGCTGGGCCGCAACGTGGTCTCGTACTCCGAACTCATCGTGCTGCTCCGTGACCACTACCACGCCGAAGAGCAGCTCGCGGCGCTGGAGGAGATCCGGGAGGAGGCCAGCCAGCGCGGCTGGTGGTCCACCTACGGCCTGCCGGAGGGTCTGAGCACCTATGTCGGCCTGGAGTCCGACGCCACCTCGCTGCGGTGCTTCGAGCTGGAGGTCATGCCCGGCCTGCTCCAGACCGAGGAGTACATGCGTACGGTCTGCACCATCGAGACCCGCCTGTCCGCCAATGAGGTGGAGCGGCGGGTCGCGGCGCGGCTGCGCCGCCAGGAGCGGCTGGCCGGCCTCAACCCACTCCAGCTCAGCGCGGTCTTCTCGGAGGGCGCGCTGCTGCGCTGTGCCCGTGACGGACGCCTCGCCGCCGGGCAGCTGGCGCGCCTGATCGAGGTGGCCGCCTGGCCGAACATCGAGCTGCGGGTGATCCCCTTCGGCCTCGGGCTGCACGTCGGCATGGCGGGGCCGTTCTCCCTGCTGAGCTTCCCCGATGGCCTGCTGCCCGATATCGCGCACCAGGAGTACATCGTGGGTGGCCACGAGATCGACGACGCCTCGGTGGTGTCCCAGCTGAGTACAGTGTTCAGCGAGCTGCGCGGCCAGGCGCTCGGTCCGAACGAGTCCCTGGCCATGATCGCGCAGCTCGCTGAGCACTAACGTGAGTAAGCGAAAGAGGGCACTCATGGCACGTGACCCGACTACCGCCGTATGGCGGAAGTCTACCCGTAGCAACGCCATGTCGGCGTGTGTGGAGATGGCCAGCCTGCCCGGTGGCATCGCCGTCCGGGACAGCAAGGACCCCGCCGGTCCCGCGCTGCGATTCACCCCGGCGCAGTGGTCCGCGTTCACCACCGGAATCCACGCCGGCGAATTCGACTAACCGGCCACGCGAACGGCCCCACCCGGCTACCCGCTGGGCGGGGCCGTCGCCTCCCCGGTTCCCGCTCAGCGGATCGTCCTGCCGCCGCTCCCGATCGTCGGGATCGCTGTGCCGGCGTGAGTCTCGGTCGCGGGCTGAAGATCGATTCGTGCGCGGAGGCACTGCGGATCGCGCGAATGATCGAGCACAACGCCGAACACCGCGAACTGAAATTCGGACCCACCTGAACAAAACCGACTCCGCCTGACTGGTCAGCACCGGAGAGGGTTGGTAAGAGGTCGGCGGTCCGGATCGATGATGGCGGGCGGCCGGAACTCGACGCTCCCACCCTGGATAGTGATGTTCCAGCCCTGCAAATGGACCTGCTGGTGGTGCATCACACACAGCAGACAGCAATTCTGGACAGACGACTCGCCGAAATCGGCCCAGTGGATGACGTGGTGGGCTTCGCAGAGTCCCGGGGGCCGATCACAGCCGGGAAAACTGCATCCGCGATCGCGGGCGACCAGCGCACGACGGATACCCAGGGGGACGGTGCGCTGGGCCCGGCCGACGTCCAGGGGCTCACCGTCACCACCGAGCACGACCGGGATCACCTTGGCATCGCAGGAGATGCGCCGGGCGGTGGCCGCGCTGATCCGCTGCCCGTAGTCCAGCATGGCGCTGCCCAGCCCGGTACGTAGCACATTCCAGTCGATGGTCACCGTGACGTGCGGCGGCTCCCCGCCGGTGGTAGGGAACTCGTCCGCGGCGCGGGCGCGATCGCACAGCTCGATCAACGCGTCCGCCTGGCGCTGGGGCATATTGCGGTCATCGGAGACACCCTCGGTGGCGGGGCGGCGCGCGGCGAGTTGCTCGATCAACGCGCGGAACGCGCCACCGTGTTCGGGATCCAGCCAGCCCTCCAGCCCCAGGCTCCCATCGCGGCGATCCCGCATCCACAGCTCTCCCCGAGCGGGGACGGCCGGGGCGGGATCATCCTCGGTGGGCTCAGGCCCGTCCGGATCGACCACGTCGAGCATCCGGCGGGCGATGATGCGCAGTCGGCGGGGGTCGAAGTCCTTCGCGTAGCCGGCCAGATCCGCATCGAGGCGGTCCCGGGCGGGTTCGGGGACCGAGGGGGGCATCAGCACCATGGTCTCGGTGATCACCTTCAACTGCCCACTCCCGATCTCCCCGGCGGCCAGCGCCGCCGCGGTCTCGGGCAGCCGGGGTGGCAGCGTCTCGCCGGTGATCGTGTGGCGGGTGCCCACCAACGCGGCGTGCTCAACTCGCATCCGCGCCTCGGCCATCGACAGATGCAGCATGCCGGCCAGCAGCCGCTGCGTGGGACCGAAACCCTCCCGCCCCGCGATCCCCCGGGAGTCGATCTCGGCGACCAGATCCAACATCACCGACTGTGTCTTGCGGGAGATCACCTCGACGTCCCGCAGCGCCTGGATGAGCGCCTTGTCATCCAGGCCGCGCAGCGTCGCGCGCAGGCCGTCGAGACCATCCGACATCGCCTGCGCGGGCTCGCACACTACTGCGGTCACAACCGGATTCTCTCCGGCAGCACTGACAATCTCCCCGTTGAGCCGGGCCCCCGAGACCACCCGATAGGGTGAACAACGGAGGATAAGGAAGCTCAGAAGTTCGAGGCCATACGGTTCTGGTGCGGCACGGAAACCGTCATCCGGCGCGCTCCTGGATCCAACCCGCACCCACTCCGCCCCGCCGCTGACGCTCCCGCAGTCTGGAGACAGGAACGCTATGTAGCGGTAATCTACGTAGATGGCATCTACGTTCATCGGACGATCCGGTGAGCTCTCCCTGCTGGGAAAGCGCTTGGGCCGAGTCGCTGCGTCGGGTTCGGCGACGGCGGTCGCCCTCCGTGGCCGGCGGCAGGTCGGCAAGTCCCGCCTTGTACAGGAGTTCTGCGACCGAGCCGAGGTGCCCTACGTCTACTTCGCCGCGACCAAGGGTGCCTCGCCAGTCGAGGCGGTGGCCGCGTTTCTGGCCGATCTGAGGGACTCCTCGTTGCCCACCGATCGCGAGCTCGTCCCGACGGACGGGGCGGGCAGTTGGCCGGACGCCTTCCGGGTGCTGGCCGCAGTGTTGCCGGCGACACCGTGCATCGTCGTGCTGGACGAGCTGCCCTGGCTGGCCGAGCAGGACGATCTCTTCGACGGCGCGCTGCAGACGGCCTGGGACCGGCTGCTGAGCGGGCACCCCGTACTGCTACTGCTGCTCGGCAGTGACATCCACATGATGGCGCGCCTCACCGCCTACGACCGACCGTTCTTCGGGCGGGCCGACAATCTCGTTCTCGGTCCACTCACGGTGGCCGAGACCGCCACCGCGACCGGCCTCGGCCCGTCCGACGCGATCGACGCCCACCTCGTCTCGGGCGGGCTGCCCGGCATTCTGCGGAGCTGGCCGCACGGCACACCCGCACTGCCGTTCCTCGAGGCCGAGTGCGCCGACCCCGCCGCCCCGCTGTTCAGCGTGCCCGAGTCTGCGCTCATGGCCGAGTTCCCCGCAGCCGATCAGGCACGGCGCGTGCTGGAGGCCGTGGGGGGAACTCGCCGCCGCGGCCGGTGAGCTGGCCTGGCCCGATCTCGACGCCGTCGGAGGCTGGTGGAACCGGCAGTTCGATCCCGAGATCGACCTGGTCGGAGCCGATCGGCGACCGGTCGCGCAGCGGATCCTGTTCGCCGGATCGATCAAATGGTTGGCCACCCCCTTCGACGGTCACGACCTCGCCGAGCTCACCCGAAGCGCCGCCCAGGTACCGGGCTTCGCTGCCGACACCACCGGCCTGGCCGTGGTAAGCCTCTCCGGAGTCACTCCAGGCCTGGATCCCGAGCTGATCGACCTCGTGTGGGGACCCGGCGACATCGTCTCAGCCTGGGGATCGTGAGCTACCCCATTGCGGTGACGCTCCTCTCAATATCTGCGCTCTCCTGTTCATCGGGCCTTGATAAATGGCACGCTGATGGGGTGTCTTGCGCGTTGAACATGCGATTAGTGGCCCGTCGCCACATCGATTATCAGCGCGTCTCCAGCGCGATGTGCCGGTCAACCCTCTGACCCGCGCCGAATCCCACTGCGAGTGACGACGGCCGGGGAGCCGGTCGGCCGGTCCCTTCCTGCCCAGGTCCAGGTCTGCCGTGCGTACCCCGTCGCGACCTGGAGGTTTGACCCAGATGGTGGCACCACAACGAACTGCTGAGCGCGCCGCAGCGCCGGTTAGTCAGACGCCGGTTAATCAGACGCCGGCTCGCCGGGCGGCGCCCCCGAAGCGCCAGCGGGGTGAGGGCCAGTGGGCGCTCGGATACCGGGAGCCGCTCAACCCCAACGAGCGGACCAAACGTGACGATGACGCGCTCAACGTGCGCGCCCGGATCGAGGCCATCTATTCCAAGCGCGGCTTCGACTCGATCGATCCGGGTGATCTGCGCGGCCGGTTCCGCTGGATGGGGCTCTACACCCAACGCAAACAGGGCATCGACGGCGGCCGCACCGGTGCGCTGGAGCCCGAGGAGCTCGACGATCGCTATTTCATGATGCGGGTGCGCATCGACTCCGGCGCGCTGAGCACCGAGCAGCTCCGGGTCATCGGCGAGGTGTCCCAGACCTACGCCAGGGACACCGCCGACATCACCGACCGGCAGAACGTGCAGCTGCACTGGATCCAGATCGAGGACGTGCCGGCGATCTGGGAGAAGCTGGAGGCGGTCGGCCTTTCCACCACCGAGGCGTGCGGCGACTGCCCCCGCGTGATACTCGGCTCCCCGGTCGCGGGCATCGCCGCCGACGAGATCATCGACGGCACCCCGGCGATCCGCCAGATCGTCGAGCGCTACATCACCGATACGGCGGGCAGCAAGGAGTTCTCCAACCTGCCGCGCAAGTTCAAATCGGCGATCTCCGGCTCGCCCCGCCACGACGTCGTGCACGAGATCAACGACATCGCGTTCGTCGGTGTGCGCCACCCGGAGCGCGGCCCCGGCTTCGACCTGTGGGTCGGCGGCGGGCTGTCCACCAACCCGCAGCTGGGCGTGCGCCTCGGTGCCTGGGTGCCGCTGGATGAGGTGGCCGACGTGTGGGCCGGGGTGGTCGGGCTGTTCCGGGATTACGGCTACCGGCGGCTGCGGCACCGCGCCCGGATCAAGTTCCTGGTCGCCGACTGGGGTGCTGAGAGATTCCGCGAGGTCCTGGAGACCGAGTACCTGAAGCACCCGATGGTCGACGGTCCCGCTCCGGAGCACTGGACCGGGCCGCGGGACCACATCGGCGTGCACAAACAGATCGACGGGCGCAACTACGTCGGCGCGGCGGCGATCGCCGGCCGGACCTCCGGCTCCACGCTGATCAAGGTGGCGCAGGCCGCCGAGCGGATCGGCTCCCGCCGGCTGCGCACCACGGTGCAGCAGCAACTGCTGGTGCTCGACGTCGCGGACGCCCACGTCGACCCGCTGGTCGCCGAGCTCGCCGAGCTGGGCCTGCACACCAAACCCACGCCGTGGCGGCGCAACACCATGGCCTGCACCGGCATCGAGTTCTGCAAGCTGGCGATCGTGGAGACCAAGGGCAGGGCCATCACGCTGGTCGCCGAGCTGGAGGACCGGCTGGCCGACATCCCGGACCTGGACGCCCCCGTCGCCATCCACCTCAACGGCTGCCCGAACGCCTGCGCCCGCACCCAGACCGCCGACATCGGCCTCAAAGGACAGATCATCACCACGGCGGAGGGCCACCAGGTGCCCGGTTTCCAGGTGCACCTGGGAGGTGGGCTCGGGCGCGACGCCGGGTTCGGCCGCAAGCTGCGCGGGCTGAAGGTCACCTCCAGCGAGCTGGGTGACTACGTGGAGCGGGTGGTCCGCCAGTACGTCAAGCAACGCGACACCGGCGAGCGGTTCGCCCAGTGGGTGGCCAGGGCGAAGGAGGCTGATCTCCAATGAGCGAGCGCGCGGTGCCGTTCTATTGCCCCTATTGCGGGGAGGAGGACCTGCGTCCGGTGGAACAACCGCATGGGGCGTGGCACTGCGCGGGGTGCCTGCGGACATTCGCGGTCACGCTGGTCGCAATCGGAATCCCAGAGGGGGCGGTACTGGAATGAGCGTCACTGTGCGAAGCATGACCGGACATGAGCTGCGCTCGATGGCCGAGCAGGGTGCTCTCGAGCTGGGGCCGGACGCCCGTGCTGAGCAGGTGCTGGCCTGGGCCGCGCGGACCTTCGGCGACGGGCTGATCGTGGCGTCGAACATGCAGGACGCGGTGCTGGTCGACCTGGCGGCCCAAGCCCGCCCCGGCGTGGAGGTGCTGTTCCTGGAAACCGGCTACCACTTCGCCGAGACCATCGGCACCCGGGACGCCGTGGCAGACCACCTACGACGTGCGGATCGTCAACGCCCAGGCCGAGGCGACCGTGGCAGAGCAGGACACCGCCGAGGGCAAGGACCTGTTCGCCCGCGAACCGGACCGGTGCTGTTTCCTGCGCAAAGTGGTGCCGCTGCGCAACACCCTCGCCCGTTACGACGCGTGGGTCACCGGAGTGCGCAGGGTAGAGGCCCCGACCAGGGCAAACACCCCACTGATCAGCTACGACGAGAAGTTCGGCCTGGTCAAGATCAACCCGATCGCGGCGTGGAGCGACGAGGACATGGACGCCTACATCGCCGAGCACAACATCCTGGTGAACCCCCTGGTGGATGCCGGCTACCCGTCGATCGGCTGCGCGCCGTGCACCCGAAAGCCGCTGATCGGGGAGGACAAGCGGGCCGGACGCTGGTCCGGCCGGGCCAAGACCGAGTGCGGGCTGCACGCATGAGCACAGTGACCGACACCGGGACAGACAGCGAGGCGTCACCAGCCGCCGCGCGGACCGGCTTCGACGCGCTGGACGCCCTGGAGTCCGAGGCGATCCACATCTTCCGCGAAGTGGCCGGCGAGTTCGACCGCCCGGTCATCCTGTTCTCCGGCGGCAAGGACTCCACCCTGCTGGTGCACCTGGCGGTCAAGGCATTCGCGCCGGCTCCGGTGCCCTTCTCGCTGTTGCACGTGGACACCGGACACAACTACCCGGAGGTCATCGACTTCCGGGACCAGCTGGTGAAGCGGCTCGGGCTGCGCCTGATCGTCGCGCACGTGCAGGACTGGATCGACGACGGCCGGCTGGTCGAGCGGCCGGACGGCACCCGTAACCCGTTGCAGACCGTGCCGCTGCTGGACTCGATCAACTACCACCGGTTCGATGCGGTGTTCGGCGGCGGTCGCCGGGACGAGGAGCGGGCCAGGGCCAAGGAGCGGATCATCAGCCTGCGCGATGCGTTCGGCCGGTGGGATCCGCGCAAGCAGCGCCCCGAGCTGTGGAACCTCTACAACGGCCGGCACGCCCCAGGCGAGCACGTGCGGGTGTTCCCCCTGTCCAACTGGACCGAGCTGGACGTCTGGCGCTACATCCAGCGGGAGAACATCGAGGTGCCGTCCATCTACTACTCGCACCATCGCGAGGTGTTCCACCGGGACGGTATGTGGCTGGCCGAGGGCCCGTGGGGCGGCCCGCGCGAGGGTGAGCGCCTCGAGCTCAAGACGGTGCGCTACCGCACCGTCGGTGACGGTTCATGCACTGGCGCAGTGGAGTCCACCGCGACGACGCTGGACGAGGTGATCGCCGAGGTCACCGCGTCCCGGCTGACCGAGCGCGGTGCCACCCGCGCGGACGACCGGCTCTCCGAGGCGGCCATGGAAGACCGCAAGCGGGAGGGCTACTTCTGATGGGGACAGACCTTCTGCGGTTCGCCACTGCCGGCAGCGTGGACGACGGCAAGTCGACCCTGGTGGGCCGGCTGCTCTATGACACCAAGTCGGTGCTGACCGACCAGATCGAGGCCGTCCGGCGGGCCTCGGTGGACAAGGGCCTGGCGACGCCGGACCTGTCACTGCTGGTGGACGGGCTGCGCGCGGAGCGCGAGCAGGGCATCACGATCGACGTGGCGTACCGTTATTTCGGTACCCGCAAGCGGGAGTTCGTGCTGGCCGACACCCCCGGGCACGTGCAGTACACCCGCAACACCGTCACCGGCGCCTCCACCGCCGGGCTGGCCGTGCTGCTGGTGGACGCCCGCTACGGCGTGGTCGCGCAGACCCGCCGGCACGCCGCCGTGATCGCGCTGCTGCGGGTGCCCCGGCTGGTGCTGGCGGTGAACAAGATCGACCTGGTGGACTACGACGAGGCGGTGTTCACCGCGATCGCCAAGGACTTCCACGGCCTGGCCGCCGCGCTGGGTTACCCGCAGGAGCGGGTGGTGAGCATCCCGGTGTCCGCGCTGATCGGTGACAACGTGGTGGAACACTCGGCGAACACCCCGTGGTATCCCGGGCCGACGCTGCTGGAGCATCTGGAGTCGGTTCCGGTGAGCGGCCCCGAGCACGACGCCCCGCTGCGCATCCCGGTGCAGTACGTGATCCGGCCACGCACCGCCGAGTACCCGGACTACCGCGGCTATGCCGGCCTGGTGGCCGCCGGCACGGTGCGCCCCGGGCAGCCGGTGCTGGTACTGCCCGAGGGCCTGCGCAGCACGGTGACCTCGGTGGAGACCGCCGACGGCGAGCTGCCCGAAGCCGGCGCGGGCCGCAGCATCACGGTGCGGCTGGCCGACGAGCTGGACGTGGCCCGCGGCAGCGTGATCGTCGACGCCGAACACCCGCCCAGGGTGACCAACCAGCTGGAGACCACCCTGTGCTGGCTGGCCGAGCAGCCGCTGCGTCCCGGCGCCCGGCTGCTGCTCAAGCACGGCACCCGGGTGACCCAAGCGATCGTCGGCGCGCTGCACGACCGGCTGGACACCGACACCCTCACGCTGAGCGTGCCGGAGCAGCTGGAGATCAACGACATCGGCCGGGTGAGCATCCACACCGCCGATCCGCTGCCGGTGGACGACTACGCGGACAGCCGGGCGACCGGCTCGTTCCTGCTGATCGACCCGCCGACCGGCAACACGCTGGCCGCCGGCCTGATCGGCATCTCGCTGGTGCCGCCACCGGAGGCCTGATGTCTTTCTTGTCATCGGTGATCACGAATCCCGGCCGGGACCGGCCGGCCCTGGTCGCGGTCGCGCACGGCAGCCGGGATCCCCGGTCGGCCGCCACGATCTCCAGACTCGTCGACGAGGTACGGCGGCAGCGGCCCGACCTGGACGTGCGGCTGAGCTTTCTCGATCTGAGCCTCCCGCGGCTGCCCGACGTGCTGGCCGCCATCGCATCCGACGGGCACCGGTGTGCGGTCGTGGTGCCGCTGCTGCTCGGCAACGCCTTCCACGCCACAGTGGACGTGCCGGGCGCGGTGGCCAGCGCGACCCGCCAGCACCCCCGACTTCGGCTCACCATCGCCGGCGTGCTCGGCGGCGACCCCCGGCTGGCGGACGTGGCGCTGCGCCGGCTCGCCGAGGTCGCGGGCCCGCTCGACGCCCCCGATCTGGGCGTGGTGCTCGCCGCGACAGGCTCGTCGCACGCCTGCGCCAACGCCTCCGTCGGCAGGCTGGCCTCGGCATGGGTCGACCGCCACGGCTGGCGCGGGGGCCTCGCGGCCTTCGCTGCCGCCGCGTCCCCGTCCGTCCCCGAGGCGATCCACCGGCTGCAGAGCCTCCGGAGCCGAGCGGATCGCCGTCGCCGGCTGGTTCCTCGCCCCTGGCCTGCTGCCGCGCCGGGTGGCACAGGCGGCCCAGGCGAGCGACCCGACCGTCAGGATCGCCGCGCCGCTCGGTGCCGACGCCTCGGTCGCCGAGGTGATCGTGGACCGCTACCTGGCCGCGGCGGCCGCCGAGAAAGGTGCGCCGGATCCCCTGCGCCGAGGCGATCTCCCGGCTGCCCGGCTCGTCCGGCCGATGCTGGTCCGGCGGCTGCATGTCGACCTCATGCGCACCTTCACCGCCCGCTGTCCAACCGGCTGCTGACCCGGTCCGCTACGCACCGGCCCATCCTGGCCGCATGCGCCCGAAATCGTCAGGCAGGCGCCCGATCATGCACATCAATTTCCCGCTTTCCATCGCCGGGCTACTGGTGGGCTTACTCGTGGGCCTCACCGGCATGGGCGGCGGAGCGTTGCTCACCCCGCTGCTCGTGCTGTTCTTCCGGGTCTCGCCGCTCACCGCGATCTCCAGCGATCTGCTCACCTCGCTGGTGATGAAGCCGGTCGGCGGCGCCGTGCACCTGCGCCACCGCACGGTGAACTGGCGGCTCGTCGGCCTGCTCACGGTGGGTTCGATGCCTGCGGCGTTCGCCGGCGCCATACTCATCAGCTCGATCGGCCACCGGGCCGGTGTGCAGGACGATCTCAAGATGATCATCGGCGTGGCGCTGTGCACCGCGGTGGCCCTGATGGTGGTCCGGCAGCTGCTCGATCGCCGGGCACGACGCCGTGACGCCAAAACCGGTACGCCGGAGGGCTCGGTGCAGCCGCTGGTCGTCCACCCGCTGCGCACCCTGGCGATCGGGGTGATCGGCGGGTTCACGGTGGGCATGACCTCGGTCGGTGCCGGCTCGGTGATCATCGCGCTGCTGATGATGGTCTACCCCACCCTGCGGCCCGCCCAACTGGTCGGCACCGACATCGTGCAGGCCATCCCGCTGGTGGCCGCCGCGACGGCCGGACATCTACTCTTCGGTGACGTTCAGTTCGGCCTCACCGCCGCCCTGCTGCTGGGCGCGCTGCCCGGGGTGTACCTCGGAGCCCGGATATCCGCCCAAGGCCCGGCCCTCGTCATCCGACCGGTGATCGTGGCGGTGCTGCTCGCCTCAGCACTGGCGCTGCTCAAGGCGAGCACGCCGGTGATCGTCGCCGGGGCGATCGCCGGTTTGATAGCGATGGTCGTACTCCGTCCCCGGCAACACGCCGCCGCGCCGGCGCGGACCCAGCCGGTGCCCGAGCTCGACCCCGCCTGAGCGTCCGGTGGCCAGTCCAGCCCCACGTGGATGAAAATCGCTACCTGACCCAGCTGTAGGGCGCCTACCGTGGTCGCGGTATGAACCGGTCTGGTGCGCTCCGGCACACCTGTAGCTGGGAAGTACCCGCCCCACCCGCTGCACACCGCGAATGGAGGATCACTGTGCGGCACCTCGTGGTCTGCTGTGACGGCACCTGGAACACTCCGGAGCAGCAACAAGGAGGCATACCGACCCCGACCAACGTGGTGCGCCTGCACCACGCCCTGCATGAGAGCGACACGCAGCTGCGTTATTACCACCCGGGGGTCGGCACCGATCCCGGCCTGGTCGATCGGCTGCGTGGCGGAGGGCTGGGTGCCGGGCTGGCCAGCAACATCAAGAGCGCGTACCACTGGCTGGCGATGACCTACCAACCCGGCGACGCGATCTGCCTGTTCGGCTTCAGCCGGGGCGCCTACACCGTGCGTAGCCTGGCCGGGATGCTCTCCGCCTGCGGGCTCGCCAGCGCGCTGGCTGGATTGTCACTCAGCGACCGCTGGGCGGAGATCGATCGGTTGTACGACGAGGTGTACCGCCCGGACCAGGGGCGCTCCAGGGGTCCTGCGCCTCACCCCCCGGTCCCGATCCGCTTCCTCGGCGTCTGGGACACCGTCGGTTCGCTAGGCATCCCTGATTCCCTCGGTGTGGCCAACCTTTTCGATGTCGACGACCGGCACCGGTTCCACGACACCCGGCTCAGCTCGTCCATCGAGCACGCCCGGCACGCGGTGGCGATGGACGAGACCCGGGGCCCGTTCACCCCCACGTTGTGGACCGAGGAACCCGGGCCTGGTGGTATCCGCAGAATGAAGCAGATGTGGTTCCCCGGCGACCATTGCGACGTGGGAGGCGGCCATCTACAGACCGGGCTCTCCGACGGTGCCTTGAAATGGATGATCGACGAGGCGCACATGTGCACCGAGCTGAGCTTCCGCCCGGAAATTCTCAAGCAGATCCGACCCGACGCCACCGATGTGATGCACGACCTCTGTACCGGCTTCTACCTGCACCTCGGCCCGACTCCCCGAGCGGTCCCCATGATCGACAAAAGCTCCAGCTGGAGTCATACACAAATCGGTGTTCGACCGGCGCGCCAAGCCACCGATCACAGCCGGCGAATACCGGCGCAGCGAGGTGCTCGAGACAGGTAAGGAGACCAGCTGCGAGGTGTTCGCCGGCCGGAGGTGGAATGCAACGGGGCTTTACCTGGAGGAGGGATGGTATTCGTTCCAGGCCGAGGGGCAGTGGCTTGATCGTGGCATTGCGGTCGGCCCGGGAGGCACTACGGACGGCCGATTTTACCCGTCTGAAGTGTTCCAGATGATGGGGTCCTCGGTCGGGTGGTTGCAGGAACGCTTCCGGGAGTTGAGCGGCAATGAGGCGGCGAACTTCTTCGGCGCGCCCCGCGTCCACGGCGCGCCGTGGATGGCGCTGATCGGCGTCATCGCGGCGACCGATGTCGACGCCGATGGCGCGCAGCGGCCGTACCAGCCGTTCATCATCGGGGAGAAGTGCGAGCAGCAGGTCCAGCAGGGCGGCTACCTTTACGCCTTTGCCAACGACGCCTGGAGCTTCTATGACAACAACAGGGGCTCGGTCACCCTGACTGTCACCCGGCTCGACTGAGGCGGCACGGTCACGGCGAAGTACGGATGAGGGGCGAGCGCGGTGCGGGGCAGACGTCTGCCAAGGATCCTCCTTCCGGGGCTGGTGCTGCTCGCCGCCTGCGGGACTGTCGAGCCACCCACTGCCATCACCCGCACGACCGCGTCAGCTGCCGCCGCCCTCGCAGGCACCACGGTGGTGCTCGACCCGGGACACAACGGCGCCAACGCGGCGCACCCGGCCGAGATCAACCGTCCGGTCCCCAACGGCCGGGGCGGCACCAAGGCGTGCAACACCACGGGGACCGCCACCGACAGCGGTTACCCCGAGCATGCCTTCGCCTGGGATGTTGCGCTACGGGTTCGCGATGCGCTGAGCGCGCAGGGAGTGCGGGTGCTGCTGACCCGACCGGACGACGCCGGGGTCGGCCCGTGCATCGACGAGCGCGCCGCGATCGCCAACCGGGCGGGCGCGGACCTGGTCGTGTCCATCCACGCTGACGGGGCGGCGCCGGGCGGGCACGGATTCCATGTCGCCTACTCCAACCCACCGTTGAACGACAGCCAGCGGGCACCCGCGCTCGCCCTGGCCGAGGCGCTGGCCACAGCGTTGCGCAACGAACGTTTCACCGCCTCCGACTACGTGGGCTCCGGTGGGCTTAATCCGCGCTCCGATCTCGCCGGGTTGAACCTCTCCCAGATCCCCGCGGTGCTGGTCGAGTGCGCCAACATGCGCAACCCCCAAGAGGCAGCGCTGGTATCCACGTCAGCCGGCCGGGCCCGTTACGCGAACGCCATCACCGAGGGCATCACAGCCTGGCTCACCTCCCGCAGACAGCACTGACCGCCGCGCAATGTTTCCCATTATTTACCAGCGGGCATCTCTCATCCACCTGACCTTCTCTGCGAGTACCCGTACTGGCAGTCAGTTCCCGCTAGAATGCTTTCCGGTTAGGTTGTGACCCCGCAATAAAAATCGCTCCTCGGCGACTTCCGCGGCCAAGACCGGCGAAATTTTCCAAGATGTCCGATGCCGTCCGGACATCACGTCATCATGCGCTCCCCGGGTCAGGACCCCATCGGGCCTGGTCGGTGTCGCCGACACCCAGGTTGGTTTCGATGACCGTTGTCGCCTAGGCCGACGACCGGAGGGAGAACCAATGCTCTTGCAACCCCATGGCGACCCGACGTGTCGAGTCACTACGGCGATTCGGCGGCCAGCGCTGTCACCGGATAACGGTGAGGGCCCGACACGGGAGAGGCGACGGCAGCCGTGAGTGAACTATGGATCCTTGGGATCCTCATCTGGGTCTTGCTGGCGATCCCGCTTGCGTTCTTGCTAGCAAAGATAATACAACAACGAGACCGCCAGCGTCCGAGCCGGAAGTCGCCGAACGGTAAGACCTCCGGCAGGAGTACCCGGAGCCGGCGTCGCGGTAGACCATGGTCAACTCGCCGTTGAGTTCGGGAAGCTGCGGTATCGTCGGCTTCTTCAGCGGCGGACCTGTCCCGTGCCGGAGGCTTACGCTGGGACCTGAAGAGCGTCCAGGCCAATCGGGAAACGGGGTCGATCCGTGGCTGGGTCACCATCGAACGACTGGGGCCAGTGGCGTCGGCAGCTCGACCCCGCGCAGTACGACGAGCGCTGGCGACGCATCGAGGCCGCGGGCGTGAATCCCCACGGCGAAGCGGATCTCGTGTTCGCCTACGGCCCGTCCTCTGTCCTCGACGGGGGGTGCGGCACCGGCCGGGTGGCCATCGAGCTGGCCCGGCGCGGGATCGACGTCACCGGCGCCGACCTCGATCCGGACATGATCGCGCTGGCGCGCGCGAAAGCACCCGGGTTGACCTGGGTCCAGGCCGACCTCGGCGAGCTCGATCTGCCGACCCGGTTCGATGTCGTCGTGCTGGCCGGCAACGTCATTCCCTACGTAGCGGCTGGGCGCCGCGGCCCCGCGGTCCTCAGGTGCGCACGGCACCTGGCACCGGGCGGCCGGCTGATCGCCGGGTTTCAGCTGCAGGCCGGCTGGCCGTCGCTGGCGGACTACGACAGGTGGTGCGAGAGCGCCGGGCTCGCCCTCGAAGCCCGCTACGCCACCTGGGACCGGCATCCTGCCACCGAGACGGACACCTACGCCGTGTCCGTGCACCGCGCGCGCCTCGCTGCGCTGTAGTTAGTTGGGGAGATCCCTCAGCGTCATGAACCGGCCAGGCGGGCACGTGGATCTGAGCCCATCCCGCACCGCCTGGTAGATCACCTGGTTGCTCGGTTCGAAAGCGTGCAGTCCACCTTTGACCAGGGGCAGGCAAGCGCCGCCGTCGAGCCGGGTGAGGGTCCCGTTGGACTCGACGGGCTCCTCGGTGCTGCCGATCGAGGTGTAGTAAATCGAGCCGGGAGTGTCGTCACCCTCATTGAGGGCCTGCATGACCTTGTTTCCCGGGCACTGATCCGGCACCGTAACGCAGCCCAGAACGCTGCCATGCTGGGGCGTGCCGAACGCAGTGTAGGTCGCCACCGTGGAACGCCCATCAAGAACCTTGATGTAATAGCGCGCGGACAGCCCGCCCATACTGTGCCCAACCAGGTGGACCTTTAACGCGCCGGTCTGTTCCCGGATTTCCTTGACCCTGGTAGCGATCTTCTCGGCGCCCCTCTTGACATCGATCGCCGGGGTCCCGAGAGAGACAGTGAAGGATGTGTACCTGTCGGCGGCGAGCCACTTCTGCATCGTGGCGAAATTATTGGGGTCGCCCCCACCGCCGTGCACCAGCAGTACCGGGTAGCGAGTATCAGCCCTTCCCGGCACCGGTGTGGCTAGCGCGCTCGCCACGAGGAGGGCGAACGTGGCCAGCATGACTCGGCCCACCCACATCCGGTCCACCTTGCTCATCCCTGCCCCCCTGGTTCGAACCGCCTCATCCCACGCCCGGAAATCACCGAGATGCCGGGAAGAGGACGGCTAAGGTACCGTCCATGGATCAGGAACGGCACACCAGACCCGCTGCTCTGCGGGCGGGCGGTGCCGGCAGATGACAGAGCTGCCGGTCGCGACGCACTACGGAGTCAAGGACCTGCCGGGCAGGTTTCTTTCGGCGGTTGCCGCGGCGGGTCTCGATGCCAGCCGACTCAGCCTCGCCGAGCTGGCCGCCGCCGACGAGTTCCACATTGGTGGCCGGCAGGCGACCGTCGACCTCGCCGATCAGCTCGATCTGGCCGCTGGCATGCGCCTGCTCGACGTGGGCAGCGGACCGGGCGGCGCATCGCGCTACTTCGCCGCCGAGTACGGCTGCCATGTCACCGGCGTTGACCTCACCCCCGAGTACGTCGAGCTGGCCGATGAGCTGGCCGTCCGGACCGGCCTGTCCGACCGTGTCAGCTACCGGTTGGCCGACGCCACGGAACTGCCGATCCCAGCAGGCAGCTTCGAGGGCGCGTACCTGCTGCACGTCGGGATGAACGTGGCGGACAAGGCGCGGCTGTGCGCCGAGGTGGCCCGGGTGCTCACGCCGGGCGCGTTCTTCGCGGTTTATGACGTGATGCGCATCGGGGACGGTGACCTCGACTACCCGCTGCCGTGGGCCGGGAACCCCGCGATCAGCTTCGTCCAGACACCCGAGCACTATCGCTCGTGCCTGGAAGCGGCCGGCTTCGTGGTCGACCCGGCGTGTGATCGCCGAGAGTTCGCCCTCGAGTTCTTCCGCACCACGCGCCAGCGGATAGCGGCCAGCGGGTTGCCACCACTGGGCGTGCACCTGCTGATGGGCGCCGACTTCAGCCAGAAGATCGCCAACCTGGCCGCCGGGGTGGAGCGGGCGGTGATCGCTCCGGTGCAGATGATCGCCCGGCTGCCCCGCTGACCTCACGCGCTCCGGAGCACAGCCGCCGCATCAGCGAGCTGGAGCAGGCGCTCGACCACGTCGGGATGCGCGCCCAGTGGCGCGGCCACCACATCGGCCCCGGACGAGGCGAGCCTGCCGTGGAACAGACCGGGGGCCAGCAACCATGACGCAACCGCGATCCTGGGCGCTCCGCCCGCCCGCAGGGCGGCGACCAGGGACGCCACCCTGGGTGTCCCGGTAGCCACGAATCCGACCCGGACCCGGCTGCCGACCTCACCGGAGAGCCGACCCGCAGCGGCCCGCACATCGGCCACCGCACGGGAATCCGACGAGCCCGCGGCGGCCAGCACGACCGCGTCCGCCTCGCGCCACCCCGCTTCGCGCAGCCGTTGGGTCATCGCGCCCACCAGCAGGGGATGCGGCCCCAGTGCGGCGCTGATGGTGACGTCCCGGCGACCGGTGGCGGCCACCTCCCGCGGTACGTCGGTCCGCACGTGATACCCGCAGCTCAGAAACGCCGGGACGACGGTGACCGGGCCAGGCGCGGCGGCAACCACCTCGCGCACCCCGGGGCCGAGCACATCCACGAAGGCGAGCGACACCTGCCTCGCAGGAAGCCGGGCACGCAGCGCGTCAGCCAGCTGGTGCGCCACCGCAACGCCAGCAGGGTCCTGGGTGCCATGCGCGGCGATCACGACCGAGTCCGGTGCCCTCACCGGCAGTCTCCGGGGTCCAGGGCCAGCCGGTAGCCGCGCTTGACCACGGTCTGCACCAACCGTGGGGCACCCAAGGCGGCCCGCAAGCGGGCCACCGCGGTCTCCACCGCGTGCTCGTCGCCACCGGCCGCGGGCATCACCGACAGCAGCTCTGAGCGCGGCACCACCCGGCCGGGACGGGCTGCCAGCAGCCGCAGCAGGGCCATCGGGGTTGGCGGCACAGCGCGCAGCTCACCGTCGACCACCGCAGCGTGCCCGCGCAGCTCCAGTACATGACCGGCCACCGGCCAGCGCGGAGCCCGAGCGGGGAGCGTCTCGGACAGCGTGCGCACCAGCGCGCCGATCCGGGACCGCTCGGGCTGCACGGTGGGCACGTCCCGGGCCACCAGCGGGCCCGCGGTGACCGGCCCCACACAGGCGACCACCACATCCCGGCGCAGGCGTTGCAACAACGGTGCCAGCGCCCCGAGCTCGTCGGCTCGTCTGAGCACGCTGGCCGCGGCGGGTGCGCTGGTGAAACTCACCGCATTGACACAGCCGTCCAGGATCGCCCCGAGCAGCCGGTCCAGCGGCGCCAGATCCTCCGGTAACACCCACCGGTAGACGGGCACCTGAACGACCTGCGCACCGGCGCAGCACAGGGCGTCGACGAAGTCCGGCAGCGGCTCGCCGTGCAGCTGCACCGCCACCCGGGTTCCTTCCAGATCACCGGCCAGCAGGTGCTCCAGCACCTCGGCGGAGGACTCCGACGGGGGTGACCAGGCGTCGGTCAAGCCGGCGGCCCGGACCGCGCCGCGCGATTTGGGGCCCCGGGACAGCAAGGTGGCACTGCGCAGCGCACCGAGCAGCGCCTCCCCCAGTCCCCAGCCATCGGCGGCCTCCACCCAGCCGCGGAAACCGATGCCCGTAGTGATCACCACGACATCCGGTGGGTAGCTGATCAGCGCTTCGGTGGCGGCGTGCAGCTCGGTGTCATCGGCCAGCGGCACGATCCGGATCGCGGGGGCGTGCAGCACCTCGGCGCCGCGGCGCACCAGCAAAGCGCACAGTTCTTGGGCCCGCCGGGCGGCAGTGACCCCGACGGTGAAGCCCGCCAGCGGCAGCGGCTCGGATCGCGACCGCAGCGATGGGGCGCTCATGAGGAGGCGACCGCCACGACGCCACCCACCAGCCGTACCGGATAGGTCGCCACCGAGACGCTCGGGTCGTCCAGGCATAGTCCGGTGGCCAGCTCGAAGACCTGCTTGTAGATCGGCGAGGCTACCGTCGCCCGCCCGCCGCGGTCGCCGACGATGCCCCGGGAGAGCACCGAGGCCTTGCTGAAGGGATCCACATTGGATAGTGCATACAGCGCACCATCATGGGTGCGGAACACGGCCACCGCGACCCCGTCGACGAGCGCCGCAATGCCCCGTTCCGGGATGAGGTCGTCATAGCGGCACACCACGGTCCAGCGCTCCCGCACCTGAGTGATCATGGGAACCCGTGCCGTCATGGGATCACCGCCAGCTTCGGGCCTGCGATCAGCACCGGCTGGCCGGGCCGGCGATGAGCAGGGGTGGGCTGGCCACGTTCCTGGACGAACTCGATGGTCGGATCGGGCACGCCGGGCGCGTTGACGAACGAGGTGAACCGGGCCAGCTTGGCCGGGTCCTCCAGCACCCCGCGCCACTCGTCGGAGTAGCCCGCCACGTGCGCCTCCATCGCGACGTCGAGCTCGGCGCAGATCCCGAGTGAGTCGTGCACGATCACGTCACGCAGGTGGTCCAGGCCG
Organism: uncultured Actinomycetota bacterium; assembly: GCA_963712995.1. Taxonomy (GTDB): domain Bacteria; phylum Actinomycetota; class Actinomycetes; order Mycobacteriales; family Pseudonocardiaceae. The sequence continues at coordinate 208,805 of CAVQKH010000030.1, read as the reverse complement.
CCCTCCATCTCCTCCAGCCACGGCGCGGTGCGCTGCAGCCTGTCGGCGGTGCGCACGTAGAACATCAGGAAACGGTCGATGGTGCGCACCAGCGTCTCGGTGTCCACGTCGGAGACCAGCAGGTCGGCATGCCGAGGCCGGAACCCGCCGTTGCCGCACACGTAGAGGTTCCAGCCCTTCTCGGTGGCGATCACCCCGAAGTCCTTGCTGCGGGCCTCGGCGCACTCCCGTGCGCAGCCCGAGACCGCGGACTTGAGCTTGTGCGGCGCGCGCAGTCCGCGGTAGCGCAGCTCCAGCGCGATGGCCATGCCCACCGAGTCCTGCACCCCGTAGCGGCACCAGTCGGTGCCCACACAGGACTTCACCGTGCGCAACGCCTTGCCGTAGGCGTGCCCGGACTCGAAGCCCGCGTCCACCAGCCGCCGCCAGATCGCCGGCAGCTGCTCCACCCGGGCCCCGAACAGGTCGATCCGCTGCCCACCGGTGATCTTGGTGTAGAGCCCGAAGTCGCGGGCCACCTCACCGAGCACGATGAGCTTCTCCGGGGTGATCTCCCCACCGGGGACCCGGGGCACCACCGAGTAGGTGCCGTTGCGCTGCAGGTTGGCCAGGAAGTGATCGTTGGTGTCCTGCAAGGTGGCCTGCTCGCCGTCGAGGATGTGGCTTCCCGGCGAGAGCACCCCGGACAGCGAGGCCAGGATCGAGGCGACCGCGGGCTTGCAGATGTCACAGCCGCGGCCCGTGCCGTGCTTGCCGACCAGCTCGGAGAAGGTCCGGATCCGGGTCGCGGCGATGATCTCGAACAGCTCGGCGCGGCTGTGCGTGAAGTGCTCGCACAGCGCCTTGGACTGCTCCACGCCCTGCGCGGCGAGCAGTTTCTTCAACATCGGCACGCAGGAACCGCACCCGGTTCCCGCCTTCGTGCACGCCTTGAGGGCCGGCACGGTGGTGGCGCCCTGCTGGGTCACCGCCGCGGCGATCGTCTCGACGGTGACCGCGTGGCAGGAGCACACCTGGGCGCCGGGCGGCAGCGCACCCGCGTCGAGCTCACCGCCGGAGGGGGAGATCAGCGCACCCGGGTCACCCGGCAGCTCGGCACCGACCAGCGCGCGCAACGTGCCGTAGGCCTCGGCGTCGCCGACCAGCACCCCGCCGAGCAGGATCCGCGCGTCGTCGGAGACGACGAGCTTGGCGTAACGGCCTGCGATGGGGTCGTTGTGGATGACCTCCAGGGCACCGACGGTGTTGGCGTGCGCGTCGCCGAAGCTGGCCACGTCGACCCCGAGCAGCTTGAGCTTGGTGGAGGTGTCCGCGCCGGGGAAAGTGGCGTTGCCGCCGAGCAACCGATCGGCGACCACCTCGGCCATCGCGTAGCCGGGGGCGACCAGTCCGTAGCAGCGGCCCTCGACCGCGGCGCACTCCCCGATCGCCCAGATGTCCTCGTCGGCAGTGCGGCAGCTCGTATCGACCAGTACCCCGCCCCGCTCACCGACCGGCAGTTTCGCCTCACGGGCCAGTTGGTCGCGCGGCCGCACCCCGGCGGAGAACACCACGACATCGGTGTCGAGCTCGGTGTCGTTGCCCAGGCGGACCAGCAGCCGGCCCCGGTCGGACTCGATGGCCTTGGTGGCATTACCGCAGTACACCCGCACCCCGAGGGCCTCGATGAACCGGCGCAGCAGCGCTCCGCCGCCCTCGTCCACCTGCATCGGCATCAGCCGGGGCGCGATCTCGACGACGTGCGGGGACAGCCCCAGCTGGCGCAGCGCGTAGGCGGCCTCCAAGCCGAGCAGCCCACCGCCGACCACCACACCGGAGCGCCGGCCCGCCGCTGTGGTCTGCATCGCGCGCTGCGCCGCGGCGCGGATCGCGTCGAGGTCCTCCGGGGTGCGGTAGACGTAACAACCGGGCAGATCATGACCCGGTATCGGCGGCACGAACGGCGCCGAACCGGTCGCCAGCACCAGCGCGTCGTAGGACACCCGGCGCCCGGAGGCGGTGCGCACCCGGCGCCTGCGCCGGTCGATCGCCACACACGGCTCACCCAGCCGCAGCTCCACCCGGTCGTCGGCGACAGCGGGCAGGGTCAGCGCCTCGGCGTTCCAGGAGTCCACATACGACGAGAGGGCGACCCGGTCGTAAGCCGGCCTGCCCTCTTCTGCGAGCACGACGATCCGCCACTGCCGCTGGGTATCCCGACCGACCAGGGCCTCCACCAGCCGGTGACCGACCATGCCGTGGCCCGCAACAACGACAGTGCGCATCCGTACCGTTCCTTCCTGCCCAGCGAGCACGACCGGGCTGGCTACTTCCCAGTCTCACCGGTCGAGGCGTGAGCAGCGGAGGAGGTGAGCTGCCCGTAACGACCCGGCAGCCCACCAACCGTCCAAACTCTTGCTGACATCGTGAGCGTGTTTCGTGAACGTCGTGTTTCCGGCCTGTTTCGTCACACCTCGTCCATCACACCTCGTCCATCACACCCGATCCATCACACCCGGGCATAAGCCAGCAGTGGGGCCTCGGCGGTCACGGCGGCGGGTACCCGGCGCAGATAGACCACGTAGGTGACGACGACACAAACCCCGTAGAAAATCAGGAAGGACCAGTACGCGGGAACCCCGGATTTTGTGGTGAGGAAGGACTGCCGGAACACCAGGTTGATCAGCAGCCCACCCATCGCGCCGACCGAGCCGGCGATCCCGATCACCGCACCGGAGAGGCGGCGCGCCCTCATCAGCGCGCGCTGCGCCGGCTCGCCGGAGGCGATCGCCACCCGAGCCCGCACATTGAAGATCGACGGAATCATCTTGTAGGTGGAGCCGTTGCCGATTCCGGAGAGCACGAACAAGGCAATGAATCCGGCCATGAACAGCGCCAGCGACTCCTGGTTCGATGCCATGATCACCAGACTGGTGGCCAGGGCCATCGCGACGAAATTCCAGAGGGTGACCTTGGCACCGCCGAACCGGTCGGCCATCAAACCACCGACCGGCCGGATCAGCGAGCCGATCAGCGGGCCGATGAACACCACCGAGGCCGCCTGCAGCGGGGTACGGCCGAACTGGGTCGACAGCACCAGACCGAAGGCGAAGCTGTAGCCGATGAACGAACCGAACGTGCCGATGTAGAGGAACGACATCACCCAGGTCTGCCGCTCACGGACCGCCTCCCGGATCGCGCCGGTGTCGTTGCGCACCGAGGAGATGTTGTTCATGTACCGCGCCGCACAGAAGGTGGCGATCAGGATCAGCGGGACGTAGATCCCGAGCACGAGGCGAGGGTAAGCAGTACCGACCGTCGCGATCACTACCAGAGCCACCAACTGCACAGCGGCCACCCCGATGTTCCCACCGCCGGCGTTGAGCCCGAGCGCCCAGCCCTTGCGACCCTCCGGGAAGAAGCTGTTGATATTGACCATGGACGAGGCGAAGTTGCCGCCACCCAGGCCGCCGAGTGCCGCCACGATCAAGAATGTCGTATAGGACGTACCCGGATGCATCACGATGAGCGCCAGGACGGTTGGGATGAGCAGCAGTAACGCGCTCACGATGGTCCAGTTGCGCCCTCCGAAGCGGGCAGGCGCCATCGTGTACGGGATCCGGATCAGCCCGCCGATCAGCGCCGGGAGAGACACCAGGAGGAACTTGCCTGCCGGATCGATGCCGTAGGCAGGGCCCATGAAGAGCACCAGGACCGACCAGACAGTCCACATCGAGAAACCGATGTGCTCAGCGAAGATCGAAAACCAGAGATTCCGATTCGCCACCTGCTTGCCTGTCTTCTCCCAGAAGCCGGGATCCTCTGGCTCCCAGTGGTCGATCCATCGCCCCCCGCAGGCCGGTGTCCCCGGCACCGTTGTCTCGGTCATGCTCATAGCGCCTCCAGAGCTGGTGGGTATGCCAGGTGACGCTATGTGCCGGTTATGTTCGCTATGTTGCTGCTTGTTGCAAGGCCGAGAACTCCCGTTCACACAGTGGTGCAGCAGTGGCGTGAGGTGCTGGTGCATCCGGGCCGGGCTGGTGCATCCGGGCGGGCACCGTGTTCGACGAACCGCCGAGAATGTGGATGCGCCGTGCGGAGCCGCGCGCTAGCGTGGCCGTATGATCTGCTGATGTTCTCCAGCCGCGCCTGCTGAGCGCGTCAGCGCCTGAACCGGCACTCCAGCGGTGGCGCTCCGAACTTGATGACGCCCCCGGACGCAACTGTCCGGGTTGGCTCTCACGCCCCGACTCCAGGGGCTGTCACTGAACGCATACCTGTGAACTCGAGGAGACCTGATGGCAGCGCAACCCGAACCCCAGGACCAACCCGACGATGCCGCCTCGCCGGTACCTAACCGCCGCGAGCGCCGCGGGGGGAAGTCCGGCGCCTCGCTACCCCACGGTGGCAAATCCGCCGTGGCCCGCCGCTCCGGCCCCGCGGCACCACCCCGCCAGTACTCCACCCGCCGCCGCAGCGGCTGAGAGCAGGGCCTGGATCGCCAGCGCTGACACGTCGCGGTCCAGGCTCAACCTTCTTGAGTCAGTACGTGGGCAGGGATGGGTCGACCTGCTTGGCCCAGGCCAGTACCCCACCGCCGACGTGCACGGCGTCCCGGAAGCCCGCCTTGTGCAGCGCGGCCAGCGCCTCAGCGGAGCGCTGCCCGGACTTGCAGTGCAGCACCAGCGGCTTGTCCTGAGGTAGCTCGGCCAACGCCGCACCGGAGAGGATCCGGTCCTTGGGGATCAGCGTGGAACCCGGGATCCGGACGATCTCGTACTCGTGCGGCTCCCGGACGTCGATCAGCGCGAAGTCCTTCCCGGAGTCGATCATCTCCTTGAGCTCGACGACGGTGATCGTCGAGCCCGCGGCCGCCGAGGCAGCCGCGTCGCTGACCACGCCGCAGAACTCCTCGTAGTCGATCAGCCCGGTGATCGGCTCGCCGGCCGGGTCCCGGCGGATCCTGATGGTGCGGTAGGTCATCTCCAGCGCGTCATAGACCATCAGCCGGCCCAGCAGCGGATCACCGATCCCGGTGATCAGCTTGATCGCCTCGGTCACCATGATCGAACCGATGGATGCGCAGAGCACCCCCAGCACGCCGCCCTCAGCACACGACGGCACCATCCCGGGGGGTGGCGGCTCGGGGTACAGGTCGCGGTACTGCAGCCCCTGCCCGCCGGGAGCGTCCGCCCAGAACACCGAGGCCTGGCCTTCGAAGCGGAAGATCGAGCCCCATACGTAGGGCTTGCCCAGCAACACCGCGGCATCGTTGACCAGGTAACGGGTCGCGAAGTTGTCAGTGCCGTCCAGGATGAGGTCGTAGTCGCGGAAGATATCCAGCGCGTTGGCCGAATCCAGCCGCACCTGGTGCAGGTTCACCTGGACGAACGGGTTGATCTCGCGGATGGAGTCCCGGGCCGACTCGCCCTTGGGCCGGCCGATGTCAGACTGGCCATGGATCACCTGGCGCTGCAGGTTGGACTCGTCGACCTCGTCGAACTCGACGATGCCCAGCGTGCCGACACCGGCCGCGGCCAGGTAGAGCAGGGCCGGGCTGCCCAGCCCGCCGGCCCCGATCACCAGCACCTTCGCGTTCTTCAGCCGCTTCTGCCCGTCCATCCCGACTTCCGGGATGATCAGGTGGCGGCTGTACCGGGCCACCTCCTCCCTGGTCAGCTCCGCAGCCGGCGCGACCAACGGTGGCAAACTCATCAGCACACTCCTTGCTAGCGTCGTGCTCTCTAGTCCACCTGAACGTCTCGCGCCCGCCCCCTCTTCCCGGCGCTCTACTCGCGTTCTGGGGACAGACTGCAGCAATCATGCTCGGAATTACTGCAGTCTGTCCCCAGAACGCGGTTGGGGTTAGGGGACGGTGGGGAAGGGCCAGGCGTTGGGTTGGCAGGTCAGGCCATCCGCAGTGACGTGGTCGGTGCCTAGGGCGGCCAGATCGTCGTCGGAAACACCCCAGGTCTGCTGCATCATCACCGGCGCCAACCGGCCAGGGCCGTCGCAGGCGATGTGTGGAAAGCCCAGGCCGTGCCCGACCTCGTGGTTGACCACGTACTGCTGGTACTGCACCAGGTTGCCCTGGAAGGCCACCGCGCCCCTGGCCCAGCGGGCAGTGTTGATCACCACCCGGCGCTCTTCGGGCTTCCAGCAGGAGGCGTCGAAGGGAATCCCGAAGCCGCAGAGCCGCCGGGTGGTCTCCTGCGAGGTGAGGCTGATCCGCAAGGTCGCGGCGCGGCTGGCGTCAACCCGCTGGAATTGGTATCGCCCACTGCCGATCCAGCTCTTCGGGTTGCGCAGAGTGCTCTCCACCGTGCCGGCGAATCCAGCCGGACCGCCCTCCAGTTCGACCCCGTCCTCGATCTCGACGGTGTAGGTGAACAACTTGCCGCTGCCGAAGGGCGCGCCGGCACCAGGGATCACCCGCCAGCTACCGGCCCCCTGCACCGCGAACGGCCCACCGCCGGGTAGTTCGGCGGACATCTTCGCCGCATCGAAACCCGGACCGCTGCGCGGGTTGGGGATCAGCGGGGTGGGCGCCGAGCCGGACACCCGGGCCGGGTCGGCGCCCAGCAGGGACGATCTGGCCGCGTCGAGGACCGCCAATACGGTGAGCACAACCAGGACCGGCAACGCATAGATCCGCCAGCCGTAGGTGGACACGGCGCGGGCCAGCCGGCCGGGACGACGGGAGCAACCGTGCCGCGGCGCCGGCCCGACCGGCGGCTCCCAGGAGGCGGCCAGCGGCTGGTCGTCGGCGCTGAGGGAGGGACCGCGGACCGCGGAATCGGCTCGCGTCGGGCGGATCACTGGGCAAGGATGACACAGTCACGCTGAGTATCGCACCATCACAACGAGTATCCATCTGAACCAATCATGTGGCACTGGGTGATCTCCTCGGTCTCCGCCGCCTGCGCTGGGATACCCGCGAGTAGGGTTTAGCCGACCAGGCGGGAGGCGAGGTAGACCGATGACCGGAACGGCAGCGACCCGAGCGGATTCCGCGCCCCGCGGGGTGCGCATGCCGCGGGATGAGCGGCGCGCTCAACTACTCGCCGCGGCTACCGACGTCTTCGTCAACAACGGGTACCACGCCACCGTCATGGACGACATCGCCGAGCATGCGGGAGTCAGCAAACCAGTGCTCTACCAGCACTTTCCTGGCAAGCTCGAGCTGTACCTGGCGCTGCTGGAGCGCCAGACCGAGGAGCTGGTCCGGCGGGTCCAGGCAGCCATCGAGGAGACCCACGACAACTGGCAGCGAGTCAGCAACGCCGTCGGCGCCTACTTCGACTTCGTCGACGGTGGCGATGAGGCGTTCCGGCTGGTCTTCGAATCCGATCTGCGGAATCAGCCATCCGTGCAGGCCGTCGTGGAGCAGATGTACACCGCATGTGTGCGGGCCATCGCGCAGGCCGTGGTGGCCGATGCCGGTCTGGACGCCGACCGCGCCTGGCTGGTCGCCGTCGGCGTCGTCGGGATCAGCGAGCACAGCGCCCGCTACTGGCTCACCCACCGCCAGCAACTGCCCAAAGAAGAAGCAGTAGCCCTCACCGCCGCCCTGGCCTGGAAAGGCCTAGCCGGCTTCCCCCTTCAACACAGCTAACCGCCGGCGGCGTGGGCGTGGCACTCATGTGATCATCCCTGGGCCGGGACGAGAAGGGTGAAGGTGGGTGGTGCGGGGCGGGTCAGCCGGAGCCTGCCACCTTCGGCTTCGGCCAGGCTGCGGGCCAGCGCGAGGCCGATGCCGTGCCCATCGGCCAGCTGCGATCGCCTGGTGAACAACTCCGGCTCGGCTGCGGTGATGCCCGCACCTTCGTCGGATACATCGATGGCCAGCGCGTCGGCGGCATTGCGCACCGCGACCGACACGGTGCCCGAGCCGTGCGTGGCGGCATTGTCCAGCAGCACCGTGAGCACCTGCCGCACGGCAGCGGTCGATGCGAGGGACACCGGCGCGTGGGGATCCACCGCCACCTGCAACGCGCGGTCCTGGGCGGCCAGCCGGTCATGCCAGCCTGCTTCGATCTCGTCGAGCAGGCCGGGGAGATCCAGTGGGGTGGTGCTGGAGCTGCGGGTGTCCCTGGCCAGCGCGAGCAGTTCCTCGATGGTCTGTTCCAGACGGTCCGCGGCGGCGATTCCGTCGGTGATGGCCTGGCGAAGGTCCTGTTCCGGGTGCGCCAGCGCGGCTTCCAGGCGCAGCCGTAACCCGGTCAGCGGAGTCCGCAGCTGATGGGAGGCATCGGCGGAGAAAGAACGTTCGCGGGCGAGCATGTCGTCCAGGCGCCCTGCTGTGCTGTTCAGCGCCGAGCCCACGGAGTCGATCTCGGGGATGGCCGCTGGTGTGGTTCGGACGCTGAAATCACCCTGGCCGAGCCGGTGCGCCGCGTCGGAGAGCTCCTCCAGCGGGCCGGCCAGCCGCCGGGCCTGCCGGCGGGCCACCAACCAGACCGTGCCGATCGCCAGAACACCCAGGCCGAGCATGGCCGACCACACCAGCCCCACCATCCGGTAGACCGACCGCAGCGGGCTCGCAGCCCGGACGGCACCGATCACGTCGCTGTCATGGGTCACCGGCACGGCCACCACCAGATCGCCGTTGACGTCCGCGTTGTTGATCTCACCGTGCAGGGCCTTGTAGACCGGCATGTCCCCGCCCTGCGGGCCGCCACCCAGGATGAGCAAACCGCGATCCACATAGACCGCGAGTTGCGTCCCGTCCTTCGGATCGCGAAGATCGGTTGGCATGTTCCCGCGGAGCACGTCCGCGGTGACCGCCGCCGCGGCGGCATCAGCCACCCGCAGCAGCTTCGTCCGCTCGTCCGACTTCGCGTACTTCAGCACACCGGCCGCCAGCGGCACACCGAACAGGCCGATCGCCAGCACGGCGGCGAGCACGGCGAGACCGACGATGCGGGTACGCACGATGTGTTAAACGCTCGCGCGTGGCATTCGGTGCCAGAACACCCTGTTACGCACTCACGACTCGGGTGCCTCCAGCCGGTAGCCGTGCCCGCGCAGGGTGGTGATCCGGGGCACCACACCCTGCGGGGACATCCCGGCCAGCTTGCGGCGCAGTGCGGCCACGTGCACATCGAGCGTCTTGGTGGGCCCGTACCAGTTCTCGTCCCACACCTGCGCCATCAGGGTTTCCCGGCTGATCGCCGTCTCCGGTGTCGCGGCGAGCCGAGCGAGCAGGTCGAACTCCTTGGCCCGCAGCGGCATCTCCTTACCCGCCACGCTCGCCCGGCGGCCGCCGGTGTCCACCACCAGATCGCCCACCGTGAACATCGATTGAGCTTCCGCGCTCACCGGGGCCACCCGGCGCAGATGGGCCCGCACCCGGGCCAGCAGCTCGGCCAGCCGCACCGGCTTGGTCAGGTAATCGTCCGCGCCGGCTTCGAGACCGACCACGACGTCCATCTCGTCGGTCCGCGCAGTGAGGATCACCAGCATCGCTGTGGGATTGCTGGCCCGCAGCTGCCGGCACACCTCCACGCCGTCCAGGTCGGGCAAACCCAGGTCCAGCAGCACCAGATCGAAGTCGGTCTCCGCAGCCGCCCGCAACGCGCCCCGGCCGGTGCGCTGCCACCCGACCTGGTGCCCGTGTGCGCGCAGGCTGGACTCCAGCACGCTGCCGATGGTCTCGTCGTCCTCTACTACGAGCAGCCGGGACACACCATCAGCCTAGTAGATCACTCCGCGGGCCTGATGGGGTGTTCAGCCGCCTACGGAGAAGCCGACCCGGCGGCTGTCCGCGGGCCCGATCTCGATGTAGGCCACCCGAGCGGAGGGCACCATGTACCGGCGGCCCTTGTCGTCGACCAGGGTCAGCAGACCTTGTGAGTTGCGCAGCGCGTCGGTCACCATCGCCTCGATCTGGTCCGGTGAGTCCGCAGTGGACACCGTCAGCTCACGAGGACTGTCCGCCACGCCGATTTTGACCTCCACGCCACAACCTCCACGGTGTGATCGACCATAGTGTGATCGACGTTTGGCGCCAGGCTAGCCGAGCCCAGCGGACCACGCGCAGCGCAGGTGCTCACGCCAGCCCGAGAGCCCCCATCCGGCGCCCGTGCAGGACCTCCACCCGGCGGATCAGTGTGGTGAGTCCGGCCAGGTCACCGGAGCCGCGGACGATCAGCTCGGCCAACGCCTCCCGCTCGGCCACCACGTGCTGCGCATTGGTCACCGCCTCGCCCAGCAGGCGCCGGCCCCACAGGGCCAGCCGATCGCGAGTTCTGCGGTCCTGCTGGCAGGCGCTGCGCACCTCCCGCTCGGCGAACGCCGAATACCCGGTGTCGGCCAGCACGTCCTTGACCAGCGCGGCGGTGGCCTCGTCCAGCCAGCCACCCATCTCGCCGTAGAAATCCGCCGCCAGCCCGTCACCAACATAGGCCTTGACCAGCGACTCCAACCAGGATCGCGGTGCGGTGGAGGCATGGAACCGATCGAAGCGTGCCACGAACGGGCGCATCGCCTCCTCCACCGAGACACTCATGCCCCGCAAGTGTCCTTCGATGAGCCGGAAGTGCCCGATCTCGGCAGCCGCCATGCCGGCCATCGCGGCCCGGCCGGCCAGCGTGGGGGACCTGCGGGCGTCCTCGGCCAACCGGTCGAAGGCCGACAGTTCTCCGTAGGCGAGTACCCCCAGCAGGTCGATGGTGCCCGCACGTGCGACGTCCACGGCCGCGAGCGTAGTGCCGGATTACCAGAGTGCGCGGTGTCACGCGCACAGTTGACGCGCGGACGGGGTAGGATGTGCACGGGGCGTGACACTGGGCTACGGCTAGAGTGGTCAGGTGCCCCGGCTCGGTGGTCAATGCCGCCGGGCGCACGACATGTGAGCGCGGACCCTGGTGTCGTCGTTCCCTGCTGAGGTAGCGCCATCCGTGGCGCGGAGCGGGTCGAGCGAGACGGCGGTGGACGCGCCGGTACGAGAGAGGCGATCACGCTGACCGTCAGCCACACCACACTGCCCGATACCTACCCCTTGGAGCTTCTCCAACCCGACACCCCGGATAGCGCACCGATCGATACCGACGGGTCCAGCTCGCCTGCTCAACTGCAGGCCGGCGCCCCGGTCCGGGACGACTCCCCCACCTTCGCCGAGCTCGGAGTCCGCGACGAGATCGTCCGGACACTGCGAGCCGTGGGCATCGAGCGCACCTTCGCCATCCAGGAACTCACGTTGCCGCTGGCCCTGGCCGGCGACGACCTCATCGGCCAGGCCCGCACCGGCACCGGTAAGACTCTCGGTTTCGGGGTCCCGCTGATCCAGCGGATCACCGCCGGTGACATCGCGCTCGACGGCACGCCCCGCGCTCTGGTCGTCGTGCCCACCCGAGAGCTGTGCCTGCAGGTCAGCGGCGACCTCAAGGCCGCTGGCCGGGACCTGGGCCTCCGGGTCCTGGCGGTCTACGGTGGTCGACCTTACGAACCGCAGATCAAGGCGCTGACCAGCGGAGTCGACCTGGTGGTCGGCACCCCGGGCCGGTTGCTGGACCTGGCCGAACAGCGCCACCTGGTGCTGGGCAAGGTCCGGGTGCTGGTCCTCGACGAGGCCGACGAGATGCTGGACCTGGGCTTCCTGCCTGACATCGAGCGAATCCTGCAGATGGTGCCCGAACAGCGTCAGACCATGCTGTTCTCGGCCACCATGCCAGGCCCGATCATCAAGCTGGCCCGCAACTTCCTGACCCGGCCGACACACATCCGCGCCGAGGAACCCGACGCCACCGCCATCCACGAGCGGACCCGGCAGTTCGTCTACCGGGCGCACGCGATGGACAAGGTGGAGCTGCTCTCCCGCATCCTGCAGTCCCGGGGCCGCGGCTTGACGATGGTCTTCGCGAGGACCAAGCGCACCGCCCAGAAAGTGGCCGACGAGCTCACCGAGCGCGGGTTCGCAGCTGCGGCGGTGCACGGTGATCTCGGTCAGGGCGCCCGCGAGCAGGCCCTGCGCGCGTTCCGCTCGGAGAAGGTGGACGTGCTGGTCGCCACTGATGTCGCCGCCCGCGGCATCGACATCCCCGAGGTCACCCACGTCATCAACTACCAGTGTCCCGACGACGAGAAGACCTACGTACACCGAAGTGGGCGCACCGGTCGGGCCGGTCGGGCCGGCGTCGCGATCACCCTCGTCGACTGGGACGAGGAACCGCGCTGGAAGCTGATCAGTGACATGCTGGAGCTCGGTATGCCCGCGGCCATGGAAACGTACTCGACCTCCGATCACCTGTTCACCGATCTGGACATCCCCACCGACTCCACCGGGCGGCTACCGGTGGGCCGGCGGACCCGGGCCGGGCTGGCCGCCGAACCCAGCGACGAGGACGGCCGCCGCGGGCGGCGTGCCACGGGCACCCGGCGCGCTGCACACAGCGGACCCGCCGAGGGCTCACTTCCCCCGGTCCGCCGGCTACGCCGCCGGACCCGCCGCGGGGAGGTCCCCGAGGCCGGCGCCGAGACGGCACCCCCCGCGGAGCCGCTCGGTGACCATGGTGATGCTCGGCCGCGCCGCAAGCGGCGCCGAGCCCGGGGGCGCCGGGCCGGGAGCGCTGAGCTTGGCGGTGCCGTAAGCACCAGCGTTGTGACCGGTCAGCAACCAGGCGAGCAGCCTCGCGTCGCAGGCTGACCAGCGTGCTCGGATGCCCGCTCCGGAACGGCGCACTCGGTGGGATCTGACCGCCTCGGCGGTGTTGGCGGTGGCGGTGCTCGCGGTCTGCGCCGTGCTGTGGTGGACGAGCGCGGCCCGGCGGACCGCTCTGGCCACCGCCACCGGACCGGCAGCGCCGCTCCCTGCGGCTGTGCGGCTCCCCGCGAGCCTGACCGAGGCGTGGCGGGCTCCGAGTCCGGCGAGTCCGGTTCCCTCGGTGCAGGGCGCCACGGTGGTCACCGGTGCCGAGGGAACGGTCACCGGTCGCGACCTCCGTTCCGGTGCGCTGCGCTGGAGCTACCGGCGAGACCGGCCGCTGTGCACGGTAGCCGGGGCATTCCAGCATGTTGTGGCGGTCTACCGGCGGGGCGAGACCTGTAGCGAGGTGACCGCCCTGGACTGGGCGAGCGGCCGGCGCGGACCGCAACGCACCGGTCCGGTCGAGGCGCCGACCCGGCTGGTCACCGCCGGCAATCTCTTCGCCACCAGCGGGCGGCGCTATCTGGAAATCTGGCGCTCCGACCTGGTGCGCACACTGGCCTACGGGCGGCTCCCGACCCCAGCGCAGCCAGCTACCCAGCCACGACCGGACTGCCTCCACGGGTCGATGGCGCTGAGTTCTGCATCCACGTCCGGGGCGTCCAAGTCCGGAGCGGCTGGTGGAGCCGGGCGCCGGCTGGCTGTGGTGGAGCGCTGTCCGGGCGAGCGCTCACGGCTCACCGTGCAACGGTCCGACCCCAAAGAACCCGACCAACCCGAGGTGATCTTCAGCGTACTGCTGCCGGGCCAGCAGGCCCGGGTCGTGGCATTGAGCCCGGACCGGGTGGCGGTAGCGCTGCCCGACCCAGCCCGGTTGGTGGTGCTCGACGGGCAGGGCACGACAGTGGCCGAGCACCCGCTGGCCGTTCCGGACACCGACCTGCGGGGCGATCCATCCAGTGGCCTGGTCGATGTCACCGAGACCCCGACCGCGCTGTACTGGTTCACCGGCTCGGCCACCGTCGCGTTGGACACCGCTGAGTTGCGGCCACGCTGGACCCGCCCCGGATCCCTGGGCGCCGGCACGGAGATCGCCGGGCGGCTGCTGTTGCCGGTGCCAGCGGCGCTGGCCGTGCTGGACACCACCACGGGTGAGCAGATCGGCACGCTGCCGGTGGACCGTGGCAGCTACCGCGGCCCAGTGGCTACCGCCAACTCCGGTGGTGTCGTACTCGAGCAACGCGGCGACACGCTGGTGGCCTTGCACTGATCGCCGCGGATCTGACAACACACCAGCTAGGACAGACTGCCTGCGCTCAGGCCCACCAGCCGAACCAGAGCACGGCCGCGGCGAGCAGCAGGACCGAGCAGGACGCCAGCGTGGCAGTGCGGCCGCGGGAACGCTCGGCGGCCAACTGCAACCCAACGGCAACCACTGCGGCCACCAGATGACCGACGACCACTGCCGCGCCGGGGCCGGGAATGCCCGAGTGAGCGGCCAGCCACTGAACCAGGCACACCACGATCGTCAACGCAACCAGACCTCCGGCCAGCACCCCGGACAGTCCACAGGTGACAGGGCGTAGCGCGGTCACGGGGCGAGCAATGCCCACGGTGCGATATCTGGTGCGGCGGCCCGCCCTTCGGGGCAGTGCCGCCGGAAGTCGCACCACGAACAGGCCCGGCCGGGGACGGGTGGGAACAGGATTTCCGGGTCGCCTCCCCCGGCCAAGGTGTCGGTGGCCAGCGCGATCTCGTCGGCGGCCTCCTCGGCCCGCTGCAGGTGCCGGCCCAGCGACTGCTCGGTGTGCTCCCATCCGGCAACGGTGCCGGTGGGCAGGTGATGCAGCTCGACCCGGCGGCATGTGCGGCGCAGCGTGCGCCGCGCCGCGAAAGCGTAGAGCCCCAGCGCTTGGGAGCCACGGGCGTCGTCGACGGTGAGGTCGTGGCGTCCGGTCTTGTAGTCCACCACGACGAGCTCACCATCCCGTTCGTCGATGCGGTCCACCCGACCCTCCGCGACGATCCGGCGAGTCGGCGCGGAGACCCACCGCTCGACCCCGACCGGATCGAGATGGGGATCCAGTCCCTCGACATAGCGGGCCACCCAGTGTTGCGCGCGGCGGCGATAGTCCGCAGCCTGCGCGTTATCCGCGAAACCCTCCCCGGACCAGTGCGTCGCCACCAGCGCGACCGCCGCATCCGAGTGGCGACGCTCAGGCGCCAGATCGAACAACGCCCGCAGCGCGGTGTGTACCACCGCGCCCAAGGTGTTGTGAGCCCAGGCACCACCACGCGGCAGAGTCGGGCGGTCGAGGTAGGCCATCCGGTAGCGACGGCGGCACCCGATCCAGGTGCCGAGCTTGGCGGGAGTGACCCGCACCAACGGCCGGGGCAGACCCCCGAGGTCCAACTCTCCCTGCGCTTGCTGTGCCATCACGACTCACCGTACCCACCGGCGGTGGCGCCCCGGCCGCCGGTTGCGCCGGTCACCGCACCGATGTCACTGCACGCCGCCAGCTCCTCGATCCGCTCCAGCGCCGCTGCATCGGTGGTCTCCTGTCCCAGCGACACCGCCTTGTTCGTGCCGTGATAGTCGCTGGAGCCGGTGATCACCAGATCCAGTGCGAATGCGAGGTCACGCAGCACCGCTCGGTCCTCGTCGGCATGATCGGGATGATCGACCTCCACTCCGGCCAGCCCCTCAGCGGCGAGCTCAGCGATGACCTCGGGCTCGATCACCGGACCGCGACGGCGGGCCGCGGGATGGGCCAGCACCGCCACCCCTCCCGCGGCGCGCACCATCCCGACGACGGTCCGAACCTCGGTGTCGGCCCGGCCGAGGTAGTACGGACCGTCGGAGTTCAGGAACCGCCGGAACGCCTCCTCAACGCTGCCCACCACACCCGCTGACACCAGCGCTCGAGCCAGATGCGGCCGACCAGCTGGAACGTCGGGCCCGAGAGCGCCGAGCAGACCATCGGCGTCCACCGGGAATCCGTCTGCGGCCATCCGGGCCGCCATGGCACGCAGCCGCTCGCGTCGTTGGTCCCGCAACCGGGTCTGTTCGGTCACGATCGCGACTGCGGTTGGATCGAACAGGTAGCCGAGCAGGTGCACCGGGACCCGGCCACCCCGACCGTCCGGCGCGGCGCAGGAGAATTCCGCGCCCCGGATCAGCCGCAGGCCGGCGGGCAGCGCATCGACGGCCTGCGCCCATCCCGCGGTGGTGTCATGATCGGTCAAGGCCACCGCGTCGAGTCCAGCCGCTGCGGCCATCGCCACGAGCTGCGCGGGGCTGTCGGTCCCGTCGGAGATGGTGGAGTGGGCGTGCAGGTCAATGCGCACGAGACGGCAGTCTCAGCCGGCTACTGCACTGGTCCTCCAGTGTCAGACCAGCGCCAGCGCTTGCGGCGTACGGTGCGCGGCCGCTCCAGCATATGGGACCGAGCCTGCTTCTTCTCACCGAAGATCAATTCGGAGATGGCCTGGAAGACCTCATCGGGCCGGGGCAGGAAATCGATCGTCTCCAGGTCCTGCTTCTGCCCGGCCGACTCCACCCGCAGGGTGCCGTAACCCAGGATCTGCCCGATCACCGGCCGCAGGAAGCTCATGTCGGTCACCTTGCCGATCGGCATCATGGAGTTCTTCGTCTCGATGATGCCACTGGTGATCATGAACCGCTTGTCGGTGACGATGATGACTTCCATCCACCACTCCAGGACATCCCAGGCATACCACACCAACGCCGCGACTGCCGAATACCAGAGCAACGACTGCACCAGCCACAGGCTGCTACCCAGGCCCACCCCGCTGATCAACCGGGACAGCAGGAACGCGACCAGCACGACCCCGATGGTCCGCGCCAGCGGCCTGATCAGCTTTGCCCAATGCCGCCGTACCCGGATCACCCGTCGCTCCACTGCGGGGTTGAGCAGCACGTTGGAATGCCTACCGATCATGTCAGTGCCCGAGGCTTCTGCATACTCACCGTGACCTACCTGTCTCGCCGCTGTCGAAGCGCGGACTCCGCCATTGTCGCGTATTTCCGTCATCGATCAAGTTGTTGTACCGCACGTGGTCCTGCGACGTGCTGGCGACACTCGTGAGCCTACTACCGTGACCGCTGATGACAGGACCATCCGAGCCGCGGATCCGGTGCGTCGGAGCCGTGGTGTTCGACGAGGCCGGCAGGCTACTGCTGGTCCGCAGGGCACACGAGCCGGGGCGGGGGCGCTGGTCGGTGCCTGGCGGCCGGGTGGAGGCCGGCGAGACCGATCATCATGCGGTCATCCGCGAGGTGGCCGAGGAGACCGGGCTGGCGATAGAGATCATCCGACTGCTGGGCACGGTGCAACGGGGCGCGCCGCACGGGGCGGTGTTCGATATCCATGACTATCACTGCCGGGCGGTTGGCGGGACCCTGATCGCCGGCGATGACGCCGACGAGATCCGCTGGTGCGACGCGAACACCCTGGCGACGCTGCCCCTGGTCCCGGGCCTCATCGACGCCCTCACCCACTGGCACTCCCTACCCCGCTGACCCCACCCACCGGAGGGGAAAGGGCGGACGTTCAGGCGGGTGCGGGACCGGGGCCCATCGCTAGTTTGGCTAGCATGTCGCGGGCTTGCTCGGCGTGCTTGGGCTGGCACAGGACGTCGTAGCGGCCGGCGACCAGTTGACTCGACGACGCGAAGTCCCGGCGGCCGCGGGTCGAGGCGTAGCCGGCAGCGGCGAACACCGTTCCGAACACCGCACCCGTGGCCAGCCCCACCACGATGGGTATCACCCCGGTCCCGGCCTGGGTCGCGAACAGGCTGAGTAGCACCCCGACGAACAGACCGAACCAGGCACCCGAGGCCGCCCCCTGGCTGAGTACCCGGCCCCAGGTCAACCGGCGCAACACCCGCTCCACCAGCATGAGGTCCACACCGACGATCGTGACCTCGGCAACCGGGAACTGATTATCGGCGAGATGGTCCACCGCACGCTGCGCCTCCGCGTAGGTGGTGTAGGAGCCGATGGGCCAGCCGGTGGGTGGGGTGGGCAAGCCGGGCATCTGACCCTGGCCGCCGAATGGACTGGTCATTGCGTATCACCTCCCCAACGAGGTACCCAATCGTGCCAGGGCGCACTCAGCCTCGCGCAGCGTACTCCCGTAGCAGACCCTTGCTGATGATCGTTTTTTGAATCTCACTGGTACCCTCGCCGATGAGCAGGAACGGCGCTTCGCGCATCAGCCGCTCGATCTCGTACTCCTTGGAATACCCGTACCCGCCGTGGATGCGGAAGGCGTCCTCGGTGACCTCCTTGCAGTATTCGCTGGCCAGCAGCTTCGCCATACCGGTCTGGACGTCGTTGCGCTCGCCGGAGTCCTTGGACCGGGCTGCACTGACCATCATCAGGTGCGCGGCCTCGACCTTGGTGGCCATCTCGGCCAGCTTGAATGCAATCGCCTGGTGCGCCGCGATCGGTTTGCCGAAGGTCCTGCGCTGCTGGGCGTAGTCGACGGCAAGCTCGAAAGCGCGGATGGCGATGCCGCAGGCCCGAGCGGCGACGTTGACCCGGCCCACCTCAACGCCGTCCATCATCTGCGCGAAACCCTTGCCAGGGGCGGCACCGAGGACCTTGTCGGCTCCGATGCGGTAACCGTCGAACACCAGCTCGGTGGTGTCGACCCCCTTGTAACCCATCTTGTCGATCTTGCCGGGTATGCTGAGCCCGGGAACGACTTCACCGTAGCCGGTAGGTTTGTCCACCAGCAGCGTGGTGAGGTTGTGGTGCGCCTTCGCCGCCCCCTCCTCGGTCTTGACCAGGGTCGCCACCAGGGTCGAGGTGGCGCCGTTGGTCAGCCACATCTTCGCGCCGTCGACGATGAAGTGGTCCCCGTCGCGCCGGGCTCTGGTCTTGATCGCGGCGACGTCGGAACCCAGCTCCGGCTCAGACATCGAGAAGGCACCACGAACTCGTCCTTGCGCCATACCGGGCAGGTAGTGCTGTTTCTGCTCGTCCGTACCGTGCTGATTGATCATGTACGCGACGATGAAATGTGTGTTGATCACACCGGAGACGCTCATCCAGCCGCGGGCGATCTGCTCCACGACCAGCGCGTAGGTCAGCAGGGACTCGCCCAGGCCGCCGTAGCACTCGGGGATGGTGAGGCCGAACAGCCCCATCTCCTTCATCCCCTCGACGATCTCCTGCGGGTAGGTGTCGGTGTGCTCCAACTCCTGGGCGACCGGGATGATCTCCTTGTCCACGAAGGTCTTGACCGTGGCCAGAATCTCCCGCTGGATGTCGGTGAGACCGTCAGTCTGAGCCAGCCGCGCCATGGTGGCACCTTTCGTCGCACGCGGCACCGGGCGGGGCGGCCCGGCGCTGCCGGGTTGCATGCATGCTGCGATCACTCACCAGTATGGCTGCTGGCCAGCCGGCACGGCGGACGTGACTGGCGCAGATCACGGGACGTGAGCGGCCGCTAGCCTCATAGGGTGGCCACTCCGAGCAGGGTTTACGCTGCGCGGGTCGCGGGGCTGCCGGTGTTCGGGCCCGATGGGGAACAGATCGGCAGGGTCCGCGACCTGGTCACCACGCTGCGCATCGGGCCCCGGCCACCGCGGGTGCTCGGTCTGGTGGTCGAGCTCATCATCCGGCAACGGATCTTCGTACCGATGTTGCGGGTCACCTCGATCGAGCCGGGTGCCGTCGCGCTGGCCACCGGCACGGTGAGCCTGCGCAAGTTCACCCTGCGTCCCAACGAGACGCTGGTGATCGGGGAGATCCTGGACACCCGGGTGCACGTTGCCGCCACCGGAGCGGTCGCGACCGTGGTGGACGCCGGTCTCGAGCAGACGCGCACCAGAGACTGGGTGATCACCAAGCTGGCGGTGCGGGAGCGCACCGGCCGGCTCGGCCGGCTCGGCCGGCGCGGCCCGGTCGAGGTGCTCGAATGGGACGAGGTCGCGGGACTCACGCTGGCCGAGGTGAGCACCCGAGGGCAGGGCGCCGAGCAGTTGCTGGCCATGTTCGAGGGGATGCGCGCGGTGGAGGTCGCCAACACGCTGCGCGAACTGCCCGCCAAACGCCGCGAAGAGGTGGTCGACGCGCTCGACGACGAGCGCCTCGCCGATGTGCTGCAAGAGCTCTCCGAGGATGAGCAGGCCGAGGTGCTCTCCCGGCTGGGTGATGAGCGAGCCGCCGATGTGCTCGAAGCGATGAATCCAGACGACGCGGCCGACCTGCTCGGCGAGCTCGCCCAGGCAGAACGGGAACGGCTGCTGCGGCTGATGGCCCCGGAGGAATCGGCACCGGTCCGCCGGCTGCTGAGCTATTCCTCGGACACCGCCGGTGGCCTGATGACCTCTGAGCCTGTGGTACTCACCCCGGACGCCACCGTCGCCGAGGCGCTGGCCCGGGCCTGTAACCCAGAGCTGACTCCCGCACTGGCCAGCATGGTGTTCGTCTGCCGGCCACCGACGGCCACCCCCACCGGGCGCTACCTGGGTTGCGCCCACCTGCAGCGGCTGCTGCGCGAACCACCGTCGAATCTGGTGGCCGGGATACTGGACACCGAGCTGACCCGCCTCGGACCAGACGCGACGCTGGCTGAGGTCACTCGCTACTTCGCCGCCTACGACCTGGTCTGCGCGCCGGTGGTGGACACCGCGGATCATCTGCTCGGTGCGGTGAGCGTGGACGACCTGCTCGACGCGGCACTGCCCGATGACTGGCGGCAGCGGGAGGCTTGGCTCACCCCCGACCTATCCAGGGAGGTGACCGGTGACTGAGTCACGGTGGCAGTATTCGGCGAGCCGTCTGGACCTGCCGCGCAGGCCACGGCGACTGGCGCCCAAAATGGACCCGGACGCCTTCGCCCGCTTCTCCGAGCGGATAGCCCGCTTCCTGGGCACCGGCCGGTTCCTGGCCGCGCAGACCGTCATCGTGATGGTGTGGATCACACTGAACCTGGTGGCGCTGACCCGGCACTGGGATCCCTACCCGTTCATCTTGCTCAACCTGGCGTTCTCCACGCAGGCCGCCTACGCCGCGCCGCTGATCCTGCTGGCGCAGAACCGCCAAGACGACCGTGACCGGGTGACGTTGGAGGAGGACCGCGCCCGGGCCGAGCGGACCAAGGCCGACACGGAGTACCTGGCCAGGGAGCTGGCTGCACTGCGGCTGGCCGTGGGCGAAGTGGTGACCCGGGACTTTCTGCGCTCCGAGCTCGTCCGGCTCACCGAGCACAGGGAGCCGGCGGCAACGGAGCGGCCGGCCGCGGATCGCGCCGCCGGTACCCGTCGGGGCAAGCGGGGCTGACCGGCTCCCCGGACGCAGCGCCTAGCATGGGATACGGATCTCACACTCAATTGGAAGGTCGGTGCCACCCGTGGCCTCCACCCAGACCACCCCGACCATCGACGCAATCCGTTCTGCGCTCGACGGGGTGCACGACCCCGAGATCAACCGGCCGATCACCGAGCTGGGCATGGTCAAGGACGTGACCGTGACGCCCGAGGGAACCGTGCAGGTAGCGGTGTGGCTGACCATCGCAGGCTGCCCCATGCGCGACACCATCACCTCCCGGGTCACCAAGGCTGTCCACGCCGTGCCCGGTGTGCGGGACGTACAGGTGGAGCTCGACGTGATGAGTGACGCCCAGCGCACCGCGTTGCGCCACCAACTGCGCGGCACGGCCGAAGAGCCACGGATCCCGTTCGCCGAACCGGGATCACTGACCCGGGTGTACTGCGTAGCCTCCGGCAAGGGCGGGGTGGGCAAGTCCTCGGTGACGGTGAACCTGGCCGCAGCGATGGCCGACCGGGGGTTGTCGGTCGGGGTGGTCGACGCCGATATCTATGGCCACTCGGTGCCGGGCATGCTCGGCACGACAGCGCGGCCCACCCAGGTCGAAAAAATGATCATGCCGCCAGTGGCGCACGGGGTGAAGGTGATCTCGATCGGCATGTTCACCAAGGACAACACCCCCGTGGTGTGGCGGGGGCCGATGCTGCACCGCGCGCTGCAGCAGTTCCTCGCCGACGTGTTCTGGGGCGATCTCGACGTGCTGCTGCTCGACCTGCCACCGGGCACCGGGGACATCGCCATCTCGGTGGCGCAGCTGATCCCCAACGCCGAGATCCTCGTGATCACCACCCCGCAGCGAGCCGCCGCCGAGGTGGCGCAGCGGGCCGGGTCGATCGCCCTGCAGACCCGCCAGCGACTGATCGGTGTGGTGGAGAACATGTCCTGGCTGGAGATGCCGGACGGCTCGCGCAACCACCTGTTCGGCTCCGGCGGGGGCCAGCAGGTCGCCGAGACGCTGACCCGCGCATTGGGCAGCGACGTGCCGTTGCTGGGTCAGGTGCCGCTGGATCCGCGGCTACGCGAGACCGGTGACACCGGCACCCCGCTGGTGCTCACCGATCCCACCTCACCGGCCGCGGTGGTGCTGCGCGGGATCGCCGACCGGCTCGCGACCCGCTCGCGTGGCCTGGCCGGGCGACTGCTCTCGGTGAGCCCCAGCTCGAGATAGCGCCCGCTCAGGTCGCGTCGGGGTCGAACGGTGCGCGCTCGCCCGGCAGCAACGGCCGGGTGACCGGGATGCCCCGGCCGATGGGCGAGGTGTAGCCGTTGGGCTTGAACACATCCCCGAACGGATCGAAAGGGTCACTGTCGTAGTCGTCGAAGAGCTGGCGGCTCAACGCGCTGCGCGGGTTGAACCCACGCGGGCTGAACCCACGCCGATTGAAGCCGCGTAGCCCCCGCAATTCCTCCAGCGGCTCCCGGAACTCGTCGAACGCCGGGCCGACCTCCGAGCGCAGCTGGTCACGGGCACCTTGGGCGTACTCCCGGATTTGGCGTACCGTGCGGCCCAGCCAGGACGCCGCTTCCGGCAGACGTTCCGGGCCCAGGATCAACAGCCCGAGGACGACCAGGACCAGGAACTCCCCCCAGCCGATGTTGAACATCCGCCACGCACCTCCTCCTCGCCGGCCCGGCCAGCGAACCCCAGCGTAACCCGCCTACGCCGCGATCCGCCGAGCCCGGTCAAGATCTCGCCTGCCACCCGGCTCCGCCCGTCACCAGTCGCGGCCCATCACGAGGTAGCGTCCCGAGCCCTGTGGTTCGTCCCGTAACGGATCTCACGACCAGTGATGTCAGGACACTGCGCCAGAAGTGTGGCGATGACGGGCGCAGGGTGTTGCCGCCGGGAGGAAGCAAACCCGCATCACTGGTGCCCCTCAAAGATGCCCTGAGCTGCTGATTTCATCCGCACGGATCTGTATGCGTTCACGTGTCTGATAGGGCTCTGGGCATGGATCGGCCCCGAGCGCGAGCGCGATGCCAGCGCTTCGGAGCGTCTGCGGTTCCGTATGTACTGGTGTTCTGGAGCTGGCGGTCCTTGCTGACACGGCTGCTGGCGGACCCGTGACTTACAATTGCGTTCACCTCCGGAAGGGTGCAGCTCTTTCCTGCTGGCCGTCGCAGCGGTACTACCGACGCTGTGTGGTGCTGGCCCGAGCCCGTGAGCGAGCAAGTGCTCGGCGACTGTGTCCGGGTAAGTTGACGGTGCCACCGAGGAGGCAGGTGTCGTGGTTGCGAAGTCAACAAAGCGTGAGGGGCTATCCCAGTCGGCGAAGGACTGGCTGTGGTCAGAGTCTGGTGGGCACTGTCAGAACCCGGAGTGCCGCGCCGACCTGCACGGCTTCGTGTATCGCAAGCACATCGGCGAGTTGGCGCATGTCATTCCAGCGAGTATGGAGGGTCCGCGGGCCGACGAGGGGCCGGAGCTGACGGAAGGTGAACGTGCGCTGCCGGAGAACGTGGTCGTGTTGTGTCCGACGTGTCACACGGTGGTCGACAAAGCGACTGAGGAGTATCCGGCTGAGGTGTTGCGCGGGTGGAAGCAGCGTAGCCAGGAGGCGCGTGCGGTTGCCCATGGGACGCCGGTGTTCACCTCGAGGTCGCAGGCACGGGAGTTCGTCGAGAGGCTCTTGGGTGCCAACCGGGCTGTATTCGACCTGTATGGGCCGCTCGACGAGGT
Source organism: uncultured Actinomycetota bacterium (assembly GCA_963712995.1). Classification (GTDB taxonomy): domain Bacteria; phylum Actinomycetota; class Actinomycetes; order Mycobacteriales; family Pseudonocardiaceae. The sequence continues at coordinate 185,135 of CAVQKH010000030.1, read as the reverse complement.
GTTCGACGACACTCGTGCTGAGCAGTGGCGTCGGCACGTGAACGACACGATCATTCCGAACAATCGGACACTGCTGCGGGTGCTGCAAGTGAACCGAGGGTTGTTGATGAGCCCGGAGAAGGCGACGGCTCACATATTCGCGGTGCACGCCCAGGAGCTGGAGGAACGTCATCTGGAGGGCAATTGGACTCCTGGGTCAACGAAGTTCCCGAACGCCATGGAGTCGATCCTGGAAGGCGAGGGATGAGCATCCGGGCCTGGGTGATGGAACAGCTTCGCAAAGACTCCCAAGTGGTTAAGGCCTCCCGAATGGTTGAGGCCGTCGGTGAGCACGGAGTGAAGGTGCTGCGCCCGGGCCGGCCGGATGCGGTTGCGTACTGCGTGGAGCCGGATAGCGTGAACCCGTTCACCGTCGACGCCCTGCAGGACGCGGTCGACGAGCTGCCCGAGGCGGGGATGGTGATCGTGACCCGCCGGGTCGTCGACCCTGAGGTGTACGACCGAGTCCGCGAGCTCGATGTAGGTGTGGACACCTTCGGTGGTTTCGTGCGTGCCGTTGAGGGGTTCGATGACATCTCCCATTACGTCGCCCCAGAAGAGAAGTACATCCGGGGGCGGATGGCTGCCACAAAGGCCGTGACGTCGGTGACCCGCCGGGGCCACCGGGCATGGGAACTCGAGCGCATCAACGGGCTCCGGCCGCTGATGATCGTGACCCACGATCGATACGAGTTAACCGACGACGGGTTCACCGAAGATTCTCAACCAGTATCCGAAGCTTGACCTGGACGCGTTGGTCATTACGAACTCGAGCGCTGAGGGGTTCGGGGACCGTGTCGTGAAGAGTGCCCAGCAGGCCGGGGTTCCGCTGTACACGCTCAACAACTTCATCGGCAAGATCAGCAAGCCATGGACCTAAGGGACCGGTGGCCGACGCTCGATGAGCTATGCCGATGTGCCGAGACGTTCCCGGGATTGGAAGTGTGGGCTTTCGGGTCAATGCTGCGGTCTGACAGACCGCACGATCTGGACGTCTTGATCGTCTACAACGACCGGGCTGACGTCGTCGCCTTGCGTGACATGGGCTTGTGGGAGGTCACCGTGCCTATGGTGGACATCATAGCCATGACGCCGGACGAGGAATACCACTACCAGTTCATCGAGGTGACCGGTGCGCTACGCATGCATCCACCAGCCTGACGCCGTTCCTAGCCGACGCACCGAACGCGCGTCTACGGGCCCATCGCCGCATCAGTCTTGCCAACCGTCTACGTGCAACCTTCGCATCACCTTCCGGCCGCCCGTTCGGTGCAGCCGCACGGCACGCAGTCGCTCACGCTGTCCCCATCGCAGTCGTATTAGCGTCGGCGCTGGAGGGTCACGCAAGGCGGAGGTCGATTCTTCCAGCCGATGAATTGAAAGGCGAAGTCATTGACGGACCCACACCTCCCCGCAATCTAAGTATCGTTTGTCGACGAGTGCGACATTTCGAGCCCGCCCGCTCATGCCACTGATCGCGCTCATCTGCCAATGACCGACATCGATGGCACGGCAAGGAAGGTCTGCCCAAAGACACGAGGTCTTGTCGATAACGTGGGCGCTGGCTGGGGTGGGCTTGCTCGGACAGGCGGTCGGCGTGACGGTGCAGCACCCGGGCGGATGCCGTAGAGCGGATCATCGATACAGCCGCTATGCCTGGCTGTAGTGAACCCGCAACACTGCCCATGTCATCAACCACCGCCTTCGACGGCGATGCGGCGCCACGACGTGCACGCCGAATCGAAGAACTGACGGAGGAAAACCGGCCCCTGGAACCGGTGAGTTCGTCGACGGCCTGGTCGGCGGCGCGGCGACTCCGGTTCCGTGCCCAGCACGGCGCTATGGTGTCGGCATGGCCTCTCCCGTCGGCACGCCCACCCCGGCCGGCTCGTTGCCGCCGCAGGGCGCTTCGCCCCGCGCGATTCGCGACTCGCTGACGATCTCCGAGGACCGCGCCGAGTTCGACCGCGAGTACAAGCGGGCGCTGGTCACCGCCGCCGAGACGATGGAACTGGCGGGTGTCCACGCGATGTTGGAGCAGTGGCGTCGCCGCGCGTGGATGACCCACGACCTTGAGGTGTACCAGCGGATGATGGACCGGGTTGACCGTCTACGGCGAGGCGAAGACGTCTTGAGCGTGCCGGTGGAGGAGGTCAGGGCTGTCATCCGTGAGCGACTGGGCCTGTAGGTGTACCGCGTCACCACCGACCACCAGGTGCTCGAGCAAGTCGCCGCGCTACCCATCGAAGCCCTGGCCTCTTACGCGGAGCTGCTGGTCGTGCTGGAGACCGTGCCCTGGAACGGCGATTCCGCTCACAAGGACAACCCGGACGGGGCGGTGCGCACGCACGCGTTCGGACGCGGTGGCCTGGTGACGTATCTGATTCTGGAAGATCAACGGCGGGTGGATGTGCTGACCGTGCAGTGGGTTGGCTGATCGGCTCAATGGTGTCAGCGTTGCTCGGGTAGTGACACGGCTGCGGCGTCGAACGCGCCGCGAGGCACAATTCGCTCGACGGCGTAGATCGTGGATGAGCCGTCTGGTCCGTCGTGGCGGGCTCGGTAGTAACAGATCCGGTATTCGCCGATGCGCAGTCGAAACCATCCCGGCGTCGCGCCAGCAATGGCCTTGATGTCGAGGTTGGGAGCGTCCTCGGCGAGCCGACGCAGGCCGGCGACAATGCGATTGCGCTCGGGGCCGGGGCCGATCCGCTTCAGGTCCTTCTTGGCCGCCCGTTCGATCCGGATCTCAGGCACTCGGGGCGCCCGAGTTATCCTCCGCGTCCAGTTCGGCGATCACGTCATCAAGCGGTTCCCCGTACTCGCCGCGGGCGAAGCGCTCTTCCGCGGCCTTCCGGCCCACTGCGAACTCCGGAGAATGAGCAAGCACGTAGTCATAGAACTCTTCGGCGTCGATCGCGGAGAGCACCGCGATCGGGCGCCCGCGGCGGGTGACGATGACGGGTTGCCCGCCCTCCTCCAACTGGTCGAGCACGGCGGACGCTCGGTTCGCGAGATCACGCACGCCTACGGTCTCCATCCAGCCGCCTCCGAAGTGGGTACAAACGAGGTACTACACAAGAGGGTACTCGCCAGACGGGGGTCATCAGCACGAGGCACGGCGTATCGCAAGTGATCGCCTGATAGGACTCGTGCTGGACAGGCTAGGTCGAGGCAGCGAAGCCCAGCGCGAGCAGCGGCTCGGTGGTGGCTGCGGTCGGCAATGATCTGGTCGCTCACTCGCCGAGTGCGGCGTTTTTGATCATGACGGTAGAGGCGGCGGGGTCGAGTGCCGCGAGAGCCAGCGTGCCGAACGCCGTCAGGTAGCCGGCGATCTGGGTGGGGTTGGGCAGGTAGTCGGCGCTGGCCATGTCCTCCAGGTAGATGATCTCGGCGTCGGGTGGATCGGCCAGGCGCAGGTGGACGAAACTCGAGCCCATCGCCGGGTGCGCCCCCGCCGAGAAGGGCAGTACCTGGATGGTGATGTTGGGGTCGGCAGCCATGGCGATCAGGTGCTCCAGTTGCCGCCCGATGATCTCCTTGTCGCCGACCTGGCGGCGGATGACGGCCTCGTTGAGGATCGCCCAGATCAACGGACCACCCGGGGAGTACAGCCGCTGCTGGCGCTCGATCCGGGCGGCGACCAGCCGCTCCACCTCGCGAGGGTCCCGGGTGGGCTCGGCGGCCTGGGTGACCACCCGCGCGTAGTCCTCGGTCTGCAGCAACCCGGGGACCAGCTCAGTCTCATACGTCCGGATCCCGGCGGCGTCGGCCTCCAGGCCGACGAAGGTCTTGGCCCAGTCCGGCACCCGGTGGGTCGAGCGGCGGCGAGCGTCCCGGGCCAGCCGCAGCACGGCCTCCCGATCGGTGATGCCGTAGCGGTCCAGCAGGGCCTTGACCTCGGCGGGTCGCAGGGTCGCCTTGCCGGTCTCGATCTTGCTGATCTTCGACACGCCGCACTCCAGCTCGGCGGCCGCGACGTCCCGGCCGAGCCCGCCCGCCTCGCGCAGTCGCCGGAGCTCCCGGCCGAGCTGGAGGCGGGACACGGTCGGCGAGTTGGACATGCCACCAGTGTGTCACCGATAAGCGTGGTCCACCAGTAAGCACCAGATGGAATATTCTAGTGCGAGATGTCCAAGGCGGTGATGCGGTCCAGCCGGGCACTCCCGGTCGTCGACGAGCACAGACCCGGAACGCCGCTGGCGAGGGTCAGCCGAAGTCGCCGGTGCGGATGCCGGCGGTGAACGCGGCCCAGTGGGCGGCGGTGCACGTCAGAGCCGGGCCGGCGGGGTTCTTGCTATCTCGGATAGCGCGATGCCCACCGTCGAGATCGGCGACCTCGACACAGTTGCCGCCGTTGCCGTTGCTGTAGCTGGCCTTGCGCCACCTGGCGCCGACCTGGCCGGAGTGGTCGTTGTCGCGTGTGTTCATCAATATCACTCACCTACTGCAGCATTTTTGATCATGATGGTGGAGGCGGCGGGATCGAGCGCCGCCAAGGCCAACGTGCCGAACGCGGCGAGGTAGCCGGCGATCTGCGCCGGCCGGCCCAGGTAGTCGGCGCTGGACAGGTCCTCCAGGTAGATGATCTCGCCGTCGGGTGGATCGTCCAGGCGCAGGTGGACGAAACTCGAGCCCATCGCCGGGTGCGCCCCCGCCGAGAAGGGCAGCACCTGGATCGTGATGTTGGGATCGGCGCCCATCGCGACCAGATGCTCCAGTTGCCGCCCGATGATCTCCTTGTCGCCCACCTGGCGGCGGATGACGGCCTCGTTGAGGACCGCCCAGATCAACGGACCGCCCGGGGAGTGCAGCCGCTGCTGGCGCTCGATCCGGGCGGCGACCAGCCGCTCCACTTCCCGAGGGTCCCGGGTGGGCTCGGCGGCCTGGGTGACCACCCGCGCGTATCCCTCGGTCTGCAGCAACCCGGGGACCAGCTCAGTTTCATACGTTCGGATCTCGGCGGCGTCGGCCTCCAGGCCGACGAAGGTCTTGGCCCAGTCCGGCACCCGGTGGGTCGAGCGGCGGCGGGCATCCCTGGCCAGCCGCAGTACCTCGTCACGGTCGGTGATGCCGTAACGGTCCAGCAGCGCCCTCACCTCGGCCGGTCGCAGGGTCGCCTTGCCGGTCTCGATCTTGCTGATCTTCGACACCCCGCACTCCAGCTCACCCGCCGCGACATCCCGGCTGAACCCGGCCGCCTCCCGTAGTCGTCGCAGCTCACGGCCAAGTTGCAGGCGATACACCGTAGGCGAGTTGGACATGTCCCCAGTGTGTCACCCGACATGCCGCGGCCCAACTGCGGCTAGACAAGTGGAATGTTCCATGTATATAGTTCTTCTAGTGTTGCTCTTACTTTCGGTAGCGTATTGACCCGAGCGACGTCGCAAGCCACCCGGCCCTTGGTGCCGGACCGAGCTGGGCGGCACCCACGCCAGCGAGGAGGAGACCGTGATGGACACGGCGTCACCCTGAGCTGGCTGTCCGACCATCCGCATGCCCGCCGTGTGGTCCGCTGCGTATGGGACACGCTCACAGACTTGGAACGAGCCGGTCACCACCCCCGGACCATCGCCGCGCTGCGGCGAGTCCTGAGACATCACCAGCCCACCCCAGCGGGCCGATGCCGCACCTGCCGTCGCATCATCTGGCGCCGCCGGCCCTTTCCCTGCATCGTGTGGCACCAGATTCACGGCGAGCTGCTCGGCTTGTTCGCAGGCAGCCCGTTGAGCGGTGGTGAACATGGTCATGCTGGTACACGCGGAGAGCGCACGCCGTGGCAGCGCCGCAGACGCAGCAGATTCGGGTCAGACCGCCTCGACACAGAACTGCCTGATGACTAGAATTCGGTCATGAGCACATTGCCGCTGGCCGAAGTCAAGGCGCGGTTCTCGGCTGTACTGGATGAGATAGCCCGGACACACGAGCGGGTCATCGTGACCCGTAACGGACGCCCGGAAGCGGTAATCTTGTCGATCGATGACCTCGCCGCGATCGAGGACACGCTCGATGTGCTGGGAACCCCCGGCCTACCCGACAGACTCGACGCCGCCGCTGCCGAGATCGACGCCGGTGACTGGGTCGGAGCAGACGAACTGGCGCGGCGGTACCTGCCCGATGACCGCAGGTGAGCGATCCTCTCGGGCTGTTCGAACTCCGGATGGCGGCCAGCGCCGAAAAATCTCTTGTTCGGTTGCCCGAAAAGGCAGCCGCCGCGATCGTGGAGTTCGCTCTCGGACCCTTGCGGCAGAATCCTCACAGGGTAGGAAAACCACTCCGGGGAGAGCAAACGGGTCGTTGGAGCGCTCGACGCGGTCCTTACCGGTTGATTTACGAGATCGACGAGGAAAACCGCATCGTCCGGGTACTGCATGCCGATCACCGATCCGACGTATACCGACCACGATAGCCGGCGTGCGCACGATCAGTCGGACTTCAGGGTGACGTTGACCACCAGGGCGCGGCCGTCGCGGACCAGGGAGATCGGTACCCGTTCGCCGATGGTCCGCTCGCGAACGGCGACGGTCAGTGTGTCGGCGCTGCCGATGATCCGGTCGCCGACCTTGGTGATCACGTCGTTCTCCAGGATGCCGGCCTCGGCGGCGGCGCTGCCCTGCTGCACGTTCTGCACTCGGGCACCGTCGGATTTGCCGTCGGTCACCGAGGCGGCATTGATGCCCAGCTCAGCGTGCTGGTAATGCCCGGTACGGATCAGTTCCTGGGCGATCGCCCGGGCGGTGTCGATCGGGATCGCGAAGCCCAGGCCGATGGAGCCCCCACCCTCGCTGGCGCCCAGCGTGCGGATCGCGGTGTTGATGCCCACCACCGCGCCCGCTGCGTCCACCAGCGCCCCGCCGGAGTTGCCGGGGTTTATCGCGGCGTCGGTCTGGATCGCGTCGATCACCGCGTTGCCCTGGCCACCGTCGGCCTCCAGCCGCACCGGTCGCTCGACCGCGCTGATGATGCCGCTGGTCACCGTGCCGGCGAGGCCGAGAGGGGAACCGATCGCGATGACCGGGTCGCCCTGTTTCAGGGTCGATGACCGGCCCAGCTGCGCCACCGTGGGGTTGGCGACCTCCACCTTGACCACGGCGAGGTCGGTCTTGGGATCGCGGCCCACGACCCGCGCCGGCAGCCGGGTACCGTCGATGAACACCGCTTCCAGGATGGCCTGCGGGATGCTCGCCGCCGGAGCCACCACGTGGTTGTTGGTCAGCAGGTAACCCCGACCGTCGATCACCACACCGGAACCGAACCCGCCCTGATCGCCGACCCGGAACTCCAAGGACACCACCGCGGGCAGCACCCGGCCTGCCACCTCCGCCACCGAGCCTGCCGGGCGCTGGATCGCCGGCTGCGCCTGCGCCAGCGTGGCCCCCGGGTCGTTCAGCAGCGGGCCGACCTCCGCGGTGAGCCGGCCGATCAACCCACCGACTCCGCCGACCAACAACACCACCCCGACCAGCGCAACCAGGGCCCGGTTACTCACCCGCCCACCGAAGAGCACCTCCGCCAGGCTCAGCCGGGCTCCGGGACGCGACGTCTCATCGGTCTGGCCGTGACCGCGCCGCAGCGCCGGGGCACCGAGCACGGCCGCGGCAGAGGGATCCCGCCACGGGTCTCGGGCGGCACCTCGCGGCCAGAACGCATCCTGACCGGGCAACTCCGCGTAGCGGCCCACGCCGTTGCTCCCGGGTGGGCGCTGCAGCTGCTCAACGCAGTCCGGCGGTTTACCGAACGCGGCCGCCTCCGCCTCCGGGGGCACCGTGGCGCTCGCCCATGCTCTCCTGGTGACACCCTGCTGATCGGCGAAGGTTCCGCGCACTCCGGGTGGCCGGCCGAACACCTGCGCCGCAGTGGGATCGACCGCGGGCCGCGGCACTGGCATCGAGGCGAACTTCGACCGCTCCGAATGCCCTTCTGTCATGAAGGGACGGTCGGAGTCGGGATCCGGCGGCTCGGCCATGGTCTCCTGAGTCAAGGGGGTGCTTGAGGTGATCCAGTCTGCCCACGGCCCGGTGAAATGTGCGTAGCGCTGTTATCTGCCGATCCAACGACCGAGTATGGAAGGTCCGGTACCCCAGCGTGGGCCCACGCCCAGCGATCCGGTCGGCAGCCGGTTCGGGTCAGCACCCTGGACGATCGCGCCGTCCATAGTGACCCCCAGCCCGGCCGGCGGGTCGAGCAGCTCAGCGGTGTGCGGGATGTCCCGCAACGCGGCAAGCAGATCGGCGGGTGCCACGGGGCACTGCGCCGAGCGCACCACGCTACGAGCCTGGCGTTGCGCAGCGACCTCCGCAGCACAGGACGGGCACATGACCAGGTGTGCCGCAGCACGGTCACGAGCCGCCGGGGCGAGCTCTGCGTCGACGAAAGCCACCACCGCGTCCACAGCCAGGTGCTGTCCTGCGTTGAGGCCGGCTAGCAGCTCGGAGAAGGTGCGGCCGCGCAGGTCCGTCATCCGTCCTCCTTACTGGGCGTAGGCGCGCCGCCTTTCGAGCGCCGCCTTGAGCGCCTGCCTGCCGCGGTGAATCCGGCTGCGCACAGTCCCGAGCTTGACCCCGAGTGTGGCGCCGATCTCCTCGTAAGACAGACCCTCTACATCACAGAGTACGACAGCCGCGCGGAATTCCGGAGCGAGGTCGTCCAATGCCTGCTGCAGATCCGGATCGAGGTGCGTCGCGGCGTACACCTGCTCCGGGCTGAGCCCGTCTCCGGCGAGCCGGTCGGTGTCCTCGGGCAGACCCTCCATCCGCAACCGGGCGCGCCGACGCACCATGTCCAGGAACAGATTGGTGGTGATCCGGTGCAGCCAACCCTCGAACGTGCCCGGCTTGTAAGAACCCAGGCTGCGGAACACCCGGATGAACGTCTCCTGGGTCAGGTCCTCGGCGTCGTGCGGATTGCCGGAGAGGCGGTAAGCCAGCCGGTAGACACGGTCGGCGTGCTCCCGCACCACCTGATCCCATGACGGCGGTACCCACGCCTGGGCCGCCGAGATGTCCTCGTCGTCAGTACGGTCCTGCTGGGGAACAGTAGGGTCGCGAAAGCGGGTCTGGGTGGCCATCGGTTCGGTTCTCCCACCTCCGGGTGGCTGACGAGAAGTCGGTGACAAGGGACTGACAGGTAGTGCAACGCTGCGGGAGCCGTCGATGTTTCATGAGTCGTGTGCCGGCCGATCCCCGCCGGGTCCATCATGGCGCGCCAGCGTGTGTCCTGGGTAAGGACCGGTTAAGAAGCTCCTGAGAGTACGCCTTTCCGGTCCGGCATCCGCTGATCCGGCGCGGCGTCGCTCGGACGGTGCCGGCAGCGACGCTACGCTGCGCGACGTGAGGTTTACCGGCAGTGCGGGTGGGCCGCCCGCCCCCTCCGGCAGCGCAGTGCGCGATTACGTGGCGAACTTCGTCACCGAGGACGAGACCCTGACCGGGGCGCGCGAGCGGGGGCAGGAGTTGGGCGCCACCCCAATCGGGCCAGGCGGCGGCGCTGCGCTGCGGTTTCTGGCCGGCGCGCTAGCCGCCAGGGCCGTGGTCGAGGTCGGTACCGGCGCGGGTGCCAGTGGGCTGTGTCTGCTGCGCGGCATGGCTCCCGACGGGGTGCTCACCTCCATTGACGTCGAACCCGAGCACCAGCGCGCCGCCCGGCAAGCGTTCACCGAGGCCGGTTTCCCGCCATCCCGCTACCGGCTGATCATGGGGCAAGCGCTGGATGTGCTGCCCCGGCTCACCGACGGTGGCTACGACCTGGTGTTCGTCGATGCCGCACGGTCTGAGTACCCGCGCTATCTGGAGACCGGCGTGCGGCTGCTGCGCCCCGGCGGGGTGATCGCGTTCGACAACGCGCTGGGCGGCGGCCGGGTGGCAGATCTGGCCCACCGGGACCCGTCATCGACTGCGCTGCGCACCCTGGGCACCATGATCCGTGACGACGACACCCTCGTCCCCCTCATGCTCCCCCTGGGCGACGGCCTTCTACTGGCGTTGCGCACCCCTAGCTGCTGAAGGCCCTCCCCGGCCGGCAACCCTGAATAACCGCAGCTCAGCGGGGTTTGGTGGCGGAGAGGATGCTGTAGAACCACGCGCCGTGGCGCAGCGCCTGGTACTGGCGTATCGAGGCGACCACGTTGCCGTGCTGGACCGCGGAGCGGATCCCCTTGCGATGGCCGAGCACCGCCAGCGGGTAGGTCCAGTACGCCATGCGGTACAACCGGCGCAGCGACGGCCGGGTGTGCGCGGTCACATCATCGAGCCGGGCTTCGACGAATCCGGCGGCGTCCAGGTGCGCCAGATGCTCACCGGGAGTGTCGATGTCGGGAACGGCCCAGCCGGTGAGCCACTCGTGCAGCAGTCGCTCGCCAGTCGGATCCACCGGGCGACCGGCGCGGACGAAATCGGCGACGACCACCCGGCCGCCGGGACGCAGCAGGCGAGCGGCCTCCTGATAGAAGTCACCCTTGCGAGGTGCGTGGCACAGGCTCTCCACCGCCCATACGACGTCGAAACTCGCGTCCGGGAACGGCGTCGCGGTGAAGTCGGCAACCTCGAAATTGACCCGTTTGGCCCGCCTGTGCCGGGCGTAGCTGCGCGCCTTCGCGACCTGGCCGGGCGCCAACGTGATCCCGACGACCTCAGCGCCGCGTTCACTGGCCAACCACAAGCTGCTGCCGCCGACCCCACAGCCGGCGTCCAGCACCCGCTCACCAGGCTGGACCTGCACCCGATCCGCGAGTACCCGATTCATGTTCTTGAGCGCATCGGTATGAGTGCGGGTGCTCGCATCGGTGTAGCCGAAGTGGACCGCCAAGTTGTCCGGGTTGAGCCACAACACCCGATAGTCCAGCCAGGTCTCGTCGTAGTACCCGACGATCGCCTCGGTGAGCGAACTCGCCGACCCTCGACCAACTGCCTCGCCTGGATTCGCCGTCACCGGCTCAGTATGCCTTGCTACGGCGCGCGAGCAGCACAACCGCGAGCGGCCAGAGCGCTTGGGCCCCGGCGAGGATCCGCTCGGACAACCCGATCCGCGGGCCGAGGCTGAAGCACTCCAGCCCGAACCAGCCGAACAGCCCGAGCAGACCGGCGGCGGCGAGGCGCGAGGCACGACGTCCCGGCGTGCCACGGTGCCGAATGTCACCGCGCCGCCACGCCAACGCCGGCCACACCGACAACGTGGTGAAGGCGACCGTTGCGGCGGCCACGTGGACCGGCGAGGCGCCGGTGACCGGGAGCGGAGCCCCGGCCAGCACCACGGTGGCCGCCCCTCCGGTGCCGAGCAGCAGCCGGCCCGGCGTAGCCGCCGGCGCAAGCCCGGCGGCGGTGATCGTGTGGCACAGGCCGACCCCCAGCAGAGCCGTGGTCATAATCCACGGATCGGTGGCGGCACGGCCGGCCAACGCGCTGATCGTCTGGCCCACCGGGTCGAAACCACCAGGCTGGCGGGCGGCAGCGAGTTGCCAACCACCGATCAGCAGCACCGGTGCGCCCGCCGCGGACAGCACAGCCCACCAGGGCACCGGCTTACTCCGCATGGGCTCCCTTCCCCAGTACGACGACATCGCCACCGCTGACCGTGTAGCGCTCCCGATCCAGCTCGGGATCCACCCCGACCTGGGCGCCGTCGGGGATCACCACGTTCTTGTCCAGGATCGCCCGGCGCACCACAGCTCCTTTGCCCACCCGGACACCAGGCATCAGCACGCTGCCCTCCACGTGGGCACCGGCCTCGATCACGACATCGCTGGAGATCACCGAGTTGGTCACATACGCCGCCGAGACGATCGAGCCCGCGCCCACGATCGACTCCTGGGCCGTGCCGCCCTGAACGAACTTCGCAGGCGGCAGCGGGGGCGTCGCGGTGCGGATCGGCCACGCCTGGTTGTACAGATTGAACACTGGATGCACCGACACCAGGTCCATGTGCGCGTCGTAGTAGGTGTCCAGGGTGCCGACGTCACGCCAGTAACCGCGGTCCCGGTCGGTCGCGCCGGGCACCACGTTTTCGGCGAAGTCGTACACCGCCGCCTCCCCGGCGTCCACCAGCATCGGTATCACGTCGCCGCCCATGTCGTGGTCGGAATCCTGGTTGGCGCCGTCGGCACGCAACGCGGAGACCAGCAACTTGGTGGTGAACACGTAGTTGCCCATCGAGGCGAACGCCACCTCGGGGTCATCCAGCGTGCCGGGTGCTCGAGCCGGCTTCTCCAGGAACTCGGTGATCCGCCCGGAGGCGTCGGCATCGATGCAGCCGAAGCCGCTGGCCTGCTCCCGCGGCACCCGGATACCGGCGACGGTCACGCCCGCGCCGGTGGCGATGTGCTGCTCCAGCATCTGCGAGGGGTCCATCCGGTAGACGTGGTCGGCGCCGAAGACGACGATGTACTCGGGGGCCTCGTCATACACCAGGTTGAGCGATTGGAAGATCGCGTCCGCGCTGCCGGTGTACCACCGTGGGCCCAGGCGCTGCTGGGCGGGAACCGGGGTGATGTACTGCCCGAGCATCGAGGACAGCCGCCACGCCGTGGTGATGTGCCTGTCCAGCGAGTGCGACTTGTACTGGGTCAGGACGCAGATCCGGATGTAACCGGCGTTGACCAGATTGGACAGCACGAAATCGACCAATCGATAGTTCCCACCAAACGGCACGGCGGGTTTGGCCCGATCCGCAGTCAGTGGCCACAACCGTTTTCCCTCACCGCCGGCAAGAACGATGCCCAGCACGTGCGGCTGTCCCTTCACGATTGGTCACCCTAGCGCCGCTTGTCCGGCGAAGCCATCTGAGGCCCACCCCCGGTCATCCAATATTCACCGATCAGGCCTGGTGAAGGCACTGCCAGTGACCGAAGGTGGCGGGAACGCTAGCGTGACTCGGCGTGCGTATCGGAGTTCTGACCCGGGAGTACCCGCCCGAGGTATACGGCGGCGCCGGCGTGCACGTCGGCCACCTGGTGCCCGAGCTGCGCAAGCGGTGCGAGGTCGATGTGCACTGTTTCGGTGCCCCGCGCTCGGGAGCGCACAACCACGCCGTCGCACCGGGACTCACAACCGCCAACCAGGCCTTGCAGACCCTGTCGGTGAACCTCGCGATGACCGACGCGCTGGGCGGCGTGGATCTGGTGCATTCGCATACCTGGTACGCCAACATGGCCGGCCACCTGGCCCGCACCCTGCACGGCGTGCCGCATGTGATCACCGCGCACTCGCTGGAGCCCCGCAGGCCCTGGAAGGCCGAACAACTCGGCGGTGGCTACCGGGTGTCCTCCTGGGTGGAACGCACCGCCTACGAGCACGCCGACGCCATCATCGCGGTCAGCGACGGCATGCGGGCCGACGTGCTGGACTGCTATCCCACCGTGCACCCGGAGCGGGTACACGTGGTGCGCAACGGCATCGACGCCGACACCTACCGCCCGGTCGCCGAGACCGACGCCCTTCGCCGGTTAGGGGCTGACCCGGCGCGACCGATCGTCGCGTTCGTGGGGCGGCTCACCCGGCAGAAGGGAGTCGGCCACCTGCTGGCCGCGGCCCACCACATCGACCGTGGCGCGCAGTTGCTGCTGTGCGCGGGCGCGCCGGACACCACGGAGATCGAGGCCGAGGCCCGGGCCGCTGTGGCGGAGCTCTCCGCAGCCCGGCCCGGAGTGATCTGGGTGCCGGACATGCTGCCCATCACCGAGATCCGGCAGGTGCTCTCGGCCGCCACCGTGTTCGCCTGCCCGTCTGTCTACGAACCGCTGGGCATCGTCAACCTCGAGGCGATGGCCTGCGGTACTGCGGTGGTCGCCTCCGCCGTCGGCGGAATCCCGGAGGTCGTCGACGATGGTGTCACCGGTCTGCTGGTGCCCTACGACGAGCACGACCCCGAGGGGTTCCAGCAGGGCCTGGCGCATCGCGTCAACGAACTGCTGGCCGACCCCGACCGGGTCGCCGCGATGGGCCAGGCCGGCCGCAAACGCGCCATCGCCGAGTTCTCCTGGTCCACCGTCGCCGACCGCACCCTGCACCTCTACCACCAACTCCTCCCCTGATCACCCCCGTCTCGGGGTGGGGAGGGCTTTGAGAGTGAGGGGTTGGTGGGGTGGCGCCAGTTGATGGTCGGGCGCATCAGGGACGGGTCGACGCGGTCCAGGTGGCGCTCGACGATGGCGAACAGGGAGTCGATCAGCGTGTCGGAGAGCAGGTGCGGTTGCAGGCCCAGCTCGACCAGGCCGGTGTGCACCACGTTGTAGTAATGCTCATCGAGCTCCACCCGGGGATTGTCCAGGTACTCGATCTGCACGCTCCCCGGGAAACTGGCCGCGACGGTCTTGGCGACATCAGCCACCGACATCGTCTCAGTGATCTGGTTGAACACCCGGAACTCACCGGGAGCCGCCGGGTTCTCGCAGGCCAGCCGGATGCACTCGATGGTGTCCCGGATGTCGATGATGCCCCGGGTCTGCCCGCCCGCCCCGTAGACGGTCAGCGGGTGCCCGAGCACCGCCTGGATGACGAACCGGTTGAGCACGGTGCCGAAGACCGCGTCGTAGTCGAACCGGGTGGCCAGCCGGGGGTCGCGCGCCGTCTGGTCGGTCTGCTGGCCATAGACCACACCCTGGTTGAGGTCCGTGGCCCGCAGTCCCCAGGTCCGGCAGCCGAACTCGATGTTGTGGCTGTCGTGCACCTTGGTGAGGTGGTAGAACGAGCCCGGCTTCTTGGGAAAGAGCACCCGGTCGGTGCGGCCGTTGTGCTCGACGGTGAGCCAGCCCTCCTCGATGTCGATGTTCGGCGTGCCGTACTCCCCCATGGTGCCCAACTTGACCAGATGGATATCCCGGTCCACCTCGGCGATCGCGAACATCACGTTCAGGGTTCCGACGACGTTGTTCGACTGCGTGTACACCGCATGCCTGCGGTCGATCATCGAATAGGGGGCGGAGCGCTGCTCGGCGTAATGCACGATCGCGTCCGGGCGGAAACGGCGCACGACGTCGAGGATGAAATCGCCGTCGCACAGGTCGCCGACGAAAAGCTCGAGGTGGTGGCCGGAGATCTCGCGCCAGGCCCGCACCCGGTGGTGCAACGACTCGATGGGCACCAGGCTCTGCAACCCCAGCTCGTCGTCGTAGGAGCGCCGGACGAAGTTGTCCAGCACAGCGACGTCGTGCCCCAGCTCCGATAGGTGCAGGGCAGTGGGCCAGCCCAGGTAGCCGTCGCCGCCGAGAACGAGGATCCGCACCATGTTGCCTCCCGCCAGGGATGAATGGATGCGTTTGCATATCAGATGAATCCACCGAACACCAACAGCAGCCACCTCACGCACGTCGGTCTGCTGCCCGACCCGTCTGCCAAGATGACGTAGTGCTCCGACGGCTCGCCCCATCCGGACCGGCCCAGCCCAAACCGGCCCAGCCCAAACCGGCCCAGCCCAAACCGGCCCAGTCCCGACTGGCCAGGTTGTTCACCCGATTCGCCGCGGGCACGGTGGTGTCCACCGCATGCAGCCAGCTGACATTGGTGCTGCTGTTCGGGGTTCTCGATGCCTCAGCCACGGTGTCCGGGGCGGTGGCGTTCGTGGCCGGGGCGGTGCCGAACTTCCTCATCCACCGGTACTGGACCTGGCGGCGCTCCGGACCGGTGGGGATGCGCCAAGAACTGCTGCCCTACCTCGCGGTGATCACAGTCGGTGGCCTCGTGGCGATCGGCATCACCGTCGTCGTTGATCGGCTGATCGGCGGCGCGATCGAGGACCACGCGGTGCGCACCGCCGTCATCGCGGTCGTGTACGGCATGAGCTACCTGCCGGCCTTCGTGCTCAAGTTCGTCTTGCTGGACCGGTTGGTCTTCGGCGACAATCGCCGGCGGCGTGCCCGGGACTCCCGCGACCAGGTGCCCACCAGTACCCGGGCGTAGCGCAGCCCGTAGACGAAGTTGTTGCCCTTCTTCGTCTCACCAGCGGTGCGAGCCAGCATCGTCATGGGCGCCTCCAGCACCCGGTAACCGTGCGAGATCACCCCCAGCAGCAGCTCGGACGCCTGGTACTGGGCCTGCGTAAGCGTGACCGCCCCGGAGACCTCAGCCTTCATCGCGCGAAAGCCGAATGAGGTGTCCGTCAGCCGCTGCCGGGTCAGCACGCTGGCCAGCCCGGCGAACACATGCACCCCGAGGTGGCGCACCGGGTCGGAGGTCTCCCGCCGGCCCAGCGCCCGCGAACCGGTGACGAAGTCGGCCTCGTCATCGATCAAGGGCGCCAGCAGCAGCGGCAGTTCGGCCATGTCGTACTGGCCATCGGCGTCCGTGGTGACGATGTAGCGGGCGCCACCGCGCCGGGCCAGCGCGTAACCCAGCCGCAGCGCCGCGCCCTGGCCCCGGTTGGTCACCATCTCGCAGACTCGGGCTCCGCAGCGCCGGGCGACCTCCGCGGTGGCGTCGGTGCAGCCGTCGACGACCACCAGGGTGTCCACCGCCAGGCCGCAGCTCATCGGGGGAACGGCGGCGAGGACCGCGCCGATACCGTCCTCCTCGTTGTACGCCGCGATGATCACCACCACCGGCGCGAACGACACCTCGCCCTGCGAGCCGATGAACTCACCTACCGTGGCGATGTCCACCGGATCGGGGTAGGGCTGCATCGGCGGATTCACCGTGCGCCGGGGACCCGGCCTGCGCAGCGGCCCGGTGAAGGCGGTCACGCCCAGCGCACCCGCCAATGGCAACAACACCAGGCCGGGCAACTGGTAGCGCCAGGAGAACTCGAAAGCCGCTGCGGTCATCAGCACCGTGACAGCGAGCCCGGACACCAGCAGGCTGGCGGCGCGAATCCCCGACCGGCGGGCGGTGCCGATCCCGAACCCGCCGAGCAGGCCCACCACCAACCCCAGGCCGAGCAGCGGACCGGGAGCGTAGCCGACCGTGAGCTGGTAGCTCCTCAACAGCTCGGCGAGTGTGCGGTTGACCTCGATCGGCACGCCACCGAACTCGAATGCTCGCGCCTCGATCAGCTCCCGGACCCCGAAGTACGGGTAGGACGTCTGGAAATACCACCGCTCGACCGGGACGTCGTGCACGGCATCGACGCGGACCGGACGGAATCCCTTCAGGAAATCCTTGCTGATCGCCACGGCGAGATCGACGGGCTGATTGGCGAACACCTGGCGGGCGAAGGAGGCCTTGATCGCAGCCATCGACTCACCGGCTGGCAACCCGACGGTCAAGGCTGGCGAGTCGAGGTCATGGACGTAGTAGTCGACGCCGAATCGCTGACCGGGTGGCTGAGCTGGGCACACGGCGCGTTCCGAAGTGCCCGCCGCCAACCGCTCGCAGTCGGCGATGACCGCGGCGCGGCCGTAGAGTACGCCGCCGCTAGCCTCGCTGATACCCCAGGCACCGGTGCTGATCCGGTAATAGCCGGCGTAACCGCCGAGCAGCACCGTGAAACCGGCGGCCATGGCCACGGCGCGGCGCCCGATCCGCCGCCAGCCGGTCCGGCTGACCCACAGCGATCCTGCGACGATCAGGTAGGCCAGGGCGGGCAGGAGCAGGGCAATGCCGACCAGACGCACCATCACCGCGAAGCCGATCAGGGCTCCGGCACCCGTGGCGTGCCACAAGCTGGGCAGCCCCCGCCAGGTCAGCACCCAGACGATCACTAAGAGCAGCGCCTGGAACCAGACGTCGGGCATGATGTTGTGCTCGATCTGCACCTGGTAGGCATCGAGCAGCACCGGCGCGCTCGCCGACGCGGCCAACCAGCGCCGGGCACCGTGGCGCAGCAGCAACCGGTAGATCACCACTCCGATGCCCAGCCCGAGCAGATGCTGCACGACGGCCACCGCACGCAGCCCCCCGAAGGGCAGCACCAGGTTCAGGATGAGGTCGTAACCGATCGGGCGCAGCCCGTCGGGGCGCAGTTCGTGGATGTTGTCCAGGTAGCTGAAGGAGTCGATGTAGAGGATCGCGGGTTGGTAGGCCAACACCGTGAGCACCCGCAGGCCCGCCCCGATCCCGAGCAGCGCGCACAGCATCCAGTGCAGGCGCAGCCACCGTGGCACCCGGGAGGCCACCATCAGGGTGCCGGAATCCAAGGCACCGGTCTCCGGCCGCGCCAGCAGTCCGGTCACCGGTCCGGACCGCCGTCCGGACCGGTGGATCCAGTGAAGTCCCGCCACACCGTTGCCAACCCGTCGACCAGCGAGACCGACGGGGCGTAGCCCAACTGTTCGCGGGCCCAACCGATGTCGACGATCACCGCGGGCATCTCGCCGGGCTTGGCGGCGACGTGCTCGGCCGGCAGCGAGGCGCCGGTGACCGCGCGCACCGTGTCGAGCAGCTCCAGCACGCTCACCGAGACGCCGGAGCCGATGATCGCGGTACCGGTGAAGCGGCGGTCCCAGGCCGCGAGCACGGCCGCCACGGCGTCATCGACATGGACCAGATCGCGCCGCTGCAGCCCGGCGCCGTAGACCTGCACAGCCTGGCCGGTCAGTGCCGCACGCATCATCCGCGCGACGAAGCTGTCCTTGTGCCGCATCCCGGGGCCGTAGATGTTGGTGAAACGCAGCGCGCAGGTGTGCATGCCGTAGGCGCCCGCGTAGCCGCGCAGCAGCATCTCGCCGGCCGCCTTGGTGGCGCCGTAGGGGGTCAGCGGGCACAGTGGTGTCGATTCGTCCACCCTGGCGTGGCCGACGTCACCGACCACCGCGTTGGTGGAGGCCATGATGAGCCGAGCGATGCCGGCCTGCCGGCATCGCTCGAGCAGGTCCTGGGTCACCGCCAGATTGGTCTGGTAGGTGGCGGCCGGGTGCTGCACCGAGCGCAGCACCGAGGTGACGGCGGCCAGGTGCACCACCCCGGCCACCTCCCCACCGTCCAACGCCTCGGCGAGCACCGCCGGGTCGGCCAACTCCCCCACCACGCTGTGAATCACCGGATCGGGATGCGCGCGGTGGTCGACGACGGTGACCGGATCTCCCCGGTCAGCGAACGCGGCGACGGTGGCACGCCCGACGAAGCCGGCGCCCCCAGTGATCACGACCCGGCCGGCGCCGGCTGGTGAGATGGCCATCGGCGCGAGAGCCTAGCCGGTGAACGAGCAGGCCAATTCGATCAGGGTCCGGGTGGCGAATCCGGTACCACCCGGGTTCACCTCGTCATAGTTGGACTCAGCCCGGGCTGGTCCGGCGATGTCCAGATGTGCCCAGGGCAGCCCCGCGGTGAACTCCCGCAGGAATAGCGCCGCGGTGATACCCCCTGGCCCGGGCGGGCACTGCCGCAGATCAGCGATCTCGGAGCGGACCGCATCGGTGTGGTCGTCGAGCAGCGGCATCGGCCACCAAAGCTCCCCAGCCACCTCACCGGCAGCCTGGATACGCTCAGCGAGCTGCGTCTCGGTGGCGAACAGTCCACCGGTGCGCAGACCCAGCGACACCTTCATCGCCCCGGTCAGCGTCGCGACGTCGACCACCGTCGTGGGCGCCAGGGTCTGCACCGCGTAGGCCAGTGCATCGGCGAGCACCAGCCGTCCCTCGGCGTCGGTGTTGGTCACCTCGGTGGTGGTACCACCTACCTGGCGCACCACATCGCCGGGGCGATAGGCCGATCCGGATACGTGATTCTCCGCGCAGGGCACCAGCCCGGTCACCCGAAGCGGCAGGTTCAGCTGGCCGAGGGCCAGCAACGTGGCGATCACCGCGGCGCCTCCGGACATGTCGGTGCGCATCAGGTGCATGTCCTCAGCCGGTTTGATCGAGATACCGCCGGTGTCAAAGGTGATGCCCTTGCCCACCAGCACCAGATGGTGGTCGGCGCTGGCCGCTGGCGGGTGCCAGGCGAGCTCGAGCAGCCGCGGCGGACGGGCCGAGCCGCCGCCCACCGCCAGCACACCCCCGAAGCCGTGCTCGGCCAGCCACTGCTCGTCGCGCACGGTGGCCCGCAGGCCGGGCACGGTGGTGGCCAGCCGGGCCGCGGTGCCGGCGAGCCAGGCCGGGTCCTTGGACCCGCTCGGCGTGTTGGCGAGGTCCCGGGCCAATCCGGTGGCCCGCCCGAGCACCTGCGCCCTGGCGACCGCTTCGGACAGTGACCCCGGCTCCGCACCGGGTGGTGCGATGAGCGTGACGGTGCTCGTCTGCGGCGGAAGGCCGGCGCTGCTGACCCGGTAACGGTGCGAGCCCACGACGCACCCGAGTGCCAGCGACGCCGCCTGATGGGTCGTCGTACCCGCCGGTAGGTGCACCTGCACGGCGCGCGCCGCCGGGTCATCGCCGTCGCGCCCGGCTGCCGGCTCTCCTTCGGCCCGTGTCGCCCGGGCGCCAACCAGGGCGGCACCGGCGGCCCGCCAGTTCTCCGCGCGGCCGCCTCCGGTGCCCACCAGCCAGCCGTGGTCGGGTCGCGCCCCGATCAGGGGCACCACCTGCACCGAGCCGGCGGAGCCGGTCATCCGGCACTGGGCCAGCCACTGGTCATCCACACCGAGGTGGTCCGCGCCCGGACCCAGGGCGGGTGTGGTAGCGGACTGCCCGACCAGCACCACGTGGGGCACTCCGGGACTGGGTCGTTCGCGCACCCGCAGCTGCGCCAAGGGGGTGGGCACCTTTGGGGTCACGAGCACCGGTGTCTTTCAGAGATCGATTCGTGGCGAGGCCCCGGTGCGCCTGCAGGCGCCGACCGAGGCCACCGAACGAGGGGACGCCAAGCACTGACCGTCACTCCACGACGGCCCGCAATGCCTCACCGAGTTCGCCGGCCTCGTCCGCCGACATCTCGACGACGAGCCGCCCACCGCCCTCGAGCGGGACGCGCATCACGATGCCCCGTCCCTCCTTCGTCACCTCGAGGGGACCGTCGCCGGTCCGGGGCTTCATGGCCGCCATAGCGTGCTCCCTCCGTGCATCCGTGTCACCGCGGTGGCCACGCGACACCGGTGACCCCCTGCATTCTCCCCTATCGGCTCCGGACCCCGACACGCAACCGATCACCTCGTACTTGTCACCGGTCGCACAGTCCACCTAGGACCGCGACCGCAGCGCTGCGGTGGCTCATCCGGTGCTGCGACGGAAACAGCCGACAAGATGGTCATCGACCATTCCGGTGGCCTGCATGAGCGCATGGCAGGTGACCGGACCGACGAAGGTGAAGTGGTGACGACGCAGCGTGGCCGCCATCGCCTCGGATTCGCGGGTCCGGGTCGGTAGCTCGGCCATGGTGTTCGGCGCGGGTCGCTGGGCGGTGTCGGGCGCGTAGGACCACAGCAGGGTGTCGAGGTCCCCACTGAGCTCGGTGACCGCGCGCGCGTTGCGCACCGTCGCCTCGATCTTGGCGCGGTTGCGGACGATGCCGGTGTCGGTGAGCAGGCGCGCCACATCCTGCCCGGTGAACGCGGCAACGGTGGCGGGGTGGAAGCCGGCGAACGCACGCCGGAAGGCGTCTCGCTTGCGCAGGATCGTCAGCCAGGACAGACCCGATTGGAACGCCTCCAAGCTGAGTCGCTCGAACAGGGCGGCCTCGCCGTGAACCGGTACGCCCCACTCGGTGTCGTGGTAGTCGCAGTAGTCCGGGGCCGTGGCCGCCCACGGGCAGCGCAGGAGGCCGTCCGCGCCGGCCGCTGGACCGGTGTCCGGGCTCATCGGGGATAGGTCCGGCAGAAGGCGGCGAAGCGGTCGAGGGACAGGCGCAGTCCCCAGTCGAACACCGGGCGGACCAGCGGCCAACCCGCCCTGCCCAGCACCCCCAGTGGCAGCTCCAGCTGCTCGGTCCACTCGAAGGTGGCGGCCTCACGACCCCGGGGCCGCACCGCGAAGATCCCGATGCCGCGCACCACCGTCCCGAGGTGGCGCATCTCGCACCGGGACGGGGCGTCCCACACGGTGATCTGCATGCGGTCGGCGACCCCGATCCCGCCTATGCCGGTGACGGCCTCCACCTCGGAACCGACCGAACGGCCATCGCCGCGGCGGATCCGCACGGTGGTGCCCAGCATCCACTCACCCTGGCGGTCCCAGTCGGTGGCGGCGGCGAACACCGTCTCCGGCGGTGCCTCGACGTCGATTCTCCTGGTCAGATTCATCGCTGCGCCTCCAACTCAGCCACCCGGGCGCGCAGCGCATCGAGCTGCACCGCGACCCGCTGCAGCGTCCAGTCCACCTCGGACATCCGGTACCCCCGCATCACCAGCGAGAACCGGACAGCGCGCACGTCGTCGCCATCGATCGGTCCCTCCGGCAACCCGGTCGGGGTAGCGTCCAGGGGCAGCGCAGCCAGCTCCTCACCCCGGCCGAAGACCAGCGAGGCGCCCAGGAACACCACCGCCGCAACCACCACCGCCACGATGAGGTAGATCAGCACTGTGCCCACCTCACCGATCATGGCATCAGGCTGGGCGCGCGGCGAGCACGGTGCGCATCGGCGGGCGCTCAGCCACCAGGACCTCGCTCTCGACAGGCATGAAACGATCCCCGAGCTGCACGAACTGGGTGATACCCGCCGATCCTGGCAGCTCGGCGACCCCGCATCGGGGCAGCGCCGCACCGAGGATCTGCCGGGCCATCACGCCGAGCTCGAGCAGGGAGCGGTTGCGGTGCTTGCGTACCCCGAGGTTCACCTGAGCCAACCCGTCGAGCCCATGGTGGGTGTGCACGTCGAGCAGCAACCCGATCTCCACACCGTACCCGGCGGCGAAGGGCACCGACTCCAGGAATGCTCGAGTCGCCGCGTACTCACCACCCAGCGGCTGTACCACTCCGGCCAGTTCCGGTCGCAGCGCGTTGAGCAGCGGCCGGGCCAGCAGCTCGGTGACCCGGCCGCCGCCGGTCCCCACCTCCACGCTCTCGATCCGCAGCGGACGCCGGTAGAAGCCCTTGACCAGCTGGACACCTCGCCCGCCTCCCCACTGCGGTAGCAGCAACGGCCCGAGCAGCGCGGGCACGAACCCGGGATCGAATTCGACCAGGTCGGAGTCGATGAAGACCAGGACGTCCCCCGAGGTGGCCGCCAGGGAACGCCACAGCGCCTCCCCCTTACCCGGCCACGGCGCCAGTTCGGGCAGCACATCGGTGCGCTGCACCACCCGGGCGCCGGCCGTGCGGGCGATCTCGGCGCTCCGGTCGGTGGACCCGGAATCCATCACCACCAGCTCATCGACCAACCCACCCACCCACGGCCGCAGTTCGCCGACCAGCGCACCCACCGTCGCCTGTTCATTCAATGCGGGTAGCACCACGCTGACCCGCCGGCCCTGCTTGGCCGCGATGAGCTGGGCAGCAGTCCACGGCACGCTGTGCACAGTGGCGTCAGCGAACCACCGCCGGGTCTGCGGGAGCAGCACCACGCCCGTCATGCCAGATCCGGGACAGCGCGGGCCGACGGTCGGGTCATCCCGATACGATCATTCCTGCGACTGTCAATTGCCAAACGTTGCCACCAGGCCAAGTTTCCCGATCGCCACGCTCGCGGCACCACTCGCCCTCCTAGTTTATGGCGCGTCTCGCGACCAGAGGTTGTTTTTTTCCCATCACAACACTCACCATATCAATGACCCGTCGAGCCTCTTTTACATTGTGGACTCGAAAAATGCGAACACCCATCCATGCGCACAGTGAAATCACCGCCAGCGTTCCCTCGAGGCGCTCCGTTACAGGAAGATCCAGAGATTCACCGATAAAATCCTTGTTTGAAACGGCGACCAGAACCGGCCATCCAACTCGGACGATCTCATCGATTCGGCGAGTCACTTCGAGAGAGTGCCGAGTATTCTTAGCAAAGTCGTGACCAGGGTCAACAATAATCGACTCCTCGGCCACACCAAGACGCACGGCGCGATCTGCCAAATCAGATAGGCGTGACTTAACGTCAGAGACTACGTCCACATAATTTAAACCGCGCGCCTCGATTCTAGGCTTTAGAGCGCCTACATGGGTGCACACAAGACCGCAGCCATAACGCGCCGCGATCTTTGCAAGATTTGGATCATGCCCACCCCAGGCGTCATTAATAACATTGGCGCCCGCTTCGGCGCTGGCCGCCGCGACCTCACTGCGCCATGTATCGACACTGATTACAATCTTTGGGTACAATCGACGAGTTTCGACAATGAGCGGAACGACGCGCTCGATCTCCTGACACGCAGGAACATCTGGTCCGGGCGCAGCCTTCACCCCCCCGATATCCACAATATCCGCACCGTCGGCAATCATTGCATCGATGGCCCGCAACGCGCTGGACAGAGAATAATGTCTGCCTTTGTCATAAAAAGAGTCAGGAGTTCGATTGATCACTGCCATTACCAAAAGATGATCATCCGAAAAATCTCGACCCCCGAGCCTCACATCTTCCCCTCATGCCGTCCCACGTCATCGTTACACAGTAAACGCTAGTAGCGCGCACCTTCAGTGGGTGTCCTGCCAGGCCTGGTAGGAGGCGCCGACCAGCCGTACCACTTCGTCGATCTCATCAGTGACGTGCAGTAGACCAAGCTCAGCCTCACGGAGCTTGCCCTGCGCGGCCACCGTGTCGGCCAGCCACGAGTAGAGCCCACCCCAGTAGTCCTGCCCGAACAGGATGACCGGGAATTTGGTGACCTTCTTGTTCTGCACCAAGGTGAGGGCCTCGAACAGCTCGTCCAAGGTCCCGAAGCCTCCGGGCAGGCAGACGAAGGCCTGGGCGTACTTGATGAACATGGTCTTGCGGGTGAAGAAATACCGGAAATTGATCCCTAGATCGACCCACGGGTTGAGCCCGTCCTCGAGAGGCAGCTCGATACCCAGGCCCACGGACAACCCGCCCGCCTCGGACGCCCCACGGTTGACCGCCTCCATGGTGCCGGGCCCGCCACCGGTGATCACCGCGAAGCCGGCGGCGGCGAGCGCGGCGCCGAGCGCGCGACCGGTGGCGTACTCCGGATGGTCCCGGGGGGTCCGGGCCGATCCGAAGACGGTGACCGCATGCGGGAGCTCGGCGAGCGCTCCGAAGCCCTCCACGAACTCGGCCTGGATGCGCAGTACCCGCCACGGGTCGGTGTGCACCCAGTCGCTGGGTCCGCGCGAGTCGAGCAGCCGCTGGTCGGTGGTCGTGGCCTCATAACGGCGGTCCCGCCGCAGCACCACCGGCCCACGCTGTTTCTCCCGGGGATGCTCGTCATCTGCCCCGTTCAGACTCAACCCACCCACCCCATCCACCACCATAGCCACCACCCTACGTGTCCGTCCCCGGGCGCCGATATGAAGACATATCGGGCTTATTGACCGGCCTTTCACCCCGATATGTCTCCTTGTCGGGGTGAGGGGGCGGGGGAGGTGAGGTAGTGGCGTAACACCTCGGTGCAGGTGATGATGTGGTCGGTGCGGACGTGCTCCTCGCGGGTGTGTGCCTGGTTGGGGTCGCCCGGTCCGAAATTCAAGGCCGGGATCCCGAGTGCGGCGAAGCGGGCCACATCCGTCCAGCCGTACTTCGCGATCGGGGCGATCCCGATGGACTCGACGAACTCGCGGGCCGCCGCAGCGTCCAGACCCGGCAACGCACCAGCAGCACCGTCGACGAACTCCAGGTCGAAGCCGTCGAACACGTCACAGACGTGGGCCTGGGCCTGCGCCAGCGTTCGATCAGGGGCGAACCGGAAGTTGACCTGCACCTCGCAGGCGTCGGGCACCACGTTGCCGGCCACCCCACCCGCAATGCCCACCGCCTGTAGCCCCTCCCGGTAGGTGCACCCGTCGATCTCGACGCTGCGCGGCCGGTAACCGGCCAACCGGGCCAGCACCGCCCCGGCAGCGTGGATCGCGTTGTCCCCCAGCCATGCCCGGGCGCTGTGCGCGCGACGTCCCGCTACCCGCACCGCCACCTGCAGACTGCCCTGGCAGCCCGCCTCGACCAGGCCGTTGGTGGGCTCGGCCAGGATCGCCAGCTGCGCGGCCAGCCAGTCGGGATGCTCCCTCTCGACCCGTTCCAGCCCGTTGCGGGCCTTCTCGACCTCCTCGCAGTCGTAGAGCACCACGGTCAGGTCACACGCCGGCTCGGGCACCGTGGCCGCGAGGTGCAGGATCATCGCATCGCCCGACTTCATGTCCGACGTGCCGCAGCCATAGAGCAGATCGCCGCAGCGCCGGCTGGGCAGGTTCTCCGCGATCGGCACCGTGTCCAGGTGCCCGGCCAGCAGCACCCGCTGCGCGCGGGCCAGCTCGGTGCGGGCCAGCACGGTGTTGCCGCAGCGCAGCATCCGCAGGTGCGGGGCCTGCGCGGCCAGCGCCGCAGCCACCGCATCGGCCAGCACGCCCTCCGATCCCGACACACTGGGCACGTCCACCAACGCAGCGGTCAGTGCCACCGGATCGGCCACCAGGTCAAGTTCCACAGGTATGACGGTATCGCCGAAACTGCAATCGGGAGCCCCAGCCGTGCCCGCCGGCGCGGCGCGTTACCGTGAGCCACGTGCCGATCGACTCCGCGCACGGCCTGGGGCTGGCCACCCTCACGCCCGCCGGTACCGTGCTGGACACCTGGTTCCCGGACCCCGCACCCGGCACGGCGGAGCACCGCAGCGGCACCGTGCGGGTGACGCCACAGGAGGCGGGCGAGGAGTTCGCCGCGCTGCTCGGCCCGGACCCGGCGCGCGGCGTCGAGCTGGTGGCGGTGCACACCGCGATCGCGGACCTCCAGGCCCCACCAGCCGACGCCCATGACGTCTACCTGCGCCTGCACCTGCTCTCGCACCGCCTGGTGACCCCGCGCAGCATCAACCTGGACGGGGTTTTCGGGCTGCTGACCAACGTGGTGTGGACCAACTTCGGGCCGTGCCCGGTGGAGGGGTTCGAGGCCACCCGGCTGCGGATGCGCCAGCTCGGCCCGGTCACCGTGTACGGGGTGGACAAGTTCCCGCGAATGGTCGACTACGTGGTGCCCTCGGGGGTGCGGATCGGTGACGCGGACCGGGTCCGGCTGGGTGCCCATCTGGCATCCGGCACCACCGTCATGCACGAGGGTTTCGTCAACTTCAACGCCGGCACGCTGGGCACCTCGATGGTGGAGGGCCGGATCTCCGCCGGCGTCATCGTCGGCACCGATTCCGATATCGGCGGCGGCTCGTCGATCATGGGGATGCTCTCGGGTGGCGGCAGGGAGCAGATCTCGGTGGGCAGGCGCTGCCTGGTCGGCGCCAACGGCGGGATCGGGATCTCACTGGGCGACGACTGCGTGGTGGAGGCCGGCCTCTACGTCACCGCGGGCACCAAGGTCGCACTGCCGGATGGCACGGTGGTGAAGGCCCGCGAGCTGTCCGGAGTCGACGGGGTGCTGTTCCGCCGGGACTCACGCACCGGTGCCGTGCACGCGGTGCATCGCAGCGGCCGGGTGGGCATCGAGCTCAACGCCGTCCTGCACTCCAACGACTGATGGCCTCACAACCAGCACGAACCACTAGGATCATGCCGATGAGCGCCGCCACCGACGACCAGCACGCCAGCCCCCGACGCGCCTCCCGTGGCGGCAAACTCGTCAAGCTGGGTGACCCGGTCCAGAGCCGGCCGTCGGACTCGACGGTGCACCAGTTGCGCGCCGCGCTGGACACCCGGCTGCGTGCCCTGCTCAGCCACGATCCGGGCACCCGGGTGGGTACGGACCCCGAGGAGTTGCACCAGATGCGGGTGGCCGTGCGCCGGATGCGGGCCATGCTCAAGGCCGCCCGCCCCCTGCTGGAGCGGACCTGGGCCGACGATCTGCGGGCCGAGCTGGGCTGGCTGGGCCGGGCTCTCGGGCCGGTACGCGACGCGGATGTGCTCATCGAACGCCTGCGCGGTCGCGCAGCGGCCTTCGGCGACTCCGGCCGCGCGGCGGTGGAGACCTTGATCGAAACGCTGGTGGCCGACCGGGAGAGCGCCCGCGCCGAGATGCTCGCCGTGCTCAGCAGCCGCCGCTACACCGCTTTGCTGCGCCGGCTAGCCACTGCGGTGTCCCAGCCGCTGCCCACGCCACGCCGTCGCGTCACGGCGCCCCCGCTGGTGGAGCTGGTCCACACCGAGTACCGCAAGCTGTCCAAGGCGGTGCGGGCCGCAGGCGAGGACCCACCCGATGAGGTCCTGCACGCCCTGCGGATCCACGGCAAGCGGCTGCGCTACACCGGGGAGCTGGCCGCCGCCGCCGGCCGTAAGCCGGTCCGTAAGCCGGTCCGCAAGCTGGTGGAGTCGACGGTGGCGCTGCAGGACGTGCTGGGCGAGCATCAGGACGCCTGCGTGACGCAGCACCGGGTCGTGGGCCTGCTGGATGGCTTCGGCGACGACGTCGACGTCAGCGTGGCCTTCGCCGCCGGGCGGTTGGTCGAGCGCGAGGAGATCAACCGGGTGGCGACCCGGCAGGCTTGGCCGACCGCGTGGCAACAGGTCGAGCATCAAGCGCAAGCGCTGGACCGCTAGGGCTCGGCCAAGCGCTGCACCGCCACGCCGATCCGCTCATCGGTCGCCGTCAGGGCCACCCGGACATGCCGGGCACCCGCCGGGCCGTAGAACTCGCCGGGAGCAACGAGCACCCCGAGCGCGGCCAACCGGTCAACGGTGTCCCAGCACGGCTCGCCCGCGGTGCACCACAGAAACAGGCCCCCTTGCGAGCGGCGCACGGGTAGCCCGGCCCGGTCCAGCGCCGGTCGGAGCAACTCGCGGCGCCGCGCGTACCGCTCGCGCTGCTGGGCGATGTGGGTGTCGTCGGACAGCGCGGCCAGCATGGCCTGCTGCACCGGCCGGGGAACCATCATCCCGGCGTGCTTACGCACCGCGAGCAGCGTGGCGATCAGCTCCGGGTCACCGGCCACGAAACCAGCCCGGTAGCCGGCGAGGTTGGACGACTTGGACAGCGAGTGCACCGCCAGCAGCCCGCGATGGTCCCCTGCACAGATCAGCTGGTGCAGCACGGAGACCGGTGGGGTGTCCCACCACAGGGACAGGTAACACTCGTCCGAGGCCACCACCGCGCCGATCTGCCTGGCCTGGGCCACTGCACCGGCGAACACCTCCGCCGGGACCACGTCACCAGTGGGATTACCCGGCGAGTTCAGCCACCGCAGCCGAGTGCCCGGCGGGGCCTGCTGGTCATCAGCCAGCCGCACCGGGGTGGCACCGGCCAGCTGGGCACCGACCTCGTAGGTGGGATAGGCCAGCTCCGGCAACGCGACGAGATCACCCGGGCCGAGCCCGAGCAACGTGGGCAGCCACGCCACCAGCTCCTTGGAGCCCACCGTCGGCAACACCGCCTCGGTGGGCACCCCGTGCACGTCGTAGCGCCGCGCCAGCGCCCCGACAGCGGCCTGGCGAAGCTCGTCTGTGCCGTGCGCGGCCGGATAACCGGGCAGTGCCGACACCGACTGCAACGCCTGCCTCAGCACATCGGGTACCGGATCCACCGGAGTGCCCACCGACAGGTCGACCGCACCGCCCGGACACTCCGAGGCGCGGCGGGCTGCGCCGGCGAGGCGGTCCCAGGGGAAGTCGGGAAGCTCCAGACGAGTGACTTGCGGGACACCCGCGCCCGGGGGACTCACTCCTCGTTCTGCGGCGGCAGCTCGGAAACTATCGGCGGATCGTCGTTGACCACGCCGACCTTCGACGCTCCGCCGGGGGAGCCAAGCTCGGTGAAGAAATCGGCGTTGGCCTTGGTGTAGTCCTTCCACTGCTCCGGGACGTCGTCTTCGTAGTAGATGGCTTCCACCGGGCAGACGGGCTCACAGGCGCCGCAGTCGACGCACTCGTCGGGCTGGATGTAGAGCATCCGGCCGCCCTCGTAAATGCAATCCACAGGGCATTCTTCGATGCATGACTTGTCCATGACGTCCACGCAGGGCTCTGCGATCACATATGTCACGGGGTTTCTCCTGCTCCTCACTCGCGGTTCCCGAACGGGCCGTCTACCTGCACAGTATCTCCGTCCGGTCGGGTATGGGCCAACGACCCCGCCGCGAGCGGGCGAATCATGGCACGACTGAGCACCACCGCGGCCGGGAACAGGCCACCGCAGGCCAGCAGGACCGAGCGCCAGTCCTTGGCGAGCAGCACGTCACCGCCCGGTCCAGCGACCCCGAACACCCCGATCGCCAGCACCCAGGCCATCAGTGGCACCACGGCCGTCATCCGGTGTCCGCCCAGCTCAGCCGCGCTACGCACCAGCCAGGGAGTGCTCACCGCGGCGAGCAGGACCGTGACCGGACACGGCACCGAGCCCACCCACAACGGCAGGTACAGCAGCTCCAGCGCGGCCAGGACGACCGCGTCGAGCACCAGCACCACCAGCGTGATGCGCGCGACCAAACTCACCGGCACATACTCCCGGAGCTCCCCCCCTCCGGCCCCCGCATTGAGCGAGCTGAGCGGGGTGAGCCGGCGCCGTTGACCCCGCCCGGCCCGCTGAATGCGGGCGGGGCGGAGAAGTGGCAGGCGACGGAGTGGGTTGGGGTGTGGGTGGTCAGGGGTGGGGATTGGGTGGTGCAGTGGTCACGTTGGGCGGCGCTGAGCTGGGTGGCGAACAGGGGGCAGCGGGTGCGGAACCGGCAGCCGGAGGGGGGATCAGCCGGGTTGGGCACGTCACCGCTGAGAATGATCCGCTCGCGGGCTCGCTCCTTGCGCGGGTCGGGCAGCGGGATCGCCGAGAGCAGGGCCTGGGTGTATGGATGGGCCGGCGCGCTGAACAGCTCCTCGGAGGTGGCGGTCTCCACGATGCGGCCCAGGTACATCACCGCGATCCGGTCCGCGACGTGGCGCACCACCGACAGGTCGTGGGAGACGAACAGATAGGACAGGCCCAGTTGCGCCTGCAGGTCCGCGAGCAGGTTGAGCACCCCGGCTTGGATGGAGACATCCAGCGCAGACACCGGCTCGTCCAGAACCAGAACCTTCGGGCGCAGCGCGAGCGCGCGGGCGATGCCGATCCGCTGCCGCTGCCCCCCGGAGAACTCGTGCGGGAACCGGTTGCCGTGCTCGGGTTTGAGCCCGACCAGGCTCAGCAACTCTTGGACGTCCGCGCGGCCGGCGGCGTCGTAGCGGCCGTGGATGCGCAGCGGCTCGGCGATGATCTCGTTCACCGGCAGCCGCGGGTCCAGCGCCGCGTAGGGGTCCTGGAAGACGATCTGCAGCTCACGCCGCAGCCGTTGCATGGCCTTGCGGGGTAGTTCGGTCAGCTCGCTGCCCTGGTAGCGGACCGAACCCGCGGTCGCCGGTTGCAGGTTGAGCAGCACCCGGGCGGTGGTGGTCTTGCCGCAACCCGACTCACCGACCAGCCCCAGCGTCTCCTGCGGGTAGAGGTCGAAGGACACGTCGCAGACGGCGTGCACGTCGCCACCGCGGTCCGATGGCCTGCTCCGCCGGCCCTGGCGGCGAGCCTGCGCGAGCAGGCCATGGCCGTACACCGGGAAGTGCTTGACCAGGTTCTGCACGGACAGGATCGGCTGCCGGGTCACGACGGGCGCTCCTGGGACAGCGGGCCGAACAGCTCACCAGGCTCCAGACCGGCCAGCGTGGCACTGAAGTGGCAGGCGGCCAGCTGCCCGCTGGTGCCGGTCGCCGCCAGCGGGGGCTCCTCGGCCGCGCAGACCGGTGCGGCCAGCGGGCAGCGGGGGGCGAACGGGCAGCCTGGCGCCATGTCGATCACCGAGGGGGGCGCGCCGCCGATCGGGACCAGCCGCTGCCTGCGCACGTCCAACCGGGGCTGGCTGCCCAGCAGGCCCACCGTGTAGGGCATCCGGGGTGCGTAGAAGATGTCCTCGACGGTGCCGGCTTCGACGACCCGGCCGGCGTACATCACCAGCACCCGGTCCGCCTGCCCGGCGATCACACCCAGGTCATGGGTGATCAGCACCATGGCGGCTCCGGTCTGGCGCTTCGCGATGCGCAGCGCCTCCAGGATCTGCGCCTGCACGGTCACGTCCAGGGCGGTGGTCGGCTCATCCGCGATGATCACCTCGGGTCGGTTGGCCATCGCGATGGCGATCACCACCCGCTGCCGCATCCCGCCGGAGAGCTCGTGCGGGTAGCTGTCCACCCGCTCGGCCGGGTTCGGGATGCTGACCTGCTCGAGCAGCTCCATCGCCTGGTGACGCGCCGCGGCACGGGTCACGTCGTGGTGCGCCCGGATCGCCTCGGCGATCTGGAAGCCGACGGTGTAGACCGGGTTGAGCGAGGTCATCGGATCCTGGAAGATCATCGAGATACCCTGGCCGCGGACTCGGCGCAGCTGCGCCTCCGAGGCCCCGATGAGCTGCGTGCCTGCGAAGCGCACCGACCCGGACACCCGGGCCGAGCCGGGGAGCAGGCCCATCACGGCCAGCGAGGCCACCGACTTGCCGGAGCCCGACTCGCCGACGATGCCGAGTACCTCACCCCGGCGCAGCTGGTAGTCCACCCCGCGCACGGCCTGCACCAGGCCCTCGTCGGTGCGGAACTCCACCCGCAGGTCTGCGACGTCGAGCACGGTGCGCTCGAGCACGGTGTGCTCGACGTCGATGTCGCCGGTGGCGGTCATCGGCGGGCCCTGACCTGCTGGGGGTCCAGCGCGTCACGTAGGCCGTCGCCGATGAAGTTGATCGTCAACGCGATCACGATGATGAACAGACCCGGGAAGTAGAACAGCCAGGGCCTGGTCTCCACCGCGGTCTGCGCCTCGCTGACCAGCAACCCCAGCGAGGTGTCCGGGGGTCGCACGCCGAAGCCGAGGTAGGACAGCGCGGTCTCCAGCAGGATGGCCACGGAGACCAGCACGGTGGCGTTGACGATGATCGAGCCGAACGCGTTGGGCAGCAGATGCCGGAAGATGATCCTGGCATCGCTCGCGCCGAGCGCTCTGGCGGCCTCCACGAACTCCTTCTCCCGCAACGACAGCACCACACCGCGCGCGACCCGGGCGACATAGGCCCAGTACAGCCCGGCGATGACCACCGCGATCAGCCACCAGCTGCCCCCGACGTTGTGCGCGAGCACCGCGGCGACCGCAAGCAGCGGGAGGGTGAGCACCAGGTCGGCGATCCGCATCATCACGGTGTCGAGCGGGCCCCGGTAGTAGCCCGCGGTGGTCCCCCACAGGGTGCCGATCACGGTGGCGAACACCGCGACCAGCACCGAGATACCGATCGAGATCTGGGTACCGCGCAGCACCTGGGCGAACGTGTCGTGCCCGGCGGCGTCAGTGCCGAAGGGATGGCCCCACGACGGCGGTACCGACTCGTCGGGGGTGAGGTCGGCGACGGAGTATTTCCACACCGCACCGCCGATGAAGGCCAGCAACACCAGCGCCAGCAGCACGACCAGGCTGGCCATGGCCAGCCGGTGTCGCCGGAAGCGGCGCATGACCAGCTGCGCCTGGCTGCGCTGCTCAGGCATACCGGATCCTCGGGTCGAGCACCGCGTAGAGCAGGTCAGCGGCCAGGTTGAACAGGATGATGAAGGTCGCCGAGATCAGCAGCCAGCCGGCCACGGCGTAGGCGTCGTCGTGCTGGATCGACTCCAGCAGGAAGCTGCCCGCTCCTCGCCACTGGTAGACGGTCTCCGTCACCACGGCCCCGGAGATGATCGCACCGAGATCCAGCGCGGTAACCGTGACCAGCGGGATCAGCGCGGTGCGCAGGGCATGGCGGGTCATCACGGTGGTCCGGCTCAGGCCCTTGGCGCGGGCCAGCCGGATGTAGTCGCTGCCCAGGACCTCGAGCATGGACGCCCGCTGGAACCGGCTCCACGCCGCGTAGGACAGCAGCGCCAGGGAGATCGTGGGCAGGATCATGTGGCCGAGGATGTCGGTGATGGAGGCCCAGGTGCCGCCCTCGACGTACACCGAGCTGTCCCCGATGGTGAACAGCACCTGGTCACCGATGGCGTTGTTGACGCTGATACCGGCTTCCTTGAGCAGGATCGCGAACCAGAACGTGGGCATGGCCAGGAACAGGAACCCGAAGAAGGTGAAGGTGTAGTCGGTCCCGGAGTACTGCTTGACCGCGCTGATCACCCCGACGAGCACCGCCAGCAGGAGCGCGAGCAGCATCGCCAGCCCGATGAGCCGGAAGGTGATCAGGAACCGATGGATCAGTTCCGGGCCGATCACCTGGTTGGACTGCACCGAGGGACCGAAATCCCCCTGGATCACCCCGGTGATCCAGTGCCAGTACCGGATCAGCAGCGGCTCGTCCAGTCGCAGCCGATGGGCCTCGAGCTCCAGGGTGCGCGCCGGCACCGGCGGGTTGCGGGTCTTGAGCTCCGAGAGCGGGTCGCCGGACAGTGACACCATCACGAAGACCACGAACGTCGCGATGACCAGAATCGGCACCGACACGGCCACCCGGCGTAGCGCATAGGCGAGCATGGACGTCTTCCTGCGTCAGGGATCCCCACCGGCCGGCCGCACTCGGGACACCGCCGACCGCCGTAGCCTACGTCGGTCCAGCGTGACAGACCTGTGAGACTACCCGCCACGCCCTGACGGGTGCGCGGTCACCTGTTGTCTGGGCGCGGGTCCGCGATCAAGATCATGCCTTTCTGTATACCGATCTAGGTCATCTGAGAGGTTGTCCGTATCGTCCATCGTGACGACACAGTGGCTGGGGGTGGTCGTGGCTCGCGTCTTCATCAGCTATGCCACCCCGGACCGGGCGATCGCCGACGAGGTGTCAGATTGGCTACGGGTGGCGGGTCACGAGCCGTTCCTCGATCATGACCTCCGCAGCGGGATCAGTGTCGGTGAGGACTGGGAACAGCGCCTGTACGACGAGCTGCGGCGGGTGGACGCGGTGATCGGCGTGGTCACGTCGTCGTTTCTGGCGTCGACCTGGTGCACGGCTGAGGTAGGGATCGCAGGTGCGCTGGGGTGCCGGCTGATGCCGTTGTACGCGCAGGCCGATGTGGTGCACCCGCTGATGCAGCGCCTGCAGTCCGTGGACTACCTGGCCGACCCCCGGCAAGCCCGCGACCGAGTGCTCCAGGCGGTGCGGCTGCTGGATGACAGTGCAGGGACGTGGCGGGCGGGCGAGAATCCCTTCCCGGGGTTGGAACCGTTCACCGCGGCGCTGAGCCGGGTGTTTTTCGGTCGCGCGGACGAGGCCCGCGAGGTGGGCAACCGGCTGCGCGCGATGGGGAGCGCCGGCGGGATGCTGGCCATCGTCGGGCCGTCTGGCTGTGGGAAGTCGTCGCTGCTCAACGCCGCGGTGGTGCCGCTGCTCGACAGCGACCCGGCATGGCTGACGGTGCCGTCACTGGTGCCGGGAACCGATCCGCTGCCCGAACTGGCCCGGGCACTGGCGATCACCGCCAACCGCCGGGAGTTAGGTTGGTCGGCCAGCGATGTCCGCGGCAGGCTCGAAGTCGGCACCGATGGCCTACGCCGTGTGACCGACGACCTGCTGGCCGCCAGCCCGGGCACGCACCCGCGGCGTCTGCTGGTGTCGATCGACCAGGCCGAGGAGCTGTTCACCCGAACAACCCCAGGCGGCCTCCCACGATTCGCCCAGCTGCTGCGCGACGCCATGACCGGCCCAGTGCACGTAGTCGCGGCGATGCGGTCAGAGTTCCTCGACGACCTCCGTGATCTCCCCGCGCTGGCCGGCGTGCCGATCGAGGCCCACGTGTTGGCCCCGCTGGACCGGGAGATCCTGCGCGACGTCATCGAAGGGCCCGCGAAGGTGGCCAGGCTTCGCCTCGATAACGGACTGGCGGCTCACCTTGTCGCCGACACCGACAGCGGGGAGGCCCTGCCGCTGCTCGCCTTCACCCTGCGCCAGCTAGCAGACGGCCTGCCCGCCGAAGGCACGTTGACCCTGTCCCGCTACCACGACCTCGGCGGCGTCCGCGGCGCGCTGATCCGACATGCCGACGCCGCGCTCACCGAGGCTGTCCGGGCCAGCGGCCTCACCGAACGCGAGGTGCTGGCCGGGCTCACTCGCCTGGTCACCGCCGATGACACCGGCCGACGCGCCAGACGGCGAATCAAACCCACCAGCCTCGCTGAGCCGCTGCGCGTCGCGCTGCAAGTCTTCGTCGATCACCGCCTGCTGCTCAGCGACACCGATGACGACGGCCAGGTGTGGCTCACCGTCGCCCACGAGGCCCTACTCACCGGCTGGCGACCACTGGACACCGCCACCGCCGACATCACCAGTGCCCTACGCACCGCCCGGACAGTCGAGCAAGCGGCCGCAGAGTGGCACAGCGCAGGCCGACCCGAGCACTACCTCTGGGACCAAGAACGGCTCACCGCCACCCGGACCACCTTGGCGATGGCTGGTGACGGCAACCGCAACCCCGCTACGCCGCCCATCATCGAACTTGACGACGAGGCGCTGGTATTCCTCGACGCCACCGCCCGACGCGTCCGGGCCACCCAAGAACGCGAACGGCGTCGCCGCACCCGCACCATCACCGTGCTGTCGGTCCTGCTGGTGCTCGCGCTGATCGGCGCAGGCCTCGCGGTCTGGCAGCAGCAGGCTGCTCGCAGCGCCCAGCACACTGCCATCGCCCGTGGCATGGCGGCTCAGGCAGACAGGATCCGCGACCAAGATCCTCGTGGTGCCCTGCAACTCGGCGTCGCAGCCAGACACTTCGACGCCAGCCCACAAACCCAAGCGAGCCTGCAGCAGACCCTCACCTCAACCTCGCGCTTCACGACTCTTCGCGGCCACACCAACGCAGTGAATGGGGTGGCGTTTGCCCCGGACGGGCGCACCCTGGCCACCGCCGGCCCGACCAGACCTGTGGGTCGTGGCGTTTGCCCTCGACGGACGCACCCTGGCCACCGCCAGCGCCGACCAGACCGCCATCCTGTGGGATCTGCCCCATCGTGAGGGGTTCCACGGCGGTGAGGTGCGAGAAGCCTGCCTCCGAGCCGGCGGACCGCTCGACAAACCAACCTGGGAGCTCTATGTCACCGGCGTCAGCTACCAGGACACCTGCGCAGACCGTTGATCCACCAGCTCAGCCGTACCGTTTTCTGATGAATCCTGCCAGGGACATCGTTTGCCGACCGTTCTCGATCTGGCTGAGGTTCTGCTGCGTCATGCCGAGCAGCTGCCGTCTCGACCTGGCTGCGGCCCGTGGGCGCCTGGCAGGCGCGGACCGTGTCGTCAGTCGACGCACCGGTATGTAGTGGCCGTCGTGGGAGCATCCCCGCATCGCTGGCGTAGTCCCATGTATTTACCAATGGTGAATGGCGCATTTCGCGATGTGGTGATCTATGATCTTGCGCCGGGAGGTGGTCACCATGTCACATCGTGAGCCGACGATTCGTAGCCGGGAACTGGGTGAGGGGCTGCGCCAGGTCATGCGCAGCGCCGGGTTGAACGGCTAGCAGGTCGCCCTGGCGCTCGGTGTCACGCCGAGTTTCGTGTCGATGCTGCTCTCCGGCAAGCGCACGACCAGCGAGGCGGATCTCGGTGCGTTCCTCGGCGTGTGCCGGGTCAAGGGTCCTGAGCGGGACCGGCTGCTGGCGCTGCGCCGGGA
This sequence comes from uncultured Actinomycetota bacterium, assembly GCA_963712995.1. Classification (GTDB taxonomy): domain Bacteria; phylum Actinomycetota; class Actinomycetes; order Mycobacteriales; family Pseudonocardiaceae. The sequence continues at coordinate 147,691 of CAVQKH010000030.1, read as the reverse complement.
GCAGGACACCCCGGGCTGGTACCAGCAGCACGGCGCCCAGCTGCCCCAGCAGCTCCGCACACTGATCAACCACGAGAAGAAGGCGGTCGCGCTCAGCGACTTCCAGCCACTGGTGGTGCCGGGACTGCTGCAGACCGCCGAGTACGCCCGCGCGCTGATCGTCGAGACCGGAATCGTTCCGCCGGGCGAGATCGACGGCCGGGTGGCCGCCCGGCTGGCCCGCCAGAGCCTGTTCACCCGGGAGCGCCCGGCCGCGTTCACCTATTACCTGCACGAGTTCGCGCTGCGGCTGCCGGTGGGCGGGCCGGTGGTGATGGCCGAGCAACTACAGCACCTGCGGCGGATCTCGACCCGGTCCTACCTGAGCCTGCGGGTGGTGCCCGCCATGCGCGGCGGGCATCCCGGGATCGCCGGGGCGTTCATGCTGATGGAGTTCGCCGAGTTCAAGCCGGTGGCCTACCTGGACAGCGAGACCGCCTGCCTGTTCCTGGAGCGGCCCGAGGAAATCGCCGCCTACCGGCGCATCCTGGCCGCGCTGGCCGAAACTGCGCTGAGTGAGGGAGAATCACGGCAGCTGATTGCCGCTCTGGCAACCGGGCTCTCGGCGGATCGAAGGGACCATCATGACCGCGCCTGAGCCGGACCGCATCGTCTGGCATACCAGCAGCTACAGCACGAATAACGGTGCCTGCGTCCAGGTCGCGCCCACCCCGGACCGGGTGCTGGTCCGCGACTCCAAGGACCCCGACGGCCCCGCCCTGGCCGTCCCCACCCCCGCCTGGCGTGCCTTCCTCACCACCCTCACCCCCTGACCGCCGCGTGATCTCGTCTCGCGGCGAGGCCGGCACCAGGTTACGTCCGGCGTCCTCGTGCTGTCGGGCTTTATTCAGCCGTGCTGGGTGAGTTCCTGGTAGGTCTGCCGGATACCCGCCTCGATGCTGGTACTCGAGGTCCAGTTGAGTTCGACCGCCGCCTTAGTGGAGTCGAGTGCACCCTGACGCCACTCACCTGCCCGTGCCGGTGCGAACTTCGGCTCAATCGTCGTTCCCGCCGCGGCGTTGATGACGTCGAGGAGGTCGCTCACGGCAGTTGCGTTGCCAGTGCCGATGTTGAACACCGCCTCCTCGCCAACGTAGTCAGTAGCGGCAACGAAAGCGTCTACCACATCAGCAACATAGATGTAGTCGCGAGTCTGCTTACCGTCACCGTAGATCGTCGGAGTTTCACCACGGGCAACCTGGCCACAGAAGATAGCGACAACACCCGCTTCGCCGTGCGGGTCCTGCCGGGGGCCATAGGCGTTACCCAGCCGAAGAGCGATGTGACGTCCCGTGTGCAGTCGATTGAACAGCGAGAGGTACTGCTCTGCACAGTATTTCGCGATCCCATACGGAGCATGGGTTCCGGGCAAACAGGTTTCCGGCGTTGGCAGTGGCACACCATCGCCGTACATGGCGCCGCCGGTGCTGGCCAGAATCAGGCGAGCACCGGCGGCGGTCGCGGCGTTGAGAAGATTCATCGTACCCAGGATGTTGGTAGTGGCATCCGCTACGGGATTGGCGACCGAATAGCGGACGCTGATCTGGGCAGCAAGATGGTAGATCACATCAGGCTGGCAGGAGGTCACGACGTCAGCGACCTCGGAGGCGTTGACGACATCGCCGACGTGCAACGCCACGTCGCTGGGAATGCGGTCACGGTGGCCGGTGGACAAGTCGTCCATCACGGCGACGCGATGGCCGTCGGCGATGAGGTGGTCAACGAGGTGTGAGCCGATGAACCCGGCACCGCCGGTGACAAGTGCGCGCATGGGCGCGCACCTTATCTGTTCGCCGGCTCAGCATCCGCAGCGCACCGGAACCCGACTTCGAAGCTGCTGTAGCTGCCGACACAGGCAATTCGTTCGCTCGTGCGCACCTGGAAGCGGAAATGCTTCCACGAGCCTCCCCGGACGGCGAGGAACCCCAGTTCCATCGCCGCGAGGTACCCCGGGTCGTGGGAGTACTCAGCGGCGTAGGGACGGTAGGGCGATGCTGTCCACTCAGCGACGTTGCCAGCCATGTCGCTGAGGCCAAAGGGCGAGTCGCCCGCAGTTGAGAACCTGCCTACCGCAGTGGTCGCAGGGCGAGTTCCGTGCTGGCGATGGTGCTGGAGCCACCAGGTTCGCCAGTCGCTGGAGTCCCTGACAGCTCGGCCAGCCCAGTGTTCGGCAGTGTTAGCCCGGTCGGCCGCCCAAGCGTCACCCCAGGGCCAGCTCATCCACCGACGACCATGGGCGGCATACTCCCACTCCGCCTCGGTGGGAAGCCGCTTGCCCGCCCAGCGGGCGTAGCTTGTGGCATCACTGTGATCGACATGCACTACGGGGTGGTCCATCCGCTGCTCGATCGAGTCGGTGGCACCTCCTGGTCTCTGCCAGCACGCTCCGGGTTCCTTCTGCCAGTAGCGCAGACCGTAGACAAGCCCGTAACCGCGTTGCTCTGCGGCGGTGACGTAGTTGGTCGCTGCGACGAATTCGGCAAACTGGACGTTGGTGACAGGATGCGTGTCGAGCCAGAATGAACGAATTGTTCGATCATGTTGGGGCGCCTCGTCCTCGAACCACACTCGGTCGAAGTGCTGCATCTCGGGCAACAAGTCAAGATGGTGTTCAGGTGAGCCGATAGAAGCCAGACCCTCGGGGATGCGGACCATGTTGCGCATGGGTCAGCCGCCCATCAGTGCGGGTATCACTCGCAATTCGCCATGATGATCGGCGATGGGAGTGTGCAGCCCCTGGCAGGTACGGATGTCCGCCTCGCCTAGACATACGACGATCCAGGGAGCGAGTTGGCCATCTTCGGTGAAGATCCGTTCACGAAATGCCGGATAGGCCTCACTCAGCCAGGTGAGTGCTTGTCCGACTGTGGCGGCCTCGCACCGCAGCCCCGTCAGATCGTGGCCAACGATTGTGCGCCAGTTCGCGGGAAGAACGAACCGTACTGTGCCGGTCATCTCGAACTGGCGGTGGTATTGATGTACTGACGCATCCATTTCAGGGTAGCGCCCAGCCCCTGTTCCAACGGCGTACTCGCGGCCCAATCGAGTACCGCACGTGCTCGGCTGGTGTCGGCGCGCCGTACCGTGGCGTCCTGGTCGCGACCGGGTCCAACGTCAAGATCTCCCGAGCCCGCGAGCCTGACGACAAGCTCAGCAAGCTCTCGGATAGTGATTTCGTCGTCGGAGCCCAGGTTGATAGGGCCGAATGCGTCACTGCTGAGCATCCGCAGTAGGCCGTCAACAGCATCATCAATATAGAGCAGTGACCGGGTTTGGGTGCCACCGTTGTGCAGAATCAGGGTTTTTCCACGCAAGGCGGCACCGCAGAAAGACGCCACGACCCGGCCGTCGTCTGGCCACATATTAGGTCCATATATATTGAACGGTCGCACAATGCCGACATTGAGGTCCTTCTCGCGATGGTACGTAGCGGCGGCAGCCTCAGCAAATCGTTTAGCCTCGGTGTAAGCGCAGTGCGGACCGATCGGGTCGACGTTGCCGCGGTAGTTCTCGGGCTGAGGATGGGCAAGTGGATCACCGTAGACCTCAGAAGAGGACACTATCAGCGCACGGGCACTGCACGTGCGGGCGAGTTCGAGCATGTGCAGGGTTCCCAGCGATCCGACACGCAGCGTCTCCACCGACAGGCGTGTGTACATTCTCGGCGAGGCCGGGCAAGCTAAATGAGCGAGAGCATCGACCCTGCCGATGTCCTCGATAGTGAACGGATCACTGACGTCCTGTTCAACCAGTGAGAACCGTGGCCGACCAAGCAGATCAGCGATGTTTTCCCGGGTACCGGTACAGAAATTGTCCACCACCAGAACTTCATGACCCTGCTTCAGAAGTGCGCGACACATGTGCGATCCAAGAAATCCGGCTCCGCCAGTGACGACGACACGAGCGTTATCGATCACGATCGTATTCCTTCCGATCCTAGCTTGTCTCGCAGGCCGTCAATCATGTTTGCGAGTTCGTTTGCCGACAGGTGCACCGCGAGGGTCGGCATCCCATGGGGAAGGAGCACCCATCCGTCGCCGCTGGCCTTGATCCACAGGACGGTGCACGCGCCGTGGCCGTAGCGGGTGCCTTGGACGGCGACCCGTGGCGAGCGGCTCCGCCAGACGACCTGATCAAACCGGGTGCACTGTTTCATACTCCCGGGGAGTGACCTGGGAGACCTCGATAGGTCGGTGGTCATGGCCGCTGCACGCCGTGTCTGGTGGAATCCGCATCTTGGTCTCGCCTCCTCATTCCGCGACGGAAGTAAGGCTACCAATTCATCATAATTATTACAATAACTTGTGGAAACATTCGGTTGACGGAACGAGCGGGTAGCCTGTCGCAGGTGGTAGTTGATCCCACGAGTGGTCACCCCGCCTACCAGCAGATCGCCGACGAACTGCGGCGACGCATCCGCAGCGGGGCACTCGCACCTGGATCGAAGCTGCCCACGGAGGTCGAGCTGATGGGTGAGTTCGACGTCTCTCGAGTCGTCGCCCGACTAGCTGTCGGAGTGCTACGCACCGAAGGGCTCATCTACAGCCGTCAGGGCAAGGGCACCTTCGTACGCGAGCGCAGGCCCATCCGGCGCATCGCCGGGGATCGTTACCGCCAAGACCTCGCCCAGATCAAGCGACACGGCCTACCGGAGCCACCCAAAGGTACCTCCTTCACTCGCGACCACGGCATCACCTGGGACCAGTACCGCCTTGACAAGGACTTCCAAGTCGTACCAGCGCCGACCGACGTTGCAGAACTCCTCGAACTCGAGCCCGAACTCGGCACACCCGTACTCCAGAGAAAGTTCGTGTTCTACGCCAACGACCGACCGCAACAAATGAGCTGGTCGTACTACCCGCACGACCTGGTCCGCGACACGCTGGTCGCTGATCCCGCCAACGAACCCTGGCCAGGAGGAAACCTAGCCCAACTCGCCACGCTAGGGGTCTTCGTCACCAGCGTCGAGGAGAGTGTCCGAGCCCGGATGCCCACCCCCGACGAACGCCGCACACTCAACATCGCTGACGGCATACCGGTACTCACAGTGACCCGGCGGATGCTCACGGGGCCGGAGAATGATCGCCACCCGGTAGAAGCCGCCAACATCATCATCCCGGCCGACGACATCGCGCTCGACTACACGATCAACCTGGATTGAAAGGGATCCGTCTACCCAGGCCAGGCGTGGTCAGCCGGTTGCGCGGAGGCCCCACTGGGCGATGTTGTATTGCGGGCCGTCCAGGGAGGAGTTGTTGCGCACGTTGGCGATGTCGTCATACAGCGCGACGAACGTCGGTTTCTGGTACAGCGGCAGGACGTAGGCGTCCCTGGTCATCCGGCGGTCCGCCTGGTTGAGCGTCTCCCTGGCCAGCACGTCGTCGGTGGAGCTTGCCGCCGTGGCGATCAGGCGGTCGACGTCGGGGTTGCTGTAGCGGCCGAAGTTGCTGCCCTGCCCGGTGGACCAGAGCTGGACCGCGCCACTGTAGGGGAAGGGCGTCGCGACCCAGGCGAAGACGATGGCGTCGTAGTCACCCCGCGTCAAAGTGGCCCCGAGGTCGTCGGTGGAGACCACGTCGACGGTGATACCGAGCTGCTTGACCTGCTGGGCGAACAGCTCGCACTCGACCTGCCGGACCTGGTTCCCGACGGTGTAGCGAATGCGCATCGGCGCAACCGGCAGTCCCAGGGGCGTCTTGAGCCGGCCACCGTCAATCTTGTAGCCGGCGGCGTTGAGGATCTGCTTGGCCCGCATCACGTTGCCGGAACCCTGACCGGTCTCGCTCACCACGTCCTCGTAACCGCTCTGCTGGGGAACGAAGTTGTGGCTGTTCAACGGTTTGATCTTATCGGTGAACTGGCCCACGGTCTTGTTGATGATGGCTTGCCGGTCGACTGCGGTGAATATCGCGGTGCGCAGCACGGTGTCGGAAAGGTAGGGGTTGGCGAGATTGAGATCGAAATGCTCCCAGGACAGTCCGAATCCGACGAAAGAGGATACGCCGGGGATCTTGCGGACCTGCTGCACCTGGTCGACCTGCGGCTGCGGGTAGATGACCTGGACCTCGCGGTTACGCAGCGCGGTGGGCTCCTGCCGGGCATCGGTGATGATCCGGTAGATCAGCCGGTCGAGCTTCGGGCGCGGCCCGTACCACTTGGGGTTGGGCACCAGGGTGATCGATTCGTTGTTCGTGAAGTTCTCGATCTGATAGGGCCCGCCGGAATAGGCCGGCACGTTGCGCCCGAGCCAGGTATACGACTCGGCGCGGCCCTGCGGGGTGTTGATGTCGCCGTGCGCTGCGGCGATGTGCGCCGGGTAGAGAGGCGAACCGCTCCCCCAGTTCTGCTTCCAATCGGCGTAGGGCTTGGACAGCGTCACCGTCACGGTCTTGCCGCCCTCGGTGCCGACCACCGAGGCGATCTGGTCATATCCCGTCGTGGTGGCCGGAGTGCAGCTCGGGCAGTCCCGCCCGTTCTGCACCCGCCAGTTGTAGATGAAGTCATTCGCCGTGATCGGCGCCCCGTCCGACCACACCGCAGTATTCTTGATCTTGTAGACGATCGTTTCCGGGTTGGTGCTGGTCACCTTCACCGAGTCGAGCAGGTCCTCGTTCATCGCCACGGTCAGATCTGGCAGGGTGACGAAGGCGCGCGGCAACAGACCCGCGAGCACCCAACCGGTTTCCTGCACGTTGCCCTCGCTGGAGAGCAGGTTCCAGTTCGGGATGTTCTTCTCGATGGCGTAGACGAGCTGGCCACCTTGGCGCAGCTTGCCCGGCTCGGCGGAGTTGCAGGTGTTCGGGTTCTCCGCGCAGCCCGCGAACACCGTCCCGGTCAGACGTTGACCGCCCCCGCCCGGTCCCGGACCGCCCCCGCAGCCCGCCAGTACCACCGTGAGCCCTGCCACCAGCGCCACCGCGCGCCGGATCCCTGATCGCCGCATACCCACTCGCCTCGCCCACACTTGCCGCACACACACTTGCCGCACCAACCCCATGGCTCGGTGACCCTACGCCCACCGCATCCTCCGTTAAGTCATCGGTTAACACTTCTTCACATGCGGACGTGTACCGTTCGCGAACCTCTGACGTGAAACGAGTAGCTCGCGATGACCGGTTTCCTGGCCCGGCGGCTCGCCAACTACGTCGCGCTGTGCCTGGTCGCGACGTTCATGGCGTTCGCGCTGGGGTCACTGAGCTTCTCCCCCTGGGCCAGCTGCAGGGTCGCAACCCACCGCCCCCGGCGGCGGTGGTCGAGGCCAAGCGGGCGGAGCTGCGTCTCGACGAACCCATCCCCACCCGGTTCGTGGCCTGGATGGGCGACGTGGTGCGCGGCGACTTCGGTTCGACGATCACCGGCCAACCCATCACCAGGGAGCTCACCAGCCGCATCGGCGTGAGTCTGCGGCTGTTCACCCTGGGTGCGGTGGTGGGCATCACGGTGGGGGTCCTGGTCGGCGCCATCAGCGCCATCCGGCAGTACCGCCCCAGTGACTACGCGGCCACGCTGTTCTCCTTCGCCGTGATCTCCGCGCCGACGTTCTTGATCGCCACACTGCTGAAGTTCGGTGGGCTGAAACTCAACGAGACCGCCGGCACCACCCTGCTGTACTACACCGGCGAGTTCTCGCCAGGCCTGCAGGGCGGTTGGTGGGCCACCCTGGGCGACCGGCTTCTGCACCTGGTACTCCCGACGCTGACCATCGCGCTGACCCAGATCGCCATCTACAGCCGGTACCAGCGCAGCGCCATGCTCGATGTGCTGGGCAGCGACTTCCTGCGCACCGCGCAGGCCAAGGGACTGACCCGGCGCCGGGCCCTGTTCAAGCACGGGCTGCGCACCGCCTTGATCCCGATGGCCACCCTGTTCAGCTTCGGGTTCGGTTTGCTGGTGACGGGCAGCGTCTTCACGGAGCGGATCTTCGGCTGGTACGGGATGGGTGACTGGTTCGTCTACGGCGTCCAGCAGAACGACACGAACATCGTCGCGACGGTGACCCTGTTCGTCGCGGTCGTGGTGCTGATCGCCGGTTGGTTCTCCGACGTGCTCTACGCCGCGCTCGACCCCCGGATCAGGCTGTAGCGAGGAGATGGCTGGTGGCGACGTCGATCACTGACCCGCAGCGCACCGCTGAGTTCACCGGTTCCGCGGTGGATCCGGCCACCGGATCCTCGAGCCGGGGCCGGCTGGTGTTGCGCCGCTTCCTGCGCCACCGGTTGTCGGTCATCGGGCTGGGCAGCATCGTGGCGCTCTACGCCCTGGCGTTCCTGGGGCCACTGTTGAGCCCCTGGGGTTACGCCGAGCAGGATCCCGCTGCCTTCCTGATTCCTCCGTCAGCGCAGCACTGGTTCGGCACCACCCAGATCGGTGAGGACGTGTTCGCCCAGACCCTGCGCGGTCTGCAGAAATCGTTGACGATAGGGCTGCTGGTGGGGGCCATCTCGACCGGGATCGCGGCGGTGGTCGGAACCGCCGCCGGATACTTCGGCGGGTGGGTGGACCGGGTCCTGATGTGGGGGGTGGACCTACTGCTGGTGATCCCCAGTTTCGTGATCATCGCGATCCTCTCCCCCGCGTTTCGCGGTAAGACGTGGCTGATCCTGGTGGTACTGCTGGCCGCCTTCTCCTGGATGATCACCGCCCGGATCGTGCGGGGCCTGACTCTGTCGCTGCGTGAGCGCGAGTTCGTGCTGGCGGCCCGCTTCATGGGGGTGCCGCCATGGCGGATCATCGCCCGGCACATCATGCCGAACATGGCCTCTCTGCTGATCATCGACGCGACCATCACGGTCGGCAGCGCGATCCTGACCGAGACCGGGTTGAGCTACTTCGGCTTCGGGGTGCAACCACCGGATGTCTCGCTCGGCACGCTGATCGCCGCGGGCACGAGTTCAGCACTCACCTTTCCCTGGCTGTTCATGTTCTCCGGCGGGCTGCTGACGCTCACCGTGCTGTCGGTGAACCTGGTCGGTGACGGGCTGCGCGACGCGCTCGACCCGACCTCCCTGCGCGGAAACCGGAGGTCCCTCAGGTGAGCGAACCGGTCCTCACCGTCACCGACCTGACCGTGTCGTTCCCCTCCGAGCAGGGCCGCCTCAACGCGGTACGCGCCTTGAGCTACCAGGTCCGGGCCGGCGAGGTGCTGGGGATCGTGGGCGAGTCCGGGTCCGGGAAATCGGTGTCCTCGATGGCCGTGATGGGGCTGCTCCCACCGCAGGCCAAGGTCACCGGGTCGATCCGATTCCAAGGCCAGGAGTTGCTGGGGCGCTCCGACGCCGAGCTCTCCCAGCTCCGGGGCCGGCGTATTTCGATGATCTTCCAGGACCCGCTCTCGGCGCTCACCCCCGTCTACACCGTGGGCGACCAGGTGAGCGAGGCGCTGCTCGTACACGGCGCCTCGTCGCGGCAGGCGGCGCGCGCCAGGGCCGTGGAGCTGCTCGATCTGGTAGGCATTCCGAATCCGGCACAGCGCGCGGACAGCTTCCCGCACGAGTTCTCCGGCGGGATGCGGCAGCGGGTGGTGATCGCGATGGCCATCGCCAACGATCCGGACCTGATCATCGCCGACGAGCCCACCACCGCGCTGGACGTGACCGTGCAGGCCCAGGTGCTGACGGTGCTGGCCACCGCCCGGGAGGTCACCGGCGCCGGAATCGTGCTGATCACCCACGACCTCGGGGTGGTCGCCGGGCTCGCCGACCGGGTACAGGTGATGTACGCCGGGCGCACCGTGGAGACCGGACCGGTGGACGAGATCTTCTACCACCCGCGGATGCCGTACACGCGGGGACTGCTCGGGTCCATCCCCCGGTTGGACGCCGATCGGGGGATGCTCGTGCCGATCGAGGGCCAACCCCCCTCTCTGGTCGAGCTCGGCCCCGGCTGCCCGTTCGCCCCGCGATGCTCCCTGGTGATCGACCACTGCCGCGACACCGAGCCCACCCTCACCGCGATCACCGAGTCTCACCAGTGCGCCTGCCACCGCGGCAACGAGCAACCGCGCGTTCTGGGGACAGAACGCACTAATCCGGACTCGGATTACCGCGTTCTGTCCCCAGAACGCGAGACCGTGCTGCGGGTGGAACATCTGGTGCGGCATTACCCGGTGCGCAAGGGGGCGATCCTGCGGCGGCAGGTGGGCACGGTGCGCGCGGTGGACGACATCTCGTTCGAGCTGCATGAGCAGGAGACGCTCGGCCTGGTCGGCGAGTCCGGTTGCGGCAAGACCAGTGCCCTGATGGAGATCCTCAACCTGGCCGCACCGGCACAGGGGCGAATCGAGGTCCTGGGCACCGACGTGGCCACGCTGGATCGGCGGCGGCGGATGCAGTTGCGCCGGGATCTGCAGGTGGTGTTCCAGGACCCGATCGCCTCGCTGGATCCACGGCTGCCGGTGTTCGACGTGCTCGCCGAGCCGCTGAGTGCCCATGGCGTCCCGGCCGCGGAGATCCGGCGCCAGGTCCCGGAATTGCTCAAGACGGTGGGACTGCGTCCCGAGCATGCCAGTCGCTACCCCGCGGAGTTCTCCGGCGGGCAACGCCAGCGCATCGGTATCGCCAGGGCACTGGCCTTGGAGCCCAAGGTACTGGTGCTCGACGAACCGGTCTCCGCGCTGGATGTCTCCATCCAGGCCGGGGTGCTCAACCTGCTCCAGGAGCTGCAGGTCCGGCTGGGCCTGGCGCTGCTGTTCGTCGCGCACGACCTCGCCGTGGTGCGCCACATCGCCGACCGGGTCGCGGTGATGTACCTGGGCAGGATCGTCGAGATCGGGCCGGTGGACGCGGTGTACCACGGGCCGCAGCATCCTTACACCCAGGCGCTGCTCTCGGCGATCCCGATCCCCGACCCGGCCAAGGAGCGCGCCCGGGAACGGATCCTGCTGACCGGGGACCTGCCCAGCCCGGCCGACGTGCCCTCGGGATGCCGGTTCCGCAGCCGATGCTTCCGCTACCCTGCGCTACCCCCCGAACTGCAGTCACGCTGCGAGCAGGAGGAGCCTGCGCGAGCGCAGCGAGGCGAGGCCGGGCACGAATCGGCCTGCCATTACGCAGAGGCCCACGCGGTGCTGTGAGCACGGCGGCAACCACCACGGACGATCACCGGAGGGATCTACTGATGAGGCGTTGGCGACTGGGGAGGCTGCAGGGGGCGTTGCTCGCAGCGCTGATGCTGGTCCTGGTGGGCTGCGGTACGGGGGGTGGCAGCGTGGCCGGACCCGCTCCACAGATCGGCGCCATCGACGTCGGAGCCGCACCAGCCCAGACGCTGCGCGAGGGCGGCACATTCCGGTGGACGATCGACTACCTCCCGCCCAACTTCAACTACAACCAGGTCGACGGGCCGGACAGAAATACCGCAGACGTGCTCGGCAGCCTCGTCCCGTCCCTTTTCCTCGGGCAGGCCGATGGCACAGTGAAAGTCAACGACAACTATCTCAAGTCCGCCGAGCTGACCAGCACCAACCCTCAGGTGGTGACCTACACCCTGCGCGACGAGGCCACCTGGAGTGACGGCAAGCCGATGAACTGGCAGGACTTCCAAGCCCAGTGGCAGGCCCTCAACGGCACGAACAAAGCCTTCCAGATCGCCTCCAGCACCGGATACACCAACATCGCCTCAGTGCAGCGGGGTGTCTCCGACAAGCAGGCGGTGGTGAGCTTCGCGACACCATTCTCCGACTGGCAGTCACTGTTCAGCCCGCTGTATCCGACCTCTACCAATACGAATCCAGCGGTGTTCAACACAGGGTGGGCCCAGGGGCTCCCGATCACGGCCGGGCCGTTCAAGGTCGCGCAGATCGATCGGACGGCCAACACCATCACGGTGGTGCGCGACGAGAAGTGGTGGGCGCGAAAGCCCCGGCTTGACCGGATCATCTTCCGCGCCATCCCCACCGAGGCGGCGTTCGACGCGCTAGCCAACAACGAAACCGATTTCGTGGATATCGGCCCGGACCTCAACTCCTTCACCCGAGCACAGAGCACAGCGGGCGTGACCGTGCGCAAGGCCCTCGCGCCGAACTTTCGGCACATCACCTTCAACGGCCGCCCGGGAACCATTCTGGCCGACCAGCAGCTGCGCATCGCGATCCAGAAAGGTATCAACCGTCAGGCCATCACCCAGGCGCAGATCGGGCGTATCGTCCCCGGCGTCACACCGCTGGGCAACCACATCTTCATGCACGGCCAGCGCGGTTACCAGGACAATTCCCAGGTCAGCTCCTATGATCCAGCCGAGGCCGCCAGAATGCTCGACCAGCTCGGCTGGACCAGGCAGGGTCAGGGCATTCGCAGCAAGGACGGCAAACCACTGGAGATCCGGGATGTGATCCCGACCCAGACCACGGTCTCTGAGCAGGAAGCGCGCCAAGTGCAGCAGTTCCTTGGCGAGATCGGCGTGAAGGTCGACATCACCACGGTGCCGTTGGGCGATTTCTTCAGCAAATATCTTATTCCCGGAAACTTCGACATCACCCACTTCTCCTGGATCGGAACAGTTTTTCCGGTCTCGTCGACCGGCTCGATCTACGGCACCAGGGGAGACACCCAGCAGAATTTCGGCGGCATCGGCAACGACACCATCAACAACCTGTACGACGAAGCCAACCGCGAATTCGACCTGAACCGAAAGTTTGAGCTGACCGGCCGACTCGACCGGGAGATCTGGCAAACCGGCCATTCGCTGCTGCTCTACCAGCGCCCTAATGTGGTCGCGGTGCGCAACGGGATAGCGAACTTCGGAGCGTTCGGTTTCTCCGAGGCAATCTACACCGACATCGGCTTCACCCAATGACCCGTCAGGTCCCGCACTCCCAGCCGTTTCAAGATCAATAATTTCACCAGTTTGACGATCTTCAGCGTACCGCCGTGAGCCGCCATTCGGAGCCGAATGGCGGCTCATAGGTTTTCTATAACTGCGATTCGGCTCCGAATGGAGACTCTGAACTCAGTTGCCCGATTCATTACGCGATCTTGAAACGACCGTGGTCGCGCACTCGCCGATGCGGGTCACGAGACTGAGGATTGCCGTGACGACGAAACCTTGATTGGTTTTCATGGCTGGGGTCGATCAGTACTAACGAAGCTTCGCCCTATCCCTAGCCGGGCTTCGCCCCATCCCGACCGGCGTGTTCCCTGGCTGGCTTGCCCGGAGGTAGGCGTCCGTGAACGTGACACGACCGACGTTTTCGGGCGCTCACCTGTCGATGGTGTCGCGTTCACGGCGTGCAGCACCGGCTCACACGCCCGGCCATCGCCCGGGAGTCGACTCCAACCCCACAGTTGACTCGAGATTGACGGCCGGGCCGTCTAAGCCCTCTAACAGGCGTGTTCTCTGGCCGACTTGCCGGGGGCGCTATCCACGAACTCGACGCGGCCGACGTTTCCGACGTCAAATGTCGACGGTGTCGAGTCACGGGGCGCAGTACCGGCGCATGCCGACTATCGTCCTGAAGCCGACTCAAACGATCAGCCCTCCCATCGAACAAGCATACCGTCGGGTGGGTGCGCAGTGCGTGCTGCACACCCACCCTGTCCAGGGCGGGGCTATAAGAATCTGTCATAACTCTTCGTTGACCACCATTTACTACGCAGCATTGGCTCAACCTTCGTGATCATTGACACTACGAAGAACCGGATCAAGACCTACCAACACCAGGAGAGTCCGTGCACCAGCGCGATGGCGATCACCCGGATGGACCGACGCTATCCCGCATCGACATCCTCCGGGTGAGACCGGTCTGCCCACCTGGCTGCTGGGTGCACTCATGATCCGTGAGGACCGATTGCTGCTGGTAGACCTAGGTCGACTCAACACCGACGTGGTGCCTCTAGCCATGCGGATCATGGACGAGAGCGCCAACACCGAAGAGCACTACGCGTTCGCTGAGCGGCTCGAAGCGATGGCGCGACGGTTGCGGGAACGGGCGATGCGGATGGGACAGGTGATTGACGGAGAGCTTGCCATCGTCTTCGACGGCAATGGGGACACCAGCGCGGGCACGGTCCCTCACCGGAATCTGTGAGCAACATGTATCAGGTGCGGCATCGGGCGCTGAAGGAACGACTGGAACAGACCGTTGCCACGGTCGACCAGACATCACATGACGAGTGCGAGCGGTTAGCATTGCTATGCCTAAGATTGATTACGCGACACAGGGTCGACAACAAGGGACGGTGCCAGTATTGTCGGGCGCCGCGAGAATGGTGGCGGCCACGATCTTCTCGATGCACCGTGCTACCTATCGCGAGTCTCTACCTGGAGCAGCCGCGAGAATTCTTGGATAAGATATGAGGTGAAAGGAGCCGCCACGCGAACCGATCGTCCGTGGCCAGAGTAGTCGCACTGGGCTCGGTCGGATATCCTCACCTCATGGCTGGCCAGCGGAGGGTTATTACAGATTGTCATGGGAGATGACTCCTGTCTGGGCTAGGGTCACCCCGCTGCTTGTAGCCTTGCGCTCGTGGGACCGCAAGGCGGGGTGTTGACGACGTAAGAACCCTGGCGAAAGGCTCGGTGGATGACGGGCACCCGGATCTGTCCGGCCTGCAAGGCCACGAACCTGTCCCGCTACAACCCCGACCCGCTGTGCGGTGCCTGCCAACGAGCAGCCCGTGAGACGGCTGGCGTTGCGCCGGCGTGGCTGTGGGACTCCCAGCCGATGCGTCAGGCCTGGGCGCGGCTGGACCCGGCTGCGGCCGTGGCGATCCTGCGCGCGGTCGCCGGACTGTCGCAAGGTGAGCTCGGCAACCTCGTCGATGGCTGGTCACAGTCCACGGTCTCGCTGATCGAGAGTGGCCAGCGCGACACCCTGTTCGATATCCGGAAGCTGCTGGCCTTCGCCGATGCGGTCGACATGCCCCGCACGGCACTGCTTCCGCTTATTCTGGGCCGGGCGGATGCGACCCTGGGAACAGACCAGGACGCCGCTGCGCCGGGAGATGATGTGGACCGCCGGGAGTTCACCTGGATGTCAGCCGGGTTGCTGGCCTCGTCCGCCATCCCGTACGTCCAGGTGCCTGCCCGGGTCGATGCTGCGCATATCCGTTACCTGCAGGCCTCCGTGGAGCAGTTGCGTCGCCACGATCAGATCCAGGGCGGCGGGGCGATCCTGCGGCAGGCACTGCACCAGTTCACCCGGGCGCTCCGGATGGTCAACGAGTCCGACTACACCGAGACGGTGGGCCGGCAACTACTGACTGTGGCGGGCACGCTGGGAAACATGGCTGGTTGGGCGGCGTTCGATCACGGCGATCAGCGGCTCGCCCGGCGCCTGTACGGCGAGGCGCAACTGCTGGCCGCCAGCAGCGGCGACACCGAGCTGCAGACCCGAGTGTGGTCGAACATGTCGATGCAGAACACCTACCTGGCGACCACGGCCACCGATCCGGGCCTCGCCCGGGAAGGCCTTCGGCTGGCCAATCTCGCCGAGAACCTCGTCAAGCACCAGCCCTCGCCCCGGTTGCATGCCCTGATCGCGCTGCGGCAAGCACTGGCCTACGCCCAGCTCGGCGACGTCGCCGGGTTCCGGACAGCGATCACCCAAGCCCGCAGGGAGCTCGACCGCGGACCGCATCCCGCCGATCCGCCGTGGTGCGGCTTCGTCATCGAATCGGAGATCACCGGCCATGAGGCGGGCGGGATGATGCGGCTCGGCTTCCCCGACCGGTCAGTCGCGCTGTACGGGAGCGTGATCGACGATGAACGGCTCACCCCACGCAACCGGGCCTGCTGGGAGGCATCGTTGGCCGGCGCGTTGCTGGATGCGGGAGATCGCACGCAGGCGCTCACCCGGGGCCGCTCGATCATCCCCGCGTTGTCGGCGGGAAACATGAGCTCCGCACGGCCACTCGCCCGGCTCCGAGGGCTGCGCGAGGCTGCGGACGAGGTGGGCGACGAGGAGTTCTGCATGCTGTACGACACGGCCACCCGTTCGCTGGCCGGCTGACCGGCGAGCGAGAGGACTCCAATCTGTGGCCCGCCTGCCCAGCGATCTGTCGTTCCAGCGCTTTGATACCGCCGGTGCGCGCGGCCAGCGGGGCACCGTCGAGATCATCTACTGCGACGCCTACGCCGAGCTGATGGCATCAGGCGGCACGTTCGAGTCCGCCGAAGCAGCCATGGCTCGGTTCGACGCCTACACCTCCCGTGAGGGCTTCGACCTGGTTATCGGCTACCTCAGCGGGGAGTCGGTCGGGCAGGCCTGGGGATGGGCACTCACGGCGACTTCGGCTTGGTGGCGTGGGCTTGTTGCCGAGCCCGAACCGGGTTTCACCGTCGAAGACGGCACGAGGACATTCGCGCTGTCGGAGGTCATGGTGCGGCGGAACTGGACCGGGCAGGGTATCGCCCACGCCTTGCACGACGAGCTCCTCCGGAACCGGCGGGAAACCCGCGCGACCCTGCTCGTGCGACCGGACAACACCACCGCCTACCAGGCCTACACCCGATGGGGCTGGCGCAAGGTCGCCCAGCTCAAACCCGGCTGGCCCGATGCACCGCTGCTGGACGTGTTGCTTCTGCCGTTACCCCCCGGTCGACCACCCGGGACTGGAACAGATCCCACCTAACCCACACGTCAAGCAGTTTTCCGTCGAAGAAATCCTCAATATCGTGGAGGACTGGTCGCGCCACTAACCGGCGGCCTGAACAGGTCGCCGTAGAACGCGAGCCGAACAATCCCGGATCGGATGCTCCAGAAGATAGTAGACTCACGCATCTTCGCGAGTTTAGCGCTCCCGCTGTGTTCCGCGGCTGAGGGCCTGCCCGGTTTGACCATTCACATTCTGGGGCCTGGATTCGTGGTGTCCTCAGTCGGCTGGCGTCCACGTGAACGGCGCAGGTCGGTCAAACGGCTGCCGCAGCGTGGCCGCCGGCCCACGTTGGCACGTGGGGATGGGCCGGCGGCTCGGGTACTGCTTGTCCTTACCACAGCGACTGCGATGACGGTGACCGGCTGCTGCGTGTGGCGGGGTCGGGTGGCGCCCTGCGCGAAGCACATCGGGTATCGATCATGCCTGCATGGGCAGGCGATGCTCCGGTAGATCAGCGGTCCGCGCACGGTGCACGAGGGCGCTCAACTCTGCCACGGCCTCGGCGACCATGCCCTCGTCCGGCGGCCCCCACTGCTCGGCCAGCTCGTCGAGCAGTTCACTCAGAATGCTCATCCTGGTTGTTCCTCCTCCGCTGGTGATACAGCCACCGCGCGGGCAGCGTCAGGCCCGTCCTCCAGCAGGATCCGGAACCCGGCCTCGTCGAGTACCGGCACCTTGAGCGTCACGGCCTTGTCGTACTTGGAGCCGGGCGAGTCGCCGACGACCACGAACGCGGTCTTCTTGGACACCGACCCGGCTGCCCGGCCGCCCCGCACGGCGATCGCCTCGACGGCCTCGTCCCGGGAGAAGCCCTCCAGCGACCCGGTGACCACGATGGACAGCCCCTCGAGATGGCGCACGACGGAGTCGTCGACCGGCTCGGCCATCCGCACCCCGGCGGCGCGCCACTTGGCCACCACCTCGTGGTGCCAGTCCACCGCGAACCACTCGCGCACCGCCGCGGCGATCGTCGGGCCGACGCCGTCCACGGCGGCCAGCGCCTCCTCGTCGGCCTCCTCGATAGCCCGCAGCTCCCGGAACTCCCGGGCCAGCGCCTGCGCCGCGGTGGGCCCGACGTGCCGGATCGACAGCGCCACCAGCACCCGCCACAGCGGGCGATCCTTCACGAAGTCCAGATTGGACAGTAGCTTGCGCCCGTTGGCCGAAAGCTCCCCGGCTTTGGTACGGAACAGATCCACCGCGAGCAGCTTCGACTCATCGAGGGCGAACAGGTCCCCCTCATCGCGCACCACCCCAGCGGCCAGCAGCGCCACCGCAGCCTCGTACCCGAGCATCTCGATGTCGAAGGCACCACGCCCGGCCACGTGGAAGATCCGCTCCCGGAGCTGGGCCGGACAGGACCGGGCGTTGGGGCAACGGATGTCGACATCGCCCTCCCGCTCGTGGCGCAGTGGCGTTGCGCACTCCGGGCACTGCGTAGGCATGACGAACTCGCGCTCATCACCGCTGCGCAGATCGACCACCGGGCCCAGGACCTCGGGAATGACGTCGCCGGCCTTGCGGATCGTCACGGTGTCCCCGATCAGCACGCCCTTACGACGGACCTCGTCGGCGTTGTGCAGCGTCGCCAGCGACACCGTGGACCCCGCGACGGTCACCGGCTCCATGAATGCGAACGGGGTGACCCGCCCGGTGCGCCCGACGTTGACCCGGATGTCCAGCAGCCTGGTGGTGGCCTCCTCGGGAGGGTATTTGAAGGCGATCGCCCAGCGCGGCGCCCGCGATGTCGAGCCCAGCCGGCGCTGCGCCGAGACCTCATCGATCTTCACCACCACGCCGTCGATCTCGTGCGCCACGTCGTGGCGGTGCTCGCCCCAGTAGGCGATGTGCTCGATCAACTCGTCGATGCCGGACAGCAGCCGGGTGTGCTCGGAGACAGGCAGCCCCCAGGCCGCGAGTGCCTGGTAGGCCTGCGACTGGCGGGCCGGTTCGAAGCCGCGCCGGCGACCCAGGCCATGGCAGAGCATCCGCAACGGGCGGGTCGCGCTCACCCGGGGATCCTTCTGCCGCAACGATCCCGCCGCGGAGTTGCGGGGGTTGGCGAAGGCCGGTTTGCCCGCCTCGACGAGGGCGGCGTTGAGCTCGGCGAAGTCGGCGAGCCGGAAGAACACCTCGCCGCGCACCTCGAGCAACTCCGGCACCGGGTATTCGGCCGACTCACGCAACCGGTCCGGGATATCGTCCAGCGTCCGCAGGTTGAGGGTGACGTCCTCGCCGGTACGTCCGTCACCGCGAGTCAGGCCCCGGGTCAGCCGCCCGTTCTCGTAGAGCAGGTTCACCGCGAGCCCGTCGATCTTCAACTCGGCCAGGTAATGCACCTGCGCACCTACCTCGCGGGTGACCCGATCGGCCCAGGCCCGCAACGCGTCGGTGTCGAAGGCGTTGTCCAGGCTGAACATTCGCTCAAGATGATCGTATGCAGCGAACTCGGTACTGAAACCGCCGCCGACCAGTTGGGTGGGCGAGTCCGGCGTCAGCAGCGCCGGCCAGCGCTGCTCCAGGTCCTGTAACCGGCGCAACTGGCGGTCGAACTCGGCGTCGGAGACGGTGGGCGCATCGAGAACGTAGTAGCGGAATTGATGTCCGCGCACGGTCTCGACGAGCTCGCGGTACTCGGCTCGGGTCTCGGCGCCCGGTTCGCTCACCGTGCTCGACGCAGTGACCAGGTCTTCGTCCATCACGTCCAGGAGACTAGCTCCGCACCCCGACAGTTCGCGGTCAGCACGCGGCCCCGCACCGGAACCGGTGCGGGGCCGCAGGTGAACCGTGCTAGATCGCGCGGACGAGATCGGCCTGAGGACCCTTGGGGCCCTGGCTCGACTCGAACTCCACGCGCTGGTTTTCCTCCAAGGTGCGGTAGCCGTCACCCTGGATGGCGGAGAAGTGGACGAACACGTCGGGGCCACCCCCGTCGACGGAGATGAAGCCGAAGCCCTTCTCCGCGTTGAACCACTTCACTACGCCCTGTGCCATGTGCTCTCCCTGTGGAATCTGAAGCTGCGGCCGACACCGTGCCGACCGCGCGGTTGCGCGGATCACGCGCCCCGACGGGAGGTATCCCCGACGGGAGCGCGAAGCCCGTAGTCAGACATTCCACGGACGCTTCACAACGATCGGGGAACTACACGACCACAACCTGGCGTCACGCTATCACCTCCGGCAGCGACCGCCAGCACGCGACATTCGTCAGATCGGTTGTAACACAGGGTTGCGGCACAGGTGTTCACAGATCGAGCTGCCAATCGGTCGTCCTCCGGTACGGCCGGAACCCCATCGCATCGTTGATCGCGACCATGTACGGGTTGGAATCAGCGTTGCAGGTGTCGATGACGCGCAGCTCGGGGCGCTGGGCCCGAGCGAATTCCAGATTGGCCACCTTGATCAACGTGCCCAGCCGGTGCCCGCGGTGCTCAGGTGCCACGATCGTGTCCCACTGCCAGGCGAACCAGCGCGACGTGGCGTCCCCGACGAGCTGCGTGAAGGCCACCAGCTCTCCAGTGGCATCCAGCGCGGCGGTGGTGACCATGTGCAGTCCGCAGGCCAGGCAGCTGGCATCGCGTGCCTGCATCCGCGCCGCGTCATAGTTCTCCGCGTCCCACTGCAGGTCATCCAGCGGCGCATCGGTCGACGTCCGCGTCATGAGGTAGGCCATGCCCTCGAGCCACTGGAGCGGTGTTGCGCCCACCCACTGCACCACGGAGTAGCCGGCGCAACGCCCCTGACCCTGCGCCTGAGCGTCGAGCCGGGCGAGCACTGCCGGGTCCACCGAGTCGACCTCGAGCCGCCGCCGGGTCTGGACCAGCGCCGGCACCGCCCCGGCAGCGGCCGCGAACCGCCCTGCCGGATCGGGCGAGGTGGGGTTCAGCGGCTGCCCCACCCAGGCGACGAGACGAATCCGGCCCTGCCGGGCGGCCTCGGCCCGTAGGTGCTCCAGCAGCAACCGGCCGATACCGCGGCGCCGGTACCCGGGCGCCACCACGATGTCAGCTCCGGCGTTGTGCACGTTGTCCAGCATCGGGAGATCAAGCGCGCAGCTGCCCACCACCGAGCCGGCCACCCGGGCAAGCCAGGTGATCTGCACCTCGCCAGGCCACGGGTTGCGGAAGCTGCCCAGCGCATGGACCCAGCACGGCGGCGGATCCTGCGGCCAGTCCGCGCTCGTGACCTCGCAGTGCAGCTCGTACCACTGCCGGATGGCATCCTCATCGGCCGGGTCGAGCGAAGCGAGGGACAGCCCGTTGAGGCTGAGTGTGGACATACCCGCTATCTCGCCACAATCCGGCGCCCGGCGCCACCGGATTCCCCGCTCACACCGACCAGGACTCCGGCGGGTCGACGAACGCCTGTCCCAGTTCGCGGGCCAAGCGCAACGCCTGGGTGGCCCACTGCGCGGTGGCGCCGGCCAGGCCGCAGGACGGGGTTGGCAGGCACCGCTGCGCCAGCAGCCCGCGGTCGAAACCGAGCCGGTCCACCAGATCCAGCGCGGGACGGGCCAGCGTCTCCAGGCTGGGTGGCGCGGCCGGCGCCAGCGCCGGTACCAACCCGAGCAGCACCCATATCCCGCCGTCCCAGGCCTCACCGAGAGCGTCGATAGTCGCTCCGGGCGCACCGGCGAGCAGCTCAGCATCGACGGCCAGCGCGTCAGCTCCAGCACGGCGCAGCAACGCCAACGGTGGCCGGGGTGCGCAGCAGTGCACGATCCGCGGCGCCGGCAGCGCGTCGAGCACACCGCGCAGCAGCTCGGCCGCGTCGTTCTCGGGTACCGCGGGCACGGTGCCATACCCCGACGGAGTGGGCACACCGCCGGCGAGCACCACGGGCAGGCCCGGTTCGTCCAGCTGCACCACAGTTGCCGCGCCGAGCCGGCGGGACACCTCCGCGGCATGCGCGCGCAGCCCCTCGGCCAGCGACGCCGCGAACTCCCGCAGCGCGCCGGGATCGGTGAGCACCTTGTGCCCGGTACGCAGCTCCACCTCGGAAGCCAGCGTCCACGGTCCGGCCGCCTGCACCTTGATCACTTCCGGTCGGACTCCGGCGGATTCCACAGCCTCCTCGAACGCGTCGAGGTCCATGCGCAGCGCCTCGACGCCCCGGCGGTGGTCGCGACCGGCCCGGGCGCTGACCCGGTACCCGGAGGGCACCAGCTCGACGGCGAGGTCGACGAGCAGCGCCGCGGTGCGGCCGATCAGGTCGGCTCCGGCGCCCCGGTTGGGCAGCTCGGGCAGGTGTGGCAGCTGGGGTAGCTCGCCGATCACGGTACGGGCGGCTTCGAGGGCGTCAGTGCCTGGCATCGAGCCGATACCGGTCGCGGTACCAGCGGGCCAGGGTCGCAGGTCGGTCACCGGAGATGTCTATCAAAGAGTCCGGTCAGCCGCCGCGCCGCGTCCGGCGATCAGGCAACCTCGGCGCAGCTCACGAGAATGCGCCCCACCACGCCCGAATCGAAAACACTCCCTTAGTAGCGCACTCCTCGAAATTACGTGCGATCACGAATTGCCACGGGCGATTATCGCCGGGCACGATGAGTGCGGCTGCGTCACCACTACGCAGACGACATGTTCCGCGCCCGTCGTCTGGCGGGCCAGGATTTCTTAGGGGGACTTCGATGTCTACTGTACTGAGCTTCGCTTACCTGGACCAGCAGCACACGGAGCTGCTGCCGGCCCGTACCGTCCTGTCGATGTTCGTCGCCCAAGGCCCTGCCAGCGGCGGGAGCGGTGGCAGTGGAGGTGGCAGCGGCGATGGTCTCGGTCAAGCCATCGCCAAGATGCTTTTCAGCAGTGGCGGCAACAGCACCCCGGGTCCTGATGGCGCCGACGGCCATCCCAACCAGAACGATTGAGCACGAATCTCCTGACTCCGTAGCCCGCGCTTCGGACTACGTATTAGAAAAGCAACTTCGCGGCTCGGTAGCGTTCCTCGACGAACTAGGTGCGGCCACCAATTGCCACGACACATCATCGTTGGGCACGGTATGTGAGAGCGCCGCCGAGCAGGCGACGATGAAATATTTTCCGGACCCGGAGCCCCCGGGCCAGGAAATCCTAGGAGGATTCAATGTCTGAAGCACTGGTCTCGGCAGCACTGGTCTCGGCAGCACTGGGCTGGACCGAGCTCGACGGGCAACACGTGGAGCTGCTGCCGGCCCGTACCGTCTTGTCGATGTTCGCCCAAGGCGCCGATGGCATGGACAGCTTCGGTGGCGTCGGCATCGGCCTGCCCATCCTGGACAAGATTTTCCCCGGCTCCGGTAACGCCGTCGGCGGCGCCGGTCAGAGCGCCAACGGCTGACCCCCGCCCGGCATGGAGCCTTATCGGGGTCAGGCACAGCCGATCAACCCCGATATGTCTCCATGCCGGGGGCAGGGACTGTGTCGGGCTAGCGGGTGGTGGTGATGGTGGCGCTGCCGAGGACGACGTCGCCGGCGGGGTCGGGACGGTAGAGGGCGACAGCCTGGCCGGGGGCCACACCGCGCAGCGGTTCCCGGAGCCGCACCACAACACCGTCGCCAGCGGCCTCCGCCACGGCGCCGGCACATCCGCCGTGCGCCCGGACCTGCGCGATGCACTCGAAGGGGCCATCCGGGACGCCGGCCGCCCACACCGGGCGCCGCGCCTCGATCACGCTGACGTCCAGCTGCTGCGCGGATCCCACCAGCACAGTCCCGGAGACCGGCTCCAGGCCCAGTACGAACCGCGGGCCGCCGTCAGGCGAAGGCTGCGCCAGCCCCAACCCGCGGCGCTGGCCGACGGTGAAACCGTGCACCCCCTGATGGTGACCCAGGACCTCACCGGTCTGTTCATCGACCAGCTCGCCCGCCCGGGAACCCAACCGGTCGGCGAGGAATGCCCGGGTGTCGCCAGAGGGGATGAAGCAGATGTCGTGACTGTCCGGCTTGCCGGCGACGGCCAGGCCACGGTGGGTCGCCTCGGCCCGGATGTCCGCCTTGGCGCTGTCGCCGACCGGGAACAGGGCGTGCGCCAACTGGTCGGCGGACAGACCGGCCAGCACGTAGGACTGGTCCTTGCCGGTGTCCACCGCCCGGCGGAGTACGCCCTCGGACAATCGCGCGTAGTGGCCGGTGCAGACCGCGTCGAAATCAAGGGCACGGGCCCGGTCCAGCAGCGCGCTGAACTTGATCCGCTCGTTGCAGCGCAGGCACGGGTTGGGGGTGCGCCCGGCGGCGTACTCCGCGACGAAGTCATCCACCACCTCGGCGCTGAACTGCTGCGCGAAGTCCCAGACATAGAACGGGACGTCGATGATGTCGGCAACCCGCCGGGCGTCGGCAGCATCCTCTTTCGTGCAGCATCCCCGGGCGCCGGTGCGCAGTGTGCCGGGACGGGCCGAGAGCGCAAGATGCACCCCCACCACCTCGTGCCCGGAGTCCACCGCGCGGGCGGCGGCCACCGAGGAGTCCACCCCGCCGCTCATCGCTGCCAAGACCCTCATCGCCACCAAACCCTCTATGACGCCTTGATCCGTCGGATTGCCGCACTCCGGGACCGGGCCACCACCGGCTCTATGGCATCGAGCACGTCAGCCACGTCCGCGGCCGTCGAGGTACGCCCGAAGGAAAAGCGCAGCGACGCACGCGCAGCGGCCGGCGCCACACCCATCGCCAGCAGCACATGCGAGGGTTGCGCCACCCCAGCGGTGCACGCCGCACCCGTGGAGCACTCGATGCCGCGGGCGTCGAGCAGCATCAGCAGCGAGTCGCCCTCGCAACCGGGGAAACTGACATGGGCGTTACCCGGCAACCGCGAGGGTCCGCCGTCGATCAGGTCCGCACCAGGGTCCCCGTTGAGCACCGCATCGGGCACCCTGGCCAGGATCCCGTCCACCAGCTCGTCGCGCAGCGCGGCGAGTGAGATCATGGTTCGCGGCCGCGTCGCCACCGCATGCTCGATCGCGGTGGCCAGCCCGACGATCGCGGGTACGTCCAGGGTGCCGGAACGGACATCACGCTCCTGACCGCCGCCGTGCAGCAGCGGGGTGACCGTCACCTCCCGGCCCAGCAGTAGCACGCCCGCCCCGTAGGGCCCGCCCAGCTTGTGCCCGGTCAAGGTCAGCGCCGCGGCCCCGGATTCCCCGAAGTGCACAGGCAGCTGGCCGAGAGCCTGCACCGCATCGGTGTGCAGCGGCACCTCGTAATCGGCCGCGAGCTGCGCCAGCTCGCGGATCGGTGCCACGGTACCCACCTCGTTGTTCGCCCACATCACCGTCACCAGAGCCACCGAGCCCGGGTCACGGGCCAGCGCGGCGCGCACGGTCTCGGGGTGCACCCGGCCGTGGCCGTCCACCTCCAGCCACTCCACCTCGGCGCCCTCGTGATCGGCCAGCCAGGACACCGCGTCGAGCACCGCATGATGTTCGACGGTGGAGACGAGTACCCGCGTGCGCCTCGGATCAGCGTCCCGGCGCTGCCAGAACAGGCCCTTGACGGCGAGGTTGTCACCCTCCGTGCCACCGCCGGTGAACACCACCTCCGACGGGCGCGCGCCCAACGCCTGCGCGATGCCCTCCCGGCATTCCTCGACAGTGCGACGAGCCCGACGCCCCGAGCCGTGCAACGAGGAGGCATTGCCCAAGGCGGACAACGCCTGGCTCATGGCCGCCACCGCCGCAGGCAACATCGGCGTCGTCGCGGCATGATCTAAATAAGTCATCGTTACACCAGCCTAACCGCGCTCACAGTGACGGCGTTCTGGGGAGGAGATTGCATCAGACAGGCCGTCGAATTACTGCAATTTCCTCCCCAGCACGCCCTCCAGCGCGGCGAGAAGTGCCGGCAGCGGTGACGGCGGTGACGGCGGCCTCGGCACGGATGGCCAGGGCGCGACGATCGGTACCGGCGGTGGAAAGCGGCGGCAGTAGGTGCACCTCCACCACGAGGCCCTGCACCCCCGCCACGCGCAAGGCGGACTCCCACAACGTGGCAGGGCCGACGAAGGCGGCCACCGTGGTGGCCCCGGCACCGGCCAAGCGGTAGCGCAACGCCACCGGCCGCACCGAGGTTGCGGTGTCGACCGCAGCCTGAAAAACCGCGGGCCGAAATCGTCCACCGGCCAGGCCACACCAGGTGGTGCCCTCGGGAAATGCACCGACGGCCCCGCCTTGGGCAAGTATCCCGGATGCCGCCTCAACCATCCGGGGCAGCGTCGTGAGGCGTTCGCGGTCCACGAAGATCGTCCCAGCCCGACGGGCCAGCAGGCTGACCACCGGCCAGCCTGCTACCTCGCCCTTGGCCACCATCCGCAGCGGCTGGACCGCGCACAGCGCGACCAGGTCCAGCCAGGACATGTGGTTACTGACCACCAGGACACCGGCGGCAGGACCGGCGAACCGCTCGCCGCCAGTGACCTCAAGCTGAATTCGCAGCGCCCGGAGCAGCGCCCGGTACCAGGCTCGCATCGCCCGCTCCCCCTCCGATGGACCGAGCAGCGGTAGCACTGCCGCCAACGCCAGCCCGGCCAGCAACGCCGCCACCGCGGCCAGCAGCCGCAGCAGCCAACGGATCCGTGCCACGGTGGGCACCGCATCAGCCGGTGGCAGGCAGCCCTGCGCACAGGGTGACACCGGCATCCACGGATGCCGGCGGTTCACGCCTCAGCGTTCATCGCGGGGCCCAGGGGCAGCGAGCGAGGAACCCAGGAAGTGCCGCAGGTACCGGGGATCCACCCGGTCCAGGGACAGCAACACCAGGAAGTCGGCCACCCCGAAGTCCGGGTCATACGCGGGGGGCCCGCACACCCATGCGCCCAGCCGCAGGTAGCCGCGCAGCAGCGGAGGCAGGCTGGTGCGTTGGGGCCGTAACGCCGGGTCTGCATACCACGGCCGACGCGGCACCACCTGGTACTGCTCGGGCGCCAGATGGTTGCTCCGCACGGTGTCCCAGACGCCGGCGGCGAACACGCCCTCCGGTGCGCCAGCGGTACTCAGCGGCACCGACGCGCAGCCCACCAGCCACCGGTAACCGGTGAGTAGCAGGTAACGCGCGATTCCCGCCCAGATCAGGTTGATCACGGCCCCGGTGCGGTGATCGGGGTGTACACAGGAACGGCCGGTTTCCACCAAGATCCCGCGCAGGCCGCTCAGCGTGGCGATCAGGAACTCGTTCTCGCAGTACAACCCGCCGGCACGCCGGGCACCCTCAGGGTTGAGCATCCGGTAAGTACCGACGATCTCGCCGGTCGCATCCGCCCGCACCACCAGGTGGTCGCAATGCACGTCGTAGTCGTCGATGTCCAGGCCGGGCTCGGAGGTGCGCAACATGGCACCCATCTCGCCGGCGAACACGTGGTAACGGAGCCGCTGAGCGGCACGAACATCGGCCTGCTGCTGAGCGACCAGCAGCGTGTAACGGGGGGAACTGGTGGAGGCGGGGGTGGTCACCAACAGTTGCGATGTACTCATAACGCTGGGTGTACCGGCTCAGGCAGTTGAGGACAGAACGGTGACATGACCGGTCAATGGAATGTCTATGAATCTCGGATGCCGCGCGGGCTCTCAGTCAGGAGCGGCGTTGAGTTCGGGAGCGGCAGAGCCGCCGGAGGCATCAGCTCTTGCGTTTGCGAACTTCCTCGGTGAGCTTGGGGGCGATGGTGAACAGGTCGCCCACCACACCGAAGTCGGCGATCTCGAAGATCGGTGCCTCGGGGTCCTTGTTGACCGCGATGATGGTCTTGGCGGTCTGCATACCTGCACGGTGCTGGATGGCGCCGGAGATACCCAGCGCGACGTAGAGCTGCGGGGAGACGGTCTTGCCGGTCTGCCCCACCTGGAACTGGTGCGGGTAGAAGCCGGCGTCGACCGCCGCCCGGGAGGCGCCGACCGCGGCACCGAGTGAGTCGGCGAGTTTCTCGACGACCCCGAAGTTGCCCGCCGAGCCGACACCACGACCACCGGAGACCACCACGCTGGCCTCGGTGAGCTCGGGCCGGTCACCGCCCTCGGCGGGCCGGCGTTCGATGATCTTCGCTGTTCTGGCCGCACTCACCGTGGGGACCTCGACGGTCTGCTCGACGGCTGCGCCCGGCGCCTCCACAGCTTCGATGGCCCCGGCTCGGACGGTGAGTACCGCGACCGGTGTGGTGGCCCTGGACTTGGCGAGGTAGGAGCCGCCGAACACCGAGTGCGTGGCGGTGCCGTCCGCTGCCAGCTCGACCACGTCGGAGAGCAGGCCCGACCCGGTGCGCACAGCGAGCCTGCCGGCGATCTCCTTGCCTTCCGGAGAGGCGGCGATGAGCACCGCGGCCGGTTGGGCCGAGGCCACCAGCGCTGCGAGCACCTCAACGGCGGGAGCGGTGAGGTACTGATCCACCTGGTCGGACTCCGCGACGTAGATCTTGGCTGCGCCGTAGGCAGCCAGCCGGTCGGAGAGCTTGCCTGCCGCACCGGGCGCGGCGACCACCACCGCGGAGGTCTCGCCCAGCCTCGCCCCGGCCGTCAGCAGTTCGTTGGTCACCTTCTTGGCCTCGCCGCCCGCATGCTCGACGAGGACCAGGACCTCTGCCATGACCGTTCTCCTCTTCAACTGGCCGGGCGGTGGGACGCGGAGCGGATCAGATCAGTTTCTGGCCGATGAGATACCGGGCCAGCTGCGCTGCGCCATCCCCCTCGTCGGTAATGATCTGCCCGGCCGCCCGCGGTGGGCGCGGCGTGGACTCGATCACCGTCGAGGTGGCGCCTGCCAGCCCGACGTCGCTGCCCGCGAGACCCACCTCGGCCAGCGACAAGGTTTTCACCGGCTTCTTCTTCGCCGCCATGATGCCCTTGAACGACGGGTAACGTGGTTCGTTGATCTTCTCGTTCACGCTGATCACCGCGGGCAGCTCTGCCTGCAGGACCGTGACCCCCTCATCGGTCTCCCGCTCGACGATCACGGCCCGTCCCTCGACGGTGACCTTTCGGGCCTGGGTCAACTCCGGAAGCCCGAGTATGTCGGCGACCATCGCCGGGATGGCGCCCATGGTGCCGTCGGTGGCCTCGTTGCCGGCGATGACGAGATCGACATCGCCGAGGGTGCCGATGACCTTGGCCAGCGCCTTGGCGGTCGCCACCGCGCACGACCCGTGCAGGCCCTCGTCGCAGAGGTGCACCGCTTTGTCCGCACCCATCGACAGCGCCTTGCGGATGGCATCGGTGGCTCGTGGCGGGCCCATCGTGACGACGGTGATCTCGCCCTCCCCCGTTTCTTTGATCGTGAGCGCCTCTTCGATCGCGCGCTCGTTGATCTCGTCCAGAACGGCATCCGCCGACGCACGATCGAGGGTGTGGTCAGAATCCGCCAGCCTGCGCTCGGACCAGGTATCCGGCACCTGCTTGATCAGAACCACGATGTTCATAACCGCAACGTTACCCGTGAGTAGACCCGCAGCCTACGAGGCGTGACCGCTTTCACTGCAAGGTATCCGGCCGGATGACACCCCTATGGCCGGATGAAGCGCACTGCCTCCTTGAGGCGGGCCACGGTCTCCGGTTCGAGCACCAGCTCGAGGGAGACAGGCTGATCAGACCCGAACAGCCGGCCATCGATCGTCAGCGTGGTCGTCTCCCGGCCCGCGGCGAGAACGGGGCTGAAAACCAGACTGGTGCTCAGCGCAACATCGGTATCGACGACGAGACCGTAACCGGCCAACTCCTCACCCAGCAGCAGGCAGCCCACCGACATATCGGAGCCGACACCTTTCAACCGGTTCCATGGCACCCACAGCCATGGCTCACCCTGGTCGATGCGCTGTTTGTGGCTCAGACACACCGGCACTGGGCCGATCCCGCCGTTGCCCTCGATCCGCACCTCATGCCGAGGATCACTCCGGTACTCGGGGCAGCGGATCACCATGCACGGCGGTTGTCGCGTGGCGGGCACTCTTGAAGACGGTAGCGGGCTCGCGCCGCGCCGACCACCAGATACGTGGGTTTTAGTGGTGGGATGGTCCGGTGAATGTGACCGTGGTGGGCAGCGTCAACCTCGACCTGGTGGCCGCACTGCCGCGGCTACCCGGGCCCGGCGAGACCCTGACCGCGACCGGCTTGACCCGCGTCCCTGGCGGCAAGGGGGCCAACCAGGCGCTGGCGCTGCGGCGGTGCGGACTCCCGGTCCGGCTACTCGCCGCGGTGGGCACCGACCCTGATGCCGATACCGCACTGGAACTGCTCCGGCGCGAGGGCGTCGGCCTGGATCGGCTGCAGCGGGTGACACGGCCGACTGGTCTGGCGCTGATCGCCGTCGATACCGCGGGCGAGACCACGATCGTCGTGGTACCCGGTGCGAACGCCGCCCTGCGGGTGGACGCCGAGGATGTGGCCGGTGCCGATGCGGTGCTCACCGTGCTGGAGGTGCCCGACCAGGCCGTCACCGCAGCCGCCCGGCACGCCACTGGGCTGTTCGTGCTCAACGCGGCCCCGGCCCGCCCGGTACCTATGGAGGTGCTGGACCGCGCCGACCTGGTGGTGGTCAACCGGGCCGAGTACGCCGCGCTGCCCGATCTGCGCGCCGCCCGCGCCGTCGCCGTCACCGACGGGCCACGCGGGGCGGTACTGCTGCGCGAGGGCTCACAGGTGGCGGCCGCGGCACCCCCGCCGGTCAACGCCGTGGACGGCACCGGTGCCGGTGACGCGTTCATCGGCACCGCGGTAGCGGGCCTGCTGCACGGGCTGCCCGACACCGATCTGCTCGTCCGGGCCTGCGCCGCGGGCGCGCTCGCAGCTACCCGGCCCGGTGCCCAACCGTCCCTGCCCACCGCCGCCGAGATCGACGAGGTGCTGGCCCGGTGACCGTGCCCGGCGCTTGACCAACGACATCGATGCAGCTCAAGACGAGGAACCGCGGAAGCGTCGGGTCACCTGGGCCACCACGCGGCGGCCACCGGACCATCGTCGCGAGAGGTCGTACGCGGTCCGCACCGGCACCGAATTGATCATCTCGACGGCGCTGGGATACCGGTATGGGCTGCCTCCGAACGCCGCCTTGGCTTGATCGGAACTCGACCAACTGTCGCTGTGGTGGCACTCACCGGCGAGCAGGTCCCCCAGCGCCTGTTCAGTGAGCCCGCCGAGGTCGTACCACTGGTACCCGCGCGCCTTCGCCCACCGGATGATCTCCCATCTGATGGCGGCTGGGACGCTGAGCCGGCTCGCCTCACCAGTGCGGTCGAATCCGGCCAGCCGGCCACGGACCATCCCGCCGCACCCTGTGACCAGGTCCGCAGCGACGGGTTCACCGCCCACCTCGCCCACGAACAGCGCCACCTGCCCCGTGACCGCCAGCTCCGAATACATCGCCTCGAGATAGCCGACCGGCAGCGGCTGGTAATCCTGATGGCGCGCCGAGTGGGCCATCAACGTGGCGAGTAGCGCGATGTCCTTGCTGTCCCCGATGCGCACCGTGACGCCTCGCGCCGCCCATTTCTTCGGCCACGAGCGCAGCCGCCGAGCGAACCGGCGGCGAATCTCGTCCTCGGTGGATGTGAGGTCGATACGAATCGAACCCGCTGGTGCGATCCCGGCGGAGGAGGGGCGAAACCCGCGCCGGAGCAGCTCCCGGCTCAGGTCATCAGCACCCTCGGGCGGTTGGACGAACAACATCCGCAACCGGCGCCGACCCAGCGCCGCCAGACCACTGCCGAGCACTCGACAGATTCCGTGGCGATCGGTGGCATCCTGGGAGATCACCGGGCCATAGGGAAGGTAGCCGACACTTCCCAGTACGGGCACGCGTCGGTACATGATCTGTGCACCGCCCACGAGTTCGCCCGCCTGAAAGGCCAGCAGATATAACGGTGCGTAGCCAACCCGACCGCGCAGGCGCGCCCAGGCGGTGAGCTGGGCGACGTCGCTACCCGCGGCGCGCTCCACCAGGCGATCCCAGCTCCGCAGTACCTCCGAGCCCGGATCGGAGCAGACCCTGCTGGAGATCGCGCCTTCGCCGTGCCCGGTGCCCACTGCGACAGATTGAATACTCAACGTCACCCGCCCCCCCGATCGACCCCCTGGTCGTGGCCTGCGACTGGTAGCTCCAACGTGTCCAATGATCACAAATTGTTCGACAGGCGACGCCTTTCGGATCAGACTACCAGAGGTTTTCACCCAAACAGGGTAAACCCAGGGCACTGTGCTCCAGGAAAGACGCGGGTCACGGGACCGACGCGGTCACGGAAGGAACGCGTTCTCAACGTCCTGAGCCAGCTCCGACGTTTGAGGTGACCTCAGGGGAGCGTCTGGCCCGCAACCACAACAGCACCGTCGCCACCAGCACTCCGAGCACGCCACCCAGCGTGTTGTGCACCACGTCCCGGGCCTGGCACTCGCCCCCGCCGGTAACGGCCTGCACAACCTCCACGAAGGCACTGACCAGAATGCAGGAGATCGCGACAGGCACCGGTCGGCGGGTCGCCAATGTCCCGAACAGCGCAAACGGCACCAGCATCAGCACATTGAGCTGCTCGTAGAGGTTGGCCAACGACAGGCTGCCGGCCATGCACAGGCGTAGCACCGCCAACGGGTTGAGCCCGCCCGCGGCGAACTGCCCGAACGGCCGCGCCACCGTGAGTGCCAATGCCAGCGCCAGGCTGCACGCAGCGAGTACCGCGGGCACCTTCGCCCAGCCCCGGCCCTCGGCCAGCCACCAGGCCACACCACCCAGGAGCAGCGCCCCGGGAACGAAGAAAGCTGGCACCTCCAGGTGGTGCAGGAAAATGTTGAGCAGGTTGTGCGGGTTGAGGTCTGGTCCGTCCGACACCTGGAGCACGTTATCTCCTCACCCAGCATCTCCTCACTTCAGCGCCCAGCCGAACCTCGCCTTGCCGGGACCATGATCGGGGCGAGGCCGCTCAGCGGCGGTAGCCCGATTCGCCGCTCAGCGGCGGTAGCCCGATTCGCCGCTCAGCGGCGGTAGCCCGATTCGCCGCTCAGCGGCGGTAGCCCGATTCGCCGCTCAGCGGCGGTAAGCGAAGTAGCGGCCCCCGGAGTGCCGCAACACGAGGTCCACACCGAAGGTCTTGGACAGGTTGTCCTTGTTCAGCACCGTCTCGAGCAACCCCTGGGCGACCACCGACCCGTCCCGCATCAGCATGGCGTGTGTGAAGCCCGGTGGGATCTCCTCGACGTGGTGGGTCACCAGCACCGTCGCGGGGGCGTCCGGGTCAGCGGCCAGCGTGGCCAGCCGGGCGAGCAGGTCCTCCCGGCTGCCCAGATCCAGACCAGCCGCGGGCTCGTCCAGCAGCAGCAGTTCCGGATCGGTCATCAACGCCCTGGCGATCAGCACCCGCTTGCGCTCCCCTTCCGACAACGTGCCGAAGCGCCGCCCGGCCATCCCCCCGACTCCGAACGCGCCCAGCAGCCCCGTGGCCCGGGCCCGGTCGCAGGACGTCGTAACGCTCCCGCCACCGGCCCAGCACCGCATAACCGGCGCTGAGCACCAGATCCGACACCAGCTCGTCACCGGGGATCCGGCCGGCCAGCGACGCCGAGGCGAACCCGATCCGCGGGCGCAGCTCGAACACATCGGTGCGGCCCAGTTGCTCCCCGAGCACGTGCACCGTCCCGCAACTCGGGTGCAGCTCGGTCGCGGCCAGCCGCAGCAGGGTCGTCTTGCCGGCACCGTTGGGACCCAGGACAACCCATTTCTCGTCCAGCTCCACCTGCCAGTCCACCCGTTCCACCAGCGTGGCGGCACCGCGCCGGACGCCCACGCCGTCCATCCGCACCACGAGATCGGTCCCCTCCAGCGTGGTGTTCCTCGCCCGTAGCCCATCCCGCGCGTTCACCCCGCCATTGTGCGCACTCGGCAGAATAGGTGTCCGTGACTCGCCCGCAGCTCGGCCGACCGTTTCCGCTCGGCGCGCACGCCGAAGGTGGCGGGGTGCGCTTCGCCGTGGCGTCCTCGATCGCCGAAGCCGTCGAGGTGTGCCTGATCTCGGCCGATGGCGAGGAGCTGCGGGTACCGCTGACCGAACGCACCTTCGGGGTGTGGCACGGGCTACTCAGCGGCGTCGGTCCCGGGCAGCGCTACGGCTACCGCGTGCACGGACCGTGGGATCCCGGCCGTGGCCTGCTGTGCAACCCGGCAAAGTTGCTGGTCGATCCCTACGCACGCCGCGTCGAGGGCAGTGTGACCGACCTTCGGGCCGCCCTGGGCTACCGGGACTATCCCAGCGGCCCCCGTTGCGGGGTCGACTCTCTGGGCAGCGTCCCGGTCTCGGTCGTCACCACCCCCGGCGGGCCGGACACCGGCATGCGGCCCGACGTGCCATGGGAGCAGACGGTGATCTACGAGCTGCACGTGCGTGGCTTCACCCGCACCCATCCCGAGGTGCCGCCCGAGCACCGTGGCAGCTACCTGGGTCTGTCCTATCCCGCGGTACTCGATTACCTCACCGGGCTGGGCGTCACCGCCGTGGAGCTGCTGCCGGTGGCCGCGTTCTGCCCCGAGCCGGCCCTGCTGCGCGCCGGGCTGCCCAACTACTGGGGTTACTCCCCGCTGGCCCTGCTCGCGGTGCATCCGGGATACGCCGCAGTGCCCGGCGATGAGGTGGCGGAGTTCCGCACGATGGTGGCCGCGCTACACGCCGCCGGCATCGAAGTGATCGTCGACATCGTGGCCAACCACACCTGCGAAGCCGGCGTGACCGGCCCCACTCTGTGCTACCGCGGACTGGACGCGCCTGCCTACTACCTCGACCGGGACCTCACCGGGTGCGACAACACCCTGGACGCAGGCTCGCTCACGGTGGTCCGGCTGGTCACCGACGCGATGCGGTACTGGGCAGGTGAGCTGGGCGTCGACGGGTTCCGGCTGGATCTGGCCAGCGTGCTGGGGCGTCCCCGGGGCGGGTCGTTCGACCCGGACGCGCCACTGCTCGCGGCGATCGCCGCCGATCCGCTGCTGAGCACCCTCAAGCTCATCGCCGAGCCCTGGGACGCCACCGCCGACGGGTACCGGGTCGGCGGGTTCCCGGCAGGCTTCAGCGAGTGGAACGGGCGCTACCGGGACGTCGTGCGGGATTTCTGGCGCGGTGTCCCCGGAGTCAGCGAGCTCGCCTCCCGGCTGGCCGGCAGCTCGGACCTGTACGCGGCGAGCGGCCGCCGGCCCTGGGCGTCGATCAACTTCGTCACGGCGCACGACGGGTTCACGCTGCGGGACCTGGTCTCCTACAACCGCAAGCACAACGAGCTCAACGGTGAGGGCGGCGCTGATGGCACCGACGACAACCGCTCCTGGAACTGCGGTGTCGAAGGGGAGACCCCGGATCGGGCGGTGCAGCAGCTGCGCGGCCGCCAGGCCCGTAACCTGCTGGCCACCCTGGTGCTGTCCACCGGTACCCCGATGCTGCTGGCCGGCGACGAGCGCTGGAACACCCAGGAGGGGAACAACAACCCCTACCTGCTCGATGACGAGACCTCGTGGCTGGACTGGTCCGCTGAGCCGGACGCTGAGATGTTCACCACCTTCACCCGCCACCTGATCGCGCTGCGCAACACCACACCCGCGCTGCGCCAGCCAGAGTTCTTCGAGGGCCGGAGCACCCCGGGCGGCACCCCTGACCTGGTGTGGCTGCATCCTGACGGGCGGCCCATGGAGCTCGGTGACTGGCGAGCGGGCGATCAGCACACACTCAGCATGTGGATCGACGGCACCGACGTACGGTCCCACCCGCCGGGGGCGGTCACCGACTCGTGGCTGCTGGTGCTGCACGCCGGCGCACACCCGATCAGGTTCATGCTGCCCGGCCAGGAGTACGGCGAGCGCTACGAGCCGGTGCTGGACACCGGCACCCCGGACGGCGCACCCGCCCACCCCCGCACCAGACGTCCCGGCACCCGCGTGAGCATCCCTGCCCGAACCCTCCTGGTGTTCCGCGCGGTGCGCTGCTAGCCCGCGAAATACGGTCGTGTGCGTGACCGTCTTGTGCCAGGGTTGGCCGCACCGGCGACCACCACGGGGAGTGGTTCGCCTCGCGTGAGGGAGGGCACGAGGTGTCCCAGGACGCAGATCCGGTTCTCGACTGTCCCGTCGATGAGGTCCCGGATCCCCAGGAGTTGATCGAGGCCGCGATGCGGTGGCACTTCAGTCCCCAGACCGGCTCCCGGTACTGGCTGAGGCGGGCCAAGACCCTCGACTTCGACCCACGGCGGGACGTGCACACCCTCGCTGACCTGAAGCTTTTCCCCAACGTCGTCAACGAGATGCGTGAGGTCCGGGTCGAAGACCTCATCCCCCAGGGCTACGAGTCCCCCGCCGAGGTGTTCGGCGTGTTCGAGAGCGGGGGCACCACCGGAGCCCCCAAAAGGGTGATCTGCACAGCCGACTGGCTGGCGCGCTGGCTGGCCTTCGGCACTCGCAATATGGACACCCGCGGCTGCCCGTACGGCCTCAACTGGCTGGTGCTGATGCCGAGCGGGCCGCACATGGCCGGTAACGGTGCGCGGGAGCAAGCACGCATCCGAGGTGGGCTCGTGTTCACGATCGACATGGATCCGCGCTGGGTCAAGAAATGCATCGCCGAAGGACGGACCCAGGACGCCGAGCACTACGTCGAGCACCTGATCAAGCAAGCCGGCTCCCTGCTCGAGACCCAGGACATCGGAATCATCGTCACCACGCCGCCGCTGCTGGAACGGCTCGCCCGGCACGACGAGCTGGTCAGGCTGGTCAACGACAAGGTGCGAGTCATCCAGTGGGCAGGCGCGCACATGGACGCCGATACCCGGTACCTGTTCCGTACCGAGGTGTTTCCCGCTGTCGGACTCCACGGCTGCTACGCCAGCACGATGATCCTGGGTGGCGCCTACGAGCGGATAGAGCTGACCGACGACGACCCGTGCGTGTTCGACCCGTTCTCCCCGTACATCTCGTTCTCCGTCATCGATCCCGAGACCGGTGAGGACGTCGGCTACGGCGAGCGCGGCCAGGTCGTGATGAACCACCTCAGCAAGGGCATGCTGGCGCCCAACAACCTCGAGCGCGACACGGCTGTGCGGGTGAAGCCGCCGGCCGAGCAGCTCGGGGACTCGGTCGCCGACGTCAGCCCGGTGGCAAGTTTCGACAATGCGTCAGTCGTCGAGGGGGTCTATTGATGGCCGACCTCATTCAGCTCACCGCGTTAGGGCACAACGGCTCCTACCATGCTCGTACTCGGCTGAGCGTGCCCGAGGTCACCGGTACTGCGATGGCGGAGCTGAGCCTGGTGCCACGGTTGTTCGTCCATCGCAGCCTGGCCGCACTGCGCAGCGCCGAGGCCATGCCGGCGGATCGGCTCGCCGCCGCGATGGCTCGAGCAGGCCAGATGTTCGCCACCGCCACCATCGGCGGGCTGTCGACCGAGGAGTACCAGCGTGCGGTGAGCCGGGTCTCCGGACTGCCGATCCCGGTGGTCCGAGCCACCACCGGGATGATCGCCCACGCGGCGGCCGAGGCGTACGGCGTGAGCCAGTCGGCCAAACCGGTGGGGGCCGTGAACCAGTGGCGGGATCCCGCCACCCGCACCGGCCACGCGGTCTGGACCCGCCGCGGCGAGGTGTTCGCCGTGCACGCCTCCGGCAACCACCCCGGAGTACACGGCCTCTGGCTGGAGGCCTTGGCGCTGGGCTATCGGGTGGCCGTACGCCCCTCCCAGCGGGAGCCGTTCACCCCACA
This sequence comes from uncultured Actinomycetota bacterium, assembly GCA_963712995.1. Taxonomy (GTDB): domain Bacteria; phylum Actinomycetota; class Actinomycetes; order Mycobacteriales; family Pseudonocardiaceae. The sequence goes on along the minus strand of CAVQKH010000030.1, from coordinate 110,400 downwards.
CCGGCTGATCACCGCGCTGCGTGCGGCCGGGCTGGGCGAGGACCAGGTGGCGCTGCTGCCCACTGACCACGCCGTCGCGGGCGAGATCATCCAGGGAGCGGACCTGGCTATGGTCTACGGCGGTCAGGACGTGGTGAACAGGTTCGGCGGATCCACCTCTGTGCTGGTCCAGGGCCCTGGTCGCTCGAAGATCCTGCTGGCTGACGGGGACTGGCGACCCCACCTGGACACCGTCGTCGCCTCGGTCGCGAACGAGGGTGGCACCGCCTGCGTCAACACCACCGCTGTGTTCGTCGAGGGTGACCCCGCACCGGTGGCCGAGGCGATCGCCGAGCGGCTGGCGGCCATCCCCAGCCTGCCACCGCTGGACGAGAAGGCCGTCCTGCCCGTTCAACCGCTGCCTACCGCCGTGGCCATGGAGAGGTTGCTGCTCAGCCGGGCTGCGGGCACCAGGGCCTGGCTCGGCGGCCAGGGCATCGTCGATGATCTCGGCGACGGCAGCGCGGTGCTACGGCCTGCGGTGTTTCAGGTGGAGCAGGCCTGCGCCCCGCAGACCGGCGTCGAGCTGGGCTTCCCCCTGGTGTGGATAGCGCCGTGGTCGCGCGCTGATGGTGTGGCGCCACTGCGCAACACCCTCGTGCTGACCGCGATCACGCAGGATGAGCAGCTGGTCGACCAGCTGGTCGAGGACCCCACCATCCGCAACGTCTACGTGGGCGACCATCCCACGTACTGGATGCGCCCAGGCGTCCCCCACGACGGCTACCTCGCCGAGTTCCTCATGCGCACCAAAGCCGTCATCCGCTGACCCGTCAGGTGGCGAGATGGAGGAGGCCGAACTCGGCGGGGGTGGCCAGTTGGGGGTGTTGGGGCAGGATGCGGACGGTGTAGCCCAGTAGACCGGCGTGGGGTAGGCGAAGGGTGGCTTCGAAGCGGTTGCCGGCCGCGTCAGCGTCGTCGACGGGGTGCATGGTCACCACGAGCGGATCCCGTAGCTCGTCGCCGTCGTCGACCCGACCGACGACTGCCTGCACGTGCACGTCCTCCGGTTGCAGGCCGGCCAGCGCGACAACGGCACGCACCGTCATCTCGGAACCCAGCGCCGGGGTGTCGGGCAGGCCGGTGATGTCCACCTGCGCGACGCGCACCGCAGGCCAGGCGGCGAGCACCCGCGAACGGTATTCGGCCAATGCGCGCGCCCCAGCGAAGTCGCCGGCCCGCACCGCCGCGGCCGAGCCGGCGGCCGGCACGTAGAGGCTCCCCACGTACTCCTGCACCATCCGGCTGGCCTGCACCTGAGGTCGCAGCGTGGCCAGGGTGTGGCGCACCAGGGACACCCAGCCACTCGGCACCCCGTCGGCACCCCGGTCATAGAACGGCGGCGCGACCTGTGTGGCGATCAGCTCGTAGAGCGCGTTGGCTTCCAGGTTGTCGCGCCGTTCCGGATTCTCCACGCCATCGGCGGTCGGGATCGCCCAACCGTTCTTGCCGTCGTAGAGCTCGTCCCACCAGCCGTCCCGGATGGACAGGTTCAGCCCGCCGTTGAGCGCGGATTTCATCCCGGAGGTGCCGCAGGCCTCCAACGGGCGCAGCGGGTTGTTCAGCCACACGTCGCAGCCCCAGTACAGGTAGCGGGCCATCGACATGTCGTAGTCGGGCAGGAACACCATCCGGTGCCGCACGTCCGGCGCGTCGGCGAACTGCACGACCTGCTGGATCAGCGCCTTGCCACCGTCGTCAGCAGGGTGGGACTTACCGGCGATGATCAGCTGCACCGGGTGGTCGGGGTCCAGCAGCAACGCGCGGAGCCGGTCACGGTCCCGCAGCATCAGGGTGAGCCGCTTGTAGGTGGGTACCCGGCGGGCGAAGCCCATGGTGAGCACGTTCGGGTCGAAGATCCGCGCTATCCAGCCCAGCTCCGGCGCGGAAGCGCCGCGCTCCAGCCAGGCGGCGCGGACCCGCCGGCGCACCTCGTCCACCAGCTTGGCGCGCAGCACGCGGCGCAGCTCCCACAGCGCGGCGTCGGAGGCGGTCAGCACCGCGTTGACGTTGCCGGACTCACCGAGCACGCCGGCGATCTCCGGCGCTGCCCAGGTCGGCCCGTGCACCCCGTTGGTGACCGAGCCGATCGGGACCTCATCGACGTCGAACTGCGGCCACAGACCGCGAAACATCGCCCGGGACACCGCACCGTGCAGCTGGGAGACGCCGTTGGCGCGCTGGGCCAGCCGCAGGCCCATGTGCGCCATGTTGAACACCCCGGGGCTCTCCTCGGCACCCAGCGCCAGGATCCGATCGACGTCCACCCCGGGTAGCGCTGCCGACTCACCGAAGTGGTGGCCGACCAGCTCCACCGGGAAGCGATCGATCCCCGCGGGCACCGGGGTGTGCGTGGTGAACACCGTGCCGGCGCGCACCGCGGTCAGGGCCTCGTCGAAACTCAGCCCTTCGCCGCTGATCAGCTCACGGATCCGCTCCAGACCGAGAAACCCGGCGTGGCCCTCGTTGGTGTGGAACACCTCGGGCTGGGGATGGCCGGTGAGCTTGCAGAACAGTCGCACCGCCCGGACCCCGCCAACCCCCGCGAGGATCTCCTGCGTGATCCGGTGTGCCTGATCGCCGCCGTAGAGCCGGTCAGTGACCCCACGCAGGTCATCGGGATTGTCCTCGATGTCCCCGGAACTGAAGTCACTGTCGAGCAGCAGCAGCGGCACCCGCCCGACGTCGGCTCGCCAGATCCGCGCCCGGAGTACCCGCCCCTCGGGCATTCCCACGCGCACCAGCAGTGGCGTTCCGGTGGCGTCGGCCACCAGGCGCAGCGGCAGACCCTGCGGGTCCAGCGCCGGGTAGTGCTCCAGCTGCCAACCATCCAGGGACAACGACTGGCGGAAATAACCCGAGCCGTAGAGCAACCCGACCCCGATCAGCGGCACGCCCAGATCCGATGCGGCCTTGAGGTGATCTCCAGCCAGCACGCCCAGACCGCCGGAGTAGAACGGCAGCACCTCCGAGACGCCGAACTCCATGGAGAAGTAGGCGATCGCCGCCGGCCGGGCGTCCCCGCGCTGCTGGTACCACCGGGGCTCATCCAGGTAGCGGTGCAGGTCCTGCGCGAGCGCCGCGGTTCGCGCCACCACGCTCTCATCGGCGGCCAGCGCGGTCAGCCGGCCGGTGGGGATCTCCCCGAGCAAGCCGCACCGGATCACCCTTGACGGCGGCCCATGTGCGCTCGTCCAGCGACGCGAACAGGTTCTGGGTCGGCTGGTGCCAGGTCCACCGCAGATTGGTGGCCAGCGTCTCCAGCGGCGCCAGCGGTTCGGGCAAATGGGCACGAACGGTGAACCTGCGCAGCGCTCTCACGTGCGGACTCTATCCTTGCTGAGCGCACCTCCGGGAGGATTTTGCAAGACGTTTACGTCAGCGGCAAGGCCACCACTTTGCGGTCACAGGTCGCAGGTCGGCGCGCATCAACGGCCCGCACGCGGCAGACTATGGGGCGGTGTGGGAGCCGACCGGGAAGAGGCAGCGGTGAGTGGTCGAATCGCCATTGACGAGGTGACGCCCGAGGTCTCGCGGGGAAGGTACCCCAGCAAGGCGGTGGTCGGGGAACACGTGCCGATCGAGGCCACGGTGTGGCGCGAGGGGCACGACGCGGTCGGCGCCACGGTGGTCTGGCGCGGCCCCGGCAACAAGCCGGCCAGCCAGGTCCGGATGCGGCCCGGAGTGCCGGGCACCGACCGGTTCGTCGCCACCGTGGTGGCCGATCACGTGGGTTGGTGGAGCTTCCGGGTGGATGGCTGGGCCGATCCGTGGCAGACCTGGCAGCACGCGATCGAGGTGAAGATCGACGCTGGTCAGGCCGTGGCTGAGCTGGAGAACGACCTGATCACCGGCGCTCGGCTGCTGGAGAGAGCCGCCCGGCGTCCCAGCCAGCAGATCAACCGGTCGGCGCTGAGCGCAGCGGCGGCGGCATTGCGGGACACCAGTCGCCGGCTCGACGAGCGGGTCGGGCCGGCGCTCGCCGCACCGGTGATCCAGATCCTGACCGCCGACCCACTCCGTGACCTGATCACCCGGGGTCCTTCGCACAAGGTGTGGGTGGACCGCCCCCGGGCCCTGTTCAGCTCGTGGTACGAGTTCTTCCCGCGCTCCACCGGGGGGTGGGACGCCCAGGGCAACCCGGTGCACGGCACCTTCGCCACCGCCAGCGCTGAGCTGGACCGGATCGCTGGGATGGGCTTCGACGTGGTGTACCTGCCACCGATCCACCCGATCGGCGAGGTGAACCGCAAGGGCCCGAACAACGTCACGGATGCCGGGCCCGACGTTGTCGGCTCCCCCTGGGCGATCGGTTCGGTCGAGGGCGGGCACGACGCGATACATCCCCCGTTGGGCACCTTCGAAGACTTCGGGGCCTTCGTCGCGCGGGCTCGCGAGCTCGGCATGGAGGTCGCGCTGGACTTCGCGCTGCAGTGCGCGCCGGATCACCCGTGGGCCAAGGAGCACCAGGAGTGGTTCACCACCCGCCCGGACGGCAGCATCGCCTACGCGGAGAACCCCCCCAAGCGCTACCAGGACATCTACCCGCTCAACTTCGACACCGACCCCCGCGGCAGCTACCTGGAGATGCTGCGGGTGTTGGTGTTCTGGGTGGAGCGCGGTGTGCGGATCTTCCGGGTGGACAACCCGCACACCAAGCCGCCGGACTTCTGGCATTGGCTGATCTGGCAGGTCAAGGACCGGTACCCGGATGTGCTGTTCCTGGCCGAGGCGTTCACCCGGCCGGCTCGGCTCTACGGGCTGGCCCGGCTGGGTTTCACCCAGTCCTACACCTACTTCACCTGGCGCACCGGCAAGCAGGAGATCACCGACTATGCCCTGGAGCTGGCCTCCAGGGCGGACGAATGCCGACCGAACTTCTTCGTCAACACCCCGGACATCCTGCACGAGTCCCTGCAGCAGGGCGGTCCGGGCATGTTCGCCATCCGGGCCGCCCTGGCCGCCACGCTCTCGCCTTCCTGGGGTGTCTACTCCGGCTTCGAACTCTTCGAGAACACACCGGTAGCGCCGGGCAGCGAGGAATACCTCGACAGCGAGAAGTACCAGCTGCGCCCCAGGGACTTCGCCGCCGCGCTGGCCCAGGGCCGGTCACTGGAACCGTGGATCACCCGACTCAACGCGATCCGCAAAGCCCATCCGGCCCTGCAGCAGCTGCGTAACTTGCAGTTTCATCAGGTCGACAGCGACTGGCTACTGGCTTTTTCCAAGACCGATCCGGTGACCGGTGACACCGTGATCTGTGTGATCACTCTGGACCCGTTCAACACGGTCAGCGGGACGGTCCGGCTGGACCTGCCCACGCTGGGCATCGACTCGTCAGATCGCCTAGACGTGCACGACGAAGTCAGCGGCGAAACCTACAACTGGACCGAGGCCAACTTCGTGCAACTACAACCCTGGCGCGCGGTCGCCCATATCCTCGCCCTTTCCCCGCGTTCTGGGGACAGACTGCAGTAATTCGGGGCTCGATTAGTGCAGTCTGTCCCCAGAACGCACCGAGCTGGGGCAGCCGTAGGCTGCCAAGTGTGACGATCGACGTAACAGGGGAATTCGACGTAGCCGCGGCCAGCTACGACCGGCTGGTCGGCGCCAGCCCGGGCTACTACCGCAACTTGGCCAGCTCCGCGCGCCGGATGCGGCTGCCGGGCGCGGGCGCCGGGCTGCACCTGCTGGACCTGGGTTGCGGGACCGGAGCATCGACGTTGGCGTTGCTGGCGGCGGCGCCGAAGGCGCGGATCACCGCGGTGGACGGATCGGCCGGCATGCTCGCCAAAGCCAGGCAGGCCGACTGGCCGGCCCGGGTGTCGTTCGTGCATGCCCAGGCCGAAGAGCTCGCCGAAGCCGGGGTACACGGTCCCTTCGATGGGATCTTCGCCGCGTACCTGGTGCGCAATCTTCCGGATCCGGACCCGGTGCTGGCCGGGTTGTGCGAGCAGCTGGCGCCAGGCGCACCGCTGGGAGTGCACGACTACGCACTGGACGGCCGGGCGCGCAGCCGGGCGATCTGGACCGCAGTGTGCTGGAGCGTGATCATCCCGGCCGGGAAGGTGGTCACCGGCCGGGCTGGGCTCTACCGTTACCTGTGGCGCAGCGTGCTGCGTTTCGACACCGTCGACGCGCTGGCCGCCCGGCTGGGCAGGCACGGCCTGGTCGACGCCAGTATCGACACGATGCCCGGCTGGGAACGCGGCATCGTGCACACCGTCGTAGCCAGGCGCCCCCGATGACGCCGCGCAACGGCCAGATGGCGCCGTTCAACGGCAACCACATGACGCCGCGCAGCGGCAACCACATGACGCCGCGCAGCGGCGGTGGGCAGCGGCCGGGCCGGGATCGGCGGGCCGTACTGCACCCGCCGCGGGGCGGCCGGCCCCGACCCGAGGGGCCACCGCCCCGGGTAGCTGTCATCGGCGGCGGGATCGCCGGCATCGCGGCCGCCGTGGCGCTGGCCGAGCGCGGCGTGCAGGTGCAACTGCTGGAACGGCAGCACCAGCTCGGCGGCCGGCTGCGCGGCTGGCCGACCACCCTGGCAGACGGATCCGCGGTCACCATGAGCCGCGGGTTCCATGCGTTCTTCCGGCAGTACTACAACCTGCGGGCGCTGCTGCGCCGGGCCGATCCACTGGGCCGAGCGCTGGTCCCGATGACCGACTACCCGCTGGTCGACTCCGACGGTCATCGGGACACCTTCCAGGGTCTGCCGCGCACGCCACCGTGGAACGCACTGGCCTTCGCGCTGCTCAGCCCCACGTTCCCGTTACGGGATCTGATCACCCGGATCGACCCGGTGGCCGCGCTGCCGCTGGTGGACGTGTCGGTCCCGGAGGTGTACCACCGGCTGGACGACCAGGACGCGATGAGCTTCCTGGAACGGGTGCGCTTCCCGGACGCGGCCCGGCACCTGGCGTTCTCGGTGTTCTCCCGCAGCTTCTTCGCCGATCCCCGGGAGCTCTCAGCGGCTGAGCTGGCCACCATGTTCCACATCTACTTCCTGGGCTCGGCCGAGGGCCTGGTGTTCGACGTGACTGCGGAGCCGTTCCCCCAGGCGCTGTGGGAACCCATGGGCGATTACCTGGCCGAACTCGGCGTGGTGGTCAAGGTCGGCGTCGCCGTCGAGCAGGTGGCACCCGGGCTGGAGCGCCGCTTCGCAGTACACGCCGGCGGGGACCGGGACGAGGTCGACGCCGTGGTGCTCGCCACTGATGTAACCGGGTTGCAGGCACTGCTCACTGCGTCACCGGAGCTCGGGGAGGTGCCCTGGCGGGAACGCATCGCGCGGTTGCGGACCGCCCCGCCGTTCCTGGTGTCCCGGCTGTGGCTGGACCGACCGGTGCGCCCCGACCGGCCGGGTTTCCTCGGCACCAGCGGGTTCGGCCCGCTGGACAACGTCAGCGTGCTGGAGCGCTTCGAGGGCGAAGCGGCCCGCTGGGCACGCCGCACCGGCGGTTCCGTGGTGGAACTGCATGCCTATGCGCTGACCACAGACCCGGAACAGGCCAAGCGCCAACTGCTCGAACAGCTGTGGCGCATCTACCCGGAGACCGCCGACGCCACCATCGTCGACGAGCGCCACGAGGTGCAGGCCGACTGCCCACTGTTCGCGCCGGGAACCTTCACCGACCGGCCCACCGTCACCACCCCCGATCCGGCCGTGGTGCTCGCCGGCGACCTCACCCGGGTGGATCTGCCCGTCGCGCTGATGGAACGCGCCGCAACCAGCGGGCTGCTCGCCGCCAACACGCTGCTGGCCGGCTGGGGCTTGCGTGGGCACCCGCTGTGGACAGTCCCGACCCGGGGCCGGCTGGCCCCGCTGCGCGCCGTCGCCGCTCGCTTCACCTGAGACCCGGTCTTGTTCGTGATCGCGCCTGCAGCGGTTCCCCGCGCCGCGGACGTCCTCGCGCACACGCTGGGTGAGCACGAGCAAGCCCGCCAGCTCGAGGAATATCTCCGAGCTCACCGCAAGGGTTGACCACACGCGTTCTGGGGACAGACTGCCAGTAATTCCGGGCCTGATTACTGCAGTCTGTCCCCAGAACGCAACATTGGGACGCAACATTGGGACGCAACATTGGGGTCAGCCTGGCCAGCGGCCGGTGGTGCGGAGGGTGTAGCGGCGTTGGGCATAGGCGAGGTCGTCGCGCCAGAGGCGGGCGGCGGCCCAGCGCATGGCAGGGCGCATCAGGGGGGCGCCGCGGCGGGCGACGGCGAAGCCTGGACGGGGTGAGCTGGCGATGGTCGCCTCGATGACCGCGGTGCGGGGATGACCGGACTCGTCGACGCCCAAGGGCACGGCGTGGGTTTCGACGACGCTGCCGGCGCCCTCGCCCTCCAGGATGTCCATCACCACCGTCCGCGGGTCGGGGCAGCTGAACGCGGCCCGCACCGGAACCCCCACCCGCTTGGTGAGCCGGAAAGCGACGTCCACCACGAACCGGTCCACGTCCGCAGTGTCGTTTCCGGGTACCTCCACCACGCGCAGGCCCACGAACGAATACGGATGGAACCAGCTGCCGTGCCACGGGTCGAGCCGGTTGGCGATCACGTCCTCCGGCTCGCAACGTCCGATCCCGGTGTAGACCGCGTCCATGCTGGTCTGCGGGTCAGGCCGGCGCGGCAGCACCGGGGCGGGCAGCGGGTCTTCCCCGCCGACCGAGTCCAGCCGCACCCAGGCCAACACCCCGTCGTCGTGCGCAGGGAAGGGCTCCCAGCCCGGCACCCCGCGGGCCCCGATCGCCAAGCCGTGCCAGCGGCACACCAACTCCCCACCGGCCACCGCCGCGCGGCACAGGGGCGCGCCGAGATGCGGGCACTCACCAGGGCCGGCATGCAAGCCGCCGTCGGGGGTGCGCCAGGCCACCACCTCCACACCCGCGATGGTGCGCCCGAACGGCGCGTCGGCGCGGACCTCCCTGCTCGCCGCGAGCACGTACCAGTTGCCCGACGGGCGGGCGTGCGCCCGTTTGAGCGCCGCCTCGATCAGACCGGGCCGGGCCTCCCGCCAGGTCGGCTGCTGATCCGCCCAGGTCCACACCGGCAGCCGACGCAGCGGAAATCGATCACTCACCATCGTCAGGCACCCCTTCCGGTCACGTACGCCGTTCGGATCCACCCCGCCATTCGGTTTCCGATGAGCAACTGCATCCGGCGTCCAGACCACCCGTCAGAGTCCCGGACGGTACCTCCCTTTGCGCCGACCGGCTCGGGGCGGTACGACTGAGAAGACCGCCACCCTTGCCAGCGCAGCAACCCGTCCCTGGAGTCGCGCACTGATGTCCGCCGAACTACGCACCGAGGGCAACCCAGACCTGGAAGGCGTCCCGCACACCGGTGAGGCGGTGCTGCCCGACGGGTACCTGGTCGAACCGCAGGCTGAGGACTTCGAGCACGCCGAAGCCGCCCCTGCCGATCCGCGCTGGTACAAGCGGGCGATCTTCTACGAGGTGCTGGTTCGGGCGTTCCGCGACCACGACGGCAACGGCACCGGTGACCTGATCGGCCTGACCGAGAAACTGGACTACCTGGAGTGGCTGGGTATCGACTGCCTGTGGCTGCCGCCGTTCTATGCCTCACCGCTGCGCGACGGCGGTTACGACATCTCCGACTTCCGGGCGGTGCTGCCCGAGTTCGGTGCTGTCGAGGATTTCGTGGTGTTGCTCGACGAGGCGCACAAGCGGGGCATTCGAGTGATCACCGACCTGGTCATGAACCACACCTCCGACCAGCACCCGTGGTTCCAGGAATCCCGCCGTGACCCGCAAGGGCCATACGGGGACTTCTACGTCTGGCGTGATGACGACACCGCCTACCCGGAAGCGCGGGTCATCTTCGTCGACACCGAGACGTCGAACTGGACGTATGACCCGGTGCGCGGACAGTTCTACTGGCACCGGTTCTTCTCCCACCAGCCCGACCTCAACTACGACAATCCCGAGGTCGGTGAGGCGATGATCGACGTGCTGCGGTTCTGGCTGGATCTGGGCATCGACGGTTTCCGGCTGGACGCGGTGCCCTACCTGTTCGAGGAGGAGGGCACCAACTGCGAGAATCTGCCGCGCACCCACGAGTTCCTCAGGCGCTGCCGCAAGGTGGTCGACGACGAATACCCGGACCGGGTGCTGCTGGCTGAGGCCAACCAGTGGCCCGCCGACGTGGTGGAGTATTTCGGCGACCCCGCGGTGGGCGGTGATGAAGCTCACATGGCATTCCATTTCCCGCTGATGCCGCGCATTTTCATGGCGGTCCGCCGGGAATCCCGGTTCCCGATCTCGGAGATCCTCGCCCAGACGCCGGCGATTCCGGCCAACGCCCAGTGGGGGATCTTCCTGCGCAACCACGACGAACTGACCCTGGAAATGGTCACCGACGAGGAACGCGACTACATGTACAGCGAGTACGTCAAGGATCCCCGGATGCGGGCGAACCTCGGCATCCGTAGACGTCTCTCGCCGCTGCTGGACAACGACCGCAACCAGTTGGAGCTGTTCACCGCGCTGCTGCTGTCACTGCCCGGCTCCCCGGTGCTCTACTACGGCGACGAGATCGGGATGGGGGACAACATCTGGCTGGGCGACCGGGACTCGGTGCGCACGCCGATGCAGTGGACCCCGGACCGCAACGCCGGATTCTCCAGCTGCGACCCGGGCCGTATCTACCTACCGGTGATCATGGATGCGGTGTACGGGTACCAGGCGGTCAACGTCGAAGCCCAGGCGGCCGCGGCGCAGTCGCTGCTGAACTGGACCCGGCGAATGATCCAGGTCCGGCACGAGCACCCGGCCTTCGGGCTGGGTGATTTCACCGAGCTGGACTCGTCCAATCCCAGCGTGCTGGCCTATCGCCGGCACCACGCCGACGAGACCGGTGACGATCTGGTCATCTGCGTCAACAACATGTCCCGCTTCCCCCAGCCGGTGGAGCTGGACCTGTCTGCACACGAGAGCGGCATTCCTATCGAGCTGACCGGCGGCGTACGCTTCCCGCCGATCGGGCGGCTGCCCTACCTGCTCACGCTGCCGGGACATGGCTTCTACTGGTTCCAGATCGATCTTTCGACACCAGGACGTTGACCGTGATCAGTGCTGATGACCTCCTCGCGGACATCGCTGGCTCGCTGGCGGCGGCGCTGCCCGGGCAACGCTGGTTCGCCGGCAAGGACCGCCCGGTGTGTGCGGTCATCCCGGTGCGCGCCACCGATCTCGCCGGGAGGAATCCCCGGCTGGTACACGCCATCGTCGAGGTCGACCAGGGTCGGCAGCCCCGGGACCGTTATCAATTGCTGCTCGGCGTACGCAGCGAGCTACCCGAGACGCTCATGCACGCCTGGGTGGCCACCACCGAGGCGCACGCGGTGTACCCGGCGGTGCACGATCCCGAGCTCACCGCAGTGCTGCTGGATCTGATGGCGCAGGGCGCGGTGGTGGATGGGCTGCACTTCGCCACCGAGCCCGGTGTCGCGCTGGACACCTCCCAGCGCTCCCGTCCGATCGCGGCGGAGCAGTCCAACACCTCATTGGTGTACGGGCAGGCCTACATTCTCAAGCTGTTTCGCAAGATGGCCGCAGGCCGCAGCCCCGACCTGGAGCTGCACCGCGCGCTGGCCTCCGTGGGCTGTGCCCACATCGCAGCGCCAGTGGGCAGCATCGAGGGCGAGCTGCAGTCCGCGCCGGTCACCTACGGCATGCTGAACGAGTTCCTGGGCAACGCCGCCGACGGCTGGGCAATGGCGACCGCAAGCGTGCGGGACCTGATGGCGGAGAGCCTGCTCACCAGAGCAGGATCAGGCCGCCCAGGGCGCGCCGATCCAGCGGATGCCGGCGGTGATTTCGCCGCCGAGGCGCACCGGCTGGGCCAGGCGGTGGCTGCCGTGCACACCGACCTGGCCACCGCACTGGGCCACTCCCCCGCCCCCGTCGAATACCTCGAGGCGCTGGTCAAAGGCATGCACCACAGATTGGACGGTGTTCTGGCACAGGTACCGGAGCTCTCGCCGCACGCCGACGCGGTGCGAGCCGTCTACGACGAGGTGCGCGGTCTGGACGGGTCGGTGCCGCTGCAACGGGTGCACGGCGACCTGCACCTCGGCCAGGTGCTGCACAGCGTCACCGGTTGGGTGCTGATCGACTTCGAGGGCGAGCCGATGGCGCCGCTGGCGGCCCGCCTCGCGCCTGCTTCGACGCTGCGCGACGTCGCGGGGATGCTGCGCTCCTTCGACTACGCCGCCAACTACATCCCGCTCGGTGACGCCGACCCGGAGCAGCACACCGCGGCGACCCAGGCATGGACCACCCGCAACCAGGACGCCTTCTGCGACGGTTACGCGCAGGCCGCCCCGGACCCCCGTGGGCAGGCGGTCCTGCTACGCGCCTTCGAGCTGGACAAGGCCGTCTACGAGGTCAACTACGAGTACGCCAACCGCCCCCTCTGGCTCCCCATCCCCTTAGCTGCCATAGCCCGCCTCACCACCTGAGCCCGCCAGCTGTGTGAACCCCGAAATTGTCGGTGGTGGGGTGGTTCACCTCACGTGTAAGCGTCGGTCTGGAAATCAGTTCGCTCACCGGCACGGAGGCTGATATGGCAGACCGGGCAGCTTTGGCCTGTTCAGCGGGGGACCTCAGCAGCTCAGCGAGTTCCCCGGTCTCGCTGACTCGGCCGAAGAACACCCGATGCTGCTCGATATCGAAAGGACGCAGCCCCGGGAACGGGGACCGATCATCCTCCCACCCGAAACCCCCGGCGGCATCGACCCGGCGCAACGCTTCGGCGATCGCAGCGGGGGCCGTCGCCGAATTCCGGGTCAGGTCAACATGCTGGAGATCGGTCAGCAGAGGATGGGTGACACCCGGCTCAGCCAGCACCGGAATCAAGCGGCTGCCCCGCGACAGGGCACTACTGACCTCGTGCGAACACCACGGCGAGGCCACCGCGGCCGAGGTGACCACACAGACCACGGCATCAGCCCAGCGCAACCGCTCATGCAGCCGGGAACGCCACTGGTCCCCGGCAGCGATCCCCTCCCGCAGATCCTGCGCCAGGAACACCTCGTGGCGATCAGCTTCCAACCACCGGCACACCTCACGGGCCAGGACGATGTCCGCACTGGCATAGCTAACGAAGACCCTGGCCACCGCCCCTCCCCAAACAGGTAACAACAGGTTCTCACTCCCGGTGCGGGTTTGGTCTCGCATTCGACGGGAGGGTGCCGATGGTTCCCTGTCCAGGGAGAGTTCACGATCCCGCCAGCGGCGACCTTAAAGCGTGTGATCGTGCCATGGCCCACGCCACCGGATTCGACTTCGAACTCAGAGAACGCGGGGGGCAGGAATCGGGGATGGTGCTCGCGCATGTCAGCGAGATAGCCATAGACGGTCTCAGCAGCGGCATCCACTCTCCGCGTGGCACAGACATGAATCGTCGCCATACGACGTGCCTATCACGATCGAGCGACCACCGGGTGATGGACCACCCCGCTGGCCCCCCGACTGACGGCCAGCCAGCGGCCCGATCATTCGCCGCATCTTGGCCCTGCGGCTTGCAACCGCGCATGCCGAAAGCCGTGCGCTCATGTCGTCGTCGAGGAAGCCGCGACGGACACCATCGCCCTCGACAACGCCCTGGGCCACGAACAACCGTGGCAGGACCACGCCTTCATCGACGACAAGGTCGTGGCTCTTCAACGACAACGGCAAAACTCCATTCGAGCAGCCGAAACCGCCGTCGTCTTCTTCGACCGGTCACCGGTGTGCACTCTGGCTCTGAGCCACTACCTTGGCTTCACACCGTCGCACCTGCGCGGATGCCTACAAGCTGTACCGTGGTGGCTGAGTGGATCTATCTGAAGGTCACACCATTCAGGCAGAATGCTTCTGTGGATCTTATAGGCGTCCGTGAAGACGTCCGTGCGGCGCTTGCCGACGGCCGTCCGGTCGTGGCCCTAGAGTCGAGCGTGATCGCCCACGGATTGCCTTGTCCGATAAACCTTCAGGTGGCTCATGCACTCGAGGATGCCGTGCGGGGCGCCGGAGCGGTGCCCGCGACCGTGGGGGTGATCGCGGGACGGGTGCAGGTGGGTTTGGAGCCGGGGGAGATTGAACGCCTCGGTGGGGCTGGTGAGATCCCGAAGTGCGCAGCCGGAGACCTGGGATGGGCGATCGCCCGAGGTGCCGATGGGGCGACGACGGTCTCGGCGACGGTGTTCTCTGCGGCCTGCGTGGGGATCCACGTGGTCGCTACCGGCGGTATCGGCGGGGTCCACCGCGGTGATACGGGTGATGTCTCAGCGGATCTGCTCACCCTGGCGCACCATCCGGTCGCCGTGGTCGCGGCCGGCGCCAAGAGCATCCTGGACCTTCCCCGAACGCTGGAGGCGCTCGAGACGCTGGGCGTCCCCGTGGTGGGGCTCGGTACGCGGGATTTCCCCGCCTTCTACGCTCGTAGTAGCGGGCTCGTCCTGGATCAGCACACCGAGCATGCAGAGGACATCGCCCGATTCTGTCTCATTCGCTGGCGTGGGCTCAAACAACGGGGCGGCGTCCTGGTTGCCTGTCCCTGCCCCGAACAGCACGCACTTGAGCCCTCCGAGGTCGAGCAGGCAACGACGCGGGCGCTTCACGACGCAGCGGCGCACGATGTGAAGGGAAAACGCCTCACTCCGTGGCTCCTGGCGGCGATCACCGAAAACCTCGGAGCGCGGACCCTCGCCGCCAACCACGCGCTGCTCCTCAACAACGCACAAATCGCCGCCGGCATCGCCACCACCCTGAGCAAGCTCAACTCGAGCTCAACATCCCTGAAAGATCATTGGACCTGGCCGAGCAAGCGCTGAGTTTCGCCCGAGTTCAGCTCTCGACACAACCGCGCACGGACCGATTCGGCCCTGGATGATGAAGCGGGTGGAGCTGCGGCAGGAGAAGGAGACCCTGCTTATGACGCTGTACCTGCGGGCGTGTGACAGTCAGGCCCGCTATCCGATCCTCGGTGATCCCTACGCGCAGGGGCTGGTTGAGCGCATCGACTACGACTTTGACCGGCTTGCTCGCCTGCGCGGCAACATCGCCCTGATCGCCTCCCGCGCCCGCCAACTCGACACCTGGACCGAGGAGTTCCTCGCCGCGCATCCTGACGGGCTGGTGCTGCACCTGGGTTGCGGGCTCGACAGCCGCCCGCTCCGTATTATCCGGCCGGCCTCAGCGGCGTGGATCGACGTGGACTACCCCGAGGTCATCGCGCTGCGGCGCCGGCTCTACGACCTGCCCGACGGGATTACCACGATCGCCTCCTCAGTCACCGCCCTCCAGTGGTGGGACCAGGTCCCCACCGACCGGCCGACTCTCGTGCTCGCCGAGGGTCTGTTCATGTATCTGCCCGGCACGCAGGTTCACCAGCTGATCGACCGCGTCCTCGCCCATCTGCCCGAGGGTCACCTCGCCTTCGATGGTGTCGCCCGATGGGTGACCGCGATGGCTCGACTGCAACCGGCATTCCAGCGGGCCGGCACCGGCTTCGCCTGGGCCCTGACCTCGCCACAGGCCCTCGCCGACCAGCATCCCGGGCTGCGACTGGTCGACGAAGTCTCCGTGGTCGGGCTGATGAGCGAGAGCTACCACAACCCCCTGACAAGGGCCACGCTCAAGGGACTACTGCGGTTCCCGGCGTGGCGCAACGCGATGCGCCTGGTGCAGTACCGGTTCGCCCACTGACCGCGCAATCCCGCCAACTGGTTGGGTCGGAGTGGTTCCTTCACGTCGCGGACCGCGCCTGACGCGGGGCCTGACGCGGGATTATGGTGATCTGGTGCTTGATCTAAACAGCCTTGACCTTGAGGAAATCGCCGCCGCGTTGGCGGACCAGACCGACTACGAGCACCGGTGGCTGATCAACACCGAGACCGGGGAAATCGTGTTCTGGACCTCTGAGACCGGAATTGATGGCCAGACGGCCGTGGACCTCGACGAGTTGGACCTGCTCTGCATCGATCCGCTGCCGTCCTCCGTCTGGTACCAGGACATGGCTGAGTTCGCCACTCATGTCAGCGACGAGCGGGCCGGACGGAGGCTGGCGCGTGCTATCCAGGGCAAAGGCGCCTTCCGCCGGTTCAAAGCCGAACTGCACGAGGAGTTTCCGCAACTGCTGCCTGCGTGGTACGCCTTCCGCGACGCCCGCGCCCACCGCCGCGCGGTCGAGTGGCTCGCCGACAATTCGCTCATCGCCGACGTCGCTGCCGCGCGCTTTCTCGACGAGCACCCGGAGCCCAGCGTGCCGTGACTCCTTCAGGGATGACAGCCGGGTACACCGATGGCCTTGCCGATGAGCCGGCGACTATCTCACGTCGACCCCTCGTGATCTGTCTCGTCGCCACCATCTGCTGTACCGCCCTTCGCGCGCGCAAGTGCTGAGCCCTCGCCGCTAGGCGCGGTGTTCCGTCGGAGATACACAAGCGGATTACAGTGCGCATACGCATGGATGATCTCTGAACACTCGCCGGGTTCACTTCCCTGCAGAACGATCAACAGCCCGATGACCCAGGCGACCAGGGCTCCTGCGGCAATGAGGGCCACGACGCTGCCGAACGTCGAGAGACGAGAAATCCCGTATTCAATCGCGCCCACCACCGGCATCCCTTCCATGGCTGTCGGTGCTATAGAGGTTTAACAAGTACCGCCGCTGAGCATCCGGATGGTTCATCCTTCACGCCCGGTCGGCCGCTGGCTGGCAAGTCTGCGTACCTGTGTTGCCGGGACGCCGAAGAGCTGTTTGAAGTCTCGGGCGAACTGGTCGGGGCGGAGGTAGCCGTGCGCGGCGATGACGTCCTTGATGGGTGTCATGGCCAGTGCTGGATCGTGCAGAATACGGTTGCATTCCTGCAGGCGCAGCCGTTTGAGCAGTTGCATCGGGGTGAGTTCGGCACCCTGGAATAGCTGGTGCAGGTAGCGTGGCGAGATGTTTGCGGCTTCGGCGATCCCGTTCGGGTCCAGCATGGGGTTACCGAGGTGTCGACGGATAATGTCGCGAATGCGTGCCATGTGCAGCAGTCGACGGGTGCGTGGGGTGATCCCGTCTGGGTGGCCGAGTCGCTGGCGAAGCAGCCCGACCGTGCACTCGTAGAGGACAGGGGCCAGATCCGGGTCATCTGTCAGCTCGGCGGTGTCGGTGAGTCCGATGAGGAACTGCGCGATCAAGCTGCGTCCCGGCATGTTCCTCGGGATGAGGGCGCCGATCAGCGGCCGGACTTTAGCGCTGGCGATCGGCACCAACGCTCGCGGGAACGTCAGCATGACCAGCCGCATCAATCCTGGTCCCGTCGAATGCGTGGCCTGACAAGGACGAGACACGTCGTACAGGACGATATCCCGAGCGCGAACGTCCGCCTGTTTACCCGCCTGTTCCACTCGTATTTCGCCGCTGACGCTCAGGAGTATCCGGTAGCACTCAGGATCGCAGGCCCGGATGAGGCGTTCGGTTCGCCGCGTCACGATCTCGGAGTCCGCGGACCAGGTGAGTGCCTCGATTTCGAAATCGCCGATCTGGGCGACTGACATCACCGCGAGCAAGCGAGCGGGTGCACGCCCCTGGACTGCCACCGGTGCCAGCTCGGTGCCAGCTCCCGCCCGATAGTGATCATATCGGTCGAACGGATGAATTATTCTGGTGTCATACAGCATATCCATGCTCGTTCTCCTACCGCTCCAAGACACCATTGAGACCTGCCAATTATTCAGCCGAGACGACCAACCGGAGTTGGCTGTGAGCGCACAGCCGGTTGTGCGTACCCATCAGCGTTGAGTCACCCGGGTCACCGATGCCTGGCCATCGCGACGACGGTCGATGAACACACGGGTGCTCGGCGATCGTGATCGAGCCCTCAGCGCTGGCGTCGGCCCCAGCAGCCCAGTCGATGGGGCGAGTCGGCCGGGTGACCGAGCTCATCGGCGACCACCGTCGCGGCAGACTTGGCGGACTTGCGGTAGGTGCGGCTCAGTGGTGTCGTCGCCGGGCTTATCGGATGTGGCCGGTTCCGCTACGGTCGAGCCCGTTGATGTCTCGTGTCACATGGAGGATGCGTGCCTGTTTCCGACCTGCTGACCGCCAAGATCAGATATGGGTTCGATCACCTGGACGCGGATGGGGATGGTCAGCTCACCGAAGATGACCACGTATTGATGGGCCAGCGGGTCGCCGCCTCCCTTGGCCACGCGCCTGACTCGCCCGCCGAACAGCAGATTATCGATGCCTATCTGAGGATCTGGCGCGAACTGCACTTGCCGCACATCCCCGACGGTGGCACCGCGATCTCTCGAGACCAGTTCCTGATCTCCACCCGCACGCTGGCCGGTGACCCCGCCGCCGCACAGGCCACCGTGGGTGCGCTGGCCCAGGCGTTTCTGGCGATCGCCGACACCGACCACGATGGTCAGGTCAATCCTGCGGAGTTCTTCGCGTTTCAGCGCGGTCACTTTCCCAACCTGACCGAATCCGACGCCAACGAAGCATTCTCTCACCTTGACACCGACCGCAACGGGCTACTGTCCGCCGAGGAGTTCACCCAAGCGATCATCGAGTTCTGGTCCAGCACCGACCCGAATGCACCCGGCAACTGGTGGATGGGCCGACACACCACCTACTACTAACGGGGCTGCGCCCCAGCCCGACGAGGCGTGTCGTGGTTGGTTTGGGTGGGCGGGCTCCGGTCGGTGGGATCTAGACCGTGACCGGCGTGCCGGTCCGGTGTATGAAACCGCTCGTAGCGGTTTGGTTGGCCTGTGAGGCCCCCGTCCGACCGGAGCCCATGATGACGGTAGCGCGCAGCGTGGCTGATGTCTTGGCTGATCATGTGGTGTTCGAGGTGGAGTGCATCGATCGGATGTATCTCAACGTGTATGTGCCGCAGTTGCAGTACCCGGCGGGGTTGGTGGGGTTCGTGCATCGGCAGTTGGGGTTGCCGATCGCCTCGACCGCGCCGTTGGCGCCGGTCAGTGAGGGTTTCAGCACGGCGATGCGCCGCTTCGCTCGTGACCAGGGGGTGCCGTGGGTCGATTTCGTCAAGGGTCAACGCAAGGACGACATCATGCACCAGCACCTGGCGCGCTTCACTGGCGAGGAGGGGGTGTTGTTCATCGGGCGGGCTCAGGAGAAGACGGTGCTGTTCCGCACAGAGAAGCGTCGTAACGCCGAGGGTGTCGCGTATCCGTGGATCGTGAAGACCACGGGCGTGGTCAATCACTTCTACGTGTACGCAGTGGATGTCGATTTCGGCCCGTTTTTCCTGAAGTTCTGTTCCTATTTCCCGTATAATGCCCGGTTGTGCATTAATGGGCATGAGTGGGCGAAGCGTCAAGCCCAGCACAAGGGGATCGCCTTCACCGCGCTAGACAACGGTTTTGCTACCGTCGAGGACCCGGCCGGGTTGCAGGTCCTGTGCGATGAGCTGGGACCGGCGCAGATCCAGGCGTTGCTGGACAAGTGGCTCGCCATGCTGCCCGGGGCGTTCACCGACACCGACCGCGACGCGGGATACCGCTATGAGCTCTCGATCCTCCAAGCCGAGTTCTCCCTGACCCAGGTGCTCGACCAACCCGTCTCGGGACGGATCTTTTTCGAACACGTCATCCGCGACAACCTCGACGCGGGCCGCCCGGACCGGGTCAGCCTGGTCTTCGACCGGCAGATCAGAAGGAAAGGGCCACGGGCCACGCCTGGCCGATTCCGCACCCGGGTGATCACCGAGGGAGTCACCCCGAGCGTGTACATCGACTACAAACACACCACAATCAAGCAATATCACAAACACGGAACAGCGCTGCGCACCGAAACCACCATCAACAACACCCGCGACTTCGGGATCGGGAAACGACTGACCAACCTGCCCGCCCTGCGGGAGGTCGGCTTCTCCGCCAACCGACGCCTCTTGAGCGTCCAACGACTCAGCCACAACCCGATCCACGCCGAACACGCCTTCACCACGGTCCACCACCCCATCGTCACTCCCGACCGACACCGCATCGCCGGACTACCCCTGGGGGACCGCCGCGCCCACGCCCTGCTCCAAGCCCTGCTCATCTTCCGGCTACTCCCGCACGGATTCCGCAATCCCGACCTCCGCGGCCTGCTTGCTCAACTGCTCGGCAAACAACCCACCGAGATCACCACCGGCCAGATCACTTACGACCTGCGCCGGCTCCGCGCACACGGCCTGATCACCCGACTGCCCGGCAGCCACCGCTACCGCATCACCGACACAGGCCTTCACCACGCGATGCTGCTCACCCACATCCACACCCGACTGCTCCACCCCGGCCTGGCACAGCTCACCGACCCCGACCCACCCACACCCAGCCGACTCCGCACCGCCGCCCGCAACTACCAACACGCACTCGACCAACTCACCCAGGAAGCCGGACTCGCCGCATAAACCCAAACTTGACTCGATCAAACCGACTTCGTCGGCCCTAGCCGTCTAGGTAAAAACACGCCAGCACAGGCCGGGGGGAACGTCGAGCTGGATTCCTAATTTTCTTCCGCGAACATCCTGCCATGCCGATGAGCGTGTCTTCGATCCCTCGCATGAATCTGCGGTGGTGTGCATCGTCATCCGTTCAGAACACCAGCGGGCGAGCCGATCGAGCTTCGGCGCCACGAGCATGTCGTCGGCCCGGACCGCCGCGAGTGCCTGGTCGAGTCCGGAGTCCTGGCCGTGGTCACCGCAGCGTCTCGGTATGGGATGTTCGGTCGGGGTCCGGCAGCTGCATCGAGTCACCTACGTCCTACGAGGTGGAACACCCGGCTGAGGTGTCGGTAGGGATCACGTCGGCTGGCTTCAAGTTCTACCTCGGCGATCGTGGTCAGCTCATCCTCGTCGGCGTCGAGGGTCATCCAGTCGATGAACAGCCACACGCCATACCAGGCCAGAGGGCGAACTCCGTGATCAGCGAACGTACTGGAGAGTTCCTCAACGGTGTCGGCACGCGTGTCCAAACCCAACACTCCGCGCTCGCTCTGGGCGTGGAAGGCGGCCTGCGCGTCGTTCCATCGATGCTCCAGCGCAGGACGGACAGCCAGGGTCGCCGCGTTGAGCGCCATCACCGATACGATGCCGTCCACAGCGGTGCACGCGCATAGCGACTCGATCATCGAGGCCGGCTCCGGCAGATACATCAGCACGCCGTGACACAGCACGGCGGCAAATCGTCGGCCCTGCGTCAGCGAGGGCGCGTGCTCACCGGGTCCCAGCACAAGCCGGACACGGGTGCGAACGTCGGCCGCCTCGGCGCCGAGGCGCTGCTCTGCGGCCGAAAGCATCGCCTCGGACGAGTCGAGCAGGACGATCTCATAACCCATGCGGGCCAGAGGAAGCGACTGGTGTCCGGCGCCCCCACCCACGTCGAGCACAGTCGCCGGTGGCGGCGGCAGGTGATCCATCAGGTGGTGGTGCAGGACATACGTGCGCACCCGACCCTTCACCGTCGCATACGCGCCCTCGACGAATCGATCCGTCAGGTTCGCCCACGCATCGTCGGTCACGCCAACCAGCCTGCCTGTACCCATCTGAGCAATGATGTCCGGTCCGGCCGCTTAGCGATCGGCTATTGGACCTCGCTGACCTCGCTAATCGTCGGCGGTTTCCGGGCCAGTAGGTACGCCTGCGGTACCTTCTCGGGTCTCGTCGGGTTCGCGTAGGAGCCGGGCGACCATGGAGAACCCCCTCTTGCCCCGTCAAGCCCAACTCTTGGGCCGGTCTCCGTCGAGGGCTGCCGTCACCGAGGTCACCTCGGCGGCGCCGTGACACGGTCGATCAGTGCGGTGATGCGGGCGAGGGAACGGCTGATGTCGGCGGACGTGGTCGACAGCGCGATCACCTGAGAACCGTCGACAATCCACCACGGTTACTACCGGCGGACCAAACCTTCCCCGATCTGGATCACGTCCCTCCCCTCTGGCTCAACGACTCACCCGGCAGGTGACGTCCGATGGAGGATCCCGGCTTGATACCAGGGTCAGCAGCGATAAACCAGTGTGCCGGGAAGCCGAGAACGCTCGATTTGTTCATTCGCGACAGCCAGACTGGCTTCATGCTCGAGCCAGCCGGCACGGTCAGGTCTGCTTACCTCAGCAGCCGGCTCGGGGAGTGTATTACCCATAATTGTCCTCGATCATCAAGAAGCGCCGCGGTGGGAGTACCTACCTGTACGCGGCGACCTCTGCCCGGGTGGAGGGCCGGCCGCGGATCCTGGAGCAGGTGTACCTGGGCGCTGAGGACGAGATGATCGCCCGGCTGACCGCTGCGTCGGGCGCGGACCAGGGCCTGCCCGAGACCGAGCACCGCAGGTTCGGTGACGTCGCGGCGGTGTTGGGGGATGCTTGTGCGGCTGGACGCGATCGCGGTGATCGACTCGGTGGTCGGGGACGGGCCGGTGCGCGGTGGGGTGTCGGTGGGCATCTATTTGGGGTTGGCCGCGGTGAACCGGGTCTGTGAGCCCAAGTCCAAGCGGGCGTTCGCCGCCGGCCAGAACTCCGAGCCCAACTTCACCCGGTTCGCCGCGCAAGACGGCCCGGATCAAGAGCGCTGTCGCGGTCCTCGGGATCACCAGCCTCAGCGCCCGCGAGGCCGCACCCGAGCACCTATATACGCGGACACTGGGCGATCGAAAACAAGATCCATTGGGTCCGTGATGTCACGTTCCGCGAGGATGCGTCCCAGATCAAAACAGCCGCCAGACCCGCCTGATGGCCACGCTCCGTAACCCTGACAATCGGCCTAATCCGACAAGCCGGCTACACGAAGATCGCCGCGACCATCCGGAGAATACGCAACAACCCACACCTGATCTTCACCATCCTGAACCTGCACCGAACCCCTCAAACGTATCATGACCAGTAGAAACAACTTTGCGCACCGCCCTGGACGCGCCCCCGGCGCTATCGGCTAATGGGTGACGACAGCGTCACCGCAAGAGAACCGGAAGCGTTAATAGATCACCTTGGTCGGACCGTGCCGGTGCACTGCGGACTGATGTAAACCCACTTCGAATTACGGAGTACGACGTGCCACCATCAGGTAATAATAAATTGGCTCTCCCGACATGCGGAATCGATGACGGAAGCGGCTGAATTCGATTACTTCCGTGTTCTCCTCGCCCGCACGAAGGGCTGCAATATATTCGCTCAACTCGTTTCGATCGGCGTTCACAATGTTCTCTGGCAGCGTGACTGCAAGCCACGCGCCCGGACGGAACTGTTGCCAGGTTGCGTTTAAATCCCTAGCCGAAACGTGCCCTAAGCCGAGCGCTCCCGCTCCTACCATGCCTGTCAGGTTGTGCTTCTCGACTACGGAAGAAATCGATAGCTCGGCAAGATCCCCGATCAAATACTCAACATATAGGCCTCCTCGATCGCGCTCCGCCGCGTCGCGTGCGCCACTCTCGTTGTCCATTCCGACAAATGTACCATTTACGCCAAGTTTTCGTAACTCTTCTCCGACTACACCGTTACCGGCGCCTATATCGAGAAGCCTCAAGGCTGAGGAATCTTCACCACATTGGGAAACGTGCTTAACAAGTGCCTTCGAAAGCGCTGCTGGCGATGCGCACTCAAGGCGTTTTTGAACAACTTCCTCATACAACCCGGGAACAGCGTAGACCCTCCCATATTCATGAAGGCGCATGTGCTCCCGACGGCCGTCCGCAAAGATGACAGTCAGCCTCTCGTCAGCCTGGGCGAGCCCCGAGCGCTGGTCTAACTCGACGTTGAAGTCCATCCAAACCTCGTCACTGTTGTCAATCAGTGCCCGGCGAAGAGCGCCGGACCTGGAAGGCCAGTCTAGCGCCGACCAGAGCTACTACTACCAGGAGGCCCGCAAGCGCGACTACTACGATCCTAGTTACAGTAGACGCTTCCAAATCTTTTTGGAAAAAGAACGCGGTAACGGCTACGACGCTGGCCAAGACACTAAAAGCGGCAAAGAGGTCGACCGTTAACGCGATAGCACGTTGACGTTTGGCCGACGCTTGCTGAAGTAGTGTCCCACATGCATCCCGAAGCGCACTAAGTTTATCATCGATCGTTATCGATATCTCGGGAATCGATTGGACCCTAGCCATAACATCCCATAATCGACGGGTTCCACCACCCAGATCGACAATTATAGAGTTGATTCCAGCGCGGAATAGGCGCACCCTATCGTAAAGCTCGAGAACCGACCGCGACTCTTGTTCTAGCGCCGTAGCTCTAGCATCTCTCGCGCAGGCTCTAAAACCATTTAATCTTCGGAAGAGAGTTCGGTCGATCTCCATGGCTGCGGCAATATATGCCCATTGCAGGTCCATTAGAGTAAGCAAGCTGTCGACACCATGGATGGTGCGCCCTGTGTCCCTAGAATCCGCATACAAAACAATTGCGCTCGATGCGAGACCGGGTACGAACAACATGTGCTGGGAGGGTGCCCGTTCATAGAGACTAGGGAGCAATTGCTCGACGTTCTTCTCTACCGCTTGGCCGATCTGAGGACCTAGAATGTAGGTCCGATGAAGCCAGAGCAAACGACTTGGATCGGAACGTCCGAGGTCCTGGCTTTTACCGGTATAAGGGAGGTAGCCGTCGTCCTGTAGCCAGAACACCTGGCTTAGATGGTTGGCCATCAAGGATCGATGAACTGCCTCGCTAAACTCTTTGACCGCCTCGGCGATTACATCGTTTAGCGGCCTTACTAGAACAGTACTTAGATCCTCAACCAGTGATCGGAGTGCTCCCATCGATAGCATAGGCAGGGGTGTCACCGTCAACTTAATGGCGAGAACACCTACCCCAAAGTCGAAGAAATCAATATTGGCGTTATCGACCTCGACCCGCGCCTCGTTAGCATGAAGTACCTCAATAGTCTCATCGGTGAATTCGAGAATGCGACGGTGGACCCGATCAATTAGTTCAGGACCAGTCTTCGAAGCGAAACTGACTGGGATTAGCGTGGGGTATTTACCCTTTACACTGAAGCGTAGTCCCGCCTGATCATTGACAACCTTGTCGTATCGCCAACCCAAGCTTCCTCCATTAAGGAGCTGTTCGACAACTGAGCGCTGCGCTGCCTCGTAGTCAGTGGAGAGAAGAATGCTCGAATCGAGCGCGATTCCGTCAAAGAATGCCCCATTTAGATACAGTCCAACAGGAATGGAGATGCATGCTTCTGTGGCCGTCACTGGGACTCCATAATATCGACATGGAGCAGATCGCAGACATCGCAGGCGATTACTGGTGCGAACTTAAATAGGTCGTTACCTCTGACGGTCAAGATCCCCTCTCTGTTCACAATCTCGTATGGCAATCCGTTTCGGAGCTGGACGCGGGGATGAACGCACTCTAGCGCACCGACAATAGTGGCCGAATCTTCACCGTGGAGATCGAGCCAGGAACGAATTTGAAGCTCAGAGCGTTCTTTCACCTGTGAGGGTTCCCATAACTTTGCAGCAAACGGCGCCTCGCTCCAGCCTGCGCCTATAGCGATGGTTTCGTCGTCAAGTTTCAATCCGTAGAATGACCATCGGAGGGGAAGCCTTCGGCGTCGGTCGAGGAAGCAGCAATCGAGACCTGCCAGGGCACCTACAGGCTGCAGATTAAAACGTACATGTCGATAGATGGGCCGTGGGATTGGCATATCGAACGTTGCGACAAGATAAGGGCTGTCGACTCCCGTAGCTACAACAACCCTTTCAACTTCCCATGTTTTTTCCTCCATAGACTTCAGTGATATTTTCCCAGACCCTCGTCGAGTAATCTTAACAATCCGCTCGTCGCATGGACAAACGTAGTCTCTTAACAACTGGACTGTAAGTTCGGCATCGATAATACCACCCAAGGGATCGAACAGCACGGGCCCCGATCCACCATCGATTCCGCTCACTTGCGAAAGCCCTGCATCCTCGCTCCAAAGGAATTCGGCGTTCGAACCACGCATTGCGTCGGCGTATTCACGGGCCTCTTCTCCCAGCACGGCGCATCCCGTGGGCCGAATCAGCTGAGCACTGAATTCCATATCCCAATAACTCCATCCCATCCGCGCCCTTGCGGCGAGAGTGACTGAAGCTTTGCTGTCGTGTGCGAGCCGGAAAATGCGACCAGGTCCCGCTGACTGTTGCGAGCCAGGGGCCGGATCAAAGCAAATAACTTGGGAACCGCGTCGGCGCAGCTCGTGAGCGACGGCTAAGCCTACGATTCCAGCGCCAACTACGGCGATATCTGTATGCATGGAAATCTGAGCTTTCGGCGATCGGGTGATCAACTGGTGAAGCTACCACTGGCAGGATCGCGCCAGTACGCGATTGGATATACTTACAGCGAATGGCGGCACCCTCCGGTCAAGCTCGGACGCACGTTCGGCGCCCAAATGGTTGCACACTGTGGCTCAGCGCGGTTCTTTGGGCGGCAGCCAGGTAGATCACTCTAGCCTGGAATGGCGGCGTCCAGGACATGCTTGCCCGGTACCAGGTATAAGCCGGAGTGGCCTTGACACGGTCGAGACCACTAGCAACCACTCTGCCCGTCCCGACCCCCTCGAAGATCCACATTCGCCGAACGACAGCTCCACTCTGCCACTCGGTGTCCTTGTCACATACCGTCACACTACCGTTACGTTCCATCGTTGCAGAAACCGCCTCTATGGGATCAAGCACGCCGCCTCCGGCGACACCAACGTGGCGGAGCCAATATCCGGATCCGCGCGCCCGACGGGCCGGTCCCGCTCGCTGCGCACGGCCTGACGGCCGTGCTCGCGCGGGCCGCCCCCGGCAGACGCTCATGGTCACCGATCACACCAAACTTACGGGCGCATCCTATGCGAGTGGGCCATCGCGCAAGACCAAGGCTACCGCCGAACCGGTGGCCGATTCCCGCTCCGCGGCCACCGGCTGCCCACTGCGAGCCCGCTGCACCACCACCGCCGATGGCCGCTCGATGACCATCCACCCGCACGCCGACCTGCTACGCGCCGCCCGCACCCAGGCCCACACCCCACAGTTCAAACACCTGGACTCTGGCCTGATCGGCCAGAGGGCGCCGCCAGCGCCCTTGCCGGCACCAGAACCAGGCTGGTAACGGCGGGAACCGGGAACAACCACCACGCCGCCAACCCCACAAATCTGACCTACTGCCGCACCAACGACCTCGCCGACATCCTTCCCACCCCGGCCAAGCCCTTGTCCAGCGGCGTCCTAGCCACACAGGCCCACGCAGTGCGGTGGGCTTCCCCTCGTAGCGTGGAGACATCGCCTTAAGGAGGCGGCGATGGCGGAGTCACGACGGAAGTTTGATCAGGATTTTAAGGAGGGCGCGGTTCGGTTGGTCCGGGAGACCGGGCGGCCGATTGCGCAGATCGCGAAGGATCTGGGGATCAACGCGGGGACGTTGGCTAACTGGGTGGCCCTGGATCGGCAGGGCCGAGACGGTGGTGGGCGGTTGGATGAGGATGAGCGCCTGGAGTTGGCCCGGTTGCGTCGGGAGAACGCCGAGTTGGCGATGGAGCGTGATGTGCTCAAGCGCTCGGTGGCCCTCTGGGTGAAGGACGCGATGGGTCGGCGGTAGCCGTAGCCGCCTTCATCGCCCTCCAGAGGGCCGAGTTCGGGGTGGGGCATGTGGTGGCGTGTCGGGCGCTGGGGGTGTCCCAGGCCTGGTTTTACCAGTGGCGCCATGGTGATGGCTCGCCGCGGCGGGCGCGGCGGCGGGTCTTGGCGGCGCTGGTCGCGGTGTTGTTCGCCCAGCACAGGGGCACCTATGGCGCCCCGAGGATCACCGCGGATGTGCGGGAATTGGGGTGGACGGTGAGTGAGAACACCGTCGCGGCGGTGATGCGCGAGCAGGGGTTGGCGGCGCGGCGCCGGAGGGGGCGCAGATCCATCACCCGGCCTGGCAGGGGCCGTTGGCGGGCCCCGGACCTGGTGAAACGGGACTTCGCCGCTGAGGGCATCAACCAGAAATGGTACGGCGATGGGACGGAGATCCCCACCGGGGAGGGCACGCTGCACTTGGCTTCGGTGCTGGATGTGGGCTCCCGGCGCATCGTGGGGTTCGCCCTGTCCGAGCACCACGACGCCGAGCTGGCCTACGGCTCATTGGCCATGGCGGTCGCCGTCCGCGGCGGGCAGGTAGGTGGAGTGGTCCTGCACACTGATGGCGGTAGCGAGTACACCGCTGGGCTCTTCCGCGCGGCGTGTGCCCGCGTGGGCATCACCCAATCCATGGGCCGGGCGGGATCGGCGCTGGACAATGCGGTCATCGAGTCCTGGCACTCCACCCTGGAGTTCGAGCTGCGCTCCCTGGAGGAGTTCGCGACCAAGGTCGCCGCCCGTCAGCGGGTCGCGGCCTGGGTGGATGAGTACAACCGCACACGCCGGCACTCCTCGATCGGGATGATCTCGCCCATCGACTACGAACTGGCCCACCAGGCCGAGACCCAGGCGGCCTGAACGACATGCTCACCCACAGGCACAACGACAACGGAGGCGGCTACGCCGCCACTGACCCTGATCGCGCGCCGCGCAGGATACGGGGGCCGCACCTCCAGCCTCAAGGGTCGCTGACGCGATCGCTACCGCGACGGCCTACGGCCGCCCTTGACCCCGGAGACCTCGACGGCCCCCAACCGGCGCACACCCCGGGCAGGCCCAGCGCCTGCCCCACTCGCGCGCGGCGCACCAAACCAACGAATCACAAGATCACCATAACCGAGTCTCTACGGTTTCAGGGGATTGCCCGCGGCAAGTGCCAGCACGTCAGAGTCCTGTCCCTAACCGGTGACGGCCCGCGCCCGCGTTGGCCGCCACCCGCTCCCGGGCGAGCTGGTCCTGCAGTGATCGGCATCGAGACAGATCCCCACAGCGAGACCTTCGGCTCTCGCGGCAGCCCAGGCTGAACTCACGCAGCGGAGAACCGGCGAGGACGGGCCGTTCTGCGAACCGCCCGGCACCGCGTCCAGACACCGCCGATCGAGTGACACAGAGGTCCGAAGTCTTCGCTGCGGTATGTGAGCAGGTGTTCGCCGCCTCCTATCGATGGCACACCTCGCCCCAGAGATCACTATGTGCTGGTCCCACCGATCATCGTCCGGGTCTTGGGGCCCGACCCGGGCTGTCGCTATGCGCAAGGAGGAATTATGTCAATTCGCCATGGATTCGAGATTCGTGGCCTGGATGTACCTCGCGGCGCGAATCCACCTACTGGGCGGTTCGGCCGGATGTTCCCCACACTGGAAGCTCGCCCTCCGACAGGCCTCCCGTTGGCCGAGAGGTTCGGCCTGCCCAAAGGGTTGATGGACGGCGGGTTCACCAGCCATGGTCAAGACAGTCCAACGATGGATGCGGGTTTCACCTTTCTCGGGCAGTTCATCGACCACAACATCACCTTCGATGTGACCTCGATGCTGGGTCGGCAGATGGACCCAACGGCGATCCACAACTTCCGGCCACCGATGCTGGACCTGGACAGTCTTTACGGTTCCGGGCCGTTCGCGAACCCGCACCTGTATGATTCGAGTCCCGATTCCCACAACACCAAGCTCGTGCTCTCCCACGACGGCGTGGACTTCGCGCGCACCGTCCCAGGAGATGGGTCTCCGGGCGTGGCGTTGATCGGTGACCCTCGCAACGACGAGAACCTGCTTCTGAACCAGCTACATCTGGCGTTCATCAAGTTCCACAACCAGGTTGTTGACGCGCTGGCAGCCGGGAAGATCACTGACGTATTCGGTAACCGTTTCCCGCCGGCACCGGACCGCACACCACCGCCCGCGAACGCATCGATCGACCAGCTGCTCAACGTGCGGAACTACTTTGACGAGCTGTTCGCCAAAGCCCAGCAGATCGTCCGATGGCACTACCAGTGGATCATCGTGCACGAGTACCTGCCCATCGTCGCCGGTCAGGACAGCGTGGACCGGGTGAACGAGCATGGGCTGCAGTTCTACGCACCCGGCGGTAACCCGTTCATCCCTGTCGAGTTCGCCGTCGCCGCGTTCCGCTTCATGCACCCCACGATCCGCTCCGAATATATGATCAACGACAAGCACACGCTTCCACTGTTCCCGCTGGAGTTCACCGATCCCCTCCCGCCCGCCGATCAGCGGAGCGACCTGCGGGGTGGCCCGGTGGTGGAGGAGTTCGCGGTGGACTTCACCAAGTTCTTCGCGATCAACGGTGACCGCCCGCAGCGGGCCAGACGGATCGAAGCCAAGATCAACAGACGCCTACTGGACCTGCCCCCGATCACGGACGTGCCGGAAGAGATCGCCAGGCAGCTGCGCTCGCTGGCCGTGCGCAACCTGCTTCGCAGCGAGACCCAGGAGCTACCCTCCGGTCAGGACATCGCCCGCAAGATCGGCGAGGTGCCACTCACCGACGCTGAACTGGGCACCACTGGCCCGATCTACCTCTGGTTCTACATCCTCAAAGAAGCCGAGCTGCGGCATAACGGCGGCCGGCTGGGGTCAGTCGGCGCCTTGATCGTCACCGAGGTACTGCTCGGCCTCCTCGATGCCGACCCGATGTCCTACCGGTCCACCTACCCGATCTGGACACCGACCCTTGCCGATAGCGAAGGTCGCTTCGGCATCGCCGATCTCCTCCGTTTCGCCGGGGTCGTCACATAGATCGCGAAACTCCGCGCCAATCAGACTCGACCAAAAAGGAGTTAACAATGACCACAGCAGGGCTCGGAAATGCCGGGGCCGTCTACATCATGAGTAATCAAGAAACTGGAAATTCCGTGACGGTGTTCAACCGTGCAGCCGATGGTGGTCTCACCCGTTCAGGGACATTTCCAACCGGAGGCCTGGGCGCCGGAAATAGCATCGACGCGCAAAACGATCCGTTGACATCGCAAGGAGCTCTGGCGGTGAGCGGGGATGGTCGCTTTCTGTTCGCGGTCGATGCCGGCAGTAACGAGGTCTCCGTCCTGACCATCAACGGAGAGCAGCTGAAACCGGTCGACCGGGTGTCTTCCAGAGGTGTTCGGCCGATCAGCGTCACCGTCCACAATGACCTGCTCTACGTCGTCAACCACGATAGCGCGACCGTCGCCGGGTTCAGAGTGGACAACGACGGGAGACTGACCGCTCTCGTGGGTGATCCGACGCCGCTTGAGGGCACCGACACAGATCCTGCCCAGGTGGGCTTCACCCCGGATGGGACCCAGCTGGTGGTGACCGAAAAAGGGACCGACGTGATCGATGTTTTCGCCATCGACAGCGCCGGGAACGCCGGCCCACCGACGAAGAATAACTCGAACGGCCGAGTACCTTTCGCCTTCACCTTCGCCGGCCAGGATCTGCTGATCGTCTCCGAGCTTTCCAACGCAACGTCCTCCTACCGGATCGCTGCGGACGGCACACTCACGGTGGTCAGCAAATCGGTGTCCACGGCCGAGCAAGGGGCATGCTGGGTGGTGACCAACAGCATCGCAGACCCGCGCTTCGCCTACGTGTCGAACGCGGTGAGCGGCTCGATCTCGGGCTACCGCATCAACACCGACGGTACTCTGCGCCTGTTGAATCCAGACGGCCACACCGCGATCACCCGCGACACCCATGCCGCGCTGGACAGTGCCGTCAGCAGCGACGGCCGGTTCTTGTACGTACTCACCGCAGGCTTCAACGAGCTGAGCGACCTGGCCGTTGCCTGCAACAAGATGACCATCAGCGCATTCCGGATCGGAACCGACGGCAGCCTCGACCCCCTTCCCGGTTTTGGCACCGATGATGACGACCCCGGTCCTGCTCGTGGACTTGCGCCCGGAAGCCAAGGAATCGTTGCGATCTGACTCACTACGCCCAGGTGTTCCTTGGGCTCCCCACGGGGAGTCCAAGGGCCAGCGTTTTCATTTTACCCTTGGACCCGCGCTGGGTGATCGAAGATGTAGGAATCCAGAGTTCACGCTCTAGGAGAGCAGAGGACATGGCAACTACGCGCATACTGATCGTTAGCGGCGTCCCGCCCGTCCTGCACCGGATCACGGTGAACCGATGAGTTTGATGGTTGTCGGGTTATCCCACCACAGCGCTCCGATTACGGTGCTGGAACGAGCTGCGGTGCCCGGAACGGACGTTGACAAGGTGCTCTGCGAGTTGCTCGAGCACGAGCACGTCGCCGAGGCATTACTGCTTTCCACCTGTAACCGGGTTGAGATTTATGCGGCAGTGCAGACCTTCCATGGTGGTCTGGCCGACATCAGTGACGTGCTGGCGCGCCACTCCGCGATTGCACTGGACCAGTTGTCCGATCACCTCTACGTTCACTACGCGGCGGCCGCAGTCGAACATCTGTTCACAGTTGCCGCCGGGCTCGACTCCATGGTGGTTGGCGAATCACAGATCCTGAATCAGCTCCGGGCTGCATACGCGAGCGCCGAACAGGCGGGCGCCGTCGGAACTACACTGCACGAGGTCGTACAACAATCACTGCGTACGAGCAAACGGATACGCACCGAGACCACGGTCGACACAGCCGGCGCCTCGGTGATCTCCGAAGCTCTCGCTGCAGCGACAGCGGCGCTGACTTGCGCTGATCGGCCACGTTTGGTTGACCGGCGAGCGTTGGTGCTCGGCGCCGGTTCGATGGGCAACCTCGCCACGGCGTGGTTGCTCCGAGCCGGAGTCGCCGAAATCGTGGTGGCCAACCGTACTCAGGCCAGCGCCCGGCGACTGGCGGCACTGTGCCAGGCCAAGGGCACTCCCGCCCGCGCCGTGGACCTGGACACCGTGGCCACCGTGCTCCCCAGCGCAGACCTGGTGATCTGTTGCATCAGCGCGACCGGTGCGGTGCTCGGTGTCGAGCAGGTCACTGACGCCCGCCTCCATAGCTCCGGTCCGCTCGTGGTGTGTGACCTCGGCCTGCCCCGCAACGTCGAGCCCGCGGTGGGAGAACTGCCCGATGTGACCCTGCTGGACCTGACGAACCTGGCCCGCCGTCTGGAGCAGCGCACGACCGGCTCCAGCGCGATCAGCGCCGCCCACCACCTCATCGCTGAGGAAGTGCACAGCTACCTGGCAGCTCAGCGCACCGCGAATGTCATCCCCACGGTCACCGCACTGCACAAGCGAGCCGCCCAGGTGGTGGACGTGGAGCTGCTGCGACTGAACGACCGGCTGCCCGGACTTCACACCGCCGTGCGCGATGAATTGACCTGCACTCTGCGGCGCGTCGTGAACAAGCTGTTGCACACCCCTACGGTGCGGATCAAGCAGCTCGCCGAGACCGGTGGCGGGCAGGCCTACGCCGAGGCTCTCCGCGAATTGTTCGAACTGAAACCCCAGGCCGCCGCGGCAATCGCTGCGGCGGGGCGCTTCACTCAGCAGATCTCGCCAGGAGGCGACACACTGGGTGCAAGACAAACCCTGGGAGGATGTGACCGTGCAGGCAGCAGACCGTGTCACTTCGGCACCACCGACCGACGAGCTGCACCGGCTGCTGGCCGGCGAGCACCATGATCCGCATTCTGTGCTCGGGGCGCACCCGCATCCGCAGGGCACCGCGGTGCGGGTGCTGCGCCCGCATGCCGATGCGGTGACGGTGGTCGTCGAAGGCGACGAGTACCCGCTTCAGCAGTGCACCGGGGGCCTGTTCCACGGCCTCATGCCCGGCCCTGGCGACTACCGGCTGCGGGTGCGCTACGGCGATCACACGGAGATCACCGATGACCCGTACCGGTGGTTGCCCACGTTGGGCGAGGTAGACCTGCACCTCATCGGGGAGGGTCGCCACGAGCGGCTGTGGGATGTGCTCGGCGCACACCTGCGGAGCTATCCCACCTCGGGTGGCGTGGTCGTGGGAACGTCGTTCGCGGTGTGGGCACCGCATGCCCGAGGGGTGCGGGTATGCGGAGACTTCGACGGCTGGTCCGGGGTGGCCACTCCGCTGCGCTCCCTGGGCTCGAGCGGGGTGTGGGAGATCTTCTTACCCGGTGTCGGCGCCGGAGCCCGCTACAAGTTCCGCCTGCTGGGCCCCGATGGGAGCTGGCACGAGAAGGCCGATCCGATGGCCCGTGCCACGGAATGCCCGCCGAACACCGCCTCCGTGGTCGCCGGCCCCTCGACCTACGAATGGAGCGACGCCCAGTGGCTTTCCGAGCGGGCGCAGGGTCAGCCG
This sequence comes from uncultured Actinomycetota bacterium, assembly GCA_963712995.1. Lineage (GTDB taxonomy): Bacteria > Actinomycetota > Actinomycetes > Mycobacteriales > Pseudonocardiaceae. The sequence continues at coordinate 76,231 of CAVQKH010000030.1, read as the reverse complement.
ACGACCGAGCCGATGAGCGTCTATGAGGTGCACATAGGCTCCTGGAAGCAGGGTCTGGGGTACCGCGAGCTGGCCCACGAGTTAGTCGAGCATCTGCAGACGACCGGGTTCACCCACGTCCAGCTGATGCCGGTAGCCGAGCACCCATTCGGCGGTTCCTGGGGCTACCAGGTCACCTCCTACTACGCCCCGACGGCGCGGTACGGCTGCGCGGACGATTTCCGCTACTTCGTCGACACCCTGCACGCGGCCGGGATCGGGGTGTTCATGGACTGGGTGCCCGCGCACTTCCCGCGCGATGAGTGGGCGCTGGCCCGCTTCGACGGCGCGCCCTGCTACGAGCACTCCGACCCGCGCCGCGCCGCGCACCCGGACTGGGGAACCCTGATCTTCGACTACGGGCGCAACGAGGTTCGCAACTTCCTGGTGGCCAATGCCCTGTACTGGCTCGAGGAGTTCCACATCGACGGCCTGCGAGTGGACGCCGTGGCATCGATGCTGTACCTGGACTACTCGCGCCAGCCCGGCGAATGGTCGCCCAATGCCTATGGCGGGCGGGAGAATCTCGACGCGGTGGCATTCCTGCAGGAGATGAACGCCACCGTCTACAAACGGCACCCCGGAGTCGTGACCGTCGCCGAGGAATCCACCGCCTGGCCCGGTGTCACCCGCCCCACTCATGTGGGAGGTCTGGGGTTCGGCTTCAAATGGAACATGGGCTGGATGCACGACACCCTCGAATACGTCAGCCACGATCCCGTACACCGTACCTACCATCACCACGAGATGACCTTCTCGCTGATGTACGCCTGGAGTGAGAACTTCGTGCTGCCGCTGTCACATGACGAGGTGGTACACGGCAAGGGCTCGCTGTGGAACCGGATGCCCGGCGACGACTGGAACAAAGCCGCCAACCTGAGGTGCCTGCTGGCCCATATGTGGGCACATCCCGGCAAACAACTGCTGTTCATGGGCGGTGAACTGGGCCAACCCTCCGAATGGGCGGAGAACCGGTCGCTGGACTGGAACCTTCGTCACCATCCGCTGCACGGTGGCCTGCTGCAATTGGTCGGCGACCTGAACACCGCCTACCGATCGTATCGGGCCCTGTACAGCCAGGACACCATTCCAGCCGGGTTCGAATGGATCGACGCCAACGACGCCTGGGGGAACGTCCTGAGCTTCCTGCGCTGGGGCGACGAGGGATCGGTGCTGGTGTGCCTGGCGAACTTCGCCGGCAACCCGCACGAGAAATACCGAATCGGCCTTCCCCGACCAGGACGCTGGCGTGAAGTACTCAACACCGACGCCGACTGCTACGGCGGTTCCGGAGTGGGAAACCTCGGCGAAATCATCGCCAGCGAGAAACCATCGCACGGACGGCCCTACTCCGCTGTGCTCCGGCTGCCGCCGGCCGGAGCGATCTGGCTCATCCAGGCCGAGTAATCGTTGAGACGGGACTGGTGCCTGCCCGCGCCTGTAAGGTAGGAAGACCTCAGCACCGACCGGTCCTGCGGTTGGTTGATCAGGTGGGTCAGCAAGTTGGGACAGGACCACACAGGAAGACCTGGTGACTGGAACCGGGCAACCCCATCGTCGGCTGGTGTCGCCCGGAAATGGGCCCGCGCCATCGCCACGACTTCCTACCTACCGATGCCGGCTGCCCATCTCCGTGACTACCTGCAGGATCTCACCGAGCGGTTGGTGACCGCGCTGTCCGGTCCAACGGTGGACACCTACGCAGCATCCGAGGTAGGCGCTCGGCTCGTCGACGGCGGGTTCACCGGTGCGCAGAGCCTGCCTCGGACCTTCAAGGTACTCGGCGCCGGTTTGCCTGCCGTCGCGGGCACGGCAGCCTCAGACCCACCGTGCGGCCCGATCATCGAGCTACTCGGCGCGTTGGCGTCCGGGTACGCGCGCGCACTGCGCAGCCACGTCGTCGACCAGCAGGAAGGGGTCAAACAGGCACTGTCCATGGCCTGGCATGACGTCGAGCGGGATCTGCGCGCCAGCGAGGCTCGGTTTCAGGAGATTCTTCGACTCGTCCCCGGTGGGAATCGCGATCAGCGAACCGGGCGGGCTGATCATCCAGACCAACCGGGCGCTGGCGGACATCGTGGACAGCCCCCCTGACCAGCTGCTGGGACGCTACCTCAGCGAACTGTGCCTACCAGAAGATCGGCCCATCGTGGAGGAGCATTGCCGGAGGCTGGTGACCGATCAAGAGCCGCCATCGCGGGTCCGCGTCGCCTTGCGCCGCACAGATGGCGAGACCGTATGGGTCCATTTGGACGGCTCGGTGCTGCGTAATGCCAAACACTCACCCCGCCACGTCGTGATGACGGTCGAGGACATCACCAACGTGGCGATACTCGAGCAGCAGCTGCATCACCAGACACTGCACGACCCGCAGACCGATCTGCCGAACCGGCGCTACCTGGCCATCCACCTGGAACAGGTGGCTGCGCGGGTCAAACCCTCGGCTGTGATCACGCTGCTGCACCTCGATCTGGACGGCTTCTCCACGATCAACGACGGCCTCGGACGCCACGCTGGGGACCATGCGCTCGGGGTGGTCACCCGGCGGCTGGAGGGGGTGCTCGCCAGTCAGCCATCGATGCTGGCCAGGCTCGGCGGTCACGAGTTCGCGATCGTCATCGAGCCCGGCGATTCGGCCCTCGACGTCGCAGCCCTGATCGAGACCATCAACACCGAGCTGGCCAAACCGTTCTACCTCAACGACACCGGGGTGGCCCTCACCGCGACCATCGGGGTCGTGCAACGCCGAGCCGCCGAGTGCACGCCCGAGGAGCTGATGCGTGAAGCCGGCGCCACCCTGCGCCGGCTTCGTAGCCGAGGGAAGCGGCAGTGGACCCTGTTCGACCCCGAATTCGATGCCGCTGAGCAGGCGAAGCTTCTCTTGGCCGCCGGGATGCCCGGCGCCTGGGAGAGTGGCCAGCTGCATGTGACCTACCAGCCGGTGCTCACCCTCGCCGACCACCGGCTGGTCGGCATCGAGGCGACGCTGAGCTGGCGACACCCCGAGCTCGGGATGCTGTCCCACGACCAGTGCGTGCACGCCGCGGAGCAGACCGGTGCCGTGCATGACGTCGGTCAGTGGTTGCTGCGCACCGCCGCTGAGCGGGCCATGTCCTGGCGGCGCAGCATCGGTGCGGGCCTGCCCCCGGTGGTGGTCAACCTCATGCCGTCCCAGGCCCGGAATCCTGACCTGGTCACCAGGATCGGCGCAGTGCTGGCCGAGACCGGCATGCCACCCGCCCAGCTGGAGATCCGGGCACCGGTCGGCGCGATCCGCACGGTCACCGGTGAGCTCGCCGGCGACGGCGGCGCGCAGGCCGAGGACAACCTGCGGGGGATCGCCGAGCTCGGCGTGCGCGCCGGACTCTACGACTTCGGCGGTGGCATCGGTGAACTGCGCTGTGTGGCAGACCTCGCGGTATGCACGGTACGCATCGCGCCGCCGATCTCCCGGCAGGTAGCCGACGATCCGTCCCGGATCCTGTCCCAGGCGGCACAGGCCCTGGTGCACATCGTGCGAGGCGCCGGCATCGACGTGGTCGCCTACCCGGTGGACAGCGCCGAGCAGGCCGCGTGCTGGCCATGGATCGGCGCCAACTGGGCGAGTGGGGCGCTCTACGGTGGTGTCGAGCAGTGGCTCGACGGGATCAGAACAACGCCCGGGCCAGCGCCCGGCGGGCTGCGCTGACTCGCGGGTCGTCTGCCGGGAAGAGCTCGAACAGCCCGACCAGATGCGCCCTGGCCCGATCGCAGTCCTCGCCGCTCAACCGCCGCACGGCGCTGACCAGCCGCTCGAACGCCCGTTCCGGCATCTCGGCGATCACCTCGACGTCGGCCGCGGCGATCTGCGCTGCGACGTCGTCGGGCGCTGCGTCAGCCTTCGCCACCGCCGACGGGTCGGCTGCGTCGGCTCGCACCAGGAAACGAACCTGCGCCAGCGCGACCCTGGCCTGCTCGTTGGCCGGTTCCGCGTCCAGGATCTGTTGGTAAGCCGCCTCCGCTGTGGCGTAGTCACCCGCCGCCAGCGCGGTCTCGGCCGCGGTGAACCGGGGATCGTCGGGCTCGGCGTCCGGCTGCTCAGCCTGATTCTCGGCCACGCCGCCCTCGGCGGCCCCAATGCCGGGCAGCTGGTCGCGCAGCGCATCGAGCAGCGCGGTGATCCATTGCTTCACCTGTGGCTCAGGTCGAGCACCGGCGAAAGCGTCGATCGGCTGGCCACCGGCAACGGCGATGACCATGGGGAGGGACTGCACACCGAACAGCTGAGCGATCCGCTGGTTGGCATCGACGTCGACCTTGGCCAGCACCCAGGCGCCACCGGCCGCGCCGGCCAGCCGCTCGAGCACCGGGGAGAGCTGCTTGCACGGACCGCACCAGCTCGCCCACAGGTCAACCACCACCGGCACCTGCATGGAACGCTCGACGACGTCGACTTGAAAGCTCTGCTCGGTGACATCGAGAACCCAGCTGCTGTCCCCGCCGGTTGGTGGCGCGTTCGGGGTGTCGCGCCGGGTAGCCGACTCGGCCCGCGTCTTGAGGACAGACAGGTCGACGGCACCTGACATGGCTATGGTCTGCTGCGGGTTGGGCCTGCTCACAGCGTCTATCCTGGCATGGCCGCCGGCCCGGCGTGGCGCAGGAGGTCCTCAGAACCGGGCCGGCTCCCGGTACTCACCCCACTGAGCCTTCAGCGCCCCGCAGATCTCGCCGAGTGTGGCCTCGGCGCGCGCCGCGTCAAGCATCGGCTCGATGATGTTGCCCTGCCCGTTCGCGACCTCGACCATGACCGCCAGGGCCCGATCGACAGCGGCCTGATCGCGCTGCGCGCGGCGAGTCGCCAACGCCCGGTTCTGCTCACGTTCCACCTCGTGGCTCACCCGGAGGATCTCCAGCTCATCGGTCACCGATCCGGTCAGCGTGTTCACCCCGACGATTTTCTTGTCGCCCTTCTCCAGCGCGTGCTGGTAGGCGAACGCCGCGTCGGCGATCTCACCGGTGAACTCGCCGTCCTCGATCCCGCGCAGGATTCCGGAAGTCATCTCGCCGATCGGATGCCTGCCCGAGGGCACCGCCGCCGCGGCCATGTCCTTGATCCGGGCGAAGATGCGCTCGGCATCCGCCTCGATCCGGTCGGTCAGCGCCTCGACGTACCACGAGCCGCCCAGCGGATCGATCACGTTGGCCACCCCGGACTCCTCCATGATCACCTGCTGGGTGCGCAGGGCGATCTCCGCAGCGCGCTCCGAGGGCAACGCCAACGTCTCGTCCAGGGAGTTGGTGTGCATCGAATTGGTGCCGCCCAACACCCCGGCAAGCGCCTCGATCGTGGTGCGCACGACATTGTTGTAAGGCTGCTGCGCGGTCAGCGACACACCCGCGGTCTGGGTGTGGAAACGCAGCCACTGCGCCTTGTCGGTCCTGGCGCCGTAGACCTCGCGCATCCAGCGGGCCCAGATCCGCCGAGCGGCGCGGAATTTCGCGATCTCCTCGAAGAAATCGACATGCGCATCGAAGAAGAAGGTCAGGCCCGCCGCGAAGCGGTCCACGTCAAGCCCGCGGGAACGGCCCAGCTCCACATACCCGAAACCGTCGGCCAGCGTGAATGCCAGCTCCTGCGCGGCCGTCGCGCCCGCTTCCCTGATGTGGTAACCGGAAATCGACAACGGCTTGTAGGCCGGGATCTGCTCCGTGCAGTACTCCATCAGATCTCCGATGAGCCGCAGATGCGGTTCCGGGGTGAACAACCACTCCTTCTGGGCGATGTATTCCTTGTAGATGTCGGTCTGCAGGGTGCCGTTGAGCTTGGTGATATCCGCGCCCTGGCGCTGCGCGGCGACCAGGTACATGCAGAACATCGGCACCGCGGGACCCGAGATCGTCATGGATGTGGTGATGCGCTCCAGTGGGATGCCGGCGAACAGGATGTCCAGATCGGCGGCACTGTCGATCGCCACGCCGCAGTGCCCCACCTCGCCGAGGCTGTGCGGATCGTCGGAGTCGCGGCCCATCAGGGTGGGCATGTCGAAGGCCACCGAGAGCCCGCCCCCGCCGTTTCGCAGTATCTGCTGGTAGCGCTCGTTGGTCTGGCGGGCGTTACCGAATCCGGCGAACTGGCGGATCGTCCAGGTGCGCCCCCGGTAGCCGGTGGTGTGCACACCACGAGTGAATGGGTACTCGCCCGGCCAGCCGATCCTCTCGAAACCCTCGACCGTCTCACCCTCACGCGGTCCGTACACCGGGTCGACCTCGGATCCGGACAGGGTGGTGAAATCCGCATCGCGGAGCCCGCCCGCCGCCTGCGCCTGCACGTAGCGGCGCTGCCAGCGCTCCCAGCCCTCGTGGGGATCTGCCTGCTGAGAGTCGTAGGCGGTCATGTCAGCCCCTCGTCGGTACTCAGTTAGTAGGATGCCCTACTAACTGATATCAGAGTACGTGGGAACAGCGAGCGTGATCGAGGTTTGTGTGCCGGGAACGACACAATTTGTCGCCTGAGGCACCGAAACCGTGATCTTGGTCGGGTGGCCTCGATGAGGGTGGACGTGGCATTGAGCGGCTACCGTGCACGCATGCACTCACATCATCCGCTGCCCTTCGACCCGATCGAGCGGGCCGCGCAGATCTGGCAGGACCGCATCGGACCAGCCGGGACGATGGCGGCGGTGACCAATGTGATGCGTGTGCAGCAGATCCTGCAGTCCGCGGTGGATGCCGCGCTACGCCCCCACGGCCTGACCTTCGCCCGGTACGAGGCACTGGTCCTGCTGGTGTTCTCCCGCCAGGGCACGCTACCGATGAACGTCATGGGCCAGCGGCTCCAGCTGCACCCGACCAGTGTGACCAACATCGTGGATCGGTTGCAGGCCGACCGCCTGGTCGAGCGCAATGGTCACCCCACCGATCGGCGCACCACCCTGGTCACGATCACCGAAGCCGGCCGGCAGCGTCAGAAGGCGGCCACCGTGGCGCTCACCGACATCGACTTCGGCTTCGTCGGGCTGGACGAGACGCAGACCGCCCAGCTCACCGGGCTGCTCACCCAGGTGCGCCGCGCCGCAGGCGACTTCACCGACCCAGCCTGACGTCGTCGATGTCCTGTGACCCTATCCGGATCAGGCGCCCAGCTCGGCGACCAGCTCATCGGCTGCCCGGTAGACGTCCAGCTCACCGGTGACGACCCGCTTGGCCAACCCGGGCAACGCGCTACCCCGTAGCACGTCACCGAGCCTGCCGTGCAGTTGCGCCAGCGCGATGGCCTCGACCTCGGCCTCCGCGCGGCGCTGCCGCCGGGCCTCCAGCTCACCGTGGCTTGCCATCCATCCCCGGTGCTCCTCGATCGCCCCGATGAGCTCCTCGATGCCCTGGTCCTTGGTGGCCACCGTTTGTACGACCGGCGGCCGCCAGTTCGGGCCCGCAGTGCCCCGCCGGCCCAGGGAGATGAGGTGCCTGAGGTCGCGGACGGTCTGATCGGCGCCTTCCCGATCGGCCTTGTTCACCACGAAGACGTCCGCGACTTCGAGGATCCCGGCCTTGGCCGCCTGGATGCCATCACCCATTCCCGGCGCCAGCATCACCACCGTGGTGTCGGCCTGGGCGGCCACCTCGACCTCGGACTGGCCCACCCCCACGGTCTCCACCAGCACCTCGTCGCAGCCTGCGGCGGCCAGTACCCGCAGCGCCTGCGGGGTGGCCCGGGCGATGCCGCCCAGGTGTCCCCGAGTGGCCATCGACCGGATGAAGACACCGGCGTCGGTGGCGTGCTCCTGCATCCGGACCCGGTCACCGAGCAGCGCACCACCGGAGAACGGCGAGGACGGGTCGACGGCGAGCACACCGACCCGCTTGCCGGCCGCCCGCAGCGCGGTGACCAGCACGCTGACGGTGCTCGACTTACCCACCCCGGGCGGGCCGGTGATGCCGACGACCTGGGCCCGGCTGGTGTCCCGGGCCAGTGCGGCGGCGAGGGCGCGCAGCTGCGGGGCGCCGTCCTCGATCAGCGAGATGAGCCGGGCGACCGCGCGGGCCTGACCCTGCCGCGCGTACGCGACCAGCTCGTCGACGTCGCGGCCGCGAGGGCTCACGCCGCGTTGTCGCCGGGCACCCGCAGGATCAACGCGTCACCCTGGCCGCCGCCACCGCACAGCGATACCGCGCCCACGCCGCCACCGCGGCGGCGCAGCTCCATCGCCAGGTGCAGCGCCAGCCGGGCGCCGGACGCGCCGATCGGGTGTCCCAGCGCGATCGCTCCGCCGTTGGGGTTGACCCGCGCGGGGTCGATGCCGAGTTTGCGGGTGGACACCACGCCCACCGCGGCGAACGCCTCGTTGATCTCCACGATGTCAAGCTCGCTCGCGTCGATGCCCTCTTTGCGGCACGCGACCAGCACCGCGTTGGCGGGCTGCTCGTGCAGGCTGGAGTCGTCGGGCCCGGCCACCATGCCGTGCGCCCCGATCTCGGCCAGCCAGCTCAGGCCCAGCTCTCGTGCCTTGGCCTTGCTCATCACCACGACCGCGGCGGCCCCGTCGCTGATCGGCGAGGACGACCCGGCGGTGATGGTGCCATCCGCAGCGAACGCCGGCCGCAACTTGCCCAGGCTCGCGGCGGTGGTCTCGGGCCGGATGCCCTCATCGGCGCTCAACACGACAGGGTCACCCTTGCGCTGCGGCACGCTCACCGGGGTGATCTCCTCGCCGAACAGCCCGCTGCTGGCCGCCCGCGCGGCGCGCTGGTGCGACTGCGCGGCGAACTCGTCCTGCTCGGCCCGGGTCAGGTGGTGGCGAGCGCTGTGCTTCTCGGTGGAGACACCCATCGAGACCTGGTCGAACGAGTCGTGCAGCCCGTCGTAGGCCATGTGGTCGATCATGGTGACGTCGCCGTACTTGAACCCGGCCCGGGACTTGGCCAGCAGGTGCGGCGCCTGGGTCATCGACTCCTGCCCGCCGGCCACGATGATGTCGCACTCCCCGGCCCGGATGAGCTGGTCGGCCAGCGCGATCGCGGTCAACCCGGACAGGCACACCTTGTTGACGGTCAGCGCCGGCACGTCCATTCCGATGCCGGCGTTGGCTGCGGCCTGCCGGGCGGGGATCTGGCCGGCGCCCGCGGTGAGCACCTGACCCATGATCACGTACTGCACCTGCTCGGGCGCCACCCCGGCCCGCTCCAGGGCCCCCTTGATGGCGAACCCGCCGAGCTGGGCGGCCGAGAAGTCCTTGAGCTGGCCGAGCAGCCGCCCCATCGGGGTGCGGGCTCCGGCGACGATGACAGAACCGGTCATAACGCAGACCTCCGGCGTGGCAGTGTTTGTGATCTCAGGGTTGTGATTCCGGCTGAATTCGACCTTACCGCGCTCTCGATCGGCACGGAGATGACAATGAGCACACCTCCACCGGCCGTACGCTGCATCTCATGACACCCCTCCCGTCTTTCGTCACGGCGATCGATCACGTCGGCATCGCGGTGCCCGATTTCGCCGCGGCCGTCGAGTTCTACCGGGTGAGCTTCGGGCTGGAGCTGGTCCACGAGGAGATCAACGAGGAGCAGGGGGTGCACGAGGGCATGCTGCGCGCCCCCGGTGACCCGGGCAGCGGCGCCGCGGTGCAATTGCTCGCCCCGCTGGGCCCGACGTCGGTCATCGCCAAGTTCCTCGACCGCAACGGCCCCGGGATGCAGCAGCTGGCCTACCGGGTCACCGACATCGACACCGCCATGGCAGCGCTGCGCGACACAGGCATGCGGCTGCTCTATGACACCCCCCGCCGCGGCACGGCGGGCTCCCGGATCAACTTCATCCACCCCAAAGACACCGGTGGCGTCCTGGTCGAGCTGGTGGAACCGGCCGCTTGCCACGAGTCTCGTACCTGAAGACAAGTCGTACACCACTGCTTCACCCGGTTCGTCGGGCTATCCTCGGAGTCGCGCGGCAATCGTGTCCAGATGTCCTCTTTGGGAAGGGGTGGCCAGATGCAGCCTTTCGAGAAACACCTCGCAGACCCTGAGGAGCTGGCGCGATACAGCTCACGACTGATCGACTGGGGCGCCGACGCGCTCCAGAACGGTCACGGGACCAGGAGGCCCTACGCACCGGCGATTGCCGACTGGGATGGGATGTGCCCACCAGAGATCAAGGTTGCCTACGACTCCACCGAGCAGGATGTGGCCCTGGACGGGGCATTGGTCTGGGCGGCGGTATGCATGAAAATCTGGGCCCAGCGGGTCGCATGCTTCAACCGCTGTGTCGACGAGATCCCAGCTGGGGCTGAACACGCCTGGTGGCAAACCTACGATGAAGAGATCATCAGAGGTGCCGCCGAGGTGGAAGCCCTCCTCCAGCTAGGGCCGACCGCGGCGAACATGTCCAGGGCAAAGGAGCTCGGTGCCCTCCCCAACCAGTCCCGCAACCCGCTGAACGAGCTCAAAGACGGCCTCAAAGACGGCCTCGACGGCCTTGGCGGACTCACGTTCCCCAACAGCGCCGGTTGGCTACGGAGAGGTGTCGACGCAACACAAAAACTACGGTACGGCATACGAGGCGGGGGCGTCGCCGCTGGCGCGTGGGCCGGCGGAAAAGCCGGCGTGGCCTCGGGGGGTTTCATTGGATCGCTGATAGCTCCAGGTCCGGGCACAGTCGTCGGCGGAATCGTCGGCGGCATCATCGGCGTCAGTATTGCCAACAAGATCGTCGACCACACGGTGGACAGAGTCGGCGACCCTGTCAAGCCGGTCGACCACGCCATTGATGCGGTCATCAATGCGGTCAAGAGCGCAGCCTTCATGATTGCCAAGTTATTCCACAGCGTGCGCCACCGCTTCGCTTAACCACAGCAGAGCTACCACGGTCTCCCGATCTCTACGTGGTGGCGGCTGCCTGCCGTGACCAGGCGTCGGTCAAGCTCGTCGGCACGGTGAGCGACGATGTCGACCACCGTGCCCCGCGAGATTCGCGCCGTCCTGCACCCCGGAGTACCAAGACGAGTTCACGCAGTCCGGCACTGATTCGCGCCGCTGGTCGTGGCGACGCACACCACCGAACTGGCCGCAACGACCGGCTCCGCGTCGGCTACCCGGGAGCTGCCGGTTCGTCATACCGGCCGTTATGGTGTCGGCATGGCCTCTCCCGTCGCGACCAACGTCCCGGCCCTGCCGCCGCTTCCACTGCCAGGCGCCAAGCCCAGCGAGATTCGCGCCGCCCTGCACCAGGAGTACCGCGACGAGTTCGACCGAGATTACCGGAATGCGCTGGACGAAGCCGGGCGGACGCTGGACCTAGAGGGCGTCCACGACACGCTGGAGCACTGGCGGATGCGCTCGTGGATTACACGTGACAAACAGGAACACCGCAGGGTCGTCCGACGCGCCGTCGAGCTACTCGTCGGGGGGAGCCTCCCCCCGACGAGCCGGTGGCCGTCACCGAGGCCAGGCTGTAAGCGCGCCCGTTGTACACCGTCACGACCGACGACCAGGCGAAACACCAGGTCGACGCGCTACCCGCCGAGGCCCTGTCCACTTACGCCGAGCTGCGGGTGATTCTGGAAACCGCACCCTGGAGCGGGCGGCCGTATCACCGGGGCAACCCACAGGGTGCCGTGCGGGCGCGCTCGTTCGGCACCCACGGCATGGTGGTGTACCTCATCGTGGAAGACCAGCGGCGGGTGGACGTGCTGCTCGTTCTGTGGGTGGGCTGACCAGCCGTACATGTCCGACTTCGGCTGCACCAGGTATAGCCCGCTGACCGCGCGTGGCGTACGGGTACAGGTCGGGCGAGTGGCTGCGGCTCACTCGGCCGGATGTGCCCACGGCACCCCAACGCCTGAACGGAGGCCCCACAGCTGCGTGACGAGGGGAATCGGATACGACGCGCTCGGATCGGACCTGTTCGAGCCGATCACTGAGCTGCCTGACTACTACCTCACCCGGGTCGAGTACGGACTCCTGCAGCGTCACGCCGACGAGATCACGGACCTGATCGCGTGCGAGCGGATCGCTGAGCTGGACAGCGGGAGCGGAAGAAACCCGCATACTGCTGACGGCCTGTGCCGAGCGCCGTCCGGCCACCTACCTTCCCATTGACGTCAGCCGCGAGATGTTGGCGGCTGGCGGGCGCAAACTGACCGCCGAATCGCCCGCCTTGCATTTCACCCACCTCAACCGGCGCTTCGCCGCGACTTCGCCCCGGAATACTTCACCTACCCGCAAGCGGCCGACTCAGGCACCGGCGTGGACGTATGCGGCCCACAAGGAGGGTGTCTCGGGCTGTTCGTCCCGGATGGGGCGCACGGCATGGTGGAGTGCTTGCGCGGCATATCTGGTGTCGATCGTGTTGTTGCCGGTGGCCAGGGCGGCATAGAAGGTGTCGGCGACGTGGACGGCCAAGGCGTCGTCGATCTCCCACAGGGTACCGACGACGTGCGGGTAGCCAGCAAGCTGGAAGGCGGTAGTCAGATGAATGGCCTCATCGGCCAGGTCGATTGAGGGATTGAACGCAGTCCGGCAGGCCGACAGGTACGCGAGCCGAGCTTGATCGAGCCGGATCGGCGCCAGGCTGGCGACGGTCAGCGGATCGCTGTCGTGATCGTGCAGGAGCAGTAAGCTCCGCGACGGATCGAAGGGGTGGCTCAACCGTGGCAGGCGAAGTGCGCGATAGCGCAGCCACCCAGCTGCGCCAGGACATTGGCCCTGGTAGGTCGGTGTGCATTAGTGGTCGCCTGGTTCTCGATCAACAGTACGGAGCCGGGAAGCCGCGCGTGAACCAGCTCAGCTTCCTCGACCACGTGGCACAGCGGGCTGTCGAGGCCAGGTGTGGTGGGCATGGCCACGATCAGCGCCCGCTCGCCGACAGCAGATGCCGTGTTGCGTTCCCGGGCATAGGCGAGCGCACGCACCGTGGGAGTGTAGGACGAGATCACCCGGTCCATGACGGTGCGGCGGCCATTGACTTCTGGCCACTCGCGGTGGTACCCAGCGGCATGCAGGGGCAGGAAACCCAAGAGCCCGCCTGGCACCCACCACACCCGCGGCCACGCCGTCCCAAGCGCTGGCGTGTACCCGTAGCCGAGTTCATCGAGAATCGGCTGGGCCGCAGCGTCCCACAGCCACTCCAGGACCGCACTGAGAGTGTCCTGAGCACCTCTCCGCTGCTCCGGGCTGGCATCGGGATCATGCGCGGCGCCGAGAGCCTGATGGAAAGAGTTGATCCTGTCGATCAAAGTATCCTGGACGAGGTCCGGCAGCGGGATGGAAGTGATCCCCTCTGACCTGACCAGGATGGCGTCGCTGCGGTACCGGCTGACGTTGACCACCACCACCGGCCCCTGCTGGGCATGGCGGATGAGCTGATCCGGCTCAGGGGGTAGCAGGAACGCCTCAAAACTGCCCAGAGCACGGATCTCGGTCACTACCACCTCGAACGCAATGGCGAGCTGGTGCCGGTCCTCGACCCGGCGCTGTTCCCACGCATCGGCCATGCCTGCGCCGTCAGCCAGTACTGATGTGCGGCCTGCCTGGTCAAGCTGGTCACGCAACTCGATGAACCGCGCAGCGAGCACGGGATGGCGGGTCTGAAGGTCGGTGAGGTCGCTGCGGGTATCCAGCGCCTGACTGAGTAGGACCCCCCGTCCGAGTTCCAATAGCCGCAGCGCCCGGACCGCCGCAGGTTCTCCGATCGGTTCGATGTGCGCGACGAGAAAAGCCAAGGATGCGGCCTCACTGGCCAGACCAGCGAACTCCCCGAGAGCGTGTTGCTGGTCACCACGATCAAGGCGGCGAGACGCCGTCTCTGCAAGCAGCAGCACGGCACACAGATTGATCAGTATCAACGCCCGCTTGGGGTGATCAGCAGGGGTAACTCGCAGCGCAGCCCGGACCAAGGTGATCGCCTCATCCAAGTCGACCAACTCCCCCACTCGCTCGAACCGAGCCTGCAGAGCACTGCCGAGGTTGCGCAACACGGCCGCTCGGTCGGGATGATCAGCCCGGATGGCCTGCACTGCTCTCCGATGCGCGGTGATCGCCCCGTCCAGGTCGACCAGCGCCCCCACCCGCCAAAATCGAAGCCACAGGGCGAGGCCCAGGCGAGACAGGCACCCCGCCCGGTCAGGGTGGTCGGCCGGCACGACGGTCAGAACCCGTTGCCCCAACGAGACGGCGTTCGTGATCAGGGTCAGGTCATTGCTGCGTGCAGATACCAGTGAAACCAGCCGAGCACATAGCAGGCTTCGAGATCGCCATCGCTATCACGAAGGTATTCGGCGAGGCGTTGAGCATCATCGAGCGCTCCTGGCTCCAACGCCAGCGCGGGCTTGTTCGCCGCCACGATCCGGTCCAGCCGTGCGCTGAGCGCCGCGAGCAGCTGATCGCGCATCCGGTACCCCTCAGCGTTGCTCTGGCGATTCTCTCATTCTCGAGTCCGGTCAATGAGCGGTGTCCGTGCCGGGTGCCAGTGCCTCGGCGAGGAAGTCCAGCTCGCGGTGCATGGACAGCGGTGGCTCTATCGCGAGCCCGTCACCGGCGTGCCGGGCCATGGAATGCCGGTAGCTGACCGCCAGGGCCAGTAGCTCGGCCGCGCTGTGCACATCGGCGCTGTGCAGCACATCGGCGCTGTGCACGTCGGCGCTGTGCACAGTGGCCCCGTGGCGCGACTCGGGCAGCGCGGCACGCATCACCGCCCGGATCTCGTCAACCATCCAGCGGAACCGGGCGGTGAGCGCGTCGCGCACCACGTGGTGGGTGTCGGCCTCCCGCCAGAGCAGGTGGGACAGCACCGGCGAGGCGTCCAGCCAGGCGTCGAGGGCGGCCACCAGGCGGCGCAGGCTGCCCGCGACATCACCGCGCACCACGATGTGGCTGTGGTCGAGGTGTTCCCGGGGCAGCCGCTCGACCAGCGCCACCAGCAGGTCCGGCTTGCGGCGGAAGTAGTAGTGCACCAGCCCCTTGGGTACTCCGGCACGCTCGGCGATCCGCGAGGTCGGAGTGGCGTCGAACCCCTGCTCGGCGAACAGCTCCTGCGCTGCGATGAGGATCCGTTCCCGAGCAGGGGCATCCTCCCCGACGTTCAGTGCTGGCCCGCCATACCGCGGTGCGTGGTGATCGCCACCGGGACAGCGGCGGCGCCCACGGCGACCGCCAGCGCTCCGATCACCCAGGACGTCCACGCGGCCGCCGGGAAGCTGAGATAACCCAGCACCCAGGGACTGATGAACAACAGCGCACCTAATCCGATATGCACGTACTCGCTGGCCACCGAACCCGGCATAGCCAGCGACCACAAGCCGCTGACCAGCAATAACACGCCGAACACCAGCAGGCTCCACATCGCTGCCTGCGACGTCTCCAGCCGCAGCACCGACAGCGCTGCGATGGCACCCAGGACCACGGCGACCCAGTCCTGCCAGCGCATCCATTTCTTCGCCATGTGCACTCACCTCCACGAACTTCTCCCCCGACAGCTTGCGATGATGCGCTTGATTGGCCGCCCGGTCAAGATGTCGCCAGAACGAGAACGGACCGGCCTCACTCACTCGGGGCTGTAGCGTTTGATATATCAATCGGTACCGTCTGCGTAATCGGCTACTCCCAAACTGGGTGGACGTGCGTAGCGGGAAGGGACAACCGTGCAAAAGATCCTCGATGCCATCCTCAGCGACGACGTCGATTCCATCGGTTCACTGCCGGTGCCGGAGACCTACCGGGGAATCACGGTCCACGCCGACGAGGCCGACATGTTCGCCGGCATGCCCAGCCGGGACAAGGACCCCCGCCAGTCCCTGCACCTGGACGACGTCCCGGTGCCGGAACTGGGTCCGGGCGAGGCACTGGTCGCCGTGATGGCCAGTGCGGTCAACTACAACACCGTCTGGACATCGATCTTCGAACCGCTGCCCACCTTCGGGTTCCTCAAGCGCTACGGGCGAATCTCCCCGTTGGCCGCCCGGCACGACCTGCCCTACCACGTGGTCGGATCGGACCTGGCCGGCGTGGTGCTGCGCACCGGAGCCGGGGTGAACGCCTGGAGCCCGGGCGACGACGTGGTGGCGCACTGCCTGTCCGTCGAGTTGGAGCACCCGGACGGGCACAGCGACACCATGCTCGATCCCGAGCAGCGTATCTGGGGTTTCGAGACGAATTTCGGCGGCCTTGCCGAACTGGCGCTGGTGAAGTCCAACCAGCTGATGCCCAAACCGGTTCACCTCACCTGGGAGGAGGCCGCCAGCCCGGGTCTGGTCAATTCCACCGCCTACCGGCAGTTGGTCTCCCGCAACGGCGCGGATATGAAACAGGGCGACACGGTACTCATCTGGGGCGCCTCCGGTGGGCTGGGCTCGTATGCGACACAGATGGCGCTGGGCGGCGGCGGTATCCCGGTCTGCGTGGTCTCCAGCCCGGAAAAGGCGGAGATCTGCCGGCGGATGGGGGCCGATCTGGTCATCGACCGCAACGCGGAGGGCTACAAGTTCTGGAAGGACGAGCACAACCAGGATCCGCGGGAGTGGAAGCGCTTCGGCACCAAGATTCGAGAGCTCACCGGGGGTGATGACCCCGACATCGTCTTCGAACACCCAGGGCGGGAGACCTTCGGCGCCAGCGTCTACGTCGCCAAAAGGGGCGGCACGATCGTCACCTGCGCCTCCACCTCCGGCTTCAACCACATCTACGACAACCGCTACCTCTGGATGAACCTCAAGCGGATCGTAGGCTCGCATTTCGCCAACTACCGGGAGGCGTGGGAGGCCAACCGGCTGATCGCCAAGGGCAAGGTTCACCCGACGCTGTCGCGGGTCTACCCGCTGGAGCAGACCGGGCAGGCAGCTCACGACATGCACTCCAACATTCACCAGGGCAAAGTGGGTGTGCTCTGCCTGGCACCCGAAGAAGGTCTGGGCGTGCGCAACCCTGAGCTTCGGGAGGTGCACCTGAACTCCATCAACCGCTTCCGAGGGGTCTGAACCCCAGACGGCTGACCTGTCAACCCCCAGCACCCGAGTAACGTGGCCGCATGGGCTCAGTCGATGATCGCGATCTGCTTCCGATGCGGTCCACGTTCGACGTCGTCCGCCGTGGATACGACTGCACGCAGGTGGACTACCAGCTCGAGCAGTTGCGGGCAGATCTAGCGCTCGCGGTGGCGGATCGGGATGCCGGCGCGGCGCAGGCCGCCGAGCTGACCCGAGCGCTGGAGGCGGCCCGCTCCGAGATCGACGATCAGCGCGCTCAGATCAAGCGGCTCGCCGCACCACCCACCACCGTCGAAGGCATGAGCGAGCGAGTGGTGCACCTGCTGCGCAGCGCGCAGAGTGAGGCCGCGGAGATCATCGCCAAGGCCACCACGGCTGCCGAGGCGACCAGGGCCGCCGTCGAGCGCGAGGCGAGCGAGTTGCGTGCTCGCTACGAGGCGATGGTCGCCGAGGCGATGCAGCAGCGCTCGACGATGGAGGCCGAACACGAACAGGCCGTGGCCGATGCGCGCCGCCAGGGTGAGGAGATCTTGACGCAGGCCCAGCAGCGAGCCCAGCAGTTCGATGCCGAGTCGACGGCCCGCCGCCAACAGGTCGAGGAGGACTTCGACATCACCATGTCGGCCCGGCGCCGCGACGCGGCACGGGAGCTGGCGCAGGAGGAGGCGAGCAGCAAGGCCGAGGCGAAACGGCGCGTCGATGAGGCCACCGACGTGGCCCGCCGGCTGGTGACCGAGGCGGACCAGACGGCGGTCGCCCGGGTGCGAGCGGCCACCCGGCAGGTTGAGACGCTGCGCACGTTGCACCACCAGGTCACCGGCCAGCTGGAATCGGTGAGCTCGAAGCTGGCGGAAGCCCTGCAGCAGCTCTCGCCCGCTCCGGGAGAAGACGACGTGCTCGCCGGCGAGCCAGCTCCGCAGGACTGACGCCCGCCTCACCACTGCCTGCGAGTGGGTGCCCGGCGGGTCCGGGCGCTCCAGCACCCACGGTGCCAGTGTCGCCGCTCGGCGGCTGATCCCTGCTCCGCGGCCGGCCAGGCCACCACGTGCGCGACACCAGGCTCGATCTCGTGGTCACAGCCCGGGCACCGGTAGGTCTTGAGGGCCTGCTCACCGGGCACTGTCCGGACCAGCCAGTCTCCGTCACCTCCGCGCTCCACTCGCGCCCAACCCGCCCCACTCACCTCAGAGGATGGGGCGGCAGCACGGCGTGGGAGCTTGCGTCGCGGCATCACTACCAACGGTAATACCAGTAGGCTGCGACCCATGCCACGCTACGAGTTCCGGTGCCGGGAGTGCTCGACGACCTTCGAACTCAGCCGGCCGATGACCGCGTCGAGAGACCCCGCCCAGTGCCCGTCCGGGCACGCCGACACCGTCCGGCTGCTCTCCACCGTCGCGTTGTCCGGCGGCGCGCAGCCCGGAGCCGTGACGAGCCGGTCCCCTGCTCCAGCGGGCGGGTGTTGCGGTGGAGGCTGCTGCGGCTGAGCGTCACGAGTAGTCGCGGAAGCCCTTGCGAGTCTTGCGGCCCAGGCGACCGGCGGTGACCAGCTTCTCCAGCAGGGGGGCCGGGGCGTAGCCGGGCTCGCGGAACTCCTGGTAGAGGCTGCGCTGGATGGCCAGCGAGACGTCCAAGCCGACCACGTCGAGCAGCGCGAAGGGGCCCATCGGCAACGCGGCGCCGACCATCATCGCGGTGTCGATGTCATCTGCTGAGGCGTAATGCGCCTCCAGCATCCGCACCGCGTCGTTCAAGTACGGGAACAGCAGCGCGTTGACGATGAAACCAGCGCGGTCACCGCAGGTCACCGGCACCTTGCCGAGCGAACGGGCGAGCTGGCGGGCGGTGGCCGCCACGTCGGGAGTGGTGGCGATGGTGGTCACCACCTCGACCAGCTTCATGATCGGAGCGGGGTTGAAGAAGTGCATCCCCACCACATCACCCGGGCGGGAGGTGGCCGCCGCGCACTCCACCACCGGTAGCGACGACGTGGTGGTCGCCAGGATCGCTCCGGGCTTGCACACCTCGTCGAGGGTGGCGAAGATCCCGCGCTTGACCTCCAGCTCCTCGGCCACCGCCTCCACCACCAGGTCGACATCACCGAAGTCGTCCAGGGAGGTGGTGGTCGTGATCCGCGCGAGGGCGGCGTCGCGGGCATCCTCGGCGAGCTTGCCGCGGTTGACGGCCTTGTCCAACGAACGGGTGATCGCCGACACCGCCGCGTCGGTCCGGCTGGTACTGCGACCCCGGACGATCACCTCGTGGCCGCCCTTGGCGAGTACCTCGACGATGCCGGTGGCCATCGTCCCGGTGCCCACCACCCCGACCGCGCCGATCGGGCGGGTCGCCGCGCCAGACTCATCGCCGGCCGGGGTGGCGGCATCGGGTACCACGGTGGAGGAGTCCTGCCCCGCGTAAGTGTAGAAGCCGCGGCCCGACTTCCGGCCCAGCAGCCCCGCGGTGATCATCTGTTTGAGCACCGGCACCGGCGCGTGCAACCGGTCCCGGGATTGGTGGTACAGCGCGTCGAGGATCTTGTAGGCGGTGTCCAGGCCGATCAGGTCCAGCAGCGCCAGCGGTCCCATCGGGTACGCGCAGCCGAAGCGCATCGCCGCGTCGAGATCTTCCCGGGTGGCGTAGGACTGCTCGAACATGCTCGCCGCGTGGTTGAGGTAGCCGAACAGCAGCCCGTTGGCGATGAACCCGGCCCGGTCCCCCACCACCACCGGCGTCTTGCCCAGCGTGCTCGCCAGCTCGGTGACGGCGCTGATGACGTCGGGATCGGTGACCACCGTGCGCACCACCTCGACCAGCTTGAGTACCGGCGCCGGGTTGAAGAAATGCATCCCGATGACCCGGTCCGGCCGCTTGGTCTGCACCGCGAGCTCGGTGATCGACAAACTGGAGGTGTTGGATGCCAGCACGACATCGCTGCGCACGATCCCGTCCAGCTCGGCGAAGATCCGGCTCTTGAGATCCAGGCGCTCGGGCA
This sequence comes from uncultured Actinomycetota bacterium, assembly GCA_963712995.1. Taxonomy (GTDB): domain Bacteria; phylum Actinomycetota; class Actinomycetes; order Mycobacteriales; family Pseudonocardiaceae. The sequence goes on along the minus strand of CAVQKH010000030.1, from coordinate 56,254 downwards.
CGGCCTCGATCACGAGGTCCACCTCGCGCAGATCGGCCAGGTTCGTGGTGAAACCGATCCTGCTGAGCAGCTCGCGGCGGGCCACCTCGTCGAGCTTGCCGCGTTCCAGGGCACGCCCGGTGGAGTGTTCGAGATGTCCCCGACCTCGGCTCACCCCGTGCTCATCGAGCTCAACGGCCAGCACGTCGATCCCGGTACGGGCCAGCACCTCGGCGATCCCGGCGCCCATCGTGCCCATCCCCACCACGCCGACCGTCTTGATCTGAGTCATCTCGTGCCTCCCGCTCCGCGACCGTAAAGCACCCGGACAATCCTCAGTAGCAACCGAACCGCCCAGGCCGGGCGGGCGAAGGTGAGCACCTCCACCGGGGGACGGAACCGGCGGCGGGTGACCGACTTGGCCCGGGTGAACTCCCGCAGCCCGTCAGCACCGTGGATCCGCCCGAATCCGGAGTCACCGACCCCGCCGAAGGGCAGCGAGGGCACCGCAGCGTAGGAGATCACGCTGTTGACCGCCACCATCCCGCATCGCAGCCTGCCGGCGATCTCGACGCCACGGTGCCGGGAGAACACCGCCGCACCCAGCCCGTAGCGGCCGGCATTGACCCGCCGCACAGCGTCGTCCAGGTTCGCGACCCGGTGCACCGTGAGGGTCGGGCCGAAGGTCTCCTCGGTCACCGCGGTCGAGGTTTCCGGGACGTCGGTCAGCACCATCGGCTCCACGAAGGGCGGGCGGACCGACTCCACACCACCGACCAGCGTCGTGGCGCCGTGGGCCAGCGCGTCGGTGAGGTGATCGCGGATCACGTCGACCTGGTCGGGCCTGGTGATCGGGCCGAGGTCCGCACCGGGGTCACCGCCGATTCGCAGCCGCCGCGTCTGGGCGACGATCCGCTCGGTCAGCTCCTGGGCGACGGCCTCGACGACGTAGACCCGCTCCACGCCGACGCAGGTCTGCCCGGCGTTGGCCATCGCACCCCAGACAGCGGCCGCGGCGGCCTTGGCGAGGTCGGCGTCGGCATCCACCAGCAGCGCGTCGGTGCCGCCGCATTCGATCACCACCGGGGTCAGGGTCTCGGCGCAGGTCGCCATCACCTTCTTCGCGGTGGCGGTGGACCCGGTGAACGCCAGCTTGTCCACACCGGCCCGGCACAGCGCGGTCCCGGTCTCGGCGAACCCGGTGACGACCTGCAACAGCGGGTGCTCGGGGACCACCGCAGCGAGGCTCGCCGCCAGTGCCCGGCCCACTCCGGGGGTCAGTTCGCTGGGCTTGAACACCACGGCGTTTCCTGCGGCCAGCGCGTAGCCGATCGAGCCCATCGGCGTGTACGCGGGATAGTTCCACGGGCCGATCACGCCGATCACGCCGTAGGGCTGGTATTCCACCGTCGCCGCCTCATGGAACATCAGCAGGCCCGATCCCACCCGGCGGCGGCGCAGCACCTGCTCGGCGTTGCGCGCGGCCCAATCCAGGTGCGTGACCACGAGTACGCATTCCAGCCGGGCATCATCGCGCGGCTTGCCGGTCTCCATGGTGATCAGCTCGGCCAGCTCGTCGATCCGTCGGCTCAGCGCCGCGCACCAGGAGCGCAGCCGGCGGCGGCGTCCGGCGAACCCGAGCCCGCCCCACCATGCGGCCGCCTCCTGCGCGCGAGCGACGGCCGCTCGCACCGCTGTCCCGTCACACACCGGGTGGTGGTCGACAATCTCACCGGTCCGCGGATCCACCGAGGCGAAGCGGGCCGTCTTCTCCCGGATCGGCGGCTGGCCGTTGTTCGTGGTCTGCGCCATCTTTTCCTACCCCCGCATCGGCCTACCCCGGAGCGTACGGGTCCGAACACCCACCGCTCTACGCTCCCGACCCTCTTCACTCCTTGCCGGGAGCGAAGAGGGTCATCAGCCGGTCGCGGATGAAGGCCGCGGACCGATCTGGTGGCCGCTGGTTACAGTCCACCCGCAGCACGTCGAAACCGGCTTGGATCAACCGCTCGGTGGCCTGCCGGTAGAAGCGGACTTCAGCGTGACTGCTGCCCGGCGAGAGCTGGAAGCGATTATGCGGCCCGCGCTCGCGCAGCCGTTCCGAGATGACCTCGGCGTCGGCTTCCAGGATCACGGCTAAGTCAGGCCGATCAGCGCTGGCGTTGAGCTGCCAGAGGAACGCCGGGTCGATGCCGTCGAAGCGCTGCATCACCAAGCCGGAGGGAATGTAGCGGTCGGAGATGACGGTCCGGCCGGTTTCGGTGTTCGGTCGGACTTCCGTCTCAAGGTGGTGGTACCTGTCCGCCGCGTACAAGCAGGCCAGGGCGTGACCCGTAACCGTCTCGGTCAGCTCGCGGCACAGGAGACCGATAGGGCCATTACTCGGCTCGGCCGTCACGTGGACGTCTTCACCATGGGCCACGAGCAATTGTGCCAGATGCTGAACGACGGTCGATTTCCCGGCGCCGCTCGGGCCGTCAACGCTGACGAACACACCCCGCTCACGGTCAGAAAAGGGCCGGAGCGTCACGCTCTCCCCCTCCCGATGAGTCGCCCCGCAGTTCGTCCAGCGACAGGGCACGGCCGACGGGCGTGGTGGCGAGCAGCAAGAACAAGCGGGCCGCTACCAAGGCGTCGTAGGTGGCGCGGTGGGGGGTGAGCCCTTCAGGAAGTTCGCTGTCCAGCTTGAGCGCCTCGACCAACGTGCCGAGCCGGTAGCTCTCCTGACCAGGCAGCAAACGGCGGGCGAGCTTGAGCGTGTCGAGGATCTCGGGGCACTGCCAGTCACCGAGCTTTCGCTCAAGGACCCCAACATCGATGTGCGCGTTGTGGGCGATGAGTGCGTCAGCATCAAGGGCGCGCAGCACGTCATCCTTGATACCCGCGAACACCGGAGCGTCGGCTACGTCCTTGTTGGTCAGTCCGTGAATCCGGGTGGCGAAGCGCTTGATCGGCTCGTCCGGCTTGACCAGCCAGCTCACCGGCTCCCCGATGACACCACCAACGATCGGCACGGCGGCCAGCTCCACCAGATCGGGCGGCTGCTGACCGTTGCCCTCAACGTCTACGACCACGTAGGTGAGGCTCGTCCAGTCAGCCATCGTGCTTGGCGTCCTTCCATCCGATGTCGGCTCGGCCATGCCGCCGCACGACGTGCGGGTGACGCACGTCGTGAATCTGGAAGCCGAGCGCGTGTTGCAGGTAGTAGCGCGGCTGTTCAGTCTCCAGCCCGGACACGACAGCCGCGCGGTCGGTGATGTCTACGACCGTCAGACCACGAGCTTCCGGCAAGTCGCGGGCCAGCTCCCGAATACGATCGGGCGACGGCACACGGTGAGAGTTGGCGCACAGCTCAAGCTGATCCAGCGGGCAGATGTCGCAGAGTTCACGGATGCCGTAATGGCCATTGTAATCGGGTAGACCATGCGCGTAGCTCACCGCACACGAGGTCTTTCGGAACAACGGCGTTGCTGACGTGAAAACCGCGAGCACCCGCCTTTCCAACGTCTCGGGCACGATCTTCCGTCGCGCGGTGTCTTCGTAGGGCTCGGGCAACCCCTGTGCCTTGTAGTAGTCGGCGATCTGGTCACGGTAGAACAGGCCGGTAAACACTGTGGCGTCGGCATGCTCGGCCAGTTCGTGGGCACGCTCCAAGTGCTCATCGGTGTCGTTCAGGCCCGGCACCAGGGGACGCCAGTACAAAATCGTCCGGTACTTACGTGGTGACGGCGCGCTCATGAGCCGGAGCGACTCGGCGGCCACGTCCGACGGGTACGGTTCGATCTTCATATTGACGATGCCGGAGTATGTGAAAAGCAGCGTCACCTTGAGGTGCTGGAGCTGGTTGAGCCGATCGATATCCTCGGACTTCATCTGGTATCGCGTGATGACCAGGACATGATTCGTCAACTCCCGATCATCGAGGTCTTCGAGCACGGTGATGGTGTGCGGCCGGACGTTCGGCAGGAACGGATCGGTAGCCCGGTTGAACACCTGCACAGGCGTCACGTGCGGCTGGAAGTACCGGTGATTGACCAGTTCTTCCACGGCTTCAGCGTCGGTCATGAGGCGGCGCGGTTGGCGCTGGTCCCACAGACCGTAGGTGTGCCGGATGCAGTAGGCGCAGTCCAGCGGGCAGCCCTGAATGTGATTCAGGCTCAGACCGCTCTTGCGGTACTCCACGACCTCACGGGCACGCTCGGGCAATCGTTCGATCTGTTCCATGCTCAGCAGGTCAGCGCGGGTGGTCATCTGGTTCTCTCCCAAGTCCCAAAGCGGATGGACACGATTCGCCGTTCACCGTATGTAACGACACCTGTACCATTGGCTGCCCTGCCCAAGCGCGGAGCGTCCGCCTGGTAGTGCGCCAGACTGGACCGCCACTGTCGTTCTGCATACTCGCGCTTGCTCGCACACAGCACGGTTAGTGCCTGCCGGGCAGGTCAAGCGCGGTCATGGCCTGTCGGGCAGGAGCTGTGGAAGCCGTCAGCGCTTGGCATCAGCGAAGACCTCGCGGCGATGTGACCCCAGAGCAAGACAGATGCCACTTCTGCGCGCAGAAGTGGCATAAACGAGGTTGACCTGCGTGAACGCTCCTCCGCTCCGGCTAGCGGGCGTGCTGCTGCCCGTGATGATCGACGGTCGTCCGGTGTTTCTTCCGCTCGAGCCCAGCGCACTGCTCAAGGGACGAGGCCCGTGGAGATCCTCGGCGGAGGACCACGGTGAGCACGGCTGGTCGAGGGATGACACCATGAGTTTTGGGGACCGTTTGGACAATACGCTCCACACAATCGTCCAGTTATCGGAAGAGGACTTGAAGCGAAGAGATTACTTACTCTGGGTTACCTTCACCACAGCGACCTTCGCCGAGCCGGCGCTGTGCTCGCTGACCATGCCACCAGTCGCCAACGTGGCACGGAATGCGGGCGGCAGACGTATTGGCATGACCGATGTCGACATCCTGACCGACAGCGTTGCGCATCTGCGGCGGATGGACTTCCGCTACGGGTCGGGCCGGATACGGGAACGGGCGGTGCAGCTACTGCACCACGAGGCGACCACGTTGCTACGGGGTAGCTACTCGGATTCAACCGGCAGAGCGTTGTTGACGGCAGTCGCACAGGCTGCTCGGCTTGCGGCGTCGATGGCCGCCGACGTGGGACTGTATGCACTGGCGCAAAGCTACTACGCCAACGCCCTTGATCTGGCGATGCACGCGGGCAACCAGCTGTTCGCGGCGAACATACTCAGCGACATGAGCCGGTTGACAATCCAAAACGCGACCGGGCAGCGCTGCGCCCGTCAGGCGGTAGCGCTCGCACGAGCGGGAAAGACGGTGGCCGAGAATCCAACCCCGACCTTAGCGGCCCAACTGAGCGCCGTAGAGGCGCGGGCACACGCGCTGTGCCAGGACACCTACGCCACCCGAACCGCAGTGCTGCAGGCTGAGCGGCACTATGAACAGTTCCGGGCCGACGGCGAACCGGCGTGGCTGAGCTTCTACACCGAAGCCGAACTCACCGCTGACCTAGGACGAGCACTCCGGGACGGCGGTGAACCAGCAACCGCCACCAAGCTGATGACCCGCACGCTGGATAGCTACGTGGACCGTGGCGCGTGCGAAGCCGCTGCTTCGTGCAGACCGATCTCGCCGCCGCCTACCTGATCGAAGGTGAGCACGAACACGCCGCGACGGTGACCCGCGATGCGCTGAGTACAGCGGGCCAGGTCAGCTCCGGCCGAACGATCAGCCGCATCCGGGCCCTACAGCAGCAGATCCGGCCACTGCACTCGGTCGGTCTGAGCAGGCTGGACGAGGAGATCACGGCCTTTCTGCGCCGCACCCACGACGATGAGGACATCACGACATGACGAGCGAGGCCATCGACCTCGACGGTATCGATATCCCTGGTGCCCGCGTCTACGCCATCCCCATGACGACCCGGTTCCGGGGAATCACGATCCGTGAGGGGATGCTGATCGAAGGACCCGCCGGGTGGGGCGAGTTCTGCCCGTTCCGGGAGTACGACGACCGGGAGGCGGCAGGCTGGCTGGCCACCGCGGTGGAGGCCGCGACGCTGGGCTGGCCCGAACCGGTCCGGGATCGAGTCCCGATCAACTGCACCGTTCCCGCGGTCGGCCCGGAGCGCGCCCACGAGATCGTGTCCGCGTCTGGTTGCGCCACGGCGAAGGTCAAGGTCGCCGACCACCCCACCTCGCTCGAGGAGGACCTCGCCCGCGTCGAGGCGGTCCGCGATGCCCTCGGCCCGCACGGCCACATCCGGGTGGACGCCAACGGGCTCTGGGACACCGACACCGCCGTGGCGGTGATCCCGCAACTCGACAAGGCCGCCGGCGGGTTGCAGTACGTGGAACAGCCCTGCCGCACCATCGACGAACTCGCCCTGGTGCGCCGGAAGGTCACCGTGCGCATCGCCGCCGACGAGTCCATCCGCCGCGCCGAAGACCCGCTCCAGGTCGCGGTCGCGGGCGCGGCCGATATCGCAGTGATCAAGTGCACTCCGCTGGGCGGCGTCCGCCGCTCGTTGCAGGTGGCCGAGGCCGCCGGGCTGCCGTGCGTGGTGTCCTCCGCGCTGGAGACCAGCGTCGGGCTGGCCGCCCAACTCGCGCTGGCCGGCGCGCTGCCCGAGCTGGATTTCGCCTGCGGCCTGGGCACGGTGTCCTTGCTCCAGGGCGACGTCGTACCCGCCTTCGACTCGCTCCGCCCTGCTGGCGGCTACTTGCGGGTACCGCGCACCGCACCCGCACCCGATCCCGCGCTGCTGGACACCTACGAGCTGACCGACCCGGAGCAGGTGGCGTGGTGGCGTGCCCGACTGCGTCGGGTCTGCGCCGGGTAGGCGCGGGTCAGCCCGCTACGCTTCATGTGTTTGTTTCCCGCTCATAGCGCTGCGCTTCTTTAGCAGCCTCCATGAGCATGCCGATCAGCTTATCGACGTGGATTGGCTCTAAAATTGCTTCAAAAGTGAACGGCGGATCAATAGACATCCATACTCCACCCCGATTGACTGCGACAATCACGGTGGCGCTCATATCTTGACGCCCTCTGACCATTAGTGTCCGCCGGAACCTATCCACCCAGGGCTTCACAATCTATCTCCGTACAGCGGTAAAAGTCGACCGCATACAAGCAGGCCGGCGCGTGACTCCTGACCGTCTCGATCGGTGGACTTGCCAGCACCGTTGGGACCGCCAACGCTGAGCCGGATGCAGTAGGCGCAGCCCAACAGGCATCCCTGGACGTGGTTCAGACTGAGTCCGCTCTTGCGGTACTCAACAACTTCACGCGCACGCTCCGGCAATCGGTGGATCTGGTCTCTGTTGAGCAGCGGAACGAAGGTGCTCACCTGGTTCTCCCAAGTCCGCGAGGAGTCGACGCCTGCTTGCGTCCTCGGGGAAGATTAGGGGTCGAACTAGAGCATTGTCCAGAAACTTTCTCGACATTTCTAGCAACGATATGATCCATGCCTGCGAACTGAAATCACTCGCTATCTTCGGGCACTTCTGGTGCAAGGTCGTCGATTACGCGTGTGATGATCGCTCGCGCCGCTCGGCCGTAGCTGGCAACGGCAGCAAGTTGCTCAAAGGCGTCACCGTACAGCTCGATCTCTTGTGGCTGCCGGAGGTCCAGCGCCGCCGAGAAAGTCTCGACCAACACCTTATCGTTATCGTACAACCAGAAGCCGTGCCACGGCGAGGTTGCGTACCGCGTTTCAAATCCGATGATGCCGAGTCGCACGTTGGGCAGTTGCGAAAAAGACATCAGGCGATCAAGCTGACCGAGCATGACCTCCGCCGAGCACAGGCGAAACCGCAAGGCCGCCTCGGTCAACACAAAATGGAACCGTTTATCTGGCCGATACAGAATCTCTTGACGCTGGATGCGACCTTGGACCGCTTCGTTGACATGATCTGACAGCTTGAGCCTGCGAATGCCCTCAGCGAAGCGTGCCCGCGCATACTCAGCCGTCTGAAGTAGCCCCGGAATGACGGTTGCCTCAAACGCTCGGAAAAGCCGCGTTTTCTGGTCGAGCTCGGCCAGCTCATTCTGGTGAGGTCGCAGTCCGGCGCGAAGGACGCGCTGCCACTCGGCATACTGAACTTCAAGCGTATGCAGGGAAGCAAGCAGGGCTTCTGTTTCTCCCTCACTGTTCGTGGCTCGCGTCCACGCACGGATGTCGTCATCGTTCGGCGTCTGCCGACCATTCTCGAGCTTGGACACCTTGGAAGGTGGCCATGACAAAGACTCCGCAAGCTGCCTACCACTCATGTCGGCCTGCTGGCGAAGCTCGCGGAGTCGTTTGCCTAGCGCGTCGCGCGCCTCATGGACGTGAGACGCGCCGGAGGTGCTGCTCGGTGGCAAAGTCGTCCCGTCTCACGGCATGGTGCCAGGCAGCGTCACGCCAGTAGTTGTGTTCGACGATCTCGGCAGGCTCTTCGATGATCTCGGCACCAAGGAAGACATCGGCGTGATCGAAGTGCATCCGTACGAGCTTGCGCGAGTCGAACAGCCAGTAGTCGTGGTTGGGCAGCTCGTCGGCCTGGGCCTGGTCGCGGGAGAGGTAGCGAATGTCCTCACCTGCACCGTTGGTGAACTGCGCGCACCACACACCGAAGCGGCTGTAGTCGGTGAGCGGCATGCTCACTACCCTCACGCGGGAGAAGCGACGTCCCTCGCTGACTGCATCGCGGATCATAGTCAGCCAGCTTTGCATCCAGGGCAGATCATCCGGCTCATCCGCGAGAAACTTCCGCAAGCGACTCGTTCTCGTAGTTTGCGTCGTACGTGTCGCGCACCTCTAATCGAAAGGCCGTGTGCTCGAAGGATTGGAAGAGCTTCCTGAACTCGAGGCCAGGCTGGATGAGCTGAGTCAACGGTCTTCCTCGGACAGGTTACGCAGGTAGAGTTTCAGCACCTCTTCGGGAATCTCGATGATCCCTTCGTGGTCGGGGATCCGGCCAACGTCGGCAAGCGCTTGCGGGTCGGTCACCTTCCAGCCCTGGGCGATGTAGGTCCTGCGGTCAGTACGGTCGGTCGCGAACAAGCTGGGCGAGTTGCCTATCTGCGAGGTGGAGTCCTTGCCGAGGAACCTGGCGCGCATCGTGTCCCCTTTCGAGAAACTTAGTGAAGCGTTCCCATGGTGCACTCGGAGACAGCCAACGTCAAGGCAGAGTTCCGGGAGCAAACCCGGTCAGAACAGCCGGAACTCGTCGGAGTCGGCGCCGCGCAGGGCGTCGTAGTCCAGCACGACACAGCGGATGCCGCGGTCCTCGGCCAGGGTGCGGGCCTGCGGCTTGACCTGTTGGGCGGCGAACACGCCGCGCACCGGAGCCAGCAACGAGTCACGGTTGAGCAACTCCAGGTACCGGGTGAGCTGTTCCACCCCGTCGATCTCACCGCGCCGTTTGATCTCCACCGCGACCGACACCCCGTCAGCGTCCCGGCACATCAGATCGACCGGCCCGATCGCGGTGGGGAACTCGCGGCGTACCAGCGTCCAGCCCTTGCCCAGGGTGGTGACGTGCTCGGCGAGCAGGGCCTGCAGGTGCGCCTCGACGCCGTCCTTGACCAGGCCGGGATCCACCCCGAGCTCGTGGCGGGAGTCGTGCAGCACCTCGTCGATCTCGATGATCAGCTGCTCACCGGCCCGGTTGCTGACCGTCCAGCGTCCCGGCTGCTCGGCCAGCGTGCACGGCGGGCTCATCCAGTTCAACGGCTTGTACGCGCCGCCGTCGGCGTGCACGCTCACCGACCCGTCGGTCTTGACCAGCAGCAGCCGCGGCGCCATCGGCAGATGCGCGGTCAGCCGCCCGACGTAGTCCACCTGGCACCGAGCAATCACAAGCCGCACGGGTGCACGTTATCGGTCGGGAGTGGGAAACCGTGCTCTGGCACCCAATGCCACTCACAGACCACTCAGTCCGGCCAGACCGGGGAGCGCTTGGCCAGGAAAGCCGCCATGCCCTCCTTGGCACCGGCGAGCTGCGAGGCCGAGGCCATCACCTCGAGAGCGAGAGCGTAGGCGTCCACCTCGGGGCGGTCCAGCTGCGCGTAGAGGGTCTGCTTGCCCAGCGCCTTGCTGGCCCGGCTGCCGCGGGTGGCGCGGGCCAACAGGTCATCCACCGCGGCGTCCAGTTCGGTGTCCGGGACCACCCGGTTGACCAGACCCCAGTCCGCGGCGGTGCGGGCGTCCACCACGTCGCCGGTCAGCGCCATCTCCATCAGCCGCTTGCGCCCGATCGAGCGGGCCACCGGCACAGCGGGGGTGTGACAGAACCAGCCGCCCTTGCCACCGGGCAGCGCGAAGCCCGCCGACTCGGCGGCTACCGCGAGATCGCAGGAGGCCACCAGCTGGCAGCCCGCCGCGGTGGCCAGCGCGTGGACCCGAGCGACGACGACCTGCGGAATCGATTGGATGGTGCGCATCACCTCGGTGCACAGCGTCAGCAACTCCCGGACGCCGTCGAAATCGCGCGCCGCCACATCGGCGAAGTCGTGGCCCGCCGAGAACACCGTGCCCTGCGCGCCGAGCACGATGCCCGTGGCGTCCGACCGGCCCGCGTCGCTGAACGCGTCGCGCAGCTCGACGAGGTGGTCGGCAGAGAGCGCGTTACGCCGCTCCGGCCGGCTCATGGTGATCCGGACCGTGTCTCCGGCACGTTCGACTTTCAGCGCAGCAAACCCCATGACCCCGACGGTAACGCAGCCGGAGACCTCCGATGCGGCTATAATTCTGTACATGAAGACTCTGTCGCTGGCCGAAGCCCGGCAACGCTTCTCCGAGGTCGTCAACGACGTCGAGACGCATCACGATCACGTGATGGTCACCAAGAACGGCAAGCCCGCCGCCATGATCGTGTCCGTCTATGAGTGGGAGCAGATGGAGGACACGATCTTCTGGCTTTCTCAGCCCGGCATCCACACCGACCTCGCCGAGGCTGACGCCGCAATCGCCCGCGGCGACACCGTTCCCGCAGAAGTAGTCCTAGAACAGGCGCGCAGGCGGGTCGCCGAGGAGGAAGCCGCCGAGCGTGAGCGCAGGGCCGGGTGACCTACCGCGTAGTTGTCACAGGCCCCGCGGAACGCGGCTTGAACCGCCTGCCCGCCAAGGTCCATTTGGCGATCGCCGAGTTCATCAACGGTCCGCTGGCGGAGAATCCGCACCGCGTCGGCAAGATGCTCCGTGACGATCCGGCCAAGCGGTACACGGCTCGGGTCGGCGTGTACCGGATCATCTACAAGATCGATGATGCGATGGTGGTGATCAGCGTGGTGCGGATCGCTCACCGGGCGGACATTTATCGACCCTGATTTTCGCCGTGGGGGCGGATGAGGGTGACGATCTGGTCCATGATGTCGGTGAGCTCGAAGTCCTTCGGGGTGAACACCTGGGCGACGCCCGCAGCGCGCAACACCTCGGCGTCTTCGGGCGGGATGATCCCGCCGACCACCACCGGTATGTCCCCGGCACCCGCGGCGCGCAGCCCCTCGACCACCGCGGGTACCACCTCCAGGTGCGAACCGGAGAGCACCGAGAACCCGACCACGTGCACGTCCTCGGCCACCGCGGCCGCGACGATCTCCGCGGGTGTCAGCCGGATGCCCTGGTAGATCACCTCGAAGCCGACGTCGCGGGCCCGGACCGCCACCTGCTCGGCGCCGTTGGAGTGCCCGTCCAGACCCGGCTTGCCGACCAGCATCCGCAGCCGCCCACCAAACTGCTCACCGAGCGCACGCACCCGCTCCCGAACCCGCGCGATCGCGTCACCGGCCGCCCCGGCCGCCGACGCGCCGGAGATCCCGGTCGGCGCCCGGTACTCGCCGAACACCGCCCGCAGCGCACCCGCCCACTCCCCGGTGGTGACACCCACCCGAGCGCAGGCCATCGACGGCTCGACGAGGTTGGCGTCGGTCTTCGCGGTCTCGACCAGCCGCCGCAGGGCATCGTCCACCGCCGCGGGGTCGCGGCCGGCCCGCCAGGCCTGGATCGCCGCGATCAGCTGCGACTCGGCGGCCGGATCGATGGTCTCGATGGCACCGGCGCCCTCGACCTGCAGCGGGCTGGGGTCGGTCTCGGTGAACCGGTTGACCCCGACGATCACGTCCTGCCCGTCCTCGATCCGCCGGCGCCGCGCGGCCAGCGAGGAGACCAGCTGCGCTTTCATGTATCCGGACTCGACGGCCGCGATCGCCCCGCCCATGCCCTGCACCCGGTCGATCTCGGCCCGGGCACCCTCGGCGATCTCGGCGACCCGGGCCTCGACCACCCGGGAGCCCTCGAAAAGGTCCTCGTACTCCAGCAGGTCGGTCTCATAGGCGAGCACCTGCTGCATCCGCAGTGCCCACTGCTGGTCCCAGGGCCGGGGCAGGCCCAGCGCCTCGTTCCAGGCAGGCAGCTGCACTGCGCGGGCCCTGGCGTCCCGGGACAGCGTCACCGCCAGCATCTCCAGCACGATGCGCTGGACGTTGTTCTCCGGCTGCGGCTCCGTCAGGCCCAATGAGTTGACCTGCACGCCGTAGCGGAACCGGCGCAGCTTGGGGTCGGTCACGCCGTAGCGGTCCCGGCAGGTCTGCTCCCAGAGCCGGCCGAAGGCGCGCAGCTTGCACATCTCCTCGACGAAGCGCACCCCGGCGTTGACGAAGAACGACATCCGTCCGACGACCTGCGCGAAGTCCTCCGGCGCGACCTGCCCGCAGTCGCGCACCGAGTCCAGCACGGCGATCGCGGTACACATGGCGTAGGCGAGTTCCTGCACCGGGGTAGCGCCGGCCTCCTGCAGGTGATAGCTGCAGATGTTGATCGGGTTCCATTTCGGGATGCGCTGGACCGCGTAGACCACCATGTCGGTGATCAGCCGAAGACTCGGGCCCGGCGGGAAGACGTAGGTACCCCGGGACAGGTACTCCTTGATGATGTCGTTCTGCGTGGTACCTGACAGTTGTGCCAGGTCCGCACCGTGTTCCTGGGCCACGGAGGCGTAGAGGGCCAGCAGCCACATCGCGGTGGAGTTGATCGTCATCGACGTGTTGGCCTGCGCCATCGGGATGCCGTCGAACAGTGCCCGCATATCACCGATATGGCTGATCGGCACGCCGACCTTGCCGACCTCGCCGCGGGCCAGCTCGTGGTCGGGGTCGTAGCCGGTCTGGGTGGGCAGGTCGAAGGCGACCGACAGGCCGGTCTGTCCCTTGGCGAGGTTGCGCCGGTACAACGCGTTGGAGGTGCGGGCCGAGGAGTGCCCGGCGTAGGTTCGCATCACCCACGGCCGGTCCCGCTCGTGATCGCTGGGATAGGGCATCAGGGCACCTCCGACCTCTACTTGAGGAGAATACTGGGCACCTACTGTGGCCAGCGCCACAATCGAGGACAGAAAGGTCACCGCGGTGGAGAGCACGATGATGGACTTCCCGCTCACCGTTGGGACGATCATGCGCCACGGCGCCACCGTGCACGGCGACGCCGAGGTCGTCACCTGGACCGGCGACGGTGCCCGCCGCGCGGGCTACGCGCAGGTGGGTCAGCGGGCCGCGCAGCTGGCCGGGGCGCTGCGCGGGCTCGGGGTCACCGGCGACCAGCGGGTCGCCACCGTCCAGTGGAACAACCAGGAGCATCTGGAGGCCTACCTCGCGATCCCCGCGATGGGCGCGGTGTTGCACACCCTCAACCTGCGGCTGGCCCCTGAGCAGATGGCCTGGATCGCCAACCATGCCGAAGACGACGTGGTGATCGTGGACGGCTCACTGGTGCCGGTGCTGGCCCGCGCCCTGCCGGAGATGAAGACCCTCCGGCACGTCGTGGTGGTCGGCACAGCGGACACCTCGCCATTGCAAGGCGCTGCCCCGGACCTGCACTCCTACGATGAACTGCTGGCCGCCGAGCCCGAGGAATTCGCCTGGCCGACCGGCATCGACGAGCGCTCCGCGGCCGCGATGTGCTACACGAGCGGCACCACCGGTCATCCCAAAGGGGTCGTCTACAGCCACCGCTCGGCCTACCTGCACTCGATGTGCCTGTGTACCGGCGAGGTCGGGGCGCTGACCTCGGCGGATCGGATCCTGCCGGTGGTGCCGATGTTCCACGCCAACGCCTGGGGGCTGCCTTACGCCGCGCTGATGTCCGGCGCCAGCTTGATCATGCCTGACCGGTTTCTGCAGGCCGACGCCCTGGTCAGGCTCATCGAGGCGGAGCGCCCGACGAGCGCTGGGGCGGTGCCGACGATCTGGGGTGCGCTGCTGCGCCACCTTCGCGCGCACGGTGGGGACATCTCCTCGATCCGCCGGCTGCTCTGCGGCGGCTCGGCCGTACCGCTCACGCTGATCAAGGCATTCTCCGAGGAGTTCGGCATCGAGATCAGGCAGGCCTGGGGCATGACGGAGACCTCCCCGGTCGCCTCGGTCGCCACCCCGCCGGTCGGCTCGCACGGCGAGGAATACTGGCGCTACCGGGCGAGCGCCGGCCGGCTCGTCGCCGGTGTCGAGGGTCGGATCGTCGGCGACGGCGACGGCGTGCTGCCCCGCGACGGCAACGCGGTCGGCGAGATCCAGGTCCGCGGGCCGTGGGTCACCGCGCGTTACTACGGAGAGCGCGACGTGGCCGGGTTCCACGACGGCTGGCTGCGCACCGGTGACGTCGGCACCCTCGACGAACTGGGCTTTCTCACCATCACCGACCGCGCCAAGGACGTCATCAAATCCGGTGGGGAGTGGATCTCCTCGGTGCGGCTGGAGAACCTGCTGATGGGCCATCCGAAGGTGGCCGAGGCGGCGGTGGTCGCCGTCCCGGACGACAAATGGGGGGAGAGGCCGCTGGCCGCCGTGGTGGTCGCCGACGGCGAGCAGGTCACCGCAACCGAGCTCCGCGATCACCTCAGCGCATCAGTGCCAACCTGGCAGCTCCCCGACCACTGGTCATTCACCCCCGAGATCCCCAAAACCTCAGTAGGCAAGTTCGACAAGAAACTCATCCGCACGCAATACGCCACCGGCGCTCTTCCCCCACATGAAGACATATCGGGGTGACCTGAGATCAGGTTGTGTTGCGGGCGCGGCGGGCGGAGAGGGCTAGTGCGGCCAGGACCGGGATGGTGACCAGGGTCGGCACCCCGACGTGGAAGAACCGCGAGTTCACGGTTCGGGCGCGATCGACAGCGGCGTCACCGGCGGACACCCGCACGGAGTAGCTGCATATCATCGTCGCCGTCGTACCCGGCTGCGGCTCCACCTCAGTGAAGTCGGGGGTGTTGAACATCCCCGTAGTGGTGTTGCGGGGCACCCACACCGACTGCTCGACGCCGTCCCGGCGGGTGATCACGCAGGTGGAGTCCCGTCGCTCATCCACGGACTGCAGGAACAGGCGCTGCCCGTTCCACTCATAGGGCTCCCCATTGCCCCCACTGTTGAGCTGCCCGCGCACCGTCGTGCTGGTGACCGTGGCGTAGGCGTCGTAACTGAGAGCCGCCGCTGCGATGAGTACCGCCAACACCACCAGCAGCACTGCGTACACCGGCATCTTCCGCAGCCAGGCCACGGGCACCTCCTCCTCACATAGCGCTCAGAGCGGTCTGACTACCGAGGCCGTCACCGGGGCGGCCCATCGTAGATGCTCTCGACGAACCACCCACCGTCATCGTCGTCGAGCTTTCGACGGTGCGACGGTGCCTCGCGGGATTGATGGGCCGCCACGACCTGATCGAGAAGGTAGCCCTCCTCGAACTGACGGTAGGCACTCGCCATCTGGTCCAGGTTCGCCCCGAGTGCGGCGCGCACGCCGGGATCGCCCATCCGCCGGCCGTCGGCGACCTCACGCCAGGTGAACTCGCCGGCGTCGATGCGCCGTTGCAGCTCACGCATCTCGCACGAGGCCTCCCCGGACCTCGCGGCCTCCTCGATCCGGCGGATGTCGTCCTCACTCAGCGGTGGTGTCTGGCGGATGCGCAGCGAGCGGGCCTTGGCGATCGCCGAGTCGGCCCGCGCGGCGGTCTCGTCCAGCCGAGCTTGTGCCTGTTCCACCGCAGCGCTGCGCCAGGCGTCTGCCGATCGACTCACAACAGTCTCCTTTCCGCTCATCGGTGCACGGCGCGGTGCGTGGCCGTGCGGCCGGTGTCCAGATGATCCTGCGCCGCCGTGATGTTGTCCGGAACCGATCGCGCCTGATCCTGGGCGGCCGACGCTTCCTTATGGAGTTGCTGGCCGAGCTCCGCGAGGTGGCTCAGATTTCTCACATCCTTGATCGACTCAAGAGCCGAGGAGATGTCCCCCAGCGCCTGGAGCAGCTCCGACATGGCTTTGACCGTCGCTCGGATCGCCTCGTAGATCCCCATGATCGCCTGGTGGATCTGGTAGGCATCCCAGACGATCTTGATGGCGCGGGCCTGTCCCACGACCGGGACGGCGAGAGTGGCCACCGCGGAAGCGAGCTTGTTCACCAGCTTCGTGATCAGATCGAGAGCCTCTTGGCAGAGCCGCTCGGACTGGTTGGCGACGAACCGGAATCCTTGACCGATCGTCTTGGCCACCGCGCCTTGCGCGTAGAGACCGGCGAACCACGCCACCTCGATGTGCCGCCGGAATGCCTGCGCGGCCGCACCGTCCCAGTGCGGGCCGAGCTTGCCCACGTTGTCGCTGAGATTGCCGGAGATCTGCTCGACCGCGTCGCCGACATTGGTCCACGCCGCGCCGTTCGCCGCGATCCTGGCCCAGTCTCCGGTGATGGGTGTGATCAGCGTCTCGAGGAGGCTCTCACCGGTCACCTGCTCCCAGATCCAGTTCACGACGTGGACCTGCGGACCCTGCTTGGCGATCTTGTCGGCGAACGTGCCACCCGGGTTGACGTCGGGAGCACGCAGGTGACTCCCGACCGTCTTGGTGTCCGCGTATGCAGAGATCACGAGAGGTCCCGTACCCGGCCCGCGAGACGATCCGCCGCAGCGGCGGCGTTGCGATCGAGCGCCTCGTAACACGCGGCGCTGTCGTGCAGTCCCTGGGCTGTCGCTCCCAGCCGATCCTTTCCGATGCCCAGCGTCTCGCTGAACAGGGCGCCGACACCGTGCACGGCGGGCTGCAGCACCGCCAACATGCCGGTGAAGCCCACAGTGTCGCCGCCCTGGTCGCGGGCGTAACGGTCGATCTCCTCGAGGTCACCCACCATGCCCCGGATGTACTCGGCGTACCTGCGGAGCTCGTCGGGAACCACGCGGAACCCCTCGTCCATCTGATCCACTCTTCTCCCTCACGGCTCCTCGTGTTCTGGCTGATCAGCGTTCCGGCGGGGCGGCGACGCGGCGGACGTCGGCACCCAGAGCGGTGAAATTCTCCAGGAAACGGGGGTAGCCGCGGTCGATGTGGAAGACGTCCCACACCTCCGTGGTCCCCTCCGCACACAGCCCGGCGAGGACCAGCCCAGCGCCGGCCCGGATATCGGAGGCCCACACCGGGGCGCTGGAGAGCTTCTCGACACCCCGGACGACCGCGTGGTGGCCGTCGGTTCGGGCATCAGCGCCCAACCGGATCATCTCCTCAACGAACCGGAACCGGGCCTCGAACACGTTCTCGGTGATCATCGAGGTGCCCTCGGAGATCGCCGACAGCGCGATCGCCATCGGCTGCAGATCGGTGGCGAAGCCTGGGTAGGGCAGCGTCACGAAATCGACCGAGGTGGGCCGGCCGGGCATCACCACCCGGAAACTGTCCGGCCCCGCGGGGCCGGCCTGGGCACCGGCCAGCCGCAGCTTCTCCAGCACCAGATCCAGGTGATGCGGGTTGACGCCGCGAACAGTGATGTCACCCCGGGTGATCGCAGCGGCGAAGGCCCACGTCGCGCCGACGATACGGTCCCCGATCACCCGGTGCTCGGTGGGCCGCAGCACCTCCACGCCCTCGACGGTGAGCGTGGAGGTGCCCTCACCGGAAATACGCGCACCCATCTGCTGCAGCATCAGGCACAGGTCCACGATCTCCGGTTCCCGCGCGGCGTTGTCGATCACCGTGGTGCCCTCGGCGAGCACCGCGGCCATCAGGATGTTCTCGGTCGCCCCCACGCTCGGGAAATCCAGCCAGATCTGCGCCCCGTGCAGCCCCTCGGCCTCGGCCACCACGCAGCCGTGCTCGATCTCGCTGCGGGCACCCAGCTTGCGCAGCCCGTTCTGGTGCATGTCCAGCGGGCGCGAGCCGATGGCATCGCCACCGGGCAACGCGACCTTGGCCCGCCGGCACCGGCCCACCAGCGGGCCGAGCACGCACACCGAAGCCCGCAGCTTGCTCACCGATCCGTAGTCGGCCTCGTGCTTGGGCTCGGCCGGGGTGGAGATCCAGACCTGGGAGCCCGCCACCTCCACCCCGCAGCCCAGCCCGCGTAGCACGTCCGCCATCAGCGGAACGTCCAGGATCTCCGGGCAGTTGGTCAGTGTCGTGGTGCCCTCGGCCAGCAACGCCGCCGCCATCAGCTTCAGCACGCTGTTCTTCGCCCCGACGACAGCCACCTCGCCGCTCAACCGGGCACCACCACAGACCCTGAAGTGCTCGCTCACGGGGGTGCAGCCTAGATGCCACAGTTAAGCTGGTCTCCGTGGCCGTGCATCTCACCAAGATCTACACTCGCACCGGCGACGCCGGGACGACCGGTCTCGGTGACTTCTCCCGAGTCGCCAAGACCGATCCGCGGCTGGTCGCCTACGCCGACGTGGATGAGGCCAACTGCGCGATCGGCGTGGCGCTGGCACTGGGAGCGCTGCCGCCCCGCCTGGTCACGGTGTTGCGGCAGGTGCAGAACGACCTGTTCGATGTGGGTGCGGACCTGTGCACCCCGATCGTGAACGATGATCAAACGCCGCCGAGGCACTCGCCGCTGCGGATCGACGAGGGGTATGTCACGCGGTTGGAGGGCTGGTGTGACGAGCTCAACGCCCCGCTGCCCACGCTGGCCTCGTTCATCCTGCCCGGCGGTACACCGGGCGCCGCGCTGCTACACACCGCCAGGGTGGTCACCCGGCGGGCGGAGCGCAGCGTCTGGGCGCTGCTCGCGGTGGAGGAACCACGCACCAGCCCACTGACCGCGCGCTACCTCAACCGGCTCTCCGATCTGCTGTTCATCGCCTCCCGGGTGGCCAATCCGGACGGCGATGTGCTCTGGAAGCCAGGAGGAGAGCGCGCCGGAAATTAGATCAGGCCCCGGGGTTGGTGCTGGGTGGAGCCGATTCCAGCCAGGACAGGAATCCTGTGACGGTGTCCTGTCGCATCGCCAGTTCCAGTTCATCGACGCCGGTGCGGCAGCGAAGCACGACCGATCCGCCGGGCATCGCGTAGCTCTCCGGTGCCGTCAGGCCGCGCCGCTCGACGATCTCCAGTTGCTCCCGCTCCAGCACCCGGTCCGGGCCCGAGCGCAGGCTGGAGACTCGGAACCAGGCGAAATCGTCGCCCCGGTAACGACCGACCCCCTGATGCCAGCCGCGACCCGCAGCGTTGAAGCGTGACCGCAGCGCGACGTCGATCCCGCCTTGACGCACGATCCGGAAACGTCGAAACGCCAGCGCAGCGATGACGAGAACTCCCGTGAGGAGGACCAAACCCACGATCTGTCCGATCCCCATGAAGGTCGGCTCCCGCGCCCGGACGGCTCTCAGACGGCCTGGCCGACGGCCTTGAGCCGCGCGGTGGCCCTGGCCCGAACCGACTCGGCGTCCGCGTCGCTGCCAACCCGCGCCAACGCGTCCCTGGCGGCTTGGACGTCGATCTCGTCGGCGAGCTCGGCGGCTTCGGCCAGCACGCTGACCTTGTCACCAGTCACCGACAGGAAGCCACCGAAAACGGCCGCCGTCACGATATCGCCGTCGGTGGTGGTGACCTTCACGATGCCGCCCTCGACGAGCTCGCCGAGCAGCGGGGTGTGCCCAGGCAGGATGCCCAGCTCCCCGACCGTGGTCTGCGCGAACACCGAGCGCGCACGGCCGGACCACACCTGCCGCTCCACCGCGACCAACTCGACCGACATCTCAGCCACGCACGTCTCCTCGCCTAGGGTGTCCCCTCGAATTCTAGTCGGCCCGCCGCCAGCACGGGCCGGCCCACCGACCCAGGAGACGAGATTCCGCGGCTACCGGCGGGGCGGGCACCTGACACCCGACCACGCCGAGGGCCGCCGCACCTTCGAGGAGTACCTTGCAGCCCGCGACCTAGTCCCCTGAACGATCGTGAAGTAGCCGCGTTAGCCGGTGCTCCGTGAGTGGCGAACTCGCAACTCCGCCACCGACGGGCGGGCGGGGATCTGCGGGCTTGGTGGGTTGGAGCCCGTGGAGGCCCGCCAGCCGCTCGAAACTGAGGAACGCATCCCGCAGGGCCGCGCGTAGCTGCCCGGCCTGCAGCGCGCTCAGCTGCAGCGGACCGTGATCGGGCACCGTGAGGTAGACCCCGGCCGCACTGAGGTGGACGAGGATGCGCGCCCGGCGTCCGTGCCCGTCGCGGCAGTGCACGGTCCACAGGTCGGGGTCACGCTGCCAGCCCAGCCAGCCGAGCAGGCGCAGCAGTGGGGTGGTGCGGTGGCGCTGGGCCACGGGTCATCTCCTGGTCCACGAAGTGGGCCGACCCGGACGGATCCCGCAGCGGGGGATGCGGGGCGCGATCGGCGATCCCGCCGGCGCGTCGTCCGGGTCGGCCGGGGCGGTGCACTCGATAACGAGGCCACCCGCGCAACAGGCTGCGGTGCCCTCTCCGAGGTGATCGACTGCACCGCGCTGGTGGTGCTGGAGCACCCGATGGGCAGGGGGCACGTCGGGTCCGGCCCTGCCCATCGGGCGGCTCGCGCGTTGAACAGCCGGGGTAGCCTGCTCGCCCAATATAGGATTCCCGCTCAACGCCATGACGAGAAGAGTATATCTAGGAATCCTAAAAGGGAAATCACTTACGGGTGACGTGGACGGCGCGCTCAGTGGCCGGCGCCGGCCGCGGACCCCGTCTACCCAGGAGGCAGTGTGAAGATGGGAACCACCCCGACCGTCCGCCGTCTGGTGCTCTCCAACGAGCTGAAGCGGATGCGCATCGAATCCGGCATGACGCCCGTTCAGGCGGCCACGCACCTCGGCTGCCGGGTCAGCAAGATCAGCCGCATCGAGCTGGCGCAGAGCGACATCGCCGCCGCTGATGCCAAGATGCTCGCCGAGTTCTACGGCGACGCAGGCGAACACATCGAGATCCTGCTCGACCTCGCCCGCGGCCAGCGCAAACGTGGCCGGTGGGACGGCTACCGCGCGGTGTACCCGGAGTGGTTCCGGCTGTTCGTGGATCTGGAGCGTGACGCCGCCACGCTGCGGTCGGTCGAGGTCGAGGTGATCCCGGGGCTGCTGCAGACCGACAACTACATCCGGGCGCTGCACGCCGACGCCCAGCCGCTCGGGCCTGCCGACGATCTGGAGATCGAAGTCCAGGCCCGCAAGGAGCGCCAAGCGATCCTCACCAGGGAGGACCCGCCCGAGGTGTCGTTCGTGCTCTCCGAGTCCTGCCTGCGACGGCAGGTCGGTGGCCGCGAGGTGATGGCCGAGCAACTGGACGCCCTCGCGGACATGGCCCGGCTGCACAACGTGCAGATCCAGGTGTTGCCGTTCGACGCCCGGACCTTCGCCGGCCGGATCGCCTACCGTTTCACCCTGCTCAATATCCCTGCGCCGGGCATCGCCGCGCCGCTGGAGTTCGTCTACGTCGAGTCCTACGACGACGCGCGCTACCTCGACGCGTTGGACGCGGTGGCCGCCTACGGTAACTTGTGGGGCCGGTTGCAGGCCGCCGCGCTGGGCCCGGTGGAGTCCCTGGATATCATCCGGCAAGCGGCGGCGCAGCTCGCCTGACCACGCCGGAAAGGATGCTCTCCGATGCGACACGACATACCCGACGCTCGCTGGTTCACGAGCAGCTACAGCTCGGGCAGCGCGCAGTGCGTCGAGGTGGCCGTCCTGCCTGGTCACCGGCTGGTGCGGGACAGCAAACTCGGCGACGCCAGCCCCGTGCTCGCAGTCAGCCCCACCGAGTGGCGCACCTTCACCGCGGTAGTCAAGGCTGGGCGCCTCGACGGCTGATCGCCCGCCACCCATACGTGGTGGTGGGTGGCATGCTGTGCGGCGTGGGCCAGCCGCGACAGATCTTCTTGAGCCACACCTCGGAGCTGCGCCGGCTGCCCAGCGGCGGGTCCTTCGTGGATGCGGCCGAGCGGGCGGTGTTGCGGGCCGGTGACGCGGTCACTGACATGGCCTACTTCGCCGCCCGCGACGACCAGCCCAGCGAGGTTTGCCGCAAGGCGGTACGGGCCGCAGATGTGTACCTCGCCATCGTCGGCTTCCGGTACGGCTCACCGGTACGGGACCGCCCCGAGCTGTCCTACACCGAGCTGGAGTTCGAGGCGGCCAGTGAGGCCGGCCTGCCGCGCCTGGTGTTTCTGCTTGACGACAAAACCCCGGGCGACGCGGAGCTGTTCCTTGATCTGGAACACGGCCAGCGGCAGGCGGCGTTTCGCGCCCGGCTGCGCGACGCCGGACTGACGGCAGCGATGGTCCGCAGCCCGGAGGCGCTCCACACGGCGGTGTATCAGGCGCTCATCGAGCTGCCGCGAGCCGAGTCGGAGCAGGCGCCGGTCGGCCGGGTCTGGAACGTGCCCGCCCGCAGCGCCCAGTTCACCGGCCGCGCCACGTTGATCGCTGACCTGCGACGTTCGCTCCTGGCAGGCGGCGCGACGGTGGCGCACGCCTTGCACGGCATGGGCGGGATCGGCAAGACCGCCCTGGCCATCGAGTACGCCCACCGCCACGGCGGCGACTACGACGTGGTCGTGGTGGGTGCCCTCGGAACAACCCACCCTCATCCCAGAACGCTTGGCCGA
This sequence comes from uncultured Actinomycetota bacterium, assembly GCA_963712995.1. Taxonomy (GTDB): domain Bacteria; phylum Actinomycetota; class Actinomycetes; order Mycobacteriales; family Pseudonocardiaceae. Next base: position 33,398 of record CAVQKH010000030.1, on the reverse strand, counting down.
CCTGGCCCGCGCCCTGGACCTCGCCGCCGAGAGCGACCCCATCCCCTCCGCGGTATCACGGCTACTGGGCGCATTGCGAGATCGGGACCGGTGGCTGCTGATCTACGACAACGCCGAGGATCCCGCAGTTCTTGACGCCGTTCCTGCCCGGCGGTGGGGCTGGCCAGGTGCTCATCACCTCCCGCAATCCGTGGTGGCGCGCGCTGGCCGCTGCGGTGCCGGTCGATCTGTTCGACCCCGGCGAATCCGTCAGCCTCCTTATGCAGCGCGTACCTCGGCTCTCGGCTCCTGACGCGGCCCGGATCGCCGAAGCGGTGGACAATCTGCCGCTGGCGGTAGCCCAAGCCGCCGCCTATCTGGACGAGACCGGCCTGCCCACCGACGAGTACCTGCGATTGCTTGCACACCCGAGCCGCCGAACTGCTGGCCGCCGATGCGCCCACGGGGTATTCGGTCTCCCTGGCCGCCAGTTGGCAGGTGGCGTTCGACCGGCTCGCCGCCGACGATCCCGCCGCACTGGAACTGCTCACCCTATGCGCCCAACTCGCCCCCGAACCCATCCCCTTTACCCTCTTCACCGCCCACTCGGATGCGCTGCCCGGCGCGCTCGGGGCCATGATCGGGGACCCGCTGGCATTCGCCAGGCTCACCCGGCTGCTGCGCACCCGGTCACTGGCCCGGGTGGAGGCAGACAGTTTGCAGCTGCACCGGCTGGTCCAAGCCATCCTGCGCAGCCCGTTCGGCTGGCGAGGCGGAGTCCGAGATGGCCGTGGCTGCGGTGAGGCTACTCCGCGCCGCCGTCCCCCCCGACCCGTGGAATAACCCCGGCACCTGGCCGGAATGGCGACGGCTGCTCCCGCACGTTCTGACTGCTCACCGACGCCAGCCGTGGCGCTCGACTCACGCTAGCGATGACCTCGAGTCGTTGCTCGAGCAAGGCCGCCATTTACCTGCTGACTCGCGGTGAACCAGCGGTGAGCCTGCCGCTCTTCGAGCGTGCCCTTGAGTTCCAGCCGTCGGGATGCGGTGGGTGAGGATCACCCCGCCACCCTGACCTCGGCCAACCACCTCGCCGTTAACTTGTGGGCGCTGGGGCAGTATGAGGCGGCGCCGGCGGCTGGAGGAAGACACCTTGGGCCGGCGGCGTCGGGTGCTGGGTGAGGATCACCCCGACACCCTGGCCTCGGCCAACAACCTCGCGGCCAACCTGTGCGCGCTGGGAGCAGCACGAGCGTGGCCCAGCGCCTTAACGAGGACACTCTTGCCCGCTGGCATCGGGTGCTGGGTGAGGATCGACCACCTGGCACCCTGACCTCGGCCGATCAACCTCGCCCGCGACTCTGTGCGCGCTGGGGGAGTACCAGCGCAGCGCGGCGACCTTGACGAGGACACCCTGGCCCGGCTGCCTCGGGTGCTGGGCGAGGAACACCCTCGACACCCTGGCCTCGGCCGACAACCTCGCCGCGCGACCTGTGGGGGTTGGGGGAGCACGAGGCAGCGCGCGCGCCTTGATCACGAACACCCTGGCCCGGCGGCGCCGGGTGCTGGGCGAGGAACACCCCGACACCCTCACCTCGGCCAACCACCTCGCCGCCGATCTGCGGGCGCTGAGGCAGTATGAGGCAGCGCGGCGCCTTGATGAGAACACCCTGGCCCGGCGGCATCGGGTGCTGGGCGAGGAACACCCCGACACCCTCACCTCGGCCAATCACCTCGCCGCCGATCTGCGGGCGCTAGGCCAGCACGAGGCGGCCCATCAGTTCGACGAAGACACCGAAACTCGCCGCCGTGCCTCCGGGAACTGATCGGTCCCGACAATGCTTGCGGCTGGTGGTCTGGGTAGGGTCTCCTGAAGAGACCGAGGCCCCGTAGGCCGAGGAAGTGAGTTCGGTTCCCGTCCGGACGGCCGGCCCCGGCCGACGCGTTGATCAGTTCGTAGATGTCGTCGGCTTGGCGGGCGGTCAGCTCGCACATGCCAACCTTTTGTCGATCGGGATTCCGCAAGCGCCTAGGCCGAATCTCCCTCCCCGACCCACTGGACTTCGAGCACGTCCACCAGTTGCTGGTCCTCCAGTACCAGATAGGTCACCATTCCCCTGCCTCCAGGGCCAAAGACTAACTGCCGGACCTCACCACCAGGGTTGGCCTTGTTGATCGACTCCCCGCTCCATGGCACGAGCTTCATCACCCCCAGCGCCTCGGCGTACCCGGCTAGTGCTGCACCGCATAAGTCCTGCGGGGGTTGTGCGGTGAGCCAGGCGATGGGGTCGTCGAGGTGGCGATCGGTGGCCGACAGGGGTGTGATCGCGGTTTGTGTGCCGGAAACGACACGTCGTGTCGTTTCCGGCCACAAACCGCGATCTTGGTGGGAGAGCCGACTAGAGATGTCACCGAGCCCGACCCTCGATGAGGTGATGACCAGCAACAACACCTCGACACCACCGGAATGCCACGGGCGTGTCGATGCAAGCGCCACCTCAGGTCATCGGAGGATCACGCGCACTCGAGGAGCTTGGCGCCATAGGTCCCGCCGAAACGCTTGGCTGTGCTGATGACCTCACTGACCCGAACGCCTGGATCAACCCCCCGAAGGATTAACGCGGCGCTGCACTAGGGCAATCTCAGGAAGGGAAGCGATCGCATCCCGTGCTTCGGGATAGGTTCTGACCGGTACACCTACCGGCCCAGCCGCGCCCTGATGAGGTCTTCGATCTCTTCCTCCGACACGGTGCCGGGGGGCGGTTCCCCTGTGCGCAGGGTGTGTTCGGCTCGGGCCAGCACTGCTCGCCAGTGGTCGTGGCCGCGAGCGGTCGCGGACCACGCGATACGGCGCCAGTGGACCAGGAACTTCTCCAGCTCGTCCAAGCGCAGCGTCTGGGCCGCTGCGTCCAGAGCTTCCCGGTAGCTGCGGTCGAACTGGGATACATCCTCCGGCAAGATCGCCTCCCGCAGTTCAGCCGGTGATGCGGTAGCGAATGGGGCACTGTAGGCGGTAGCGGCCATGATGGGCACCCTAGCCGCCCAGTGACTTGCGGCGCAGCAAGTTCGGCGGTCGGCGGCGAGCCGACCGTGTGGGGCTTGAATAGCGGGTTCACCAACCGGAGCCTTCGCGCCTAGGTGCGCCTCTTGCTCGGCACCTGCCTACACCGCCGGCCAGATGAGCTACGACCTCACCCGGTTATCTCTCAAGGGACTGATCACCCGCCTGCCGCGCACCAACACCTACGTGTTGGCCCCCGACAGGCACGCACCATTGCTCCTGCGCCGCCAAGTCAAAGATCGCGAATCTGTTCGCGCAGTTGGGCTGGGCGAATGGTCGTCATCCGCCACACCTCGTCCTCGTCGATGTCGGGGAGCCGGTCGTGCGCCAGCATGTTTCGCAATCGGTACAGGCGTGCCCACGGCTGCGCGACATAAGGATTGAGCCCCGCGAGGCGAACGTAGGCAATCGCCTCGTTGCCGACCGCGATCCACAGCCTATGCAAGATCCAGCGGTACCGGTCGTCGCTATCGAAGCGGGCGCGGTCACCTTCTGCGACCAAGGACTCGATCTGAGCCAGCAACGCATCGAGTTCGAGCAGCGCGTGCCGGTCCGGCCGGACGTCGTCGCTCACACCGGCTGGGCTGTTACAAGATCTGGACTGACGTGTGGCTTGCGAAGGACTCGATCGGAGTACAGCCGCACGTCGGCACCGAGCAGTTGAATGGCGGCGAGTTCGAAGTCGGCGACGTCGAGCGCGTCCTTGTCTTCGGCCACGTGACCGACCAGCCTCCCGAGGGAAGCGAACCGGAGTTCGCTGATCCCGTGCTCTGCGGCGATCGCCCGTAGCTGATCAGCGTGCGCGCGAACCGCATTCTCGGCTGCTGGTGGCAGCAACGGCTCCGAGGCGGGAGTGCTCATAGTTGCCAGGGTAGTCCGGGGACCTTCAGACCGAGGTCATCGGTGAGGCACTATCGACCCAGGCCATTGCTCGCGGCGTCAGCTCCGGGATGTCTGTCAGCTCTTGGCAAGCTCCTGGTGCTTCCGTTCCAGATCCTCCAGCCCCCCACACAGGTAGAAGGCCTGCTCGGGCATGTGGTCGAAGTCACCTTTACACAGCTTGTCAAAAGCCTCGATGGTCTCCTTGAGCGGTACCGTCGAGCCCTCCTGGCCGGTGAACTGCTCGGCGGAGTACATGTTCTGGCTCAGGAACCGCTCGATCCGGCGGGCTCTGTTCACCGTGACCTTGTCCTCTTCGGACAACTCATCAATGCCCAGAATCGCGATGATCTCCTGCAGATCATTGTACTTCTGCAGGATCCGCTTCACCTCCTGCGCCACCCGGTAGTGCTCCTCACCCACGTACTGCGGGTCGAGGATGGTGGAGGACGAGGTCAACGGGTCGACCGCCGGGAAGATGCCTTTGGCGAACACCCCACGCGAGAGCTCCGTGGTGGCGTCCAGGTGGGCGAACGTGGTCGCCGGCGCCGGGTCGGTGTAGTCGTCGGCGGGCACGTAGATCGCCTGCATGGAGGTGATCGACCGGCCCCGGGTCGAGGTGATCCGCTCCTGCAGCTGGCCCATCTCGTCGGCCAGCGTCGGCTGGTAGCCCACCGCGGAGGGCAGCCGGCCCAGCAGGGTGGAGACCTCTGAGCCCGCCTGGGTGAACCTGAAGATGTTGTCGATGAACAGCAGGACGTCCTGGTTCATCTCGTCGCGGAAGTACTCCGCCATGGTCAACGCGGACAGCGCAACCCGCATCCGGGTGCCGGGCGGCTCGTCCATCTGACCGAAAACCAGCGCGGTGTCCTTGAGGACGCCCGCCTCCTGCATCTCCAGGAACAGGTCGTTGCCCTCACGGGTGCGCTCCCCCACCCCGGCGAACACCGATGTGCCACCGGAGTTCCGGGCCACCCGGATGATCATCTCCTGGATGAGCACCGTTTTGCCGACCCCGGCGCCACCGAACAGGCCGATCTTGCCGCCCTGCACGTACGGGGTGAGCAGGTCGATGACCTTCAACCCGGTCTCGAGCATCTCGGTCTTGCCCTCGAGCTGGTCGAACGGCGGCGGGTCGCGGTGGATCTTCCAGCGGTCCCCGGAGAACTTCGTGTCCGGGGCATCCAGGCACTCGCCCAGCATGTTGAAGACGTGGCCCTTGACCTGGCTACCGACCGGTACCGAGATCGCCGATCCGGTATCGGTCACCGGCGCGCCCCGCACCAGGCCATCCGCCGGCTGCATCGCGATGGCGCGCACGGTGTGGTCACCGAGGTGCTGCGCGACCTCCAGCGTCATCGTCTTGCGCAGCGCCTCCAGCTCGACCTGCACCGTCAGCGCGTTGTACAGCGGCGGCACCTGACCGGCGGGGAACTCCACGTCGACCACCGGTCCGGTGATCCGTACCACCCGGCCGGTACCCGCTTCGGAGCGCTGCGGGACGGTCGACTTGTCTGCTGTGGTCATCTCAGCCATCACTTCCCGCGGCGGCCAGCGCTTCCGCACCGCCGACAATCTCGCTGATCTCCTGGGTGATCAGGCCCTGACGAGCCCGGTTGGCCTCACGGGTGAGGTCCTGGATCAGATCGGTGGCGTTGTCCGTGGCGGCTTTCATCGCCTGCCGGCGGGCAGCCTGCTCCGAGGCCGCCGCCTCCAGCAGCGCCGCGTAGATCCGGGTGTTGATGTACTTGGGCAGCAGGTGGGCGAGGAGTTCCTCGGCGTCCGGTTCGAACTCGTACAGCGGTGCCAAGCCATCCGAGCGCGGCCGCTGCACCGGATCCTGCTCATCATCCTCGACGTACTCGACCTCCAAGGGCGCGATCCGGCGCGCCTGGGGGGTCTGGGTAAGCATGGAGCGGAACTCGGTGTAGACGATGTGCAGCTCGTCCACACCGGGCACGCCATCGGGTCCGGGATCGTCGTCCTCGTCGTCGGCCCCGGAGAGGAACGCCTGCACGAGCGCGTTTCCCGCCGCAGCAGCATTCTCATAGGAGGGTTGCTCGGAGAACCCGCTCCAGGACTGCTCGATCGCCCGCTCGCGGAAGGTGTAGTAGCCGAGGGCTTTGCGACCGATCAGATACAGCCGCACGGATTTGCCCTCGTCGCGCAGCAACGCCTGCAGCTCCTCGGCGGCTCGGAGCAGGTTGGCGTTGTAGCCCCCGCACAGGCCCCGGTCGCTGGTCACCACCAGCATCGCGGCCCGGGTCGGGTTCTCCCGCTCGACCAGCAGCGGGTTGTCCAGCGTCCCCGCCGCGCTGGCCAGCGCGGAGAGCACTTTGGTGATCTCCTTCGCGTACGGCCGGGACGCCTCGACCCGGGCCTGGGAGCGGGCGATCCGCGAGGTGGCGATGAGCTCCATCGCCTTGGTGATCTTCTTCGTGGACTGGACCGAGCGGATCCGGCGACGGAGAACCCTGAGCTGCGCTGCCATTATCGCGTCACTTCTTCTTGGGAGCCGGCTTGTTGACCTTCACCGATTCGCGCTCAACGTCCTCGGCGTCCATCGCGTCGGCCTCGGCCTCCGTGCCCAGCGTCGAGCCGTCGGTCGTGGTGAACTGCTTTTTGAACGCCGTCACCGCGTCCACCACCTGCTGCTCGGTGTCGTCGCTGAACTGCTTGGTCTCCCGGATGGCGTCCAGGATGCCCGAGTGGTGCCGGCGGATGTCGGCCAGGAAATCCGACTCGAAACGCCGCACGTCGGCCACCGCCACCTCGTCGAGGTGCCCTCGGGTACCGAGGAAGATCGAGACGACCTGCTCCTCGACCGGCACCGGCGCGTACTGCGCCTGCTTGAGCAGCTCGGTCAGCCGGGCACCGCGCTCGAGCTGGCGCCGCGAGGTGGCATCGAGGTTCTCCGCCCCGAACGCGGCGAACGCCTCCAGCTCGCGGTACTGCGACAGCTCCAGGCGCAGCGTGCCGCCGACCGCCTTCATGGCCTTGATCTGCGCCGCACCGCCGACCCGGGAGACCGACACCCCGACGTTGATCGCCGGCCGGACACCCTGGTTGAACAGGTCGGACTCGAAGAAGCACTGACCGTCGGTGATGGAGATCACGTTGGTGGGGATGTAGGCGGAGATGTCGTTGGCCTTGGTCTCGATGATCGGTAACCCGGTCAGCGATCCCCCGCCCAGCTCGTCGGACAGCTTCGCGCAGCGTTCCAGCAACCGGGAGTGCAGGTAGAACACGTCGCCGGGGTAGGCCTCCCGGCCCGGCGGGCGGCGCAGCAGCAGCGCGATGGCCCGGTAGGCCTCCGCCTGCTTGGACAGGTCATCGAAGATGATCAGCACGTGCTTGCCCTGGTACATCCAGTGCTGGCCGATCGCCGAACCGGTGTAGGGCGCGATGTACTTGAAACCGGCCGGGTCCGACGCTGGTGCGGCGACGATGGTGGTGTAGGCCAGCGCGCCGGCGTCCTCCAGGGTCTGGCGGACCGCGGCGATCGTGGTGCCCTTCTGGCCGATCGCCACGTAGATGCAGCGCACCTGCTTGCTCGGGTCGCCGGTCTCCCAGTTCGCCTTCTGGTTGAGGATGGTGTCGATGCAGACCGCGGTCTTGCCGGTCTTGCGGTCACCGATGATGAGCTGGCGCTGGCCGCGACCGATCGGGGTCTGCGAGTCGATCGCCTTGATGCCGGTCTGCAACGGCTCTTTCACCGGCTGCCGGTCGAGGACCGTCGGTGCCTGCAGTTCGAGGACCCGCTGCTCATCGGCAACGATGTCACCCAAGCCGTCGAGCGGGCTGCCGAGCGGGTCCACCACCCGGCCCAGGAAGCCATCCCCGACCGGCACCGACAGCACCCGGCCGGTGCGCTTGACCTCCTGGCCTTCTTCGATGCTCTCGAAGCCGCCGAGGATGACCGCACCGATCTCCCCCACGTAGAGATCCTGCGCCACACCCAGCACACCACCGGGGAACTCCAGCAACTCACTGGTCATCGCCGAGGGCAGGCCTTCCACCCTGGCGATGCCATCAGCGGTGTAGGTGACGACACCGACCTCTTCCCGCGAGGTCGTGGTCGAGAAGGAGGTGACGTAGTTCTCGATCGCGCTCCGGATCTCCTCCGAAGAGATCGTCAGCTCCGCCATGGCTATCGGTCCCTGCTCTCGTGTGATCGGTTCATCATGCGGTCATCGGGCAATGTGTGTCTAACGGGACGGGTGTCTAACGGGACAGCCACTGGCGGGCCTGACCGAGCCGGGCCGCCACGCTGCCGTCGATCACCTCGTCGCCCACCCGGATCACCAGCCCGCCGAGCAACGCCGAGTCGAGATCGAGCTTGAGTGAGATCGGTCGCCGGTAGATCGCCTCGAGCACGTCGATCAGGCGCTGCTGCTGTGCCGCGGACAATGGGCCGGCCGCGGTGACGTAGGCCACCGAGCGTTGCCGCCGCGCCGCTGCCCGGTCCACGAGCTGCTCGACGATCTCGTCGAGCGAACGCCGGCGGGGGGTCCGGACCGCCTGTGCCAGCAAGCGACGGGTCACCGACCGGGCTCGTTCGGCGAGCACGGTGTCCAGCAGCTCCACCCGCCGGGCGGCGGGAGTGGTCTCATCGCCCAGCAGCGCCGCCAGGCGTGGTTGCGCGGCCAGGATCCGGCCGAAGCGGAACAGCTCGTCCTCGACGTCATCAAGGCTGCCGTCCCGCTCGGCGAAAGCCAGCAACGCCTGCCAGGCCAGCTCCTCGATCCCATTGACCAGGTCCAGTGGCCGTGACCAGCGGGAGATCACCACGTCAGCCAGGATCCGCAGGCTGATCCGGCCCACCTTGCCCTTGCCGCCGAACAACGCCTCGACCAGCTGCCGCCGCGCCTGCTCGGACGCCGCTGAATCGGCGAGATGCCGCCGGAGCACCGGCTGCGCGCTGAGCACCTCCGCGACCGCGCCCAAATCGTCGCCCACGCGGTCGCGGTCGGCCGCGCCGGCTCCGCCGATCCGGCTCTCCAGCTGTTTCCGGGCCGCGGCCAGTGCCGCTCTGCTGGCCGGCTGCATCAACGCCTCCGCCGCCCGTTACGTACCGAGACGGCCCCATCGGTACTGGCCTCGGAACCGGCCTCGGGGGTCGCCATCTGCTGTAGCTCGTCCAGGAAGCGGTCCACCGTGCCGGCCCGCCGAGCGTCATCAGCCACCGATTCACCCACGATGCGGCCGGCCAGACTCACCGCGAGCTTGCCGAGCTCACCGCGCAACTCCCGGACGACCGCCTCGCGCTGGGTCGCCAACTGCTCCTCGCCACGCTGACGGATCCGGGCGACCTCCTGCTCCGCCTGCTGGCGCATCTCGTCCTTGATCGCCTGCGCGTCGGCACGGGCGGTCTCGCGGATCTTGGCTGCCTCGATCCGAGCCTCGGCCAGCGCCTGGGAATAGCGGGCCTCGGCCTCGGCCAGGCGCTTGCTGGCCTGCTGGCTCTCCTCGATCTGCCGGCGAACCATCTCCTGACGCGCGCTCGTCGCGCGCTTCACCGGGGGCACCACATAGCGCCAGACCACTCCGAGCACGATCAGGAAGATCACCAGCTCGACGAAGAAAGTCGCGTTGGGGATCAGGAAGATGTTCTTCTCACCCTGCTCGGCCAGGTTGTACGTACTCATGAATACCCCTTAAAAATTCACATCACTTGGCGAGTGCGAAAACGAACACCGCCATGAAGGCAAGATTGATGAAGTACATCGCCTCCACCAGACCCACCGTCAGGAAGAAGATGGTGAACAGCCGGCCCTGGGCTTCCGGCTGTCGCGCGACACCCTCGATGGTCGCACCACCAGCCAGCCCATCACCGATTGCTGCGCCAATGGCGCCGCCGGCCAGCGCCAGTCCTCCCCCGATGAAGGCGCCGGCCAACTCGACCGAGCCGGTGGGGCCGCCCGGCTGCTGGGCGAGAAGCAGTGCAGAGAAACTCATGTCTTCCCCTCTAGAGTGCTGGAGCTGGGTTTATTGTGCCTGAGCGGATGATTCCCGGCGGTGCGTGACATCGCCGGGGCGATGGGACCAGATCTAGTGGGCCTCCTCCTCGTGACCGCCAGCCGCCATTCCGAAGTAGATGATCGTCAGCAGCGCGAAGATCAGTGCCTGCAGCATGCCGATGAACAGGTCGAACAACTTCCAGGCTGAGGTCGGCGCCCACGACACGACCGCAGGCAGCAGCGCGATGACGCCGACCATCACAGTGCCCGCGAGGATGTTGCCGAACAGCCGCAGCGCGAGGGTGACCGGCTTGACCAGCTCCTCGATGATGTTCAGCGGAAGCAGAATGGGGTAGGGCTCGACGAAGTGCTTGAAGTAGCGCCTGCCCTGGACACGGATTCCCGTCACCCACACGAGGATCATCACGAAGAGGGCCAACGCGAAGGTGAGGTTCACATCCGATGTCGGTGGTCGAACGTATTCCTCCCAGGCATGCGGCAGGATGGCCAACCAGTTCGACATCAGGATGAAGAAGAACAGGGCGATCGCCACCGGCACGACAAAGGGTGCGGTGCGGATGCCGATATTGCTCTCCACCTCGCGCTCCACCCGGTCGGTCACCGTCTCGAAAACCAGCTGCAGGCCACTGGGTACCTTGGCAGTCGACTTCGCCGACAGATAGAGACCGAACCCGAGGACGACAGCCGCGGCGATCACAGTGGAGATCACAGTGTCAGCGTTGATCGCCAGTCCCAGCACGTGCCACTGCAAGTGTTCGCCGACCTGCACGCCGCCACCCTCGGCGACAAACAGCTCATTCATCATGGGGAACCCTGACTCGAGACTGGCGCAGCTCCTTGACCAGCGGAACCGCCGATATAAAGATCATCAAAAGCTGGAAGGCGGCCAGCCCGGCGAACACCGCCAGGCCGTCAGGGCGCAGCGCCAGCGCCAACCCCACCGCGAGCGCGGTGATCAGTGCGAGCCGGGCCAGCACCGACACCGCGAACCGGCGCTTGTTGGGATCACCACTGGCTGCGAAACGCGCCGCGGAACGCTGCACGAGTGCGGTGTTGAACAGCCCCAGCCCGAGCCCACCGCAGAAGAATGCCCCTGCCAGCGGGTAGCCCGTCAGCGTGAGTACCACGACGCTGACGGCGCCGAGGCATGCCGCGATGGTCGCGGCCCGGCGTAGATTGACGACCGGCTTCGGTGATACGGGCACCTCGTGGTCGGTCGCCTTCGTGCCGGTCACCTGTGGGGTCACGGCGGGCCCTCCGATGGACTGATCAGGTGTTGACGCCATTGGCGGAACGCTTACTCCTTCAGAAACGTCTTGAACTTGGTGTAGATATAGATCCCGGCACCGACGATGCCGAGCGCCAAGCCAGCCAGCGTGAACGCCGGGAGGGTGTCCGCTGTCTGGTCGACCAGCCACCCGAGACCGAGGCCGATCACGAGGATCGCTGCGGTCGCGGCGCCGAGGCCGAGTAGTGTCGTCAGTTCCGGGCCGTTGCTTTTGTTCACGACCACCTACTTCAGCGGGCGCAGACGTCGCCCGCCGCCATCACTCAAAGGCACTCCTTGCAGTCCAGGGGCAGAGCACAGCAAAAGCCATGATCACATGCACTGCCGATGGGCCGGCCTGACCAGAAATCCCACCCCGGTGGGATAAAACAGAAGCTATCACACCCTCTCGTCACACCCTGCGCTCCCCCACCCGCTACTAGCTGCGCTTCTCCTCCGGGGCGGCGAAGTAACCGGGTTCAGTGGACGATCAGCGAGCGGGTAATCGGGGAACCATCGAACCCAGTACGGCGATCAGCAGCCCCAGGGCGATCGACCACACCACCACGTAGACGTCGAACAACGTCAGCGCGACGGCACCGAAAGCGAGCAGCGCAGCCCACAGGTAGATCAACAGGACCGCACGCCGGTGGGAGTGCCCGATCTCCAGCAGCCGGTGGTGCAGATGCATCTTGTCGGGGGCGAACGGGCTACGGCCCGCGCGGGTCCGGCGTACCACCGCGAGCAGCAGGTCCAGCAGCGGCACGAACACCACCGCAGCCACCACCAGCAGCGGGGAGAACAGCGCCAGCACGTCGGTAGCGCCGTAGCTGCGGGGGTCGATCCGGCCTGAGGCACTGGTGGACGCGGCGGCCAGCATCAGACCGATGAGCATCGCCCCGGAGTCACCCATGAAGATCCGGGCCGGCTGGAAGTTGTGCGGCAGGAAACCCAGGCACGCGCCCGCAACGAGAGCCGCGATCAGCGTCGGTGGGTAGACCGACACGCTGCCGCCGGAGCGGTGAAGCAGCTGCAACGTGAACGCCCCGATGGCGACGGCCGCGATCAACCCGATCCCGGCGGCCAGCCCGTCCAACCCGTCCACGAAGTTCACCGCGTTGATCAGAACCACCACCAGCGCGACGGTGACCAGCACAGCCTGGTCCTGCCCGAGGACCAGCACCGAGCCGATCGAGCCGGCCTCGCCGTTCCACGGCACCCAGAACAGGAACCACTGCACGCCGAAGAGCACCAGTACCCCGGCGGCGGTGACCTGCCCGGCGAACTTGGTGAGCGAGTCCAGCTCGAACCGATCGTCCAGAGCACCGATCAACATGATGATGCCGCCGGCCACCAGCAACCCCACCAGATCGTCCGAGAACTGGAACGACCTGCGCAACAAGGGCAGCGCATGCGACAGCAGGACCCCGGCCAGGATCCCGCCGTACATCGCCACCCCGCCCAACCGTGGGATGGGCGCACGGTGCACATCCCGCTCACGGGGCATCGCCACCGCACCGGTACGCAACGCCAGGATCCGCACCAACCCGGTGAGCAGGAAAGTCACCACCGCAGTGGTGAGGCCGACCAGTAGGTACTCTCGCAGCGGCAGGCCGGCGGACACGGGGACTTCTCCCACGCGGTCAGGCTAGCCCGGCTGCCGGTACGCCCCCGCGGTGAGGCCGACTTCCCCCCGAACTCAGCTTCATGATCGTCGTTTCGGAGATGACGATCATGAAGCGAGGTGGACGGAGACACCGAGTACCTCGCCGATCTCGGCGGCGCTCACCACACCTTCGCGGAGCAGCACCGGATCCTCGGATGTGAGATCGACGATGGTGGACGCCGACTCGCCGGCCGGTCCCCCGTCGAGGAACACACCCACCCGGTCGGCGAGCTGCTCGCGGGCCTGCTCGACGGTGGCCGCCGGTGGCGACCCGGAACGGTTGGCGCTGGACACCGCCATCGGACCCACCTCACGCAGCAGCTCCAGGGCCACCGGGTGCAGCGGCATACGGAGCATGACGGTGCCCCGGGTCTCGCCCAGATCCCAGCCCAGCGACGGCGCGTGCGGCAGTACCAGCGACAACCCACCGGGCCAGAATGCCTCGATCAGCGCGCGGGCCCGGGGCGGGACGCCCAGCACCAGACCATCCACCGTGGACCAGGAACCCACCAGCACCGGGACCGGCATGTCCCGGCCGCGGCCCTTGGCGGAGAGCAGCGCCCGCACCGCCGATGAGGAGAACGCGTCACAGCCCAGCCCGTAGACGGTGTCCGTGGGCAGCACGACGAGTTGGCCAGCCCGGACTGCGCTGGCGGCGGCGGCCAATCCGGCAAGGCGGCGCTCCGGAAGCGCACAGTCATACACAGTGCTCACGGCTCCGAACACTACGACGACTCGCGTCAAGCCGGTGGGCGGGCCGCGCGGGGCGTTTGACAGAGCGTGGTCAAAAAGGAACGATCCGTCTCCGGTCGACTCCCGGAGGCTCACTTGCCCAGCTATCGCCGTGTCACACTCGCCGCCACCGTCGCCGCGCTGGCCCTGGTCGGGTTGCCCGCCAGCGCGGGCGCCGCGCCCCTGGACGCACCGAGGCACTACGTCGCGCTCGGTGACTCCTACGCGGCGGGTCCGGGGATCCCGGAACAACGAGCCGAACCGCGCGGCTGCCAGCGATCCACCAGCAACTACCCGTCGCGGCTGGCCGCGGCGCTGGGCGTGCGCGACTTCACCGACGCGAGCTGTAGCGGGGCCAAGACCGACAACATGACGGCCGCCCAGTCAGTGCCCGGAGGCAGCAATCCGGCACAGTTCAAGGCCCTGCGCCCGGACACCGATCTGGTGACGCTGACCATCAGCGGCAACGACATCGGCTTCACCGAGATCGTCTACACCTGCGCCCGGGTCGGCGTCACAGACCCGCTGGGCAATCCGTGTGAGCGACAGTCCACGGCCGACGGCAAAGACATCTACGCGCAGCGGATCGCGGCGGCCGCACCGAAGGTCGCCAGGACGCTGGAGGGCATCCGCCAGCGCTCGGCGCACGCAACGGTGCTGCTGGTGGGTTACCTGCGGATCCTGCCCCCCACGGTGGGGTGCTACCCGACCTTCCCGGTCGCTCGTGGCGATGTGCCCTACCTGGACGGTCTGCAGCGGCAGCTCACCTCGATGCTGGCCGACCAGGCGTTCCAACACGGCGCGGCGTTCGTCGACTCCTACGCGGGCTCCGCCGGCCATGACGCCTGCCAGAGCCCGAAACAGAAATGGGTGGAGGGCGTCGTTTCGACCAGCCAGGCCGCCCCGGTGCATCCCAACGCCACCGGCATGCAAGCCGTGGCCGATTTAGCCCTGGCCACGCTCAGAGTGCTTGACGAGGCCTCAGCACTGCGCTGAGCGACAGGCAGCGCTGAACGACAGGCAGCGCTATGCAGCGGGCAGGGGCCGACGTCGGGCGGTGGCGAATCGAGGTCGGCCGGCCAGGTCGTCGTGGTCGGCCACATCGATGAGCACCCGCCGGGCGGCCAGCAGTGCGGGGACCGCCTCCGCGTGTGAGTCGTCGTGCTCGATGACGATGCTGCCCCCTTCCCGAAGTAACCGGGTGCCGGTCCGCACCACGTCAGGGATGACGGACAGACCGTCGGGACCGGCGAAGACGGCGGCGGGCGGGTCATGCCGGGCGACCTCGGGCGGCAGCGACGCGCCCAGCGGCACGTAGGGCGGGTTGCACAACACCAGGTGCGCCATCCCCTCCAGCGCCGCGAGCAGTGCAGGGTCGGCGACGTCACCGGTGTAGAGCACGATCGGTGTGTCGCCCTCGGCTGCCCGGCCCTCGGCGTTGCGTCGTGCCCAGCTCAGCGCCATCGGGTCGCATTCCACAGCATGGACCTGCGCATCGGGCCTGGCGTGCGCCACGGCCAAGGCCAGCGCGCCTGATCCGGTGCACAGATCGATCACCAGCGGCTGCGTGACGCCTTCCAGCGCGGCCAAACCCCAGGCCAGCAGGACCTCGGTCTCCGGGCGCGGGATGAACACCCCGGGCCCGACCGCCACTTCGATCCCACCCATCGCGGCAGTGCCGGTGAGATGCTGCAACGGCACTCGCGCGGCGCGCCGGGTCACCAGCATGCGCAGCGCCTCGACCACGGGTGGGTCGATCAGCGGGACCATCGGCAGCCGCCCCCGCGGCACACCGAGAACGTGTGCCGCGAGCAGCTCGGCGTCCACCCGCGGGGAATCCACTCCGGCGTCGGTGAGCATCCGTTGCGCCTCGAGCACTGCCAGGCGTAGCGGATGCCTACTCATGACTGCGCAGGCGCAGCTCGCGGTCCGCGCTGACCAGTGCGTTCAGCACTGCGTCGAGATCACCGTCGAGCACCGCATCAAGGTTGTAGGCCTTGTAGTTGACCCGGTGATCGGAGATCCGGTTTTCCGGATAATTGTAGGTGCGCACCCGTTCGGAGCGGTCCACCGTGCGGACCTGTGAGCGGCGCTGCTCGGAGGCCTCCTGCTGGGCCTTCTCGTCAGCGAGGGCCTGCAGCCGGGCCCGCAGCACCTCGGTCGCCCTGATCCGGTTCTGGATCTGCGATTTCTCGTTCTGGCACGACACCACCACTCCGGTCGGTACGTGGGTGATGCGCACCGCGGAGTCGGTGGTGTTGACGCTCTGCCCGCCGGGACCCGAGGAGCGGTAGACGTCGATCCGCAGGTCCTTCTCGTCGAGCTCGATGGCCACGTCGTCGGGCTCGGGATAGACCAGCACCCCGGCCGCTGAGGTGTGGATGCGCCCGGAGGACTCGGTGACCGGGACCCGTTGCACCCGGTGCACCCCGCCCTCGAACTTCAACCGCTCCCAGACGCCGGACTGGCTGGACTTCATGCTCACCGTCACGTCCTTGTAACCGCCCAGATCGGACTCGGTGGCGTCGAGGACCTGTACCTGCCAGCCGTGCCGCTCGGCGTAGCGCAGGTACATCCGCAGCAGGTCCGCCGCGAACAGCGCGGACTCCGCTCCACCCTCCCCGGACTTGATCTCCATGACCACGTCGGAGTCATCGTGCGGGTCCCGCGGCACCAGCAGGTCGGCCAGCTCGATTTCCAGACGCGGGATCCGGTCGGCGAGGGAGTCCGCCTCGGTGGCGAAGGTCGGGTCCTCGGCAGCCAGCTCCCGAGCGACCACGATGTCGTTGCGAGCCTGATCCAGCTCGCGGACCACCCGCACGATGCGCGAGAGCTCCCCGTAGCGCCGCCCCACCTTGCGGGCCGCGTCGGGATCGGCATGGATCGAGGGATCGGCGAGCCGGATCTCCAGCTCGGCGTGCTGATCCAGCAACGCCTGAACTGCCGCGGTGTCCATTGGACTCACCGATTCTCTGATTTGATGCTACGTCCTCGGTTCTCAATCCTTACTTCTGCCGCTTTCCGTAGCGCTTCTCGAAGCGCGCAACGCGACCACCGGTGTCCAGGATCTTCTGTTTACCGGTGTAGAAGGGATGGCAGTTGGAGCACACCTCGACGTGGATCTGACCGTCGCGTTTGGTGCTTCGGGTGACGAAGGAGTTGCCGCAGCCGCAGGTGACCTGCGTCTCGACGTACTCCGGGTGAATGCCCTGCTTCATGGATGTCCTCTCCTCATGACCGCCGGGTCCCCTAGGTGTGGCGCGTGGGGTGAACCGGAGCCGGACTGCGGGACCGCCGCGAGGTGCGCTACCCGGGTGGGCAGCACTACGCCGTGACAGTCTGCCAGATGGGCCAACCGGAGATGAAACTCCGCGCCCTGCCGTAATGTTCCCGCTACAACGGCACGGGGGGAATGTCGGCGTACTGCTGGCACAGGGCTTCGAGCCCGGGATGCCCGGCCGGCAACGGGATACCGTCGATGGCCTCGATGGGGCGGATGCCCACCGTGGCGTTGGTGGCGAACACCGCGTCCGCGTCGGCTAACTGGCCCAGGGTGACCGGCGCGGTGCGGGTACGCGGGTGCCGGACTGCCGCTATCAGTCTCATGGTCACGCCGGCGAGGCAGTCAGCCTGCGGCCAGATGATCTCCTCCCCGTCGAGTAGACCGATATTCGCGGTAGCCGTCTCGGAGATGGTGGCGTCGGCCTCGGTGAACAGCACATCGTCGAAACCGTTGCGCTGCGCGGCACGCCGCCACCACAGCGAACCGAACAGCCCCACGTGTTTGACGGCGGGCATCTCCCGGCGGTAGCGGACCGACTGGAGGCGCAGCGGAGCCGGCGGGGTGCTTGTCGCAGGCCGGGTGGTGACGAGCAGGTGCGGCTGGGCGTCCGCGCCGGGGTGGCCGAGCTCCAGGTCAGGGTCGAACACGGTCACCCTGACCACGACCGATCGGGGGGCACCGGCCAGCGCGTGCCGGACCAGACCGCGAACCCGGTCGGGATCGAGGTCTGCGTCGAACACCCGGCGGCAGTCCCGCACCAGCCGTTCCAGGTGCAGGGACAGACCGCGCACCCCCAGGTCATCGACTCGCATCGTGGTGAAATGACCATAGTTGACCAACGCCAGCGCGGTGAGTTGGCCAGGATCCGCTGGACGACCGTTCAGCTCCGCCACGAGCCTGAAGCATCCAGGATCAGAACGCACTCCATCCACCACAAGGCTCCCTTGTCAGCCATTTTGCGGTTGGCTAGGTGGCGATGACAGCGTTGGCCAGTTTGGCCATCTGGTGTCCCCGGTCACGGTGCAGGTTGGCGGGCAGGGCGGCGATCTTGCGTTCGAAGATGGGGATGGCGTCCTGAGGTCGCCCGACGTTGCGGTAGCACGTGGCAGCCTGTTCTTCCAGAATGTCCAGATCATAATGCTGGAGGTAGACGGGTCCGGCCGGGTCGGTCTCGCCGGAGTCCACGCGCAGCAACTCGGCCGCCGTGTCGAGCTGGCGGCGGCAGTGATCAGCGTCGCCGATCATGGCCCAGCCGCGGGCCTCCTGCTGAACCGTGACGGCTTCATCGTTACCACTTCGCCACTGCTGCGGGCTGGACGTCACCCACCGTGGCACGAACCGGAGCATGATCGCCGAAAGTGAGGTGTGGCCATACAGTTCTGCCCGGTGACACCTCACTTTCGGCGATCATGGGTGGACCTGACCGAAACCCGGCCTGCCATCATCGCCACTGACCGCGCGCCGTGCTGACCATCCGGTGGGGGCAGAGCAACAACCAACACGATTCCTTCTTGATGACACCGTGGGTGCGCCACTTGCGGCTGATCGATCCAGCTGGGGTGGGCGATGCCTGGGTGAGCCGGTCGGCGTCGTCAACGCTGAGCACGCCCGCTGGCGGGATGCCGCGCAGCGCTCCCGCGGTCAGCATCTGGCCGAGCTGCCGCCGAGACATCGACACGCGCACGCTCCTTCCGTCCGGCATTCGGCGTCAGAAACTCACTCCACCCTCGATATCGCGAGCTTGGAGAACATTCCCGCCGACGGTACCGGTGATCCCATTGACAACACCGCCATTGTCGGCGCGCTGCCGCGTCGACACGTGGCCCCATATCGCGCGCAAGTCTGCGGCGAACTGCGGGTCCGAGCTTTCCGCTCGCGCCAACTCCTCACTTAAGACGTGAACCTCCGGGGAATCCGGAGGAGAACCCTCGGCGTCATCGAGCGCCTTCGTCGCTTGGGGTGAGCCGGCGAACTTCTTCTTGACCAGGTCGTACAATCCTGTGGCGCCTTTGCCGGCGAGTGCGGCGGCTATAGACACGAGAATTGGATCAGGCATACGAATCTCCCCTCCAGCCTAGCGTTTACCAGCCTCGAACAAGCGCCGACGGAACCACTCTACCGGCTCCTGACACTCCATCAGTCCACCACGCGCTAAATCGATGGGGAGACCGGCATAATCGGCTATGGTGAACCAACGAACCATGACAGCATCACCTGCTGATCTCTTGCACGCTGGGGGCACGTTGACTGAGTCAGCCAGAGCGAACTTCTCCCGCGGAGCGGCCGCAACACAACCGGGCGATACGCGTTCGCACAAGAGGCCGGTGACTGGCCGGGAGCAGCCGCCGGAGGGCGGAACGCGCAACGCACTGTCCGGTAGCGCGGACAACGTCGTGCAAGCGCGTGAGATCCAGGGCGGTGTCCACGTTCACCACCCCAGGGCGTCTTCCCTGCCAGCGCCGCGACAGTTGCCTGCCGACGTCACGTTCTTCACCGGACGGGACGCCGAGCTGGGCAGGCTTGATGCCCTGCTGGATCGCGACGAGCCCGCCGCGGTGGTGATCTCCGCTATCGCGGGCACCGGGGGGATGGGCAAGACCTCGCTGGCGGTGCACTGGGCGCACCGGGTACGGGAACGCTTCCCCGACGGGGAACTGTATGTGAACCTGCGGGGCTATGACCCTGGCCAGCCGGTCACCCCGGACCAGGCCTGGACGGATTCCTGCGGGCGCTGGACGTGCCGGCCGAGAAGATCCCCCATGATGTGGACGCGCAGGCCGGGCTGTACCGGTCACTGCTGGCCGGGCGGCGGATGCTGGTGGTGCTGGACAATGCCGCCAGCCTCCGACCAGGTGCGGCCCCTGCTGCCCGGCTCAGCGACCTGTGTGGTGGTCGTGACGAGCCGCAACCGGCTGTCCGGGCTGGTCGCCCGCGACGGGGCGCACCGTCTCACGCTCGACGTGCTGCCCCCGGAAGACGCGGTCACGCTGCTGCGCTGCGCTGTTGGGCTCGACCGGGTCGATGCCGAGCCGGAGGCGGCGGCCGAGGTGGCCCGGCACTGTGATTATCTGCCGTTGGCATTGCGGATCGCCGCCGAACGAGCGGCCGCCCGCTCTTATGTGAGGCTGACCGATCTCGCCGGGGAACTCGCCGTGGAGCACGACCGGCTGGATGTGCTCACCGCGGATGACGACGAGGCCACCGGGGTGCGGGCGGTGTTCTCCTGGTCTTACCGCACGCTGGCACCCGAGGCCGCCCGGGTGTTCCGGCTGCTGGGCCTGCACCCCGGCCCCGATGTCGGGGTGGCGTCCGCCGCTGCGCTCACCGGGAGCACCACGACCTCAGTGCGACGCCAGTTGACTGCGCTGACCAGCGCGCATCTGCTCACCGAGACCCGGCGCGATCGCTACCAGTTCCATGACCTGCTGCGCGCCTACGCCACCGAACGCGCCGCACTGGACGAGTCACCGGACGAATGCGCCCACGCAACGCATCGGGTCCTGGCGTGGTACCTGCACACGGCCCACGCCGCGCTCTACGCCCTGTACCCACAACACCCGGAGATCCCGCTTGACCCGCTGACGGTGACCTGCCAGCCCCTGACCTTCACCCACCGTGACCAGGCATTGCAGTGGTTCGACACAGAACACGCCAACCTCATGGCCACCATCCAGCTCGCCGCCGACACTGGCCAGTACACCATCGCCTGGCAACTTCCGAATACCATGGACGCATTCTTGGGGTTGCGCTACCACTGGGCTGACCGGATCACCGTTCACCAACTCGGTCTCGCCGCCGCCGTGCACATCCACGACCAGCGGGGTGAAACATGGGCACTCGGTCACCTCACTGAGGCATATTTATGGCATTGGGCGGTTCGAGGAGGCTCTTCCCTTTGCCCTGCGACAGCTGAGCGTCGCACGAGAAACTGGGGACCGGTGGTCCGAAGGCAATTCACTGCTTGACACTCGGGAATGCACACTTGCATTTTGGGCGGTTCAGTGAGGCAGCCGATCATTATCAGCAGGTCTCTGGCCCTCTATCTGCGACGTCAACCACCGGCGAGGAACGAGGCCGTCGCACTGGCCAGACTTGCCGAACTAGCCCGAGACCAGCAGCACTTCGAACAGGCTATCACCTATGCCCAAGACGGTCTAGCAATAAAACGGGAGATCAACGACACGGGGGGCGAATCATGGGCTCTATGCATGCTCGGGCTAGTCCATCTCGATCTCCGTCGATTTCACGAGGCTGCTGATCACTTTCGGCAGGCCCTGACCATCTTCGTGAACTTGACGACCGACACCGCATCGCCCAAACTCTCCATTACCTAGGCGAGGCCCTACGGGGCATGGTCAGACTGTCTGAAGCGCGTGAATCCTGGCTTGAAGCTCTGAGCATTTTCGACGATCTGGGTGCCCCGGAAGCAACCCAGGTTCGTGCGTGCCTGGAGACCCTCGATGCCCACAATCCTGATCAGCATCGGTAACCTGCGTCGACTACAGCAGCCTCACCGTGCCGCGACGTGACAAAACGAAGCCCCGCCCTCCCAGGTTGAAGGCGGGGCTTCGTGACATCTGGTGCTGCGCTACAGCTGGCTGAACTCTCCGTTCCTCGCCTCGGCGAGGAACGCGTTCCACTCGCCGGGGTTGACGATGAGGATGGCGCCGTTGCCCTTGTCCTTGGAGTCGCGGAGCCCCACGGCCGTACCCAGGAACGCTACTTCCACGCACGCGCCGCCGTTGTCCCCGCTCCAGGTGCTCTTGCGCCACACCGCGTGGGTGAAGTCTGCGGTGGTCATGATCGTGCTTCCTTCTCGTCAGCCAGACGGATGATCAGGTTTCGGGACTCCACCTGACCCATCGCCGCTGCACTCAGGCGGCTCCACAGCGCAGTGTACGCCTCGACCGCCTCCGGAGCATCCAGGTAGTCGGCGTCCGTGAAGGTCTCCACATAGACCACGTCTGAGGTCGCATCGTGATCGAACCGGAGGATGATGAAGCCGATCGACGCTGCTCCGAAGGTCTGGGCGTCGAAGGGCAGGACCTGCAACTCGACGTTCGGCCGCTCGGCTACCTCGGCCAGGTGGACGAGTTGCTGGTGCATGATCGTGGCGTCGCCGATGTTGCGCCGCAGTGCTGACTCGCTGAGGATGAAGTGCAGCGTGGTGTCCGGCTGGTCGAGGATGGCTTGCCGTTCCAGGCGGACCTTGACGTGCCGGCTCACCTCGTCGTCGGTGACCCGCGGGCGGGCCGAGGCGTTCATCGCGTGGATGTACGCCTCGGTCTGGAGGATGCCGGGGACGACCTCGGGCTGGTACCAGCGGATCTCGCTGGCGTCGGCTTCGAGGTCGACGTAGGCGCGAAACCAGTCCGGGATGACGTTGCGGAAGCCCGTCCAGCGGCCCCGCTGCCGCCCAGCCCGGGCAAGATCGCGCATCCACTCGGTGTGCTCGCCGGTCACGCCGTAGAAATCGAGCAGCAGCATCAGGTCGGGCAGCTTGATCCCGCTCTGGCCCAGCTCCAGCCGACTGATCTTGCTGGACGCCGCGTCGATGACGGCCGCTGCCTCATCCTGCGTCTTGCCCGCGTGATCACGAGCGCGTTTCAGCGCTTTACCCAGCCTCCGGCGCTGGATCGTCGGGGTTGCCATCGGTCAGTGCCTCCTCCCCCATCGGCCAGGACGCCCATCCTGGACTACCGGGCGATGAGCGCGCGGGCAGGGGTGGACCATCTAAATCAGGTTCCTAAAATAGTCGCCCACGTGTACGCTGGGCATCCAACACCAGAGTTCAAATTAGGAGTTCATTTTAGAAGCCGAGTAGAGCAGCACCCATGGGGCAGGTCGCTCCGCGGAACGCTTCCCCAAGCTGGCCGGACCGGCGACGCCTGGCCCCCCGACCCGTCGCCGGTCCGGCCTTCCACGCAATACGGAGGAACCAGCCGTGAAACCCCTGACCTCCGGCTACCCGCAAACTATTGATGATCTTGACGATGGCGAGATCCGGCAGCGGGCACTGAGGACGCCCATCATGATTGCGGGACACCGCACATGAGCCGCCGTCCGGGTGGAGCTACCCCCGGCGCATCGCCGGTCGGGTGGGTGTTCCTTGATCGCCACCGTAAGGACGGGCTCACGGTTCGGTGGCGGCGGGGCGATCGGGTGGCTTACGTGCTGGACGGTCAGCGGATAGGTGATCACGGGATGGTCGACATCGTGGGAACCATCCCAGTTCTACCGGCTGGTTGGACTGATCTTGCTGAGATTCGGTTGCTTGGGCAGCGGTGGGCGCGGGGACGGTGAGTGGAGGTGTGCTCGAACGCGGCATGCGGCATGGTCAGCCGAGCGTGATTGTCTTCACGCCCCAGCCGGTGTAGACCTCCGGCGTAGTGGTCACAACGGGTCGTCCCGTCGGCCAGTCAGCCGTGGGCCGGCCCGCGTCGATCGCATGAGCGCATCGCCAGTCGACTCCGGCGGCGATGAAGCCGCCCACATCGGCGGCAGCAGGATAGCAACCAACCCGGACACATGACGTTCGTCAAGATTTTTTCGTGTCAGGGTGGCCAAGGCCAGCTCCTCGACCAGATCCCGGATCGTCACGCCACGCCCCGCCACTCGCGGGCGACGCTAATGGCCAGCGGCTACCCCAAGGCTCTGGTGCACGACTGGCCGTGCACCAGAGCGGTCTGGTCAGTCAGAGCCGTTGCCGGCGGCGGACTTGGAGACCTGGAGCAGGAACTCGATGTTGGTCCGGGTCTTGCGCAGGCGATCCAACACCAGGTCGATGGCCTGCTGAGATTCCAGACCGGAGAGCACTCGACGCAGCTTGTGGTGGATGGCCAGCTCGTCCGGAGAGAGCAGCAGCTCCTCCTTGCGGGTGCCGGAAGGGTTGACGTCGATCGCCGGGAAGATCCGCTTGTCGGCGATCTTGCGGTCGAGCTTGAGCTCGGCGTTGCCGGTTCCCTTGAACTCCTCGAAGATCACCGTGTCCATCGTCGAACCGGTCTCCACGAGGGCGGTCGCGAAGATGGTCAGTGAGCCACCATCCTCGATGTTGCGCGCCGCACCCAGGAACCGCTTCGGCGGATAGAGCGCGGTGGAGTCCACGCCACCGGAGAGGATCCGGCCGGACGCCGGTGCCGCCAGGTTGTAGGCCCGACCCAGCCGGGTGATGGAGTCGAGCAGCACGACCACGTCGTGACCCATCTCCACCAGCCGTTTGGCCCGCTCGATGGCCAGCTCGGAGATCGTGGTGTGGTCCGATGGCGGCCGGTCGAAGGTCGAGGCGATGACCTCGCCCTTCACCGAGCGCTGCATGTCGGTGACCTCCTCGGGCCGCTCGTCGACGAGCACGACCATGAGGTGGCATTCCGGGTTGTTGGTGGTGATCGCATTGGCGAGCGCCTGCAGGATCATCGTCTTGCCCGCCTTGGGCGGAGAGACGATCAGCGCCCGCTGACCCTTCCCGATCGGCATGATCAGATCGATCACCCGGGTGGTCATCACGCCCGACTCGGTCTCCAGCCGCAGCCGCTCGTTGGGGTACAGCGGAGTCAACTTGGTGAACTCTGGACGCTGCCTGGCCTGCTCGACATCCAGGCCGTTGATGCTGTCGACCCGCACCAACGGGTTGAACTTCTGCCGCTGCTGCTCTCCCTCACGCGGCTGGCGCACCGCCCCGGTGATCGCGTCACCGCGGCGCAGCCCGTACTTGCGGACCAGCGACAGAGACACGTACACGTCGTTGGGCCCGGAGAGGTAGCCCGATGTGCGGACGAAGGCGTAGTTATCCAGCACGTCGAGGATCCCGGCGACGGGCAGCAACACGTCGTCCTCACGGACCTCCAGCTCACCCCCGTCACGGCGGTCCCGATCACCGGGACGGTCACTGGGGCGGTCACTGGGGCGGTCATTGCGGCCGCGACGGTTGCGGTCGCGGAAGCGCCGGCCACGCCGACGACCGGCCTCATCGTCGTCGTCACCGCGCGGACCAGCCTGGCTGGCTCCGTTCTGACCACCACCCTGGCTGGACTGGGTCTGGTCTCCCTGGGGTCGATCACCCTGGACCCGATCATTCTGGGGTCGATCACCCTGGAGTCGATCACCCTGGGTCTGTTCGACCTGGGAGCGCGGCGCGTCGCCACCGCGGACCGGCCGACGCCGCCGGTTACGGGACCGGTCCGTACCGTCGGTGTCCCCATCATGCTGGTCCCGATCTTGAACCCGATCCGGCTGCGCCTGGTCTTGCTCGGCCGGGGTGGGCTGCTCGGCGCGACCCACCTCGACGAGCGCCGCGGGCGCCTGTTCAACCGCTGGCCCTCCGGTCTCGGCCGGCGCCTCTGGTCGCTGGGTATCCGGCTGGGTCCTCGTCGCGCGGGCGCCCGTCTGGGCAGCGGCACCCTCCAGCGGAAGTTGCTCCGCAACGGCCCGCCGCTGACCTGGGACGCTACTTTGATGCTCCTTGATTGCGGCAATCAAGTCGTTCTTACGCATACCGGAGATGTTGGGGATACCCAACTGACCGGCCAGTTGGCGCAACTCAGCCATCACCATTCCGGACAGCCCGCGGCGACGCGCTGCCGCCGTACCGTTGTCCGAAACCAGCACAGCCGTCCCGGCCTGATCAGCCGGGCGCTGGTCCGAAGATGAAGATGTCGCAGCAGCAACCTCGCTGCCCAACACATTGATATCGCTCACGCAGGTCCTTCCTAACCGGCCTGAGACGCGGCTCAGGCCAGCCTGTTCGCCAGCCGGCGGTCTGCCGACGGCGCCTGGGTCCGGTGCGGTGGGCTCACCAACCACAACGTCGGTGGTCAAGCCGACCGGTACGGGACATGTTCAACTGCGGCCAGGGTCTGGGTGCCAGCCTTCCCGCTTACCATGTCAACTGGAGGGCGGGAGAATTTGTCCGGGTGAGAGGGACCCGGACGCGGCACCGGCGCCCGTGCACACGGTGTCTGAACTCCACAGAGCCTATCGGTCCACCGCGATCGCGGCAACAACGGGCTGCAAATGGTGGCTCAATTGCGCTCAAGGGCTGCACCCCCGGCGGCGACGTCGAGCCGGTAGGGGGTGAAACCAGCGGTGCGCACCCCGGCCGGTAACACGCCGGTGGCCGGCAACGCGAGCACGCTCGGCCCGGCCCCTGATACCGCAGCAGGCACCCCGGCTGCGCGCAACGCATCCACCAACAGCCCCGTTGCCGGGTACGCCGGGCGCCGGTAGGCCTGATGCAACCGGTCCTCGGTGGCAGCCAGCAGCAGCTGCGGGGCGCGGGTCAAGGCATGGACGAGCAGCGCCGCCCGGCCGGCGTTGAACGCGGCATCGGTGTGTGGCACCTCAGCGGGCAGCAGCCCGCGGGTGACCTCGGTGGCGGATGTCACCTCGGGCACCAGCAGTACCGGTGCCAGATCTGGATGGGGCTCCAGCCGGGTCGCCCGGAAACAATCCCGGTCCTTCCAGGCGATCACCAACCCGCCCAGCAGGCTGGCACCCACGTTGTCGGCATGCCCGTCGAACCCAGCCGCCAGGTCCAACGCCGCCTCGTCCGGTTCTCTTCCCGCGAGCCCGTAGCCGGCCAGTACCCCGGCGACCGCGGCGGCCGCGGAAGAGCCCAGCCCCCGGGAATGCGGGATGCGGTTGTGACAGCGCAGCACTACCCCGCCGGGCTGATGACCAAGCTGTCCACACGCCGCCCGCAGGGCGCGGACCACCAGATTCTCCTCATCGGTGGGTACCCGTCCGGCACCCTCGCCATGCACTTCGACCCGCAGGCCGGACGCCGCTGGAAGCACCTCGACCTCGTCATACAGCCCCAGTGCCAACCCCAACGCATCAAACCCCGGCCCCAGGTTCGCCGAAGACGCCGGCACCCGCACCCTCACGAAGATCCACCCCGTACCGACATGGAGACATATCGGGCTTACTGGATGCCGGTTCACCCCGATATGTCTCCATGCCGGGGTGAAGACCTGGGCAGCTCCGCTAGGCAAGGGAGAGTGCGGAAGCCACGGCGGCGGGGTCAGCCGGGGTGAGGGTCGGAGTGGGGATGCCGAGCAGGGCGGTGTCGGGATCTTTGAGGCCGTGGCCGGTGACGGTGCAGACCACCAGGGAGCCGCGGGGCAGCCGACCGTCCTCGGCGACGCGCAACAGACCCGCTACGGCGGTCGCCGAGGCCGGTTCGACGAACACGCCCTCCTGCGCGGCCAGCAGCCGGTAGGAGTCGAGGATCTGCTCATCGGTGATTGCCTCGAACAGCCCGCCGGACTCCTGCCGGGCCCGCATCGCCCCGTCCCAGGACGCCGGACTGCCGACCCGGATGGCAGTGGCGATGGTGTCCGGTTCACGCACCGGCGCGCCGTGTACCAGGGGCGCGGCGCCGGCGGCCTGGAAACCGAACATCCGGGGGCGGCCGGTCACCACCCCATCGGTGTGGTACTCCGTGTAGCCCATCCAGTAGGCGGTGATGTTGCCGGCGTTGCCGACCGGCAGGCAGTGCACGTCCGGGGCCTGCCCGAGCACGTCGCAAATCTCGAACGCGGCACTTTTCTGGCCTTGCAGCCGTACCGGGTTCACCGAGTTGACCAGCTCGGTCACCGGGTAGTCGGCGGCGGTCTTGCGGGCCAGCTCCAGGCAGTCGTCGAAGTTGCCGTCCACCGCCAGGATCCGGGCGCCATAGGCGGTGGCCTGTGCGAGCTTGCCCAGCGCGATCTTGCCCTGGGGCACCAGCACGGCGCTGGGAATCCCCGCCCGGGCCGCGTAGGCGGCGGCCGAGGCCGCGGTGTTGCCGGTCGAGGCGCACAGCACCGCCTGCGCGCCGCGGGCCAGAGCCTCGGTCACCGCCAGGGTCATCCCGCGGTCCTTGAAGGAACCGGTGGGGTTGGCGCCTTCGACCTTGAGCAGCACCTCACAGCCGGTGCGCGCCGACAGCGTGGGGGCAGGCAGCAGCGGGGTGCCGCCCTCGTGCAGGGTCACCACCCGGCAGCCTGGGCCTACCCGGATCCGGTCCGGGTAGGCCTCGATCACCCCAGGCCAGGAGCAACCGGCCGTAACCTGCAGCTTCACGTCACCTCACCTTCCACCCGCATCACACTGACCACGTCGCGGACCACGTCCAGACCGGCCAGCTTGTCCACTGTGGAGCACAGCGCGGCATCCGGCGCGGCGTGCGTGACGATCACCAGGTTCGCCCCGACCGGCACGTCGTCGCAGGTGCGGCCGGTCTGGCGTACCGCCATGATGGACACCTCGTGCTCGGCGAAGATCTGCGCGACCCGCGCAAGCACGCCGGGACGGTCCAGCACCTCGAGACTGATGTAGTAGCTGGTCGGGATGTCGGCCATCGGCCGGAGCGGCAAGTCGGCGTAGGCGGACTCACGTGGTCCGTAGCCGCCCGCGACCCGATTGCGGGCGACGGCCACCAGGTCCCCGAGCACCGCGCTGGCGGTCGGCGCCCCTCCGGCGCCCTGACCGTAGAACATCAGCGCCCCGGCGGCGTCCGCCTCGACGAACACCGCGTTGAAGGCGCCACCGACCGAGGCCAGCGGGTGCGAGCGCGGGATCATCGCCGGGTGCACCCGGGCCGACACCGACTCGGTACCGCTACCATCGGCCGCCCGCTCACAGATCGCCAGCAGCTTCACCGTGCGGCCGAGTTCCCGGGCCGCGAGACAGTCGGCAGCGGAGACCTCCGAGATGCCTTCGCGGTAGACGTCGGCGCTGGTCACACGGGTATGGAACGCCAGAGACGCGAGAATGGCCGCCTTGGAGGCGGCGTCGTAGCCCTCCACGTCGGCGGTCGGGTCGGCCTCGGCGTAACCGAGCCTGCCGGCCTCCTCCAGGGCCTCGGCGTAGCCGGCGCCGGAGGTGTCCATCGCGGAGAGGATGAAGTTGGTGGTCCCGTTGACGATGCCGGTGACGCGGGTGATCCGGTCCCCGGCCAGCGACTCGCGCAACGGGCGCAGCAGCGGGATCGCCCCGGCCACCGCGGCCTCGAAATACAGGTCGGCACCGGCGGCGTCGGCCGCGCCGTAGAGCTCGGGTCCGAACTCGGCGAGCAGCGCCTTGTTGGCGGTGACCACCCCCCGGCCGGCCTGCAGCGCGGTTAGCAGCAGGGACCGGGCCGGTTCGATGCCACCGATCACCTCGACCACGACGTCCACGTCATCCCGGCTGACCAGCTCGGTGGCGTCGGTGGTGAGCAGCTCGGCGGGCACCTCGGGATGCCGCCGGGGGTGCCGCACCGCCACCCCGGTCAGGCGCACCGGGGCGCCGACCCGGGCGGCGAGCTCGGCGGACTGCTCGGTGAGCAGCCGCAGCACCTCCCGGCCGACCGTGCCGCAGCCCAGCAGCGCCACACCGATGGGGGCGGCCCCGATGGATCGGTCCTGTGGGCAGGCCTCCCGCCCGGCTGGCCTGCTCACGAGACCTCCAGGGCCAGCAGGTCGGCCAGCGTCTCCCGGCGCAGCAACAGCCGGTGAGTACCGTCACGGACGGCGACCACCGCCGGGCGGAGCAGCAGGTTGTACCGGCTGGACATGGAATAGCAGTACGCGCCGGTGCCTGCCACCGCAACCAGGTCGCCCGGGGCCAGGTCATCGGGCAGCCAGCAGTCCCGGACCACCACGTCACCGGACTCACAGTGCTTGCCGACCACCCGGGACAGCACGGGTGGCGCCTCGGAGCTCCGGGAGACCAGCCGGCAGTCATAGCGCGCGTCGTACAGCGCGGTGCGCACGTTGTCGCTCATTCCGCCGTCCACCGAGACGTACCGCCGCTGGGTCGCTGCCGTCACTGTGACCTCTTTGGTGGTGCCGATTTCGTAGAGGGTTATCGTGCCAGGTCCGACGATCGCTCGGCCCGGCTCGACGACCAGCTCCGGGGTGGGCATGCGGAGCGCCCGGCACCGGGCGTCCACGACGGCCCGCAGGTGCTCGGCCAGCGCGGCTGGTCGTGGTGGGTCGTCGTCGGCGGTGTAGGCGATCCCCAGCCCACCGCCGAGATCCAGGGTGGCGACGTCGGCGAGGGCGGGCCCGTGCTCGTCCCGGATCGAGGCCAGCAGACCGACCATCCGGTGGGCGGCGAGCTCGAAACCGTCGGCATCGAAGATCTGCGAGCCGATGTGGCTGTGCAGGCCCACCAGGCGCAGCCCGGGGAGTTTGAGCACTCGCCGGACGGCCTCGGCGGCGTCCCCGGTCGCGAGCGAGAAGCCGAATTTCTGGTCCTCGTGCGCGGTGGCGATGAACTCGTGGGTGTGGGCCTCGACGCCGACGGTCGCCCGGATCAGCACTGGCTGCACCACGCCATGCCGGCGGGCGATGTCGTCCAGCCGGGGGATCTCCAGAAAGGAGTCGAGCACCACTGCCCCGACTCCGGCGGTGACCGCCGCGGTGAGCTCGTCAGCGGACTTGTTGTTGCCGTGCATCGAGATCCGGTGCGCGGGGAACCCGGCGTGCAGGGCGAGCGCGAGCTCGGTGCCGGTGCACACGTCCAGGCTCAGACCCTGTTCGGCCACCCAGCGGGCGATCTCGGCGCACAGGAAGGCTTTGGCCGCATAGTGCACCAGGTGCGGGGCGCCGAAGGCTGCGGCGTGCTCGGCGCAGCGGGCCCGGAAATCCGCCTCGTCCACCACGAACAGCGGGGTGCCGTAGGTCTCGGCGAGCTCACCGACCTCCACCCCGGCCAACCGCACCACGCCGTCCTCGCCGCGGTGCGCGCCGCGCGGCCACACCGCCGGGTGCAGCGCGTTCAACTCGGTGGCACCGGTTGGGCAGGGGCCCGCGGTGGACGAGCGGGCCAGCACGTCGGCGTGGCGCGGCCCAGCCGGATGCGCTCTCACATCCGCTCCGGTGCGCTGATGCCGAGCAGGCCAAGACCGTTGGCCAGCACTTGCCGGGTCGCCTGGCACAGCGCCAGCCGGGCGGCGTGCAGTGGGCCTGGTGGTTCATCGCCCAGCGGAAGGACCCGGCAGGTGTCGTGGAACCGGTAGTTGGCGAGGGCCAGCTCTTCCAGGTAGTAGGCCACCCGGTGTGGCTCGCCCCGCTGCGCGGCGCAGGCCACGATGCGCGGGAACTCACCCAGTGTGCGGATCAGCTCGCCCTCCCGTTCGTGGCCCAGCAGCCCGAGCTGGGCGTCGGTGGAGTTGATCCCGAGGTCGGCGGCGTTGCGGGCCAGCGACGCCAGCCGGGCGTGCGCGTACTGCACGGAGAACACCGGGTTGTCGCTGGTCCGCTTGGCCCACAGGTCCAGGTCGATGTCGATCTGCGAGGTATGGGAGGAGCGGAGCAGCGCATAGCGCGCGGCGTCCACCCCGACCGCCTCGACGAGCTCCGTCATGGTCACCGCGGTGCCCGCGAGGGCGGAGACCCGTCCCAGCCCCTGGCCGGTCCCGTAGCGTGCTCCGGCGGCCAGCACCTGCGCGACGATCTCGCTCTGGGCTTGCGCCTCCAGCCACAGGTTGAGGAAACCAGGACCAGCCACCTCGGCGGAGCGCACGCCACGTCGCTGGGTCAGCTCCTGCGCCAGCCAGCCGGCGAACTCCCGAGGCGACACCCCGGCCTTCTTGCCGGCCTGCAACGCCACGTTGGTGGCGTAGTCACCGTGCTCGGGCTCCCGCGGGCGCTGGACCGTCACCGTCGCCGGCAGCGCGGTGGGGTCGAGACCATGGCCCGCCAGCACGTCATGTGCGACGGATCGGACCAGGTCGGCGAGCGCGGCGGGAGTCACCCTTGGGAGTCTAGGGAGGTACCGGGAACGGTCGGTGAACCAGCTGCCCGACCGGGCTCACCAGCACTTGACCAGCAGTCCCTACACTGAGCGCCGCGCTCGGGCCGCAGACCCGGGTAACTCCAGACATCGTTGAGCGAGGACCAGAGCAGGCATGCCGAGTGGCAAGAACAGCAAGACGGCGCGCAACGCGCGTCCGGTGGTGACGGCGACCAAACCCAAGCCGTGGGGCACGATAGCTGCGGTTGCCGTCGTCGTGCTGTTCGCGGTCGGGATCTTCGCCTACATGTTCCTCCGATACCAGGACCTTCGCGCCTTCAAGCCCACGGCCAGCACGAAGGATCCCTCGACCCAGATCCAGGGCATCGTGATCCAGGATTACCCCAGCCGCGGACACATCAGTGGAGACAAGCGGGTCGCCTACGATCACAGCCCGCCTTTCGGCGGGCCGCACGACGGGACCTGGGCAGCCTGCAACGGCGTGGTCTATTCGACACCCGTGCGCAGCGAGAACATGGTCCATTCCCTGGAGCACGGCGCGGTCTGGATCGCCTACAACCCGGAGAAGGTCACCGGTCCGGCGTTGCAATCGTTGCGGGACCGGGTGCAGGGCGCGAACTATCTGATGCTCTCGCCCTACCCCGGGCTGGACTCGGCGATCTCGCTGCAGTCCTGGGGCCACCAGCTCAAGGTGCCCGACCCGGCCGACAAGCGGATCGACCACTTCATCCAGGCCCTGCGGCTCAACCAGTACACCTACCCCGAGATAGGGGCCAGCTGTGACGTGCTCTCCGGCCTGTTCGACCCAGCGAATCCACCACCGTTCGTGGCCACCCCACCCGGTCCGGACGCTGTGCCGTTGACCTTCACCGATGCTCGTGCTTCCTCTCCCGGTGCTGGTACCCCACCAGGCGCTCCGCCGTCGGTGCCCAGCCCACCGGCAGGTGGGTGAGCGACGCCATGGCGGACACGATCGTTCCGAGCGGATTGAGTGCCGGTGACCCTCCCGTGGCGCGCCAGGCGTCTGGGCGCTGGCTCCGCGTGGTGTTGGCCAGCGCTGCGGTACTCGCCGTGCTGCTGCTCGGGGCCGCGCTGGGCACCTCGCTACAGCTCATCAGTGGGACCTCAGCACAGTCCCAGGGCGGCACGGTGGACATCGGCTTCGCACAGGACATGTCGGTGCACCACCGGCAGGCGGTGCTGATGGCAGGTCTGGCCAGGGACCGCAGCACCGATCCCGCGATCCGGTTGCTCGCCTTCGACATCGAGACCAACCAGCTGCAGCAGATCGGCCAGATGCAGGGCTGGCTGAGCCTGTGGAACGCCTCGGCGTTGCCCAACGGCCGGCCCATGACCTGGATGACCGGCGCCGAGTCGATGCCCGGGATGTCCGGAATGGCGCACGGCGACGGGTCGTCGGGTGCGGCCGGGGTGACGACGATGCCCGGGATGGCTTCTCCTGCTGATCTGGCGCAGCTCCAAGCCGCCAGCGGCGCCCAGTTCGACCTCCTGTTCCTGCAGCTGATGCTGCGCCACCACCAGGGCGGGGCGCCGATGGCCCACTACGCCGAGCAGCATGGCGAGACGGTCCAACTCCGCAACCTGGCCGACAAAATGGTGGTCTCGCAGGGCGCCGAGAGCGAGTACATGACCAAGCTGATCACCGAACGCGGCGCCCAACCGCTACCGCCGCCGCACTGACCGGCACCGCGTTGGGCGCGGCTGATCGGTCGAGGTAGGCTCTGCTGCGGTAGGCCCCCGTAGCTCAGGGGATAGAGCACCGCCCTCCGGAGGCGGGAGCGCAGGTTCGAATCCTGCCGGGGGCG